>NZ_CABFVH010000043.1 GCF_902141855.1 Methylobacterium dankookense | reverse complement strand
CTCGAACTCGGCCGTTAAACGCACCAGCGCCCATGGTACTGTGTCTCAAGACACGGGAGAGTCGGTCGCCGCCAGGCCCGCCCAACGCAAGACACACACACCCTCGACACGAAACGTCACAGCCGCCCGGCGCGGGGTGGAGCAGCCCGGTAGCTCGTCAGGCTCATAACCTGAAGGTCGTTGGTTCAAATCCAACCCCCGCAACCAGATCAGCCAACGGCCCGTCCCCCAAAAGGGGACGGGCCGTTGTCGTGTCCGGGATCCCAAAGGGATCATCCCTTTGGCGGGTCCGGGGCGGAGCCCTGGAAATGCGCGTCCGGGACCTGTCCCTCTGGGATCCCGGCACGTGCTAGAGGGTCGTTCCCCGTCGAGCCTTGGGAGGCTTCAGCCATGCGGATCCTCTCGGAGGCCGAGGACGCGACACAGCCGGAGGCGCCCCCGGCCGAGCATCTCGACGTGCTGGTGATCGGGGCCGGGATCTCAGGGATCAGCGCCGGCCATGCCCTGCAGACGCGCTGCCCGGACAAGAGCTACGCGATCCTGGAGGCGCGGGAGGCGCTCGGCGGGACCTGGGACCTGTTCCGCTATCCCGGCCTGCGCTCGGATTCCGACCTCTACACCTTCGGCTTCAGCTTCCGGCCCTGGACCGAGGACAAGTCGATCGCCGACGCCGCCTCGATCCTAGCCTATCTCCGCGAGACCGCCGCCGCCTTCGGCATCGACCGCAGGATCCGCTACCGGCAACGCGTGGTCTCGGCCGCCTGGAGCACCAAAGAAGCGCGCTGGACGGTCGCGGTCGAGGCCGGGCCGGAGGGGCGGCGCCTCATCTATACCTGCTCCTTCCTCTACGTCTGCGCCGGCTACTACGATTATGACGCCGGCTATCTACCAGACTGGCCGGGCATGGAGCGCTTCGGCGGTCGCATCGTGCATCCGCAGGCCTGGCCGGAGGATCTCGACCATGCGGGGCAGCGCGTCGTGGTCATCGGCAGCGGCGCCACCGCGGTGACGCTGGTGCCGGAGATGGCCAAGACAGCCGCCCACGTCACCATGCTGCAGCGCTCGCCGACCTATATCGTGGCGCTGCCGGCCAAGGACCACATCGCCAACTGGATGAAGCGCCGCCTGCCGCTGGGGCTCGCTCACCGGCTCGCGCGCTGGAAGAACATCGCCCTCAGCCTCGCCTTCTACCAGTTCGCGCGCCGCCAGCCGGAGGTGATGACGCGCAAGATCCTCGGCGCCATCCGCAGCCAGCTCGGGCGCGATTACGATGTCGGCCGGCATTTCACGCCGCGCTACAAGCCCTGGGACCAGCGCCTCTGCCTCGCGCCGGACGGCGACCTGTTCAAGGCGATCCGGCGGGGCCGGGCCTCGGTGGAGACCGACGCGATCGAGAGCTTCACCGAGACCGGGCTGCAGCTCGCCTCCGGCACGCATCTGCCCGCCGACATCATCGTCACCGCGACGGGGCTCCGGGTGAAGATGATGGGCGGCGTGCAGATCAGCGTCGACGGCCGCACTCCCGACCCGGTGCAGAGCTACCTCTACCGCGGCATGATGCTGAGCGACGTGCCGAACCTCGCCCTCGCCATCGGCTACACCAACGCCTCGTGGACGCTGAAATGCGAGCTGACGGCGGGCTTCGTCTGCCGGCTCATCCGCCGCATGGATGCGACGGGCAACGCCTGGTGCATGCCGCGGCGGGGCGAGGCCACGGGCGAGGAGCCGCTGATCGGCTTCACCTCCGGCTATATCGAGCGGGCGCGCCACCTGATGCCGAAACAGGGCGCGTCGCGCCCGTGGAAGCTCCACCAGAACTACGTGCTCGACCTCGCCACGCTCCGCTACGGCCGACTCGACGACGGGGCCCTGACCTTCGGCGGGAAGCGGGCGGCCTGAGCGCCCTCCGATAGGGGAGGGGGCTTGCGCCGTCTCCGGAGGAACAGGCGGGGCGGTCTGTTCCCGGGCGCGGGCGCGGACCGGGTGCGCGGCGGGCTTGGCTGCGAGAGCATGAGACCGGAAACGGGGCGCCCGCATTCCTGCGACCGCGATCGGCGGGCGCGGGGTGGCACAAGCCCCGGGGTCGAGGGAGGACGACGAGAATGCGCGAGACGCTGACGCGGATCCTGGGCGCCGGCCTGATCGGGCTCGCCCTGGCGGGGGCGCCGGCCCTGGCCTTCGAGCCGGCGCCGCTCGCCGGGGCGGCCGAGCTCGGCTTCGATCCCGGGCGGCTCCAGGCGGCGGCCGACCTCGTCCAGCGCGACGTCAGCAGCGGCAAGATCCCCGGCATGGTCCTGATGGTCCTGCGCGACGGCAAGCCGGTGATGTCCCGGGCCTTCGGCGAGCAGAGCCCGGGCGTGCCGATGCGCCTCGACAGCCTGCATCGCATCGCCTCCACCACGAAGCTCTTCGTCACCACGGCGGCGCTGCGCCTCTACGAGCAGGGCCGCTTCAAGCTCTCCGACCCGGTGGCGACGCACCTGCCCGAGCTGAAGGACCTCAAGGTCTATGCCGGCTTCGAATCGGCCACGAGCGGCGAGGTGCCGCCGCCCGAGGCGCCGCGGCGCCCGCCGACGGTGCAGGACCTGATGCGTCACACGGCGGGCCTCACCTATTGGTGGATCGGGCCGGCCAACCCGGTGCGGCGCAACCAGCGCGAGCAGGATCTCGAGGGGCTCTACGGCCTGACCGGCCCGGAGATGCTCGCCAAGCTCGCGCAGCAGCCCTTGCTCTACCAGCCGGGCACCACCTTCGAGTACTCCATCGCCACCGACGTGCTCGGGCACATGCTGGAGCGGATCGAGGGCAAGCCCCTCGACCGGATCCTCGCCGAGCAGGTGCTGGAGCCCCTGGGGCTGACCGACACGGTCTGGCAGGTGGACGAGGCCCGGGCCGGCCGCCTCGCCGAGCCCTCGCAGGCGACGCGCGAGAAGGACCCGCTCGCCTGGGTCTTCACCTGGCTCGACCTGCGCAAACCGCCGAAGCGCTTCTCGGCCGGGGCCGGCCTCGCCTCCACGGCGGGCGACGTGGCGCGGCTCCTGCAGATGCTCGCCAATGGCGGCGCGATCGACGGCGTGCGGCTGCTGGCGCCGCGCACCGTGCGCCTGATGCTCCACCACGACCAGCTCAACGGCATCCGCGGCCCGCGCAACAACGTGGACGACGGCTATGGCTGGAGCCTCGTCAACCCGGTCCGCCTCGCCACCGGCGGCCATACGACGCCGGGCGCACCGGGCGACCTCTACTGGGGCGGCATCACCGGGCCGCGCTACATGCTCGACCCGGCCGAGCGCCTCGTGGTGGTGGCGATGTTCCAGGCGCCGAGCCTGCGCGGGCATTACTACGCGCTGCTGCGGCAGATGGTGTACGGCGCGCTGATGAAGTGAGGGCGGCCCCTCAGGTCACCACGCTCGGCTCGGCGCGGCCGGTATGGCCCGCGATGTCGGCGATGGCGCGGGCCGCCGCGACCACCGGGCTGAGCACCTCGGCGGGGTCGCGGTCGTGCCGGTCGCGGTCGTAGCGCTCGAGATAGACGCGCAGGGTCGCGCCCTGCGTGCCCGTGCCGGAGAGCCGGTAGACCACGCGCGCATCCTCGGCGAAGGCGATGCGGATGCCCTGGCGCTCGGTCACCGAGCCGTCGACCGGGTCGACGTAGCGGAAATCGTCGGCGCTCGCGACGGTGAGGCCGGCGAAGGCCTGCCCCGGCAGGTCGGCGAGGCGGTCGCGCAGGGATTGCATCAGCGCCTCGGTGGCGGCGCTCTCGACCTCCTCGTAATCGTGGCGGGTGTAGTAGTCGCGGCCGAACTCCGCCCAGTGCGCGCGCACCAGGGCGTCGGCGCGCTCGCCCGTGGCGGCCAGGATGTTGAGCCAGAGCAGCACCGCCCAGAGCCCGTCCTTCTCGCGGACATGGTTCGAGCCGGTGCCGGCGCTCTCCTCGCCGCAGAGCGTGATCAGGCCGGCATCGAGCAGGTTGCCGAAGAACTTCCAGCCGGTCGGCGTCTCGTAGGCCTGGATGCCGAGCTTCTTCGCGACCCGGTCGGCGGCCCGGCTCGTCGGCATGGAGCGGGCGAGGCCGGCAAGCCCCGCGGCGTAGCCCGGCGCGCGCTGGGCGTGGGCGGCGAGGATGGCGAGGCTGTCGCTCGGCGTCACGAAGAGATGGGGCGCCACGATCATGTTGCGGTCGCCGTCGCCGTCCGAGGCCGCGCCGAAATCGGGCGCGTCGGGGCCATGCAGCAGGTCGAACAACTCCTTGGCGTGGACCGGGTTCGGGTCCGGATGGTGGCCGCCGAAATCCTCCTTCGGCTCGGCATTCACCACCGTGCCGGGGGCGGCGCCCAGTTCGCCTTCGAGGATCGCCTTGGCGTAGGGGCCGGTCACGGCGCTCATCGCGTCGAAGCGCATGCGGAAGCCGCCCGCGAACAGGCGTCGGATCGCGTCGAAGTCGATCAGCTCGGCCATCAGCGCGGCGTAGTCGGCCACGGGATCGATCACCGCGACCACCGTGTCGCCGAGGGTGGTCTCGCCGATCCGGTCGAGGTCGAGGTCCGGCACGTCGAGGATGCGGTATTGGGTGATCCCCTTCGCCCGCTCGAAGATCGCGGCGGTGACGCTCTCCGGGGCCGGGCCGCCGTTCTTGGCGTTGAACTTGATGCCGAAATCGCCGTCCGGCCCGCCGGGATTGTGGCTCGCCGAGAGCACGATGCCGCCGATCGCCCCGTATTTGCGGATCACGCAGGAGGCGGCCGGCGTCGAGAGCAGGCCGCCGCGGCCGACGAGCAGCCGGCCGAAGCCGTTGGCGGCGGCGATCTTGATGGCGACCTGCACCACCTCCCGGTTGAGGAAGCGCCCGTCGCCGCCGATCACCAGCGTCTGCCCGGCCCGGTCGGGCAGGGTGTCGAAGGTCGCCTGGACGAAGTTCTCGACGTAATTCGGCTGCCGGAACACCGGCACCTTCTTGCGCAGGCCCGAGGTCCCCGGCTTCTGGTCCGGGAAGGCGGTCGTCGGAACGGTCTTGAGAGCCATCGGCGGGGGCGTATCCTTCGGGGCGCGTCGCGGCGGCCGGGCCAGGCGGCCACGAACCTCGGCCGTTCACTAGTATGGCGATGGCGGAGCGTTTCAACAGGGCCGGCCCCGGCACGTGTCGAGGCCTGCGGCCGCTGCCGTCTCCCCCGCACGGGGAGTGGCATGCGCCCGAACCGTCCTTATAATGCCGGTCAAGGGGGCCCTCCCGCGGGGCCCGTTACAGCGAGCCCGTTTTGATGTCCCGCATCCCGAACTTCGCCGAGGTCCCGTTCTCGGGTGAGCCCCTGCCGGCTCCCGCTCCGGCGCTCGGCGAGCCGTGGATGAGCCCGGAGGGCATCCCGGTGAAGGGCGCCTATGGCCCCGAGGACCGCGAGGGCCTGGAATTCCTGAACACCTATCCGGGTCTGCCGCCCTATCTGCGCGGGCCCTATCCGACCATGTACGTCACCCAGCCCTGGACGATCCGGCAATATGCCGGCTTCTCCACGGCCGAGGATTCGAACGCCTTCTACCGGCGCAACCTGGCGGCCGGGCAGAAGGGCCTCTCGGTCGCCTTCGACCTCGCCACCCACCGCGGCTACGATTCGGACCATCCGCGCGTCTCGGGCGATGTCGGCATGGCGGGCGTCGCGATCGATTCGATCTACGACATGCGGACCCTGTTCTCGGGGATCCCGCTCGACGAGATGACCGTGTCGATGACGATGAACGGCGCGGTGCTGCCCGTTCTCGCCCTCTACATCGTCGCGGCCGAGGAGCAGGGTGTGCCGCCCTCGAAGCTCGCCGGCACGATCCAGAACGACATCCTGAAGGAGTTCATGGTCCGCAACACCTACATCTATCCCCCCAAGGGATCGATGCGGATCATCTCGGACATCTTCGCCTACACCTCGGCCAACATGCCGAAGTTCAACTCGATCTCGATCTCCGGCTACCACATGCAGGAGGCCGGCGCGACGAACGACCTGGAGCTGGCCTACACGCTGGCCGACGGCGTCGAGTACATCAAGGCCGGCCTCGCGGCAGGCCTGACCATCGACCAGTTCGCGCCGCGCCTGTCCTTCTTCTGGGCGATCTCGACGAACTTCTTCATGGAGGTCGCCAAGATGCGGGCCGCGCGCCTGATCTGGGCGAAGCTCGTCAAGCAGTTCGAGCCGAAGTCCGACAAGTCGCTGCCCTTGCGCACCCATTCGCAGACGAGCGGCTGGTCGCTCACCGCGCAGGACGTGTTCAACAACGTCACCCGCACGGCGATCGAGGCGATGGCGGCGACGCAAGGGGGCACCCAGTCGCTCCACACCAACGCGCTCGACGAGGCGCTGGCGCTGCCCACCGATTTCTCGGCCCGGATCGCCCGCAACACCCAGCTCTTCCTGCAGCAGGAATCGGGCACCACCCGGATCGTCGACCCGTGGGGCGGCTCCTACTATGTCGAGCGGCTGACCGCCGACATCGTGGCCCGCGCCTGGGAGCATATCCGCGAGGTGGACAGCCTCGGCGGCATGGCCAAAGCGATCGAGGCCGGCATCCCGAAGCTGCGGATCGAGGAGGCCGCGGCCCGCGCCCAGGCCCGCATCGATTCCGGCCGTCAGACGATCGTGGGCATCAACAAGTTCAAGCCCGACGACGAGATGGCGATCGAGCTCCTGCGCGTCGACAACGGCAACGTGCGCACCCTGCAGATCGACAAGCTCAAGCGCCTGCGGGCCGAGCGCAACCAGGCCGATGTCGACGCGGCGCTGGCGGCCCTGACGGGAGCGGCGGAGACCAGCGAGAACCTGCTCGAGCTGGCGGTGAACGCGGCGCGGGCCAAGGCCACGGTCGGCGAGATCTCGGAGGCGCTGGAGCGGGCCTGGGGCCGGCACCGCGCCGAGATCCGCTCGATCTCGGGCGTCTACAAGCGGGAGGTCGGCGGCATGTCGCCTGTGGTCGAGAAGGTGCGCGGCCTGGTCGAGGCCTTCGAGGAGAATGACGGGCGCCGCCCGCGCATCCTCGTCGCCAAGATGGGTCAGGACGGGCACGACCGTGGCCAGAAGGTGATCGCCTCGGCGTTTGCCGATCTCGGCTTCGACGTGGATATCGGGCCGCTCTTCGCCACCCCCGCCGAGGCCGCGCGCCAGGCGGTGGAGAACGACGTGCACATCGTCGGCGTCTCCTCGCTCGCCGCCGGCCACCTGACGCTGGTGCCGGAACTGAGGGCGGCGCTGGCGGAAGCGGGCCGCGACGACGTGATGATCGTGGTCGGCGGCGTCATCCCGCCGGGCGACTACGACGCCCTCTACGCCGCCGGCGCCTCGGCGATCTTCCCGCCCGGCACGGTCATCGCCGAGGCCGCGGTCAAGCTGATCGAGGAGCTGAACGGCCGCCTCGGCTACGGCGCGCGGCAGGCGGCGGAGTAGGGACCGACCCCGCCGAGCCCGAAGGACGTCGGGTTCCGCGTCCCATGAACGACTCGTCGGGCCGGGCGCAGATGCTTCGGCGGCGACAGACTGCTGCCGAGGCGCGCCTGTGGCGGGCCCTGGGGAACGGCCGGCCAACGGCTGGAAGTTCCGCCGGCAGCATCCGGTCGGCAATGCGATCACCGACTTCGCCTGCGTTGCCGCCAAGCTCGTGGTCGAGGTCGACGGCGCCACGCACGCGACCGAGGCCGAACGTCTCCGAGACGAACGACGGACCGAAGCGCTCAGGCGGTGCGGCTTCGAGGTTCTGCGCATCGACAACGTCGATGTCGCGGACACTCTCGAGGGCGTCCGCGAGACGATCCTCGCCGCGATCGAGCGGCGGACCAGCGTATAGGCGATCGAAGGGGCAGGGCGGCCAAGCGCGGCGCGCCCTCGCTCGCACGAGAGCGGGGAACACGGTTTCCGGACGTTCCCAGGATCCGCGACAGGCTCCCTCTCCCATTCGGGAGAAGGTTGGGGTGAGGGTCGAGAATTGTCCGGAGAGGTCGCGACGGCGAAGCGGCTCCGGCTCTGCTCATTCCTAAAAGTTCTCGACCCTCACCCTGTCCCTCTCCCGAACGGGAGAGGGGACCCGCGCCCCATCCGGCACCGTCGCTCCTCTTGGCCTGCGATGAGGATAGACGGCCCAGCTTATGACAATGCGCGGAGCCGAAAGCGCGTGGGCGCCTGAATCCGGCACGTGCGAGCGGTCGCGGCCATCCGGGCGGCCGAAAATCCCGCCTTGCCAAATCCCTGCGACGATCTGTAATGATAGCGACCCCCTCCCGGTCCCGCCGGTCGCGCTCGCGGCCCGCGGGCGCGCCGAGTTCCAACGATCTTCGGACGCGTCCTCGCCGTCGGTTCTCCGCGGCGTCCGTCGGATTCCACACAAGGGCGGGTGTCGGCGCAGGCGGCGGGATTGCTCTCGCCGCAAGGTTTTCGAATTCGCGGCCGGTCCAATCCGGTCGAGATGTCTTCGCGAGGTCGGGGAAAGGATGGGCGGACGCACAGCAACGGTTGCCGCTGCTCGTGCCGCAAGCGCGCGTGATTCGCGTCGCGCCGGTTCGCCTCTCCCCCCGGCCATGTTCAACCCCGGGCACGCCGTTGCGGCGTGCCGAACGGCGGTTGGCGGCTCCCCCTTCCGATCAGACCCCGCGGCCTCGGTGACGAGGCCGGCGCGAGCGCGTTTCCCAAGGGCCGCAAGGCCGGGAGCGGCTCCACCGGGACATCGCCCCGGGAGGGCGTCGCCGGCCGCCATGTCGAAAGTTCGTCATGGCCAACAACAAGATGCTCATCGATGCGACGCACCCGGAGGAGACCCGGGTCGTCACGGTTCACGGGTCTAGGGTCGAGGAATTCGACTTCGAGGCGGCCAACCGGCGCCAGCTGCGCGGCAACATCTATCTCGCCAAGGTGACGCGGGTGGAGCCCTCGCTCCAGGCCGCCTTCGTGGAGTACGGCGGCAACCGCCACGGCTTCCTCGCCTTCAACGAGATCCACCCCGACTACTACCAGATCCCGCTGGCCGACCGGCAGGCGCTGCTGGAGGACGAGGCCCGCGACGCGGAGGAGCACCGCGAGCGCGAGGAGCGTCGCCGCTCGACCCGTCGCCATCGCGGCCGCCGGGCCGAGGCCGCCGCGCGCAACGCCGACGCCACGGTGAGCGAGGACGCCGTCCCGGCCGTCATCGATCTCGAGGCCGAGTCCGTCTCCGAGGCCGCGCCGGCCGACGAGGCCGTGCCGGTGACGGGCGGCGACGCTTCCGCCGACCTGCCGGATTCCGCCACTGCCAGCGCCGAGCCCGGCGACGAGGCCCCGGCCGCCGAGGGTGAACCCGCCGAATCCGCTCCCGCCGCCGAGGCGGCCCAGGAGTCGACCCATGAGCCGGCCGTCTCCGGCGAGCCCGCGCCCGGTCCCGCCCCCGAGGCCGTCGTCGCGGTCGCCGAGGTGCTGACCGTCGTCGAGGACCTCGCCCGCGACGAGGCCTCCGAGGATGAGGACGCGGACGAGGACGACGAGGATTCCGACGACGAGTCCGATGAGGACGAGGATGAGGACGATTCCGACGACGAGGACGGTGAGGAATCCGAGGACGGCGAGGACTCTGAGGGCCGCATCGCCCAGGTCGGCGGCAACGGCGACGCGCTCGCCGAGATCCCCGAGCGCCCGCGCAGCCCGCGCCGCCACTACAAGATCCAGGAGGTGATCAAGCGCCGCCAGATCATCCTCGTGCAGGTGGTGAAGGAGGAGCGCGGCACCAAGGGCGCGGCGCTGACCACCTACCTGTCGCTCGCCGGCCGCTACTCGGTGCTGATGCCCAATACCGGCCGGGGCGGCGGCATCTCGCGCAAGATCACCTCGGCCGCCGACCGCAAGCGCCTCAAGGAGGTGGTGTCCGACCTCGACGTGCCGGAGGGGATGGGCGTCATCCTGCGCACGGCCGGCGCCATGCGCACCAAGCCCGAGATCAAGCGCGACTTCGAGTACCTGATGCGCCTGTGGGAATCGGTGCGTGAGCTGACGCTCACCTCGATGGCGCCCGCGCTCGTCTACGAAGAGGGCTCGCTGATCAAGCGCGCCATCCGCGACCTCTACAACAAGGACCTGGAGGAGGTGCTGGTCGCGGGCGAGGACGCCTACCGCGAGGCCAAGGACTTCATGCGCATGCTGATGCCCGGCCAGTCGAAGGTGGTGAAGCCCTACCGCGACACGACGCCGGTCTTCGCCCGCTACGGGGTGGAGCAGCAGCTCGACCAGATGTTCTCGACCCACGTCTCCCTGAAGTCGGGCGGCTACCTCGTCATCAACCCGACCGAGGCGCTGGTCTCGATCGACGTGAACTCGGGCCGCGCCACCCGCGAGCACGACATCGAGGACACCGCGCTCAAGACGAATCTCGAGGCCGCCGAGGAGGTCGCCCGGCAGCTCCGCCTGCGCGATCTCGCCGGCCTCATCGTGATCGACTTCATCGACATGGAGGAGAAGCGCAACAACCGCGCCGTCGAGAAGAAGCTCAACGAGTGCCTGAAGAACGACCGCGCCCGCATCCAGGTCGGCCGGATCTCGCCCTTCGGCCTCCTGGAGATGAGCCGCCAGCGCATCCGCACGGGCGTGCTCGAATCCTCCTCGATTCCCTGCCCGCATTGCGGCGGCTCGGGCTTCGTGCGCGCCACCTCCTCGGTGGCCCTGCACATCCTGCGCTCGATCGAGGAGGCGCTGGTCAAGTCGGCCTCGCACAACCTCGTGCTGCGCACCCGCACCGAAGCCGCGCTCTACATCCTCAACCACAAGCGCGCGCATCTGCGCGAGCTCGAGCTGCGCTTCGGCGTGACGCTGACCATCGCCGCCGACGAGCGGCTCGCGGCGAGCACGCCGTTCCAGCTCGATCGCGGCGAGCCGGCCCAGCGGCCCGAGGCGCCCGCCACCGCCGTCCGCGCCACCGCGGTCTCGCCGGCCATGGAGATCGACGACGAGATCGACGAGGAGGATCTCGCCGAGGAGGAGGCCGAGGCCCGCGCCGAGGACGGCGAGGAGGCTGCCGAGGCGCGGGGCGAGGATGGTGAGGGCCGCCGCCGCCGCCGTCGCCGCCGCCGTCGCGGCGGTCGCTCCGAGGGCAACGGCGAGCGCCGCGAGTCCGAGGGCGACGAGGACGGTGCCGAGGAGGGCGAGGAGTCCGAGGCCGTCGAGGCTGCGGAAGCCGGCGACGGCGCCGAGCCTTCCGAGTCCGCCGAGGGCGAGGGTGAGGCCGAGGCCGGCCGCTCCGAGCAGGCCGGCGACGAGGGTGGCCGCCGCCGCCGCCGTCGCGGCCGCCGCGGCGGTCGCGGTCGCTCCGATCAGCGCGGTCGCGAGGACGGCGCCGACGAGGCGGGCGAGGAGACGGATGCGGATGCCGAGCGCGAGGAGGCCGTCGCGGCCCTGGCGCCCGAGGAGCCGGTCAGCGCCGAGGCCCTGGCCCAGGCTGCCGAGACGCCCGCCGCGCCGGTCCCGCTCGAGGCCTCGGTCGACCTGCCGGTCGCCGCGTCGTCCGAGCCCGCCGCCGAAACCGCTGCCGAGCCCGTCACCGCTGCCGCGGAGCCCGCGCTGGCTCCCGTGCCGCCGCCGGAGCCCGTCGCCGTGGTCCTGAGCGCGCCGTCCGACCCCGACCGCCCGAAGCGGGCCGGCTGGTGGTCGCGCACCAAGGCCGCGCTCACGGGAGAGTGATCGCGCCAACGATCGATCCGGAAGCAGCGCTTCCGATACGTGCGGCGGGGCTTTTGCCCCGCCGTTCCGCTTTCATACGACATCCGGGTGATCCCTTCGGGATGGCGGATGTCGCCTTCGCTCAGGCGCCGCGCGGTCTCAGATGCGCGGAAAGCGGTCGTTCCGGAGTAGGCGGCGACCGAGCTGCCGCGGAATCCGTGGATCAAATTCCGGCGATCTGCACGGGGCGTTCGAAATCTGCCGGCAATTTAACCGGCGGTTGAGCACCTGGGGCGCATCCTTCTCCGAACCATATCTGTCGGAGGGGCCCAGCATGTTCGCACTGTTCCGCGGAGGACGCCCTGCGGAGCTGCCGCCGGTGCAAGCGCCGCCCGTCGCCGAGAGCCCCGCTGCGGCGGAGCCCCCGGCGCGGGCGCCGCACCCGATGGACGATCCCGCCGTCCTGAAGCTGCAGGCCGGCCTCTCCGCCGCCGCGTCCGAGGCGGGCACCTCGATCGGCTGGATCACCCATGATTCCGCGCAGATGGCCGAGCAGGCCCGCCTGATCGCGGCGGCGAGCGAAGAGCTGGCCGCGACGACGAGCGAGGTCGCCGCCCGGTCCCAGGCCTCGGCCGAGACCGCCGAGCGGGCGCGCGCCGGCATCGCCGAATGCGCCGCCGACATGCGGCTCGCCGGCGAGCGCATGCAGGTGATCCAGGAGCGCGCCTCCGAGATCGGCGGCTGCCTCGACGGTTTCGCCGCCGCCGCCCGCCGCATCGAGGAGATGGCGAGCGCCATCGCCGCAATCTCGGCGCAGACGAACCTGCTCGCCCTCAATGCCACGATCGAGGCGGCCCGCGCCGGCGAGGCCGGCCGCGGCTTCGCGGTGGTGGCTGGCGAGGTCAAGGCGCTCTCCGCCCAGACCGCCAAGGCCACCGACGAGATCCGGGCCAGGCTCGGCGCCCTCCAGGGCGAGCTCGCGGCCATGCAGGGCGCGGTCGACCAGAGCCGCACGGCGGTCGCCGCGGGCTCCGAGGTGATGGCGCGGGCCAACAACCGCGTCGAGGCCGAGAGCTCGGCGGTGGCTACTGCGGCCTCCGAGATGCGCGCCATGGCCGCGATCATGGACCAGCAGATCGCCGCCACCGGCGAGATTGCCTCCAGCGTCGGCAACATCGCAGCCGGCATCGACAAGTCGCGCCGCGAGATCGGCGACGCGATCGGCCGGCTCGACAGCCTGGAAGGGATGAGCCGCACCCTGCTCGACCGCTATGCGGGCGATCCCCTCGTCCTGCGCCTCGGGCGCCTCCCGGCCGATTGCGCCGCCTGGCGCCGCCGCCTCGCCTCGTCCCTCGTCGGGCTGCTCCCGGTGGCGGAGGCGGCCGCCGCCGCGGTGCGGTCGGATCCGGCGCTGCCGGGCCCGGTCCACGCGGCGCTCAGCGCGGCCAATGCCCGGGCCGAGGCGATGCTCGGCCATATCCGTGGCGCCGCCTGGGGCGAGGCCGCCGGAGCCTTCACGGATTTCGAGGCCCGGCTCGCCGACACGCTCAAGGCCGCCGAAACCGCGATCGCGACGGCCGCCGCAGCCTGAACCGGGATCCCAAAGGGATCATCCCTTTGGCGGGGTGCCGGGGCGGCGCCCCGGCCTTGCTTCGCAGACCAGGGCTCCGCCCTGGACCCGCGAGAGGGGTGCCCCCTCTCGACACCCGGGTTCAGCCGAGCCAGCCGCGCAGGCGCCGCACCGCCTCGCGGCACTCGTCCTCCGAGCCGGCGAAGGAGAAGCGCACGTGGTGGGCGCCCTCCGCCGGGTCGAAATCGAGCCCCGGCGTCGCGGCGACCCCCGCCTCGTCGAGCATCCGCCGGCAGAAGGCAGGAGCGTCGCTGGTGAGGCCCGAGACGTCGGCATAGAGGTAGAAGGCGCCGTCCACCGGATGCGTGCGCCCGAGCCCCAGGCCGGGAAAGGCCTCGAGCAGGATCGCCCGGTTGCGGGCATAGCCGTCGCGCACCGCGTCGAGTTCCGCGCCCGCCTCGAAGGCCGCGAGCGCGCCGACCTGCGAGAGATACGGCGCCGAGATGTAGAGGTTCTGCGCCAGCCGCTCGATGGCGCGCACCAGCCCCTCCGGCACCACCATCCAGCCGATGCGCCAGCCGGTCATGCAATGGTATTTCGAGAAGGAGTTGATCACGACCGCGTCGGGATCGAACTGCAGCGCCGTGGCGGTCGGCACCCCGTAGCTGAGGCCGTGATAGATCTCGTCCGAGATCAGCGGCAGGCCGAGCCGCCCGGCCTCGGCGCAGAGGTCGGCAAGCGCCGACGGGGTGATCACCGTGCCGGACGGGTTGGCCGGGCTCATCACCAGCACGCCGGCCAGCGGGGCCGCCGCATGGGTGGCGCGGAGCAGGGCGGCGGTCGGGGCGAAGCGGTCCTCGGGCCGCAGCACCATCGGGGCCGGCACGAGGTCGAGGGCGTTGAGGATGCTGCGATAGGCCGGGTAGCCCGGCTGCGGCACGCCGACCCGGTCGCCGGCATCGAACAGGCTCATGAAGGCGAGGATGAAGCCCGCCGAGGAGCCGGTCGTGATCACGACCCGCTCCGGCGCGACCGAGACGCCGTAGCGCTCGCGGTAGTCCCGGGCGATGCGCTCCCGCAGGGCGGGCAGGCCGAGCGCCTCCGTGTAGGGCACGCGGCCGGTCTCCAGCGCGCGCCGCGCCGCCGCGATCACCGGCCGGGGTGCCGGCGCGGAGGGCTGGCCGACCTCCATGTGGACCACGCCGGCGCCGGCCCGCTCCCGGGCGGCGGCGGCCGTCATCACGTCCATGGCGAGGAAGGGGGCGACCGCCGCGGCGCGGCGCGAGGGGAGGGGCATGGATCTGGTGTCCGCAGGTCTGGTCCGCTGGCGTCTCGCGGCCGAATGATCGGCTTTCCCGTATGCTGCAAGGGACGCATCGCCACGGGAGCGGCCGGACCCGTCCAGGTTCCGGCGAAGGACGACCTCCCGCGATTGCCGGACGCCGTGAAAACGCCTAACCCGGCCTCTACCGATCCGCCAAACGCCGTCCGGCCCGGCCGGCGCCCCGCGCGCAGCGAGGACGTATGCTCTTCTCCCGTTCCCTCCCGATCCTGGCCCTCGGTCTCGGCCTCGCGGTCGTGCCGGCGCTCGCCCAGCAGCAGGGAGCCTCGCCCTTCACCGATGCCCAGCGGCAGGCGATCGAGGCGATCGTCAAGGACTACCTGGTCAAGAACCCGGAGGTCCTGCAGGAGGTGATCGCCGAGGGCGAGAAGCGGCAACTGGAGACGCAGCGCCTCGCCCAGGCCGCCGCCCTCAAGGAGTCGAAGGACGCGCTCCTGAACAGCCCGCACGACGTGATCGCCGGCAACCCGAGCGGCGACGTCACCCTGATCGAGTTCTTCGACTACAATTGCGGCTATTGCCGCAAGGCGCTGATCGACGTGCAGACCCTGATCAAGAGCGATCCGAAGCTGCGTGTGGTGATCAAGGACTTCCCCGTCCTCGGCCCCGAATCCCTGGAAGCCAGCCAGATCGCGCTTGCCGTCAAGCAGCAGCTCAAGGGCGAGAAGCTGTTCGAGTTCCACCAGAAGCTCCTGGAGTCGAAGGGCCGCGTGAACGGCGCCCGCGCCCTTGAGGTCGCCAAGGCGATGGGCCTCGACGTCGCGAAGGTCCAGAAGGACGCGCAGGGCCCCGAGGTGAAGGCGGCGCTCACCGAGAACCGGGGGCTCGGCGACAAGCTCGGCCTGTCCGGCACTCCGGCCTTCATCATCGGCGAGGAGATCATCCCCGGCGCGGTCGGCGTCGAGCCGATCCGCAAGACCATCGCGGACGTGCGCCAGTGCGGCCACGCCTCCTGCTGAGCGGCCGGTCCTGAGGGCCGCGGGCCTTGACCGGTAGCGCGCCTTCGCCCGGCGCCCGGGAAGCGGGCCGTTCCGCGCTGTCGCAGTTTCAGCGACGAAGCGGGGTGCCCTGCGGCGGAGAATGCTCTAAGAGCGGCCCCGCCGCCCGGCCCGGGCGAAGCGATCGCACGATGCCATGATCCCGGCCATGATTCCGATCCACGTCCTCAACGGGCCGAACCTCAACCTCCTCGGCCGCCGCGAGCCCGGGATCTACGGCACCGCGACGCTGGCCGACATCGAGCGCGACCTGCGCGCCCGGGCCGAGGATCTCGGCGTCGCGCTGACCGTCCGGCAGACCAATCTCGAGGGCGAGCTGGTCGGCTTCGTGCAGGAGGCGAGCCTTGCCGGCGCGGGGGTGCTCATCAACGCCGCCGCCTACACCCACACCTCCGTGGCGCTCCGCGACGCGATCAGCGGCAGCGGTGCCCTCGCGGTCGAGGTGCACCTCTCCAACGTGCATGCCCGCGAGCCCTTCCGCCACGTCTCCCTCATCGCCCCCGTCTGCGCGGGCGTGATCTGCGGCTTCGGCCCCGACAGCTACGGCCTCGGCCTCGACGCGCTCGCGCGCCTGATGGCCCGCCGGCGCGCGCCTTGAAGCCGACCCCGCCGTGAACCTCAATTCGAAGAAGACTGCCCCGATGCCCAAGCACGATTCCATCGATCCCGACCTCGTGCGCGAGCTCGCGAACCTCGTCACCGAGACCGGCCTGTCCGAGATCGAGGTCGAGAAGGGCGACCTGCGCATCCGCGTCGCCCGCCGCCTGGAGCCCGTCAGCGTCCAGGTCGCGGCGCCGGCCCCCGTCGCCGCGGTGAGCGCCCCGGCGCCGGCGATGCCGTCGCCTGCCGCGACCCCGGCCCCCGAGCGCGCCCGGGCCCATCCCGGCGCCGTGCCCTCGCCGATGGTCGGCACCGCCTACCGGCGCCCGTCGCCCGACGCCAAGCCCTTCATCGAGGTCGGCGCCCGCGTCGAGGTCGGCGACAAGGTCCTCCTGATCGAGGCGATGAAGACCTTCAACGAGATCGTGGCGCCCCGCGCCGGCACGGTCAGCGCGATCTTCGTCGAGGACGGCCAGCCCGTCGAGTTCGGCGAGGCGCTGCTGACGATCGAGTAAGGCGGGGCCATGTTCGACAAGATCCTGATCGCCAATCGCGGCGAGATCGCGCTGCGCATCCTGCGGGCGGCGAAGGAGCTCGGCATCGCGACGGTGGCGGTCCATTCCACGGCCGATGCCGACGCCATGCATGTGCGCCTCGCCGACGAGAGCGTCTGCATCGGCCCGCCCTCGGCCCGCGAGAGCTACCTCAACATCCCCTCGATCATCGCCGCCTGCGAGATCACCGGGGCGGATGCGGTGCATCCGGGCTACGGCTTCCTCTCCGAGAACGCCCGCTTCGCCGAGGTGCTCGCCCACCACAATATCGGCTTCATCGGCCCGAAGGCGGAGCACATCCGCACCATGGGCGACAAGATCGAGGCCAAGCGCACGGCGCTCTCGCTCGGCATCCCCTGCGTGCCGGGCTCGGAGGGCGGTGTCGAGGATATCGACGAGGCCAAGCGCGTCGCTGCCGGGATCGGCTATCCCGTCCTCGTCAAGGCGGCCGCCGGCGGCGGCGGGCGCGGCATGAAGGTCGCCCGCACCGAGGCCGACCTGGAATCGGCGATCGGCCTCGCCCGCACCGAGGCCAAGGCCGCCTTCGGCGACGACGCGGTCTATCTCGAGAAGTACCTGGAGAAGCCGCGCCACATCGAGGTGCAGGTGCTGGGCGACGGTCGCGGCGGCGCCGTGCACCTCGCCGAGCGCGACTGCTCCCTGCAGCGGCGCCACCAGAAGGTCTGGGAGGAGGGCGGCTCGCCCGCCCTCAACGAGGCGATGCGGGCCGAGATCGGCGGCATCTGCGCGGGCGCGATGCAGAAGCTCGGCTATCTGGGCGCCGGCACCATCGAGTTCCTCTACGAGGACGGGCGCTTCTACTTCATCGAGATGAACACCCGCATCCAGGTCGAGCACCCGGTCACGGAGATGATCACCGGGATCGACCTCGTGAACGAGCAGATCCGCGTGGCGGCGGGCAGTGACCTCTCGGTCTCGCAAGGCGAGATCCGGGTGGAGGGCCACGCCATCGAGTGCCGCATCAACGCGGAGCACCCAGCGACCTTCCGGCCCTCGCCGGGGCAGATCACCTACTACCACCCGCCGGGGGGGCTCGGGGTCCGCGTCGACTCGGCCGCCTTCCAGGGCTACCGCATCCCGCCGAACTACGACTCGCTCATCGGCAAGCTCATCGTGCACGGGCGCACCCGCAACGAGTGCCTGATGCGCCTGCGCCGGGCTTTGGACGAGTTCGTCATCGACGGCGTCGACACCACGCTGCCGCTCTTCCGGACGCTGGTGCGCAACGCCGACGTGCAGAACGGCCTCTACGACATCCACTGGCTCGAGAACTTCCTGGAGAAGGACGGGCTCGCGGCCTGATCCGGGCGCCCCGTTCCACCTTGTGGGCGGGGCCTCCGATCCGTTACGCCTGGGGTCCCGGCAGTTTGCTGCAGTCGGCTCTGGCGTAACGGCCGGGCTCGCGGCACACTCGCCCCATGCACGACGGCGCCCGCGTGGAGATCACCCCGGAGATCCTGCTCAAGGCCTATGCCGCCGGCATCTTCCCGATGGCCGAGGACGCGACCGACCCGACCCTGTACTGGGTCGAGCCGCGCGCCCGCGGCGTGCTGCCGCTCGACGGGTTCCGGGTGTCGCGGCGGCTCGCCCGCACGGTCCGCTCCGACGTGTTCGAGGTCCGCAGCGACACCGATTTCGACGCGGTGATCTCCGGCTGCGCCGCCCCCCGCCGCGACAGCGAGCGCACCTGGATCAACGGCCGCATCCGCGAGCTCTACGGCGCCCTGTTCGATCGCGGCTACGCGCATACGGTCGAGGTCTATGCGGAGGGGCGCCTCGTCGGCGGGCTCTACGGTGTCTCCCTCGGCGCAGCCTTCTTCGGGGAGAGCATGTTCCACACGGTGCGCGACGCCTCGAAGGTCGCCCTCGTGCACCTGATGGCGCGGCTCAAGGCCAGCGGCTACCGCCTCGCCGACACGCAGTTCGTCACCGACCACCTCGCCCAGTTCGGGGCCGAGGAGCTGCCGCGCCACATCTACAAGCGGCGGCTCGCCGAGGCGCTCGCCTACGGTGCCGACTGGGATTCCTGGCCGAGCGACGGCAGCGCGAGCGGGGTGCGGGCGCTCGCGGCGCTCGAACCCGTCGAGACGTAGGCGCTCCTTACCGGAACAGGGCGTCGAAGATCGATTGCGGTTGCGGCGGGGCCGGCGCCGGCCCCTCGTTCGACGGGGAGAACTTGCGCGAGGGCTTCTGCCGCGGCTGCACCGGCACGCCGCGCGGCGCCTCCACGTCGACCTGGCCGGCGGCGTTGATCTGCTGGGCCGTCTTCGTCGCGTCGCGGCCCTTCTTCTTGTCGGGCTTGGAGGCGAGCGCCGGCACGTCCTCCTGCTCCTTGGCCTCGGCGATCACGTCGGTGCCGCCCTTACAATCGACGAGCCAGACGTCGTAGATCGGGTGCTCGATGGCGTGCAGGCCCGGGCTCGCGGCGAACATCCAGCCGGTGAAGATGCGCCGGTACTTGTTGTCGAGGGTGACCTCGTCGACCTCGAGGAAGGCCGTGGTCTTGGCGCTCTCGGTGGGCGGCCGGGTGTAGCAGACCCGCGGCGTGAGCTGCAGCGCGCCGAACTGCACCGTCTCGTCCACCGCCACCTCGAAGGAGACGATCCGGCCGGTGATCTTGTCGAGCCCGGAGAACACGGCGGTCGGGTTCTTGATCTTGTCGGCCGAGGCGGGCAGGGCGCCGAGGACGAGTACGGTCGCGGTGAGCGCGGCGCGCGACAGGCGTGCGGGGATGCGGCTCAAGGCTCAGGCCCTCCGGGCATGCGCGGAATGGACGTCGCGCGGCCCGTGTTCGATGTCTCTCAACGGACCTTCCCGGCCTCGCGGCCGCCGGAAGGGCTCCCGGTCGGGAGCGTCGTAGCGGGCACTCAAGACCCGAACGGTGGTGAATTGAGGGCGAAGGCCTATTCGCTGGGCGTCCACGGCACGTAGTCGCCCGTCGCGGCCGGCCGGGCGCCCCAGGAGAGCTGCGAGCCCTTCGGCCGGTAGGCGTCGGGCGAGCCGGTCTGGTTCTCGACATGCGGCTTCTGCCAGGCGCGGGGCTGGTAATCCTCCTCGCTCGGCGGCACGTCCCCGTTGTGGCAGAGCCAGGCGCGCCAGCCCGGGGGCACCTTCGAGGCATCGGCATAGCCGTTGTAGACGACCCAGCGCCGCTCCGGCCCGACCGAGCGGTCGATCAGCGGCCCGAGCGCCTTGTAGTACTTGTTGCCGAGATCGTCGCTGCCGACGAAGGTGCCGCTGCGCGCGGTGTACATGGCGAGCGAGACCGTCTGGCCGTTCCACCACGTGAAGATGCGCAGAAGCGTGTCCTTGAGAGCCATCGCCGTTCCCGAGCCGTCCGCCGAGCCCCGCGCGGGCGCGGGGCATCCCGCGCGGTTATGGTGAGCCCGCGCCGTCGAGTCCAGCCGAAAGGCGGCACAGGCGCGCCCGGAGTGTCGCCGAAATGTCGCTCCCGGCCGCGTTGCTCCGGAATCGGCGCGAGTCCGCTCGCGAGCCCTGTGAATCCAAAATTTTCCCGCGCGGAATCCGGGAAGCCGAAAGAGCACTTAGCGGCAGGGTTGTGGATATCCACAGGGATTTCATCTCCCCTACCACATCTAGCGGGAAACCAAGAGCCGGCACACCAGTTGTTGACGTGAAGGCGGACCCGGCGTTAATCTCCGGGTCATGGTTCGGTCGCCCCGGACGCGTTGTTTCGAGGGGCGGCCCGAGCCTTCACGTCAGAGCTGCCGGCCTGCATTCCGCCTCGCGGATGTAGCGGAGCCGGCATCCCCAAAGTTGGGACCATAACCTGCGCAGCCGCGCGGGCAGGGTCGTCGTGCCCTGTCGGGAGAGGTGTGTTTCATGCGGTTCGAGCGTCGCTACACCACGGCCGGCCAGTCCCCCTATGCGGCCATCGCATTCCGCAAGGTCCTGAGCGAGATCCGCAATCCCGACGGCTCGGTGGTGTTCCGTCTCGACGGCATCTCGGTGCCCGAGGGCTGGAGCCAGGTGGCGAGCGACGTGCTCGCCCAGAAGTATTTCCGCAAGGCCGGCGTGCCCGCGCACCTGCGCAAGATCGAGGAGAACGACGTTCCCTCCTTCCTCTGGCGCTCGGTTCCCGACGAGGCGGCGCTCGACGCGCTGCCCGAGGAGGAGCGCTTCGGCTCCGAAGCCTCCGCCACGCAGGTCTTCGACCGGCTCGCCGGTTGCTGGACCTATTGGGGCTGGAAGGGCGGCTACTTCTCCTCGGAGGAGGACGCCTCGGCCTTCATGGACGAGCTGCGCTGCATGCTGGCCCGCCAGATGGTGGCGCCCAACTCCCCGCAATGGTTCAACACCGGCCTGCACTGGGCCTACGGCATCGATGGTCCGAGCCAGGGCCATTACTACTGCGATTACCGCACCGGCGCGTTGACGAAGTCGGCCACCGCCTACGAGCATCCGCAGCCGCATGCCTGCTTCATCCAGTCGGTCCAGGACGACCTCGTCAACGAGGGCGGCATCATGGACCTCTGGGTGCGGGAGGCCCGCCTGTTCAAGTACGGCTCCGGCACCGGCTCGAACTTCTCGATGCTGCGCGCTGAGAACGAGAAGCTCGGCGGCGGCGGCAAGTCGTCGGGCCTGATGAGCTTCCTCAAGATCGGCGACCGGGCGGCGGGCGCGATCAAGTCCGGCGGCACCACGCGACGCGCCGCCAAGATGGTGATCGTCGACATCGACCATCCCGATATCGAGGCCTTCATCGACTGGAAGGTGAAGGAGGAGCAGAAGGTCGCCGCGCTGGTGACCGGCTCCAAGGTCGTCTCGAAGCACCTCGGCCTGGTGATGAAGGCCTGCACCCAGTGCGAGGCGGAAGGCGACGCCTGCTTCGACCCCGAGCGCAACCCGGCGCTGAAGCGCGAGATCCGGACCGCCCGCAAGGCCTCGGTGCCGGACGCCTACATCAAGCGCGTGGTGCAGTTCGCCCGCCAGGGCTTCACCAAGATCGAGTTCCCGATCTACGACACCGACTGGGATTCGGAGGCCTATCTCACGGTCTCGGGCCAGAACTCCAACAACTCGGTCTCGCTCACCGACGGCTTCCTGCGGGCCGTCGAGGCGGATGCCGACTGGAACCTCACCGCCCGCACCACGGGCAAGGTCTCCAAGACCCTGAAGGCGCGCGACCTGTGGGAGCGGATCGGCGAGGCGGCCTGGGCCTCGGCGGATCCGGGCCTGCACTTCAACACCACGATGAACGACTGGCACACCTGCCCGTCGGGCGGCCGGATCCGGGCCTCGAACCCGTGCTCCGAGTACATGTTCCTCGACGACACGGCCTGCAACCTCGCCTCGACGAACCTGCTCACCCTCTACGACCGTGAGACCAAGCGCTTCGACGTGGAGGCCTACGAGCACCTGAACCGCCTCTGGACGGTGGTGCTCGAGATCTCGGTGATGATGGCGCAGTTCCCCTCGAAGGAGATCGCGGAGCTGTCCTACCAGTACCGGACGCTCGGCCTCGGCTACGCCAATATCGGCGGCCTGCTGATGACCATGGGCCTGTCCTACGATTCCGATGCGGGCCGGGCGCTCGCCGGCGCGCTCACCGCGATCATGACGGGCGTCGCCTACGCCACCTCCGCCGAGATGGCGGCCGAGCTCGGCACCTTCCCGGCCTACGAGGAGAATGCCGACGCGATGCTGCGGGTGATCCGCAACCATCGCCGCGCGGCCCATGGCGGCGCGGCGGACTACGAGTTCCTGAACGTCGCCCCCGTGGCGCTCGACCATGCCAACATCCCGCAGGCCGATCTCGGCACCCATGCCAAGGCGGCCTGGGATCGGGCGCTGGCGCTCGGCGAGGAGCACGGCTACCGCAACGCGCAGGCCACCGTGATCGCGCCGACCGGCACGATCGGCCTGGTGATGGATTGCGACACCACCGGCATCGAGCCCGACTTCGCCCTGGTGAAGTTCAAGAAGCTCGCGGGCGGCGGCTACTTCAAGATCATCAACCGGGCGGTGCCGGACGCGCTGCGCGCGCTGGGCTACCGTGAATCCGAGATCGCCGAGATCGAGGCCTACGCGGTCGGCCACGGCTCGATGGGCCAGGCGCCGGCGGTGAACCCGGGCTCGCTCCGGGCCAAGGGCTTCGCGGACGACAAGATCGCGGCGATCGAGGCGGGCCTGAAGTCGGCCTTCGACATCAAGTTCGTGTTCAACCGCTGGACGCTCGGCGACGACTTCCTCACCGAGACCCTGAAGGTGCCGGCCGAGAAGCTCTCGGACCCGACCTTCGAGCTGCTACCCTTCCTCGGCTACTCGCGGAAGGAGATCGAGGCCGCCAACACCCATATCTGCGGGGCGATGACGCTGGAGGGCGCGCCCTTCCTGAAGGTCGAGCACTACCCGGTCTTCGACTGCGCCAATCCCTGCGGGCGGCTCGGCAAGCGCTACCTCTCGGTCGAGAGCCACATCCGCATGATGGCGGCGGCCCAACCCTTCATCTCGGGGGCGATCTCCAAGACCATCAACATGCCGAACGACGCGACGGTGGAGGATTGCAAGGCGGCCTACCTGCTGTCCTGGCGCCTCGCCCTCAAGGCGAACGCCCTCTATCGCGACGGCTCGAAACTGTCGCAGCCCCTCAACGCCGCCCTGATCTCGGACGACGCGGACGAGGCCGAGGAGGCTATCGAGGCCCTGATCCAGGCGCCGGCGGCGGCCAAGGCGGCGATCGCCGCCGAGAAGATCGTCGAGCGGGTGATCGAGCGCGTCGAGCGCATCCGCTCCCGCGAGAAGCTGCCGGCCCGGCGCAAGGGCTACACCCAGAAGGCGGTGGTCGGCGGCCACAAGGTCTATCTGCGCACCGGCGAGTACGATGACGGGCGCCTCGGCGAGATCTTCATCGACATGCACAAGGAGGGCGCGACCTTCCGGAGCCTGATGAACAACTTCGCCATCGCGATCTCGCTCGGCCTCCAGTACGGCGTGCCGCTGGAGGAATATGTCGAGGCCTTCACCTTCACCCGCTTCGAGCCGGCGGGCTTCGTGCAGGGCAACGACGCGATCAAGAACGCGACCTCGCTGCTCGACTACGTCTTCCGCGAGCTGGCCGTGTCCTATCTCGGCCGGGCTGACCTCGCCCATGTGAACCCGAACGAGATCGGCGGCACGGTGATCGGCGGCGGCGAGAGCGGCGACACCACCCGCGACGCCCCGAAGCCGGCCCCCGCCTCGACGGTCGTCTCGCGCGGCCTGCTGCGCGGCTCCGCCGACCGGCTCACCCTGATCCAGGGTGGCCCGGCGGGCGCCACGGTCGGCATCGGCGCAGGTTCGACCGGCCAGAGCGCGCCGGCCGGCGGCACGGTGCATACGCTCCGCGGCGCCACCGCTCTGAAGGCGGAGGCGGCCACGACGGTCGAGAGCCTGCCCTTCCAGCAGCCCGAGCCGGCCGAGCGCAGCGTCGCCGACCGGCGGGCCGAGGCGAAGATGAAGGGCTATGTCGGCGAGGCCTGCCCGGAATGTGCGAACTTCACGCTGGTCCGCAACGGCACCTGCCTCAAGTGCGACACGTGCGGCAGCACGACGGGTTGCTCCTGATTCTGCTGTAGATGTTGTGGATGTAGCATGAGGCAAAAAATGAGCACTGTGGGGGAATAGATGGTTTTCAAGCGTCCATCCTGAACGTTGTTCCGAGGGATGTTTGTCAGCTAGACGCGCAAAGTCGGTCAGCCGGGGGGGCGGAGCTCTCCGGCGGCCAACGCGAAACCCGCGGAGGACGGGGCGGAGCCGCGAACGCCCGACGCACGTCGTTATGACCTGACCGGCTGGCTTTGGACCGGGCTGATCGAGAGGATCAGCCAGGACCGAAGGCGTCGGACATGCGGCGAGGTCGGAAGACGAGCGCGGAGCAGGTGGTGCTGAGGCTGCGCCAGATCGAGGTGCAGACAGCCCAGGGCAAGAGCTTGGCGCTGGGGTGCAAGGAGGCCGGGATCTCCGAGCAAAGCTGAAGGACGCGTGGCTACGCCAGGAGATCTTCTCCTCGCTGAGGGAAGCCCAGACCGTGATCGGCCTCTGGCAGAACACAACCGCGTCCGGCCGCATTCGTCGCTCGGCTACCGGCCACCCGCGCCGGTCACCTTCCCAGATCGAGCCTTCCAGCTACCCATGGCAGCGGCCATGCCGTAGCCGCTCGCTCGGCCCGGTCCAAAATACCGGCCAGGTCGGTGCCGCCCTTGCACCATCCGTCAGACCGCTCATACGACATCCGGGTGATCCCTTCGGGATGGCGGATGTCGCCTTCGCTCAAGCGCCGCGCGGGCTTGCTGAGACCGTGTCCGGTCTGATCGACCGGACACGGTATCACTTGTCGAACAATGATTGCAGGGCCGCGCGGTCCTTGGTCGTGGGCAGCGCAATAAGGGTCAGGATCCGGGCCTTGTCTGGAGTGAGATCGCCCGCAAACACCGCCCCTGCTTTCAGCAGCGTGTTACCACCGCCCTTGAAGCCGTAGACCGGCAACGCGCGGCCGTCGTAGACCTTGGTGGCAACGATGACCGGCACACCTTTGGCAATCACTTCAGCGATGGCGTCGTGCATCTCGGCGTTCATGTTGCCCCAGCCATAGGCCTCGACCACGATGGCCTCCGCTCCGGTCTCAGCCGCATGGCGGACTTGGCTGCCATCCGCGCCCGCGTACATCGAGACAAGATCGATCCGCGGCATCCGCTCGGGCAACGGCAGGGTTTGGCGCCGTAATGACTTGCGACTGAATACCACCCGGTCCTCGTCCACGTAGCCGAGGATGCCCGCATCGCCAGAGTTGAAGGTCTCGACGTTGCTGGTGTGGGTCTTCCGGACCTCTCGCGCCGCGTTGATGCGGTGATTGAGGGTGACGGTGACCCCCATCCCCACCGAGCCGTCCGCCAGGATCTGACGCGCGGCGTTCAGGAGGTTGCGCGGCCCATCCGCGTCCCAATCGGAAGCGTTGCGCTGAGCACCCACCAGCACGACCGGTTTGTCGCTCTTCAACGTCAGATCGAGGAAGTAGGCTGTTTGGTCGAGCGTGTCGGTTCCGTGTAGGACGATGACGCCCCGAACCCCGGGATCGGCCAGAATCTCGTCGACCTTGCGCGAGAGGGCTGGCCACCGGTCCGGTCCCATATAGTCGCTGGGAACATTGCTGAACTCGGTGACCGCAACGGTGGCGATATCCTTCAGCTTCGGCACGGCTGACACGAGGTCCTCGCCCGACAGCGCCGGCACCGGGGCATGGGTTGTGGGGTCGAGCTTCATCGCGATGGTGCCGCCTGTAGCAACGACGGCGATCTTGGGAAGCTCCGCTGCCCCTGCCTGGCCGGCCAAAAGCGTTAGGCTAATAAGCCCCAGACGCGCCTGCCTCAGGATCGTTCCTGTCA
The DNA here is from genome assembly GCF_902141855.1 of Methylobacterium dankookense. Lineage (GTDB taxonomy): Bacteria > Pseudomonadota > Alphaproteobacteria > Rhizobiales > Beijerinckiaceae > Methylobacterium > Methylobacterium dankookense. The sequence goes on along the minus strand of NZ_CABFVH010000043.1, from coordinate 24,552 downwards.
TCACGAGCGTTCCCTATCGCGGAGCATCGGCTTTCCGAAGCTGGTATGCGCTGCACCGGCTCCAGGCTGTCTTAGAGCGCCTCGTCCGCGACAGAGAGCAGATCCCCAGCAAGCTGGATACAAACGGCATCATATTTCTCGTTGAAGCCATGCATGCGGGCTGCAGCGTATTTCTGTGTCGAAGCTTGACGGTGGTCCTGAGCTTGGGTGAGCCGCAGGCCCGTCGCAGGATCGTCGCCCATGTCCGCGCCGCCGGGCTGGCGAACATCCGGTCGCCGCTGGCAATCGATGCGATCCGTCAGCGGCGGCCGGTGGCGCGGGCTGACGCAGTCGTGTCGCGACCAACATGATCCACATCGCACCCTGGGACGCGACCATCGGGCTCATAGCTGGCGCGGAAGCGACGCTCGCGGATTGTGGTGTGCTCTACCGTTACGGCCCTTTCCGGGAGGATGGCGTGCGCACCGCACCGAGCAACGCCGCGTTCGACGAAAGCCTGCGCGCGAGGAATGCCTCCTGGGGTGTCCGCGACATCGAGGCGGTCGCGGCAGCCGGCCGAGCGCACGATCTGCATCTGGCCGGGCGCGTCGCGATGACGGCCAGCAACCTCAGCCTGATCCTTCATCGCGGGCGCCGAGGCTTCACCGTCGACAGGGAGGTCGCGCCTTGACCGCCTCGCCCTCGACCAGCGCGGTCGTCGTCGGTGCGTCCGGCGGCATAGGCGGGGCCTTGATCCGCGCGCTCGCCGAGTCTGCGGCCCACGCGCCAATCTTCGCGCTCTCCCGCTCGGGTTCGTCAGTCCCGCAGGGCGTTCGAACCCTCCCGATCGACCTGAGCGACGAGGCGACGGTTGCAGCGGCGGCGGCCAGGGTCGGCGAAGCCGGACCGGTCGGTCTGGTCATCGTCGCCACCGGCCTTCTTCACGGGGCGGGGATCTTGCCCGAGAAGACGGTCAGGGCGCTCGACCCCACCGCGATGGCCACCGTCTTCTCGGTCAACACGATCGGCCCTGCGCTCGTCGCCAAGCATTTCGTGCCCTTGCTGGCGCGACGGGGCCGATGCGTGTTCGCGGCCTTGTCGGCGCGGGTCGGATCGATCGGCGACAACCGACTTGGCGGCTGGTACGCCTACCGCGCCTCGAAGTCGGCGCTGAACCAGATTCTGCGAACGCTCGCGATCGAGGTTGCCCGCAATCGACCGGAGGCGATCGTGGTGGGCCTGCATCCGGGCACGGTCGCCTCCGGCCTGTCGCGGCCCTTCCGGCCGGACCCGACGGCCGACGGCGTCTTCTCACCCGAGGAGAGCGCGGCGCATCTCCTGCGCGTGCTGAACGGCCTGAGCGCGGACGACACCGGCGGCGTCTTCGCCTGGGACGGCTCGCCGATCCCCGCCTGAGCGCGGTCTCGGCCCGAACGGATGCCCTGGAGCGACGCCATGCGACCGTTTGGAGCCGGGCTCGTCTACGACATGCGCCATCAGCCGACATCGGCTCGCTGCCCGGAACCGGACGTTCGGCTTCGCGCCCATCTCGGCCCTTCAGGTCGGCCCCACAGGCGGATGTTATCAGCGTTGCAGCTAAACCTTGACAAATACCCGGGTTCACGAGGCCGAACGCAACGACGGGGAGCCCGTCGTGATCGACAGGGATGCCCCTCAGGTTTTCCTGCAACTCGCCGCCCCGAATCGACAACAGGGCTTCAGGATCCAAGCGTGTCCTCAAGACAGCGGATCAGGTCGTCAGCCGAGAGCGGCTTGCGAAGCAGATCCCGGGCGCCGCCGGCAACGGCGCGCCGCCGGAGCGCGTCATCGGTTAGCGCAGTCATCATGATGATCGGGAGAGCAGGGCGTAGCTGTCGGACGCGATCCTGCAGTTCGAGGCCGCTGATCCCCGGCATGTTCACGTCGGTCAGGAGGCAGGAGACGTCGCCACCCGCATCCGAGGCCAGGAACGCTTCGCCCGAACTGAACGCGAGCGCGTCGTAGCCCAACGCCTCGAGGAAGCTGGACGTTGCGTCCAGAACCGCCTCGTCGTCGTCTACGACGGCAACCGCTTTCTTCCCGACCGACACAGATTTTCCTTCCGATGCCTCTCGGAGGCGCGTCGACACCACTTCAGTGAGCCGGCCGCCGATCCGATGATATTATACGTTGGTCTGATGCGCCCGACTGACACGCGTTCACGCGCGCCATGCATCATCGAACCGAGCCGCTGCGCAGTCTCCGGCCTCATTCATCAAGACAGAATTTAAATATTCAGCCCCTACTCGCGCAGAATTGATCGATCAGGACCGTCTCAATTCTTCGAGGCCGTACGGCCGGCAACGCGTCGGGATCCGAGATCGTTCCGCGTGGATCGGTCTCAGCAAGGTCGCACGGACGGTCGGGTCAAGCGTTCGCTGGCGCCTTCAGCAATTCCGTCTTGCGCACGAGATCAGCCACGGATCCAGCCCCCATCTTCCGCATGACGTTGCCGCGGTGGATCTTGACCGTGATCTCGCTGATGCCGAGCGCGTGGGCGATCTGCTTGTTGAGCAAGCCCTTGACGACTTGGTGCATGACCTCCGCCTCGCGCGCCGTCAGGGTTGCCGCGAGGGCTTCGAGCTCCGCGATGCCGGCGCGCGACGCGCGCCGGCCCCGGTCCCGCTCGATCGCGACGGCGATCGCGTCGAGCATGTCCTGATCGCGGAAAGGCTTGGTCAGGAAGTCGAGGGCACCCGCCTTCATGGCCTGGACACTCATGGGAATGTCGCCGTGTCCGGTCATGAAGATGATCGGCATGCGGTTGCCCAGTGCGACGAGCCTCGCCTGGAGGTCGAGGCCGCTCGAGCCCGGCAGCCGCACGTCGAGGATCAGGCAGCCGGGACGATCCGGCAGGGTCGCGGCGAGGAGATCGCCCGTCGAGCCGAAGGCGAGCGTGTCAAGTCCAACGGAGCGCAGGAGATCCTGAAGGCCCTCCCGGACGCCCTCGTCGTCCTCCACGATGACCACCAGGGGGGATGTCGTGTCAGCGATCGGCTTCGCCGCGGCGCCCCGAATGTTGCCTGCCATCGTCATCGACGAGCCCTCGCCCCTGCCAGGCTGTCCTGCAAAGCCTGTACTTACAGGTCGCATCCGCGTCCGATCAAGCGGCTGAGCTGTGCATGGCTCAACTCCTGCGTGTCGCACGGCGCGGCGGAACGTACCCAGACACGCGGATAGGCTATCGACTTGTGGTTGCGCTTTTGGCTATGAGCCGGCGCACTGTCCTCAGATGCCGGCGCGACCTCTCGGCGACAGGCGCATCCCAGCCGAAGAGGCGGGCGGCCGCCCGCTGACCGAGCCCCGCGTAGCCGCCGCCGAGCACGACGAGGGGGGCCGGCAGCGCGTCGAGCTCCAGCGCCTCGATGTTCGTGAGCGGCGCCGCCTCACGCACCGGATCGCCACGCACCGGAGAGCGCCGTGCCCGCTTGCCAGCCCCTGTGCTGGCAGGCGGGCACGGCGTTGCTTAAAGCGGTCTGCGGGGTCGGCCGGCGGCCGCGAGGGGGGGCGCATGAAGGTCGCGGTGGTGGGGGCGGGCTCGGTTGGCTGCTACTACGGTGGCTTGCTGGCATGCGCCGGCCACGCCGTCACCCTGATCGGACGCGCGTCGCACGTCGCGGCGATCCAGGCGCGGGGCCTCATCCTCGAGACCGCGGCAGGTCGCAGGACCGTGTCGCTCGACGCCACCACCGAGATCGACGGCGTGGCGGGCGCGGAGGTGGTCCTGATCTGCGTGAAGTCCGGAGACACGGAAGCTGCCGGACGCGGCCTCGTCCCGGTCCTGCCATCAGGTGCCGCGGTCCTCAGCCTGCAGAACGGCGTCGACAACGCCGACCGGCTCTGTACCGTGCTCGGTCGGGACGTGGTGCCGGTGGCGGTCTATGTGGCGACCGAGATGGCGGGACCGGGCCACGTTCGGCATCTCGGTCGCGGCGACCTCATGATCGGGGCCGGCCCCGCAAGCGCGGCGGTCGCGGCCGCGTTCCGCGCGGCAGGCATCCCGTCGACGGTCTCACCGAACGCGGTCGATGCCCTCTGGAGCAAGCTTGTGCTGAACTGCGCCTACAACGCGCTGTCGGCGGTGACGCGTCTTCCCTACGGCCGCCTGCTCGGCGTCGCGGGCGTCCCAGCGGTCATGGCCGATATTGTCGCGGAATGCGTCGCGGTCGCGGGGGCCGCGGATGTGCGGCTTCCCGACGATACGCTCGCGCGCGTGCTCGCGCTGGCCGAGACCATGCCGGGCCAGCTGTCATCGACGGCTCAGGATGTGATCCGTGGCAGGCCGAGCGAGATCGATCACCTGAACGGCTTCATCGTCCGCCGGGGTGCCGCGCTCGGCGTGCCGACGCCGGTCAACCGGATGCTGCACGCGCTGGTGAAAGCGCTGGAGTCGGGCTCGGATGCCCCTGCGTGAGACGGGCGCGGGCTGACTCTAGGTCGCTTTCCGCCGAAGTGGACACCGGTTCGGCGCAAGAGAGCGCGTCACAACAAGAGCTTGGAGCCCTTCCCGATTGCAATGCGATCGGGAAGGGCTCTAGGCCTGCCCGCGCAGCCTGCCTCAGACCGAGATCGGATCGCTGATCAGCGAGGCGTTGAAGGCGTTGATCATCGCGTGCTCGTTCGCGCCGGGATTGCCCCGCACCGGGCGCGCCGCATCGACCACGACTTCCTCGACCTCCGTGGCGAGCCCCGCCATGGTCTCGGCGATGAAGGCGTCGAGCGGCATGGCGCGGGGATCGCCGCTCTTCCCGACCAGGCCGGTATCGACCCAAGGCGGCGCGACCTCCTGGACCGTGACACTGGTCTCGCGCAGCATGAAGCGCTGCGACAGCGTGTAGGCGTGGAGCGCGGCCTTGCTCGCCGAATAGACCGCCGTGCTCGCGAGCGGCATGAAGGCGAGGACCGAGGTGTTGTTGATGATCGTCGCCCGCGGCTGCGCCTTCAGGTGCTCGATCAGGGCAGAGGTCATCCGGATCGGCCCGAGCAGGTTCGTCGTCAGGATCGACTGAACGACGGCGTCGTCCATCGCGCCCGAGGCGTCGTCGAACGGCATGATGCCGGCATTGTTGAACAGCACGTTCAGCATCGGGAACTCGGCGACGACGCCAGCCGCCACCGCCTTGATCGCCGAGGGATCGTTGATGTCGAGCTCGACCGCCTTCATCCCGGGGTTGGCCTCGGTCACCGCGTCGAGGAGCGTCCGGCGACGGCCCGCGATGATCACCTGATTGCCAAGCCTGTGAAAGGCCTCGGCGAAACCGCGGCCTATGCCGGATGTGCCGCCGGTGATGAGAATCGTATTGCCAGTCAGTTTCATCGTCTGCCTCCGCGCTGGGTCGATCATGCCGCTGGACGCGAGCCAAACTCTCGGGCTCGACGGCACGGATAGACTGCGCGGACCGAAGGCTCGGTGCTATCGCTGACAGGTCTTACCGGACTCACACCTTCCGCGAGCGCGCCCATACGAAGGTTTCATGTGAGCCCTGCGCCGCCATTGCACGGGTGCCCACGATCACTGGTCTTGGGAGAGGTCGCTCGGTCGGGCGTCTCTTCGGATGAGCACCCCTAACCTTCGTATGATTCCGCGTGGACGGCAGCGGCAGTACCTCTCTCGGCACGAGACCTGGCCGCAGCCGTCGCTCCTCACGGCCAGGATGCGGTCGCCCCTTATCCCACGAGGTCGAACGATGATCACGCTCACGATCAACGCGCAGCCCTACAGGGTCGAGGCGGAGCCCGACACGCCGCTTCTCTTCGTGCTGCGCGACAGCCTCGGGCTGACCGGCACCAAGTACGGGTGCGGCATCGGCCAGTGCGGCGCCTGCACGGTGCTCCTCGACGGCCAGGCCGCCCGCTCCTGCCAGATCCCGCTGGAGAGCGTGGGCGATCAGGCGGTCACCACCATCGAGGCGATCGAGCAGGATCCCGTCGGCGCCCGGGTGGTCGCCGCCTGGGTCGGGATCGAGGTGCCGCAATGCGGCTACTGCCAGTCCGGGCAGGTGCTGGCGGCGACGAGCCTCCTCAAGCAGACGCCGAAGCCCTCCGAGGACGACATCGCGGGTGCGATGACGAACCTGTGCCGCTGCGGCACCTACAACGCCATCGCCGCCGCCGTGCGGCAGGCCGCGGCCTGAGGGAGGGTGCCGTGAACGACCTCTCGCCCCTCCGCGCCGGAGGCCACGACCGCGAGCCGGTGCGCAACCTCTCCCGCCGCGGCTTCCTGGGAGCGGCCTCGGGCGCGCTCCTGCTCGGCGTTGGCTTGCGGCTGGAACCCGCCGTCGCCCAGACCCGCGCCGAAGGACCCGCAGCCGTCGCGCCGAAGCCCGGCACGCGCGTGGCCGCCTTCCTGGAGATCCGCCCTGACAACTCGGTGCGCCTGCTCAGCCCCTTCGTGGAGGGCGGACAGGGCATCAATACCGGGCTCGCCCAGACGATCGGCGAGGAGCTCGACCTCGACCCCGCCCGCTTCGCGGTGGAATGCGCCCCGCCCGGTCCGGACTACGCGGTGGTCAACGGCCTTCGCATGACCGGCGGCTCCTTCTCGACGCGCTCGAGCTTCGAGGCGATGCGGCGGTTGGGCGCCACCGCCCGCGAGATGCTGCTGCGCGCAGCCGCCGCCAAGCTCGCCGTGCCGCAGGCCTCTCTCACCACCGAGGACGGGCGCGTGATCCACGCGGGCAGCGGCCGCGCTCTGGGCTACGGCGAGCTCGCCGCAGCCGCACTCGCGCTGCAACCGCGGGACGACGTGCCTCTGAAGGCCGCCAAGGATTTCCGCTGGATCGGCAAACCGGTGGCGCGTCTCGACATGCGCGACAAGTCCACGGGTCGGGCGGTCTACAGCATCGACATTCGCATCGACGGGATGCTGCACGCCGCCGTCCGGCACGCGCCCCATCTCGGAACAGAGCCGGAGGCGATCGCCAACGAGGCGGAGGTGCGCGCCCTGCCGGGCGTCCAGAGTATCCACCGGTTGCCGGGCGCCGTGGCGGTCGTGGCCGATACGTGGTGGCGGGCCCGCAAGGGCGCGGACGCCCTGGCGGTGACCTGGACCAAGCCCGCGCCGGAGGGCGTCGATACGGTCTCGGCCGGCTTCTCCTCGGCCGCGATGCTGGCGGCGCTGAAGGACTCGACCGCGCCCGGCATCCCGGCCGAGCAGGAAGGCGACCCGGACTCCGCCTTCGCCAAGGCCACGAAGGTCGTCGAGGCGGAATACGACGCCCCCTACCTCGCCCACGCGCAGCTCGAACCGCCCTCGGCGGTCGCGCGCTTCGCCGCCGACGGCAGCCTCGACCTCTGGCTGCCCAACCAGATGCCAGAGCTATTCCAGCAGGTCGCCGCCAAGGTCGCGGGCCTGCAGCCTGACGACGTGCGCATCCATTCGCCGATGCTCGGCGGCTTCTTCGGGCGCCACTTCTACTACGGTCCGGCCAGCCCCTTCCCGCAGGCGATCCTGCTCGCCAAGGCGACGGGACGGCCGGTGCGGGTGCTGTGGTCGCGGGAGGAGGAGTTCGGCATGGACGCCGTACGCCCCCTGAGCTTCGCGCGCTTCAAGGCCGCGCTCGGACCTGATGGTCTTCCGGTGGCGCTGCAGACGACGGCGGTGGGCGAAGGGCCGATCGGGCGCTGGTTCGGAGCCCTGTTCAAGTCGCCCGTCGACTCCTCGGTGGTCGAGGGCCTCGACAAGAAGCCCTACGCCATCCCGAACCGGCGCCTCGACTACGTGAAGGTGCCCCACCCGGTGACGATCGCGTTCTGGCGCTCGGTCGGTCACTCGATGAACGACTACTTCTACGAGAGCTTCCTCGACGAGGTCGCGCAGGCCGGGGGCAAGGACCCGTTCGACCTGCGCATGGCGCTCCTGACGGACAGTGCGCGCCACCGCACGCTCCTGCAGACGGTCGCCGATCTCGCGGGCGGCTGGCGGCGGGGGCCGTTCACGGCCGAGGACGGAACGCGCCGGGCGCGCGGCGTCTCGATGGCCTCGCCCTTCGGCTCCGAGACGGCGACGATCGCCGAGGTCTCGCTGAAGGACGGCGAGGCCAGGGTGCACGACCTCTGGATCGCCATCGACCCGGGCAGCGTGGTCAACCCGGGGATCGTCAAGCGGCAGGTGGAAGGCGCGGCCGCGCTCGGCCTGTCGTCGACGCTGCTGGAGCAGGTGGTCTACGAAGGCGGGCAGCGGCAGGCGCGGAACTTCGACGCCTACCCGATCCTCGACCGGGAGCGGATGCCCCGTGTGCACGTGGCGATCGTGGAGAGCGGGGCGCCGATGGGCGGCATCGGCGAGCCGGGGCTGCCGGGTGTGCCGCCCGCGGTCGTCAACGCGGTCGCCGCGCTCACCGGCAGCCGCCCGCGCAGCCTGCCGCTGTCCAAGGCCCGTCTGTCGGGCGCCTGACGGCCCCCCGGTGGGATCTGCACACAATCCTCAAACAGCAACGGAGATGGTCATGGGCTTTGTTTCAATCGCGGACGGTACGCAGATCTTCTACAAGGATTGGGGGCCGAAGGACGCGCAGGCGATCGTCTTTCATCACGGCTGGCCGCTCAGTGCCGACGACTGGGACAACCAGATGCTGTTCTTCCTCGGCCAGGGCTTCCGCGTCGTCGCGCATGACCGCCGGGGCCACGGCCGCTCAACCCAGACCGATACCGGCAACGAGATGGACACCTACGCGGCGGATGTCGTCGCGCTCGCCGCCGCCCTCGACCTGCGGAACGCGATCCATGTCGGTCACTCGACCGGCGGGGGCGAGGTCGCCCGCTACGTCGCCCGCGCCGAGCCCGGCCGCGTCGCCAAGGCCGTGCTGATCGGGGCGGTGCCCCCGGTGATGGTGAAGTCCGAGACGAATCCCGGCGGCCTGCCCATCGAGGTCTTCGACGGCTTCCGCGCGGCGCTCGCGGCCAACCGCGCACAGTTCTACCGCGACGTGCCGTCCGGGCCCTTCTATGGCTACAACCGCGCGGGCGCGCAGGTCTCGGAAGGCGTGATCGGCAACTGGTGGCGCCAGGGCATGATCGGCGGCGCCAAGGCGCAGTACGACTGCATCAAGGCCTTCTCGGAGACCGACTTCACCGAGGATCTGAAGGCGATCACCGTGCCCGTACTTGTGATGCACGGCACCGACGATCAGATCGTGCCGATCGCCGATTCCGCGCTGCTGTCGCGCCCGCTCCTGAGGAACGGCACGCTGAAGACCTACGAGGGCCTGCCGCACGGGATGTGCACCACGCATCCCGACATCATCAACGCCGACCTCCTCGCCTTCATCAGGGCGTGAGGCGGGGCGGGATGCGGTGAACCGGCATCCCGATCCGCCCGTGCTCGGCTCCCCGCGCGCAGGGCGGGGCCGGACCGGGATTTGCCTGGGATCCTCCGATACTGATACCGCCGGATCGGCATCGCACCGGCATCCGTTCGAGAGAAGCCCAGGCATGAGCAGCGGTCCTGCAGTGGCGGGCGGCCCGGTCGTCCCGACCGAAGCCGACTGGAACGACGCTTGGTACCTCGTATGCATGAAGGTCTCGACGATCGGGTTCGTCGTGGTCGATGCGCGGGAGCGGGTCGCCGCGCTCGACGCGCTTCGGGAAGCGGGCGTCGCAGATCTATCGCGGTACTTGGAGGCTAATCCCGGCATCGCAGACCAGCTGCGCCGCGGCATGATCATCCTCGACGTGAACGAGGCGGCCGTGCGGATGTTCGGCGCGGCCGGCCGTGCCGACATGATCGGCCAGCGCACCCAGCGCTTCTTCGATCCCTCCTGCACCGCCCAGATCAACTCGGCGCGCGCCTTCGCGGCCGGGGCGACCTCGTTTCAGCAGCAGGCCCGCAGTGTCCGGGTGGATGGATCGCGCTTCGACACCCTGTTCTGCGTCGTGCCTAAGGCAGACGGGACGACTTCGGGCTTCTGGCTCGCCTCGTTCGTCGACATCACCGAGCACGTGCAGCGGCAGACCTCTCTCGACGCGCTGCGCGACGAGCTGGCCCACGTCTCCCGGATCTCCACCCTGGGCGAGCTCTCCGCGTCGATCGCCCACGAGATCGGCCAGCCTCTCTCCTCGATCGGAATGACTGCCGGCGCCATGCTGCGCCGTCTCGACGGGAACGACATCGAACGCGATGCGCTCCGGCGCCAGTGCCAGCGCATCGTCGATCAGGTCGCGCGCGCCGGCGACATCATCGATCGCACGCGCCGCATGGCAGGCAAGCGCGGCAGCACGCGCAGCCCGATCGCAGTCGCCGACGTGCTCAGCGAATCCGTCCAGTTCGTGCGGCACGAACTGAGCCGCAACGCGATCGGGCTGCATGTCGGTGGATCGGGTGCGGATCTGACCATCCGGGCCGACAGGATCCAGCTTCAGCAGGTTTTCGTGAACCTGTTGATGAACGCGATCCAGATCCATGGCCACGCCGGCACGCCGGAGCCGGAGATCGGGATCGAGATAGTCCGGGAGGGCGACGCGGTCCGGATCGACGTCGCCGACAATGGACCCGGCGTCGATCCGCGCCATATCGACCAGCTGTTCGACGGCTTCTTCACCACGCGCGCCGACGGGCTCGGGCTCGGCCTCAGCATCTGCCGCACGATCCTCGCTGCCCATGACGGCTCAATCGAGGTGACAAGCAACGGTGGGAAGCCGGGAGCCACGTTCACAGTCCGCCTTCCACTTTAAGCAGACGTTCGAACCGGCTAGAGCATTTTCCGCGGAGTGGTTGCCGGTTCCGCGAAAGAAAATGCGGCACAATCAATGTGATAGAGCATTTTCCGTGATCCAAGGATCACGGAAAATGCTCTAGGCCGAAGGCGCGAAGGCTCCGCCGGGCGTATGTGCGACCGATATGATCGCCTTGCGGAAAGCGGCTGGTCTACTTCGAGGCTGGAAAAGCGGCGAGACGCACCTTCGGCGCAGCCCAAGAACAAAAGTCGCAGTGACCCAAATCAGGCCATTGGTCTGCGGGAGATGGCTCCGGGGCCGCGGGTGCGACCCCGGACGACCGCCTCACTTCTTGCCGGTGACCGTGTCGGCGAGGTTCTTGGCGCCGTCCTTGACGTCGCCCACCGTCTTCTGCGCCTCGCCCTTGAGCTCCTGGGCCTTGCCCTCGGCCTCGAGCTTCTCGTTGCCGGTCGCCTTGCCGACGCCCTGCTTGACGTTGCCCACGGCCTCGTTGGCCAGGCCCTTGATCTTGTCGGTGGTGCTGCTCATCGGCTGATCTCCTCTGACAGTTGGTCGTCACCGGCTTCACCGGTCGGGGAGGCCCCCGCCGGATGGCGGGAGCCGATGGGGATGGGTGTCAGGCGCGGCGGGCGTCGTAGGCGTCGACGAGCGTCAGCGGCTTGGGGGCGCCGAAGCGGCCGCCGAGGAAGGCGGCGAGCGCGCCCAGGATCAGCGCCAGCGCCGCGTAGAAGGCTCCCTGGGTCGCGGCCGACTTCGCGGCGACCGCAGCGGCCTCGGCCTTCTGCTTGGCCGTGGTGACGGCCTGCTCGTACTGCTTCTGGTAGTCGTCGATCTGCGCCTTGGCCTGGTCGGGCGCGATGCCCTGCGCCTTGGCGAGCGCGTCGGCCGCGCGGGCCTTGGCCTGCTCCTTCTGGGCCGGGTCACCCGTCAGCACCGCACGCACGGCCGAGACCGCGGCGTCGCGGGCGGCCTGCGGGTCCTGGCCGGCGGCCTGCTCGCGCACCTTCTGCTCGATGCCGTCGAGCGGGTTCGAGATCTTCGACAGCGACGGGGCCGCGGCCTGGGCCGCCGTCTGCACGGTGCCGCCGACGAGGTTGCCCGCGCCGCCGAGCGCGCTGCCCACCGTCGAGAGCGCACCGCCGACGAGGCCGGTCGCCGCCGAAGTCAGCAGGTAGAGCACGATCAGCGTGGTCACGGCCCAGGAGACGAGGCCGTGCAGGCCGGCCGCGCCCGGCAGCGCCTTGCCGGAGAGACGACCGGCGATGAGGCCGCCTGCGAGCGAGGCGACGATGCCGGAGCCGACGAACCACAGCCCGGCGCCGAGCGAGACGGTCGAGGCGGCCGGGTTGTCGGCCGCGTTCGTGCCGACGGAGGCCAGGCCGACGCCCACCCCGACAAGGTTCAGGACGACCTGGCTGACGAGGGCCGTGACGGCACCGGCGAAGATGGCGCCCCAGGACACTTCGTTAAGCAGGACGGCCCGCGTGTCGCCGACGGCGACGGGAGATAGGCTGGTCGGTGCAGTCACACGTTTACTCCGGTGGGTGGGTGAAGTCGAAAGACGGGGTAGGCGTCAGAGCCGGCTGACGAGCAGGCCGAGGCCGAAGCCGATGGCGCCCGCCACGAGGAGTGACGTGTGCGGCCATTCGGCGGATTGGTCGTGACCCTCACGCAGGTAGCGGCGGCCCTGCTCGTAGGCGTCCTCGGCGTAGTCGGAGGCCTCGTCGGCCGCGTGCCGGACGGCGTCCTTGGCCTGGCCGTAAAGGTTCTCTGCGGTGCCCTGCGCCTCGCGGAAGCGGCCCTCGACCGAGTCGCTCTTCGAGCCGGTCAGATCGCCGACCGCGCCCTGCACCTTGCCGCCGAGCTCCTTCGCGGCGCCCGTGATCCTGTCCGTATCGACCATGTCGTGCTCCTGTCGTCGTGGTTGCGTGCGGCACCTTCGGGCGCCCGGTGTTCCGGCTCAGTCGCCGCGCGGTCCCGCCTTGGACGGTCGCGCCCGACGCTTCTGGGCCTTGCCCTCGGCCTCGATCCGGGCATCGCCGGTCAGCTTGCCGATGGCCTCCTTCAGCGAGCCCTTGGCGTGCTCGGCGGAAGTGGGTTTCGCGCGTTCGGTCACGGACACCTCGCGAGTGACTGAGAAACCCCCGGCTCGTCTCAGATGTCCGCCCGGCCTCGCTATTCAATAGTACGCGGATACCAGTAGACTGGGTTTTACGGACCGGAGGCGTTCAGCGGAAAGCCGTTCTCGCGCCCCCAGATCACGGCCTCCGCGCGCTTGTGGACGCCGAGCTTTCGGTAGAGCGCGGCGCCGTGGTTGCGCACGGTGTTGCGCGAGAGGTTGAGCCGCTTGGCGATGGCGTCATCATCGACGCCCGCGCAGATCAGGTTCAGGATCTGGCGTTCCCGCACCGTGAGGGCCGGGCTCGCCCCGTTGCCCTCGCGGGGGCCCGGCTGGCGAAGGTTGGCGAGTTTCTCGATGAGCCCGCGGCTGAACCACGAGGTGTCGGCCATCACCGCCTCGATGGCCTCGAACAGCTCCCGCTCGCCGCGCTTGCGCTCGGTGATGTCCTGCAGGACGAGAAGCGCGAAGGTCTCCTCGCCGATCTCCACCCGCTCGGCGGAAACCAGGCAGTCGAGTTCCGACCCGTCCTGGTGGCGCAGGCAGACCTCCTGGCCTGGCACGAAGCCGGTGCGCCCGACGGATTCCTCGAAACGCTCGCGGGCTGCCTCCGCGACCCACAGGCCGGTCTCGGCTGGTGAGCGTCCGACCACGCTGTCCTCGCCGTGGCCGAAGACGCGGGTGAACGCCTCGTTGATGCTCGTGACCGTGAAGGTGTCGAGCCGCGCCAGCAGCGTCGGCACCGGGGTCAGCCTGAATGCCTTGGCGAAGCGCTCCTCGCTCTGGCGCAGGGCCGTCTCGGCCTTCTTGCGCAGTTCGAGATCGGCGAAGGTGAACAGCATGCAGGGCTCGTCGCCCATGTCGATGGGTTGGCCCGCCACGATGACGAAGCGCGTGCCGCCGTCGGGCAGGTCGAGGCAGGCCTCCATCTGGGGGATGGTGCCACCCTCTTTCAGGCGGCTCACCGCGAGATCCCGGTTGCGGGCGCCGGCCAGCACGTCGACCTCGTAGACGCTGCGCCCGATGACGGCGTCGCGGACGTGCCCGGTCATCTCCAGGAAGCCGGCATTGACCTTCACGTGCCGCAGGTCGGAGAGCCGCGTGATCACGGCAGGTGCCGGATTGGCGTTGAAGGTGGCCTCGAAGCGCTGTTCGGCCTCGAACTGGTCGGAGACATCCTTCATGATCAGCGCGAGACAACTCGGCTTGCCCTCGCGGTCGGTGGCGACGAGGCTGCGCAGGGAGTGGACGAATTCGACCTCGGGCCGGTCGGCGCGGTGGACCTCGACGACGACGTCATGAAAGCGCTCGCCCGCCACCACCCGCTCCATGGGGTAGTGCTCCGGCGTCCTGTTGTTGCGGTAGCGCAGGGCGAAGCGCTCGCGGTAGGCGTCGACGTCGTCCCCAAGCTCGTCGAGTCTCTCGACGCCGTGCATGGCCAGCGCGGCCTCGTTGGCGTAGGCGATGGTCTGGTCGGGCTCGACCAGGATCACGCCCTCGCTCAGGCCGGCGATGATCTGCCGAAGCTCATGCCTGTCGACGTCCGCCGTCACGTCCCCCTGGCTCCTTGGCGCCCGCAACTGCCAAGACGGCAGCGGGGCACAAACGGATTGCGCGCAAACGGGTTCCGGCGACGTCTTGGTATTTCGAGATCACGAAATTAATATGCGTAGACCGCATATTGCATTCAGGGATGGCGGACGGCCGCGTCAAGGATTCGGCAGTCGGTGTCGCGGGCCATGCGTGTCCTGACAGGGCTCGCGCTCGGAGGAGTCGCCGCGCCGGGGCCCTGCTCAGCATGTTGAACGGCTAGCCCGATGCCGCAGGCGTGGCCTGCGCCGATGTCACGCCCGCCCCTCCAATCCAAACCTCAGACACGAGAAAGCCCGCCGCGGCGAACCGGGCGGGCTGGATCGGCGTGGCCGCGTGAGGCGGCCGTAGAGGGGGTCAAGCCAGCGTCGGGACCGCCCCCGCGGCGCCCACGTTCCGGGTGCCGCCGTCGAAGGTCTTGGCCAGCGCGATCACCAGGGAGATCTGCACGGCGGCGGCGAAGGGGAGAAGAGCGAGAGCGGTGAGGAGGGTCATCGGCGGCGTCCTGTGCTGCGGTGCGTTGAGAGGCTTATCGCACCGCACACGCCTGTTTGGTATACCACATGCCTTGCACCAGCCATGCGACAGTTGCATGGGAGTGCAGGGATTAGCCGAAAATTTGTACTAAGATGCATATCTCGCGTGGTGACAGGCAGAAAATTGCCTGCCGAAGGCGAGGTTATGGACGGGGGTGAGCAGCCCAGAGCGGCGGAGCACCGCGGCAGGCGCTCGCGTCGCAGACAATGGCGGTTGCCTCGTCGGCTGATCAGGCCTCCGAAGCGGACGTCCAGGCATTCGCACGCGAAGGTCCGCTCGCCACCCGGGAGCAACCCGTCGAGGAGGCCTCGCCGATTGGCCGCGACTTGTCCCCGAGCGGACCTTCTGGTGTCCGAGCAGAGGACGCATGGAGCAAAGCCGGGATCGAACCGGCGACCAAGCGTCGGCGCAAGCGGCCTCGTCCGCTACGCTCGGCTCGATCGCAGGCGTGCGACCTCGTCAGGCCCGATCTCGAGGTAGAAGCGGATCGCATCGTCGACCAGATCGTCGGGCGTGACACCCGCCGCCTTCGCAGCCCGAGTGACCTGGAGGCCAAGCGCAAGATCGACACGCAGGACGGCACCCTGGCTCGGCGGAGCTGGGGCGGCGGTAGGGGCAGGTACGGGCGCAGCACTGTTGCGCGACTCGAGCTTGCCAAGCTTCGCTTCGCGACGGCCCCGATGGACGAGAGCATCGGCGCGCTCATTGAGGCGGTCGCCGGCATGACCCCGGACCCAGGTCCATTTCACGTCGCGCGCCGCATTCAGTTCGTCGAGGCGCTTCATGAGGTCGACGTTCTTCACGTCGCCCGTCGTCGTGCGCCAGCCTTTCGCCTTCCAGCCGCGCATCCACTCGGTCACCGATTTGACGACGTACTGGCTGTCGCACCGCATCTCGATCGCGGCTCCGGCCGGGAAATGCTCGAGGCCCTTGATCGCAGCCGTCAGCTCCATGCGGTTGTTGGTCGTGGTGCCGGGCTCTCCGCCGCACAGCTCGACCGTGCCGTCCGGGGCCGCAACGACGACCCCCCAACCACCCGGCCCGGGGTTCGGGTCGCAACCTCCATCGGCATAAACGATCGTTCGCATCGTGGCGTCGGCCCTTTCGTGTGGGGTGGTCGATGGGAGGCAGCCATCGATGCCCGAAATTGGCTGACAGATGGTATCCCTAACCCCAGGCGGGTACCGCCGGAGGGCGGCGGGCCGAGCAGCATATCGATCGCCCATGACACGCCGCCGTATGCCTGGACCCTGGCGGCCACGTCATTCCTGAAGGAGCCGCTCAAGGACGCGCTCGGCACGGTGCCGAACGTGCACGCCTGGCTGGAACGGGTCGGCGAGCGTCCGGCGGTCGAGCGCGGCATGGCGCTGCCGAGAGCCCGATGACGGCCGGGACGGGGCCACGGATGGGCAGTCGGTCGCCAAGGTGCCCGAACCTGCCGATGTCGCGCCCGCTTCCCGTGCTGAAGCAGATTTCATGATGAGGACGGGTGGAGAGCCCGCGACGGGTCAGGAGTTCGCAGGCTGCGTCTGAGGGCCGTCATGTCCTGGCCGTCCTTGCGTCTGCCCCGGTCCGGCGTGTCCGCCTCACTTCCCATATCGGGTGAACACGAAATCGTGGTCGCGGACATTGGCTTCGTGGCAGGCGAAGCAGGTCTGGTGCTGCGCTTCGTCCGCGGGCTTGCCGTCGATGAAGCGGCCGAAGCCCCAGCCGCCCGTCGCGGCGTAGCGCCGGGAATCCTTGACCATCACCTGGACCGTCGTCGGTTGCCCGGACACGAAGGCGGGCGCGAATTCCTTCGACGGCTCGCGCTTCCAGGCGAGCTTCACCAACACCGTGCCGTCCGGAAACGGGAGCGTGCCGGCCTTATAGGCCGCGATCGCCGTCCCGTTCGCCACGACGGCGCGAAGCTCGTCGAGCGCGCCGGTCTCCTGCGCGACACCCACGAGCTGCCAGGAGCGATAGCCGTCCGGGACCAACACGCCGTAGATCGGCGAGGCGGCAGCCTCCGGCGCCGGTCCGCGGGCCGCCCAGGCGAGGCTCCCGGCGAGGATGGCGAGCGGCGTGCCAGCCGCCAGGATGACGATCCACCGCATTGCGGTCTCCTATCCGAACGTGGCGCTGAACAGGGTCAGGCCGGGCCCCTCGGTCTCGAATGCGAGCAGGTGCTCGCCGTAGGTCTCGCCGTCGACGAGGGTGTAGAGCGTCGGCGATCCGACCTCGATCGCGCGCGCCGGGCCGCCATCCACCCTGACGCGCAGCGTCACAGGCTGCGGGGCGGCGGCCACGAGATGAAGCTTGGCGGCCTGGAAGCGCAGGCGCAGGCCGCCGCGCGGCGAGCGGAGTTCCAGGCCCTCGCCACGCCGATCCCAGGTCCCGTCGAGCTGGTACTGATCGGCTCCGGGGCCGGTCGCCGGAAAGGTGTAGGTCGCCTCGCCTCGACTGGGCCCCTGCGATCCGTCCTGGGGCGTCGCACGCAGAGCGCCGAAATAGATCTCCGGGGTCGCGACCCGCGACAGGCCCGGATCGTCACGCGCCACCGCATCCGCGGGCGCCAGCCCGAGCAGCGCCCGGATGCCGGCCTCGAGGTCGCGGGCATGGCCCTCGCCATAGCGCGTCAGCACGATGCGGCCATCGCGATCGAGGAGATAGAAGGCGGGCCAGGCCTCGTTGCCCCAGGCCCGCCAGGTCCGCGCGGCGTTGTCCTGTCCGACGGGGAAGCGGATGCCGAGCCGGCGCACGGCCTCCGCGACGTTCGTCCGGGCCTGCTCGAAGCCGAACTCGGGCGTGTGGATGCCGACGATCCGCAGCCCGTCCGGCCCGTAGATCTCCTGCCATTGGTTGAGGATGGGGACCGTCCGGCGGCAATTGATGCAGGAATAGGTCCAGAAATCGACCAGCACCACCTGTCCGCGCAGCGCGGTGAGGGTCAGCGGCGCGGGCGTGTTGAGCCAGCCGTCGATGCCGGT
Organism: Methylobacterium dankookense; assembly: GCF_902141855.1. Taxonomy (GTDB): domain Bacteria; phylum Pseudomonadota; class Alphaproteobacteria; order Rhizobiales; family Beijerinckiaceae; genus Methylobacterium; species Methylobacterium dankookense. Next base: position 6,645 of record NZ_CABFVH010000043.1, on the reverse strand, counting down.
GAAGTCCGGTGCGCGGGGCCCGGCGGCCGTGAGCGCCGGCCATGCGCCGGCGCCGATCAGGCCGATGCCCAGCATCTGCAGGAGCAGCGTGCGGCGTGATGGCATGAGGGTCTCTCCGAAGTGCGGCCCGTGCGGTCAGAGCGAGCCGGCATCGATGACCGCCTGGGCGAAATCGCGCGGCGCCTCCTGCGGCAGGTTGTGGCCGATGCCGCCCGTGATCAGGCGATGCGCGTAGCGGCCGGTGAAGAACTTGGCGTAGGCCGCGGGCTCGGGGTGCGGGGCGCCGTTCGCGTCGCCCTCCAGGGTGATCGTCGGAACGCGGATCGCCGGCGCCTCCGCGAGCCGCTTCTCGAGGGGGTCGTAGCGCGGCTCGCCCTCGGCGAGGCCGAGCCGCCAGCGGTAATTGTGGATCACGATGCTCACGTGGTCCGGATTGGCGAAGGCCGCGGCGCTGCGCGCGAAGGTGGCGTCGTCGAAAGACCAGCGCGGCGAGGCGGTCTGCCAGATGAGCCGGGCGAAGTCCGTCCGGTTGGCCTCGTAGCCGGCCCGGCCGCGGCTCGTCGCGAAGTAGAACTGGTACCACCAGGACAGCTCGGCCCGGGGCGGCAGCGGCATCTTGCCGGCATCCTGGTTGCCGATCAGGTAGCCGCTGACCGAGACCAGGGCCTTGCACCGCTCCGGCCAGAGCGCCGCGACGATGCAGGCGGTGCGCGCGCCCCAGTCGAACCCGGCCAGGACGGCTTGACCGATCCCGAGCGCATCCATCAACGCGATCACGTCGACCGCGAGGGCGGCCTGCTGGCCGTTCCGGACAGTCCCCTCGGCCAGAAAGCGCGTCGTGCCGTAGCCGCGCAGATAGGGCACGATCACCCGGTAGCCCGCAGCCGTGAGGATCGGCACGACATCCACGAAGCTGTGGATGTCGTAGGGCCAGCCGTGCAGCAGGATCGCGACGGGGCCGGTCGGGGATCCGGCCTCGAGATAGCCGACGCTGAGCAGGCCGGCATCGACCTGCTTCAGCGGACCGAACCCCGCCCCCGTGCCTGCGGGTGCGGTCTGGGCCTGTGCGGGGCGGAAGAGGCCGATCTCGGCGGCGGCCAGGGTGACGGCCGCGAAGCCGAGCAGACGGCGGCGATTCTGGTCGATGGTCTCGGTCGGCATGGGCGCATCCTTCGGCAGCGGTCCCGATCGATCCACTCTGCCCCGGATCGCGGCCGGTGGCTTTGAGACAGCCTGGACTTGTCCTTGAGAGCGTCTTGATTTTCGCTGCGGTACGGCGCTGCTGGGCCGGATTTCCGTGCGAAGGCGGCCGCGTGATCTACCAGTTCGGGCCTTTCACCCTCGACACCGCCCGGCGCGAGCTGAGCGGGAGCGGCCGCCTCGTCGCGCTCGAGCCGCAGGTCTTCGACGTGCTGGCGCACCTGATCGCGGCGCGCGACCGGGTGGTCAGCCGGGACGACCTGCTGGCGGCGGTCTGGCACGGCCGCATCGTCTCGGAGGCGACGATCAGCAGCCGGCTCAACGCGGCGCGGGTCGCGATCGGCGATACCGGCGCCGAGCAGCGCCTCATCCGCACCCTGCCGCGCAAGGGCGTGCGCTTCGTCGGCGATGTCCGCGAACGCCCGGAGCCCACGCCGGAATCCGTGCCCGATGCCGGGCGCCCGGCATCGGGCACGGATTCCGGCCCGGCCTGGCGGGCCGGGCCGAAGCTGCCGGCCGTCGCCGTCCTGCCCTTCGCGAACCTGAGCGGGGACCCTGAGCAGGACTATTTCGCGGACGGGATCACCGAGGAGATCATCACGGCGCTGTCGCGGATGAGCGGCCTGTTCGTCATCGCCCGCAACTCGTCCTTCACCTACAGGGCCAGGGCGGTCGACCTGCGTCAGGTCGGCGGGGAACTGGGCGTCGGCTACGTCCTCACGGGAAGCGTGCGCCGCGGTCGCGACCGGCTTCGGATCACCGGCCAGCTCGTCGATACCGCGTCGGGAGCCCATCTCTGGTCCGACCGTTTCGACGGCGATCGGCAGGACGTCTTCGCGCTGCAGGAGCGCGTCGCCGACAGCGTCGCGGCCGCGATCGAGCCCACCCTTCAGAGCGCCGAGATCGGCCGGCTCGGGCGCGAGCCGTCCGGGCTCGACGCCTACGATCACCTGCTGCGCGCGAACGCCCTGATGTCGGAGTTCACGGCCGCCGGCATGTCGGCCGCGCTCGTCTGCCTCGACCGGGCGCTCGCGCTCGAACCCGCCTACGCGCCCGCCATGGCGGCCGCAGCCTATTGCCGGGCGCAATGCCATTTCCAGGGCTGGGCGCAGCAGGACGATGCCGACCGCGCCGAGGCGGTCGACCGAGCCTGGCGGGCCGTCGAGCTCGCGCCCAACGATGCCCAGGTGCTGTGGATGGCGGCCTTCGCGGTGTGGAACATGGCCGGGAGCGGGCGCGAACGGGCCCGGGACCTGTTCCGGCGCTCGCTGCTCCTCAATTCCAACTCCGCCATGGCGTTGACGCTGGCGGGCTGGATCGAGACGATGTGCGGAAACGGGATCGAGGGCCGCGCCATGGTGGCGCGCGCCCAGCAGCTCAACCCGCGGGATCCGCGCGGCTGGCTGATGGCCGGCGTGATGGCGCTGGCCGCCCTGATCGACGAGAACTACGCCGAGGCGATCGCCTGGGCCGAGCAGGCGCTCGCCCAGAACCGCCGCTTCACCGTGGCGCTGCGGGTGCTCGCGGTCGCCGACATCAAGCTCGGCCGACCGGATCGCGCGCGGGACGCGGTGGCGGCGCTTCTCGCGATCGAGCCGCACCTGACGATCTCGGGCTTCTTCGCCCGCATCCCGTTTCCGCTCGACGAGATGGCGAGAACCTATGCCGAGGCCCTGATGCTGGCGGGCTTGCCGGAATAGGCGCGACCGGTCGCTTACGGGTTTCGCGCTTTGCCGCGAAGGGGAAGCACCCGACGCCGCATCCGCGTCCCGTGAGGTCGGGCTCGCGGTTCAGGGCTTGATGACCATCCGCCGCCGAGGCTGCGACCGTGGACAAGCGCAGTCACCGCTTCGCCGCGCCTTGCATCGCGGCCCGGAACCGCCGCGCCCGGGCGCGAAAACCTTATGCCGACCCCGTCGGCGACGCCGCCACGGACGTCTGGCCGCACGCGTAGCAGAACCGCTCGAAGGTGCTCTTGCGATGCGCGCAGGCCGGGCACCGCTCGAACAGCCCGATCCCGCAATGGGGGCAGAAGTTCGCGTCCGGGTTGGCGAGGTCGATAGGCCGCTCGCAGCCGGGGCAGACCTTCTTGGCCAGCCGTTGCAGCGCCTGATCCGTGGCGATCTCGGTCCGGCGCTCCTCGTCCGGCCGGAGCTCGGCCGCCTTCTGCCGCTCGTTGTAGGCATGGAGCGCGTTGATGACCGCCCGTCCCGCGACCAGCGTCGCGACGACGCCGACGCCGTACTGCACATAGCCGCCATAGCTCGGCAGGTAGGGCACGAGCTCCACGAAGAAGGCGAAGGCCGCCGCGAAGGCGAAGCCCCAGACGAAAGGCCAGTTGCGCGTGTGGCGGCGCTTCAGCAGCAGCCATCCCGCGAGCGCCAGCAGCGGCAGGGTCAAGGCCAGGCGATACGCGAAGACCCGCAGTTCCTGCCCGCGCTCGGCCGCGTCGAGCTTCTCCCGAGCCGCGGCCCGCAGGTCGGTGTCGATGCCGATCTGCGTCGATTGCCGTTCGGACAGTTCGAGGCCCGTCCGGTTCAGCTCCTCCAGTCGCTCCTCGACATTGCGCTCGGCCGCCTTCAGCGCGTCGAGCCGTTCGGTTCGTGCGATCAGGCCCGGATCCTGATCGACCCGCTGCGTGGCGTCGCGTGTCTTCAGCCAGTTCGCGAAGGTCTCGCGGGCCGCCTCGGAGGCTGAGCGGGCCGCGTCCAGGGCGAGTTGCGCCTGCTCGGCCTGCCGCCGGTTGTCGTCCTGCTCGCGGCGGATCTGCTTGAGCGCATCCGCCGATGCCTTGGCCTGATCGCTGGCGAGGAACTGCTCCAGGGTGAAGCGATGCTCGACCTGGGGCAGGTCGCCGACGACGAGCGAGCCGAGGCCGATCAGGAAGCCCGCGAAGGCGAGTGCGACGAGCCAGAGAACGAGGTTGAACCACCGTTCGGAGAGCCGTTTGCCGGATCGCACGCTCATGCCTCCTCCAAGCTGCACCGGCCGCGCCGATGGTCATGCGAATCGCAGATTACCGCGCAGCTTGGTACCGAAAAACCTCCGACCCGCAGGCGCTTGCAGGAGGCTGCGTGTTGTCCGCAGCATCGGCCGCGGGGCGTCCGGGGCGAACGCGGTGAACGGCACGGTCTCCGAACCGCTAGGCCGGCACGTTCCATCCGGACGGGATCGCTCGACACTACATTAGTGCTAATGTAATAGCTTGGACATGAGCGGACGAGAACGGCCCGGCCTGGGCGAATTGCTGCGCTACGTGGGCGAGCTGGTCGAACAGGGCGCGGAGGAAGACTACCGGTCCCTGCATCCGGCCTATCGCCCCCGTTACACCCCGGTGCTGCGGGCGCTCGCAGCCGGGGCGGAAACCGTCACCGAGATCACGGCACGCACCCGCGTCACGCAGGGGGCCGTCAGCCAGACCATTGGCCTGATGGTGACGGACGGCTTGGTGGAGCGCCACGGCTTGCCGGACGGCCGCAAGAGCGCCCTGCGGCTCACCCCGGCCGGTCAGGCGCTGCTGGGGCAGCTCACCCCGCTCTGGCAGAGCACCTTCGCCGCCATCGAGGCCCTGGAGCAGGAGATCGGGCACCCCCTGTTGCGGGTGCTGGAGGATACGGCCGAAGCGCTGGAGCGACAGGGCTTTGCCGCGCGGCTGCAGGCGGTTCGAGGGGCAACGGCGTGACCACGTTCAGGGATCACTTCTCGACCAACAATGCCGGGTATGCCGCGCACCGGCCGACCTACCCGCGCATTCTGGTGGACGTCCTGGCGAAGGCCGCGCCCGGCCGGGCGCTCGCCCTCGATGTCGGCTGCGGGACCGGCCAGCTCTCCACGCTGTTGGCGGAGCGATTCGAGCGGGTGGTCGCCACCGATGCCAGCGCGCAGCAGATCGCGAGCGCGACGCCGCACGAGCGGGTCGCCTACCACACGGCCCCGGCCGAGCGCTCCGGATTGCCCGAGGCCAGCGTCGACCTGATCACCGTGGCGCAGGCCGCGCACTGGCTGGACCTCGATCCGTTCTATGCCGAGGTGCGCCGCATCGCCCGTCCCGATGCGGTGCTCGCGCTCATCACCTACGGCGTGCTGCACGTCGAGGACGCGGCCGCCGACGCGGTGGCCCAGCGGTTCTACCACGACGTGATCGGCCCCTACTGGCCGCCCGAACGGAGGCATGTCGAGGACGGCTACCGCTCGCTGCCCTTCCCGTTCGCGCCGCTCGAGGCGCCCGCCCTCGACATCGAGGTGGCGTGGAAGCTGGCGGACCTGATCGGCTACACCGAGACGTGGTCGGCCGTGCGGGCGGCCGAGAAGGCCGTGGGGCGTGCCCCCGTCGAGACGTTCCATGCCGCGTTGACCGAGGCATGGGGCGACCCCGAGACGGTCAGGCCCGTGCGCTGGCCCCTCTCCCTCCGCATCGGACGGATCTGAGCAACGATGAGCCTCGCCGACCTACAGCCCGGATTGAAGCACACCCACTCCGTGCAGGTGGATGAGCGGCTGACGGTTCCAGCCGTGTCGCAAGCCTTCACCGGCTTCTCCGACATGCCCCCGGTATTTGCCACCGCGTTCCTCGTCGGGTTCGTGGAGTGGACCTGCATCGAGGCGCTGCGTCCCTACCTCGACCCCGGCCAGAAGACCGTGGGCGTGCATGTGGACCTCAGCCACAGCGCCGCCACGCCGGTCGGCATGCGTGTGACGGCCGAGGTGGAATTGGTCGCCGTCGAGGGCCGCAGGCTGCGCTTCAAGGCCGTCTGCCGCGATGACGCCGAGGTGATCTCCGAAGGCCACCACGAGCGCTACATCATCGATGCGGATCGCTTCCTGGCACGGTTGAACAAGAAGCGTGGAGCGACAGCCTAGAGCGCTCTTAAGCCGAAATGGACACCGGTTCGGCGCAAGAGAGCGCGTCACAACAAGAGCTTGGAGCCGTTCCCGATTGCAACGCGATCGGGAGCGGCTCCAGCTGCACGATCGCTGCGCCCAGGAAGGGGCCCGCAACGGATCGGAGGCGGCGCTTGCCTGCCGCCCCGCACTCGGTTCCGCAGGTCGATGACGGTAAGCCGGCGAGCGTGGCTCGACCGCCGGGACAGGCTGTCGCGCAGAGGTGAGAACCCGAGCCCGGCATGGGAGTTTCATGCGTCCTATGCGCGTTCTGCTCATCTACTGCCATCCCCTCGCACAGAGCTATGCCGCGGCCCTGCGCGATGCGGCCCTTCAAGGTCTTCGATCCGCTGGGCACGCGGTCGAGGTGCGCGACCTCTATGCGGAGGGGTTCGACCCCGTCCTCAGCGCGCACGAGCGGCGCAGCTACTACGATCAGGACAAGCGCACCGACGCGACAGCCGCGGTCGTGTCCCTGATGGTGGTGTAGCTCGCTGGTAGCGGGAGAGCCCGCCTGCGCGCCCTTCACAGCGCTGTAGCAGGCGGGCTCTCCCGCGGGGTGGC
>NZ_CABFVH010000042.1 GCF_902141855.1 Methylobacterium dankookense | reverse complement strand
CTCGAACTCGGCCGTTAAACGCACCAGCGCCCATGGTACTGTGTCTCAAGACACGGGAGAGTCGGTCGCCGCCAGGCCTGCCCAACGCAAGACACACACCCTCGACACGAAACGTCACAGATCGAAAAGGCCGCTTCCGCAAGGAGGCGGCCTTTCGTCATTTCAGCTTCCCTTACCGATTCGTCATGCGCCGGGAAGCCTCTGGCAAGCACGGCTCGTCCAACCTGCCCGCTTTCGAGAGGGGAGGGGGCCTTGGCCGTTCCGCAGACGCACCGTTCTCAGGCCGCCCCGCCCGCTGTATGGACGGAATCCATGCGGCTTCTGATCATCGAGGACGACCGGGAGGCGGTCGCCTATCTCGCCAAGGCCTTTCGCGAGGCCGGGCACGTGGCCGACCAAGCCACCGACGGGCTCGACGGCTACGCGCTCGCCCGCGAGGGCGGCTACGACGTGCTGATCGTCGACCGCATGCTGCCGAAGCTCGACGGGCTCTCGCTGATCCGGTCGCTGCGCGAGCAGGGCGTCACGACGCCCGTCCTCATCCTCTCGGCCCTCGGCCAGGTCGATGACCGGGTGAAGGGCCTGCGCGCCGGCGGCGACGACTACCTGCCGAAGCCCTACGCCTTCTCCGAACTCCTCGCCCGCGCCGAGGTGCTGGCCCGGCGCGGCGCGCCCGCGCAAGGGACGGCCGAGGCCACCGCCTACCGCGTCGGCCAACTCGAACTCGACCGGCTCTCGCACCGGGTATCGCGGGCGGGCCAGGAGATCGTGCTGCAGCCGCGCGAGTTCCGGCTGCTCGAATACCTGATGCGCCATGCCGGGCAGGTGGTGACCCGCACGATGCTGCTGGAGCATGTCTGGGACTACCATTTCGACCCGCAGACCAACGTCATCGACGTCCACGTCTCGCGCCTGCGCGCCAAGATCGACCGCGGCTTCGAGCATCCGATGATCCACACCGTGCGCGGGGCGGGCTACGTGCTGCGGACGGATGAGCGCTGAGTTCACCGCTCCCGAGAGCGTCTTCGCCCGGTTCCAGAAGCTCTTCCGGACGACCGCGTTCAAGCTGTCGCTCGCCTATCTCACGATCTTCGCGGCCTGCGCCTTCCTGGCGCTGGGCTACGTCGCCTGGAACGCGCGGCAGGTGCTGGACGACCAGATCGTCTCCACCATCGATGCCGAGATCAACGGGCTCTCCGAGCAGTACAATGCCGGCGGCCTGCGCCGGCTGATCACCGTGGTGGAGCGGCGCTCGCGCGAGCCCGGTGCCTCGCTCTACCTCGTCACCACGGCGCTCGGGGAGCATGTCGTCGGCAACGTCTCCGAGGTGCCGGCGAGGATCCTCGAACGGCCCGGCCAAGTGGAGATCGCTTATTCACGCGGCAGCGCGGAGAGCGCCGAGCACCGGGCGATCGTGCGGATCTTCACGCTGCCCGGCGGCTTCCGCCTGCTGGTCGGGCGCGACACCGAGGAGCGCGACCGCCTGCGCGCGGTGATCGGGCGGGCCTTCGCCTCGTCCCTCGCGGTGGTGGTGGTGCTCGGCGTGGTCGGCGGCTGGCTGGTGGCGAGCCGGGTGCTCGCCCGGGTCGACGCGATGACGCGCACGACGCGGGCCATCATGGCGGGCGACCTCGACGACCGCCTGAGCGTGGCCGGCAACGGGGACGAACTCGACCGTCTCGCCCTCAACCTCAACCTGATGCTGGAGCGCATCGGCGAATTGATGCGCGGCCTGCGCGAGGTCTCCGACAACATCGCCCACGACCTCAAGACGCCGCTGACGCGTCTGCGCAACCGGGCCGACGAGGCCCTGCGCGGGGCGCGCGCGCCGGACGAGCTGCGCGCGGCCCTCGAAGGGGTGATCGAGGAGAGCGATGGGCTGATCCGGGTGTTCAACGCGCTGCTGATGATCGCGCGGCTGGAGGCCGGCAATGCCAGCGCGGTGGTCGCGCCCCTCGATCTCGGGCCGGTGGTGCGCGGGGTCGGCGAGCTCTACGAGGTGCTCGCCGAGGAGCAGGGCCTCGCCCTCGACGTGCAGGCGCCGGACGGGCTCGTCTGCACCGGCAACCGGGAGCTGATCGGCCAGGCGCTCGCCAACCTCATCGACAACGCCATCAAGTACGGGGCGGAGGGCGGGCGCATCGCCGTGTCGGCCTCGCGCGGCGAGGGGATGATCCGGCTCAGCGTCGCCGATCGCGGGCCGGGCATCCCGGAGGCCGAGCGCGGCCGCGTGCTCGACCGCTTCGTGCGGCTGGAGGATGCCCGCTCCCGGCCGGGCTTCGGGCTGGGCCTCAGCCTCGTCAACGCGGTGGCGCGCCTGCACCAGGGCGATCTCGCCCTGGAGGACCATGCGCCGGGCCTGCGGGTCGTGCTAAGCATCCCCGCAACCAACGAGGGAGGCGCGCCATGACAGCGGACGCCCTGCACGCCCGGCTGAACGCCGCGCCGGTCCTCGCCGACGCGAAGGGCGCCGAGGCGCGGCTCGCCGAGATCGCCGCCGAGCTGCCCGCCGCCTTGCGCAAGGGCCCGGCGCGGGACCTCCTCCTCGGGCTCGCCGACCATTCCCCCTTCCTCTGGGGCATCGCCCAGCGCGATCCCGCGCGGCTCGCCCGGCTGCTCGCCGATCCGCCCGAGGACAGCCTCGCCCGGCTCGTCGCCGACCAGCGCGCCGCCGGGCGGCCGGGGCCCGGGGGGCGCGTCGATCCCGACGCGGTCTCGGCGCGCCTGCGGCTCAACCGGCAGGCCCTCGCCCTCCTCGTGGCGCTCGCCGATATCGGCGGGGTCTGGCCGCTGGAGCAGGTGACGGGCGCGCTCTCGGACTTCGCCGACGCGTCGGTCGCCGGCGCCCTCGACGCCTTGCTCCTGCAGGCGGCGGAGCTCGGGCGCTTCCTGCCGAAGGATCCGGCGGACCCGCAGAGGGATTGCGGCCTCGTGGTGCTCGGGCTCGGCAAGCACGGGGCCGGCGAGCTCAACTATTCGAGCGACATCGACCTGGTGGTCTTCTTCGATCCCGAGACGGTGCCGCTCAAGGAGGGCACCGAGCCGACGCCCTTCTTCAGCCGTCTGGCGCAGGGGCTCGCCAAGCTCCTCGAAGGGCGCACCGGCGACGGCTACGTCCACCGGGTCGATTATCGCCTCCGGCCCGATCCCGGCTCGACCCCGACCGCGATCTCGCTCAACTCGGCCTTCGGCTATTACGAGACGGTGGGGCAGAACTGGGAGCGGGCGGCCTTCATCAAGGCGCGGCCGGTGGCGGGCGACATCGCGGCGGGCGAGCGCTTCCTGGCCGAGCTCAGGCCCTTCATCTGGCGCAAGTATTTCGATTTCGGCTCGATCGCCGACGTGCACGCGATGAAGCGGCAGATCCATGCCGTGCGCGGGCACGAGACGCTGGGGGTGGCCGGCCACGACATCAAGCTCGGGCGCGGCGGCATCCGCGAGATCGAGTTCTTCGTGCAGACGCAGCAGCTCGTCTTCGGCGGACGGCGCCCCTCCTTGCGCGGCCGCCGGACGCTCGAGATGCTGGCGGGGCTGGAGACCGAGGGCTGGATCGACGCCGAGGCCCGCGACCAGCTGGCCGAGGCCTATCGCTTCCTGCGCGGCATCGAGCACCGCCTCCAGATGGTGGACGACGCGCAGACGCAGCGCCTGCCGGACGACGCCGACGCCCTCGACCGCTTCGCGAAATTCGCGGGCTATGCCGACCGCGCGGCCTTCGAGGCGGCGCTCCTCGCCCAGGCCCGCCGGGTGCAATCCCACTACGCCCTGCTGTTCGAGGCCGAGCCCGATCTCTCGGCGGGGATCGGCGACCTCGTCTTCAGCGGGACGGGGGACGATCCGGGCACGCTCAAGACCCTGCGCCAGCTCGGCTTCCGCGAGCCGGAGCGGGCGGTCGAGACCGTGCGCGGCTGGCATTTCGGCCGGCGCCCCGCCGTGCGCAGCCCGCGCGCCCGCGAAGTGCTGACCGAGCTGGTGCCGATGCTGATCCAGGCGCTGTCGGGCACGCCGGACCCGGACGCGGCGCTCGCCAGCCTCGACCGCGCCTTCGGCCAGATGCCGGCGGCGGTGGAGCTCCTCACCATCCTGCGCTCGCACGAGCGACTGCGGTTGCTCTTCGCGGACCTGCTCGGCACCGCGCCGCGGCTCGCCGACACGGTGGCCTTCAGCCCGCACGTGCTCGACGCGGTGATCGATCCGGCCTTCGTCGAGCCGACGACGGATGCGGCCGTCCTCGACACGCAGTACCGGGCGCTGGTGGGCAGCCCCGCCGCGCACGAGGACTTCCTCGACCGCAGCCGCGACGCCGCCCGGCAGATGCGCTTCGTCACCGGGGCGCGGCTCCTCTCCGGCATCCTGCCGCCCTCCGGCGCCGGCCGCGCCTTCTCAGGGATCGCGCAGGCCGCGGTCGCCACCAGTCTGGAGGCGGTGATCCGCGCCTTCGAGACCGATCACGGCCGGATCCCCGGCGGGCGGATCGCGGTGCTCGGCTTCGGCCGGCTCGGCTCCTGCCAGCTCACCGCCGATTCCGACCTCGACCTCGTGGTGCTCTACGATTTCGACCCGGAGAACCGCACGAGCGACGGGCGCCGGCCCCTCGACGCGGCGGTCGCCTACAACCGCCTGACCCAGCGGCTCGTCGCCGCGCTCACCGTCCCGACCCGCCGCGGCGGCCTCTACGAGGTCGACCTGCGCCTGCGCCCCGGCGGCGGCCAGGGCATGATCGCCACGCAGCTGAAGAGCCTGCGGACCTATCTCGCCGAGGAGGTCGAGCTCTGGGAGGAGATGGCGCTGACGCGGGCCCGTGTGCTCTGCGGCGACTCCACCCTCGGGGACGAGGCCGCCGCCGCGATCCGGGAGCGGCTGGCGCAGCCGCGCGACCGGAAGGCCGTCAACCGCGAGGTCCGGTCGATGCGCGACCTCGTCGCCCGCGAGAAGGGCGATCACGGCCCGCTCGACCTGAAGCTCAGCCCCGGCGGGCTCCTCGATCTCGACTTCCTGGCGCAGAGCCTCGTGCTCGGCCACGCCGCCGAGCATCCCGACCTGATCGGCCGGGATGGGCCGGAGGTCTTCGCGCGCTCCGCGGCGCTGGGGCTCTTGGAGGCGGATGCGGCCGAGCGCCTGGGGCAGGCCTACCGCCTGTTCGACGACGTGCACCATTGGCAGCGGCTGATGGTGGAGGGCGATCCTGCCGAGGCGCCCCCCGCGGCGCTCGCCCGGCTCGCCGTCGCCGTGGGCCTGCCGGATGCGCGCACCCTGTCGGCCCAGCTCGACGCCGAGCGGGCCGGCGTGCGGGCCCTGTTCCAGGCGCTGCTGCGCTGAGACCGCTGCGGCGCAGGCCAGGTTCGAGAGGGACCGATATGGGCAAGCTTCAGCCTGGCGACGGCGCCGGTCTCGGAGGGCCGCGCGCGGACCGGCCGCGTCCGTGAGCGCGCTCCTCCTCTCCTGGCGCTTCTGGGCGCTGCTCTCGGCGGTCTTCGCGGCGCTCACCGCGATCCTGGCGAAGCTCGGCGTCGCGGGCGTGCCCTCGGAGGTGGCGACCTTCCTGCGCACCCTCGTGGTGGCCGCGCTCACCGCCGCGATCGTGGTCGCGACGGGACAGGCGGCCGCGCTCGGCCAGGTCTCGGGCCGCAGCGCCCTGTTCCTGGTCCTGTCGGGGCTTGCTACCGGCGCGTCCTGGCTCTGCTACTTCCGCGCCCTGTCGCTGGGAGATGCGGCTCGCGTCGCGCCGCTGGACAAGCTCAGCGTCGTGCTGGTCGCCCTGTTCGGCGCGCTGCTCCTCGGCGAATCACTCGGGCCGGTGAGCTGGCTCGGCGTCGGGCTGATCGCCCTCGGCGCCGTGCTGGTCGCCTACGGGGGATGATACCGCGCAGCGCCTGATGCCGCGTCCGGTTGATCGGACCGGACGCGGTATCAGCCAGCCCGCGCGGCGCCTGAGCGAAGGCGACATCCGCCATCCCGAAGGGATCGACCGGATGCCGCATGAGAGGTCGTTAACGAGTCCGCCGGATCATGGAACCCTCATACGGGAGGGATTCGGATGGACCGGCTGTATCGCGGCATCGAATCGGGCCTGCTCGGCCTCGGCTTCTGCCTCAGCTTGGCCGCCTTCGTGGCGCTGAGCGCGCCGCGCGAGATGGGGCTGCAGGTCGCCGTCACCCTGCCGATGCTCTCGGTGACGGCCGATATCGCCAACTGATACCGCGCAGTGCCTGAGCGAAGGCGACATCCGCCATCCCGAAGGGATCACCCGGATGTCGTATGAAGAGCCCGCCGCGACGGGCGCGGCGGGCTCTTGATTGCTCCCGGTGATGCCGCCTTACGAGGCGGCCCGCGCCGGCTTGCCCTGTGCTGTGGCCGACTTGCCCCGGGCGAGGTAGGTCGCGAGGCAGGCGAGCGCGATCAGGGCCAGCGCGGCCTGCGTGCCGAGCGCCTCCCAGCTCCCGTTGAAGCCGATGCTGCTGACGAAGCCGGGTACGCCCTCGTCGTGGAACGGGATGATCGTCTGCTCCTGGAATTCCTGGAAGGCCTCGCCGACGAGCTTCAGCCCCATCACGAACAGGAAGGCCGAGGTGATGACGAACATCGGCCGGAGCGGCAGGCGCAGCGCCAGCCACTGCATGGCGACGAACATCGCGGCGAGCGCCAGGGCCGCCACGCCGAGCCCCGCGAAGAGCGAGCCGTCGAAGCCGCTGTTGCTCTTGGCGAGGGCGTGCAGGAACAGGATCGTCTCGGCGCCCTCGCGGAAGACCGCCAGGAAGGCGATGCCGGCGAGCGACAGCACCGTGCTCGCCCCGAGCGCCCGCTCGGCCAGGCGGTTCAGGTCCGCCTGCCAGGCCTTCGGATCCTGCCGCACGAAGAGCCAGCCGCTCATGTAGAACATCAGCACGGCGGCCGCGAGCATCACCGCCGCCTCGAACAGGTCGTTGTGGTTGCCGTCGAAATAGGTTTCGAACACCCAGGCCATGCCGAGGCTCGCGACCACGGCGGCGCCCGCGCCGGCATAGACGGGCGTGATCTTGTCCGCGGCACCGGCCCGGCGCAGGAAGGCGGCGAGCGCCGCGATGATCAGCAGCGCCTCCAGCCCTTCCCGGAACAGGATGGTGAAGGCCTGAACGAACGTCGAGCCGTCCGCCATGATGGATCTCCAGATTGGAAGCGTTAAAAACAAGACCGGCGACGACGAGGACGGTCTTTCAAAGATTGGAACTGTTCTGAAGAGCGCGTTCGACCGCCCGAAGACTTGAGGTCCGCGGACGATCTGCTTGTCGACGCCTGCCTAGTCCCAACCCGATGCTGCGGCAAGGTGCGGGCGCGCGGGGCCCATGCGAAAAACCGGCACAGGGCGGCCATGCCGCCGCATCGCGGCCTGGAATCCGGCAGGCCTCTTGCCAGGGGAGAGAAAACCGACTATGCGCCGGCCCTCACGTTCGCTCCGGCCGGGGGCTGAACGGACGGTGCCGTCCGCGGCACAGGGTCTTCCCGATCCGTCGTCCCGTGTCTCCGCCTTCGATCAACCGCTCGGGCCATCATCACGGCTCGAAGGGCTTGGCGCCGGGCAGACGTGAACGAACCGGCCCGGCCAGCGCGCATCGTCACGCAATCTGGGCCTCATCCACGATGAAAGGCCCGAAATGCCTCTCTACGAGCACGTGTTCCTGGCGCGCCAGGACGTGACGTCCCAGCAAGTCGAAACGATGATCGACGCCTACAAGGGCGTCATCGAGCAGAACGGCGGCAGGCTCGAGAAGATCGAGATGTGGGGCGTCAAGTCCCTCGCCTACCGTATCAAGAAGAACCGCAAGGCCCACTTCACGCTCCTCAACATCGATGCCCCGCCGGCGGCCCTCGCCGAGATGGAGCGTCAGATGCAGATCTCCGAGGATGTGCTGCGCTTCATGACGATCCGCGTCGAGGAGCTGGAGCAGGAGCCGTCCGCGATGATGCAGAAGCGCGACCGCGACGACCGCAAGGATCGCGAGCGCGGCCGTCGCCGTGACGACGAGGGCTTCGGTGGCGGCTTCGGCGGCGACCGCGACCGTGGTGACCGCGACCGCGGCGATCGTGGCGACCGGGGCGACCGGTCCGAGCGCAACTTCGGGGAGAACTGAGCCATGGCTTTCGGTGCTGGTGGTGGCGGCGGCCGTCGTCCCTTCTTCCGTCGTCGCAAGACCTGCCCGTTCTCCGGCGCCAATGCGCCGAAGATCGACTACAAGGACGTGAAGCTCCTGTCCCGCTACGTCTCGGAGCGCGGCAAGATCGTGCCGAGCCGCATCACCGCGGTCTCGGCCAAGAAGCAGCGCGAGCTCGCCCAGGCGATCAAGCGCTCCCGCTTCCTGGGCCTGCTGCCCTACGTCATCAAGTAAGCCTTCTCCCTCCCCCTTGCGGGGAGGGGCCGGGATGGGGGTGGCGCAGGCGGCACCGCGACGCTCGATCCTGCACCATCCCCACCTCCAACTCCTCCCCGCAAGGGGAGGAGAGCTTCCTCGGCGGTCCCCCCGGGCCGTCATCGTTGGGGCGCAGAGCGCCTCTAACCCCGGCCGCGACGCGGATCGGCGGGACAGCGGAACCCATGACCCAGTATCTCGGAATCGGCATCGGCGCGGGCCTCGTCTCGGCCCTCCTGTTCGGCGTTCTCCTCAAGGGGACGCTGCTCGCCTTCGTGCTGAACCTCGTCTCCCCCCTCCCGATCCTGATCGTCGGCCTCGGCTGGAGCCATCGCGCCGCCCTCGTCGCGGCGGTGACGGGCAGCCTCGCCCTGGCGCTCGCGGTCTCGGCGCCGCTGGGCCTCGGCTTTGCCGCCTATCTCGCGCTGCCCGCCTGGTGGCTCGCCTATCTCGCGCAGCTCGGCCGTCCGACCGAATCGGGGGCGATGGAATGGTACCCGACCGGGCGCCTGCTCGCCTGGGTCGGCGGCACCGCCGGCATGGCCGTCGTCGTCATCGCGCTCCTGTCCTCGCCGAATCACGCGACCTACGAGGCGCAGATGCGCGAGCTCGCCGGCACCATGGTCCGGATGCAGATGCGCGAGCCCGCGGCCCAGGCCGACACGTCCAAGCCCGACACGAGCAAGACCGACGAGGCCAAGCCCGGTGCCGGCACGGGCGGCTCCGGCGAGCGGGCGCCCGGCCCGGCCGAGCTTCAGGCCGAGCTCGCCGACGCGATGGCCCGGCTGATCCCGGGGATCGCCGCGACCGGCCTCGCGCTGCTCCTCGTCTTCTATCTCTGGGCCTCGGCCCGGATCGTGCGCGCCTCGGGCCGGCTGCTGCGGCCCTGGCCGGACATCCCGGCGACCGCCATGCCGCGGCAGGTGCTCGGCCTCCTCGCGGGCGCCGTGATCCTCAGCTTCGCGCCGGGCTATGTCGGCGTGCTCGGCACGGCGCTGATCGGCTCGCTCTGCGCCGTCTTCGCCCTCCAGGGGCTCGCCGCCTTCCACGACCGCAGCCGCGGCCGGCCGGGGCGCGGGGCGCTGCTGTTCGGCCTCTACCTCATCCTCTTCGTGACCCAGGGCATCGCCCTCGTCGCGCTGACCCTGTTCGGCCTCGCCGATACCGCCCTCAACCGCCGCCGCCCCCGGGGCGGCACCGCGACCTGAGATCCTCGACAACGCAAGACAAGGACTAGACCCATGGAAGTGATCCTCCTCGAGCGCGTGGCCAAGCTCGGCCAGATGGGCGAGACCGTGAAGGTCCGCCCGGGCTTCGCCCGCAACTTCCTCCTCGCCCGCGGCAAGGCGCTGCGCGCCACCGAGGCCAACAAGAAGCACTTCGAGACGCAGCGCGCCCAGCTCGAGGTGCGCAACCTCGAGCGCAAGAAGGACGCCGAGGCCGTCGCCGAGAAGCTCAACGGCCAGAGCTTCGTGCTGATCCGCCAGTCGGGCGAGACCGGCGTGCTCTACGGCTCGGTCTCCACCCGTGACCTCGCCGAGGTGGTGACCAAGGAGGGCTTCACGGTCGAGCGCGGCCAGTTCGTGCTGAACCAGCCGATCAAGACGCTCGGCCTGCACACCGTCCCGGTGGTGCTGCACCCCGAGGTCGAGGTGTCGGTCACCGTCAACGTCGCCCGCAGCCCCGAGGAGGCCGAGCGCCAGGCCCGCGGCGAGACCGTGACCGAGCGCGAGACCTTCAACCTCGACGACCTGGGTCTCGAGGTCGGCCAGGCGCTGGCCGAGGCCGGCGAGGGCGCCGACGACCGCGGCTGAGTCTTCTCCGTGGTGCGAGGGCGCAAGCGCCCTCGCGTCCCGGCGCATGGGCGCCGACGCGCGGTCGCGCTTGCGCCCTCCGGGCGGGAGCCGCGACACGAGACGTCGGCGCCAGGGGCAATCCACAGCGATCCCGTCCCGGCCGGTGGAGAACGGGGACCGTTGCCCGCGAGGGTTGACAGGTTCTTAATTTGTTCCAGCATGAATGCCCGTCGCTTCCCCGAGCGGCGGGCGTTTTTTTGGCGTTCGGGTCCCGGGGGCCGCGGCTAAGCATCGGTCAACCATGCCGGTGCCATGGTCGGCGGATAACGCCTCAAACCGCGCGGCCCGCATGGGCCCGCCTGATCGGAGCGAGCCGATGGCCCTGCCCAATGCCCTGACGGCCAAGCTCGAAGCGGTGCAGGCGGAGTACCGCGTCCAGCCGCACAACATCGATGCGGAGCAGGCGCTGCTCGGCGCCATCCTCGTCAACAACGACGCCTATTACCGCGTCTCCGACTTCCTGCTCGCCGAGCACTTCATGGAGGATGCGCACCAGCAGATCTTCCAGGTCGCGGTGTCGCTGATCAAGGCGGGCAAGCTCGCCACGCCCATCACCATGAAGACCTATCTGGGCGATGCCGATTTCGGCGGCCAGACGGTGTTCCAGTACCTCGCGCGGCTGGCCGCCGACGCCACCACGGTCATCAATGCGGGCGAGTACGGCCGCACCATCTACGACCTCGCCATCCGGCGCCGGCTGATCACCATCGGCGAGGACCTCGTCAACGGCGCCTACGAGGCGCCCGTCGAGCTCTCGCCGCGCGACCAGATCGAATCGACCGAGCGCCGGCTCTACGAGCTGGCGGAGGCGGGCCGGTACGACGGCGGCTTCCAGAAGTTCTCGGAGGCGCTGACCACGGCCATCGACATGGCGGCCAAGGCCTACCAGCGCGACGGCAAGCTCTCCGGCATCGCCACGGGGCTGACCGACCTCGACTCCAAGATGGGCGGCCTGCAGCCCTCCGACCTGATCATCCTCGCGGGCCGGCCCGCCATGGGCAAGACCTCGCTCGTCACCAACATCGCCTTCAACATCGCCAAGGCCTACCAGGGCGAGAAGGCGCCGGACGGCAGCACGAAGACCGTCAACGGCGGCATCGTCGGCTTCTTCTCCCTCGAAATGTCGGCCGAGCAGCTCGCCACCCGCATCATCGCCGAGCAGTCCGGCGTGCCCTCCTACAAGATCCGCCGCGGCGACATCCGGCCGGAGGACTTCTACAAGATCACCGACGCCGCCCGGGACATGCAGACGATCCCGTTCTACATCGACCAGACCGGCGGCATCTCGATCGCCCAGCTCGCCGCCCGGGCGCGGCGCCTCAAGCGCCAGAAGGGCCTCGACCTCCTCATCGTCGACTACCTGCAGCTCCTCTCCGGCTCCTCCAAGAAGGGCGACAACCGCGTGCAGGAGATGACCGAGATCACCACCGGCATGAAGGCGCTCGCCAAGGAGCTCGCCGTGCCGATCATCGCGCTCTCGCAGCTCTCCCGTCAGGTCGAGAACCGCGACGACAAGCGCCCGCAGCTCTCGGACCTGCGCGAATCGGGCTCGATCGAGCAGGACGCCGACGTGGTGATGTTCGTGTTCCGCGAGGAGTACTACGTCGGCAACAAGAAGCCGCGCGAGGGCACCGAGGAGTTCTTCGCCTGGGAGGCGGAGATGCAGCGCGTGCACGGCAAGGCCGAGGTCATCATCGGCAAGCAGCGCCACGGCCCCACCGGCACGGTGGAGCTGCAGTTCGACGCCAACATCACGCGCTTCTCGAACCTCGCCCAGACCGACCGCCTGCCCGAGCATATGTGAGCGCGACCGGGCCGAATGCTGCACTGGGTTCGTCGCAGAAGCGGATCGGACCGGAGTGACCGGATACCGACACGATGTGCTATGGTTCGATCGAGCGGAGAGTGGAGAGGCGCCGTGGCGGCTCCGAGGCGGATTGCAGCCGACGACACGCGGTACGATGCGGATGTGTCGGCATGGGCATTCGAGCAGGCGGATCATCTACGCGCCGGGCGCTGGTCGCGTCTCGATGCCGCGCATCTGGCCGATGAGATCGAGGCCTTGGCCCGCAGCGAGCGTCACGCTCTGACGAGCGCCTTGCAGGTGATCTTGCTGGATCTTCTCAAGTGGGATCATCAGCCTGCCCGCAGGACGAGAAGCTGGGCAACCTCGATCCGCACCCAACGCCTCGCCGTGCTCGACGGCCTGGAGGACAATCCGAGCCTGAGACCTCAGGGTGGCGATCTCGTCGCCCGCGCCTACCGCCGAGCCCGCATCGAAGCCGCGTCCGAGACGCATCTGCCGGAGGCGATCTTCCCGTCCGCCTGTCCCTATGCGTTCGAGGAGATCATGACACGCGCGATCGTCTGGCCCCCCGAGGGTGGCGAGGTCTGAGCATCTCGCCGCCTCCATCGCGGGAGACCGCTGCGTCGGCAGGCCACGGCGCGCGCCTCACCGTCGATCTCGGAGCGATCGTCGCGAACTGGCGTCGCCTCGGCGCCGAGGCGCCGGGCATCCCGTGCGCCGCCGTGCTCAAGGCAAACGCCTATGGCTGCGGCCTCGCCACGGTCGCGCCCGCTCTGTGGCGGGCGGGCTGCCGCACCATCTTCGTCGCCCATCTCGCCGAGGGCGAGGCGGCGCGCGCCGTCCTGCCCGAGGCCGTGATCTACGTTCTGAACGGCCTGCCGCCGGGGGCGGGCCCGGCCTTCGTCCGGCGGGACCTCCGCCCCGTCCTCGGCTCGCGCGCCGAGATCGAGGAATGGGCGGCGCTCTCGCAGGGGCTGCTGCCGTCGGCGCTCCACGTCGATACCGGCATGAACCGGCTCGGCCTCTCGGTCCCCGAGGCGCTGGCGCTCGCCGGCGAGCCGCGCCTGAAGGCCGCGGGCATCGACCTCGTGATGAGCCACCTCGTCAGCGCGGAGAGGCCGCAGGAGGCGGTCAACGCCCGCCAGATCGCCGCTTTCGCAGGCCTGCGCGCCGCCTTCCCCGGCATCCCGGCCTCGCTCGCCAATTCCTCGGGCATCTTCCTGGGGGGAGGCGCCCATCACGACCTGCTGCGCCCGGGCTACGCCCTGTTCGGCGGCAATCCCTGCCCGGGCGCGCCCAACCCGATGCGGCCGGTGGTGCGGCTGGAGGCCGAGATCGTGCAGGTGCGCGACGTCGAGGCGGGCGCGGGCGCCGGCTACAACGCCCGCTGGATCGCCCCGGGGCCGCGGCGCCTCGCCACCCTGTCGGTCGGCTATGCCGACGGCTATCCCCGCTCCGCCAGCGGGCGCGGCCAAGCCCTCGTCGGCGGCGTGGCCTGCGCGATCCTCGGGCAGATCTCCATGGATCTCATCATCCTCGACGTCACCGAGGCGCCCGAGGCCCGCCGCGGTGCCCCGGCCGTGCTGATCGGGGACGCGCTCGACGTGGACGCGGTGGGGCAGGCCGCGGGCACGATCGGCTACGAGATCCTGACCGGGCTGGGTTCCCGATATGTTCGCGCTTATGTAGAGTGATATCGTTTTTCGGCTGATCGAGTCGGATCAAGCGGATCCCCCTCTCCCCGCGCGCGGGGAGAGGCCTGCCTGCACCTCGTCGTGCAGGCAGGAAGCGGAGGCGCAGCCGGAGTGGCGGTGAGGGGGCGACTCCGGAGGAGACTCCATCGGAACCGCCCCCTCACCCCCGGCTGCCGCCTTGTCGCGACGACGACGCGGTCGTCGCGACCCTCTCCCCGACCGATCGCGGGCTTGCCCGAGATCGGCACTGTGGAACCGAAGTCGGGCAGGCCCGACTTCGGGCGGGGAGAGGGGATCGATCCGCTGAATCGAGCCGCCCACCGGGAACGATGCGCGGTGGCCCGACCGTGCTGGCTCATCGACCTGCGGATTCACATGGCCAAGATCCAACAGACCTTCGTCTGCCAGTCCTGCGGGGCGGTCTACAACCGCTGGCGCGGGCGCTGCGAGGCCTGCAACGGCTGGAACACGATCGTCGAGGAGATCGCGGGCGGCCCGGGCCAGGCGGGGCCCGCCGCGACCCGGCCGGCGCGGGCGCGCGGCCGCGTCTTCCCCCTCGAGGGGCTGACCGGCGAGGCCAAGCAGGCGCCGCGCACGCCGTCCGGCATCGCCGAGCTCGACCGCGTCACCGGCGGCGGCTTCGTGCGCGGCTCGGTGATCCTGCTCGGCGGCGATCCCGGCATCGGCAAGTCGACGCTGCTCATGCAGGCCTCCGCCGCCATGGCCGCGACGGGGGAGCGCGTCGCCTACATCTCCGGCGAGGAGGCGGTGGGGCAGGTGCGCCTGCGCGCCGAGCGCCTCGGCCTCGCCAAGCACCCGGTGGAACTCGCCGCCGAGACCAATGTCGAGGACATCGTCGAGACCCTGTCGCAAGGGAAGCCGCCGGCGCTCGCGATCATCGATTCGATCCAGACCATGTGGACCGAGACCGTCGAATCGGCCCCGGGCACGGTGACGCAGGTGCGCTCCTCGGCCCAGGCGCTGATCCGCTTCGCCAAGACCACGGGCACGGCGGTGATCCTCGTCGGCCACGTCACCAAGGACGGGCAGATCGCGGGCCCGCGCGTCGTCGAGCACATGGTCGACGCGGTCGCCTCCTTCGAGGGCGACCAGGGCCATCATTTCCGCATCCTGCGCGCGGTGAAGAACCGCTTCGGCCCCACCGACGAGATCGGCGTGTTCGAGATGACGGATGCGGGGCTTGCCGAGGTGCCGAATCCCTCCGCCCTGTTCCTGGCCGCGCGCGACCATCAGGCGGCCGGCACCGCGGTCTTCGCCGGCATGGAGGGCACGCGGCCGCTCCTCGTGGAGATCCAGGCGCTGGTCGCGCCCTCGGCGCTCGGCATGCCGCGCCGCGCGGTGGTGGGCTGGGACCCGAACCGGCTCTCGATGGTGCTGGCGGTGCTGGAGGCCCATGGCGGCATCCGTCTCTCCGGCCACGACGTCTATCTGAATGTCGCGGGCGGCCTGCGCATCACCGAGCCCGCGGCCGACCTCGCGGTGGCGGCGGCCCTGGTCTCCTCGCTCTCCGGCGCGGCGCTCCCGCCCGAGACCGTCTATTTCGGCGAGATCGGGCTCTCGGGGGCGATCCGGCCGGTGGCGCAGGGGGCGGCCCGCCTCAAGGAGGCGCAGAAGCTCGGCTTCGCCAAGGCCCTGATGCCGCAGGGGCGCGAGACTGCCGACCGGGCGCTCGCCACCGAATCGCTCCGCCACATCGCCGACCTCGTGGCCGGCATCGCCGCGAGCGGGCCGAAGCGGGGACGGCGCAGCAACGCGCCGCGCTACGAGGAGGCGGATTGACGAGGCCTCCGGCAAGGAAGCCTTAACCACGGCGGCGATGCCGGCGCGGGTGGATGCCGGATTTAAGGGAACCGTTGCCTGCTTCCTGTAGGGTTCGTGGTCTGGGGCCTCGACGCGAGCGATGCAGATCGATCTTCCGACCCTCTGGTACCTGACCATCGGGACGCTCCTGCTCTCCGCGGCGATGACGCTGTGGGAGCGGCAGGCGCATCCCCGGCGCGCGCGCGAGCTCGGCCTCTGGGCCGGAGCCTGCCTCGTCTTCGCGCTGGGCTGCGTGGTCGCGATGAGCCGCCAGCACTTCCCCGGCGTCACCGGGGCGGCGCTCACCAATCTCCTGATGGTGTCGGGCTACCTGCTGGTCCTGCAGGGCGCGGCCTGGCTCGACGGGCGGCCGCGCCTCCTCCGCCCGGCCCTGGCGCTCGCGGGCCTCGCCCTCGTCTGGGCGATCGCCGGCACGCACTTCCCCGCCGCCTTCTGGAACCACGTCGCCGCGCTGCCGATCGCGCTGGCCTCCGGGCTGACCGCCTGGACCCTGCTGCGCAGCCGCACGGTCCGGGGCCTGCGCTCGCGGCCGGTCGCCGTCGCGGTCTCCGCCGGCCACGGCCTGTTCTACCTGCTCCGGGCGCTCGTCGCCCCCGTCCTCGTCGCGGCCTACGGGGAGGCGTTGCTGCCGGTCTTCGCCAAGGTCACGATGTTCGAGGCCGTGCTCTACTCGGTCGCCATGCCGATGGCGTTCCTGGCGCTCGTCCGCGAGGAGGCGCAGGGGCGGCTGCTCGCGGCCTCGCGGACGGACCACCTCACCGGGCTCCCCAACCGCCACGGCTTCTTCGAGGATGCCGGGCGCATCCTCGTCGCGCAGGCGGCAGACCGGCCCGTCTCGCTCCTCGCCTTCGACCTCGACCACTTCAAGGCGA
Organism: Methylobacterium dankookense; assembly: GCF_902141855.1. GTDB lineage: Bacteria > Pseudomonadota > Alphaproteobacteria > Rhizobiales > Beijerinckiaceae > Methylobacterium > Methylobacterium dankookense. Next base: position 34,280 of record NZ_CABFVH010000042.1, on the reverse strand, counting down.
TCAACGACCGCCACGGCCATGCCGCGGGCGACGCGGTGCTCCGGCTGTTCGCGGAGGTGGCGCGGGACATGGCCGGGCCCGACGCCGTCCTCGTCCGCCTCGGCGGCGAGGAATTCGCCGCGCTCCTGCCCGGCGCGGGCGGAGGATCGGCCCGGCAGGTCGGCGAGCGCATCGCGCAGCGCTTCGCCGCGGCGGCGGCGCGGCGCGACGGCCTCGACATCCCGGCGACCGTCAGCATCGGGCTGGCCGAATCGCGCTCCGGCCCCGGCGACCTGCCGTTGCTCCTGTCGGCCGCCGACCGTGCCCTCTACCGGGCGAAGGCGCTCGGGCGGAACCGGATCGAGGTGGCCGAGCCGGCGCGCGCCGCCGCCTGACGGGGCAGGGCCGGCCTCCGTCCCGCCCGCCACGTCCCGATGCGGGACGCAATCCCCGCGCAAGGGTGACGGCCGAGGTTCGGCGCGATATACAGGCGCCGCGGCCCCGGGGAGCCGCACTCGACTGTTCGCGTGGCCGATCCCTGGACGACCCGATTCCGCTGATGCCGTTCTCCATCCTCGATCTCGTCGTGCTCGGCATCGTGGTGATCTCCGCGCTGCTCGCGGCCGTGCGCGGCGTGACCCGCGAGGTCCTCGCCATCATCGCCTGGGTCGCCGCGGCGGCGGTCGCCTGGAAGCTCCACCCGATGCTTCTGCCGACCGTGAAGCAGCACGTCTCCAGCGACACCGTGGCCCTCGTCGCCTCGATCGCGGCGATCTTCCTCGGCACCCTGATCGTCGTCTCGCTCATCACCGTGAAGGTCTCGGACGTGGTGCTCGATTCGCGCATCGGCGCCATCGACCGCTCGCTCGGCTTCCTGTTCGGCGCCGCCCGCGGCTTCCTGATCTGCGTGATCGGTTGGGTGTTCCTGTCCTGGCTGGTGCAGGGCAAGGTGCCGGACTGGGCCTCGCAGGCCCGCTCGCGCCCGATGCTGGAGCAGTCCGGCGACGCGCTGGTGGCGCGGCTGCCCGAGAATCCGGAAGGCTTCCTGAAGCAGTTCAAGAAGCCGAAGGTCGACACCCCGCCGAACGAGCCCGTGGAAGCACCCGCCGAGGATGCGCCCCAGCGCCGCAGCGACGGCGGAGCCACGACGGCGCCGCGACGCTGATCTGCGCATGCCGGCGCTTGGTTGGCCGGGCAAGAACCCTTAAGTAACCGGCTGTTCACGCGAGCCGGTGGAACGATTCCATGAAAGGGGCCGGAAGGGCCCCGGCCCAGGAATCCGGCGCGCGCCGCCGGATTCCGGCGGCAACCAGGGATCGACCTTGAGCATGTCCTACCGCGCCGTTGTCCCGCCCACCGCCGATTTCGACCTCGATGGCGATACGCTGCGCGAGGAGTGCGGCGTCTTCGGCATCTTCGGCCATCCGGATGCCGCCGCGGTGGTCGCGCTCGGGCTCCACGCCCTGCAGCATCGCGGCCAGGAGGCGGCGGGCATCGTCTCCTTCGACGGCGAGGTGTTCCATTCCGAGCGCCGCCCCGGCCTCGTCGGGGACTCCTTCTCGGACGGCGAGACCATCGCCCGGCTGAAGGGCCGCGCCGCCATCGGCCACGTGCGCTACTCGACCACCGGCGGCACCATCCTGCGCAACGTGCAGCCGCTCTTCGCGGAGCTCGCCAGCGGCGGCCTCGCGGTGGCGCATAACGGCAACCTGACCAACGCCCTCTCGATCCGCCGCGACCTCGTGCGGGACGGCGCCATCACGCAGTCGACCTCGGATACCGAGGTGATCCTCCACCTCGCCGCGCGCTCGCGCAAACCCCGCATCATCGAGCGCTTCATCGACGCGCTCCAGGCGATCCAGGGCGCCTACGCGATCGTGGCGCTGACGAACAAGAAGCTGATCGGCGCGCGCGACCCGCTCGGCATCCGCCCCCTGGTGCTCGGCGAGCTGGACGGCCGTTACCTGCTCGCCTCCGAGACCTGCGCCCTCGACATCATCGGCGCCAAGTTCGTGCGCGACGTCGAGAACGGCGAGATCGTGGTGATCTCGGAGGAGGGGATCGAGTCGATCCGCTTCGCCGAGAAGAAGCCGCTGCGGCCGTGCATCTTCGAGTACATCTACTTCGCCCGGCCGGACTCGGTGGTGAACGGCAAGAGCGTCTACGCGGTGCGCAAGAACATCGGTCACGAGCTGGCGCGCGAGACCGCGGTCGAGGCCGACGTGGTGGTGCCGGTGCCCGATTCCGGCGTGCCGGCGGCCCTCGGCTTCGCGCAGGAGACCGGCCTGCCCTTCGAGATGGGCATCATCCGCAACCACTATGTCGGCCGCACCTTCATCCAGCCGACCCAGTCGGTGCGCGAGCTCGGCGTGCGCATGAAGCACTCGGCCAACCGCGCGGCCATCGAGGGCAAGCGCATCGTGCTCGTGGACGACAGCCTCGTGCGCGGCACCACCTCGGTGAAGATCGTGCGCATGATGCGCGAGGCCGGCGCCCGCGAGGTGCATTTCCGGATCGCGAGCCCGCCGATCACGCATCCGGACTTCTACGGCATCGACACGCCGGAGAAGGAGAAGCTGCTCGCGGCCACCCACGACCTCGAGGGGATGCGCAAGTATATCGGCGCCGACTCGCTCGCCTTCCTCTCGATCCCGGGGCTCTACCGGGCGATGGGCGAGGAGGCGCGCGACGGCGCCTGCCCGCAATACACCGACCATTGCTTCACCGGCGACTATCCGACGGGGCTGACGGATCTGGCCATCGCCGGGCCGAAGCGCTTCGCGCTGCTCGCCGAGGCGGACTGATTTCATGACCGATCCCATCGTGGGCAAGAGCCTCGACGGCCGCGTGGCCGTCGTCACCGGCGCCTCGCGCGGCATCGGCCGCGCCGCGGCGCTCGCGCTGGCGGAGGCCGGCGCGCACGTGATCGCGGTGGCGCGCACGCAAGGGGCGCTGGAGGAGCTCGACGACGCGATCCGCGCGCGCGGTTCGAGCGCGACCCTCGTCCCCCTCGACCTCACCGATTACGACGGGATCGACCGGCTCGGCGCCGCGATCAACGAGCGCTGGAAGCGCCTCGACGTCGTGGTGGGCAATGCCGGCATCCTCGGCAACCTGATGCCGGTGGGGCACGTCACGCCGAAGGTCTGGGACCAGGTGATGGCGATCAACGTCACCGCGAACTGGCGCCTGATCCGCTCCTTCGACCCGCTGCTGCAGATGTCGGATGCGGGCCGCGCGATCTTCGTCTCGTCCGGTGCGGCGGCGAAGTGCCGGGCCTATTGGGGGCCGTACGCCGTCTCCAAGGCGGCGCTCGAGGCGCTCGTGCGCACCTACGCGGCCGAGACCGTCAACACGAAGATCCGGGCCATGCTCCTCAATCCGGGGCCCCTGCGCACCAGCATGCGCGCCGCGGCGATGCCGGGCGAGGACCCGCTGACGCTGAGGACGCCGGAGGATCTCGCGCCCCATCTCGTGCGCCTCGCCGCGCCGGACTGGAACGAGACCGGCAAGATCTACGATTTCCCCAGCGACCGGGTTCAGGAGTTCCGCATCCCCGCGTAAGGGAGAGCGGGCCGAGCCGGCCCGTTCCTCCTGTTCCAGGGTGCGTTCCATGATCGACGTCCGCTGCATCTGCGCCATCGGCCAGCGGGGCCAGCTCGGCCTCAACGGGCACCTGCCCTGGGAGGGCAACACCGATCCGCTCTTCGTCGAGGACGTGACGCGCTTCTTCGCGCTGACCATGGGCCACGTGCTGATCGCCGGCCCGAAGACGGTGGCCTCGGTCCCCGAATTCGCCTTCAAGGACCGCACCATCGACGTGATCCGCTCGCACGAGGATCCGGAACAGGTGCTCAAGCGCTATCCCGGCCGGCGCATCTTCGTCGGCGGCGGCATCGCGGTGTGGAACGTCTACGCCCCCTACATCCAGCACTGGGACGTGACGCGCCTGCCCTATGACGGCGAGGCCGACCGCTGGTTCGACCCGGCTTGGCTGGTGGGCGGGCCGCTGCGCACGCCGTAGGGCGGCACCTTTCGCATCCCTCGCGCGTTGCGCGCACGCGTCCCCGAGGGTTTCGATGAGTTCAGCGTCCTACCGCTTCGGCATCGAGGAAGAGTATTTCCTGGCCGATGCCGAGACCCGGGGCACGCCCCGGCGCTCGGTCAAGCCGTTCCACGTGGAGGTGGCCGAGCGCCTGCCCGAGACGGGGCGCGAGCTGCTGCAATGCCAGGTCGAGGTCTGCACGCCGCCGGTGACGGATTTCGCCGCCGCGCACGAGAGCCTCGCGGGCCAGCGCGCGGCCCTCGCCGACCTCGCCGCCAAGCACGAGCTCCTCGTCTTCGCGGCCGGCACGCATCCGGTGGCCGACTGGGCGCGGCAATTGCCGACCAAGGGCGACCGCTACCGCGGTATCCTGCGCGATGTCGGCCTGGCCGGGCGGCGCAGCCTGATCTGCGGCATGCATGTCCATGTCGAGGTGCCGGAGCCGGCGGCGCGCATCGACCTGATGAACCGGCTGCTGCCGTTCCAGCCGCTGCTCTTCGCCCTCTCGGCCTCGTCGCCCTTCTGGCAGGGCAAGCCGACGGGGTTGCTGGCCTATCGCCTCAGCGCCTTCGGGGAATTGCCACGCACCGGCCTGCCGGAGCTGTTCGCGGGGTTCGAGGCCTACGAGCGCTACGTCCGCATCATGACGCGGGCCGGCTCGATCCAGGATCCGAGCTTCCTGTGGTGGTCGCTCCGGCCCTCGATCAAGTTCCCGACGCTGGAGCTGCGCATCGCCGATTCCTGCACGCGGCTGGAGGATGCGCTCACCATCGCCGCCCTGTTCCGCTGCCTCGTGCGGCTCGCCGTGCGCCGGCCGGATCTCCATGCCGGGCTCGACGGCGTCTCGCGGGCGCTCGCCGAGGAGAATCTGTGGCGGGCCCAGCGCAGCGGCGTCGGGGCCGAGCTGATCGACGAGGCACGAGAGGAGGCCCTTCCCTACGCCCGGACCCTCGACGACCTGCTCGACCTCGTCGCCGAGGATGCGGCGGCCCTGGGCTGCGCCCGCGAGGTGGCCCATGCCCGCACCATCGTCGCGGAGGGCACCAGCGCCGACGCGCAGGTCGCCGCCTTCGAGGCTGCGCGCGAATCCGGGCTCACCAACCGGCAGGCCCTCGACGCGGTGGTGGACTGGCTCTCCGAGATCTCGCGGGGGCGCGTCAGCGCAGCAGCATCAGCAGGTTGAAGGCGCTCAGCCCGACGATCAGCAGGCCGACCGTGATCATGAGGGCGCGGGGCGGCAGGGCACGCACCAGCAGCGCGGCGAACGGCGCGGCGAAGAGGCCCCCGATCACGAGCCCGGCGATGGTCGTGACCGCGGTGAGGCCGCCGAGCAGGGTCAGGGAGAGGCCGCTCGTCACCGCCACGAAGAACTCGGCCGCGTTCACCGAGCCGATGGTGGTGCGCGGGTCCTGGCCACCGCCGACGAGGGAGGTGGTCACCACCGGCCCCCAGCCGCCTCCGCCGACCGCGTCCACGAAGCCGCCGGCGAGCGCCAGCGGCGCGACATAGGTCGGCGGCTTCCGGCGCAGGCGGACCGTGCCGAACGCCTTGATCAGGATGGAGAGCCCCATGACCAGCAGGTAGGCGGTGATCCAGGGCTTGAGCGTGTCGCCCGCGACATTCGTCAGCAGGTACGCGCCCCCGACGGCCCCGGCCATGCCGGGCAGCAGCAGGCGCCGGAACAGGGCGCGGTCGACATTGCCGAGCCGCCAGTGCGACAGGCCCGAGAAGCCGGTGGTGAAGATCTCGGCCACGTGCACCGAGGCGGAGGCCGCGGCGGGCGGCACGCCGGCCGCGAGCAGGAAGCTCGTCGAGGTGACGCCGTAGGCCATGCCGAGCGCCCCATCGACCACCTGCGCGAACAGGCCGACGGCGGCGGCGATCCAGAAGGCGCGGTCGGAGAGCGTCGCGCCGGCCGCGCGGGCGGCGCCCGCCCAGTCGCCGCTGCCATAGACCTCCACCGCGACGACGATGCCCACGAGCAAGGCCGCGGCGAGGCCCGCCGCCACGAGCCGGGCCTGGCCGTTCGAGAGGCGCGCCGTCTCGGGCGCGGCCGCAGCGGGATCGGATGACGACATGGACGGTCCGGCACGGGGATGGGCGCCGGGAGATAGCCGCCCGGCCCGTCCCTGCAAGGGGCAGTCTCTACGACATCCGGGTGATCCCTTCGGGATGGCGGATGTCGCCTTCGCTCAAGCGCCGCGCGGGCTTGCTGATACCGCGTCCGGTCTGATCAACCGGACACGGTATCAGACGACATCCGGGTGATCCCTTCGGGATGGCGGATGTCGCCTTCGCTCAAGCGCCGCGCGGGCTTGGCCGAGACCGCGTCCGGGCTGATCAACCGGACGCGGTCTCACCCGGTGGGCGGGCGTCCTACGCGATGGCCCGGGGCCCGGTCGAGCGGGGAGCGAACGCCCGGGCAGGCACCTCAGGACGTCTTGCGCAGCCGCGTCGGCAGGGCGGGCCGGGCTGCCGGGCGCTCGGCGGCCGCGGCGCGGAGCTTCGCCGCCTCGGGGGCGTGGTGCGGCTGGTAGGCCTCAATGGGGCCGGCGCGGTCGCGCAGGCTCTGGTCGGTCACCGCCGCGACGAGGTCGCGGGCCGCCGCGCGGCTGGTGGTGCGGAACAGGCGCACCAGCTCGAACACCCGCTCGGCCGAGCGGGCCACGCCCTCGTTGAGGGTGAGAAAGACGTAGACCGCCTCCTCCTCGTGGAGGTCGACGGCGCGCAGGCACAGGGTAATCAGGTCGTAGCGGCTGCCGGGATCGGCGGCGGCGGTCAGGAAGTCGCGGGGCAGGCCCAGCGCCTCGGCGAGCGCGCCGACGAAGCCCGTCACGTCGCGCGCCGCCGACAGGCCGGTGAGGACGGGCCCGAGCCCGCGCGGCGGGGGCGGGCAGGGCCGCAGGGCCGCGGTCGCCTCCACGCTCTCGCAGATCGCGTCGCGGCGGATCGGGTCGGCATGGAGGAAGAGCGGCGCCATCTCCGCCGCCGAGAGATCGGGCCGGGTGAGCAGCAGGTGGGCGAGGTCCGGGTCCCGGCGGCCGCGGCGGACGAGGTCGTCGGCGGCCCGGCCGCGCAGGGTGATGCCGGTATTGGCCGCGAGCACCCGGTCGATCGCCGGCTCGGCCCGGCGGGCCAGATCCTCGACGGTGGCGCGCTCCAGGCCCGGCCGGGCGGCGATCGCGCCCGCGATGTCGGCGCCGTCGGCGAGCGCCGCCTCGATCAGGCGCGGGGTGAGATGGGGCACACCGGCCACCACGGCGTCGCGCACCGGGCCGCCGCGGGCGGCGAGGGCGGCGAGGACGGGCTCCGGGGTGCCGGGAAAGGGGCCGAGCTTCTCGGCGACGATCAGGGCCGTCTCGTCGTCCACGGTCGGGATCAGGCCGCAGGCCAGCGCCTCGAAGGAATCCCGCTCCGCCCGGTCGCGGCTCTCCGCCTGCACGAACAGATCCGTCTGCACCCGCAGGATCACCGGCTTCAGGTCGAGATGCGCGACGCGCGACAACTCGATGAGCCCGGACAGGTCCGGCGCAGCGTCGACGGAAGGGGGCATGGCACTTCGGATACGCAGGACTGAGGCTAACCGCAGGCTAACGAGACCGGCGTGAATCGATCTTTAAGCGGGGCCGCGGCGTGTCGTGCCGTCCTGCACCAGCCGCCCGGATCCAAGTGGAATCGCCTCTGACAAAACAATTTCAAGTTGTGATCGATCGAAGGAGGATCAACCTCGTGTCGCTTCTCCCCAGCTCGGCCGCAATGACACGGCCAAGCTTGTCCCCCGATCGGGGGCTGCCGATCCGGCCATACGAGGTTGGACCATGATCTTCGTCGCCGTGTTTCTGCCCTGGCTCGCCCTCATCCTCCGGGGCCGGCCCTTCCAGGGCATCCTCTGCCTCATTCTCCAGATCACGCTGATCGGCTGGCTGCCCGCCGCGATCTGGGCGGTGCTCGTGGTCAACAACGACAACCAGGACCGCCGTCACCGCGAGATGCTGAACGCGATGCAGCGGTAGGAACGCCGCGCGGGTTTGTTCGAGCGGTCCTCGAAGGAGCCCTCCAGCAGGCTCCGAGATCCCGTGATGCCATTTCCGGGTGATCGCTTCGGCGGTCCACACGCGCCCCCCTCTCCCCGCCCGGATCTCGGGCCTGCCCGAGATCCGCACCGGGGAACCGAAGTCGGGCAGGCCCGACTTCGGGCGGGGAGAGGGGATCCGCGGTGGCCGATACGATGAACCGGAGACCGTGCGGGACCTCCGTCAGGCCGTGACGGGCGGCTTCACTTCAGTGGCGGGGAGGCCGAGCAGGGCCGCGAGCTCGGGCCCGGATCCGTCCTCGATCAGGTCCGCCAGGGTGTAGCGGTCGAGGATGCCGAGGAAGGCGGAGAGCGCCTCACCCAGGATCCGCCGTAGCCGGCAGGGGGCCGTGATGGCGCAGGCACCCTCGCCGAAGCACTCGACGAGGGCGAGGTCCTCCTCGGTCAGGCGCACCACCGCGCCGATGCCGATCTCCGCCGGGGGCTTGGCCAGCCGCAGGCCGCCGCCGCGCCCGCGGATGGTGCGGACGAGCCCGAGCCGCCCGAGCTGGTGCACCACCTTGGTCAGATGATTCTCGGAGATGCCGTAGGCGCGCGCGACCTCGGCGATCGAGCTCTGCCGCGGCTCGTTCAGGCCGACAAAGATCAGCGTGCGCAGGGCATAGTCGGTGTAGCGGGTCAGGCGCATGTCAACTCCGGTATGCTCCTTAAGGTACGCCTCGCTTGCACCGTTTTCACCGCCCCGCTAAAAGGTTTATGTCAAATGCACCTTTGAGAGTCGACGATGCCCACCCCACTTGCCCCGGCCACCATCGCCCTCGTCAAGGCCACCGTTCCGGCGCTGGAGGCGCACGGGTTGACGATCACGCGACGGATGTACGAGCGCCTGTTCGAGAACGCGGAGATCCGCGACCTCTTCAACCAGTCGCATCACGGCGAGACCGGCTCGCAGCCGAAGGCCCTGGCCCAGGCTGTGCTGGCCTATGCCCGCAACATCGACAATCTCGGCGTGCTGGCGGGCGCGGTCGAGCGCATCGCGCAGAAGCACGTCGCCCTCAACATCCTGCCCGAGCACTATCCGCACGTGGCCAACGCCCTGCTCGGCGCGATCGGCGACGTGCTCGGCGAGGCCGCGACGCCGGAGATCGCGGCCGCCTGGGGCGAGGCCTATTGGTTCCTCGCCGAGATCCTGATCGGGCGCGAGGCGGCGATCTATCGCGAGCAGGCGGCCAAGCCCGGCGGCTGGAACGGCTGGCGCGACTTCCGCGTGGAGAGCGTGACGGCGGAGAGCGAGACGATCCGCTCCCTCGTTCTGGTGCCCGTCGACGGTGCGCCGGTGCTGCGCCACGAGCCGGGGCAGTATCTCGGCTTCCTGTTCGACCTGCCCGGCCACGGCGTGCTGAAGCGCAACTACTCGATCTCCTGCGCGCCGAACGACCGCGCCTACCGCATCACGGTGAAGCGCGAGGGCCGGCCGGGCGAGCCCGCGGGCATCGTCTCGAACTGGCTGCACGAGACGGTCGCGCCCGGCACGGTGCTGAAGGTGGCGCCGCCCGCGGGCGACTTCGTCCTCGACCGGGACGGCGAGGCGCCGGTGGTGCTGGTCAGCGGCGGCGTCGGGCTCACCCCGATGGTGAGCATGCTGGAGACGGTCGCCGCCACCGCGCCGGGCCGCCCGGTCTGGTTCGTGCACGGCGCCCTGAACGGCCGGGTCCACGCCCTGCGCGAGCGGGTCCGTGCCCTGACCGATGCCAATCCGAACCTGCGCCGGCAGGTCTTCTACGCCGAGCCGGTGGCCGAGGATCGCGCGGGCGAGCATTACGACGCGTCGGGCCTGATCACCGCGGACTGGCTGGTGCGGCACACGCCGCATGCGGCGGCGACCTATTATCTCTGCGGCCCCAAGCCCTTCCTCACCGCCCTGGTGAACGGGCTCCTGCGCCGCGGCGTGCCGGCCGAGCGCGTGCGCTACGAGTTCTTCGGCCCGGCCGACGAGATCCTCGAGGCGCCGCTCGCGGCCTGATCCGGTCTCCGGTTCATCGGATCGGCCACCACGGATCCCCTCTCCCCGCCCGAAGTCGGGCCTGCCCGACTTCGGTTCCCCGGTGCGGATCTCGGGCAGGCCCGAGATCCGAGCGGGGAGAGGGGGGCGCGCGCTCCCGGCCGAAGCGATCAGCCAGAAATGGTATCAATCGCCGTCCGCCGGAGGCGTTGATTCCGATCCTGGGTCGGGATCAACGCGTTTCGGCATGAGACGCGCCCGCCCCGAGCACCCGGCCCACCAGCATCCGGGCGAGCACCCGCGGCGTCTCCGGCGTCAGCGCCGCGAGCTTGCCGGAGGTCGAGAGGGCGGCGAGCCCGTGGAGCGCGGCCCAGAGGGCCGCCACCACCCGCTCGCGCTCGGCCGGATCCGGGAGGAGGGGGGCGAGAACCCGGCCGACGAGGCCGGTCGCCTCCGCCAGCGCCCGCGGATGCTCCTCGGGAATCGCCGTGCCGGGCGCCGGCACGTATTCGTGCACGAGGCTCCACACCGCCGGATCCGAGGCCACGAAGGCGAGATAGGCCTCGGCCAGGGCCAGGGCGTTGGCCTGCGGCGGCGCCTCCGGGTCGAGGGCCGCTTCGAGGGCCGCGTGCAGCCGGGCGATGGTGCGCGCGTTCACCCGCAGCACCACCTGATCGAGATCGCCGACCGCGTTGTAGATCGAGTTCGGCGCGTAGCCGATGGCCGCGGCGAGCGGGCGCATGCCGAGCCCGCGCAGCCCCGATTCCCGGACGATGCCCTCCGCGGCCGCCGCCACCAGGGCCTGGAAGCCTGCCCGGTCGTGCTCGCCCCGCGGGCCCGCCGCCCGCGTCCGCCGCGGCTTTCCCATGCGTCTCCCTCCGGAACCCGTGCGCCCCCGCACCCGGCGGACGCGTAGATTGCACGGCGTGCAAAATCAAGCTTGCGGAGGATCCGGCGCGGCGTAATTTGAACGTCGTGCAAACAGGCGGGAAGGCCGGCTTCCGTGAAACGGAGCGTTGGGACCTTCCGCCCGAGATTTGACGCAACCATACGCGCTGGGCCAGTCATGGCGCAGCCGGAGAGACCGCCATGTTCCGATCGCTGATGACCGCGCGGCGTTTCGCGCCGCTGTTCTGGTGCCAGTTCTTCTCGGCGTTCAACGACAATTTCCTGAAGAACGCCCTCGCCTTCCTGATTCTGTTCAAGGTCGGGCAGGAGAGCGGCGGCCATGCCGGCGTGCTCGTCACGCTGGCGAGCGCTGTGTTCATCGGGCCGTTCTTCATCCTCTCCGGGCTCGGCGGCGAGCTCGCCGACCGCTACGACAAGGCGCTGATGGCGCGCCGGCTCAAGTTCGCGGAGATCTTCGCGGCGGCCACGGCCGTGCTCGGCTTCGTGCTCCACTCGGTGCCGGTGCTGTTCGTGGCGCTCGGCCTGTTCGGGGTGATCGCGGCCCTGTTCGGCCCGATCAAGTACGGCATCCTGCCCGACCACCTGAAGCGCGAGGAGCTGCCCGCCGGCAACGCGCTCGTGGAGGGCGCGACCTTCCTGGCGATCCTGCTCGGCACCATCGTGGCGGGGCTCGCCAGCGCCATGGGCGGCTCGGGCCTCGCCTTCGGCGCCCTGATCATGGGCTTCGCCGTGCTGTGCTGGCTCTCGGCCCGGATGATCCCGGCCACCGGCGAGGGCGCGCCGGACTTGCACGTCGACCGCAACGTCGCCCGCTCCACCGCGGCGCTCCTGCGCGACATCTGGGCCGATACCCGGCTCTGGCGCGGCTCGGTCATCGTGAGCTGGTTCTGGCTCGTCGGCGCGGTGGTCCTGTCGCTGCTGCCCGTCCTGGTGAAGGAGCGCTTCAACGGCTCCGAGACCGTGGTCACGCTGCTGCTCGCCGTGTTCTCGGTGGGCATCGCGCTGGGCTCCGGCCTCGCCTCCTGGCTGGCGAGCGGGCGCATCGTGCTGCTGCCGACCCCGGTCGGCGCCGTGCTGATGGGCGTGTTCGGCCTCGACCTCGCCTGGACGGTGGCGAGCCTGCCCCCGGCCTCCGGCCCGATGCTGGACGCGTTCGGCTTCCTCGGCACGGCCGAGGGCCTGCGCGCGGCGATCGACTTCCTGGGCCTCGCGACGGCCGGCGGCCTCTACATCGTGCCCTCCTTCGCCGCGGTGCAGGCCTGGACCGACAAGGCCAAGCGCGCCCGGGTGATCGGCGCCGTCAACGTGCTCACCGCCGCCTTCATGGTGGGCGGCACCCTGGCGCTCGCCGTCCTCCAGGGCCTCGGCCTCTCGATCGCGACGCTGCTCGCGCTGGTGGCCGTGCTGAACCTCGTCGTCGGCGCCGTGATCTTCGCGACCCTGCCGACGAGCCCGTTCCGCGACGCGCTCTCGATCCTGTTCCGGGCCTTCTACCGGCTGGAGGTGCGGGGCCTCGAGAACGTCGACAAGGCGGGGCCGAACGCCATCGTCGCGCTCAACCACGTTTCCTTCCTCGATGCGCCGCTCGCCCTGTCGCTCCTCGACACCGAGCCGGTCTTCGCCATCGACCACGGCATCGCGCAGCGCTGGTGGGTGAAGCCCTTCCTGAGGATCACCAAGGCGATGCCGCTCGATCCCACGCGGCCGCTCGCCACCCGCACGCTGATCAACGCCGTGAAGAGCGGCGAGACGCTGATCATCTTCCCCGAGGGCCGGCTCACCGTCACCGGCAGCCTGATGAAGGTCTATGACGGCGCGGGGCTCATCGCCGACAAGTCCGGCGCGATGGTGGTGCCGGTGCGGATCGAGGGGCTGGAGCGCACCGTGTTCTCGCGGCTCTCGCGCAGCCAGGTCCGCCGCAAATGGTGGCCGAAGGTGGTCGTCACGATCCTGCCCCCGGTGCGGCTCGAGGTCGATCCGGCCCTGAAGGGCAAGGCGCGGCGCCAGGCGGCGGGCGCGGCCCTCTACGGGATCATGTCGAACCTCGTCTTCCGCACCACCGACTTCGACCGCGGCGCCATGCAGGCGCTGTGCGAAGCCGGCGAGCGCCACGGCTGGCGGCGCGTCGCGGTGGAGGACCCGGTCACCGGCTCGCTCACCTACGGCCGCCTCGTGATGGGCGCCAACATCCTCGCCCGCAAGCTGATGCCGCTCTGCGCGCCGGGCAAGGCGATCGGCGTGATGCTGCCGAACGCGAACGCGGCCGCCGCGACCTTCTTCGCGCTCAATTCCAGCGGCCGCGTGCCGGCGATGATCAACTTCTCGGCGGGCGCCGCCAACATCCTCTCCGCCTGCAAGGCGGCGGAGGTGACGAAGATCCTCACCTCCCGCGCCTTCATCGAGAAGGGCCGCCTCGGCGCCATGGTCGAGGAGGTCGGCCGGCAGATCGAGATCGTCTACCTGGAGGACGTGCGCGCCACGATCGGCACGGGCGACAAGATCCGCGGCCTGCTCTCGCCCCGCGCGCCGCTGGTGCGCCGCCGCGGCGACGATCCGGCGGCGATCCTGTTCACCTCCGGCTCCGAGGGCGCGCCGAAGGGCGTGGTGCTCGCCAACCGCAACATGCTGGCCAACACCGCGCAGGTGGCCGCCCGGATCGATTTCGGGCCGACCGACAAGGTCTTCAACGTGCTGCCGGTCTTCCACGCCTTCGGGCTGACGGCGGGCCTCGTCCTGCCGCTGGTCTCAGGGGTGCCGGTCTATCTCTACCCGTCGCCGCTGCATTACCGGATCGTGCCGGAGCTGATCTACGGCTCGAACGCCACCGTCCTGTTCGGCACCGACACCTTCCTGCGCGGCTACGCCAAGGCCGCCAACGCCTACGACCTGCGCTCCCTGCGCTACGTCGTGGCCGGTGCCGAGGCGGTGAAGGCCTCCACCCGCCAGACCTGGTCCGAGAAGTTCGGCCTGCGCATCCTGGAGGGCTACGGCGTCACCGAGTGCGGGCCGGTGGTCGCGCTCAACACGCCGATGTTCAACCGCTTCGGCACGGTCGGCCGCATCCTGCCCGGCATCGAGTGGCGGCTGGAGCCGGTGCCCGGCATCGAGGAGGGGGGCCGTCTCTCGGTGCGCGGCCCCAACATGATGCTGGGCTACCTGCGCGCCGACAAGCCCGGTGTGCTGGAGGCCCCCCCGGAGGGCTGGCACGACACCGGCGACATCGTGGCGATCGACCCCCTCGGCTTCGTCACGATCAAGGGCCGCGCCAAGCGCTTCGCCAAGATCGCGGGCGAGATGGTCTCGCTCGCCACCGTCGAGGCGCTCGCCGCAGAGCTGTGGCCGGAGATCCCGAGCGCGGTCGCCGCGGTGCCGGACGCGCGCAAGGGCGAGCGGCTGATCCTGTTCACCGAAGCCAAGGATGCGACGCGGGCCGCCTACCAGAGCTTCGCCAAGGGCCGCGGCGCGCCGGAGATCGCGATCCCCGCCGAGGTGGTGGTGCTCGACAGGATCCCGATGCTCGGCACCGGCAAGGTCGATCAGGTCGGCGTGGTGAAGCTCGCCCGCGAGCGCGCGGCGCAGGCCGAGGCGGCGTGAGGGGGGCGGGGCCTTCGCCCCGCCTTCGCCGGCCTACTTGTCGTGGTGCCCCGCCGCGATGCGGTCGGTCAGCGCCATCAGGATGCCCGAGACCACGAAGACCATGTGGATGCCCACCAGCCAATAGAGCTCCCGGTCGGTATAGGCCTTCACGTCCATGAAGGATTTCAGGAGCTGGATCGCCGAGATCGCCACGATCGAGGACATCAGCTTCAGCTTCAGCCCGGTGAAGTCGATCGTGCCCATCCATTCGGGCCAGTCCTTGTGGTCCGTATGGTCGAACTTCGAGACGAAGTTCTCGTAGCCCGAGAACATCACGATGATCAGCAGCGAGGCCGTGAACGAGAGGTCCACCAGCGTCAGCACGCCGAGGATGGTCTGGGCCTCGTTCGACTCGATGGCGTGCAGGATGAAATGCGCGAGTTCCTGCAGGAGCTTCACGAGCAGCACCACGAGGCCGATCGCCAGCGCCCCGTAGAACGGTGCCAGCAGCCAGCGGCAGGCGAACAGGGCTCGCTCGAACGCGCGTTCCAGATTGTGCATCTCACCCCCAATCGGTCGGATCGGCCGGGATGTGGCACGCTCAAGCTACAGCGGCAAGACGAGGCCGGGCTCAGGCCGCGCGCCGCTCCCGTTCGAGAAAGCGGAACAGCGGCGCGGCATTGGCGTGGGCCACGTTGAAGCGCAGGAAGGCCGTGGGCTCCTGATGCGCCCGGAAGAGCTGGCCGGGCGCCAGCATGATCCCCTCCGCGGCGGCGCGCTGGGCGAGGCCCGGCACGTCCGGGCAATCCTCGAAGCCGGCCCAGAGGAACATCCCGTTGGTCGGCCGGTGGAACAGGCGCATGCCGACGCCGATGAGCGCGTCGGCCACGCTCTTCTGCTCGGCGGCGAGCTTCTCGCGGAGCCGCGCGATGTGCAGGCGGTAATGCCCCTCGGCGAGGATCGCGTGGACGAGGCTCTCCGCGATCTCGGAGCTCGTCAGGCCCATCGCCATCTTCAGGTGCAGCAGGCGCTGCGCGTTCTCGGGGCTGCAGGCGAGGTAGCCGACCCGGAGCGAGGGCGAGATCGTCTTCGAGAAGCTGCCGACATGGATGACGCGGCCGAGCTGGTCGAGGCTCGCGAGGCTCGGCGCCGTCTCCGCCGCGAAGGAGGAGAAGATGTCGTCCTCGACCACCAGCATGTCGTGCCGCTCGGCGATGCGCAGGATCTGGTAGGCGGTGCCCGGCGCGCAGGCCGTGCCGGTCGGGTTGTGGAAGTTGGTGTTGGTGAAGAAGAGCTTCGGGCGGTGGCGCTCGGCCAGCGCCTGGAGCGCGGCGACGGAGGGGCCCTGCACCGTGCGCTCGACGCCGACGATGCGCACGCCCATGGCGTGGAGCAGGGGATAGAGGTTGCAGTAGCCGGGATCGTCCACCAGGGCGACGTCGCCGGGTTGCAGGAAGGCGCGCATGGTCAGGTCGAGGGCCTGGCTGGCGCCGTGGGTCAGCACGATCTGGTCGGGCTCGCAGCCGATGTCGCGCTGGGCGAGCAGGAGCTGGATCGCCCGGCGTAAAGGAGCGTAGCCGAGCGGGTGGCCGTAGCGCAGCACCAGCCGGTCCGGCCGGCGGGCGAGGCCCGACAGGGCCTGCTTGATCCCGTCGGCGAAGAGGTGGCTGTCGGGCAGCCAGCCGCAGCCCGCCTTGATGGTCGGCGCGTCCTCCTCGTAGACCCGCTGCAGCAGCCAGCCGGAATCGAGCGAGACCGGGACGGGGCGGCCCCGCGCGGGCCGGCGCTCGGCCGGGCGGGGCGGGATGAGGCGGGCCGAGACGAAGTAGCCGCTCGCCCGGCGCGCCTCGAGCAGCCCGTCGGCGACGAGGCGGTTATAGGCGTTCGACACGGTGAGCGTGCTGACCCCGCACTGCGCCGCGAGCTTGCGCACCGAGGGCAGGCGCGCGCCCGGCGCCAGACCGCCGCCGCGGACCCGCTCCGAGACGGCCTCGACCAGCTGCGTGACGAGCGGCGTCGCGCTGTCCGGATCGAGGGTGAACATAGACAGTGTCCGTCTGCGGGCAGGCCGCTTCCCTAGCCTGGATCATCCCCGCAGCAAAGCCGAGAGGGGGATAGCGCGCGGAGAGGCCGAACTGTCGATATCCTGCTGCCGATACAGCTGCGCGCCTCAGGGTCGGAACTGTCGATAGGCAGGCAGCCCCGTTCCGGGCGATAACGGGGCATCCCAATCGGACCGGATGCGAGGACGGCATGGACCAGCATATCGAGGCGCAGGGCGACGACCGCCAGCTCAACGTCGAGCCCTACTGGCTGCCGTCCCCCCCCAACCGCCACTTCAAGGCCGATCCGAGCCCGCGCATCCTCGTCTCGGCCAAGGGCGCCTATTACCGCACGGCGGAGGGGCACGAGCTGTTCGACAGCCTGTCCGGCCTGTGGTGCTGCCCCATCGGCCACGGCCATCCGCGCATCGTCGAGGCCCTGACCCGGCAGGCCCAGACCCTCGACTATTGCACCGCCTTCCAGATGAGCAATCCGGTCACCCTGCGGCTGGCCGAGCGCATCGCCGACATGGCGCCCGAGGGGCTCGACCACGTCTTCTTCGCCAATTCCGGCTCGGAATCGGTCGACACCGCCCTCAAGATCGCGCTCGGCTACCACCGCCTGCGCGGCGAGGCCGGACGCTTCCGCATGATCGGGCGCGAGAAGGGCTATCACGGCGTCGGCTTCGGCGGCATGTCGGTCGGCGGCATGGTCGCCAACCGCAAGATGTTCGCGACCGCGATGATCCCGGGCGTCGACCATCTGCGCCACACCCACGACTATGCCGAGATGGCCTTCTCGAAGGGCCAGCCGGAATGGGGCGGCCACCTCGCCGACGACCTGGAGCGTCTGGTGGCGCTCCACGATGCGGCGACGATCGCCGCCGTCATCGTCGAGCCGGTCCAGGGCTCGGCCGGCGTGATCGTGCCGCCCGTCGGCTACCTGCAGCGCCTGCGCGAGATCTGCACCAAGCACGGCATCCTGCTGATCTTCGACGAGGTCATCACCGGCTTCGGCCGCATGGGCGCGCCCTTCGCCGCCCAGCGCTTCGACGTGATCCCGGACATGATCACCTTCGCCAAGGGCATCACCAACGGCATCGTGCCGATGGGCGGCGTCATCGTGCGCAAGGACATCTACGAGACCTTCATGCAGGGCCCGGCCGCCGCGGTGGAGCTGTTCCACGGCTACACCTATTCCGGCCACCCGCTCGCCGCGGCGGTGGCGCACGCCACCCTCGACGTGATGGAGGAGGAGGACCTGTTCGGCCGCGTGCGCGAGCTGGAGGGCGTGCTGGAGGGCGCGGTCCACGACCTGCGCAGCGAGACCGGCCTGCGCGACATCCGCAATATCGGGCTGACCGCCGCGATCGACCTGGAGCCCCGCCCCGAGCCGGGCGCCCGCGCGCGGGCGATCTTCGAGCGCGGCCTGCGCGAGGGCATCCTGCTCCGCTTCACCGGCGACACCATCGCCATGGGCCCGCCCTTCATCTCCACGCCCGACGAGATCCGCCGCATGGTCGAGATGCTGCGCGGGCTGATCCGCGCGGAGCGCTGAGGGGCACTCTCCCTCCTCCCTCAAAAGGGGGGAGAGCATCGGGCCGCCCTCAGGATCCGATGAGGGCTCGGTCGAGCACGCGGGCGACATGCTCCGCCTGCCGGCCGAGGCCGTCGTGGATCTGGTGGCGGCAGCTCGTGCCGTCGGCCACCACCAAGTCGTCCGGGCCCGCCTGGCGCAGGGCCGGGAACAGGGACAGTTCGGCCATCGCGAAGGACACGTCGATCGTGTCGGCCCGGTAGCCGAAGGCGCCGGCCATGCCGCAGCAGCTCGACTCGATCACGCGGACGTCGAGGCCCGGCACCCGGCGCAGCACGGTCTCCACCGGCCCGAACGCCCCGAACGACTTCTGGTGGCAATGCCCGTGCAGATGCGCGACCCGGCCGCCCTGGTGGGCGAGGTTCAGGTCGATCCGGCCCGCCGCGAGGTCGGCGGCGAGCAGCTCCTCGAACAGCACGGCCTGCCCGGCGAGCGCCCGGGTCTCGGCGCCGGGCAGGAGCGCCAGGAACTCGTCGCGGAAGGTGAATAGGCAGGAGGGCTCGAGCCCGACGATGCGCGCCCCGGCCTGCGCATAGGGCAGCAGCGCGTCGAGGGTCCGCCGCGCCTCGGCCCGGGCCCGGTCGGTCTGGCCGGAGGCGAGATAGGTCCGGCCGCAGCAGAGCGGGCGGCGTCCCGTCGCGGGGCCGACGCGGTGCAGGCGGTAGCCCGCGGCGCGCAGCACCCGCTCGGCGGCCTCCAGGTTCTCGCGCTCGAAGGCGCGGTTGAAGGTGTCGCCGAACAGGACGATGTCGCGGAAATCGCCGCTGACGTCCTGCGGGTGGGCGAACTCGCCGTCCTCCCGCCAGGGCCGGCCCCAGCGCGGCAGGGAGCGGCGGGCGGAGAGGCCGGCCATCTGCTCGGAGAGCCGGGCCAGGCCCGGCAGGCGGTCGCGCAGGTTGAGGAGGGGCGCGAGCCTGCCCGCCACGCCCGCATAGCGCGGCAGCTCGGCCACCAGCCGCTCCCGCAGGGGCAGGCCGTGGCGGGCATGGTAATGGTGCAGGAACTCGATCTTCATCCGGGCCATGTCGACGCCGGTGGGGCATTCCCGGCGGCAGGCCTTGCAGGAGACGCAGAGGTCGAGCGTCCGCTTCAGCTCGGGGCTGGTGAAGGCGTCCGGCCCGAGCTGGCCGGAGATGGCGAGCCGCAGGGTGTTGGCGCGCCCGCGCGTGAGGTGCTGCTCCTCGCCCGTCGCCCGGTAGGAGGGGCACATGGCCCCGCCCGCGAGCTTCCGGCAGGTGCCGTTGTTGTTGCACATCTCGACCGCCGGGCCGAACCCGCCCCAGTCCGACCAGTCGAGGACGGGCTTGGCCGGCGCCTCGACGCGGTAATCCGGCTTGAACCGGAACAGGGCGCGGTCGTCGAACTTCGGCGCGCGGACGATCTTGCCGGGGTTGAGGCGGTTCTCCGGGTCGAACCCGTCCTTCACCGTCTCGAAGGCCCGGGTCAGGCGCGCGCCGAACAGCGGCTCCACGAATTCCGAGCGCGAGATCCCGTCGCCGTGCTCCCCGGAATAGGAGCCGTGATAGCGGCGCACCAGCTCGGCGGTCTCCTCGGCGATGGCGCGCATCCGGGCGACGTCGCCGCCCTGCTTCATGTCGAGGATCGGCCGCACGTGCAGGCAGCCGACCGAGGCGTGGGCGTACCAGGTGCCGCGGGTGCCGTGCTTGGCGAACACCTCGGTGACGGCATCCGTATAGTCGGCGAGGTGCTCCAGCGGCACCGCGCAATCCTCGATGAAGGAGACCGGCTTCGCGTCGCCCTTCATCGACATCATGATGTTCAGGCAGGCCTCGCGGACCTCCCAGACGGTGCGCTGCCGGGCCGGCTCGACCACCTCGACCACCGCGTCCGGGAAGCCGTGATCGCCCATGCAGGCTTCGAGGCGCCTGAGGTCCCGCCTCAAGGCGCCGAGGTCGTCGCCTGCGAACTCCGTCAGCAGCAGGCAGTTCGGCCGGCCCCTGGTGATGTCGGCGAGCGTCGTGCGGAACAGCGGGATGTCGGCCCCCAGCACCAGCACGTTGTTGTCCACGAGCTCGACCGCCACCGGCGCGAGGTCGACGATGGCCTGCGTCGTCTCCATCGCGGCCCGGAAGGAGGGAAAGTGGCACACGCCCATCACCCGGTGCGCCGGCAGCCGCGAGAGCTTCAGCGTCACCGCCGTGGTGGCGGCGAGCGTCCCCTCCGAGCCGACGAGGAGATGGGCGAGGTTCGGGCGCGGCTCGATCAGGCTGTCGAGGTTGTAGCCGCCGACCCGGCGCTGCACCTTCGGATAGACCCGCTCGATCTCCTCGCGGTGGGCGCCGGCCAGGGCCAGCATGCGCCGCGCGAGGTCGGCGGCCCGGCCCGAGCCGGTGACGCCCTCCGCATCGTTGCCGGTGAGGCCGAAGCCGAAGGGCTCGCCGTCGTGGAAGAGCGCCTCGAGGCCGAGCACGTTGTCGCTCATCTTGCCGAAGCGCAGGGAGCGGGCGCCGCAGGAATTGTTGCCGGCCATGCCGCCGATGGTGCAGCGGCTCGCGGTGGAGGGCTCGACGGGGAAGAACCAGCCATCCGCCTTCACCCGGGCGTTCAGCCGCTCCAGCACGATACCGGGCTCGACCGTGACGGTGCCGGCCTCCGGATCGTAGGCGCGGATCCGGTTGAAGTGGCGCGAGCAGTCGAGGATCAGCCCCGCGCCGATCGGCTGCCCGTTCTGCGAGGTGCCCCCGCCCCGCATGACGACCGGCACGCCCTGCTCGCCCGCGATCGCCAGGCAGGCGGCCACGTCCTCGGCATCCTGCGGCAGGACGATTCCGGTCGGCATGATCTGGTAGATCGAGGCGTCGGTGCTGTAGCGCCCGCGGCTGAAGGCATCGAAGCGCACCGTGCCCCGCACCGCCCCGGCGAGGCGCCGTTCCAGTTCCGCGGCCTCAGCCGAGGGGCCGTTCGTCGGCCGGGCGCTTGCTCCCATGGTCTCGCCTTCGATCTGGGCCAGGAGCGTGTTCTATAAGACCTGCGCCGGGCGCGGTCTGCCCGGCGCCGTTGCCGCATGCCGCGAGAGAGTGACCGTGACCGTCGATCTGTTCAGCGATACCCAGACCCGTCCGACGCCCGGCATGCGCGAGGCCATGGCCCGGGCCGAGGTCGGCGACGAGCAATCGGGCTCGGACCCGACCACCAACGCGCTCTGCGCGCGCGTGGCCGACCTCCTCGGCATGGAGGACGCCGTGTTCATGCCCTCGGGCACGATGTGCAACCTCGCCGCGATCCTGGTCCAGACCCGGGCGGGGGACGAGATCATCGTCGACGACCAGTCCCACATCTACAACACCGAGGCCGCGGGCGCGGCGGCGATCGGCGGCGTCTCGGTCCGGCCCCTGCCGACGCGCAACGGGCTCTACACGCCGGAGCAGGCGGAGGCGGCGATCCGCACGCCCCAGCGCACGGCGCCGCGCTCGGCCCTGATCTCCATCGAGCAGACCACGAGCTTCTCCGGCGGCTCGATCTGGGATCTCGGGACCATGCGCGCGATCCGCGACATCGCGCGGGACCGGGGCCTCAAGGCGCATATCGACGGGGCGCGGCTCCTCAACGCGGTCGCCGCCACCGGCATCCCGGCGCGCGCCTATGCGGAGGGGTTCGACAGCGCCTGGATCGATCTCAGCAAGGGGCTCGGCTGCCCGGTCGGCGCCGTCCTGTGCGGGACGAAGGCCTTCGTCACCGAGGCGTGGCGCTGGAAGTACCGGCTCGGCGGGGCCATGCGCCAGAGCGGCGTGCTGGCGGCGGCCGGGCTCTACGCCCTCGACCACCATCTCGACCAGCTCGCCGAGGACAACGCCAATGCCCGCCGCCTGCGCGAGGGGCTCGAAGGCGCGCCGGGCCTCGCCTTCGAGCCGGAGGCGGGGCAGTCGAACATCCTCAGCTTCTCGGTGGCCGGGCTCGACGTGCCGGCCGCCGTCTTCGCGGAGGCCTGCCTCGCGCACGGGGTGCGCATACGGGCGATCGGCGAGCAGATCCGCGCCACCACCCATCTCGACGTGGACTGTGCCGGCATCGCCCGCGCCGTCGCGGTGATCCGCGCGCAGGCCGACGCCTTCGCAAGGACCAGGGATTCCGAAGGGACAAGTCCCTTCGGTGGGGTGTCGGGGCGAAGCCCTGACGGGCATTTCCAGGGCTCCGCCCTGGACCCGCGAAAGGGGTGACCCCTTTCGAAACCCGGATTCAGTAGAGGGCGGGCAGGCGCACGTTCGGGATCTGGAAGGGGCCGAACAGGAGGCGCCCGTCCACGAGGCGCAAGGGGGGCAGCGGCTTCAGCGGCGCCTCGCCCGGGACCGCAGCCTCGGCCCCGCGCGGCTTGGCGAGGCTGCCGAGGAGGCCGCCGATCAGGTTGCCGACGAGGGCGCCGCGATCGGCGCCGTAGCGCTGGCCGACGAGGCCGGCGACCAGCCCCTCGACGCCCGCGGCGCGCAGGTCGATCTGCCCGGCCGGGCGGTGGGCCTCGTCGATGTCGAGGCTGCCCTTGGCCTGGACGCGGTTCGCGCCCTTCACCAGCGACAGGCCCGCGATGTCGAGGCTGCCCTCGGCCTGACGCCATTTCTCCAGCTCCCGCGCCACGGTGCCGGTGCGCAGCACGGTCGCCCGGGTCAGGGTCGCGTCGAGGGCGAGGTCGGCCGGGTCGCGGTTACCGACGAGCGCGTCGGCGATCGGCGCGAGCGCCTGGGTGAGGCGCAGGCTGATATCGACCGCCCCGTCGCTGTCGAAGCGGCCGGGCGTCGGGCGGGCATGCAGTTCCAGATGCTGGGCCGCGACCGAGACGGGCTCCGGCACGGCCCCGGCCACGTCGATCTGCGGCCCGTCGACCGCCAGCGAAGCGCGCAGGAAGCCGTCCGCCGTGCCGTGGAAGCTGCCGCGCAGGGCGGTCCAGCGGGCCTCGCCGGTCAGGTCGCCCTGGCGGACCTGGAACGGGCCCGCCGCCTCGAACAGGGCGTGGCGCGGCTGGTAGATCTGGACGACCGCCGTGAGCGGCCCGAGGGTGAAGCCGCCATCCGAGCGGGCCAGCGCCAGCGAGCCGCAGCGCAGCTCCAGCCGGAAGGGGTAGCCGGTGATCGAGCGGTCGGCGCAGGTCCAGGCCCGGCCCGCGGCGGCCTCGCGGGCGAGCCAGCCGTCGATCTCGCGGCCCGCCCGGTCGCGGACGTAGAACCAGCCGGCCGACCAGAGCGCGACGACGAGGCCCAGCAGGATGAAGGGCAGGAACAGGCCGAGGCGGCCGCGCCGCCGGCTTGCGGGAGGCGGGGCCTCGGAGAGGCCGCCGGCCGGGTTCGCGCCGTTCTGCGCCATGAATCCTCGCCTCGTCGCCGCCGGCACGGGGCCGGCCCGTTCCCCCTCCCGCAATGCGCGGGACGATGCAAGGGGCGGCAAGGGACGGCGATGTGCGCGGGGTACCGGCCGGTTCAGGCTCCCTCGACCGACAAATCCTCGACGATGGCGGCGCGGGCAGCCTCGTTCTCGGCGAGGCGATGGACGTGCATCTCGGTCGCGCCGGAGGTCCGGACCCGGGCGAGCCAGGTGCGCTGCAGGTGCTCGCGCGGGCTCTCGCCGGAACTCGCCACCGAGACGAGCTGGGCGATGCCGGCGGTGTCGCGCCGCACGGCCATGACCACGGCCTCGCCGATCTCGGAGAGGTCCGGCTGCTCCTCGATGGCGTGCACGCCCACCACGTAGCGCTTGCCCGAGCGGCCCCGCCAGGCCGAGAGCGCGAGGGCTGGGCTGCCGCGCAGGCCGGCCGTCGTTCTGAGGCGTTCTTCCCGCACGTCCTGCCTCCGTGTGCGATCGTCCTTCAGGTCGCGGAGCGCGGCCGACCAGGACAGGGCTCGTTTGTTCGCCATTTGTTCTGTTCTACCCTGCGTTCTCCACAGGCGTCAAGGCCGCCGGATCACAGGCCTGAGATGGGATTCCCCGCGGCGCGCGCAAGCGCGCGCGAGCCCGCGGCGGCACTCTGCCGCGTGCGGTAGCGCACGTCCGCGACGGGGATCAGGCGGCCGGGGTGCCGGCCGGGGTCTCGCCCTGCGGGCCGGGCACCGGATGGCCGTTCGCGGCGAGCTCCGCCCGTCCGGCATCGAGCAGGGCGTTCGAGGCGGTCTCGATCCGCTCCAGCATCTCGGCATGGAAGGCGGCGCGCTCCATTCCCGGCTGGATCGGCGGCAGGACCTCGATCACCGCCGTGCCGGGCCGGCGCAGGAAGCCGCGGCGGGGCCAGAACAGGCCGGTATTGAGCGCCACCGGCAGGCAGGGCACGGCGAGCGCCGCGTAGAGGTGCGAGAGGCCCTGCTTGTAGACCGGCGGCGCGTTGGTCGGCCGGCGCGTGCCCTCGGGGAAGATGATGATCTGGCGCCCATGCGCGATCGCGTCGGCGGCGGCCGTGTTCATCAGGGCCATCGCACGGCTGCCCTTGGAGCGGTCGATCGCGATCATCCCCCCGCGCGCGAAGTACCAGCCGACGACGGGGACGAAGAGCAGCTCCCGTTTCAGGATGTAGGCGAATTCGGGAAAGATCGTGCAGAGGGCCAGGGTCTCCAGGGCCGACTGGTGCTTCGCCGCGACGAGGATCGGCCCCTTGGGGATGTTCTCCAGGCCGCGGAACTCCACCCGGATGCCGGCCGCGACCCGCAGCAGCCAGATCCCGCCGCGGGCCCAGAGCCGGGCGACGCCGAGCACCGGGCGCCGGGCCACGAGGGCCGGCAGGCAGCCGAGCGCGACGATCGTGGTCAGCGCGTAGAAGCCGAGGTTGAAGGCGAGGGAGCGGAGGAAGAGCATGGGGACCCGTGCGGACGCGCGGGTCCCTTTAGCTCGCCTTCGCTCCGCGGACCAAGTCCGACCTCAATATCCGTCCGCCAGCGTGCTGCGCTGGCGCGGGTCGGAGGAGCCGGCGAGCAGGCCGTCGAGGCGCATCACGGAATTGGCCGAGCCCGAGGTGGCGCCGACCTTCACCGCGTGGCCCCGGGCCTTGAGCAGGGCCAGGGTGTCGGGGGAGAGGCCCTCCTCGGCGAGCAGCACGTCCGGGCGCCACTGGTGGTGGATGCGCGGGGCGGTCACCGCCTCGGCGAGGTTCATGCGGAAGTCGATCAGGTTCACGATGACCTGCAGCACCGTGGTGATGATGCGGCTGCCGCCGGAGCTGCCGGTGACGAGGAACAGGCGCCCGTCCCTGAACACGAAGGTCGGCGTCATCGAGGAGAGCGGGCGCTTGCCCGGCGCCACCGCGTTCGCGTCGCTGCCGACCAGCCCGTAGGCGTTCTGCGCGCCGGTCTTGGCCGAGAAGTCATCCATCTCGTTGTTGAGGAGCACGCCCGTGCCCTCGGCGATCAGGCCGATCCCGTAGGAGAAGTTGAGGGTGTAGGTGTTGGCCACCGCGTTGCCGGCCGCGTCCACCACCGAGAAATGCGTGGTCTGGTCGGATTCGTAAGGGAGCGGGTCGCCGGCCCGGATCGCGTCGGCGGG
Source organism: Methylobacterium dankookense (assembly GCF_902141855.1). Taxonomy (GTDB): domain Bacteria; phylum Pseudomonadota; class Alphaproteobacteria; order Rhizobiales; family Beijerinckiaceae; genus Methylobacterium; species Methylobacterium dankookense. The sequence goes on along the minus strand of NZ_CABFVH010000042.1, from coordinate 8,624 downwards.
GCGCGCCCGCTGCGGGTCGATGGCGGCGCGCAGGCTGGCGGCGTAGCCCTTCGAGAGCAGACCCCTCACCGGCACCTTCACCCGGTCCGGGTCACCGAGATAGGTCGCGCGGTCGGCATAGGCGGGCTTCATCGCCTCGGCGAGGGTGTGCAGGGCCGCGGCCGAGCCCGCGCCCATCCCGGCGAGATCGAACCCCTCCAGGATGTTGAGGATCTGGATCAGGTGGATGCCGCCCGAGGAGGGCGGCGGCATCGAGACGATGTCGTAGCCGCGATAGGAGCCGCGCACGGGCTTGCGCAGCTCGACCGCGTAGCCCGCGAGATCCTCCGGCGTCATGACGCCGCCGGCCGCCTTCACCGCGGCGGCGATCCGCTCCGCGACCGGCCCCCTGTAGAAGGCGTCCGGCCCGCGCTCGGCGATCGTCCGCAGGGTGTCGGCGAGGTCGGTCTGGACCAGGGTCTCGCCGCGGCCGCGCACGCGCTCGCCGTTGAAGAACACCGCCCGCGTCGAGGGCCAGCGGCCGAGGAGCCCCGCCACCTGCGGCAGCGAATCGGCCAGGCCCCCCTCGACGCCGATTCCCTCGCGGGCGAGGCGCTCGGCCGGGGCGATCAGGTCGGCGAGGCTGAGTGTGCCGGAGCCGTAGAGCCGGTGCGCCTCCGCGAGGCCCCGCACGGTGCCCGGCACGCCCACCGCCTTTCCGCCGTTGGTCGAGGCGTCGCGGTCGGGCTCGCCGTCGGCCTTCAGGAACATGTCGGCGGTGGCGGCCTGCGGCGCGGTCTCGCGATAATCGATCGCCACCGTCTCGTTGCGGTCGGCGAGGTGGACGAGCATGAAGCCGCCGCCCCCGAGATTGCCCGCCTGGGGCAGGGTCACGGCCAGCGCGAAGCCCACCGCCACCGCCGCGTCCACCGCGTTGCCGCCCCGCTTCAGCACCTCGATGCCGATCCGCGTCGCGCGCGCCTCCTGCGAGGCGACCATGCCGCGGGGGGCCAGCGCTGGCAGGATCCGCGCCTCCTGGGAGGGGATCGGGACGGGGTCCCGGGCCGCGGGCGCGCGCTCCTGGGTCGCGGGGGGGCGCTCCAGCACCGCGGGCGCCTGCGCGGCGGCGGGCGCCGCGGCAAGCAGGGCGAGGAGGATGAGCGCGGCGCGGGCCGGGCGGTGGGTGAGCGGGCCGGGCATGGCGGCAAGATAGGGCGTTCCGCCGGGAAGGGGACGGCCTGCAAGCGGGGCGCGGTCCGGTGTCACGATACCGGCCGCACGCACAACGCTGTGTTGCGCCCGGCGGGGCTGACGAATAAGGAAAAGCGTCAGCCCACCGAAGGCGCGGCGCTTTTCGCCGCCGCGCAGCCTCGGGAGGATCGGGCGGGACCGCCGCGTCCCCGCCACGTCCTCTCCCCGATGCAGAGGCGCTTTTCGCCCGCGGAGCCCGCGGAACCGAGGATGGCAGCCGTGCCCCTGCCGGGGTCGGCCTGCGGGAGGAAGTCTGCCGATGCGTGTGGTCGATCTCGACCGGGATACGGTCAAGAAGGGGCTCGCCGACGGGACGATGCTGGTGATCGACGTGCGCGAGCCCCACGAATACGAGGGCGGCCACATCCCCGGCGCCGTCACGCACCCGCTCTCCGCCTTCGATCCGGCCGCCCTGTCCGACCTGATCCGGCAGGACGGGCGGCGCCCGGTCTTCGCCTGCGCCGCGGGCGTGCGCTCGCTCCACGCGCTCCACGCCATGCAGAGCGCCGGCCACGCCACCGAGGAGCATTACCGCGGCGGCTTCAAGGACTGGTACGCCGCCGGTGAGGCGGTTGAGTAATCCGCATACCCACCCGTTTCGGCCGGGACGAATCGGCGAAACGGCCACGCCGTGTGCGATGCCGCACAACCCGGTTCCGCGCGAGGGACTAGGGCGCAGGAGCCGGACCCGGCCCGCGCCTGCCAGCGTGCGGGACATCGTCTCGGAACCCTCAGACCACGCATCCCCGCCCGCAGGCTTCGCCGCGGCCGGCGGGCCGATGCTCAGGGACCACACCATGCGCAGCCGGCTCGTCCGCCTCCTCCCGCTCCTCGCCGTGCTCGCCGCGTATCCCGGCGGCGCGGCCCTCGCCCAGGCCCCCGGCGGTCCGCCGCCCAAGGTGACGGTGGCCAAGCCCGTGGTCCGCGAGATCGTGGAGCAGGACCAGTATACGGGCCGGTTCGACCCGATCGAGTTCGTCGAGGTGCGCGCCCGCGTCACCGGCTATCTCGACAAGATCCAGTTCACGGACGGCGCCACGGTGAAGAAGGGCGACGTGCTCTTCGTGATCGACCGCCGGCCCTACAAGGCGGCCCTGGAGCAGGCCCAGGCCGCGCTGACCTCGGCCAAGGCGCGCCTCTCCTTCACGCAGACGGACCTGGAGCGCGCCCAGACGCTGTCGCGGGGCGGCAACATCTCCGAGCAGGTCACCGACCAGCGCCGGCAGGCCTCGCAGACGGCGCAGGCGGATGTCGACAGCGCCGAGGCGGCGCTCCGCAACGCTCAGCTCAACTACGACTTCACCGAGGTGAAGTCGCCGATCGACGGGCGCACCAGCCAGCGGCGCGTCACGGAAGGCAACATCGTCATCACCGACCAGACGATGCTGACGACGATCGTCTCGCTCGACCCGATCTATTTCGGCTTCACCGTCGACGAGAAATCCTTCCTCAAGTACCAGGCGAGCCTCGGCATCGGCATGGGCCAGACCCAGCGCGGCAAGGGCGTGCCGATCATGATCGCCCTCACCGGCGAGCAGAAGCCGACCCGCAAGGGCACCCTCGACTTCGTGGACAACCGCGTCGACAACCAGACCGGCACGGTGCTGCTCCGCGCCACCGTCGAGAACCCGGACGGGTTCATCAAGCCCGGCCTGTTCGGCATCGTCTCGATGCCGGCGACCAAGCCCTTCCAGGGCGTGATGCTGCCCGACGAGGCGATCTCCGCCAACCAGGACAAGCGCATCGTCTACCTCGTCTCCGAGGACGGCACGGTCTCGGCCCGCGAGGTCAAGCTCGGTCCCAAGGTCGACGGCTACCGGGTGATCCGCGAGGGGCTGAAGGGCGACGAGACCGTGGTCATCAACGGCCTCGCCCGCGTCCGCCCGGGCGCCAAGGTGACGCCGGAATCGCAGACGCTGCCCCCGAGCAGGACCTGAGCGGGCCGCGCCCCGCGCCATGACAGCCAAGGGCCGCACCCGCGGGGCGGGAGCGGCCCTCACGACACGCAAGGGACGCGAGGCGGCGCCTTCGGGAGGCCGGCCGAGAGGTTAGACCGATGCGCTTTGCCCATTTCTTCGTGGACCGGCCGATCTTCGCCTCGGTCACCTCGATCATCTTCCTGCTTCTCGGCTTCGTCGCCTACGAGACGCTGCCGGTCTCGCAGTACCCCGAGATCGTGCCGCCGACCGTGACGGTGCGCGCCTCCTTCCCCGGCGCCAACGCCGAGACGGTGGCCGCGACCATCGCGACGCCGATCGAGCAGGAGGTCAACGGCGTCGACAACATGCTCTACATGACGTCGTTGTCCACGAACGACGGCAACATGCTGCTGACGGTGACCTTCAAGGTCGGCACCAACCTCGATATCGCGAACGTCCTCGTCCAGAACCGTCTCTCGGTGGCCCAGCCCCGCCTGCCGCCGGACGTGCGCAACCTCGGCGTCACCGTGCGCAAGGCCTCGCCCGACCTGATGCTGGTCGTGCACCTGCTGTCGCCGAACAAGACCTACGACCAGAACTACCTGGCCAACTACATCTACCTGAACATCCGCGACGAGCTGCTGCGCCTCGACGGCGTCGGCGACATCACGATCTTCGGCGGCAACGAATACGCCGAGCGCATCTGGCTCGATCCCCAGAAGCTCGCCGCCTACGGCCTGACCACCAACGACATCACCACGGCGCTGCAGGAGCAGAACGTGCAGGTGGCGGCCGGCGCGCTGAACTCGCCGCCCGCGGCGACGGGCCAGGCCTTCCAGCTCGTGGTGCAATCGCAAGGGCGCTTCCAGACGCCGGAAGAGTTCGCGGAGGTGATCGTCAAGGCCTCCGACGGCCGGCTCGTGCGGGTGAAGGACGTGGCCCGCGTCGAGATGGGCCAGAAGGACTACACGACGAACTCCTTCCTCAACGCGACGCCGGCGGTGGGCATCGGCGCCTTCCAGCGCCCCGGCACCAACGCCCTCGATGCGGCCGCCTCCGTCCGCAACGTGATGGAGAACCTGAAGAAGAACTTCCCGCCGGACGTCGAGTACCGCATCGCCTACAACCCGACGGAGTTCATCGAGGAATCGATCCACGAGGTCTACAAGACCCTGTTCGAGGCGGTCGGCCTCGTCGTGATCGTGGTGCTCGTCTTCCTCCAGAGCTGGCGCACGGCCCTGATCCCCGTGCTCGCGATTCCCGTCTCGCTGGTCGGCACCTTTGCGGCGATGGCGGCCTTCGGCTTCTCGCTCAACAACCTGACCCTGTTCGGGCTGGTGCTCGCCATCGGCATCGTGGTCGACGACGCCATCGTCGTGGTCGAGAACGTCGAGCGCAACATGGCCGAGGGGCTCTCGCCCGGCGAGGCCGCGCACAAGACCATGGACGAGGTGGGCTCGGCCGTCGTCGCCATCGCGCTGGTGCTGGCGGCGGTGTTCATTCCGACCGCCTTCATCCCCGGCATCTCGGGGCAGTTCTACAAGCAGTTCGCGCTCACCATCGCGGCCTCGACCCTGATCTCGGCCTTCAACTCGCTGACCCTGTCGCCGGCGCTCTGCAAGCTGCTCCTGAAGCCGCACCACGCGCATGCCAAGCCGAAGTTCTTCCTCACCCGCTTCGTCAACTGGCTGGCGAGCCTGTTCAACCGCGGCTTCGACTGGCTGTCGCACGGCTATTCGCGCACGATCCACGGGCTGACCACCTACACGATCGGCCTGATCGCGATGCTGCTCGTCTACGCGGCGGTGATCGCGGGCACGCTCCACCTCGCCCGCACCACGCCCACGGGCTTCATCCCCGACCAGGACCAGGGCTACCTGATCGGCGTGGTGCAGCTCCCCTCCGGCGCCTCGCTCGACCGCACCACCGAGGTGGTGAACCGCGCCGCCGCGGAGGCCCGCAAGATCGAGGGCGTGACGAACACCGTCATCATCGCGGGCTTCGACGGTGCCACCTTCACCAACACCACCAATTCGGGCGTGATGTTCATCACGCTCGCGGGTGCCAAGGAGCGGGCGACCAAGGGCCGCTCGGCCGCCGTCATCACCGGCGACGTGCTGAAGGCGACCGCCAACATCCAGGAGGCCCGGATCATCGTGATCCCGCCCCCGCCCGTGCGCGGCCTCGGCCAGGGCGGCGGCTTCAAGATGCAGATCGAGAGCCGGCAATCCTCGGCCATCGGCCCGCTGCTCGCCAATGTCGGCGAACTGCTCGGCCAAGCCAACCAGAGCAAGGATGTGACGCGGGTGTTCACCACCTTCGGCAACGACACGCCGCAGCTCTATCTCGACATCGACCGCACGGTGGCGCGGATGCTGAACGTGCCGCTCGGCAACGTCTTCTCGACGGTGCAGGCGGCGCTCGGCGGCGCCTACGTCAACGACTTCAACACGCTCGGCCGCATCTATCAGGTGCGCGTGCAGGGCGACGCGCAGTTCCGCGTCTCCAAGCAGGATATCGAGCAGCTCAAGGTGCGCTCCTCCACCGGCGCCCTGGTGCCGATGGGCACGCTCGCCACGATCCGCGAGATCACCGGCCCGCAGATCGTGCAGCGCTTCAATCTCTACTACTCGGTGCCGGTCCAGGGCGTGGCCCAGCCCGGCATCTCCACCGGCCAGGCGCTCGACGCCATGGAGGAGATCGCCAAGAAGAGCCTGCCCGACGGATATTCCTACGACTGGACCGAGATCGCCTACCAGCAGAAGGCGGCCGGCGGCACGGCGATCTACGTCTTCGCGCTCGGCGTGCTGCTCGTCTTCCTCGTGCTCGCCGCACAGTACGAATCCTGGGCGCTGCCGCTCGCGATCCTGCTGGTGGTGCCCACAGGCGTGCTCGCCGCCCTGTTCGGGGTGCAGCTCAGGGGGCAGGACAACAACATCCTGACCCAGATCGGCCTGATCGTGCTCATCGGCCTCGCCGCCAAGAACGCCATCCTGATCGTGGAATTCGCCCACGACATCGAGGAGAACGAGCGCAAGGGGCCCGTCGAGGCGGCGGTCCAGGCCTGCAAGCTGCGCCTGCGCCCGATCCTGATGACGGCCTTCGCCTTCATCCTCGGCACCCTGCCGCTCGTGATCGCCACGGGCCCGGGCGCCGAGATGCGCCAGGCGCTCGGCACGGCGGTGTTCTTCGGGATGATCGGCGCGACCTTCTTCGGCCTGTTCCTGACGCCGGTCTTCTACGTGGTGATCCGCCGCTTCGTGATCTGGATCGCCAAGAAGCGCGGCAAGGACCCGCATGCCGAGGAGCCCGGCCACGGCCATCCGAGCCCGGCGCACTGATCCGGGGTCGAATCCAAGGTCGAACCCGACGACACGAACCCGCCGGCCGCGAGGCCGGCGGGTTTTTTATTAGCCCCCGCTCGGGCTGCGTTCAGGCGCGCGGCCTGATACCGCTCTCGGAACGATCCTCGAGCCGCGAGCTGAGTCCCGTGCCCGGTTACCTGCCCTTCGCGGGCGCCCTGAAGCTGCCCGCCTATACCTGCGACAATTGCGGCTTCTGGCAGCGCCATTTCGAGGCGCCGCCCGCCTGCCCGATGTGCCTGGACGCCCGCCACGTGGTGCCGCAGGACGGCTGGCGCTTCCGCACGGCGGCGGAGGCGCAGGCCGCCTTCCCCTGCCACTGGCAGGAGCTGGAGCCGGGAATCTGGCGCTTCTGGAACGAGCCCGTCTCCGGCATCGGGCCATCCGCCTACCTGATCCGGACCGAGAACGGGAATATGGGCTTCGAGGGCTGCCCGGTCTTCAGCGAGGCGGCCCTCGACCAGATCGAACGGCTCGGCGGCATGCAGGTGCTCTCGGCCTCGCACCCGCATTCCTACGGCGCGCTGGTGCAACTGCAGGACCGCTTCGATCCAGAGCTCTGCCTGCCGGCGGCCGACTTCACCTGGAGCGCGGCGCTGCAGGTCTCCTGGCCCTACGACGACTTCCTCGAGCCGCTGCCCGGGCTGGAGCTGCACCGGACCGCCGGCCATTTCGACGGGCATGCGGTGCTGTTCGACCGCGAGCGGAAGATCTGCTTCTGCGGCGACGCGCTGAAGTTCGAGCTCGATCCGGCGGATTTCCGCCGGGCGCGGACCATCTCGGCCCACAAGGCCTTCGTGCGCGGCGTACCGCTGACCGTGAACGAGCTGCGCCGCTACCGCGACGTGTTCGAGCGCCTCGACTTCACCCAGACCTGGACGCCCTTCGAGCCGGCCGCCAATGTCGGCCGGGCCGAGGTGCTGGCGCTGATCGATGCGATGCTGGGCAGCCGGCCCCACGCGGCACCGGTGCCGCTGGAGGCGTTGCGGACGTAAGGGGTAATCCGCCCGGGGTCTCCCGCCCCAGGTCGGGCAGGTCCTCGAAGCGGGCCGGATGAAGGGAATTCGGCTTCCAGGGATGCAGGTGAGCCGCGACGTGCCCCCTCTCCCGAACGGGAGAGGGAACCCGCGCCTCGTCCGCGAGGCGTTGTGCGAACGGACAGGCTCCCGCCAGGATGCGGGAGAGGTCCCTCAGCGCTTCGTGTTCGCGGCCGTCTGCCCGAACATCACCTTCTTGGCGTCCTCGCTCATGGTCTGGCCGAGGTTCGGGTTGACCTCCGGTCCCCTGGCGTAGGCGGCGACCGTGCCGGCGCGGTCGCGCACGCTCTCGAACCAGCGCTTCAGGTTCGGGTGGTCGTCGAGGTTCTGGCCCTGCTTCTCGTAAGGCACGATCCACGGATAGCAGGCCATGTCGGCGATGCTGTAGTCGGTGCCGGCCACGTAGGGGCGGTCGGCGAGCCGCCGGTCGAGCACGCCGTAGAGGCGGTTGGTCTCGTTGAGGTAGCGGTTGATCGCGTAGGGCACCTTCTCGGGCGCGTATTGCGAGAAGTGGTGGTTCTGGCCGAGCATCGGCCCGAGGCCGCCCATCTGCCAGAACAGCCATTGCAGCACCTCGGCCCGGCCGCGGATGTCGGCGGGGAGGAAGCGCCCGGTCTTCTCGGCGAGGTAGAGCAGGATCGCGCCCGATTCGAACAGCGCGATCGGCGCGCCGCCGCCCGCGGGCGCGTGATCGACGATCGCGGGCATGCGGTTGTTCGGGGCGATCGCCAGGAAATCCGGCTTGAACTGCTCGCCCGCCCCGATGTTCACCGGCTGGATCCGGTAGGGCAGGCCGGTCTCCTCCAGGAACATCGTGACCTTGTGGCCGTTCGGCGTCGGCCAGTAGTGGAGATCGATCATCGTCGTCCTCGTGCATCCCCCTCGCGCAGCCGGAGGTGGGTCGCGGGGAGAGCGGGGTCAAGCGGGCAGGATCAGCCTTGCCGCTGCGCCGCGGAATCCGTAAAACGCAGGCGTGGCGGGGTGTAGCGCAGTCTGGTAGCGCACCTGGTTTGGGAGCATCGGGGCTAAGCCCCCTTAACCTCCTGTGCCGACAGCGGAATGGCCGTTTCCGGTTC
>NZ_CABFVH010000041.1 GCF_902141855.1 Methylobacterium dankookense | reverse complement strand
GAAAGGCATCTCAGGATCGCTCCTGCGATGCCGGGCGGCAGGTGCGGGCAAATGAGCACAAAACAGGAACATTGTCAAGCCGGACCTGCTCTCCTCCCCTTGCGAGGAGGAGTTGGAGGTGGGGGTGGTACAGGATGGATCGCAGCGGTGCCTTCTGCACCACCCCCACCCCTGACCCCTTCCCGCAAGGGGGAGGGAAAAAGCGGAGCCTTCGCCATTCGCGAAGGCTCCGTCAACGAGTCCCGAATTGCGAAGGATTCCAAACCGGCAAAAAGCTGCCGCCTCGTTCGGGGGATCCTGCATGCATGGAGAGGCGGCCATCTGGGCGACCGGCGCCCTGCTCGTGCTGTGCATGGGCCTGTGGGCGACGGCGCTGGTGCCGGAGATCGTCACCGCGCTGCTGTTCTTCGCCCTCGCCATGCTGCTGCGGCTCGGCACGGCGGACACGGTGTTCTCAGGCTTCGCGGCCTCCGCCTTCTGGCTGGTGCTCGGCGGCATGATCGTCGGCCAGGCGATGACGCGCACGGGCCTCGGCGCCCGCCTCGGCCGCCAGCTCGCCGGCCATCTCGGCGGATCCTATCCGCGCTTCATCGGCGGCCTCGTCGGCTTCAGCGTGGCGCTGGCCTTCGTGATGCCCTCCAATCTCGGGCGCATCGCCCTGATGATCCCGGTGACGGTGGCGCTCTGCGACGCCTTCGGCCTCGGCGCGGGCCGGCCCGGGCGCGTCGGCGCGGTGCTGGCGGTGGGCGTGGCGACGCCGATCCTGTCGGCGGCGATCCTGCCCGCCAACGTGCCGAACCTCGTGATGGCCGGCGCCGCCGAGAGCCTGCTCGGCCTGCACCTCGCCTACCTGCCCTATCTCTGGCTGCACGGGCCGGTGCTCGCCCTGGTGAAGGGCGTCCTCCTCACCGCGCTCGTCGTGCGGATCTTCCCCGACCGGCTGGAACGGGGGGCGGCGCCGCCGGAGGCCCTGCCGCCACCGAGCCCGGCCGAGCGCCGGCTGATGGTGATCCTCGGCCTCACCCTGGCGCTCTGGGTCACCGACAGCCTGCACGGCATCGCCCCCGCCTGGGTCGGGCTCGCCGCCGGCGTGGTCTGCCTGATGCCGCGGGTGGGCGTGGTCGGCGCCGAGGCGTTCGGGCAGATCTCCCTGCGCACCGGCTTCTACATCGCGGCTTTGCTCGGCCTCGTGGCCCTCGTCACCGCGACCGGGCTCGGCGCCCGGCTCGGACAGGCGCTGCTGGCGCTCGCCCCCCTTGAGCCCGGCGCGAACGGCCTCAATTACGCGGTGCTCACCGGCATCTCGGTGGCGCTGACGCTCCTCGTCACCGCCAACGGGGCGCCGGCCCTCTACACGGCGCTGGCCGGAGAGCTGGCGCGGGCGAGCGGGCTCGATCCCATGAGCGTGGTGATGGTGCAGGTCGCGGGCTACAGCACCCTGTTCTTCCCCTACCAAGCGCCGCCGATCGTGTTCGCGCGGGAGCTCGGCGGCGTGTCGTTGCGCGACGCCACCCGCCTGACCCTCGCCTTCGGCATCGCATCATTCCTTGTTGCGACGCCGTTGAACTACCTGTGGTGGCGCGCCCTCGGGAGGCTGCCATGAGAGCCGCCGAGGGAGCGCCCGGGAGGGCGCATCTGGGGATGACGGTCCCGGTCACAAATGTGACAGAACCGCCGATCGCTCATGCCGCATTGCGGCTTGCCCCTCGGATCCCCAGCCCTACCAGTTTAGAGACGCACCAGTTCGCAACTGCGAGGCCCGACACGATGGCACCGACCGCCCGGCCGACCGTGGCCCAACCCCTCTCGCCGCATCTCCAGATCTACCGCTGGACCTGGACCATGGCGATGTCGGTGTTCCACCGCGTCACCGGCACCGCCCTCTACGGCGGCACGGCCCTCGTGGCGATCTGGCTGGTGGCGCTCGCCTCCGGCCCCGCCGCCTATGCCTGGGTGGGCTGGTTCTTCGGCTCGTGGATCGGGCGGATCGTGCTGTTCGGCTACACCTGGATCCTGATGCACCACATGCTGGGGGGCCTGCGCCACTTCGTGTGGGATTTCGGCGTCGGCCTCGACCGCTCGACCCGCATGAGCCTCTCGCGCGGCACGCTGATCGGCTCCGTGATCCTCACCCTCGTGATCTGGGCCGCCGCCCTGATCCTGCGCTGACGGAGGCGTAACATGGCCGACAACCGCCAGGACACGACCGTCTCGATCCGCACCCCGCGCGCCCGCGTGCGCGGCCTCGGCGCCTCCGGGCACGGGGCCGGCCATTGGTGGTTCCAGCGCGTCACCGCCGCCGCCAACGCGCCCCTGATGATCGCCTTCGTGATCATCGTGGCGATGATGGCGGGCCGGCCCTACCCCGAGGCGGTGGCGCTGATGGGCCACCCGCTCGTCGCCATCATCCTGATCCTCGCCGTCCTCTCCGTCACGCTCCACATGCGCATCGGCATGCAGGTGATCATCGAGGACTACGTGCACGACAAGGCGCTGCGCTTCGCGGCCCTGTTCGCCAACACCTTCTACGCGGTCATCGTCGCCGTGGCCTGCCTCTACGCGATCCTGCGCGTGGGCCTCGCCCGCCTCGTCTGACTTAGGAACCGAGGAGCCCCATCATGGCCGCCGGCACCAACGGGACGCGTCCCGCCTACACCATCAACGACCACACCTTCGACGTCGTCGTCGTGGGCGCCGGCGGCGCGGGGCTTCGCGCCACCGTCGGCTGCTCCCAGGCAGGCCTGCGCACGGCCTGCATCACCAAGGTCTTCCCGACCCGCTCGCACACGGTCGCCGCGCAGGGCGGCATCTCGGCCTCGCTCGGCAATATGGGCCCGGACGACTGGCGCTGGCACATGTACGACACCGTGAAGGGGTCGGACTGGCTCGGCGACCAGGACGCGATCGAGTACCTCGTCCGCAACGCGCCGGCCGCCGTCTACGAGCTGGAGCATTGGGGCGTGCCCTTCTCGCGCACGGCCGAGGGCAAGATCTACCAGCGGCCCTTCGGCGGCATGACCACCGATTACGGCAAGGGCACCGCCCAGCGCACCTGCGCCGCGGCCGACCGCACGGGGCACGCCATGCTCCACACCCTCTACGGGCAGGCGGTTCGGAACCAGACCAACTTCTTCATCGAGTACTTCGCCCTCGACCTGATCATGGACGAGGACGGGCGCTGCCGCGGCGTCATCGCCATGGACCAGGCCACCGGCGAGATCCACCGCTTCCGCGCCCAGATGGTCATCCTGGCCACCGGCGGCTACGGGCGCGCCTACTTCTCCGCCACCTCGGCCCATACCTGCACCGGCGACGGCGGCGGCATGGTGCTGCGCGCCGGCCTGCCGCTGCAGGACATGGAGTTCGTGCAGTTCCACCCGACCGGCATCTACGGCGCGGGCTGCCTGATCACCGAGGGCGCGCGCGGCGAGGGCGGCTACCTGACGAATTCCGAGGGCGAGCGCTTCATGGAGCGCTACGCGCCCTCCGCGAAGGATCTCGCCTCGCGCGACGTGGTCTCGCGCTCCATGACCATGGAGATCCGCGCCGGCCGGGGCGTGGGCAAGAACAAGGACCACATCTTCCTGCACCTCGACCATCTCGACCCGAAGATCCTCCACGAGCGCCTGCCGGGCATCTCGGAGAGCGCCAAGATCTTCGCGGGCGTCGACGTGACGAAGGAGCCGATCCCGGTCCTGCCGACCGTGCACTACAACATGGGCGGCATCCCCACGAACTATCACGGCGAGGTGCTGACCCTGAAGGACGGCAACCCCGACACCGTGGTGCCCGGCCTGATGGCGATCGGCGAGGCGGCCTGCGTCTCGGTGCACGGGGCCAACCGCCTCGGCTCGAACTCGCTGATCGACCTCGTGGTGTTCGGCCGCGCGGCCGGCCTGCGCTGCGCCGACATCGTCGAGGCCAACGGCCGCGTGCAGGACGCCCCGAAGGAGGCCACCGACAAGGCGCTCGAGCGCCTCGACCGCTTCCGCTACGCCGACGGCTCGACCTCCACCGCGGAGCTCCGCCTCGAGATGCAGAAGACCATGCAGAACAACTGCGCCGTCTTCCGCACCGGCGAGGTGCTGGAGGAGGGCAAGGGCCTGATCCACAAGGTCTGGAACGCGGCGGCCGACATCAAGATCACCGACCGCTCGCTGATCTGGAACACCGACCTCTTGGAGACCCTGGAGTTCGACAACCTGATCGGCCAGGCGGTGGTGACGATGGAATCGGCGGCCAACCGGCCGGAATCCCGCGGTGCCCATGCCCGCGAGGACTTCCCCGACCGCGACGACAAGGAGTGGATGAAGCACACCCTCTCCTGGCTCGACGAGGCCGCGCACCAGGTCATCATCGATTACCGACCGGTCCACACCTACACGATGTCGAACGAGATCCAGTACATCGAGCCGAAGGCGCGCGTGTACTGAGGCGCAAGGTCCGTTTCAAGCTCGGCCAACGGCGCGGAACCCGCGCCGGGCCTCCAGGGAGAGGCCGCTCTCGCGGCGCCCTGACCAGCGACAGGATCCCCTGACAGATGGCCCAATTCTCCCTCCCCAAGAACTCGCAGCTCCGCGAGGGCAAGTCCTGGCCGGCGCCGGCGGGGGCCAAGAACCTCCAGACCTTCCGGATCTACCGCTGGAACCCGGATGACGGCGCCAATCCGCGCATCGACACCTATCAGGTCGACCGCGACGATTGCGGGCCGATGGTGCTCGACGCGCTGCTGTGGATCAAGAACACGGTCGACTCGACGCTGGTCTTCCGCCGCTCCTGCCGCGAGGGCATCTGCGGCTCCTGCGCCATGAACATCGAGGGGCAGAACACGCTCGCCTGCACGATGGGCATCGACGAGTGCAAGAGCCCCGACAACGCGCTGCCGATCCTCACCCGCAAGGACAAGGACGGCGCGATCCGGATCTACCCGCTGCCGCACATGCCGGTGCTGAAGGATCTGGTGCCGGACCTGACCAACTTCTTTGCCCAGCACGCCGCGATCGAGCCCTGGCTGCAGACCGAGACCCCGGCCCCCGAGAAGGAATGGCGCCAGACGCCGGAGGACCGCGCCCGCCTCGACGGCCTCTACGAGTGCATCCTCTGTGCCTGCTGCACCACGAGCTGCCCAAGCTACTGGTGGAACGGCGACCGCTTCCTGGGGCCCGCCGCCCTGCTCCAGGCCTATCGCTGGCTGATCGACTCGCGCGACGAGAACACGGGCGAGCGGCTCGACGGGCTGCACGACCCGTTCCGGCTCTACCGCTGCCACACGATCATGAACTGCGCCAATACCTGCCCGAAGAACCTGAACCCGGCCAAGGCCATCGCCGAGATCAAGAAGATGATGGTCGAGCGGGAGGTCTGATCCCGCCCGGAGCGCTCTCCGCCGAAATGGCAGCCGGGGCGGGAGCGCCCCGGCCGGCCGCCGACCGGACCTTCGCTACTGGACTTGCGCGAAGAGCGGATCGAAGCGCTTCTGGGCGAGCTTGCCGTGCTGGACCGCCTTGGCGGCCTCCAGGTTGCTCGTGTCGTCGCCGACCACCACCAGGGCGACCATGCCCATCAGGTAGTGGGGCGAGCACTTGAAGCCGTAGATGCCCGGCTTGTCGAAGCTCAGCGTCTCCTCCTTGCCGACCACCGTCTTGACGACCGGCGCGCCCTCCGGGGCCATGCCCTTGATCGTCTCGATGTTGTGCCCCTTGTCGGTGGGCACGAGCTTGATCGTGTCGCCGGGCGCGAGCTTCACGAAGGCCGGATCGAAGACCATCGCGCCGCCCGGCCCGCTGTTGAGCGTCTTCACGACGATTTCCGCGGCGCGCGCATCCGCCACCGCCCCGACGGATGCGAGCAGGAGCGCGGCAACCAGCCCGGATGCGTGGTTTTTAACAAGTCCAATCATAGCACAAGACCTCCCCAGCCCGACCTGAAGACGGGCGAGGCGGTCTGACTGCGCGACAATGCTTTTGCAAGCGCGATGTTTTCGAGTTGTTCCAGATCGAATTCGTCGACTTGCTTCACGACGACGCCGGAACCCGTCCACAGCGGGCGGGCGGCCCCGGCCCGGGAGGTGCGGCCCACCCGCCACACCCGGTGGAAAAGGCGGAGGGCAGGGGGCTTTGCCGGCCAAAGCTCGGCCGCTCGCCTTGCGGGCATCGCATTTGGGGCGAAGTCAGGCGGGCGCGCCGCAGCCACCTCCGCGGCGCGGGTTTCGGGACCAGAGGTCGATGCCGCGCCTGTACCTGTCGACACCGTTCGCCCTCGCCCTCGCGCTCAGCCTCGGCGCCTGCTCCTCGAGCCGCGTCGAGGGGCCGCGCACCCGGGCGCCCGGCCCCCAGGCCTCCCTCGACGCGCCGATCCCGGCGATCCCCTCGGGTGCCGTGACCGCCTCGCCGCTGGCGCCGCCGCCCGGCGCCTCGGCCGCGCCGGACGGGCCGCCGCCCGCCCCCGGCACCCAGATCGCCAATGCCGCGCCCCCCGGCTCGAACGTCATCGCCGAGCCGGTGGCGCCCCCGCCGCCCCCGCCCCCCGTCACCGCAGGCGGCCGCTCCTCGGTGGTCGGCTCCTGGGACGCCCGGGACGCCACCGGGGCGAGCTGCAAGGTCACCCTGTCGAGCGCGCCCTCCCTCGACCTCTACAAGGCGAGCACGGCGGGCTGCGCCAACAAGGACCTCGCGAAGATCTCGGCCTGGGATTACCGCGACGGCGAGGTCTACCTCTATCAGGCCGGCGGCACCGTGGCGGCGCGGCTGCGCCAGGGCGGCGGCGCCCTCGACGGCGCGCTCACCAAATCCGGCGCCTCCCTCGCCCTGGTGCGCTGAGCCCGGTGCCGGCGCGCCCACTCGTCCGCTATCCCGATCCGCGCCTGCGCGCGCCCTGCGCGCCGGTGACGGCCTTCGACGCCGACCTGCGCGCCCTGGCGCAGGACCTCTCCGACACCCTCGACGCCGCGATGGCGGCGGGGCTGACGGCGGCGCATATCGGCGTGGCCCTGCGCCTCGTGGTGCTGCGGCCCGAGCCCGGCGGCCCCGCCACGCTCTACTGCAACCCGGAGATCGTCGAGGCCTCCCCCGAGCGCGCGGAAGCACGCGAGGGCAGCGTCTCGATGCCGGGCGTCTCGGAGATGGTGGAGCGGGCGGCGCGCGTTCGGGTGCGCTACCGCGACCTCGACGGCTCCGAGCGGGAGGAGGAGGCCGACGGCTTCCGCGGCGCCTGCCTGCAGCACGAGATCGACCAGCTCGACGGCATCTTCTGGATCGAGCGCCTGTCGCGTCTCCGCCGCGAGCGCACCCTCAAGCGCTACGCCAAGCAACGCTGAGATCCGGGATCCCAAAGGGGTCACCCCTTTGGTGGGGTGTCGGGGCGAAGCCCTGACCGGCCTTCCCAGGGCTCCGCCCTAGACCCGCCAAAGGCCTGAGGCCTTTGGAAACCCGGGATCAGACGGCGGCGAGGCCGCGTTGGACGGCGGGGCGGGCGAGCACCGCGTCGAGCCAGCGGCGCACGTTGGAGAAGGCCGAGAGGTCGATGCCCTGCTTGCCGTGGAACTTCGCCCAGGGCGCGATGGCGATGTCGGCGATGGAATACTCGCCCGCCACGAAGTCGCGCTCCGCCAAGCGTCCGTCGAGCACGCCGTAGAGGCGTCGCGCCTCGGCCTCGAACCGGTCGATGGCGTAGGGGATCTTCTCGGGCGCGTAGATCTTGAAATGGTGGGTCTGGCCGAGCATCGGCCCGAAGCCGCCGACCTGCCAGAACAGCCACTCGTCCACGGCCACGCGGGCGCGCGCGTCGCTCGGATAGAGGCAGCCCGTCTTGCGGCCGAGATATTGCAGGATCGCGCCGGACTCGAAGACGGTGATCGGCTGCCCGCCCGGGCCCTCGGGGTCGACGATGGCCGGAATCTTGTTGTTGGGCGACAGTTTCAGGAACTCGGGCGCCATCTGCTCGCCCTTGCCGATATTCACCGGCACCACGCGGTAGGGGAGCCCGCACTCCTCCAGCATGATCGGAATCTTCCAGCCGTTCGGCGTGCTCCAGGTGTGGACGTCGATGGGCTTAGCCGTAACGGCGGCCATGGCGGGGCTCCGGCTCGAATCCGCCCGCTCGCGCGGGCCGGTTCGTGAGGTTGTTGACGATGGCGGCGTCTGCAAGTCCGAAGCCGGTGCGCACCAGCACCCGTCATTACGGCTAAGCTAGCGCGGATGGGCCGCCGCTCTCAAGCGGCTCTCAGGTCACGCAGAGGTCACACATGCGCGGCTCACGTTCGCGCGACGGCGCATAGCACCCTGTTGGCGGGCTGTCGGCGGGCCTCGGCCCGCTCTTGCCGGCTCCCGCGCTTGGGGCTGAAATCAATCCTGTCGCGCCGCCCGAATCGGCGCGGGCTCGAACCACCGGATCGTCCGATGCTCCACCGCCTGATCGCCGGCACCGCGCTGGCCCTGCCGCTGCTCCTCGCCGCGCCCGCCTTCGCCAAGGACCCGCCGAAGGAGGCCCCGACCGCCAAGGCGGCGCCCGCCGAGAAGCCGGCCGAGAAGGCCGCCCCCGCCGAGAAAGCGCCGAGCCCCGGCCAGGCCGCCGCCCGCGAGCGCCAGAAGCAGTGCGGCGCCGAGTGGCGCGCCCTCACCGACGCGCAGAAGACCGCGCAGGGGCCGAAATGGCCGCAATACTGGAGCAAGTGCAACACCCGCCTGAAGAGCGGCGGCAAGGCCTGAGCAGCCGGGCCGCGGGGCGTCGCGCGCTCTCCTCCCCCTTGCGGGGAGGGGAAGCGCGCGCACCGCAACCGTTGGACACCTCGCGTGTTCTGGAACGGCGAGGCTTCCGGACTGTAGGGCGCGATGAACGAGCGGCAGGCGCTGCAGCGCGTGGTGGCTTTCGGGGCGGCTCTGCCCGTCGCCGCCGGCCTCTACGGGGTGCTGTTCGGCATCAACGGCCTCAGCCCCGGCGTCGAGAGCGTCTCGGCCGACAGCCATTTCCGCTACCTTTCGGGCCTGCTCACCGGCATCGGCGTGCTGTTCTGGACCTGCGTGCCGGGGATCGAGCACAAGACGCGGCTGTTCCGCTTCCTCACGCTGGTGGTCGTGCTCGGCGGCCTCGCCCGGCTGCTCGGCCTCTACCTCACCGGCATCCCTTCGCTGACCATGCTCGGGGCGCTCGTGGTGGAGCTGGCGATCACGCCGCTGCTCTGCCTCTGGCAGGCGCGGGTCGCCGCCCGGGCGGAGCCCGCCCCCGGTGCCTGAGCCGGCGCCCGCGGCCGCGAGCCCCGCGGGCACGCGGCCCGACCGGATCTCGGACCGGACCTTGGACCGGACCCTGGACCGGCTCGACGCCTGGGTGCCGAAACCCGCGGCGCTCGCCTTCGCCGTCCGGATCTGGGTCGCCATGATGGCGGCGCTCTACCTCGCCTTCTGGCTCCAGCTCGACAGCACCTCCTCGGCGGCGGTGGGCGTCGCGATCCTGGCCCAGCCGAAGCGGGGGCAGGCGATCTCGAAGGCGGTCTACCGCCTCCTCGGCACGATCCTCGGCGGCGCCGTGTCGCTGCTGTTCCTGGCGCTGTTCGGGCAGGACCGGGTGGAGATGCTCGTCGCCTTCACCCTGTGGCTCGGCCTCTGCGTGTTCGTGGCGCAGTACCTGCAGGATACCCGCGCCTACGGGGCCATGCTGTCGGGCTACACGGTGGCGATCATCGCCGTCGCCCATCTGGACACGCCCCAGAACGGCTTCGACGCCACGGTGGCGCGGCTCGCGGCGATCACGCTGGCGATCGTCGTCATCACCTTCATCAACGACGCGCTCGCCTCGCCGAGCACCTGGCGGTCTCTGCGCCCGCAGCTCGCCGCCGCCCATGCGGCGGTGCAGGACTTCTGCCGCGCGGCCTTCGCGGCGGGCGATCCGGGCGTCGAGTGGGCGGCCGCGCTGATCGCCCGGATCGCGCCGATGCGGGCCGATGCCAGCGCCATCGCGGGCGAGCTCGACGACGGCTCCTTCCGGGCCGCGGGGGCGCGCAGCGGCAT
This sequence comes from Methylobacterium dankookense, assembly GCF_902141855.1. Taxonomy (GTDB): domain Bacteria; phylum Pseudomonadota; class Alphaproteobacteria; order Rhizobiales; family Beijerinckiaceae; genus Methylobacterium; species Methylobacterium dankookense. The sequence goes on along the minus strand of NZ_CABFVH010000041.1, from coordinate 42,335 downwards.
CGCCGCCCTCTACGCGATGGTGGCGGCGAGCCGGGCGGTGGCGCGCGCCCGTGCCGAGCTGGCGCAGCCGAGCCCGGAGGCGGAGGAGGCGCTCGCGATCTGCCGCACGGCTGTGGGAGAGTGGGCGGGGGAGACTGGAGGCGGGCCGGACATGGCCGCCCTCGCAGCCCGCCTGCGCGACCTCGTGGACGCATCCCTGCGCGCGGGCGACCGCCCCCTCGACGAGATCGCCCTGCTCCAGCGCGCCCTCGACTTCGTCGTCGCCGCGACCTTCGCCGCGGACGGCCTGCACGCGCTCGCGACCGGGGACCGGCCCCTGCGGGACGTGGACCTGCCGACCCACCGCGATTTCCCCGTGGCCCTGCGCGCGGCCTTCCGGGTGGCGATCGCCTTCGCGATCACCGCCTCTCTCTTCGTCGCCAGCGGGCTGCCGCAGAGCTCCTTCGCCCTCGTCCAGGTCGCGGCCACCTGCTCCCTGTCCTCGGTGACGCCGGACCCGCGCAAATTCGCCCTCGGCGTGCTGATGGGCATGCCCCTCGCCGCCCTGATGGCGGGGCTCGTGCTGTTCGGGCTCCTCAACGGCAACCAGGGCTTTCCCCTGCTCGCGCTCGCCATGGCGCCGCCGATCCTCCTCGGCTGCCTGCTCGCGCTGAACCCGCCGACCTTCACGGTGGGCTTCATCAGCCTCGTCTTCTTCCCCGCGCTGCTCGCCCCCTCGAATCCGCAGGGCTACGATGCCGGGACCTTCTTCCTGAACGCCTTCCTCGTCGTGCTGGCGGCCCTCATCCTGTTCCTGACCGTGCGCCTCGTCCTGCCGGTGACGGCGGCGCAGCACCGGGCCTACGCCCTCGATTCCGCGCGGCGCGACCTCGCCGGGGCGCTGGCCGGGGAGGGGGGCGATGCCACCACGCGCACCAGCCTCAATGCCGACCGGCTGTACCAGTTCGCGGGCTACAGCTCGGGCAGCGGCGCGGTGCGCCGGATGGCGCTCGCCCACGCCTTCGCGCTGGCCCAGATCGAGGCGGCCGCCGCCCGCGCCCACGGGCAGATGCACCGCCTGCGCGCCGCGGATGCCCTGCGCGGGCCGATCGAGCGCGCCCGCGCGGCCTTGCGGGCCGGCCATCCCGGGCGCCTGGAGGCGGCGGCCCGCGACCTCGTGCAGGCGGCCTCGGCCGAGCCGCGCCCGTCCCGGCTGTGCACGGCGCGGGCCGCCGCCGACCTCGTGGCCGCCGCCCGCGTCATCGCCCGCCACCGGCGCTTCCTGCGCCGGCTCGGCGTCGCGCCGTTCTGAAGGATCGATCGATGCACCGGGACATCGACATCGGCGGCGTGCTGGTCTCGCCCTTCGTCGCCTACGCGCTGGGCGCCTTCGCGATCCTCGTGGTGCTGCGGCGGCTGTTCAGCCGGATCCGCCTCGGCCGCTACCTCGCCAACCCGCCGCTCGCGGAGGCCGGGCTCTACGTCTGCCTCCTCGCCCTGCTGATCGTGATGCTGTGATGGCCGACGCGGACGATCCCCACGCCCCGCAGGAGGAGGCGCCATATTCCGGCCGCCGCGCGCGCCGGATCCTCCGGCTCGCCGCCACGGGGCTGGTCCTCGTCGTCGCGCTGGCGGCTGCGGCCGTGGTCTGGCGCTTCTACGTGGCCGCCCCCTGGACCCGGGACGGGCGGGTGCGCGTGCAGGTGGCCGGCGTCGCGCCCCAGGTCTCCGGCCAGATCGTGGACCTCAAGGTCGCGGACAACCAGGCGGTGAAGCGGGGCGACGTCCTCTACGTCATCGAGGCGTTCGACTTCGAGGTGGCGGTGACCCAGGCCGAGGCCGAGGTGAAGAACCGCGAGGCCGACCTGCAGGTGAAGAACGCCCAGTCGGTGCGGCGGCAGGAGCTCTCCACCGTCTCGACCTCGGTGGAGGAGAAGCAGCAATTCGCCGGCACCGCCAAGATCGCCGAGGCGGCGCTGGAGACGGCCAAGGCCCAGCTCGCCCAGGCCCGGGTCAACCTGCAGCGCACCACGGTGCGCGCGCCGGTGAACGGGCGCGTCACCAACCTGCTCCTGCGGGTCGGCGACTATGCCAGCCAGGGCAGCGTCAACGTCCGGGTGATCGACACCGATTCCTTCTGGATCGACGGCTATTTCGAGGAGACCAAGATGGCCGCCATCCATGTGGGCGACCCGGCCGAGATGGCGCTGATGGGCTACGACGCGCCCCTGCGCGGCACCGTGGAGAGCATCACCCTCGGCATCGCGACGGCGAACGCGGCGCCGAGCACGCAAGGGCTGCCCAATGTCGACCCGGTCTATACCTGGGTGCGCCTCGCCCAGCGCGTGCCCGTGCGCATCCGCATCGACCACGTGCCCGACGGCGTGCCGCTGGTGGCCGGCATGACCGCGACCGTGGTGGTGAACCGGGGCACGGGCGCCGATCCCGGCTGGTTCGCCGACCTGCGCCGCACGGTCACGGGGGCGCCCTGAAGCCGAACCGGGTCTATTCCGCGCTGCAACCTAGGCGGGTGTAAATCTATGGATGCAATCGGTTGCACTGCGGCCAAGCTCTTGAAATTCGAATACTCCCACAATGGGTGCATTTTTCGGGTTGACGGCAAAACAATACGGACGCAGTCTCTCAGCGTGCTTCGCGAAGGGAAGCACAATCGACCCAGAGGCAGCGTGCGGAGCGCGATAATCTGGCACGGTGACTTATGGTCGAAGCTGAGGAGACAGGCATGACTCCACCCCAGCATAACGCCGTAACGACCACTTCCGGAACAGCCCGGCCGGAAGCCTAGCGGCTCTTCACGCGGACAACCCGGCGGAGACGACTCCAGGGGCGCAGAAGCGGCCAGAACGGCGCGACTTCGAACACGCGAAATGCCCCACCTCAAGCCGTCTCCGGCGCGGTTCGGTCGGCCGCCACGCGGCCTCATAAAACCTTCGGACGGCCCAGCCCGCCGACGGCCTCGAGAGAGGTCGCGCGCGGGATGAACCCATGTCCTCGTCCCCTCAACACCGCTTTCGCTTGCTCCGCTCGGTCGTGAGCGGGCCTCTCCTCCCCCTCGCGGGGAGGGGCCGGAGGTGGGGGTCGCGCAGAAGGCACCGGGGCGCATCATCCTGAACCACACGCATGCCCGAACTCGTCCCCGCAAGGGGCGCGGGCAGACGCACCGCGAGATCCGCTTGCGCATCGCAATATGAAGTCCACTCTTATATCGTGCACAAGGTAATCACGAAAAATTTGGGAGGATCCGGCAATTTAGTGCTTGAAGCGGGTCACGGAATGGCCGATATCTGCCCGGCGCCCGAAAACAGGTGCGCCATCAACGTCTTAGGGTTCCCTTATGGTTGCCCGGACGGGGATGACCCGAAGTCTAGGAGAAACACCATGAAGTGGGCTGCCCCGGTCGTGTCCGAGATCTGCGTCGGCATGGAAGTCACCTCGTACGAGTCCGCCGAGATCGACACCTTCAACTGAGGTGTTGGGCCGGGCCGGGGGTTGCAGGCTGCCAGGGGCGAACCCATGCGCGTCGTGATCCTCGGTTCGGCCGCCGGCGGCGGGCTTCCCCAGTGGAATTGCCGCTGCCCCATCTGCGAGACCGCCCGCCGCGAGCCGGGCCGCGTCCGCCCCCGCACCCAGTCGAGCATCGCCGTCTCCGCGAACGGGACGGACTGGCTCCTGGTGAACGCCTCGCCCGACATCCGGCAGCAGCTCTTCGACACGCCGGCGATGCATCCGCAGGACGGCCTGCGCCACTCGCCGATCAAGGCCGTGCTGCTCACCAACGGCGACGTGGACCACGTGGCCGGCCTGCTGACGCTGCGCGAGGGCCAGCCCTTCACCCTCTACGGCACGGCCGGCATCCTCGATTCGGTGAACGCCAACCGCGTCTTCGACGTGATGGCCGCCGCGGTGGTGGGGCGCGAGCCCGTCGCCATGGAGCGCCGCTTCGAGCCGCTCCCCGGCCTCGCCGTCACCCTGTTCCCGGTCCCCGGCAAGGTGCCGCTCTGGCTGGAGGACGAGACGATGCAGATCGGCGCCGAGACCGAGACCACGGTCGGCGCGATGATCGAGGCGAACGGCCGCCGCCTCGCCTACGTGCCGGGCTGCGCCCGCGTCACCGACACGCTGAAGGGGCAGATCGCGGGCGCCGACGCGCTGCTCTTCGACGGCACCGTCTATTACGACGACGACATGATCCGCGCGGGCGTCGGGGTGAAGACCGGCTGGCGCATGGGCCACGTGCCGATGCGCGGCGAGAACGGCTCGGTGGACGCGCTCGGCGACGTGGCCATCGGCCGCCGGGTCTTCGTGCACATCAACAACACCAACCCGGTCCTGATCGAGGATTCGCCCGAGCGCGCCGAGATCGAGGCGGCGGGCTGGACCGTCGGCCATGACGGGCTTGAGCTGAGCCTCTAGGGCGCTCTCCGCCGAAGCGGGCACCGGTTCGGCGCAAGAGAGCGCGTCATAACAAGAGCCTAGAGCCGTTCCTGATTGCAACGCGATCGGGAACGGCTCTAGGGCGCCGGCCCGGCGCGCCATGCGCTGGATCAAGGATCGAGGCGCGGCGCCCGGTCCATCGTGATCCGGCACCGGTCGGGATCCGGCCTGCGGCCCTGGGCCCGGGTGGCATTCGGCCCGGGGCGAACCTATGTGAACCGGATCCGCTGGCCGTGCCCGGCACGCGCTCCGGCCAAGACCAAGAACGCCAACGCGAACCGGAACGGACGCACGGAAACGCCATGAACGCCTCCTTCCCCACCCCCGGCGCCGACGCGAGCCAGCGCCTCCTGAGCCCGGAGGAGCTGGAGGCGGCTCTGCGCGACATCGGTGCCCGGCGCTACCACAACCTGCACCCGTTCCACCGCCTGCTGCACGACGGCAAGCTCGGCAAGGATCAGGTCCGCGCCTGGGCGCTCAACCGCTACTATTACCAGGCCATGATCCCGGTGAAGGACGCGGCGCTGCTCGCCCGCCTGCCGGACGCCGCGCTCCGCCGGATCTGGCGCCAGCGCATCGTCGACCATGACGGCGACCACGAGGGCGACGGCGGCATCGAGCGCTGGCTCAAGCTCGCCGAGGGCGTGGGCTTCGCCCGCGACTACGTGCTCTCGACGCAGGGCATCCTCTCGGCCACGCGCTTCTCGGTGGACGCCTACGTGCACTTCGTCTCGCAGAAGAGCCTGCTCGAGGCGATCGCCTCATCGCTGACCGAGATGTTCTCGCCGACCATCATCTCGGAGCGCGTCGCCGGGATGCTGAAGAACTACGACTTCATCACCAAGGAGACGCTGGCCTATTTCGACAAGCGCCTGACCCAGGCGCCGCGGGATGCGGATTTCGCGCTCGACTACGTGAAGCGCCACGCCACCACGCCGGACTTGCAGCGGGCGGCGATGGACGCGCTGACCTTCAAGTGCACGGTGCTGTGGACCCAGCTCGACGCGCTGTACTTCGCCTATGTCGCCCCCGGCATGGTCCCGCCCGATGCCTGGGAGCCCGGCGAGGGGCTGGTGGCCGAGGCGCCAGCGCGCGGGCCGGCCGGCGCCCCCGCCGGCACCCTCGTGGCGAGCGACGTGCCGCGCCTGCCCCGCGGCGTGCGCATGCGCTTCGACCAGGCCCGCGACAAGCACGTGCTGCTCGCCCCCGAGCGCACCTTCGATCTCGACGACAACGCGGTGGCGGTGCTCTCGCTCGTCGACGGCAACCGCAGCGTCGCGCAGATCGCGCAGGCGCTCGCCGAGACCTACGCGGCCGACGCCACGGTCATCGAGGCCGACATCCTGGTGATGCTCACCGATCTCGCACAGAAGAGAGTCCTGGAACGATGAACGCCGTCACGCCGCAGCGGACGGCCGTCCCGGCCCCCGTCGGGCTGCTGGCGGAACTGACGCACCGCTGCCCCCTGCGCTGCCCCTATTGCTCGAACCCGCTGGAGCTCGACCGGCGCTCGAAGGAGCTCGACACGGAGACCTGGCAGCGGGTCCTCACCGAGGCCGCCGAGCTCGGCGTGCTGCACGTCCACCTCTCGGGGGGCGAGCCGACCGCGCGCCAGGACATCGTCGCGATCACGCAGACCTGCGCCAAGCTCGGCCTCTACTCGAACCTGATCACCTCGGGCGTCGGCGGGGCGCTGGAGAAGCTCCAGGCGCTCTACGATGTCGGGCTCGACCACGTGCAGCTCTCGGTGCAGGGCGTCGACGCGCAGAACGCCGAGAAGATCGGCGGCCTGAAGAACGCGCAGCCGCAGAAGATGAAGTTCGCCGAGACGGTGGTCGCGCTCGGCCTGCCGCTGACGCTCAACTCGGTGATCCACCGCGGCAATATCCACGAGGTCGAAGGCTTCATCGACCTCGCGGTGAAGATGGGCGCCAAGCGGCTGGAGGTGGCCCACACGCAGTATTACGGCTGGGCCTACGTCAACCGCGCCGCCCTGATGCCGAACAAGGCCGAGGTCGACCGCTCGATCCGCATCGTCGAGGCGGCGCGCGAGCGCCTGAAGGGCCAGCTCGTCATCGACCTCGTGGTGCCGGACTATTACGCCAAATATCCGAAGGCCTGCGCCGGCGGCTGGGGCCGCAAGCTGATGAACGTCACGCCCCAGGGCAAGGTGCTGCCCTGCCACGCGGCCGAGATGATCCCGAACCTCGAATTCTGGTACGTCACCGAGCATTCGCTCCGCGACATCTGGACGAACGCGCCGGCCTTCACCGCCTATCGCGGCACCGACTGGATGCAGGAGCCCTGCCGCTCCTGCGACCGGCGCGAGAAGGATTGGGGCGGCTGCCGCTGCCAGGCGCTGGCGCTCGCGGGCGACGCGGCGGCCACGGACCCGGCCTGTTCGCTCTCGCCGCTCCATGCCAAGGTGCGCGCGCTCGCCGCCGAGGAGGCGGCCGAGAACCCGCCCGACTACGTCTACCGGACGATCGGCAGCAACGTCCGGTCGCCGCTCAAGGAGGAAGCCCCGCTGTGAAGTTTCTAGTGACGACGGCCCTCGCGCTCGGTCTCGTCGCCGCGCCCGGGCTCGCGCCCGCGCTGGCCCAGGACGCGCCCGCGCCCACGAAGGTGAACGCCGCCGCGCCGAACGCCTCGGACCTGCTCTTCGAGGCGCCGCAGATGAAGAACGTGACGCCCGGCTCGACCATCACCTACGATTATCTGCGCCGCTCGGGGATCGCCAAAGGCCCCTACGGGCCGCCGATGAACGACACCATCGTGTTCACCGTGGACGCGGCCAAGGTGCCGGATGCCCGCAACATCCGCGTCACCATGTTCTCCGGCTTCAACCGCGTGCCTGCCGGCCCCTTCGAGGACATGCCGGGCAACCCGGTGATCTCGCTCTTCCTCGAGAACCACCTGCGCGGCCTCGCCAAGCTGCTCGAGGCGAACCCGCGCTACCTGAAGAACGCCATCCGCAAGGGCCTGCGCGACAAGGCCGTGGTGACCCCGGTCAAGGTCAGCTTCCGCGGCCGCGAGGTCGATGGCTGGCGCGTCGAGACCAAGCCCTTCGAGGGCGACGCCATGACCGAGCGCATGCGCGGCATGTCCAACATGACCTATACCTTCATCACCGCCCCCGAGGTGCCCGGCGAGGTCGTCTCGATCGAGGCGCAGTCGAAGACGCCGGACGGCGGCGAGCTCCTGGAGGAGAGGCTGAGCTATGAGCAGAAGGCGGGTTGAGGCCGCGGCGCTCGCCGCCCTGGCGCTGGCCGGGCTGACGCTCGGCGCCCGCGCCGCCGAGGAGAACGACTATCCCACCGATGCGCGCGTGGACTACGTCTTCGCCTGCATGGCGGCCAACGGCCAGACCCGCGAGAACCTGCAGAAATGCTCGTGCTCGCTCGACCAGCTCGCGGCGATCCTGCCTTACGACAAGTACGTGCAGGCGAGCACGATCCTGTCCATGCGCCAGGGCATCGGCCAGCGTTCCAACGAGTTCCGTCAGACCAAGATCTTCGACGACAAGGTCGCGGACCTGCGCCGCGCCCAGGCCGAGGCGGAGATCCGCTGCTACCGGGGCTGAGGACAGGCGGCTTCCCACGGAGCCGCCCCTCGTCCCATCCCTCACCTCATCCTGAGGTGCCCGCGCGAACGGGCCTCGAAGGAGCCCTCCGGGGATCTCCGTGCCTGCTGGAGGGCTCCTTCGAGGGCGGCGCTCCGCGCTGCCACCTCAGGATGAGGTCGCGGGATGGAGCGGCATGACGGGCAGAGGCCGATCGGAGCGATCCGCGATACCGGCCGCGCCTGCCGCTTCCGCACCATGAACCGCTGAGCGGAGGCTGTTGCGCGGGCTAACGGATTCGGCCAAACCCGAGCCTTCGACAGCCGGAGATCGTCCCGCGCGTGAGCCCGCCGCCCTCATCCCTCGCCCGCCTGCTGCCCGGTCTCGGGCGGCGCACGCTGGTGATGGGCATCCTCAACGTCACCCCCGATTCCTTCTCGGATGGCGGCCTGTTCCGGGGCGAGGCGGAGGCCCGCGCCCAGGCCGGGACGCTGGTGGCCGAGGGCGCCGCGATCCTCGACATCGGCGGGGAATCGACGAGGCCCGGCCACACCCCGGTGCCGGCCGAGGAGGAGCAGGCCCGCGTCCTGCCCGTCATCCGGGCGCTGGCGCCGCAGCTCTCCGTGCCGATCTCCATCGACACCTACAAGGCCTCGACCGCGAAGGTCGCGCTGGAGGCGGGCGCCACCATCGTCAACGACGTCTGGGGCCTGCAGCGGGAGCCCGAGATCGCCCGGGTCGCCGCCGCCCACGGCGCGCCGGTGATCATCATGCACAACCGCGAGACGATCGATCCGGCGATCGACATCGTCGCGGACATGCTGCGCTTCTTCGAGCGCTCGCTTAACATCGCTCGCGCCGCCGGCATCGCGGATGCCGACATCGTGCTCGATCCGGGCGTCGGCTTCGGCAAGAGCTGGGAGCAGCATCTGGAGGCGCTCCGCCGCCTGCCCGAGATCCGGGCGCTGGGCTTCCCCCTGCTCGTCGGCGTCTCGCGAAAGTCCCTGCTCGGGCGCCTGCACGACCGTGAGACGAAGCCCGCCGACCGGCTCTACGGCTCGCTCTCGGCCCATGCTTTGGCCGCGACGCTCGGCGCCGACATCGTGCGCGTGCACGACGTCTCCGCCCATGTGGATGCCATGCGCGTGGTCGACGCGGTGATGCGCCCGGAGACCCGCGCGTGAGCGACCATATCCGCGTCCACCGCATCGCGGTCTTCGCCCGGCACGGGTTGCTGGAGGAGGAGGCGCGGCTCGGCCAGCGCTTCTACATCTCGCTCGACGCCGTGCTCGACCTCGCCGCCGCCGGCCGCTCCGACGACGTCGCCGAGACCGTGAGCTATGCCGACCTCACCGAGATCGCGGTCGGCATCGCCACCGAGCGCCGCTTCAAGCTGATCGAGGCGCTGGCCGAGACGATCGCCGCCGAGATCCTGGCGCGGTTCGCGCGCATCCGCACGATCACGGTCGCGGTGGACAAGCCGAGCGCGCCGATCCCCGCCATCCTCGACGGCGTCACCGTCGCGATCACCCGGGGGCGCGCGTGACCCAGGCCTATCTCGGGCTCGGCAGCAATATCGGCGACAAGGCCGCGATGCTCGACGCCGCGGTGGCGGGGCTCGCCGCCCGGCCCGGCATCCGGATCGCCGCGCGCTCGCGCAACTACCGCACGCCGCCCTGGGGCGACACCGACCAGGACTGGTTCCTCAACGGAGCGCTCGCCGTCGAGACCGACCTCGACCCGCACGGGCTCCTCGACGCCTGCCTCGCCGTCGAGAAGGAGCTGGGCCGGGTGCGCGAGCGCCGCTGGGGCCCGCGCGTCATCGACATCGACGTGCTGTCCTATGCGGGCGCGACGGTGGAGGACGAGCGCCTGATCCTGCCGCACCGCTTCGTGCGCCAGCGCGCCTTCGTGCTGGTGCCGCTCGCCGAGATCGCCCCCGACCTGACGATCGGCGACGAGACGGTGACCGAGGCGCTCGCCAAGCTCGACGCCACCGGCATCGCGCCGGTGTGATCCCGGGCGTCGAGAGGGATCATCCCTCTCGCGGGTCCAGGGCGGAGCCCTGGAATGACGCCGGGGCTTCGCCCCGGCACCCCACCAAAGGGATGATCCCTTTGGAAACCCGGGATCAGTTCTGGAGGAGCTTGTTCTCGTTCTCGTCGAGGAGGGGCACGTCGAAGTCGCGCAGGACCTTCTCGATATCGGCGCGGCGCTTGCGCAGGATCGTGTTGAGCTGGCGCTTCCAGTCCTCCTCGCCCGGGCGCACGCCCATGCCGATGCGGTAGGTCATGGCCGGGCGGTCCGGCTCCTTGAGGAGCGGCACCACATCCATCGGCTTGCCCGATTGCCTGGCGAGCCAGCCGGCGGCCGGTCCCCAGAGCACGGCGGCGTCGATGCTGCCCGCGGCGAGGTCCGCGATCACCTCGGCCGAGACCGTCTGGTGCTTGCGGGCCGGGTCGAGCTGGTAGGGCGCGTAGGCCTTCATCCCCGGGATCAGGCCGAGATCGCCCATCCGGTTGACGGGGGGCGTGCCGGCGATGACGCCGATGCGCTTGCCTTTGAGGCGCTGGTCGTCGAGCCCGGTCACGTCGGTGAACTCGCCCTTGCGGGTCACCAGCGTGTAGGTCGAGCGGTAATAGGGATTGGTGCTCTGGATCAGCTCGCTGCCGAAGGCCGAGCCGATGATGATGTCGCACAGGCCCGTGCCGAGGGTGTTGCGGACGAAGCCCGGTCCCTGCGTCAGCCAGTAATAGCGGACCTTGACCTTCAGCTCGTCGGCGACGATGGCCGCGATCCGGTTCTCGAAGCCGTCCTCCTTCCGCTCGGAGAAGGGCATGTTGCCCGGATCGCCGCACACCCGGAGCGTGTCCGTGGTGACGAGGTCGGGCAGGTGCTGTGCGGAAGCGCCACGCGCCCCTGCCGCAAGCAGCAGGAGCGCGCAGGCCGCGGTGACCCGCGTCGCGGTGCCGGGGGTCATCAACCGCCCAGGCACTCCTTCTCGTTCTTCTTGGCCGCCTCCGGCTTGTCTTCCTTGTCACCCGGGCGGATGCGGCCCATGGCGCCGGCGGCGCGGGCCTTCAGGTAGACGTACAGGTCGTCGGCGTAGCACATGACGTTCTTGTTATCGCCGAAGGCCGGCATGACCTTCTGCTCGGAGCTGGAGACGTCCTGCTTGCCGCCGGCCAGGATGCCGATGAACTCCTCGTAGGAGAGGTGCTTCAGCGAATCCTTGAGGGCGGGCGCGTAGGTCGAGCCCATGCCGTCCGGGCCGTGGCAGACGTGGCACTCGGCGTGATAGCGGCGGTAGCCCGAATAGGCATACCAGTCGACCTTCTTGCCCTGGTCGGTGACGTGGAAGGTCGGATGGCCCTCGGCATCGAAATACTTGCCGTCTTCGACCTTCACGGCGACGTCCTTCTTGAGGAGCTTCTCGTCGGGCTCCGCGGACTTGTCGTTCGGGTTCAGAGAGTTGGCGAGGGCGGGGGCGGCAGGCTTGGCATCCTCAGCATGTACGGCAACCAGACCAACGGTTGCTAGGGCGAGGGCAGCCACGAGCGGCCGCGTAACGAAGGTGCTGAGGTGGTGCAATGGACGTCTCTCCCTCGAAGGCTCGGTTTCGGCCCCCATGGCCTGACCGGCCTTCTTGCAAGTCACTCTAATCATAAGAGTGCCGGCGCGGAAACCCGCGCCGGCACCCTCATTCACCACTCACGCTGCGACCGATTAGTTCGGCAGCGTGAACACGGTCAGCTGACCGCCGAGGTTGGTGTAGTTGGACAGGGCCGCGTAGCCGCCGACCGCGCCGAGACCGGCATTCGGATCGGTGAGGCCGGCCGCGAGGCCGATGCCCGCCCAGCCGCCGACGCCCGACAGGACGCCCACGAACTGCTTGCCCTTGTGCTGGTAGGTCATCACGTTGCCGATGATGCCCGACGGGGTCTTGAACTTGTACAGTTCCTTACCCGTCTTCGAGTCGACAGCCTTCAGGTAGCCCTCGAGGGTGCCGTAGAAGACGACGTCGCCAGCGGTGGCCAGAGCGCCCGACCACACCGAGAACTGCTCGGCGTTCGACCACTTGATCTTACCGTTCACGCCGTCCCAGGCGATGAAGTTACCCATGCCGCCGTGCGAGTTCGGGGCGGGGTACATCGACAGGGTCGCACCAACGTAGGGCTGGCCCGGGGTGTACGAGACCTTGAAGGGCTCGTAGTCCATGCAGACGTGGTTGGTGGGCACGTAGAACAGGCTGGTCTTGGGCGAGTAGGCCGCCGGCTGCTGGTCCTTGGTGCCCAGAGCCGCCGGGCAGATGCCCTTCGAGTTCACGTCCTCGCCGTTCTGCTCGGTCGAGTACTTCGACACGACCAGCGGACGGCCGTAGTTCTTCGAACCCTTGTCCATGTCGACCTTGGTGGCCCAGTTCACCACCGGATCGTACTTCTCGGCGACGAGGAGTTCGCCGGTCGCACGGTCGAGGGTGTAGCCGAAGCCGTTACGGTCGAAGTGGGTCAGCAGCGGACGCTCCTTACCGTCGACCTTCTGGTCGGTGAGGATCATCTCGTTGATGCCGTCGTAGTCCCACTCGTCGTGGGGGGTCATCTGGTAGACCCACTTGGTCATGCCGGTGTCCGGGTTACGCGCCCAGATCGTCATGGACCACTTGTTGTCGCCCGGACGCTGCTTCGGGTTCCAGGTCGAGGGGTTGCCCGAGCCGTAGTACATCAGGTCGAGCTTCGGATCGTAGGAGAACCAGCCCCAGGTGCAGCCGCCGCCGGTCTTCCACTGATCGCCTTCCCAGGTCTTCAGCGAGGAGTCCTTGCCGACGGGCTTGCCGAGAGAGGTGGTCTTCTCGGGATCCATGATCATGTCGGCGTCAGGCCCCTGGGAGTGGCCGCGCCACACCTTCTTGCCCGACTTCAGGTCGTAGGCGGTGACGTGGCAGTTCACGCCGAACTCGCCGCCCGAGATGCCGACGATGACCTTGTCCTTGACCGGGAGAACGGTCGCGGTGTTGGTCTCGCCCTTCTTCGGGTCGCCGTTCACGACCGACCAGTTGACCTTGCCGGTCTTGGCGTCGAGCGACACGAGGGTGGTGTCGGCCTGGTGCAGGATGATCGCGCCGTCGGCATAGGCCAGGCCACGGTTGACCGTGTCGCAGCACATGACCGGGATCACGGACGGATCCTGCTTGGGCTCGTACTTCCAGACGATCTTCGCCTCGTTGTTCAGGTCGAGGGCGTAGACGATGTTCGGGAAGGGGGTGTGGACGTACATCATGTCGCCGACGACGAGGGGCGAGCCCTCGTGGCCGCGCAGCACGCCGGTCGAGAACGTCCAGGCGACCTGGAGGTTCTTCACGTTCGACGCGTTGATCTGGTCGAGCTTCGAGTAACGGGTGTTGGCGTAGTCGACCGTCTGGAGCACCTGCTCCGCCGGGTTGGCGATGCCCTTCATGACGCTGTCATTGGCGAAGGCCGGCGCGGCGATGGCCGCGACACCCGCGCCGAGGGCGAGGAGATGAACCGCTCTCATGGATTCCTCCGACAAGTCTTTGAGGTCTTAGGCCACGGGTGTTCAGTCCGCGGCTGCGGGACCCGACCTGCTGTTTGCGACAGGGATTTCGATGACGCCTCGGTAGCGGGTCGCTCTACGGTGCCGAACGAGCACCGAACCAGAGCCGGCCATCCCTTGGGCCAGCTCCTCGAAACCGAGGCTTGAGGGAACTCTAAGAGAAATTTGAGCGCCGTCAATCCGCCATAGAGCGCCGGAACGCGCTGGAACGGCGCAAATCCCCAGTGCTCGGCAATGTTGCTTCGCACAATCCGACACCGCACTGCACATAGGCCAAGTCAGAGATGGTATCTCGACACCGGTCCCTCTCTGCCATCCATGCGGAATGCGCGGCTTTGAGCGTCGGTTAGCCAGCATGCATGCACGTTGCGCACAACCAACCCCATGCTGGAGCGGGAACGACTTGAACTTCGGCCGCCCCGCATTGGAAGCAGTGCAAAACGGGGATGATCTGCAGGTGCAGAGCCTGCCGCTGTCAATTGCGCAATCATCCCGGATCTGCGCCCTCACGCCGCAGCCGGGAAAGACCTGACGCGGGCGGGACGCCGGACTTTGGAGGGATTGTTGGAAGCCCTGGCGGCGGGACTCGCGACGCCTTGCCGGCAAGAGATTCGATGGGGCGGGACCGGCTTCATCCCGCGTCCAGTCGACCACTTCGGCGATCAGCGGCCCCCTCTCCCCGCCCGAAGTCGGGTTTACCCGACTTCGGCCTTTCGGTGGCGATCCCGGGCAGGCCCGGGATCGATGCGGGGAGAGGGTCGCGACGACCCCGTCGTCGGCGCGACGAGCGGCAGCGACGGTGAGGGGGTGATTCCGGAGGAGGCTCCCTCACCCTCGGCGGCCGCCTCGCTCCATACCCCGACGAGGGGGTATGGAGCCCTCTCCCCGCAGGCGGGGCGAGGGGATCCGCGGAACCGCTCCGATGACCGGCTCGCCTCGAGACATGGACGTCGAACCGGCGCTCAGAGCAGGCTGATGCCGCCGGTGCTCTCGAACTCGGCCATGTCGCCGACGAGATCCGTCACCGCGATATCGAGGCGCCGGCCGTTGCGGAGGCGGAGCTGGGAATCGGGCTCCAGCCAGATCGGCCGCAGGCTGGCATGGCTGCCGCGCAGGGTGCCGTAGGCGATCAGCGCCTCGGCGCGGCGCTCGATCACGATCCGGTAGCGCACACGGGCGGGCTGGCAGCCCTCGGCCGTGACGATCCCGAGACCCGTCAGCGTCTTCAGGACTTCGTTGGGTTCGGCCATCGGACGCGACGCGGAGAGGGCGGGAGAAAGCGGCAAGACCATTGCCGTTTAATCCCGGCCCGCCCCGCTGTCACGCCGCCCCGACCCCGGCCCTCACGACAAATCCGGCCGGATGCAGCCCGTCGCGCCGGGCCTGTCCCCGCTCAGACGAGGTCGCGCACCACGATGCGCCCGCCCTCAGCCGAGAGCGCGAGGCGGCCGTGCTTCAGCGCCAGCGCCTTCTCGCCGAACAGGCTCCGGCGCCAGCCGTGCAGCACGGGCACGTCCGCCGAATCGTCCTCGGCGACCGCCTCCAGATCGTCCACGGTGGCGATGATCTTGGGCGCGACGCCCTCGTTCTCGCACACCGCCTTGAGCAGCACCTTGAGCAGCTCGACCAGCGCGCCGTTGCCGCCGCTGCGCCCGCGGGCGCGCTCCGGCATGCTGATCTCGGCGAGGTCGCGGACGAAGCCCCGCTCCACCGCGGCGAGGATGTCGGCGCCGGTGCGCGAGCGCTCGAAGCCGGCGGGGATGGTGCGCAGGCGGCCGAGGGCCTCGACGCTGCGGGGCGCGCTCGTCGCCACGTCGATCACCGCCTCGTCCTTCAGGATGCGCCCGCGCGGCACGTTCCGGCTCTGCGCCTCGCGCTCGCGCCAGGCGGCAACCTCGGTCAGCACCGCGATCTCGCGGGGCTTGCGCATCCGCCCCGAGAGCCGGCGCCAGGCGAGCTCCGGATCGGCCCGGTAGGTCTCGGGGGAGGTGAGCACGCCCATCTCCTCGTCGAGCCAGGCGCCGCGGTCGGTGCGCAGGAGCTCGCCCGCCAGCACCTCGTAGATCTTCACGAGATGCGTCACGTCGGACAGGGCGTAGGCGAGCTGCGCCTCGGAGAGGGGCCGGCGCGACCAGTCGGTGAAGCGCGAGGACTTGTCGATCTTGGCCTTGGCGAGGTCGTTGACGAGCTGCTCGTAGGAGACGGAATCGCCGTAGCCGCAGACCATCGCGGCGACCTGCGTGTCGAAGAAGGGCTGCGGCAGCAGGCCGCCCATCAGCCAGATGATCTCCAGATCCTGCCGGGCGGAGTGGAACACCTTCACCACGCCCTCGTCGGCCATGAGGTCGAGGAAGGGCTTGAGGTCGATGTCCTTGGCCAGCGGGTCGACCAGCACGGCCGTCTCGTCCGGGCCCGCCATCTGGATGAGGCAGAGCTTCGGATAATAGGTGGTCTCGCGCATGAACTCCGTGTCGACGGTCACGAAGGGCTGCGTGGCCAGCTTTGCGCAGGCGTCGCGCAGTGCCGGGGTCGTGCTGATCAGGTCCATCGCTCGGCTATACCGGAGGTTTCCCGGCTTGGGGAGCGGCGGCCCGCGCCCTCCCCAGCGAACGACGCGCGATTCAGGCGACCTCCGCCAGGGCGGCCCGGCGGCGGGCCCGGGCGTTCCGGCGGATGCGCGCGGCATCCGCCCGGCGCTGCGCCTCGGCGCGGGCCATCAGCCAGTCGAGGATGCCGCCCTCCAGCCGCTCGCCGGTGGCGGCGTCGGTGAGGCGGCGGATGCGGTCGGTCCGGAAGCCGCGATAGCCGCCGCGGCCGGGATCGATGCCGCCGAGCAGGGTGCGGCCGGGCCCGAGCTTCAGCTCGCGGGCCTCGACGGTGCGGCGGCTCCAGACGCCCTGGCCGTCCTCGTAGACGAGCTCGAACCGGCCGGAGAGCGGCATCAGGCTCCAGCCAGGGGCGGGGGCCGGGACGGGCGGGGCGGCCTCGCCGAGGGGCTCGGGCCGCCCCCCGTGGAAGCGGGAAAAGGCGTGCGCGTTCATGGACGTCATATGGGGATCCGACCCCGATTCCGGTAGACGCGCGAGGGATTTAGGTGCCCCGGGGCATGCATGCAGCCGGTCGTCGCGACCACTCCGGACAGGTCTCGTCCCTCACCCCAACCCTCTCCCGAACGGGAGCGGGCCTGTCGCGCCGTTTCGCCAGGGCCGAGCCCGGCCCCGCGCTTGACTTGGGGGGCCTCCCGTGAATGGTGCCCGGCTCGTTCCCGAGAGCCTGCCCGAAGAGCCTGCCGTGCACCGTTACCGTTCCCATACCTGCGGCGCGCTCCGCCCGTCCGACGTCGGCGGGACCACCCGCCTCTCCGGCTGGTGCCACCGCATCCGCGACCATGGCGGCGTGCTGTTCATCGATCTGCGCGACCATTACGGCCTGACGCAGTGCGTGGTGGACTCCGATTCCAAGGCCTTCAAACTGGCCGAGGGCGTGCGCTCCGAATGGGTGATCCGCATCGACGGGCGCGTCCGCCAGCGCCCCGCCGGCACGGAGAATCCCGAGCTGCCGACCGGCGCGATCGAGGTCTATATCGACGACCTCGAGGTGCTGGGCGCGGCGGCCGAGCTGCCGCTGCCGGTCTTCGGCGACGTGGAGTATCCGGAGGAGACGCGGCTGCGCTACCGCTTCCTGGATCTCCGACGCGAGAAGCTCCACGCCAACATCATGAAGCGCGGCGCGATCATCGACGCGCTCCGCCGCCGCATGCGGGACGGCGGCTTCTTCGAGTTCCAGACGCCGATCCTGACCGCCTCGTCGCCCGAGGGCGCGCGCGACTTCCTGGTGCCCTCGCGCCTGCATCCCGGCAAGTTCTACGCGCTGCCGCAGGCGCCGCAGCAGTTCAAGCAGCTCACGATGATCGCGGGCTTCGACCGCTACTTCCAGATCGCGCCCTGCTTCCGCGACGAGGATGCGCGGGCGGATCGCTCCCCGGGCGAGTTCTACCAGCTCGACATCGAGATGAGCTTCGTCACGCAGGAGGACGTGTTCCAGTCGGTGGAGCCGGTGCTGCGCGGCGTGTTCGAGGAATTCGCCGAGGGCAAGCGCGTCACCGACGTGTTCCCGCGCATCACCTATGCCGACGCCATGCTGAGATACGGCGTCGACAAGCCGGACCTCCGCAACCCGCTGATCATCGCCGACGTGACGGACGAGTTCGCCGAGGACGCGGTCGAGTTCAAGGCGTTCAAGGGCGTGATCAAGTCGGGCGGCGTGGTCCGCGCCATCCCCGCCACGGGCGCGGCCTCCCAGTCGCGCTCCTTCTTCGACAAGCTGAACGACTGGGCCCGCTCCGAGGGCGCGCCCGGCCTCGGCTATATCGTGTTCGAGGAGGAGGGCGGCCAGCTCACGGGCCGCGGCCCCATCGCCAAGTTCATCCCGGCCGAGATCCAGGCGCGCATCGCGCAGAAGGCCGGCGCGAAGGCCGGCGACGCGGTGTTCTTCGCCGCCGGCCCCGAGGCCAAGGCGGCGGCGCTCGCCGGCAAGGCCCGCATCCGCATCGGCGACGACCTCGACCTGTCGGACAAGGACCAGTACGCCTTCTGCTGGATCACCGACTTCCCGATGTTCGAGTGGAACGAGGACGAGAAGAAGATCGACTTCTCGCACAACCCGTTCTCGATGCCGAACTTCGACCACGAGGCCTTCCTGAACCTCGGCGAGGCCGACGCGGAGACGATCCTCGGCATCAAGGCCTTCCAGTACGACATCGTCTGCAACGGCATCGAGCTGTCCTCGGGCGCCATCCGGAACCACAAGCCGGAGATCATGGAGAAGGCCTTCGGGCTGGCCGGCTACGGCAAGGATGTGCTGGAGGCGAAGTTCGGCGGCATGCTCTCGGCGCTGCGCCTCGGCGCCCCGCCGCACGGCGGCATCGCGCCCGGCGTCGACCGCATCGTGATGCTCCTCTGCAACGAGCCGAACATCCGCGAGGTGGTGCTGTTCCCGATGAACCAGCGCGCCGAGGACCTGATGATGAGCGCGCCCTCCGAGGCGACGGCCAAGCAGCTCCGCGAGCTGCACATCCGCCTGAACCTGCCCGAGAAGAAGGCTTAAGGCGCGGCCCAACCCTCTCCCCCGCAGCGGGGGGAGGGAGATGGATGGTTCACGTGCCGGACATCGTCGCGATCGTCGTCGCCCACGACAGCGCCCACGCGCTCCCGGACTGCCTCGCGGCCCTGGCGCGCGAGGGCGTGCCGGCGATCGTCGTCGACAATGCGAGCCGCGACGGCTCGGCGGATCTGGCGGAGCGGCTCGGCGCGCGCGTCCTGCGCAATCCCCGCAACGAGGGCTACGGCCGGGCCAACAATCTCGGCCTGCGGTCGGCCGAGGGCGCGACCCACATCCTCATCCTCAACCCGGACCTGATCCTGCAGCCCGGCGCCGCTTCGGCCCTGCGCGAGGCCGTCCGCGCCTATCCGGATGCGGGACTCTACGCCCCGCGCATCGTCGAGCCGGACGGGCGCTTCTTCTTCCAGGCCCAGTCCTTCCTGAGCCCCTACCTCGCGAACGCCAAGGGCCGCCGCGACCTGCCGGAGGGCGATGCCTGCGCGCCCTTCCTCTCCGGCGCCTGCCTGATGGCGGAGCGGGCCTTCCTGCTCGGCCTGGGCGGCTTCGACGCGTCGATCTTCCTGTTCTACGAGGACGACGACCTCTGCCGCCGCGTCGCCGATGCGGGCCGCGCCCTCGTCCACGTGCACGGGGCGGTGGCCCTGCACGGGCGCGGGCGCTCCTCGGCCCCGGAGCGCGGCCGGGTCTTCCGCGCCCGCTGGCACCTCGCCTGGTCGAAGGCCTACGTCGCCCGCAAATACGGCCTGCCCGACCCGAGCCTCGCCACGCTGCTCGCCAACGCGCCGAAGGCCGCGCTCTCCCTCCTCGTCTTCCGCCGCGCCGGCTGGGAGCGCTACGGCGGCTCGGCCGCCGGGGCGCTCGCCGCCCTGCGCGGGCGGGGGGCGCTGGAGCGGGAGGGGCTGGAGGCCCTACGATGAGCACGCTGCCACCGCTCCAGGCCCTCGCCCGCGCGGCGGCGCTGCTGGCCGGGCACGGCTTCCGCGTGGTCGCCCGGAACGAGCGCGGCGACAGCCTCTATCTGGCGCAGGACGGCAGCCCCTGGCGCCTGCGCCTCTCGAACCATGCCCGCACGCCGAAGCAGCGGCGCGGGCATCCGGAGGTGTTGGCGAGCCTCGTCGTGCGGGCGCCGCGGACGCACGCGCAGGTCGCCGCCCTGGTCGAGGCGGCGTTGCGCGACTATGCGGGCGGCCTCAGGCGGGTGGCGGCTCAGGCCTCGGGCGTCGACGCGGCATCCTCGGCGTCGCGGAAATAGGGCTCGACCGGTCCCTTCAGCTTCACCGTCATCGGGTTGCCGGCGCGGTCGAGGGTCTTGCCGGCCGAGAGCCGCACCCAGCCCTCGCTGACGCAGTATTCCTCGACATTGGTCTTCTCGACGCCCTTGAAGCGCACGCCGACGCCGCGTTCCAGCATCTTCTCGTCGTAAAACGGGCTGTTGGGGTTGGCCGCGAGGCGGTCGGGGGGCGTGTCGGACATCGGCATCGTCTCTATCTCGAAACCGCTGCGGGTAGGCGATTCAGCGGGGCGGCGCAACGGCGCGGAGCGCGGCGACGAGCTCGTCCGTCCGCTCGCTGCAGAGCAGGGGGACGAGCCGCGACACGGTCTCCGGGGCCAAGTCCCACCACGCCGTCTCGAGGAGGGCGGCAACCGTCTCGGGGTCGAAGCGGGTGCGCACCACCCGGGCCGGGTTGCCGGCGACCACCGCGTAGGGCGGCACGTCGCGGCTCACCACCGCGCGGGCGGCCACCACCGCCCCGTGGCCGACCGTGACGCCGGACAGGATCATGCAGCCCGAGCCGAGCCAGACGTCGTGCCCGATCGTCACGCCGCCGCGGGAGGCGTGGTAATCCGCCGGCGCCTCCGCGTCGGGGAAATGCACGCGCATCGCCGCGAAGGGGTAGGTCGCCACCCAGTCGAGCCGGTGCCCGCCCCCGAGCAGGATCTCGACCCGGTCCGCGATGGAACAGTAGCGCCCGATCGTCAGGTGCTGCCCGGACTCCGGAAAGCGGACCTTCGGCCGCCCGTAGGAATAGGCGCCGATGGAGAAACCGTAGCGGGAAACCAGTTTCGCGAGGTGGATCCGTGTCTCGTTGTTCGGGTTGCGCCCACTGCGCAGCCGGTGCAACAGGGCCTTCAAGGGGCGTGGCCTGCCGCCGCGCCGCAACGGTTCCAGGGAGCGGGAGAGAGGGTCATGGCCGAGAACATGTCCGAGGACCTGAAGTCCGGGGCGCTCGTCTACCACCGCCTGCCCAAGCCCGGGAAGCTGGAGATCCAGGCGACGAAGCCGCTCGGCAACCAGCGCGACCTCGCGCTCGCCTACTCGCCGGGCGTGGCCGCCGCCTGCATGGCGATCCACGAGGACCCGCAGGAGGCCGCGACCCTCACCATCCGCCAGAACCTCGTCGCCGTGCTCTCGAACGGCACCGCCGTGCTCGGCCTCGGCGATATCGGCCCGCTCGCCTCGAAGCCGGTGATGGAGGGCAAGGCCGTCCTCTTCAAGAAGTTCGCCGGCATCGACGTGTTCGACATAGAGGTCGACCAGAAGGACGTCGACAAGCTCGTCGACGTGGTCTGCGCCCTGGAGCCGACCTTCGGCGGCATCAACCTGGAGGACATCAAAGCCCCCGAGTGCTTCGAGGTCGAGGAGCGCTGCCGGGAGCGGATGAACATCCCGGTCTTCCACGACGACCAGCACGGCACCGCGATCATCGTGGCGGCCGCCGTCCTCAACGGCCTGGAGCTCGCGGGCAAGAAGCTGGAGGACGCCCGGATCGTCACCTCCGGCGCGGGCGCGGCGGCGCTCGCCTGCCTCAACATCCTGGTCTCCCTCGGCGCCCGGGTCGAGAACATCACGGTCACCGACATCAAGGGCGTGGTCTTCAAGGGCCGCACCGAGCTGATGGACCGCTGGAAGGACGTCTACGCGAAGGAGACCGAGGCGCGGACGCTCGCCGAGGTGATCCCGGGCGCCGACATCTTCATCGGCCTCTCGGCCGGCGGCGTGCTGAAGCCCGAATATCTCGAGACGATGGCCGAGAAGCCGCTCATCATGGCGCTCGCCAACCCCTATCCGGAGATCATGCCGGACCTCGCCGAGAAGGCGCGGCCGGACGCGATGATCTGCACCGGGCGCTCGGACTTCCCGAACCAGGTCAACAACGTCCTCTGCTTCCCCTACATCTTCCGCGGCGCGCTGGATGTCGGCGCGAGCAAGATCAACGAGGAGATGAAGAAGGCCGCCGTGAAGGCGATCGCGGCGCTCGCCCGCGAGACGCCCTCGGACGTGGTCGCCCGCGCCTATGGCGGCGAGGCCCGGCCCTTCGGCCCCCGCTCGCTGATCCCGAGCCCGTTCGACCCGCGCCTGATCCTGCGCATCGCCCCCGCCGTCGCCAAGGCGGCGATGGATTCGGGCGTCGCCGGGCGCCCGGTGGCCGACATCGAGGCCTACGCCGAATCGCTCGACCGCTTCGTGCACCGCTCCGGCTTCATCATGAAGCCGCTCTTCTCCAAGGCGAAGGAGGCGCCGAAGCGCGTCATCTACGCCGAGGGCGAGGACGAGCGCGTGCTGCGCGCCGTGCAGGCCATCGTCGAGGACGGCGTCGCCAAGCCGATCCTGGTGGGCCGCCCGCGCGTGGTCGAGACCCGGCTCAAGCGCTTCGGCCTGTCGATCCAGGAGGGCCGCGACTTCGAGCTGATCGATCCCGAGGACGATCCGCGCTACCGCAAATACGTCCAGACCTATCTCGACGTGGCCGGCCGGCGCGGCATCACGCCGGAGGCGGCGCGCACGCTGGTCCGCACCAACACCACGGTGATCGGCGCCATCGCCGTGCGCCGGGGCGAGGCGGACGCGCTGATCTGCGGCCTGGAGGGCCGGTTCGAGACGCGCCTGCGCATCATCCGCGACGTGATCGGCCTCAAGCCCGGCCTGACGCAATGCGCCGCGATGAGCCTCATCGTGACGAAGAAGGGCGCCTACTTCCTCGCCGACACCCATGTGCGGCAGGACCCCTCCGCCGAGGAGATCGCCGAGGTGGCGGTCGCCTGCGCCAACCACGTCACCCGATTCGGCCTGACCCCGAAGATCGCGCTCCTCAGCCATTCCGATTTCGGCCAGTCCGATTCGACCTCGGCCGTGAAGATGCGCACCGCGCTCGGGCTCCTGCACGAGCGCGCCCCGGACCTGCAGGTCGACGGCGAGATGCAGGCCGATTCGGCCCTCTCCGAGCTGACCCGCGACCGGGTCCTGCCGGGCTCGCGGCTGAAGGGCTCGGCCAACATCCTCGTCTTCCCGAACCTCGACGCGGCCAACATCGCCTTCCAGTTCGCCAAGGTTCTGGCCGACGCGCTGCCGGTGGGCCCGCTGCTGATCGGGCCGGCCAAGCCCGCCCACATCCTCACCCCCTCGGTGACCGCCCGCGGCATCGTGAACGTCACCACAGCGGCGGTGGTGGAGGCGCAGGGGAGCGCCGAGGGCGTCAGCGCGGATTCGGCCGAGGCCGGCCTCGGGCTGATCTCGGAGTGACACCCCGCTCTCCCCGCCTGCGGGGAGAGGGCTTCATGCCCCCTTGCCGGGGCATGAAGCGAGGCGGCAGCCGGGGGTGAGGGGGCGATTCAGGCGGAATCTCTTCCGGAGCCGCCCCCTCACCGCCGCTCCGGCTTACGCCTCCGCTTCCTGCCTGCACGACACGGTGCAGGCAGGCCTCTCCCCGCCCGGCGGGGAGAGGGGGACGCGCTGGAGTTCGGCGACGGCGCGCCTCACAGATCCTTCGGCTGGCTCCCCCGCGCAGCGCAGCGCCAGCGGGCGACATGCCATTCGGGATGGCTCTCCTGCCAGGTCGCGAGCGCGCTCTGCGAGTTGCGCAGGCAGATGAACGGGCTCGTCGCCTCGTAGGACAGCTCGATCCTGTCCTCCTTGCAGGTGGTCGGCTGCGCGACGAGGCAGATCGAGAGCAGGATGAGCATCGGCGTTCCCCGGTTCTCGGGCCGGCCGTCCGGCGGCCGTTCGCTGCCATATGATGCAGGAGCGGGGACCGCCCAGGGGCGTCACGGTTCAGCGGCCGGCTTCATCCCATCCAGCGGCCTCATCCTGAGGTGGCCGCGCGGGCGGCCCTCGAAGGAGGCCCCAGGGATCGCGAGGCGGCTGGAGGCCTCCTTCGAGGCCTCCGCTGCGCTCCGGCGCCTCAGGATGAGGTCGAGGGTGGGACGATGCGCGTCTCCGCCCCGCTCAGCCCGCCACCCAGAGCTCGCCCTTGCCGATCGTGGCAAGGTCGCCCGCGTAGCGCCGGGGCGCGCCCGAGGCGAGGTCGGCGTGGCGCGGGCTCACCGCCCGCAGGCTGCGGGCGAGCAGGCGCAGATAGACGAGGTCGAGGGCGCCGGTCTCCACGAAGGTCGGCATCAGGGCGCCGTGGCCGCCGGTGAGCAGGGTGCCGCGGCGCATGCCGTAGCCGGGATGGTCGCCGACGCTGCCGGCCGCGATGGTGCCCGCGATCATACGCGCGCCCGCGAAGGCGCCCGCCCGCTCCACCACGATCAGGCCGCGGCGCATGGAATCGCCGAGATGGTCGCCGGCGCTGCCGCGGATCACCAGGGTCGCCCCGTCGAGCCCGGCCTTGGCGGCGTAGACCGCCCCGCCGGCATGGTCGCCCGCATCGCCCTCGACCGTGATGGTGCCGCCGGTGGCGCCCGAGCCCGCGAAGGGCCCGGCATTCCCGGTGACGGTAAGGCTGCCGCCCGCCATGCCGGCGCCGAGGCGCTGGCCGACATCGCCCTCGACGCGGATCGACCCTTGCGAGAGCGCGGCGCCGACCCGGTCGAGCCGCTCGTGCCCGCCCGCGATCACCAGCGTGTCCGAGCCGTCGAGCTTCACCGTGAAGCAATCGCCGAGGGTGAGGCCGCGCCGGCTGGTGCCGACGGGCAGCCGCTCGGCCTCGGCCTCGGAGAGGCCCGACAGGGAGAGCGGGTTGACGTGGAGGAGATCGAGGCGCTCGGGGGGCGCCTCGCGCAAGGTCAGGACGCTCACGCGCTCGCCTCCTTCGCGATCAGGTCGCGCAAGTGGTAATGGTGGCGGCCGAGATTGCCGCCGTAATTGCCGGCCGTGACCGCGAGCAGCCCGTGCTTGGCGCCGATCTCGGTGGCCGCGTGGAGCGCCGCGCGCATCGAGTCCGAGACGCCCTGCGAGGTGAGGGCGTCGATCACGATCTCCAGCACCACGTTGCAGTCGGGCGGCAGCATCGAGCCGGCCCGCCCCTTCAGCGTCGGGCAATAGGCGTCGTTGGTCGAGGCCATCATGCCCTTGGTGCGGCCGCCGACCTTCGAGCCCGAGCGCACGATGCCGCCGGGGAAGGGGAGGATCGCGCCGGGGACGGCCTTGGCCGCCTCCACCGCGATCTCGGCCACCTGCAGGGTGTCGGCGTGCTTGCGGCCGAGGAAGAGCAGGTTGCCGCCGCCGACCGCGCCGTCCACCGCCTGGACGAAGTCCTCGCAGAGGAACTCGCCGTCCATCACCGGGATGCGCCAGTAGCGGCGCGCCTTGCCCGTCGCGTCGGGCAGGCGCTTGGCGACCGCGAAGCCGTCGCCGAAATAGCGGATCGCGCCGCCGAGCTTGATCTTGGTCGGCCCCTCGACGCCCGCGTAGCAGGCGGTGCCGGGGCAGGTGAGGATGCACTGGCCGACGCGCTTGATCAGCTGGTCCTTCAGCCCGTTCGGCTCGAAGCCGAACAGCAGGATGCGCACGCCCGGGCGACCGTCCGGCGTCTCCTCGGGCGAGAGCTCGGCGTCGATCCCGGCCTCGGCGCCGCAGCCGATCACCGAGGTGGCGAAGCCCGTCATCACGGTGGCGGCGATCATCGCCCAGCGCGCGGTGTCGTTGGTGACGATCAGCGCGGTGCCGGCCACGTCGAAGGCCTCGGCGAAGGTATCCTCGACCGGGATGCCGTTGAGGGTGAGGGGGGTGGTCTCAGTCATGGGCCTCGGGCCGTCGGCGGCGCTCTCCTCCCCCTTGCGGGGAGGAGGTGGAGGTGGGGGTGGCGCAGGATGGATCGCGGCGGTGCCTCCTGCACCACCCCCACCCCTGGCCCCTCCCCGCAAGGGGGAGGGGAAGGCTCGGCGCCCTGGCCATCAGGCCCGGCATGCCACGTCCTCGAAGACCGGGCCCTTGGCCGCGAAGGCGGCGTCGGGCACCGCGAAGCTGTCGAGGCCCTGGCCGTAGCGGTCCTGCAGGTAGGTCTCGGTGCGCCGCTCCATCGCCTTGTCGGATTCGACGGTGAGCGAGAGCGACTTGCCCTGGCGCCAGGTCACGACCTCGCCGTCCCGGACGATGACGTCGCCGTCCTTGAGCACGTATTTCGCCGCCGTGAACATCGCCGTGCGGTCGGGATCGTCGCGGTAGACCGCGATGTCGGCCCGTCCCCCGGCGCGCAGGTGGCCGCGGTCGGTCAGCCCCAGGAGCTTGGCCGGGCCGGAGCGGGTGAGCTGGGCGATCTCGGAGAGGGTGTATTCGCGCTCCAGCGCGGCGAGTTCCGAGCGCTCCGTCACCACGCCCGGCAGCGCGGCGATCTCGCGGTCGCGCTCCTCCTTGCTCATCAGCAGGTGGATGATGCGCGGGTACTGCGTGAAGGGGCCGCCATTCGGGTGGTCGGTGGTGAGGATGGTGCGCTCGGGGTCCCCTGAGAGCAGCATGATCTCCAGGCCGATCGCCCATTGCAGGGAGCTGACCGGGCCCTTCGGCCGGTAGAGGAAGGGCACCACGCCGCCGCCTTCGGCATCGCCCGCGTTCAGCACCCACTTCTTGGGCTTGGCGCCCTTGCGGCCGCCGAACTGGCGCAGGATGTCGAGCGACACCGTGACGGTCTGGCCGAACACCACCTGCCCGATATCGAGGGTCGCGTTGGGGTTCGCCATCACCGCGTCGGTGATGCGCCTTGCCGCCGAGCGGAAGCCGCCGGTCATCGGGTTCTCGGGATCCACCACCCCGTAGGCGTAGAACTGGGCGTGGGCGAAGTGGATGCGCCGGCCTTCCGCCGCATCGAGCGTCGCGACGAAGGAATCGTCGGCGCCGGGGAGCCCGAGATTGTTGCAATGGACGTGGAGCGGGTGCGGCACGCGGATCTCCTCGACCGCGTCGAGGAGCGCGCCCATGATCTTGCGCGTCGAGAGCCCGTAGCAGGGGATCTCGTCGTCGAGGCTGAGCCGCAGCGCGCCGTCCTTGAAGGCCGAGGCGCCGCCCGCGTTGATGCACTTGACGCCGAGCCCCCGCGAGGTCGCGACGTTGAGCGCCACGAGGTCGCGCACCGCCGCCTTGCCCTCGCCGTCCCGCAGGATCTGCAGGAGCTGGTCGTCGTTGCCCATCACGGTGAGCGCGCCGCGGTCGAGCAGGGGGATGTCGGCGAGTTCGAGCTGGGTCGCCAGCGCCTGGACCGGCGGCATCGCCGGCTCGACGGCGGTGGTGTAGCCCATCCGCGCATAGGTCGCGCCGATCCAGCCGGCCGCTCCGCCGGCATGGGCGAAGGGATGGCCCTCGGGCGCCGCCTCGCTCACGTAGAGCTCGGGCAGCAGCAGGCGCGAGGTGATGACGTTGCCGCCCGCGATGTGCGAGTGCACCTCGACGCCGCCCGCCATCACCACGCAGCCGGTCGCGTCGAGGGTCTGGTCGGGCTTGCGGTCGCTCGGGGGGACGATGCGGCCGTCCTCGACCCAGACGTCGCCGACCGCGTCGCGGTTCGCGGTGGGATCGACGACCCGGCCGCCCTGGATCCGGATCAGCATCAGGAAGCCTTCCTCGCGGCGTTGCGGTCGGTGACGGCCGCGGCGATGCGGTCGATGATGTCGGCGGCCGAGGGCCGCTCGGCGGGCGCGGCGGGCGCCCGGTAGCTCAGGGCGGCGCGCCCGGCATTCCAGAGCACGCCGCCGACCTCCTGGCCGGGCTCGCCCACCTGGATCACCACCTCGGCGGCGCCGGGATCGGCATCGCCGGAGACGAGGGCGACGCTCGGCAGGCCGGAGAGCCAGGCAGGCGCGGGCGCCGGCAGGCTCGCGAGCCAGAGCGCGGCGTCGGCCTCGCCCGAGGCGGCGAGGCGCCCGGAATCGAAGCGCCAGGGATCGTGCTCGGGCACGCGCCGGCCGAAGCCGGTGCGGATGGCCTGGCCCGTGGTCCAGGCCGCCACCTGGAGGGCGGCGCGGTCCTGGTCCGCCCCCGACAGGGGCAGGGTGAAGCAGCGCGTGGCCTCGTTCAGGTCCATCACGAGGCCCTGCAGCATCTCGATGCCGGGCGCGCCGACCTCGCCCGGCTCGTAGAGCACGGCGCCGTAGAGCGCCCCGGCGAGGGCGCGGGCGATCGTCAGCAGGGCGGGATCGGTGTCGAGATGCCCGCGGGCATGGGCGCGCAGATGCGCGATGGCGACCGGCAGGCTCGCGCCGCCCGCGAGATGGTGCACGGCGCGGGCCGCGCCCGCCGCCCGGCCGCGGCTCGGCTGCGTGGCGCGCACGGTTTCGAGGAGGGGCGTCTGGAGCGGGCGGTCGCCGACGACGAGGACCGCGTCGGCCCGGCCGATCACCTCGGCCGGCGTCGAGGTCATGGCGCCGACCCGGGCGAGGGCGCCGAGCTCGGCATAGGTGGCGTCCCCGCCGAGACTGTCGACCGAGGCGCCGATCCGTCCGGCGAGACGATAGGCGGCGCGGAGCGCCGCCACCTCGGCGTTGAGGCCGGCGAAGACCGGCGTGCGCGCGGCCGACAGAATCGCTGCGGCCGCCGTCACGGCGCCGTCCGCGTCGGTCGCGCCACCCTTGACCCAGGCTGCCATCCACCCTCGCGTGTATTTTTGGTTTTCGCGGCGCGCATCGAACCGGATGCGCGGGGGCGGTCGCCTAAGACCGATGCCGGCGGGACTGGTCGAGTCCGCCGTGCCGGAATGGCCTGCCCGCCCGCGCCATGCGCCTGAGCGGACGGCATCCGGGCCGCCTTGACCGGCAGGTTTGCATCGGCCGGCGCCGGCAGGCAAGGCCCCCGCGCGTCGAAATCCCCGTCGCGGCCCGGTCGCGACCCGCGGTTGCCCCGGCGCGGGCGGCATGTGAGAAGCCCGGACCCGTCGGCCGGAACCGGCGCGCGCGCCGCGCCTTGGCGTATCGGCGCCGGCCGGGCCGCTATCGATGCGCGGGCCACCGTCGTCCGGGCGGGACGATCCGACGCCGTTTCCAATGTGCGAGGAGGGACCGGGTGCCTGAGCTGCCGAGCCGGAGCGATGACGCCGCGGGGCCGGCCGCGCGCGTGGCGGTCGAGGCGCCGGCCCGGCTGCATTTCGGCTTCCTCGACCTGCATGGCGGCCTCGGCCGCCGCTTCGGCAGCATCGGGCTCGCCATCGACGCGCCGACGCTCCACCTCACCGCCGAGCCCGCCGCTGACGCCGAGGCCGAGGGCCCGGAGGCGAGGCGCGTGCTCGGCTATATCCGCGCGGCGGCCGGCCATCTCGGCGTGGCGCCGGCGATGCGGGTGCGGGTGGCGCAGGCGATTCCCCCCCATGCCGGCTTCGGCTCGGGCACGCAGCTCGCCCTCGCAGTGGCCGCGGCGCTCGCCCGGCTCAACGGCCGCCCGTTCTCGCCGGAGGATTTCTCGAACGCCCTCGACCGCGGCAACCGCTCGGGCGTGGGCTTGCGCGCCTTCACCGAGGGCGGCCTGATCGTCGATGGCGGGCGCGACGCCACGGGCGCGCCGCCGCCGGTGATCGCGCGCATCCCCTATCCGGAGGCGTGGCGGATCGTGCTGATCCTCGACGACGGCCTCGTCGGCGTGCACGGCGCCCGCGAGGTCGAGGCCTTCCGCGACCTGCCGCGCTTTCCGGAGGGGCAGGCCGCCGAGATCTGCCGCATCGTGCTGATGCAGGTGATGCCCGCCGCCGTCATCGCCGAGCGGGAGGCCTTCGGGGCCGGCATCACGGCGATCCAGCGCCTCGTCGGCGACCATTTCGCGCCCCACCAGGGCGGGCGCTACGCCAGCCCGGCGGTGGCCGAGGCGCTCGCCCGGGTGGCGGCGCTCGGCATCGCCGGCTACGGCCAGAGCTCCTGGGGGCCGACCGGCTTCGCCCTGCTGCCGGGCGAGGCCGAGGCGCGGACCCTGGTCGCCGACCTCGAGGCCCGCTCCCGCGGGGAGGGGCGCCTGCGCTTCATCGTGGCGAGCGGGCGCAATGCGGGGGCCACGATCGCGACGGATTGATCCCGCGGGCCCGCAAGGAGGGGTTGCATCGGCGGGCGCTAGGCTTGCACCGAAGCTCGGCTTAAGGATTCGCGCGATATGTAAGGGGCCCTCACGCGACTCCGGACAGCCGGAGCCCGGGCGACGGCGAGGCCGGCGTTCCGCGGGAGGCACCTGAAGGGCAGCCAACGCCCGAGGACCACGAGGAGACGACCATGGCCCGTTCGATCCTGCACATGCTCACGCCGCTCAAGCACATGAGCCCCTTCGACGTGAACATGGCGGTCGATGCCGGGTTCGAGACCATCGTCACCTATACCGACGTGACGCTGCCCGACGTGGTCTCGCTGACCCAGGACTCGATCTTCTCCCGCGCCCCCGAGGACGGGGTGCGCACCGGCATCTTCATCGGCGGCAAGAACGCCGAGGACGCCCTCGACATGGTGGACCGGGCCAAGAAGGCCTTCGTGCCCCCCTTCGCCAACCACATCTTCGCCGACCCGGCCGGCTCCTTCACCACCGGCGCCGCGATGGTGGCGCAGGTCTCCCGGGCGCTGCGCGAGAAGCACGGCACCGATCTCAAGGGCAAGCGCATCGTGATCTTCGGCGGCGCCGGCGTCGTCGCCTACGTGGCGGCGGTGATCGGCGCGCTGGAGGGGGCGCATTCCGTGCTCGTCGGTCATGACGGCGAGGAGCGCGTCTCGAAGATCGCCTTCACCATGAAGTGGCGCTTCGGCATCGAGGTCGGCGCGGTGGACGGCACCACGCCCGAGGACCGGCGCCGGGCGATCGCCGATGCCGACGTGATCCTCTCGGCCGGCCCCGCCGGCATCCCGATCCTCTCGGCCGAGGACCTCGAATCCGCGCCGGGTCTGCTGGTGGCCTCCGACGTCAACGCCGTGCCGCCGGCCGGCATCGCCGGCATCGACGTGAACGCGGTGGACGTGCCCCTGCCCACCGGCAAGGGCGTCGGCATCGGCGCGCTCGCGGTCGGCAATGTGAAGTACCAGACCCAGTGCCGCCTGTTCCGCCGCATGCTCCAGGCCGACCAGCCCCTCTGCCTCGACTTCCGCGACGCCTACGAGCTCGCCGTCGAGGTGACGGGCTGAGACGCTTCCCGGCGCTCTCCTCCCCCTTGCGGGGAGGAGCCGGAGGTGGGGGTGGCGCAGGATCGAGCGGGGCGGCGCCTCCTGGGCCACCCCCACCCCTGGCCCCTCCCCGCAAGGGGGAGGGGAAGCCGCGCACATCATCCCTGAATTCGGCCCTTGAAGGCGACGTCTGAATGGGCAAGCCCGCATGGGAGCATAGCCCGTCGAGGCTCTCCCCCGGGCCTCGGGCGCCGTCCTCCGCACTTTGGTGGGGGCGGAAGAGAAAGCCGTGACCGAAGCGATCCTCATCGCCGCCCAGTCCGGCCGGGCGCTGGCCGAGGCCGCGCGCCGGGCTGGCCTCCGCCCGTTCGTGGCCGACCTGTTCGGCGACGCCGACACCCTGGAGATCGCCGAGGCCCATCGCCCGCTTCCGGGCGCGTTCGGCTCGGGACGGATCGGGGGCGGGGCCGTCCTCGCCGCCCTGGACGACCTCGCCGCGCAGGCCGGGACGCGCCCGCTCGGCGTGGTGCTCGGCAGCGGCTTCGAGGGGGCGCCGGATCTGATGGCGGCCATCGCCGCCCGCTTTCCCCTCCTCGGCGCCGCGCCGGACACGGTAGCCCAGTTGAAGGACCCGCTGCGGCTCGCCGCCCTCTGCGCCGAGCTCGCCATCCCGCATCCTGCTGTGCGCCTCGATCCGGTGGCGGATCCGGAGAGCTGGCTGTGCAAGCGGGTCGGCGGCTCGGGCGGCAGCCATATCCGCCGGGCCGGCCGGGGCAGCGCGCCGCCGGGCGCCTATTTCCAGGCCCGGGTGCCGGGCCGGCCGCACGCCCTGAACCTCCTCTCGGACGGCCGGGAGATCCGCGTCCTGGCGCTCACCGAGCAATGGTGCGCGCCCTCCCGCCTGCGCCCCTTCCGCTACGGCGGCGCGCTGGCGCGGGGGAGGGACGAACCCGATCCCGTGCCGCCCGCCATCCGCGCGGAGATCGCGGCGGCCATGGCCCGGCTCGTCGCGCGGACGGGGCTCAAAGGTCTCGCCAGCGCCGATTGCCTCATCGCCGAGGACAGATGGTGGCTCACCGAGATCAACCCGCGCCCCGGCGCCACGCTCGACGTACTCGACCGGCGCGCGAGCCCGCTGCTCGGCGCCCATATCGCCGCGAGTCTCGGAAAAATGCCGGCGCCCGACCCCGATCCTGTTGATGCGGCAGCCGCGGAGATCTGTTACGCGGGCCGTGACTTCGCGCCCGTGCCGGCCTTCGCCTGGCCCGCGCACGTGCGCGACCGTCCCCGCCCCGGCACCGCGGTGCGGCGGGACGCGCCGCTCTGCACCGTGCTCGCCACGGGGCCGGAGACCGGCGCCACCAAGGACAGGCTGCGGACGCGGATCGCCGCGTTGCGCGCCGCAATCGCGCAGGAGGACGCCCCAGGATGAGCACCCCACACTACCCGAGCATCAACGCCCTCGCCGCGCCCCTCGTGGAGCGCCTCGTCGCCGATGCCGGGTGGCTGCGCCTCGACGTGCGCCAGGAGGCCGGCGGCGCCCGCATGGTCGATGCCGGCGCCAATGTCCGCGGCTCGATCGAGGCGGGGCGCCGCATCGCGGAGATCTGCCTGGGCGGCCTCGGCACCGTGAGCATCAGCCCGACCGGGCCGATCGCGGCCTGGCCGAACTCGGTGGTGGTGCACGCGGCCGATCCCGTCCTCGCCTGCCTCGGCAGCCAGTATGCCGGCTGGAGCCTCGCCGACGAGACCGGCGATTCCGGCTTTTTCGCCTTGGGGTCGGGCCCCGGCCGCGCCGTCGCCGTGGTCGAGGACCTCTACAAGGAGCTCGGCTACAAGGATTCCGCGCAGGCCACCGCCCTGGTGCTGGAGGCCGCGAGCGGCCCGCCCGCCAACGTCGTCGCCAAGGTCGCCGAGGCCACCGGCGTCGCGCCCGAGGGGCTGACCTTCATCTTCGCGCCGACGCAGTCGCTCGCGGGCGCGACCCAGGTGGTCGCCCGCGTGCTGGAGGTGGCGCTGCACAAGGCGCATACGGTGGGCTTCGACCTGCACGCCATCGTCGACGGCATCGGCTCGGCGCCGCTCTCGCCGCCGCACCCGGACTTCATCAAGGCGATGGGCCGCACCAACGACGCCATCATCTATGGCGGCCGGGTGCAGCTCTTCGTGGACGCCGACGATGCCGACGCGAAGCAGCTCGCCGAGCAGCTCCCCTCGACCACGTCGAGCGATCACGGCGCGCCCTTCGCCGACATCTTCGCCAAGGTGAACGGCGACTTCTACAAGATCGACGGCGCCCTGTTCTCGCCGGCCGAGGCGATCGTCACCTCGGTGCGCACCGGCGCGACCTTCCGCGGCGGCCGGCTCGAGCCGAGCCTCGTCGAGGCGTCGTTCGCCTGAACCCCGACCTGCCCCCACGGATCCCGGGCTTGCCCGAGATCCGCTTGCCCGTGGCCAAGTCGGGCAGGCCCGGCTCGGATGGGGGGAGGGAGCCTCGCGGATGCGAGGCGAGATAGGGGAGCGACGGGGCAGGATGGCGCTCGGCATCGACGTGACGCCTCTTCTCTGAAGCCGCGCTCCCCTCTCCCGCCCCCCCTCGGGGGCCACCCTCCCCTGCAGAGGGGAGGGAGATGTTGCGGATTTTGGAACCACCCATGCGCATCGGGCTCGCGGCCGACAACGGCACCTGGCACAAGAGCCGCCTCCTGGCGGGATTGCGGGCGCTCGGCGTCGAGCCGGTGCTGTTCTCGCTCGCCGACGTCGCCGTGGTGACGGGCGGCGGCGAGCCCCTGCGGGTGCCGGGCTTTGCCGATTCCCTGCCGGACGGCGTCCTGCTCCGCACCATCGCGGGCGGCACCTTCGAGGCCACCACCATGCGGCTCGGCGTGCTGCACGCCCTCGTCGCCTCGGGCGTCACCGTCTGGAACCACCCGGTCGCGATCGAGCGCTCGGTGGACAAGGCGGCGACCTCGCTGCTCATCGCCCGGGCCGGCCTGCCCACCCCGCAGACCTGGGTCTTCTCCAAGCGCGAGGCCGCGGCCGAATGCGTCGCCCGCGAGGCCGGCCCCGGCCGGCCGCTGGTGCTGAAGCCCCTGTTCGGCTCGCAAGGGGAAGGGCTGATGCTGATCGAGCGCGGCGAGGACCTGCCCGACGAGGCCGCCGTCTCCCGCGTCTACTACCTGCAGCGCTACGTGCCGCGCGCCGACGGGCTCTGGCGCGACTACCGCGTCTTCGTCTGCGAGGGCCGGGCCATCGCGGGCATGATCCGCGAGGGCGACGGCTGGATCACCAACGTGCACCGGGGCGGCCGGCCGCTCGCCTGGGCGATGCCGCCGCGCGCCGCCGAGCTCGCCGAGGCCGCCGCCGCCGCGGTCGGGGTCGATTATACGGGCGTCGACCTCGTCGAGGACGGGGAGGGCGGCTTCCTCGTGCTGGAGGTGAACTCGATGCCGGCCTGGTCCGGCCTGCAGAAGGTCTGCGAGACCGACATCGCCGGCGCGGTCTGCCGCGGCTTCCTCGCCGCCATGCGCGGCGCCCACCGGCCGCGTCTGGTCGTGGCCTGATGCCGGGGCTCGCGCCCGCCCTGATCGCGACGCTCTACCGGGCGGCCTGCCTCGCCGAGCTCGACGCGCTGAAGCCCGGCAACGTCCACGCCTACGCCTCCGGCCACCGCATGGAGGTGGCCGACTTCCTGACCAGCGCCGAGGTCTCGGCTCCCGCGCTCGCGCGGGGCGGGGCCCGGGTCGGCGCCCGCGTGCTCGGCGGGGTCGAGGCCACGTACGCGGCGGTGGGCCAGAACACCAATCTCGGCATCCTGCTGCTCTGCGCGCCGCTCGCCCGCGCGGCCGAGCGCGGGGAGGGGGTCGCGGCGACCCTCGCCGCCCTCGACGCGGCCGATGCGCGGGACGTGTTCGCCGCGATCCGCCGGGCCAATCCCGGCGGGCTCGGCCGGGCGGGACGCCACGACGTGGCGGGCGCGTCGCCGCCGTCGCTGCGCGACGCCATGGCGGAGGCGGCCTCCCGCGACGCGATCGCGCGCGCCTACGTCACCGGCTTCGCCGAGATCGACCGGATCGGCCGCCCGGCGCTGGCCGCCGCCCGCGCGGCGGGGCGCGAGGCGACCTGGTGCACGACCACCGTCCACCTCGCCTACCTGTCGGACCTCCCCGACAGCCACGTCCTGCGCAAGCACGGGCCCGACATCGCCGAGGCGGTCCGCCGGGAGGCGCAGGCGCTGCGCGACCGGATCGAGCCGGGCCCCGCGGCGGTCGAGCCGCTCCTCGCCTTCGACCGGAGCCTGAAGGCGCGCGGCATCAATCCCGGCACCAGCGCCGACCTCACCGTCGCGACCCTGTTCGCCGACGCCCTCGACGCCGCGAAAGGGGCTTGACGGGGGCGCACGCGCACCCCTCGCCCGGCCTCGTGAAAAGTTCCGTGCCAATCGGCGTCGAGCGCCGCAATAATTTATCGATTTCAGCGCCTTGCGCAGGGTTGTGAGGGACAGGGCCCCGCTGTAGGGTCCGCGCCGCTATCCGGGCTAACCAGTGCGGACCGACACGGATCCGCGCGTCGCAAACAAGGATGGCTTCCCGGCTGCGGTTCGCCCCAGGCCGCAGCCCCTATAGGTTGGAATCCAGGGAGAGACCCCGAATGGCAAAGATCACCAAGGTTCAGGTCGGCGAGGCTCTCGTCGGCGACGGCAACGAGGTCGCCCACATCGACCTCATCATCGGACCGCGCGGCTCGCCGGCCGAGTCGGCCTTCTGCAACGGCCTCGTGAACAACAAGCACGGCTTCACCAGCCTGCTCGCGGTCATCGCGCCGAACCTGCCGTGCAAGCCGAACACCCTGATGTTCAACAAGGTCACCATCAACGACGCCCGTCAGGCCGTCCAGATGTTCGGCCCCGCCCAGCACGGCGTCGCCAAGGCCGTGCAGGATGCCGTCGCCGAGGGCATCATCCCGGCCGACGAGGCCGACGACCTGTACATCCTGGTCGGCGTGTTCATCCACTGGGAAGCGGCCGACGACGCCAAGATCCAGAAGTACAACTACGAGGCCACCAAGCTCTCGATCCAGCGCGCCGTGAACGGCGAGCCGAAGGCCGCCACGGTCACCGAGCAGCGCAACTCGGCCCAGCACCCCTTCGCGGCGAACGCTTAGATCGGGGACAGTCCTGGGCAGAGCGAGCCTCCGCCCGCACCGCGGGGCCTGCTCCAGCGACTGGCATCCATCTTCCTCGGCCGCTAGGGCGAGGCTCCGGACGGGACGGCGAAAGCCGTCCCGTTTCCTGTTTCGGGCGTGGCCGATGGCAGGGCGAGGCGGCATCTGGACCGCCACTATTTATTGTCGATACGAAAATTCTTGACGCGATCGGGCCTTCCGGCACATCCTGAATGGCGATCACCTTCGATCCGGCGAAGCGGGAGAAGACGCTAGCCGAGCGCGGCCTCGACTTCCTCGATGCGGAGATCGTTTTCGACAATCCGAGCTACAGTGTCGAGGATCGTCGCCATGAATACGGCGAGCTTCGCATCATGACGATCGGACGAATCGCCGGCCGGATGGTTGTCGTGATCTGGACACTCCGCGGGAACGACCGCCACGTGATCTCCATGAGGAAGGCGAATGAGCGCGAACAGATCCGCTACGCCCCCTATCTCCGCTGATCTCATTGGCGCGACAGATCTGGCGCGCGTCGATGCGCATGTCATCCAGCCGGAGGAATACGAGGAGATCCCCGAACTGACCGATGAGATGCTGGCAGGCGGCGAACCGGGAAACGGGGAGGGCCTCGCGCGCCGCCGCGGCCGCCCACGTTCCGACCAGCGCAAGGTGCTGACCGCGCTTCGGCTCGATCCGGACGTGATCGCGGCCTTCAAGGCGACGGGGCCAGGCTGGCAGACCCGGATCAACGACATCCTGAAGCGCGAGAGCGAACGCCTTCGCGCAGGCTGAGACCTTCTCGCGCCCGTCGCGCGGCGGCGCTATGCTCCCTGCGGCATCGAGAGGGATCAGCCGTGGCCGAGAGCGACAACACCTTCAAGAAGGCGCCGAAGCGCAAGCCCATGAAGGGCAAGTCGGTGGCGGTGTCGCCGGAGATGCGGCAGGCCTATGCCGACCTGATCAAGGAGCGCGAGGCGAAGCAGGAGACTTACGCCCGCCACCTGCCGCAGGACGAGACGCGGCGGCGCTAGAGCATTTTCCGCGGAAGTGGTTGCCGGTTCCGCGAAAGAAAATGCGGCACAATCAATGAGATAGACCATTTTCCGTGATCCAGGGATCATGGAAAATGGTCTAGAATGCGCGTCGGAAAGGGCTGGACGTCACGATAAGGAGCGGCAGTGCGACGTGCCGCAACGCACCTCGGGCAGGGCGGCCGCATCCCATCTCGGGTCCATCGACGGCGCCCGGAGGCGCCGGAACCCCGAAGGATCGCAGCATGCCGCGCTCATCGCTCCGCGCCGCCGCGCTCGCCGCAGCCCTGACCCTGCCGGCCGGCGCCGCGCTCGCCCAGACCTATATCTCGCCCGGCGGCCTGCCGGCCACGTCCACGCTCGGCTACAGCGCCGCGCCGGCGCTCGCCTACGGGACGGTCCAGCCGGCGCAAGGTCAGCAGGCGGAGCCCGCTCTCTCCGGCTCGACCCGCCCGCATCACGGCCGGCCCGTCGCGCGCTGAGCTGCCGGGGCATCACGGCCGGCGCCGTCCTGGCGCCGGCCGGCTGAGGGTCTCAGCGCTTGAGCGGACCCGCTTCGATCACGTCCTCGACCGTGCGCAGACCCGCGCGCGGCGAGTTGACGAGGCAGGCCATGTTGCCCGGCGGGTGCTGGTTCTTCCACATCTTGGTGTGCGCCTGGGGGATCTTGTCCCAGGGGAAGACCTCGCTCATGCAGGGGTCGATGCGCCGGTCGAGCACGAACTGGTTCGCGGCCGAGGCCTGCTTCAGATGGGCGAAGTGCGAGCCCTGGATGCGCTTCTGCCGCATCCAGACGTAGCGGGCGTCGAAGGTGATGTTGAAGCCCGTGGTGCCGGCGCAGAACACCACCATGCCGCCGCGCTTCACCACCAGGGCCGAGACCGGGAAGGTCGCCTCGCCCGGATGCTCGAAGACGATGTCGACGTCGTTGCCCTTGCCGGTGATGTCCCAGATCGCCTTGCCGAACTTGCGCGCTTCCTTGGTCCAGGCGTGGAACTCAGGCGAGTTCACCTTCGGCAGCTGGCCCCAGCAATCGAAGTCCTTGCGGTTGATGACGCCCTTGGCGCCGAGGCTCATCACGTAGTCGCGCTTCGACTCGTCCGAGATCACCGCGATGGCGTTGGCGCCCGACGCCGCGCAGAGCTGCACGCCGAACACGCCGAGACCGCCGGAGGCGCCCCAGATCAGCACGTTCTGGCCGGGCCGCACCGTGTGGGGGGCGTGGCCGAACAGCATGCGGTAGGCGGTGGCGAGCGTCAGCGTGTAGCAGGCCGCCTCCTCCCAGGTGAGGTGCTTGGGCCGGTGCATGAGCTGGCGCGACTGCACCCGGCAGAACTGCGCGAAGGAGCCGTCGCCCGTCTCGTAGCCCCAGATGCGCTGGGTCGGCGAGAACATCGGGTCGCCGCCGTTGCACTCCTCGTCGTCGCCGTCGTCCTGGTTGCAGTGGACGATGACCTCGTCGCCGACCTTCCAGCGCTTCACCTTGGCGCCGACCTTCCAGACGATGCCGGAGGCGTCCGAGCCCGCGATGTGGTACTCGCCCTTGTGCACGTCGAAGGGCGAGATCGGCTCGCCGAGGCCCGCCCAGACGCCGTTGTAGTTGACGCCCGCGGCCATGACGTAGACCAGCACCTCGTCGTCGCCGATCTCCCAGACCGGCAGCACTTCGAGCTGGTGGGACTGCTCCGGCGGTCCGTGGCGCTCGCGCCGGATCGCCCAGGCATACATCTTGGCCGGCACGTGCCCGAGCGGCGGGATCTCGCCCATCTCGTAGAGGTCCTTGACCTCCGTGCCCGTCTGCACTGCCGCGCTGGCTGCCATGGTCGCTCTCCTCGCAGGGTCGTCCGGCGCGGTTCTCATGCAAGCCGCGCTCTCGATGCCCTGGCCTATAGCTGCGATGCGAAACGCCTCCAAGTGGGCCTTAAGGCGAAGACGGCAGGATAAAACACGATTCGCAGCCTTCTCCGCAGCGCAGCCCCTGCGGATTCAAATCGACTTTGGCGACAGGTGAAGAATTATTCGCATGGAGCGGCTATTCGGCCGCAGCTTTCGTGGTTCCGATACCCGTGCCCAGGCCATTCCGCGCCGCAAAGTCTGGTAGACATTATGCCAGACTAGGCTCGTCCACCCGGCACCGCCCGAGGGGAGGGGCCGGTCCGGCGCATCTTGGACCAATGTTGAAGAAAACGCGCGGGCCCAGCTAAGGAAAGTCGATTCCGTCTTCGGCCTTTCGGCTCTAGGTTAGGGCCCAAAGGCGTGCCGGCCCGCCGGCGGACCCGACAGGTCCGGACGGGGCGGCCGGTGCGCGGCTGTGATGGGAGCGGACAAGAATGAGCGGGCAGCCAGCCATCGCCGAGAGCAAGCAGGCGGACGCCAACCAGACGGATATCAGGCGCGACAAGCCGTGGATCATCCGCACCTATGCGGGCCACTCGACGGCGGCGGAATCGAACAAGCTCTACAAGGGCAACCTCGCCAAGGGCCAGACCGGCCTCTCGGTGGCCTTCGACCTGCCGACCCAGACCGGCTACGACCCGGACCACGAGCTCTCGCGCGGCGAGGTCGGCAAGGTCGGCGTCTCGATCGCGCATCTCGGCGACATGCGGACGCTGTTCGACCAGATCCCGCTCGCCCAGATGAACACCTCGATGACGATCAACGCCACGGCGCCGTGGCTCTTGTCGCTCTACCTCGCGGTGGCCGAGGAGCAGGGCGCGCCGATCGCGGCCCTGCAGGGCACCACGCAGAACGACATCATCAAGGAATACCTGTCGCGCGGGACCTACGTGTTCCCGCCCGCGCCCTCGCTCCGGCTCACCAAGGACGTGATCCTGTTCACGACCAAGAACGTGCCGAAGTGGAACCCGATGAACGTCTGCTCCTACCACCTGCAGGAGGCGGGGGCGACGCCGGTCCAGGAGCTGTCCTACGCGCTCGCCATCGCCATCGCGGTGCTCGACACGGTGCGCGCCGACCCGGATTTCGACGAGGCCAGCTTCTCCGACGTGTTCAGCCGGATCTCG
Organism: Methylobacterium dankookense; assembly: GCF_902141855.1. Lineage (GTDB taxonomy): Bacteria > Pseudomonadota > Alphaproteobacteria > Rhizobiales > Beijerinckiaceae > Methylobacterium > Methylobacterium dankookense. Next base: position 2,157 of record NZ_CABFVH010000041.1, on the reverse strand, counting down.
TTCTTCGTGAATGCCGGCATGCGCTTCGTCACCGAGATCTGCAAGATGCGGGCATTCGCCGAGCTCTGGGACGAGATCGCCCAGGAGCGCTACGGCATCACCGACGCCAAGAAGCGGATCTTCCGCTACGGCGTGCAGGTGAACTCTCTCGGACTGACGGAGCAGCAGCCCGAGAACAACGTCCACCGCATCCTGATCGAGATGCTGGCCGTCACCCTCTCGAAGCGCGCCCGCGCGCGGGCCGTGCAGCTCCCGGCCTGGAACGAGGCGCTCGGCCTGCCGCGCCCCTGGGACCAGCAATGGTCCATGCGCATGCAGCAGATCCTCGCCTTCGAGACGGACCTGCTCGAATACGACGACATCTTCGACGGCTCGAAGGTGATCGACGCCAAGGTCGAGGCGCTGAAGGAGCAGACCCGGGCCGAGCTGGCACGCATCGCCGAGATCGGCGGCGCGGTCACCGCCGTCGAGGCGGGCGAGCTGAAGCGCGCGCTGGTGGAATCGAACGCCCGCCGCATCGCGGCGATCGAGAAGGGCGACCAGATCGTCGTCGGCGTCAACAAGTGGCAGCAGGGCGAGCCCTCGCCGCTCACCGCCGGGGAGGGGGCGATCTTCACCGTCTCCGAGACCGTGGAGATGGAGGCCGAGGCCCGCATCCGGGCCTGGCGCGCCGGACGCGACGAGCGGGCGGTGGGCAAGGCCCTCGAGGACCTGGAGCAGGCGGCACGCTCCGGCGCCAACATCATGCCGCCCTCCATCGCCGCGGCGAAGGCGGGCGTCACCACCGGCGAGTGGGGCCAGCGGCTCCGCGCGGTCTTCGGCGAGTACCGCGCGCCCACCGGCGTGACCCTGGAGACCGTCTCTTCAGGTGCAGCCGAGGAGGCCAAGCTGCTGATCGCCGATCTCGGCGAGCGCCTCGGCGAGACGCCGAAGCTCGTGGTCGGCAAGCCCGGCCTCGACGGCCACTCCAATGGCGCCGAGCAGATCGCGCTGCGCGCCCGGGACGTCGGCTTCGACGTGACCTATGACGGCATCCGCCAGACGCCCGCCGAGATCGTCGCCAAGGCCAAGGAGACCGGCGCCCACGTGGTCGGCCTGTCGATCCTGTCGGGGAGCCACGTGCCGCTGGTGCGGGAGGTGCGCGCCAAGATGCGCGAGGCGGGGCTCGACCACGTCCCCGTCGTCGTCGGCGGCATCATCTCCCCGGACGACGAGCTGGTCCTCAAGAACATGGGCGTGCGCGCCGTCTACACCCCGAAGGACTACGCCATCGACCAGATCATGGTCGGGCTCGCCAAGGTGGTGGAGAAGTCGCTCGACGGCCGGGCCAAGGGCCATGCCGAGCCGCAGCCGGCCGGGCAGGTGTACTGAGGTGGGAGGGCCCTCCCCGTCGCCGGGGAGGGCCGCCGCATCCCTCAATTCGTTCGGCGCGAGACCGAGACGGCGTAGGCGGGCGAGCGGATCGCGAACATCGGATCATCGGCCGGCCCGGCGACGCCCTCCGGCAGCTCCGCGACCGGGTCGAAGGTGCGGGCGTCGCAGGTGGCGTCCGGCTCGATCCCCGTGATGGCGAGGGTGCCGAGCGTCTCGGTCTTGCGGCTCTCCTCGGGCCAGGTCGCGGTCGGGTCCGCGGTCGGATCGCCGGGCTCGGCCAGGATTGCCACGAGGTCGAAGCGGGCCGGCCCCTTGGCGAGGCGCTCCTTCAGCTCGTCGGCGTAGAAGGACTCGGGCTTGGCCTTCAGCTCGTCGTCCGAGAGGCCGGCCTTGTCGGCAGAGACGAATTTGAGCTTGGCTACCGTCGCGTCGCCCTTGGCGTTCGTCAACGTGTAGGCGTGCACCGCCCAGTAATCGACGCCCGCATAGCTCGCCGGCACCGGCCGCGCATTGAGCCAGGCCGCCTGCCGCGTGGTCTCCGGATACTGCGTCGTGAAGGCCTTGATCCTGTCCGCGTCCGGCTTGCCATCCGGGCCCGGGGCGCGCACCCGGAGGGCTTCGAGAAGCTGGGCGGGCGTGCGCGTGCCGAAGACCGGCGCCGAGATCACCACGAAGACCATGTCGGGTCGTGTCCCTTGGCGTGGTGTAGCTCGTTGAGAGCCATCGCGATCACCGGCTTGGGCCGGGAGGATCAGGCTGCCAGGGTGGGCAGGCTGACGAGGG
>NZ_CABFVH010000040.1 GCF_902141855.1 Methylobacterium dankookense | reverse complement strand
CCCGCCACCCGCTCCGGCGCCGCCGCCGGCCGGACCGCCCGCTCCGCCACCCGCGCCACCCGCGCCCATGCCGGCGCCGCCGCCGGCACCGCCCCCTGCTCCACCTGCCGCACCGCCGCCCGCGCCACCCTGGGCGAGGGCGACGGACGCGCCGGCCACCAGCAAGGCAGCCGTCATCGTGCTCCGAACGAGCTTGTTCATGGCGAGTTTTCCTGTCCCTGTACCGATCTCGACCGGCGCGTTACTGACCCCGTTACTGGCCACGACCGGTCATCGTGCCGCCCCGCAACGACAACGGCCAGCAAACCGTTCCGTCTCATCGCGTCGGAAGAAGGCCGCGCGCGGGCTCCCCGAGATCCTGCGGGAAGCCTTGCCGGAAGCCCTGCCGGGCTGGGCAAATCCTTGGCAGGGTTATTCGGTTTCCGCCGGGATTAAGTGACAGTTCGCGTGCGTACCTCACCCTCTCAGGGCCCGCGCCCTTCGCGGGCCCCGATGCCCCGTGCTAGGCCCGCACCGCACAACGAGGCTGCCCGCGGCGCGGGCGAGGGAAACGCCGGGAGCTAGAGAGAATGGCAGACTCGATCGGAATCGCGCCGTCCGCGGCGGATGCCGCCGCGGATCGCCGCCGCCGCATCATGGCGATCGTCGGCTCGTCCTCCGGCAACCTCGTCGAGTGGTACGATTTCTACTGCTACGCCTTCTTCGCGATCTACTTCGCCCCGGCCTTCTTCCCGAAGGGCGACGCCACCAGCCAGCTCCTGCAGACGGCCGGCATCTTCGCGGTGGGCTTCTTCATGCGCCCCATCGGCGGCTGGCTGTTCGGCCGCATCGCCGACCGGGTCGGACGCCGCACCTCGATGGTGATCTCGGTGCTGATGATGTGCGCGGGCTCGCTCTTCATCGGCATCCTGCCGACCTACGAGACGGTGGGCGCCGCCGCCCCGATCCTGCTGCTCCTCGCCCGCATGCTGCAGGGCCTCTCGGTCGGCGGCGAGTACGGCACCAGCGCGACCTACATGAGCGAGGTGGCGCTCAAGGGCCATCGCGGCTTCTTCGCCTCGTTCCAGTACGTGACGCTCATCGGCGGCCAGCTCCTGGCCTCGCTGGTGTTGATCGTGCTGCAGGGGGTGATGACGAGCGAGCAGATCACGGCTTACGGCTGGCGCATCCCGTTCTTCATCGGTGCGCTCGCGGCGGTCGTCGCCCTCTACCTGCGCCGCTCGCTCGCCGAGACCGGCGGCTCCGACAAGGAGGATGCCGGCACCTTCAGCGAGCTGTTCAAGCACTGGCGCGCCTTCTGCGTGGTGCTGGCCTATACGGCGGGCGGCTCGCTCGTGTTCTACACCTTCACCACCTACATGCAGAAATACCTCGTCAACACCGCGCACATGGACAAGACCGTGGCCTCGCGCACGATGACGGCGGTGCTGCTCGTCTACATGATGGTCCAGCCCTTCTTCGGCTGGCTCTCGGACCGGATCGGCCGCAAGGCCAACATGATCCTCTACAGCGGCCTCGGCGCGCTGATGGTGGTGCCGCTGATGACGGCGATCGGGTCCAACACGGATCCCTACCTCGCCTTCCTGTACATCACCCTCGGCCTGCTCGTGGTGAGCTTCTACACGGGCATCTCGGGGATCGTGAAGGCGGAGCTGTTCCCCACCAAGGTGCGCGCGCTCGGCGTCGGCCTGTCCTACGCGCTGGCCAACGCCACCTTCGGCGGCACGGCCGAGTACGTCGCCCTGTGGTTCAAGGACAGCGGCATGGAGACGACCTTCTTCTGGTACGTCACCGTGCTGCTCGCCATCGCCTTCGTCGCCTCGCTCATCATGCCGAACCCGAAGGTGCACGGCTATCTCGACGGCGCCGGCACCGTCGAGGAGGCACTCGGCAAGAAGTCCGCCCTCGCCCACGCCTGACGGACCGGTCGTCCCTCCCCCGTCCACGGGGGAGGGAGACTCGGACCCGACTACTTGATGACTGCGCAGGCGACCCGGTCGCCCGCGCCGCCGATCGGCTGGCTGGTATGGTCGTCCTCCTTGGCGTGGAAGACCAGCGCCGAGCCGTCGGCATCCTTCAGGCCGCCCTCGCCGCCGAGCGAGGTCTCGCTCGACACCTCGGTATTGGCCGAGCCGTCCGTGGCCGCGAAGATGTTCGGCAGGTCGCCCTCGTCGGGCCCGTCCGCGTTGAGCAGGCCGTGCTTGCTCTGGTCGTGGTTCACATGGGCCTTGGAGTTGGCGAACTTCTCCGTGTCCGAGCAGTCGCCGACCGCGTGGAAATGCATGCCGTGCCAGCCCGGCGTCAGGCCGCCCGCCTTGATCGCGATGCGCACGACCAGCGTGTTGGCGCCGTCCCGGAAGCTCGCGGTGCCGATGTCCTCGCCCTTGTTGTTCTTGATCGCGGTCTCGTAGGTCTGTGGCGCGGCCGGCGCCTGGCCCGCGGGCTTGGCGGGCTCCTGGGCCAGCGCCTGGAGGGGCGCGAGGCCCGCGGCCAGCGCGAGCAGGGGCAGGATGCGTGTCATGTGATGGCTCTCCTCGTGACGCCGGGCTAGTTAGGCGCGATGCGACCGGCCGACAGGCCGCTCATGCTTCCGGTTTATTGAGAGTACGATGACGGGGGACCGGCTCAGGGCCGACCGCTACCTGGTCGAGCACGGGCATTTCGAGAGCCGGGCGCGGGCCCAGGCCGCGATCGCGGCCGGGCTCGTGCGCGCGGATGGCCGCGTCGTCGCCCGCCCCTCCGAGGCGATCGCGCCGGGCGCGCGCATCGAGGCGGAGGCGCCGCACCCCTACGTCTCGCGCGGCGGGCTGAAGCTCGAGGCCGCCCTCGACGCCTTCGGGCTCGACCCGCGGGGCCGCGCCGCCCTCGATGTCGGCGCCTCGACGGGCGGCTTCACCGACCTGCTGCTGCGCCGCGCCGCCACCTTCGTCCACGCGGTCGATGTCGGCCGCGACCAGCTCCACGCCACCCTGCGCGCCGACCCGCGCGTCGCGAGCCTGGAGGGGACCGACATCCGCGACCTCGCCGGCACCCGGCTCGCGCCGGTTCCGGATATCGCCGGCATCGACGTGAGCTTCATCGCCCTGCGCCTCGTGCTGCCGGCGGTGGCGGGGCTGCTCGCCTCCGGCGCCGACCTCGTCGCGCTGATCAAGCCCCAGTTCGAGGCCGGCCGCGACCGGGTCGGCCGCGGCGGCATCGTGCGCGACGCGGCCGTGCATGAGGCGGTCTGCGCCGAGGTGCGGGCGGTCCTCGAAGGGCTCGGCTTCGCCGTCCGCGGCCTGATCCCGTCGCCGATCCAGGGCGGCGACGGCAACACCGAATTCCTGATCGCTGCGCGGAAGGCCGAGGCATGAGCGAGACCGTCACCATCGCCCGACTCGGCGCCCGCGGCGACGGCATCGCCGCGGACGGCACGCCGGTGGCCGGCGCCCTGCCGGGTGAGCGCGTCACGATCACCCGCGCCGAGGGGCGCGGCGTGCTGGACGCGGTGCTCGACCCCTCCCCCGACCGGATCGAACCGTTCTGCCCCCATTTCGGGCGCTGCGGCGGCTGCGCGACGCAGCATCTCGCCCCCGCCGCCTACGCGACCTGGAAGCAGGCTCTCCTCGCCCAGGCGCTGTCGCAGGCGGGGATCGGCATCGAGCCGGAGCCGACGGTCGACGGGCACGGCGAGGGCCGCCGCCGCCTGACCCTGCATGTGCGCAACCGCGAGGGCCGGGCCGAGGCCGGGCTGATGGCGGCGCGCAGCCACGACCTCGTGGCGATCGACCATTGCCCGATCACCGTGCCGGCCCTGCACCCCGCCCCCGCCCTCGCGGCGGCGCTGAGCGCGCCGCTCGGCCACGGCCGCAAGCCCCTCGACGTGCTGGTGACGGCGACCGAGAGCGGCCTCGACGTCGACATCCGCGGCCACGGCCCGGTGGAGGCGGGGGTGCGCGCCGCCCTGGTGCGGCTCGCCGAGGCGCACGGCCTCGCCCGCCTCTCGCTCCACGGCGACGTGGTGGTGGAGCGCACGACCCCGGTGATCCGCTCAGGAGACGCGCAGCTCTTCCCGCCGCCCGGCGGCTTCCTCCAGGCGACGGCGGCCGGCGAGGCGGCGCTCACCGCCCTGGTGCTGGAGGCCCTGCCGAAGAAGGCGAAGCGCGTCGCCGACCTCTTCGCCGGAAGCGGCCCCTTCAGCCTCGCCATGGCCCGGCGCACGGACGTGCACGCCGTCGAGGGCGATGCGGGGGCGCTGACCGGCCTCGACCGGACTGTGCGGGCATCGACGGGCCTGCGCCGCATCACCCAGGAGCGGCGCGACCTGTTCCGCCGCCCGGTTCTCGCCCACGACCTCAACGGCTTCGACGCGGTGGTGATCGATCCGCCGCGGGCGGGCGCCGAGGCGCAGGCACGCCAGCTCGCCGAATCGCAGGTGCCGCGGGTCATCGGCGTCGCCTGCGACACCGGCACCTTCGCCCGCGACGCCGCGACCCTCGCCGCGGGCGGCTACCGCCTGGAGCGGGTCACCCCGGTCGACCAGTTCCGCTATTCGGGCCATCTGGAGATGGTCGGCGTCTTCACGAAGGTGCCCGAGCGGCGCCCCGGCCTGCGCCGGCCGCGCTGACGCATCCCGCGCTGAACCTTGGCCTTTCTCGCGCGTTGGGTCGGGCGGAGGTTCGCCATGCCCCTCGTCTCTCTGCTCCGATCCCTCGTCGTCCTCGCAGCGCTCACCGCCGTTGCGCAGGCCCAGCCCGCGGACCGCACCGGCACCGGCGGCGGCCCCGACAGCACGATCACCGCGCCCTACACCAACCGCGAGGGTGTCACGAAGCCGCCCGGCACCTCCCTCGGCCCCGGCGAGGTCCCCTCCCCCAAGGCGCAAAGCCGCGAGCGCCGGGAGATCGACAAGATCGAGGGCAGCATCTGCAAGGGTTGCTGATCTTTTACTCCACCGCTTGGTCGTCGCCCGCGAGGGCGAGGCGGCGCAGTTCGCCCAAGGCCCGGGCGAGGTCGACGCGCGCCGGCACGGCCAGGGCGAGGCGCACGGCGTTCGGGGCATAGCCCGGGCTCACCGCGAAGGACGCTGCCGGGATCAGCGCGATGCCCCGGCGCAGTGCCGCGGCGGCGAAGGCCTCGGCCCGCCAAGTCTCGGGCAGTTCGAGCCAGAGATGGTAGGCGGACGGGTCGCCGCGGACGGATAGGCCGGCCAGCGCCTCGCGGGCGAGCGCCTGGCGCGCCGCCGCATCCGCCCGCTTGGCCAGGGCGAGGCGCGCGGCGGAGCCGTCGCTCATCCAGTGCACCCCGGCCGCGAGCGGCAGCCCCATCGCCGTCCAGCCACCCTGGCGCACCGAGGCCGCGAGCCGGTCCACCAGCGCAGGCGGGCTCGCGATCAGGCCGATGGTGAGGCCGGGCATGACCCGCTTCGACAGGCTGTCGATGAGGATGGTCCGCTCGGGTGCGAGGGCGGCGACCGGCACCGCATCCGACAGGAAGCCGTAGACGGCGTCCTCGACCACGGTCAGCCCGGTCTCGGCGGAGAGCGCTGCGATCTCCGCCCGCCGGCCTAGGCCCATCGTCGCGCCCAGCGGATTCTGCAGGGTCGGCTGCAGGTAGAGCCCGGCGAGCGGCTGCGCGCGGTGGACCTGCAGCACCGCCTCCGGCCGCACGCCCTCCGCATCCATGGGCAGCGGCACCAGCGCGATGCCGAGGCGGGCGGCGATGCCCTTCACCACCGGATAGGTCAGCGGCTCGCAGCCGATGCGCTCGCCGGGGGGCGCCAGGGCGGCGAGCGCGGCGGCGAGCGCCTGCCGCCCGTTGCCGGTGAACAGGATGCCGTCCGGGTCCGGCGCGTATCCGTCGCGGGCGAGGAAGCGGGCCGCGACCGCGCGGGCACGCGGCGTGCCGGCCGGCCCGAACTGGCTCAGGGCCGCCTCGGACGCGCCGAGCCGCGGCAGGGCGGCGAGCGTCTCGGCGAGCAGGCTCTCCTGCTGCGGCAGGTGCGAGTGGGTGCGCTGGAGGTCGATCGCGGCCGGCGGCGGCTCGGCCTGGATCGTCCCGGGGGCGCCGAGATCGGACCGGACATAGGTGCCGCGCCCGACCTCGCCGAGGACGAGCCCGCGCCGGGCGAGCTCCGCATAGACCCGGCTCGCCGTGGAGACCGCGATGCCGCGGGCATAGGCGAAGTCCCGCTGCGGCGGCAGCCGGTCCCCCGGGCGCAGCCGGCCGGCGGCGATCTCGGCGGCGACCGCGTCGGCGACGGCGCGATAATCCGGGCTCGGCATTATTGCTCCGAGGTCAATGTTTCGATTGCACCGAGATAAGTATCGGTTCAATCCTCGGCGCGCAATCCCGGCCGGACTGCATTCCCCGCCACAGGATCGCCGACCATGTCCGCCGCCACGCTGCACACCTGTCCCACCGCCAGCCCGCGCGCCGCCGCGCGCGACGGGCAGGCCGCCCTCCCCCGCCTCTGGCTGCGGCGCATCCGCGCCCGGCGCGCGCTCGCCGCGCTGCATTCCGAGCAGATCCGCGAGGCGGGCCTCGACGCGATCGCCGTACGGGCCGAGAGCCTCAAGCCGTTCTGGCGTGCCTAGAGGCAAGTCTTTGTTTTAACGCGCTCTTTTTCGCCGAACCGGTCTCCGCTTCGGCTTGAGAGCGCTCCGGATCAGAACAGGCTGCTCTGGTCGTCCTCGTCGCTGGAACGCGGGCGCTCCGCGGGCGGCGCCTCCGTTTCGGCCGGGCCGGGGCGGGCCTGCTCGATCGGCTCGATCAGGCCGGCATCGTCGTTGCGCGCGTCGTTCACCCGCGGACTCACGGGGTCGAGCCGCAGCCACGCGTCGGGACAGGGCCGGCACAGGGCGGCCGCCGAGGCCGCATCGGTGCTGCGGGTGTCGAGCCAGGGCTCGATCGCGCGGGGGTCGAGGATCGCCGGCATGCGGTCGTGGATCGCGGCCATGGTTCCGTTGGCGCCGGTGGTGACGATCGCCGCCGTGTCGAGCTCGGAGCCGTCGGCGCCGAGCCAGGCATCCCATAGGCCGGCGAGCGCCATCGGCGCCCCGTCCGCGCGGCGGATCAGGTAGGGCGTCTTCTTCGCCGTGCGGCCGGTGCCCTCGCGGCGCCACTCGTAGAAGCCGTCGGCGAGGAAGATGCAGCGGCGGTGGCGCACCGCGCCGCGGAAGGTCGCCTTGTCGAGGATCGTCTCGACGCGGGCGTTGATGATGAGCGGGAAGCCCTTCGGGTCCTTCAGCCAGGAGGGCCAGAAGCCCCAGAAGTGCCGCCCGCCAGTCTCGAACAGCACCACAGGCACGGGCTGGGTCGGCGCCACGTTGTAGCGCGGCGGGAAGTTCGGCCGCTCCGGATAGCGGTAGAACTCGGCGAAGACCTGCGGCGCCTGCGCGATGAAGAAGCGTCCGCACATCGGTATCGTCCCCAGTGCAAGGCCTGACAGCCTTGATCCGCCGCATGGGCGGCGACGCGCGGTCGCGCTTGCGGCTCTTACGAGCCGATCGCGTCCTACAGCCAGCGCTTCCAGCGGAAGAAGGCGTAGGGCAGCACGGCGGCCACCACCATCATCACCACGGCGAGCGGATAGCCGAAGGGCAGTTCCAGCTCCGGCATGGTCTTGAAGTTCATGCCGTAGATCGAGGCGATCAGGGTCGGCGGCATGAACACCACCGCCATGACCGAGAACAGCTTGATGATGTTGTTCTGCTCGAGGTTCACGAGGCCGAGCGTCGCGTCGAGCAGGAAGTTGATCTTTGTCGAGAGGAAGGTCGCGTGCTCCTCGAGCGATTGCAGATCGCGCAGCGTCGAGCGCACGTCCTCGCGCAGCTCCCGCGGGGCCTTGTTGGTGCGGTAGGTGGCCGAGAGCGAGAGCAGGATGCGCTCCATCGAGACGAGGCTCTCGCGCTGCTTCGAGATCAGGTCGTTGTGGCGCCCGAGCGCGCGCAGGGTGTCCTGCAGGGCGGTGTTGCGGGCGCTCGGATCGTCCTGCACCTCGAAGATCTTGGCAGACAGCCGGTCGATGCGCTCGCCCTGGAGCTGGAGCACGTCGGCGGCGCGGTCGATCACCGCCTCGATCAGCCCGGCGAGGATCGACTCGCCCGAGATCACCGCGGTCGGCCCGTTGCCCGTGGCCCGGCCGGCGCGCTGCGTGTACATGCGGAAGGCCTGCGGCTCCTCGTAGCGCACGGTGACGAGCCGGTTGCCGCGCAGGATGAAGGTGATGCCGGCGAGCCCCGGCTCCTCCGAATCGCTCACCTTCGACAGCAGGCGGCCGGTCATGTAGCGGGCGCCGTCCTCCACGTAGAGGAGTTCCGAGGGCTCGATGTCCTTCATCTCCTCCCGGGTCGGCACCTCGATCCCGGAGAAGCCCTCGACCTTCAGTTCCTCCTCGCGGCTCGGGCGGATCAGGTCGAGCCAGACGGTGTCCTCGGGGATGGCGTCCTGAAGATCGAGCGCGCGGCGTTCGAGCTGCGTCGTCCCGGCGACGGAGACCGGCTGGTGGATGAAGATCACAAGGGGGCTCGGAGCATGGGGCGGCTCAGTCGAGCGCGCCGGGTGGCGGTAGGCTCGCATCCGGCACGAAGAAGTCCGGCGCAAGAGGGATGCCGGGTGTGACGCGGTATTTTGAAAAGTCCGTGACACCCTGCTCCGCCAGGAAGGCGTCGTCGATCAGGAAGCGGCCAGTGACCTCCTTCGACGGCTTCAGGAACAGGGCGTGGGCGGCATCCGCCATGATCTCGGGGGTGCGGCTCGCCTTCATCAGCGCCTCGCCGCCGAGCAGGTTGTTGATCGCGGCCGTGGCGATGGTGGTGCGCGGCCAGAGCGCGTTCACGGCGATGCCCTTGCGGCGCAGCTCGCCCGCGAGCCCCAGCACGCACATCGACATGCCGAACTTCGCCATCGTGTAGGCGAGGTGGGGGGCGAACCATTTCTCCGCCATGTCGAGGGGCGGCGACAGCATCACAATATGCGGGTTCTGCGCCTTCTCCAGATAGGGAATCGCGTATTTCGAGACCATGTAGGTCCCGCGCGTATTGATCTGGTGCATCAGGTCGAAGCGCTTCATCTCGGTCTGCGGCGTCGGGGTGAGCGAGATGGCGCTCGCATTGTTCACCACGATGTCGAGGCCGCCGAAGGTCTCGGCCGTCTGCGCGATCGCGCCCTCGACCGCCGCCTCGTCGCGCACGTCGACCACGAGGGGCAGCGCCCTGCCGCCGGCCCGCTCGATGGCTTCGGCCGCCGTGTAGATCGTGCCCTCCAGCTTCGGATGCGGCTCGGTGGTCTTGGCCGCGATCGCCACGTTCGCCCCGTCGCGCGCGGCGCGCAGGCCGATCGCGAGCCCGATGCCGCGCGAGGCGCCGGTGATGAACAGGGTCTTTCCGCGCAAGGTGCCGGTCATCGTGTGCTCCGATTCTGCATCATTGATCTGCGAAAGATCCGGATCGAACGCGGGTCCCCTCTCCCGTTCGGGAGAGGGACAGGGTGAGGGTCGAGACCTGTCAGGAAAGGGCTCCGCACGAGCCGCCTCACCGTCGCGACCCCTCCGAAACGTTCTCATCCTTCACCCCAACCCTCTCCCGAACGGGAGAGGGGGCCTGTCGCGCTTCCCACGCCCAATCGCTCACGCCACCCCCGGCCCGACCCTGAACCGCTCCGGCTGCGTCCCGTCCGCGTCGGTGAAGCCGTAGGCGCGGGCGAGGTCGGCCGCGTGCAGGACCCGGCCGGCATGGCGCGCCACCTCGGCGTCGGCTGCCAGCGCCGCCAGCGCCCGGCCGGCATAGAGCGGGCTCTCGGTGGCGAGCGCCTCCTGGCCCAGGTCGCGCACCCGCTCGGTGGCGACGAAGCCGGGCGAGAGCGCGAGCGCGGTCACGCCGTGGGGGCGCAATTCCTCCGCGAAGGCGAGTGCCAGGCGGTTGGTCGCGGCCTTGGCCGAATCGTAGAAGACGTCGCCGAGATAGCCCTCCTCCGTGCCGAAGGAGACGAGAGCGAGGAGGCCCGAGCGCGACGCCACCATGGCGGGGGCGACGGCGCGGGCGAAGAGCAGGGCGGCGTAGGGGCCGACCTCGAGGAAACGGGCATAGGGCTCGGCCGAGCGGCGCCAGAACGGCGTGCCCCAGGCCGCGCCGTCGAGGTAGCGGGCGCCGTCATAGCCCTCGTTGCCGCCCCAGACGCTCGACACGGCGACATCGATGCGCCCGAAGCGGCGCAGAGCCCAGTGGACCAGCTCGTCCACGGCGCGCTCGCTCAGATGGTCGCAGAGATAGTGGTGACCCTGGCCGCCGGCCGCGTCGACCTCGCGGGCGGTGTCCTCGATCGCCTCGGAGCGCATCTCGGTGCGGGGGCCGGTCTCGCTGGAGCGGGCGGTGACGATCACCGTGGCGCCGGCCTCGGCGAGGCCGCGGGCGATGCCCCGCCCGACGCCCCGGGAGGCGCCGGCCACGAGGCAGACCTTGCCGGCGAGCGCGCTCACGCGGAAGCGGGCTTGGCGCGGGCGAGGAAGGCCTGGAAGCGCTCCTGCGCCTCCGGCGTGCGCAATTGCCGGTCGAAGGCCTCCGCCTCGGCCTGGAGCGCGGCATCGACCTGCGCCTGGTCGCCGCGGATCAGGGCCCGCGAGGCGGCGAGCGCGCCGCGCGGCAGGGCAGCGAGCCGCGTCCCTTGAGCGACCGCGTGCTCCACCAGCATGTCCGAGGGCATCACCGCGTTGACGAGGCCGAGCGCCTCGGCCTGGTCGGCGCCGAACATCTCGGAGAGGAGCAGCAGCTCCGTCGCCTTGAGCCGGCCGACCCGGCGCGGCAGCAGGTAGCTGGAGGCCGCCTCCGGCACGAGGCCGAGCTCCACGAAGGGCATGCGGAAGCGCGCGGCCGGGCTCGCATAGACGAGGTCGCAATGCAGCGTCAGCGTCGTGCCGATTCCGACCGCGACGCCGTCCACCGCCGCGACCATCGGGGTCCTGGTGCGGGCGAGCTGCCGGATGAAGCGGAGCGAGGGCGCCTCGCTGAAGGCCTTCTCCGCCCGGGTGACGAAGTCGGCGATGTCGTTGCCGGCGCTGAAGGCGCCCGGCACCCCGGCGAAGACCACGGCGCCGACCGCGTCCGATTCATCCGCCGCCTCCAGGGCGCCGCGCATGGCGTCGTACATGACCCCGGTCAGCGCGTTCTTCTTCTCGGGGCGGTCGAGCGTCACGAGACGGACCCCGCCCGGCAGATCCTCGATCCGGATGTTCTCGGTCATGCGTGGTCCCCCTCAGTGCGCGAGCGCCAGAGCCGCCTCGTCCGCGAAGGCGCCGCCCTCGGTGACCGCCTGTTCCAGCCCGGAGGCCGCCGGCAGCAGGTTCTCGGCGAAGAAGCGGGCGAGCGCGATGCGGGCGCGGTGGGCCGGGTCGGTCTCGCCGGCCTTGAGCGCCGCGCTGGCCGCGAGCGCCGCCTTGGCGAGGCAGGCCGCACCTTGGGCGAGCCCGAACAGGCGCAGATACGGCGTGGCGCCGGCGAGCGCCGCCTCGGGCCGGTTGGAGGCGAGCGCCGCGCGCTGGTGGCTGGTCGCCCGGTCGAGGCTCTCGATGCCGGCGCGCAGACGCGCGGCCATGTGGCCGAAGGCCGGATCGGCGTTCTTCAGCAGTCCTTCGGCGACCTTGCGCATGGCGGCGATCTGCGCCCGCACCGTGGCGCCCCCGTTGAGCGGCAGCTTGCGGCTCGTCAGGTCGATGGCCTGGATGCCGTTGGTGCCCTCGTAGATGCCGAGGATGCGCGCGTCCCGCATGAGCTGAGCGGCGCCCGTCTCCTCCACGAAACCCATGCCGCCATGGACCTGCACGCCGAGCGAGGTGACCTCGTTGGCGATGTCGGTGGAGAAGGCCTTGGCCACCGGGGTCAGCAGCGAGGCGCGGTCGGCCGCGGCCTGCCCCTCTTCGCCATGGGCGGCATCGAGGGCGGCGGCGGTGAGGTAGCAGATGCCGCGGGCGGCGGCCGTGTAGGCCTTCATGGTCAGCAGCATGCGCTGCACGTCGGCATGCGCGGCGATGGGGCTCGCCTGCGCGTCGCCCGGGGCGCGGCCCTGGCGGCGCTCCTGCGCATAGGCGAGCGCCCGCTGCGTGGCCGCCTCGGCGACGCCCACGCCCTGGAGCCCGACGCCGAGCCGGGCCGCGTTCATCATCGTGAACATGCAGGCGAGCCCGCGATTCTCCTCGCCGACGAGCCAGCCGATGGCGCCGCCCTCGTCCCCGAAGGCCATGGAGCAGGTGGGCGAGGCGTGGATGCCGAGCTTGTGCTCGATCCCTGAGCAGCGCAGGTCGTTGCGGCTGCCGTCCGGCAGGACCTTCGGCACGAGGAAGAGCGAGATGCCGCGCGTGCCAGCGGGCGCATCCTTCAGCCGGGCGAGCACGAGGTGGAGGATGTTGTCGGTGAGGTCGTGCTCGCCGTAGGTGATGAAGATCTTGGCGCCGGTGATCCGGTAGGTGCCGTCGCCCACGGGCTCGGCCCGGGTGCGGAGCGCCGAGAGGTCCGAGCCGGCCTGCGGTTCGGTCAGGTTCATGGTGGCGGTCCACGCGCCCGAGATCAGCTTGTCCAGGTAGCGCGCCTTCAGGTCGTCCGAGCCGTGCGCGGAGAGCGCCTCGATGCCGCCGGCGGTGAGCAGCGGGCAGAGGCCGAAGGCGAGGTTGGCGCCGTTCCACATCTCGGTCGCCGCGGCGCTCAGGGTGTGCGGCAGGCCCTGGCCGCCGAAATCCGGGTCGGCGGCGAGCCCGTTCCAGCCGCCTTCCGTGAAGGCGCGGTAGGCCTCGCGCCAGCCGGGGGGCGTGGTCACCGCGGCGCCGGAGAGCGTGGAGCCGTGCCGGTCGCCGCTGCGGTTGAGCGGCGCGATCACCGCGTTCGCCAGCCGGCCCGCCTCGGTGAGGACCGCCTCGGCATCCTCCACGCTCACCGCATCGCCCGGGATGCCGGAGACGTGGGCCAGCGTGAACACCATCTCGGATACGGGCGCGCGGTAGCTCACGGACAACCTCCCTCGGCCCGTCTGTCATGCGGGCCGTTTGACGCGCCGGCGGAACGAGGGCTAGGCCGGCGCTGATCCGCCGAGATACGCCGGCCCAGGCGCGCCGTCCAACCGAGCCGCCGTCGCGAACGGAGATAGTTTATATATGAACGATCGCCGGTCAACGGCCTCCTCCGCCCTGGAGGCTGGCACGCGCCTGCTCCCTGGCACGCCGGCGGGCGTGGCCGAGGCGGCGTCCCTGCTGCGGGGGGGCCGGCTCGTCGCCTTCCCCACCGAGACGGTCTACGGCCTCGGCGGCGATGCGAGCGACCCGGCCGCGGTGGCGGCGATCTTCGGGGCCAAGGCGCGCCCCCGCTTCAACCCGCTGATCGCCCACCTGCCCGATGCGGCGACCGCCCGCGCCGAGGGCGCCTTCGACGCGGCCGCCGAGGCGCTCGCCGCCGCCTTCTGGCCGGGCCCCCTCACCCTGGTGGTGCCGGCGGGCGCCGCCTGCACGGTCTGCGATCTCGCCCGGGCGGGGCTCCCCAGCGTGGCGTTGCGCGTGCCCGGCAGCCCGCTCGCCCGCGACCTGCTCGCGGCCACGGGGCGGCCGGTGGCCGGCCCCTCGGCCAACCGCTCCGGCCATGTCAGCCCGACCTCGGCGGCGCACGTGCTCGCCGACCTCGACGGGCGGCTCGACGCGGTGCTCGACGGGGGCGAGGCACGGGTCGGGGTCGAATCGACGGTGGTCGCCTGCCTGGGGGATACGCCGCGGCTGCTGCGGCCGGGGGCGGTCACCCGGGCGATGATCCGCGACGTGCTCGGCCGCGCCATCGGGGAAGCCGGCGCGGAGGATGCGGCGCGCCCGGTCGGCCCCGGGCTCCTCGCCTCGCACTACGCGCCGCGGGCGCGGGTACGCCTCGACGCCGACGGGATCGCGCCCGGCGAAGCGGCCCTGCTGTTCGGCCCCCAGGCGCCGCGGGGCCTCGACGGCGCCGTCGCCGCTCGCAACCTCAGTCCGGCCGGCGACCTCGCCGAGGCGGCAGCGAACCTGTTCGCGGCCCTGCGCGGCCTCGACGCCTCGGGCGCCGCGACCATCGCCGTAGCGCCGATCCCCGCGGACGGGCTCGGCGAGGCGATCCGCGACCGGCTCGCGCGGGCCGCGGCGCCGCGCTGACATTCGCTCTCGAAAAAATCTTGGGAAAAATCTTGGGAAAAATCTTGGCGGAGCCGGGAACGAATGGCCGCAGGCCCCCGTTGATGGATCACGAAGGCCAGTTCAGCCCCCAATGGCCTTTATCCTTCAGAGGCTCGGAGCAATCCGAGCCTTTTTTCTTGGGCCCGCCATTTTCTTGGGTCCGCCATGCCGCGCCCTCCCCCGCCATGCGGAAGGGCGCCACCGTCTTCAGGCGAGCTTGCCCGCGATCGTCGCCACGTGGCGGCCCTGGTAGCGGGCACCGTCGAGTTCGACCTGGCTCGGCTGGCGCGAGCCGTCCCCGGACGCGATCGTGGTGGCGCCGTAGGGCGAGCCGCCCTTCACCTCTTCCACCCCGTTCTGGCCCTGGAAGCTGTAGGGCAGGCCCACGATCACCATGCCGTGGTGCAGGAGCACGGTGTGGAAGCTCGTGAGCGTCGTCTCCTGGCCGCCATGCTGCGAGGCGGTGGAGGTGATGACCGAGCCGACCTTGCCGACGAGGGCACCCTTCGCCCAGAGGCCGCCGGTCTGGTCGAGGAACTGCTTCATCTGCGCGGCCATGTTGCCGAAGCGGGTCGGCGTGCCGAAGATGATCGCGTCGTAGTTGGCCAGCTCGTTCGGGTCGGCGACCGGCGCCTGCTGGTCGAGCTTGTAGTGGAACTGCCGGGCGACCTCCTCGGGTACCAGTTCCGGCACCCGCTTCACCGTCACCTCCGCGCCGGCCTCGCGGGCGCCCTCGGCGGCGGCCAGCGCCATCTGCTCCACATGGCCCCAGGACGAGTAGTAGAGCACCAGAACCTTCGCCATCGACGCGACCTCCTCGAACATCCCGGCCGGGGCTCCACCCCCGCCGCTCGCCGCCATATCGCCCCGCTGGCGCCTTGCGGAAATGCCCTGCCGTGCAAGAATGACCTTGCATGAATGCAAAGCCGGACCTCGCCTGGGACGATTTCCGCCTCGTGAAGGCGGTGGCCGAGCGCGGCGGCCTGACCCGGGCGGCGTCTCATCTCGGCATCAACCACTCGACGGCCTTCCGCCGCCTCGCGCAGATCGAGGCGGGGCTCGGCGTGCGCCTGTTCGAGCGGCTGCGCACCGGCTACCTGCCGACGCCGGCCGGCGAGGCGATGCTCGCCGCCGCCGCGCGCATGGAGGCCGACGTCGCGGGCTTCGGCCGGGCGGTGGCCGGCCACGCCCGGAGCCCGGCGGGCGAGATCCGCGTCACCGCGGCGGCGAGCTTCGTGCGGGACCTGCTGATCCCGGTCGTCGCCCGCTTCCTCGTCCGCCACCCGGCCATGCGCGTGGACATGATCGCGGCGGAGGGCGCGCTCAACCTGTCGCAGCGGGACGCGGACGTGGCCATCCGCGCGAGCAGCGACCCGCCGGCCAACCTCGTGGGGCGGCGCCTGTCGGGGATCGCCTGGGCCGTCTACGGCCGTGCCGACCGCGAGACGGAGCGGCCGGACGCGCAACGCTGGGTGAGCCTCGCCGAGACGGTGGCGGGCGGGCGCTTCGCCGCCTTCGTGCGCGCCCGGACGGAGCCGGAGCGGATCGCGTTGCGCCTCAACACGGTGGACGGCCTGCGCGAGGCGGTCGGCGCCGGGATCGGGATCGGGCCGCTGCCCTGCTATGTCGGCGATGCCTGCCCGGATCTCCGCCGCCTCGGCGAGCCGGAGGCCGAGCTTCAGGCCGAGCTCTGGCTGCTGACGCATCCGGACCTGCGCCACGGCCTGCGCGTGCGCGCCTTCATGGATTTCGCGGCCGAGGCCCTGCTGCCGCTGCGCCCCCGCTTCGAGGGACGCGGCTGAAGTCCGGGTGTCGAAAGGGATCATCCCTCTCGCGGATCCAGGGCGGAGCCCTGCGATCGAAGATCAGGGCTCCGCCCCGATACCCCGCCAAAGGGATGATCCCTTTGGAATCCCGGACCTCAGGCGATCTTGGTGACCTCGATCTCGTGGCCGTTCACCTCGACCACGTCGCCGACGCTCTTGCCGGTGATCGCGCGGGCGAGCGGGGCGACGTAGGAGATCGAGCCCTTGGTCGGGTCGGCCTCGTCCTCGCCGACGATGCGGAAGGTCTGGGCGCTGTCGTCCTCGCGCAGCACCGTCACGGTCGAGCCGAAATGCACCGTGTCGCCCTCGACGCGCTCCACGAGCTGGGCCGAGCCGAGCCGCGCGGTCCAGTAGCGCAGGTCGCGCGCGACGCGGGCATTGCCGGCCTTGTCCTCGGGCGAGAGCTGGCCGACCTCGTCCTGCAGGCGCGCGACTTCGGCCTCGATCCGGGCGAGGCCCTCGGGCGTGACGAAATTGGTGTGCGGCGAGAGGGGGCGGTCCGGCAGATCCTCGAACGCCTCGCCACCTTCCTTCTCGCGAACGAATGCAATGCTCATGAAACGGGCAACGCGGTCGGAACGGCCGCGGTTCCGGCCCGGACCTCAGACGATGGTCACAACCGTGCGCCCACGCACCTCGCCCGCCAGGATCGCCTCGCCGAGCCGCCCGACCTCGGCGAGGCCGACGGTCGTCGTCATCGCGGCGAGCTTGGCGAGGTCGAGCTCCTTGGCCAGCCGGGCCCAGGCCTCGCGGCGCTTCGTCTGGGGCGTCGTCACGCTGTTGATGCCGAGCAGCGCCACGCCGCGCAGGATGAAGGGCGCGACGGAGGACGGCAGGTCCATGCCCTGGGCGAGCCCGCAGGCCGCGATCGCCCCATCCGCCTTGGTCTGGGCGAGCAGGTTGGCGAGCGTCGTCGAGCCGACCGCGTCGACGCCCGCGGCCCAGCGCTCCCGGCCCAGCGGCTTGCCGGGGATCGACAGTTCCGCCCGGTCGAGGATCTCGGCGGCACCGAGGCCGCGCAGGTAATCGGACTCGGAATCGCGGCCCGTCGAGGCGATGACGTGCCAGCCGGCCCGCGACAGCAGCGTCACGGCCACCGAGCCGACGCCGCCGGAGGCGCCGGTGACGATGGCGGGGCCCGCCTCGGGCTTCACGCCATGCGCCTCGAGCGCCATCAGGGAGAGCATCGCGGTGTAGCCGGCGGTGCCGATCGCCATGGCTTGCTCGGGCGCAAGGCCCTCGGGCAGCGGCACCAGCCAGCCACCCTTCACCCGCGCCTTCTCGGCATAGGCGCCGAGATGGGTCTCGCCCACGCCCCAGCCGGTGAGCACCACCGGGTCGCCGGGCTTGTAGGCGGGGTCCTCGGAGGCCTCGACCACGCCCGCGAAATCGATGCCGGGGATCATGGGGAAGCGGCGCACCACCGGCGAACGGCCGGTGAGCGCGAGCCCGTCCTTGTAGTTCAGGCCCGAATGGGTGACGCGGACGGTGACGTCGCCCTCCATCAGGTCGGCCTCGTCGAAGTCGCGGAAGGTCAGGCTCTGGCCGCCCTCGCCCTTCTCGACCACCCACGCCTTGAACGCCGCCATGCCGCAAGCCTCCCGATGTTTTTCGGGATCTAGGTGGCTCGGGCGGTCCGGAAAGGAAAGTGGGACCGGCAACGACGAGGCCGGCGCCGTCACGCGGCGCCGGCCCTCGGGCCGATCGGGCCTGCCGAACTCAGTAGCCGTCGTAGAGGCTGCCGCGGGAGAAGCCGAGGCCGACGCCGATATCGGCCGAGCTCGCCCCCGTGATGCCGACAGCGTCCGGGATCGAGCCGATGCCCGGACCCGGGCCGTAGCCGCCGCCGTAGCCGCCGCCCACCGGCACCCAGCCCGAGCGAGCCGGCGCCACCAGCACGCGGCGGCTGACGCTGGCATATTCCGGCGGGATCGTCTCGGGGATCGTCGCGCCCGGGCGCACCAGCACGCGGCGGGTCTGCACGGCGAAGCGCGGCGGCGTGTTGACCCAGCAGCCGATCAGCTCGCCATAGGGCCCGCGGCGGGTCGTCCAGACCCGGCCGCCCGGGGCCACCATCACACGCTCGGAGACGGTGTCGAAGACCGGCGGGACGCTGCGGTAGACGGTGCGCGGCGGGCGCACCAGCACGTTCTCCTGCACGGTGTCGAAGACCGGCGGCGTGGTGACGTGGCGGTAGCACTCGGCCCCGTAGCAGCCGCCGGCCTGGGCCGGGCCGGCGAGCAGGGCAAGGCCGCCGAGCGCGGCGAGCAGGCTGGAGATGCGTGCGACCGGGGCGGTCATGGATCGGCTTCCTCTGGAACGCGATACGGCAGGATCGGATGGGGCGCGAAGGCTCGCACCCATCTCGACGTGCAGAAGGCGTCGCGGTTGCCGAACAAGCAAGCCTAATCCCGAATCAGGGTAAAATTAACCCTCGGGATCGACTGCTTAGGAGGCCTCTACCTAAGTAAACAGCTGCCGAAGAAAGCTGTGCGAATCAGGTCTGCCCCGGTTTCAAAGTGTAGAAGATGTGCCGGCCGATGACGTCCATCTTGCGCAGGCGGCGCGACCAGCCGGGACGCACGTAGTCGGCGTGGTAGTGCGTCGCGGCGCCGACCTCGCTGAGATAGGTCCGCCCCTCGATCACCGATTGCGCGACGCGGGCCGCCGTCTGCCAGGAGGCAGCGTCGGTGATGCGCAGCGACTTGCCCTCGCAGGCGAAGGAGAACTGGCAACCCATGAAGCGGTGGCGGTTCTGGTAGACGACGCCGCAGACATTGGTCGGGTAGAGCCCGCTCTTCACGCGGTTGAGCACCACCTGCGCCACCGCGGCCTGGCCGGCCTCCGGCTCGCTGCGGGCCTCGAAATAGACGGCCTCGGCGAGACAGCGCTGCTCGCGCTCCATCGCGTCGGGGCTGATCAGGTCGGCGTAGCGGCTGCGGCCGGCCTCCGGCGCGAGCGGCGCCGCGGGCGTGGCCGGGCGGAAGGCGAAGTCCGGCAAGGCGAGGCTCGCCGCGGCCACCTCCACGGGGATGGCGTCGGCGGGGGCGGGCGTGGTCGAGGAGAGCGCGACCGCGCGCGGCACCGGCGGCGTCGAGCCGTCGTGCCGGTCCGATTCGAGGTCGGCGGTGGTATCGGCGCGGCCCTCGCCCGTCGAGGCGGCGCTCCCTGCCCCCGTGGTCAGGCCGAGATCGGGCACCGGCACGAAGGCGTTCTCCGGTTCCAGCTCCGGGTTCCAGGTGGCGGCGCCGGGGGTGAGCACGCCGCTGACATTGCCGGTGACGTTGCCGAAGATCAGCGCGCCGGGCGCGTCGCGCAGACCCGCGGCACGGCGCTCGAAGCTCGGGCGCAGCGGCCGGGCCGGGTCGCCCTTGCCCGCGCGCTGCACCGCCGGGAAGACCCGGGCCTGGGCCTTCAGGTCGGCGTGGAGGGGCTCCTCGCCGAGGCGTCGCGCCGGCATCGTGTCGGCCCGCTCGATCAGGAGGTCGTGCGCGCCGTCGCGGCGGGCGATGGCGCCGATGAGCCCGGTCCCCGGCGGCAGGGCCGGGACGATGCGCAGATCCCCCGCGGCGAGCACGCTGGAGCCGAGCGCGCTCTCGGTCCCCGCCGAGGCGGTGAAGGAGACGAGCAGGGTCAGGGCCGCCGCCCAGGGCGCCATGGCCGAGGCCATCGGGGCGATCATGGCGGAGGAGAGCCGGCGCAGGCCCGTTCCGCGTCGTCCACGTCTCGTCTTCACGGCGAACGCAACCTGTTACGGCGACCGAGCGGGCCGTGCCCGGCGAAGGACAAGCGGCACCACGGGTTTTATTGCCCGGTATGGTTGCGGGACCGTTAAGCCGCGAGCCCGGGATTGCATCCCGATGCTTTCGCGCGTGCGGCGCCGGCCCGCCTGTGCCATCACCCGCCCCCGATGACCGAGTACGTCTCCTGCGCGCCGGACGCGCTTTATCCCGCGGGCCGGCCCGTCGAGGAGCCCGACATCGTGGCCCGGCTGCGGGAGCGCGCGCCGGCCGGCACGGTGCTGGCGGAGCTCTATCCGGGCTGGTCCTACGACTGGCCGATGCCGGAGACCCTGCATCTGCGCGGCGTCACCGCCCCGGAGGCGATGGTGCGGGCCTTCCGCGAGGCGCCGGATGCGCGCGGGGTCGCGCCGCCCGCGCTCCTCGTCGCCCTGGACGATGTCAGCCTGCGCCGGAACGTGCTGTTCCGGGGCGCCTCGGTGATCTACGAGACCCACCTGCCGCAGGACCGGCTCATGGCCGGTCCGCTCGTCCTCGACGCCGCGCCCGAGGCCGGCCCCGCCGGGCCCGGGCCGCACCTCTACGTGGGCAACCAGGGCTCCTTCAATTACGGGCACTGGCTCCTGGAGGACCTGCCGCGGCTGAAGGCGGTGGAGGCGCTGCGCCGCCGCCATCCGGGCGAGACCGTCACCCTGGTCCTGCCGCGCCAGGACTGGTTCAACAACCGGATGCGCGAGCGCACCAGCCGCCTCTTCGCGGGCGGCCCGCTCGCGATCAGCTTCCTCGACCCCGAGACCACCTACCGCTTCCCGCGGCTGCACTACGCGACCCCGGTGAAGCATGCCGGCATCGCGAAATCGCCCGAGGCCATGGCCGAGGTCGACCGGCGCCTCGGGCGACGCGGGCACGGACTGCTGCCGGTGGTCGCCGGCGCGCGCCTGCGCGCGGCCTTGCACGGCCGGCGCTCCCTGCGCCTGTTCGTCGGCCGCAACCCCTTGCGCGAGCGCGTGCTCCTCAACCGCGCGGAGATCCACGCGCTGCTGCGCGCCCGCGGCTTCGAGATCCTCGACACCGAGCGCATGGGCGTGCCGGAGCAGGCGGGCCTGTTCGCCCGGGCCGAGGCGGTGGTCGGCATCAAGGGGGCGGGGCTCGTCAACACGGTGTTCTGCCCGCCCGGCACGCCGGTGGTGCATCTCGCGCCCGAGACCTTCCAGGACCCCTATTACCGCGACATCGCCGCGGCACGGGGCCAGGGCTACCACGCGCTCTACGGACACGCCGCGGAGAGCGCGCAGCGGGACCACCTGCGCGACTTCACCATCGATCCGGCCGATCTCGCCGGCCTGCTCGACCGCATCGGCCTGCGCTGAGGCCACCTCCTAACGACTTCCTGATGGCGCCCGGCCCGAAGCCGGCGCATCAGACCTGCGCTGCCGGCCGGGGCAGGATTGACAGGGAAGCGGAGCGGTTTAAGGGGGCGGCGTGGCCCCGCCGGACCCTCCGCCCGGCCACCTTCCACGGACCCGTCAACCCCATGCCAAGCGACAGTCACAGTCGATCGACCGCGCCGTTCGCGCCGGTCGCGGCCCGCCTGGGCGCCTGACGGGGCGCGCCTTGCGGACGCGGTCGCGCGAGCGGCCGGTCCCAGCGAGGTGCCCCATGTCCCTTCTCAAGCTGATCCTGGCCGTCCTCCCGATGGCCGCCGCCACCGCGCCGATCCGGACCGGCCGGCGGACCGTACCGGCCGCTTCCCCGCCGCGGACCCAGCCCCTGCCGCGCCGCGACCTGCGGGCGGCCTGGAGCCTCGATCCGGTGACCGGCCGGCTCGTGTGCCGCTGGAACGGCGGCGACGCCGCGCCGGGCGCGCGCTGCACCGTGGCCGCCCTTCCGCGGCGGCCCGTGCCGGCCCCGGCGGCTCTCCGGCTCGCGGCCTGAAACCTCTCGATGGAAACGGTGCGGGCCCCTCAGGCGGCCCGCACCGCCTCGATGTCGAGGGTCGGCCCCTGCGGGGTCATGCGCGGGCGCGAGACGATGCGGTCCTCCGGCGTCAGCACGCCGAGAGGCACGTCGCGGTCGGGCAGCACCACCGTCGTCGCCTTGTTGACGTGGACCAGCACGTGCCGGCCCTTCGGAATCGAGGCTGCGGCCCAGCGCTTGAGCTGGCCGTAATAGGGCTCGCGCCGCCAAGCATTGGCCTGGCCGGGATCGACCTGCACGTTCATGTTGCGGGTCGCCGGGTCGAGGGCGAGCACCATCTTGGCCTTGTCCGGCTTCCATTCGGGCCCGAGCCAGCTCTCGGTCATCCACAGGCAATGGAAGGCGCGGCAATGGTCGGGCCGCGCGGCGTGGATGGCGCAGCCCTTGCCTGCCAGCGTGTGCCGGCACCATTGCCCGGCGACGCTCTCCACCGACGGTACGTCGTAGACCTTGCAGCACAGGGTGCAGGTGCCGCAGGCCCGGCCCGGCGCGGGCGTGGCGACGATCTGGGCGGGCTCGAGCATCCGGTTCAGTCCATGCGCCCGGCGGCGATCCGTCCGGGGTCCGTCGGGGTTACTGGGCCGGGATCGGGCCGGTAGTGTGGCGGAACGCGCTCACGCAACCGGACCCGCCATGCTCTCGAACCTCGCGACCCGCGACGTCGAAACCCTGCTCCACCCCTATACCAATCTCGACGCCCACCGCAGCACCGGCCCGCTGGTGCTGGAGCGCGGCGAGGGCGTGTTCGTCTACGACACGGCGGGCAAGCCCTATATCGAGGGCATGTCCGGGCTCTGGTGCACGGCGCTCGGCTACTCGAACGATGAGCTCGCCGAGGCCGCCCGCGCCCAGATGGGCCGGCTCCCCTTCGGCCACCTGTTCTCGGGGCGCAGCCACGACCCGGCGATCGAGCTCGCCGAGGTGCTGAAAGGCCTGATGCCGGTGCCGACCTCGAAGGTGTTCTTCACCTCCTCGGGGTCCGAGGCCAACGACACCCAGGTCAAGCTCACGTGGTACTACAACAACGCGCTCGGCCGCCCGCGCAAGAAGAAGATCATCGGCCGGCAGCGCGGCTATCACGGCGTCCCCGTGGCGACCGCCTCGCTCACGGGACTGCCCGCCAACCACGCCGACTGGGACCTGCCGCTGCCGGGCTTCCTCCACACCGCCTGCCCGCACCATTACCGATTCGCGCAGAGCGGCGAGAGCGAGCGCGCCTTCTCGGAGCGGCTCGCGGGCGAGCTGGAAGCGCTGATCCTGCGCGAGGATCCGGAGACGGTGGCCGCCTTCATCGCCGAGCCGGTGATGGGCGCGGGCGGCGCCATCGTGCCGCCGGAGGGCTATTTCGAGGCCGTGCAGGCGGTGCTCGCCAACTACGACGTGCGCTTCATCGCCGACGAGGTGATTTGCGGCTTCGGCCGGCTCGGCACCTGGTTCGGCTCGGAGGCGCTGGGCGCCCGCCCCGACACCATCTCCTTCGCCAAGGCGGTGACCTCGGGCTACGTGCCGCTCGGCGGCGTCAGCGTGGACGAGCCGCTCTACGAGGCGATGCTGGCCGAGAGCCGCAAGCTCGGCACCTTCGGCCACGGCACCACCTATTCCGGCCATCCCGTCGCCTGCGCGGTGGCGCTGAAGACGATCGAGATCTACCGCCGCGAGCGGATCGTCGAGGGCGTGGCCGCCAAGGCGCCCCATTTCCAGGCGCGCCTGTCCCGCCTCGCCGAGCACGACATCGTCGGCGAGGCCCGCGGGATCGGCCTGATCGGCGGCCTGGAGATCGTCGCCGACAAGGCGAGCCGGGCGCAGTACGAGCCGAAGGCGGGGGTGGCCGCGCGCTGCGTCGCCTTCGCGCAAGGTGAAGGCCTGATCGTGCGCTTCCTGGCGGGCGACCGGGTCGCGGTCTGCCCGCCGCTGATCATCACGGAGGCCGAGATCGACGCCCTGTTCGACCGCCTGGCCCGGGCGCTCGACCGCACCCGCGACTGGATCCGGGCCGAAGGCCTGACGGCGGTCCCGGCACCCTGAACTGTGGAGCGCTCTTAGAGCCGTTCCCGATCGCGTTGCGACGGGGCACGGCTCTAAGCCTTGTTTTGACGCGCTATGGCTTTCCCGATCCAACATGATCGGGAAAGCCATAGGTATATTGTATTTATATCCTGCTGACGGGTGGAAGGGTCGATCCTTAAGCCGGCATTCAGGTTGCCGGCGATTGAATCCCCCCTGCGGCCGACGATCCGCCGTGCCGCGCCACGCAACCGTCAGCAGGACCCCCGATGTTCCCCCCGCGCGAGACCCAGGCCGACGCCTCCGACAGCGAGCGTCGCCAGATGGACCAGACCGAAGGCCGCTGCGGCTTCCGTCCCCTCGCCCTCCCGGCGCTCGCCGCCGCGACCCGTGCTCCCGCCGCCGCGAAGAAGCCCGTAGCCGGGACCAAGGCCCGCCGTGGCATCCTCGATCTCGTCCACGAGGATGCGCCGATCATCTGATCGGACCACGATTCGGCCATAGCGGGCTGATTGGCTCGAATGCTGCGGCGCGATAGGTTCGCGCCGCCTCATTCCGCCTGCCACATTCCGCCTGAAGGACCTTCGATGCTGATCCTGCCGAGTCGGCGGCAGTTCCTGACCGGGCTCGGCGCGACGGCGGCGACGCTCGGCCTCTCGACCGCGACCTACGGCATCGGCATCGAGCCGCTGCACCGGCTCGTGGTGACCCGCTACGCCCCTATCCTGCCGGGCTGGGCCGACGGCCCATCGCTCCGCGTCGCCGTGCTCGCCGACTTCCACGTCTGCGAGCCGTTCATGTCGCTGGACCGCGTCGCCGAGATCGTCGCGACCACGAACGCGCTCAAGCCCGACATCGTCCTGCTGCTCGGCGACTATCCGGCCTCGCGCCGCATCGCCTGGCGCCGGGTGCCGCTCGTCGACTTCGCGCGGGTGATCGGGGATCTGCGCGCGCCGCTCGGCATCCATGCCGTCCTCGGCAACCACGATTACTGGGACGACGAGGCCGTGCAGATCGCCGGGCGTGGCGCGCCGGAATCGCGCCGCGCCCTGGAAGCACGCGGCATCCCCGTTCTCGAAAACGACGTGACCCGCTTCGTGAAGGACGGCCGCCCGTTCTGGCTCGCGGGACTGGGCGACCAGCAGGCCTTCATGAGCGAGGAAAGCGACGGCGGCGTCGACGACCTGCCCGGCACCCTCGCCAAGGTGACGAACGACGCGCCCGTTCTGCTGATGGCGCACGAGCCGGATATCTTCCCGAAGGTGCCGTCCCGCGTCGCGCTCACCCTCTCCGGCCACACCCATGGCGGCCAGATCCGCCTGCTCGGCCACTCGCCCGCGATCCGGCGGGTGGGCGGGCTCGACCTGTCCTACGGCCACGTCGTGGCGGGCGGGCGCCACATCATCGTGTCCGGCGGCTTCGGGATGAGCCGCCTGCCGGTGCGCATCGGCGTGCCGCCCGAGATCGTGCTGATCGAGCTCGGCCGCCCACCCCTCACCGCCGCCGCGAGCTGAATCCCGGGATTCCGAAAGGACGAGTCCCCTCGGTGGGGTGTCGGGGCGGAGCCCTGACAGGAAATCCCAGGGCTCCGCGCCTCGAACCCGCGAGAGGGATGATCCCTCTCGACACCCGGAAAAACGAAAAGGACCGGCTCGGGGCGATGCCCGAACCGGTCCCTGGACTGGACGTCCTCGAAAGGGCGCCGCGATCGTTGGAGGCTTAGCGCTTCGAGAACTGGAAGCTGCGGCGGGCCTTGGCGCGGCCGTACTTCTTGCGCTCGACGACGCGGGCGTCGCGGGTGAGGAAGCCCTCACGCTTCAGCGGGCCGCGCAGCTCCGGCTCGTAGTAGGTGAGCGCCTTCGAGAGGCCGTGGCGCACCGCGCCGGCCTGGCCCGAGAGGCCGCCGCCGGCCACCGTGACGACGATGTCGTACTGGTCGACACGGTCGACGATCTGCAGCGGCTGGCGCAGGATCATGCGCAGCACCGGACGGGCGAAGTAGGTCTCGACCGGGCGCTTGTTGACGGTGATCTGGCCGGAGCCCGGCTTGATCCAGACGCGGGCGACCGCGTCCTTGCGCTTGCCGGTGGCGTAGGCCCGGCCCTGCGCGTCGAGCTTCTGCACATGGACCGGCGCCTCGTTCGCGGCGTCGGCGGCGACATTCGCCCGGTTCAGATCGGCGAGGGACTGAAGGGTCGCCATGATCAAGCGCTCACGTTCTTGCGGTTGAGGGCGCCGACGTCGAGCGTCTGCGGCTGCTGGGCTTCGTGCGGATGCTCGGCGCCCTTGTAGACGCGGAGGTTGCCGAGGATCTGGCGGAACAGGGGCCCGCGCGGCAGCATGCGCTCGACGGCCTTCTCCACGACGCGCTCGGGGAAGCGGCCTTCGAGGATGAACTTGGCCGTGCGCTCCTTGATGCCGCCCGGATAGCCGGTGTGGTGGAAGTAGCTCTTCTGGTTGTACTTCCGCCCGGTGAACTTCACCTTCTCGGCGTTGATGACGATGACGTTGTCGCCGCAATCGACGTGGGGCGTGTAGGCGGCCTTGTGCTTCCCGCGCAGGCGCATCGCCACGATCGAGGCGAGGCGACCCACGATGAGGCCCTCCGCGTCGATCACGATCCACTTCTTGTCGACGTCGGCGGGCTTCAGCGAAGTAGTCTTCATGGCCAAGTCCCGTGGCGTTCGGTGGGGTATCGAAAAACGAGGCGCCGCCGCGGCGGGGCCGCGGCGGCGATGGCGGGTGCATAGCCGGGCGCGCCGGCGAGGTCAACGGGAAAGTTGCGCGGGTCTCGCAGGAAAATCCAATATCTGCAAGGGTTTCACGATAACGGTATCATGATACCGTTATCGTGTCGCCTATCCGCGCGACTCGATGGTCAGCTTCTGCACGCCCTTGGGAGAGAGCTTCGGTTTCTTCGCGCTGATGATGCGCGAGTTCACGCCCGTCCAGCCGATCTCGCCGGAGAGGCGGCCGTACTCGATCTTGGGGCAGCGGTTCATGACGACGGTGACGCCCCTGGCCTCGGCCCGCGCGGCGGCCGCGTCGTCGCGCACGCCGAGCTGCATCCAGATCACCTTCGGCGGCTCCGGCAGGGCCAGCGCCTCGTCCACGAGGGGGCCGGCCGCGGCCGAGTTGCGGAAGATCTCGACCATGTCGACCGGGCCGGGCAGCTCGGCGAGGTTGCCGACAACGCGGCGCCCGAGAAGCTCCTGGCCGGCGAGCCCTGGATTGATCGGGGTCACGTCGTAGCCACGGTCGATCAGGTATTTCAGTACGATCCAGCTCGGCCGGGCGGGATTCGCCGAGGCGCCGACCAGGGCGATCGAGCGCGTCGCCCGCAGGATCGCGCGGATCGCCTCGTCGGCGTAGCGGTCATGGTTGCGAGCGAGGGTGTCGGGCGTCGCGGTCATGCGGCTGGTTGTCGATGCTTCGCCGCAGCTTCGCAAGAGCGACCCCTGCCCTCACTCTGCCCTCACTCCAGGCTGCTCCAGCCGGAAAACCCCTCCAGCGGCTCCTGGTCGTAGCGCTCCATCAGCGCCTCCATCGCCGCCTCGTCCGAGAGGCGGTCGGTGGCGGCGAGTTCGGCGAGGCCCTCGAAGAAGCCCTCGCGACCCAGCGCGGGCGTGAAGCTCAGGGTGAAGGAGACGGGCGCGTCGCCACGGTTGGAGAAGGCGTGCGGCTGGCCGGGCGGGATCAGCACGAAGTCGCCGGGCCCGAGTTCGAGGCTGTGGCCCTCGATCCGCAGGGTGAGCCGGCCGGCATGCACCTCGAAGGTTTCGGTGAGCCGGGCGTGGCGGTGCAGGCCGGCGCCGGGCGAGTGGGGCGCGAGTTCCATCCGGTAGATGCCGAGGGCGTCCCGCGTCGCGCTGCTGCGGGCGAGGTAATGCACCTTCATCCCGCCGATGGTGACGTTGGGCGCGCCGCCCGCGCGATAGGTCTGACCCATTCCGATGCCCTCTCCGATCCTCGGATCCTCGGGATGTGGGAACGCGCAGCGCACAAAGAAAACCCCGCGCGGGCGGTGCCGCGCGGGGGAGAAGGCGTCGTTCGGGCGCCGATGTTACTCGGCGGCGACCTTATGGGACGGGGTGCCGTCCGTGTAGGTCTCGGTAGTCAGGCGCTTGTGCGGGGCGGCGCGGCCCGGCAGCGGCGGCAGGGCCTTGGCCTTCTCCAGGTCGATGCCCGCGCCCTCGGCGACGCGACGACCGTAATCCTCGTCCGCATGCCAGAAGTGCCAGACCATCCGGAGCTGGATGGCTTCCGGGCACTGCTTCATGTCGCCCACGAGGTTGGCGATCAGGTCCTCGCGCTCCCAGTCCTGGAAGGAGCGGTAGCGGTTGCCGGCCTGGGTGTAGTCGTCCTCGGCGCGCGAGGTCTGGTAGCGGCCGAGATTGCCGCTCACCGGCTGGTGGTAGTCACGTGCCGGCTTCGGCGCCTCGCGCAGGCCCTCGGCCAGCGTCGAGGGCTCGTAGTTGATGTGCCGGTTCGGCCCGTGGCCATCGACCTGATAGGTCATCGTGCCGTCGCGCTGGTTCGAATGGACCTTCACGCCCGGCTGCGGCGCGTTGATCGGCAGCTGCAGGTAGTTGGCGCCGACGCGGTAGCGCTGCGTGTCCGAGTAGGACAGGGTCCGGCCCTGCAGCATCTTGTCGTCCGAGAAGTCGATGCCGTCGACGAGCACGCCCGTGCCGAAGGCCGACTGCTCCACCTCGGCGAAGAAGTTGTCCGGCACGCGGTCGAGCACCATCCGGCCGCACTTCAGGAGCGGGAACTGGTCCTCGGGCCAGCGCTTCGTGTCGTCGAGCGGATCGAACGAGAGATGGTCGTTCGGGCCGTCCGGCATGATCTGCACCGCGAACTCCCATTCGGGGAAGTTGCCGGCGGAGATGTTGTCGTAGAGGTCGCGCGTCGCGTGGCCGACATCCTTGCCCTGGATCTCGGAGGCCTGGGCCGAGGTCAGGTTGCGGACGCCCTGCTTCGGGATCCAGTGGAACTTGCAGAGCACCGCCTCGCCCTGGTCGTTGACCAGCTTGTAGGTGTTGACGCCCGAGCCCTCCATCTCGCGGTAATTGGCCGGGATGCCCCAGGGGGACTTCAGCCAGGTCACCATGTGGATCGATTCGGGGTGCTGGGCCACGAAGTCGAAGAAGCGCCACGCCTCCTGGCGGTTGGTCACCGGGTCCGGCTTGAACGCGTGGATCATGTCGGGGAACTTGATCGCGTCGCGGATGAAGAAGACCTTGAGGTTGTTGCCGACGAGGTCCCAGTTGCCCTCGACGGTCTTGAACTTCACCGCGAAGCCGCGCGGGTCGCGCTCGGTCTCAGGCGATTCCTTGGCGCCGGCGACGGTCGAGAAGCGCACGAACATCGGCGTCTTCACGCCGGTCTCGTTGAGCACGCGGGCGCGGGTGTACTTGGAGGCCGGCTCGTCGCCGATCTTGCCGTAGGCCTCGAACCAGCCGTGGGCGCCGGCGCCGCGGGCATGCACCACGCGCTCGGGAATGCGCTCGCGGTCGAAATGGGTGATCTTCTCGATGAACTGGTAGTTCTCAAGGGTCGCCGGGCCCCGCTCACCGACCGTGCGCAGGCTCTGGTTGTCCCGGACCGGATGGCCCTGGCGGGTGGTCAGGATCGGGCGTTGATCGCTCATGCCTACCGTCTCTCGTTTAAGAAACCACAGGTTCAGGCGGACAACGCGGTCAGCCTGGAACCGTTCTGGACACGGGTTATGACCCCGCTGTGACCCAGAGGCAAATGCATCGTCACAAAGATTGTGATAGGCGCCGCCTATGAACCTGACCGGCCTTTCCCTGCGCGACCTCGAATATGTCGTCGCCGTCGCGGACGAGGGGCATTTCGGCCGGGCGGCCGAGCGCTGCAACGTCAGCCAGCCGACGCTCTCGGTCCAGGTCCGCAAGCTGGAAGGCGCTCTGGGCCTCGTCCTGTTCGAGCGCTCGAATCGCCGCGTGCTGCTCACACCTGCCGGCCAGATCATCGTGCGGCAGGCGCGCACGGTGCTGGCCGAGGCGCAGCGCCTGCTGGCGCTCGCGACGGAGGGCCGCGGCTCGCCGCTCACCGGCCGCCTCGTGCTCGCGGCGATCCAGACGCTCGGGCCCTACTACTTCCCGCTCATCCTGCGCCTGCTGCGCCAGGAATTCCCTCTCCTCGCCCTGGCACTCAGCGAGTTGCGCACCGCCGAGATCCTCGACGGCCTGCGCGAGGGCCGGATCGACGCCGCGCTGATCTCGCTGCCACTGCCGGCGACTGCCCTGACGGTCTCGCCGCTCTTCGTGGAGCCGTTCTGGCTCGCCTGCCCGGCCGAGCACCCGCTCGCGCAAGGGGGCGCGCTGCGCGCCACCGACATCGCCGGGCCCGACCTCCTGCTGCTCGACGAGGGCAATTGCCTGCGCGACCAGACGGTGGCGGCCTGCGGGGCGGGCGGCGCGGCGGGCCGCCACGCCACCAGCCTGGAGACGCTCCGCTCGATGGTGGCGGCGGGCGCCGGCTACACCCTGCTGCCCGCGCTCGCCGTGCCGGCCGGACCGGATCCGAGCGGCCTCACCGTGACCCGCGGCTTCGACGCGGACGGGCCCGGCCGCACCATCGCGCTCGCTTGGCGCACCAGTGATCCGCGTACGCCGGGCCTCGCGCATCTCGCCGCCTTCCTGCGCGGCCACGCGCCTGCCGGGACGGTGGCCTGCCGCGACGATGGCGCCCCGCCGTCACCCGCAGGCCTCGCGCCGCGCCGTGACAGGCAGGCGGAAGCGGTGTAGCGCGGCCGTGCCTGTTGCATGGCACACCAGATTCTTTCCGTATTCCTCCCGTGTCCCACCTTCGAACGATCGGCCTCTGGAGCGCGCTCGTCGCGGTCTCCGCCCTCCTCGCCTACGGCCTGTACCAGGCCCATTTCCCGGCGGCGCTGCTGCTCGGGCCGATGATCGCGGGCATCGCCTTCGGGGTGACGGGCGCGCGGCTCGCCCTGCCGCGGGCCGGATTCCAGGCGGCGCAGGCGATGATCGGCTGCCTCGTGGCCCATGCGGTGACGGGCTCGATCGCCAACACCCTGGTCGATGACGGACTTGTGATCGTCGCGGTGGTCCTCGTCACGGTGGCGGCGGGCGGCGTGGTCGGCTGGGCGCTGACCCGCCTGCGCATCCTGCCCGGCACCACCGCGGCCTGGGGCTCCTCCCCCGGCGGCGCCTCGGCCATGGTCGCGATGTCGGAGGAGTTCGGCGCTGATCCGCGCCTCGTCGCCTTCATGCAGTATGTGCGCGTGGTGGCGGTGGTGCTCTCGGCCTCCCTCGTCACCCGGATCCTGCTGCAGGGCAGCCCGGTTCCGGCCGGGCCCGACCAGGCGGTCGATGCGGCCTCCGCCGCCTCCGTCTTCACTACCCTCGCGGTGGCCGCGATCGGCGCGGCCGTCGCCATGGCTTTGCGCGTGCCGGCAGGCGCCCTCGTCGGCCCGATGATCCTCGGGGCCGGCCTCCACGCCGCGGGCCTCGTCCGCATGGACCTGCCGGCGCCGGTGCTCGACGCCGCCTACGCGGCCATCGGCTGGTATGTCGGCCTGCGCTTCACCCGCGAGACCCTGCGGCTCACCGTCCGGGCGCTGCCCGGGATCCTCGTCGCGACCTTCGCGGTGATCCTGCTCTGCGGCGGCTGGGCCTACGCGCTGACGCATCTGCTCGCCATCGACTTCCTCACCGCCTTCCTGGCGACGAGCCCCGGCGGGCTCGATTCGGTGGCGATCATCGCGGTGGGCTCGAATGCCGACGTCTCCTTCGTGCTGGCGGTGCAGACGCTGCGGCTGTTCGTGGTGCTGGTGACGGGCCCGCTCCTGGCCAAGTGGATCGCCCGCGCCGTGCCGGAGGGCGCGGCCTGATGGGCGCGCTCGTCCTCGCCTTCCTCAATTCCTGGCGGGGCCTCCGCCACGGGGCCCGCACCGAGCGGGCGGTGCGGCAGGAGCTGGCCTTGCTCGCGCTCGGCGTGCCGGTCGCCCTCGTCCTCGGCTCCGGCCTCTGGGTGAAGGTCGCGCTCGTGGCGAGCCTGCTCCTGATGCTCGCCGCCGAGTTCCTGAACACGGCGATGGAGAAGCTCTGCGACCACCTGCATCCGGACCGCCACCCGGCCATCGGCACGGTCAAGGACCTCGCCTCGGCCGGCGCCTTCCTGGCGCAGATGATCGCGGCCCTCGTCTGGATCGCCGCGCTGATCGAGCGCCTGTCGTAACGGGATCATGGCTGCCCCGCGGCCGCCCGGCGTTTCGGGCGCTCGCATCTCGCGGCGCGAAGGTCTATCTCGGCGGGCATGACGACCGACCGACCGGCAACCGACTACATCCGCAAGATCCTCACCGCCCGCGTCTACGACGTGGCGATCGAGAGCCCGCTCGATCCGATGCCGCGGCTGACCGCCCGCCTCGGCCGCCCGGTGCTCCTGAAGCGCGAGGATCTGCAGCCGGTCTTCTCGTTCAAGCTGCGCGGCGCCTACAACAAGATGGCGCGGCTCGACGCGGAGCAGCTCGGCCGCGGCGTGGTCTGCGCCTCGGCCGGCAACCACGCGCAGGGCGTGGCGCTCGGCGCCGCCAAGCTCGGCGCGCGCGCCGTGATCGTGATGCCGCGCACCACCCCTGCCATCAAGGTCGATGCCTGCCGGGCGCGGGGTGCCGAGGTGATCCTGCACGGTGACACCTTCGACGAGGCGCTCACCGAGGCACGCCGGCTCGAGGCCGAGCAGGGCCTGACCTTCCTTCACCCCTTCGACGATCCCGACGTGATCGCCGGCCAGGGCACGATCGGCAAGGAGATCCTGGAGCATCATCCGGGGCCGATCGAGGCGATCTTCGTGCCGATCGGCGGCGGCGGCCTCGCCGCCGGGATCAGTACGATCGTGAAGTACCTCCGCCCCGAGACCAAGGTGATCGGCGTCGAGCCGGACGACGCCGCCTGCATGGCCGAGGCCCTCAAGGCCGATTCGCGGGTGACGCTGCCGAGCGTCGGCCTGTTCGCCGACGGCGTCGCCGTGCGCCAGGCCGGCGAGGAGACCTTCCGGCTCTGCCGCGAACATCTCGACGGGGTGATCACCGTCGACACCGACGCCATGTGCGCGGCGGTGAAGGACATCTTCGACGACACCCGCGCGGTGTCCGAGCCCTCGGGCGCGCTGTCGCTCGCCGGCGCCAAGGCCTGGGCAGCCGAGAATGGCGGCGCGGGCACGCTCATCGCCATCTCGTCGGGCGCCAACCTCAACTTCGACCGGCTCCGCCACATCGCCGAGCGGGCCGAGATCGGCGAGGAGCGCGAGGCGCTGATCGGCGTCACCATCCCCGAGCGGGCGGGCGCCTACCGCGCCTTCATACGGGCGCTCGGGCCCCGCGCCATCACCGAGTTCAACTACCGCTACGCGCGCGGCGCCGACGCGCAGATCTTCGTCGGCATCAACCTCGCGGGCGGCAAGCCCGAGAAGCGCGCGCTGATCGCCTCGTTGCAGGAGGCCGGCTACGGCGTCCTCGACATGAGCGACAACGAGATGGCCAAGGTCCATGTCCGCTACATGGTCGGCGGCCGGGCGCTCGGCCTCGCCCACGAGCGGCTCTACCGCTTCCAGTTCCCGGAGCGGCCGGGCGCGCTGCTGAAGTTCCTCGAGGCGCTCGGCGAGGACTTCAACATCAGCCTGTTCCACTACCGGAACCACGGCGCCGATTACGGCCGCGTGCTTGCCGGGATCGAGGTGCGCCCGGCCGACCGCGCCCGCTTCGACGCGGCGCTGGAGACGCTGGGCTATCCCTGTTTCGACGAGACCGACAATCCGGCCTACCGCCTGTTCCTCGACAACGGCACCGGCCCGGCGGCAGCGGCGGCCGAGTAGGGCTCATACCAACGTGCGTCGATCCCGACTCTCCGTCGCGATCGACGCGCCCGGCGGACGGCCGCCGCCGCGCCATCGCACGGGCAGACTGCGATGCGTCGCGTTCAATCGCAGCCCTGTATCAGGCCGGCTCGACGGCGACGCTCTCCACCTCCGGCAGCGCGCGCAGGGTCCGCGCCACGCGCTCGGCCTGGGCCGGCGAGAGGCGGGCCAGCGCCAGCCGGATCTCGTCGCATCCGGCCTCGTCGGCGGGATGCATGACGAACTGGCGGATGCGCGAGGCCGGCAGGCCGGCGGCCTCCTGCACACCCTCCAGCGGGAGCGCGCCGGCGCGCGCCACGATGCGCAGGGACCGGGGCTGGAGCCGGGCCTGCCAGCGCTCCTCCAAGGGCTTCACGCCGCCGAGGATGGCGAGCACGATCGCCGTCGCCGCGAGCGCCGGCACGTAGAGGCCGCCGCCGCTGGCGAGCCCGATCGCGGCCACAGCCCAGAGGCTCGCCGCGGTGGTGAGCCCCTTCACCATCTCCCCGCGCAGGAGGATGGTGCCGGCCCCCAGGAAGCCGATGCCGGAGACCACCTGCGCCGCGACGCGTGAGGGATCGAGCACCACATGGCTCTGGCCGGTGACGTCGCCGAAGCCGAAGGCCGAGACCAGCATGAACAGGCAGGCCCCGACGCAGACCAGCATGTGCGTGCGCAGGCCCGCCGCCCAGAGCAGGCGCTGCCGCTCCAGCCCGACCACGCTGCCAAGCACCGCTGCCAGAGCGAGGCGGCCGATCATCTCCGCATTGCCGATCAGGGCCAAGCCTCCGCCTCTCCTCCGGGTCCGTTCAGGGGCCCAGATAGGAGATTTGCCGGCTCAGACGATCCCGAGGGCGGCCTTCTCCGCCTCGTAGGCGGTCCGCACCGTGTCCTGGCCGTAGATCCGCTCCAGCCGCCGGACGGTGAAATGGGCGCGGGCGGTCGACTGGAAGTGGTTCATGAAGGCGGTGTTGACGGTGGCGCCGCCGATCGCACCGAGCACCGGCACCGCCTGGGCGGCCACCTTCTGCGAGACCACGATGCCGAAGCGGGCGGCGATCTGCGCGGTGAGCCGCACCAGGACCGGCGCGCCCTCGTCGAGGAGCGCCTTGCTGCCGGCATAGCGCGCCGCCTCGGACATGGTCTTGGCGAGCGCCGCGCGCACGGCGAAGTAGCCGCTCTCGGTCAGCCCGGTGGCGAGCACCTGCGACTCGCCGCGGCGCCCGCCGAGGGCGAAGACCTGCATGCAGGCGAGCACGCCCTCGGGCGTCTCCAGATCCTCGCCCTCCTCGCGGGCGATCTCGGCGATGGAGCGCAGCATCAGCGTCGTGGAGACCGGCAGCTCGACCGCGAGCGTGGCGAGGCCGAAGGCGCCGCCCACCGCCCCGCTCAAAGCGGCCATCGCCTTGTGGGCGGCCTCGCTCGATCCGAACAGGCGCTCCAGGCGCCCCTCCACCTTCGCGGTCGCCGCCTCGATCTCGGTGCCGGGCGCCGGCACGACCTCTTTCTTCGGCAGGGTGGCGAGGGCGACCCGCAGGGCGCCGCGCATCGCCGCCTCGGCGCTGCGCCCCACCGTCTCGGTGACAGGGGCGGGCAGCGAGCGCCCGATGATGTCGAGGGGCGCGCCCGCCGCCGCCGAGAGCCGGGCAGCGAGGCCCGGCTGCTCCAGGGCCCGCACCGCCCGCCGCAGGGCGGCGCGGTCGGCCTCGCTGAGCATGCGCTCCGGGGTCTCGATGGTGGCCGGCAGGGTCTCTCCGGCGAGGGTGATGTCGCTCACAGGTCGTTCCCGCTGATGGCGGCCGATAAGGTGGTCAGAAACGTCGGACTGAGCAAGCGCGGGGGAGCCCGCTTGGTTCCGCGCGCCTCCCCCGGCCGGGCTACCTCAGGCCTTGGCCGCGATCGCCTCCGCCTCGGGCGGCGCGACGGGCTCCGGCTCGGCGCGGCCCTCGCGCAATGCGATCAGGAGCAGGCAGAGCAGAGCCACCGGGATCCCGATCCCGGCCGAGACCGCGAAGAAGACGGGATAGCCCATCGCGTCCACCATGAATCCGGAGAAGCCGCCGACGAACTTGCCGGGCAAGGCGTAGAGCGAGGACAGCAGCGCGTATTGCGTCGCCACGAAGGCCGGCGAGGCGAGGCTCGACATGTAGGCGATCAACGCCGTGCCGGCGAAGTTGCCGGCGAAGTTGTCGATCGAGATGCTGAGCACGAACAGGCCCGTATCGTGGCCCGAGACCGCGAGCCAGGAGAACATCAGGTTCGAGGCCGCGGCGATGATGCCGCCGAACAGGAGCGAGGCCTGGAGCCCGAAGCGGATCACCGCCCAGCCGCCCGCGAGCGCCCCGACGATGCCGACGATCACCCCGTAGACCTTGGTCACGTTGGCGATCTCGGTGAGGGTGAAGCCCTGCTCGATGTAGAAGGGCTGCGCCATCACGCCCGAGATGATGTCGGGCAGCCGGTAGAGCATGATCAGCGCGAGGATCGCCACGAGGCGGAAGCCCTTGCGGCGGACGAGGTCGGAGAAGGGGTCGACCACGGCGACCCGCAGCGTGGTGGCGAGCGAGCGGTGCTCGTCCGCGACGGCGACCGGATCCTGCCGCGGCGCCAGGAAGGCGGCGATCAGCCCGACCAGCATCAGCACGGCCATGGCGGTATAGGCGAGGTGCCAGCCGGCCCCCTGCGCGATGTAGAGGGCGCCGGCCCCCGCGAAGGCGCGGGCGATCGCATAGCCGAGCTGGTAGGCGGCGAGCATCACGCCCTGCCGCTCGGTCGGCGCCGCGTCGATGCGCCAGGAATCGACCACGATGTCCTGCGTCGCAGAGGCGAAGGCAGTCACCAGCGCGCAGACCACGATGAAGAACAGCGATTCGGACGGGTTGCCCTGGCTCATTCCCAGGAGCCCCGCGATCACCGCGATCTGCGACAGGACCATCCAGGCCCGGCGCCGCCCGAGCCAGCGGGCGGCGAGCGGCAGGTCGAACCGGTCGATCACCGGCGCCCAGAGGAACTTCATCGAGTAGGCGAAGGAGACGTAGGACAGGAGCCCGATGCTGGTGCGCTGGATGCCGGCCGTGGCGAGCCAGGCCGAGAGCGTCGAGAACACCAGCAGGATCGGCAGGCCGCAGGCGAAGCCGAGCGCCAGCATCAGGCCGATGCGCGCATCCTCGAGGACGTCCTTCAGGCGCAGCCGCGGCTTTCCGGGCGTCTGCCCGAGCTTGCGCGCGCCGCTCGTCGTCTCGCCGGTCTTCATCTCGGGGCTGGCCTGCTTTCCTGTGCGTGGGTCGGGTCGGGCCATGGCGCGATGGGAACTCCTCGGGCGCGAGATGCCTTGACCCCGGACTCGGATCCGGGGCCACGCGCGCCTACCGGATCTCGACATG
Source organism: Methylobacterium dankookense (assembly GCF_902141855.1). Taxonomy (GTDB): domain Bacteria; phylum Pseudomonadota; class Alphaproteobacteria; order Rhizobiales; family Beijerinckiaceae; genus Methylobacterium; species Methylobacterium dankookense. The sequence goes on along the minus strand of NZ_CABFVH010000040.1, from coordinate 15,610 downwards.
GCGGCGAGATCATGATCGATAGTTCGTTAATGGAATTGCAGAATTCTGGCCTTTGAGATGAAGCTCCGGGGGGAACATCTCGATCGCGCGGCCGCCGAGATGGCAGCCGCGGATGAATCCGGCATGACGCAGGCGCCCACCCCACCGGAGACCGCGCTCGCGCCGAGCACCTTCGCGCTCGCCTTCGACGCGAGCCCGACGCCGATGCTGGTGACCGACGCGCGGCACGCGGACAACCCCATCGTCTGGGTCAACGACGCCTTCCTCGAACTCACCGGCTATGCCCGCCACGAGCTGATCGGCCGGAACTGCCGCATGCTCCAAGGGCCGGAGACCGACCAGGCCGAGATCGGCCGCATGCGCGCGGCCATCGCCGCGGCCGTGCCCTTCGCCGTCGAGATCCTGAACTACCGCAAGGACGGCACGCCGTTCTGGAACGGCATGACCGTCAACCCGGTGCGCGACGGCGAGGGGCGGCTCGTCTACTTCTTCGCCGCGCAGGCCGACATGACCGACAAGCGCCGGCTCGAGACCGCCATGCGCGGCACCAACGACGAGCTGGAGCGCCAGGTCGGCGCGCGCACCGCGGACCTGGAATACGCCCTCGCCCAGAAGACGGCCCTGCTGCACGAGGTCGATCACCGGGTGAAGAACAACCTGCAGGTGATCTCCTCGCTGATGCTCCTGAAGGCGCGGCGCACGCCCGAGGGCGAGGCCCGCGACGCGCTGCAGGGCATGGCCGACCGCATCGGCGCGCTCTCCACCGCGCACCGGATGCTCTACGCCTCCGACGACGTCAGCCATTTCGACCTGGCCGATTTCATGAGCGACTTCCTCTCGGACATGAACGCCTCCCTCGACAGGGAGCGCATCCGGGTCGAGGCCAGCGTGGAGCCGGTGGCCGTGTCGGCCGCCATGGCCGCGCCGATCGCCCTGATGATCCACGAACTGACGAGCAACGCCGTGCGCCACGCCTTCCCCGAAGGCCGGACCGGCCTCGTCACGGTGACGGCCCGGCGCGAGGCGGACACCCTGCGCATGACCGTCGCCGACGACGGCGTCGGCCTGGCCGGGGCCGAGCCCAATCCGGCCGGTTTCGGACGCAACCTCGTGGAGATGCTGGTGCGGCAGCTCCGCGGGCGGATCGACTGGCAGGACGGGCCGCCGGGCATCCGGATCGAGATCGGCGTGCCGCTGCCGGATCCCGCTTGAGCTTCGCCGCCAGATGCCGCAACTAAGAGTTGTAATCGGGAGGATACGCCGCGTGACGAGCCATGATGCATGACCCGGGGCCGGCCCTGCGCGTTCTCGTGGTCGAGGACGAGGCGCTGATCGCCCTGGAACTCGAATGCCTTCTCGACGATCTCGGCCACGTCACGGTGGGCGTCGCCGGGAGTTCCAAGGAGGCGATCGCGCTCGCCCGCTCGACGGCGCCCGACGTCGCCCTGGTGGACGTGCACCTGATCGACGGCCCGACCGGCGTCGAGGTCGCCCGGGCGCTGAGCGCCGATCCGCGCACCACGGTCGTGTTCATGACCGCCAACGCCAAGCGCATCCCGGACGACTTCGCCGGCGCGGTGGGGGTGATCGCCAAGCCCTATTCCGAGCGGGTGGTGGCGCGCACCCTCGATTACGTGGCCTGCCGTCGCTCCGGGAACGTCCCGCCGCCCTGCCCGGACGGGTTCAGTCCGGCGCCCCGCTGAGGTCCACGCCCCGGCCCGCGCCACCGCTTCGGCCTCGATGCCAGAGAAGAATGGATGATCCGCGCCGACGCATGATCGCGACGCGCCGGCGTCGCGCCTAGTGAAGACGTCTTAGTCTCCGGTCTAGTGCCCCGCATTTAATCTTATTTTACGGACCTTTCCGAGAGCCGATCGGGCCAGCCGGCAAATCTTCCTTCGCCCTATTTTTCGGCAATCGGCCCTGTCGCTGCCTGCCGGCCGAGCAATCCGCTCTGCTCCAGATCATCGTTGTATTGTTCTTCCGCCGTCGATCCGGCGAGGTGACAGACGGACAACGCTCCCATCTCGGATCACAGATTGGATAGTCGCGATCGAGACGGCTTGGTGCTGCCGCAATTCTGAAGGAAGCAGCCGGCTGACGGGCGGCAATCGGGGCCGGCCCATCATGACCGTGATCGGAATTGCCGGCCGCCGCAGCGGCCAAGCAGCACCGGCTCGCGGCGTCGCGGTGCGGCGTCGTGGGCGGGGTGCCGGGAGACGTGCATGTTTGCAGAAGCGGCCGCCAGGGCCGAGCAGGACGGGGCGCCGGCCCCGCGGATACAGGCCACCGCGCAGGCCGGCGCAGGCCAGGGAAGCACGCATCAGGGCAGCGCGGGTCAGGCCGGCGCAGCCGCGGCCGGAGCACAGGCCCGCGTCGATTCGGGCCTGAGCGCCCTCGTCCTCGTCGCCTCGTTCCATCAGGTTCCGTGCGAGGCCGGCCAGATCCGGCACGAGCTCGGCATCGGCGCGGGCCCGGCCACGGCGATCGACCTCGTGCGCGGCGCCAAGTCGGTCGGCCTCAAGGTGCGCCTTCTGGAAGGCCAGAAGCCGCAGCGCCTGGAGAGCGTGCCCACGCCCGCCATCCTCCAGTACGACGACGGCAGCTACCGCCTGCTCGGCCGACGGCTCGAGGACGGCACCTGGCGCATCATCGATCCCGCCGCCCGCACCGCCGAGCATCTCGCCCCCGATGCGGTGACCGCGCGCTGGACCGGCACCGTCATCCTCGTCACCCGCCGCGCCAGCATCGCCAAGGTCGTGGCCGATTTCGGCCTGACCTGGTTCATGCCGTCGATCTGGCGCTACCGTCGGCCGCTGGCCACGGTCCTGGTCGCCTCGCTGTTCATCCAGCTCTGCGCGCTGATCACGCCGGTCTTCTTCCAGATCGTCATCGACAAGGTGCTGGTCCACAAGGGCTACGCCACCCTCACCCTGGTCGTGGTCGGCCTGCTCGTGCTCGGCCTGTTCAACGTCGTGCTGCAATACCTGCGGCAGTACATCCTCACCCACACGACGAGCCGCATCGACGTCGAGCTCGGCGCGCGCCTGTTCGACCACCTGATGCGCCTGCCGCTCGGCTATTTCGAGACCCGCGCCGCCGGCCAGACCGTGGCGCGCGTGCGCGAGCTGGAGCAGGTGCGCAACTTCCTCACCGGCCAAGCGCTCACCGCCGCCATCGACGTGCCCTTCACGCTGCTCTTCATCGCGATCCTGTTCTTCTACTCGCCGGTGCTCGGCACCATCGTCGCCCTGTCCATCCCCTGCTACGTGATGGTCGCGGTGCTGCTGCGCCCGATCCTGCGCGAGAAGACCCTCGAGCAGTTCAGCCGCTCGGCCCTGTCCAACCAGTTCCTGATCGAGTCGATCGTCGGCATCCACACCGTCAAGGCGATGGCGGTGGAGCCCACCTTGCGCGTGCAGTGGGAGGAGCGGCTCGCGGCCTACGTGAAGACCAGCTTCGTCACCGGCCTGCTCGGCAGCCTCGGCCAGAACGCGATCCAGTACATCAACGCCGTCACCACGGCCCTGGTGCTGTTCTTCGGCGCCTACGCGGTGATGGGCGGCGAGATGACCGTCGGCAGCCTGATCGCCTTCAACATGATCATGGGCCAGGTCACCCAGCCGATCCTGCGCCTCAGCCAGCTCTGGCAGAACTTCCAGCAGGTGAAGGTCTCGATCGAGCGCCTCGGCGACGTGCTCAACGCTCCCGTCGAGACCCGCTCCATGGCCCAGGCCCACCTGCCCCCGGCCAAGGGCCAGATCACCGTGCGCAACGCCGTGTTCCGCTACCAGCCGGGCGCGCCCGAGGTGCTGCGCGACGTCTCGCTCGACATCCCCGCCGGCCAGGTGATCGGCATCGTCGGGCCCTCGGGCTCGGGCAAGTCGACCCTGACCAAGCTCCTGCAGCGGCTCTACCTGCCCGAGAAGGGCCAGGTCCTGGTCGACGGCATCGACATCGCCCAGGTCGATCCGGCCTGGCTGCGGCGGCAGATCGGCGTGGTGCTCCAGGAGAACCTGCTCTTCAACAAGACCGTGCACGAGAACATCGCGCTGGCCAATCCGAGCCTGACCCGGGCCCAGGTGATCCAGGTGGCGCGGCTGGCGGGCGCGGACGAGTTCATCAACCGCATGCCGCGCGGCTACGACACGATGATCGAGGAGCGCGGCGCCAACCTGTCGGGCGGCCAGCGCCAGCGCCTCGCCATCGCGCGGGCGCTCGCCACCAATCCCCGCATCCTGATCCTCGACGAGGCGACCTCGGCCCTCGACTACGAGAGCGAGCGCATCATCCAGGAGAACATGAAGCTGATCGTGCAGGGCCGCACCGTGGTCGTCATCGCCCACCGCCTCGCCGCGGTGCGGGGCTGCGACCGCATCATCGCCATGCAGGACGGCCGCATCGTCGAGGATGGCGCGCACCGCGAGCTCGTGACCCGGCCCGACAGCCTCTACGGCCGCCTCTGGCACCTCCAATCCTACCATTCCGAGCAGGGAGCCGCCGCATGAGCGCCCAGCCGAACGTCCCGGCCCCGGTTCCGGTCCCGGCGGCGCCCCGCGCCGGCCGCGCCGTCGACCGCCTCGCCGCCCGCCTGCCGGCGATCCGGCCGCGCGACCTCTCGCCCCGCGCCCTCTCGGCCCGGGTGCGCACCATGGCCGACACCCGCGAGGACCAGGAGTTCCTGCCCGCGCATCTCGAGATCCTCGAGACGCCGGCCTCGCCGCTGGCCACGGTCTTCACCTGGACGATCTGCGCGATGTTCGCCTGCGCGCTGCTCTGGAGCGTGCTCGCCAGCCTCGACATCTTCGCCGTGGCCTCGGGCCGGGTGCAGCCCTCCGGGCGCTCGAAGGTGCTGCAGCCCTTCGAGACCAGCAAGGTCCAGGCGGTCAGCGTCCGCAACGGCGACCGCGTCAAGGCGGGCGACCTCCTCGTCGACCTCGACGCCACCGAGCAGGCGGCCGACCTCACCGCCCGCGAGAGCGACCTCGACGCGCTCACGGCGCAGATCGCCCGGCGCGTCGCCACGATCGACGCGATCCGGGCGGACCGCAAGGACGGCGAGCCGGACTACGCGCCGAACACGGCGAAGGCCGTCCGCCTGCGCGAGAGCGCGGCGATGACGAGCGAGCTCAACCAGCACTACGCGACCCGGGCCGCCCTCGAATCGCAGCTCGGCGAGAAGAAGGCGCAGGAGGAGCGCTTCACCGGAAGCATCGAGGCCCGCGAGCGCCTGAAGGCGGTGCTGCGCGAGCGCGCCGACATGCGCGAGACCCTGGTGGCGCGCTCCGCCGGCACGCGCGCGGCGGTGATCGACGCCCTGCAGCAGGTCGAGCAGGTCTCGGCGGAACTCGCCTACGACCGGGGCCAGCTCGTCGAGGCGCGGGCGGCGGCGGAATCGCTGCAGCGGCGCATCGAGCAGCTCACCAGCGAGACCATCGCGAAGCAGGCCCAGGCCCTGACCGAGACGGCGCAGAAGGTCGACGCCCTGCGCCAGGACGTGGTGAAGGCGCGCATGCGCCGCGAGCGGATGCAGCTGCGCGCGCCGATCGACGGCACGGTGCAGCAGCTCGCCGTCACCACGGTGGGCCAGGTGGTCACCCCCGGCCAGCCGCTGCTGGTGCTGGTGCCCAACGACGGCACGGTCGAGATCGAGGCGCTGGTGCTCAACAAGGATATCGGCTTCATCTCGCCCGGCCAGGCGGTGACGGTGAAGGTCGATTCCTTCCCCTTCACCCGCTACGGCACCGCCGAGGGCCGGGTGGTGCGGGTCTCGCGCGACGCGATCGACGAGCGGGATGCGAGCGGCTCGACGGACGCGCTCTCGGTGGCGCGCAGCCAGGGGACGGGCGGGGTGATCGGCACGCCGCGGACGCAGAACCTGGTCTTCCCGGTGACGATCGAGGTGATGCAGAACGACATCGTCTCGGAGGGCAAGCCGGTGGTGCTGACGCCGGGCATGACGGTGCAGGCCGAGATCCACACCGGCAACCGCCGGGTGATCGACTACGTCCTCACGCCGATCCGGGAGACCACCTCCAGCGCCGGGCACGAGCGGTAAGATCAGGCGCCGCAGGTTCCGCGAAAGCATTGTCTTTCGCGGAACCGGCAACCACGCCCGCGGAGAATGCTCTCGCCGCGGGACCTGCGGCCGGCGCGGCTACTCGGTCGTGACGCTGCGCAGCTTCTGCCCGAGGCCGATCGCGCGGGAGATCCGCGAGCGCTCGGCGCTGTAGGTCGCGCAGACCAGGGGGTAGTCGATCGGCAGGCCCCACTTCGCCCGGTAGGCCTCCGGGGTCAGGCCGCGCAGGGTCAGGTGCCGGCGAAGCGCCTTGTAGGGCTTGCCGTCCTCGAAGCTGATGATGCTGTCGGGGCGGATCGATGCGCGGATCTGGGCGTCGGTCGCCTTCTTCTGCTCCTCCTTCACGGGGGTGCCGAGGGTGCGCAGCGACTGATGCACCGTGCTCACGAGGTCGGGGAGCTGGCCCGAGGGGACGCTGTTATGCGCAACGTAGGCGACGACGATTTTCGCGGCGAGCTCGAAGATGTCGGGATCCGGCTGCATCGACTTCCCCCAAAAGGTCACGACACCCGCATGGCAGGAATGCCCGTATGCGATTGCATCTTACAATAGCATAATCTGCCTAATTCTTCTACCTCTGATTGAAGAGCCGAATGTGTAGAGAATCCCTCTACGCGACGCCTCCGAGCAGCCTCGCGAAGCGAGCCGGCGGACGGCCGAACAGCCGTCCGGCTATACCGTCCGGCAGGGCCGATTCGCGCTTGAAAATGCGCCACGCCTCTCGCAGGAACAAGCGGATTTCACGGCTTTGCGCGCCCGCGAAGACATCAGGATGAACGGATAGGTCGGTCGCGATGGAGATTCTCGTCGTCGGCGCGGGCGTGGTCGGTCTCGCGGTCGGGCGGGCGCTCGCGTCGCGCGGGCATGAAGTCGTGGTGGCCGACGCGGCCGACGCCTTCGGCACCGGGATCTCCGCCCGAAATTCCGAGGTCGTCCACGGTGGCATGTACTATCCGGCCGGCTCCCTCCGGGCGCGCCACTGCGTGACCGGGCGGCGGATGCTCTACGCCTTCTGCGAGAGCCACGGCGTCGCCCACCGCGCCTGCGGCAAGCTGATCGTGGCGACCACCGAGGCGGAGGCGGGGAAGATCGCCGCGATCCGCGACCAGGGCGTGGCGAACGGCGTCGAGGATCTCGTCCTCATGGAGGGCGCCGAGGCGCGGGCGCTCGAGCCGAATCTCGCCTGCACCGCCGCGCTGCTCTCGCCGCGGACGGGCATCGTCGACAGCCATGGCCTGATGCTGGCGCTCCTCGGCGAGATCGAGGATCGCGGCGGCATGCTCGCCCTGCACACGCCGGTGGAGGGCCTGACGCGGGCGGACGGCCGCTGGCTCGCCCGGTTCGGCGGCGCGAGCCCAGGCGCCTTTCCCTGCGACGCCGTGGTGAACGCGGCGAGCTTCGGGGCGCAGGACCTCGCCCGCGCCACCGACGGCTACCCGGCCGAGCGGGTGCCGCCCCTCGTCCTCGCCCGCGGCAACTATTTCGGCTGCACCGGCCGCCCGGCCTTCAGCCACCTGATCTATCCGGCCCCCGTCGATGGCGGGCTCGGCATCCACCTCACCCTGGATCTCGCCGGGCGCATGCGATTCGGGCCGGACGTGGAGTGGATCGACAGCCTCGACTACCGGGTCGACCCCGCCCGGGGCGCCCTGTTCTACGACGCGATCCGCCGCTACTGGCCGGCCCTGCCCGACGGCGCCCTGGTGCCCGACTATGCCGGGATCCGGCCGAAGCTCACCGGCCCCGGCGGCGGATCCGCCGATTTCCGGATCGACGGCCCGGCCGAGCACGGCCTGCCCGGCCTCGTCCACCTGTTCGGCATCGAGAGCCCGGGCCTCACCTCCAGCCTCTCCCTGGCCGAGGACGTCGCCGACCGCCTGGAGGCCTGATCCCGGGTTTCCAAAGGCCTCAGGCCTTTGGCGGGGTGCCGGGGCAGCGCCCCGGCGAAAGCCCCAGGGCTCCGCCCTGGACCCGCCAAAGGGGTGACCCCTTTGGGATCCCAAGACCTTCTTAGGACAGCAGGTGCAGGGCCAGTGGCACCACGATGGCGGTGAGGAAAGCGTTGAGGCCCATCGCGATGCCCGCGAAGGTGCCCGCCACCTCGCTCACCTGGAAGGCCCGGGCGGTGCCGACGCCGTGGGCGGCGAGGCCGGCGGCGAAGCCGCGCGCGCGCATGTCGCGGATGCCCATCACCTGCATCAGCGGGGTGACGAGGATCGCCCCGACGATGCCGGTGGTCATCACCAGCACGGCGGTCAGCGTCGGGTCGCCGCCGAGCGCCTCCGAGATGCCCATGGCCACGCCCGAGGTCACGGATTTCGGGCTCAGCGAGACGATCACCGGCTCCGGGATGCCGAGGAGCCGCGCGGTGCCGATCGCGGTGACGAGGGCGGCCGTGCAGCCGGCCGCGAGCGCCGCCAGCATCGGCAGGAAGGCCCGCACCACCGTGGCGCGGTGCTCGTAGAGCGGCAGCGCCAGCACCACCGTCGCCGGGCCGAGCAGGAAGTGCACGAACTGGGCGCCCGCGAAATAGGTGGGATAGGGCGTCTCGGTGAAGGCCAGCACGCTGGCGGTGATCGCGATGGCGATCAGCACCGGGTTCGCCACCGGGTGGCGCCCGGTGGCCGCCGAGATCCGGTCGGCCACGAGATAGGCGACGAGCGTCACCGTCAGCCAGAGCAGCGGCGTGCGCGAGAGATAGACCCAGAGGGCGAAGTCGCCGGTCATCGGCCCCGGCTCCCGCGTCCGACGAGGCGCTCGACGCCGACGAAGACCAGCACCGTCACCGCGAGCGCGGCACCCGTCGAGGCGACGATGACGACGGCGAGCTTCAACCCCTGTGCCTGCACCACGTCCAGCCGGCCGACGATGCCCGCACCAGCCGGCACGAACATCAACGACAGGTTGGCGAGCAACCCCTTGCCGGTGCTCTCCAGGGTGCCGTCGGTCAGGGGCCGCGGCATCAGCCGCAACAGGACCGGCGGCCCGCTGTCGCGCAGGATCAGGAAGCCGAGGAGCAGCGCCATGCCGATCACCGGGCCGGGCACCGGCAAGCCGGCGGCGCGCGCCGCCGCCTCCCCGATGAGTTGGGCGAGGAGGATGAGGGTGAGGCTCGCGATCATCGCTGCAGCGGCCTCTCAGGAGGCCGACTCGCTCCGCCCCGCCGCCTCAGCCCGGGCTTGGCCGATCGCGGCCTCGTCGAAGCCGAGAAGCCGGCCCAGCCGCCAGACCAGGGCCTCCTCGAACTCGTCGACCGTCCCGTCGGCGCCCGCGACCGACCATGCCATGGCGAGCAGGCGCGCCCGCTCGGCGTCGTCGGCTGCGTGCGGCAGCATCTCGACGAGGCTCGCCACGTCCCGTGTCTCGGCATCGAAGGCGCTCGCGCGGGCGATGAGGGCGTTCGCCGCCTCCGGCGTGGCGGCGTAGCGGCCGAGCACGAGCCGGGCCAGACGGTCGGATTCCGCGGGCGCGAGGATGCCGTCGACCCGCGCCACGTGGACGAGGAGCGCGGTGGCGGCGAGATGGGTGTCGTCGACGGGCTCAGGTCGTTCCGCGAGGCCGAAAGCCTCGGCGGCATAGGCACGCAGACGTGAGACGAGCGACATGGCGTGTTTCCGCGGGGGTCCGACAGCACAGTTCCGGCCCGCGGCGGCGCCGTCAAGGACAAGGCCGCACAGCCGCTTGCTCCGGCGCTTCGGCGTTGCAACACGGCATCGGCCGGCGGCGATACCCCTTGCCGATGCGCCTTGCCAAGACGCGGCCGGACCGCTAAGAGCCAGCACCCGAACGGTCCGCGCACGGACCGTTCCTGCCGCAATAGCTCAGCTGGTAGAGCACCTCATTCGTAATGAGGGGGTCGGGGGTTCGAATCCCTCTTGCGGCACCATTTTTCTCTTGCAATCATAGATACTTAGGCATCTTGAAGCAGGCCACTGATCGGCCTCGGATGTCCCGTAGTAAGCACATAGTGTCAATCTCCGGACGGTAACCTTGCGGAAAATTGGCGCGCGCGTCGAGACCGCGCGCTGGCCCTGGATCGGGAGTCCCCGGTCTCGCGGGGATGGCTCTCGTTGTCCGGCTCGGCCGCATCGAGCAGCCGCATGATCTGGTCGACGATGTCGAGCGTGGGCCCGGCTCGGCGCTCGAACTCCTCACGCGGGATGCTGGCGGCCGGAATCCGCTGCCGGGAGGGAAAGGCGATGACGTTACTCACGCGTCAGCTCCGCCGCAGCAGGGCTTCGAACACGTCGGCCAACAGCGCGCGGCCTCGTCGTTCCGGCGGGCGTCCTCGGCGATCGCTCGGGCGCCTGGGCAGCCGAGAGGGAGCGAGCAGGCTTCAGGGCCTCCCCTCCCCTCACGCGACCGGCAGCCAGCCGTAGAGCATCGTGCCCCGGCGATGATCGCGAAAGCAGCGACGAGCTCGCCAGCGAGACCCAGGAGCCGCGGCGCGCGGACGTGCGGGGCATCGGGCCGGGCGGCGCGGATGACGGGCCGAGCGTCTGTCTCCTCCGGCTCGAGGAGCGGCGTTGCGTTGGTGTGCACGATGGGCGCGGACCGGCGCTCGGCCGGACGCGGGGCGAGCGGGGGCGTTGCCATAACCGGGGTCTCCGGGGCTGAAGGGGGGTCGGATGTGTCGGGAGTACCGGCAGCCCACTGGGCTGCCGAATTCCTTGCGTTTAAGCAGCAAATTCGCAACTATGTTGCGAATAAACGCGCGGTTTTCGCAGTATCAATGCAAATTCGCTGCAAGGACGCGATTTTGACGCCAGAGCCGTGCAAGTTGGCTCGAGCGGGCCTTGGGATTAGCGATCTGGCGGAACGAGCTCAGGTCTCGACGAACACCGTCTCTCGGTTCGAGGCTGGAGAAGAGCTGAAGAGCCGAACTGTCGCTGCCCTACAGGCCGCTCTCGAAGCGGCCGGCGTCATCGTCATCGAGCAGAACGGAGAAGGCCCGGGCGTGCGCCTGCGGAAGAGCGAGGGCACGAACTGATGCCTCGCCTTCCTTTGCTGGCCGGCGCCCTGATCGCCTCGGCGGTCGTGTTCGTGAAAGCCCGCTGGGATCAGGGGGACAAGTGATTGCTGCGACGAAATTTCTGGGCACCCGAAGGCGAAGGGCGAGACTGCCATCTCACGAGACCCGGCTACACCGCTCATCACTGGGATCGTCGAATTGCGGCAAGCTGTTCTACTGACCAGCTCTCGACAGCCACGCTCTGGCAGCTATTCTGAGGCCCGCATGGTCGCTTGCGACTCGCCTTCAATCTCTTGACGCGAAACTATTCACAGAGAAGACATGTAATAAATTCGGATAAATCCAGCTTATCGGAGGTTTTATATAATGCCTGCGTTCAGCATCGACATGTCGAGCCCAATGCCATCCGGCAACACTGGAACGAATGGAGGTCCTGGGGTAGGTGGACACGTCAATCGCGAAAAATGGTATATCCAATATGGCATGGATTTGAGCGGCCCTGTCGGCACAAGAGTGTATGCTGCATTCGACGCTCATATAACCGTTTATCATCCACACGATAAATCAAGCGATTCGACTAAAGAGTACGGAGCGCAGATTTTCGCTCGATCAGAAAATGATAAAGCTGGCGTTTTTTACCAGCATATCACCTCAGTCCCGGCCGCGATTAAAGCAGGCGCCAAAATTAGTAGAGGCGATTTGCTTGGGGAAGTTTATATCATTCCAGGAAGCGGCATGCCGCCTCATTTGCATTGGGCTTTAGTTGAGATTATTGGCGGCGCCCCTGGAGGCAGATATGTTGGTGTAAATCTACATACAAAATTGCTAGCTAAAGCTAATTCTTCGGATGTGTTTTCCATAACGTTCAATCAGAATGGAACTCCTCCTTCCATGACCTGAAGACAGGCAGGCTTTTGCGGCGAGCCTGGCGCTAGGGTTGCCTTCATCCGCCTCACGCCATCGTGAGGAAACGGCCGCAACATGCTCCGGCCCCATGCATTGGCTCCCCAACGCAACGACGAAGGAGACAACGATGCGTAAGCTCGCTCTCATCTCCGCCGTGACGCTGTCCCTCGGGGCTCTCGGCGTGACCGGCGCTCAGGCGCAGGGCTACGGCTATGGCGGTTACGGTGGCTATGGCGGTTACCGGGATGGTGGCTACGCCCGAGGCTATGACCGCGGCTACGGCTACGATCGCGGCTATGACCGGCGCGGGCGCCGCGGTCTGTCGACGGGCGCCGCGGTAGGCCTGGGCATTGCCGGTGTAGCGGCCGGCGCGGCTGCGGCCGGTGCCTACGAAGGCGGCTATGCGCCGAGCTACTACGGCCGCGGCTACTAAGCCGCTGTCGCCAACGAGTTCAGGGCCCCCGCTGCACCGCCCGCAGCGGGGGCTTTCTCATGTTTGGCTCCTGCCAGGCTGGCTGCGATCCGCTTCGCCGCAGCGATCAACACGGCATCGAGGTGATGCACGTACCGGCTCGTCACCGAGTTGCCGGATCAACCACCAACACTCGGCCGCCCACGCATCGCCCCGACCTTCAGGGCGGCGGCAATCTTCGCCCCGGTCTGATTGGCTACAGTCTTCAGTGGGTCGTCATGCAGGTGCGCGTAGATCTCCGTCGTGCTTGTCTGTCGGTGACCGAGCACCTTGCCGACCGTGAATAGGGGGCTCCGTCCGCGACCGCGAAACTCGCGAAGCTATGGCGCAGATCGTGGATGCGGACCGCATCGAGGTTCGGCGCCCGGTCAGCCGGCTCGCCAGCTGCTACGGCACGTGCTCTCGCCAGCACGGTCGCCCGCTTCCGCACCGCACCCCAGACCTGCAGCAGGCCACCGATTGGTCCACCTGACCGCGAGGACCGTAGGATGCAGGGCGATCTCCGCGGTAGATTCGCCAGGATCTCCAGCGCAGCCCCTGCCAGCGGCACCGCCTTCGCGCCGGTCTTCGAGTTCGGCATGAAGGCAGGCACGGTCGAGATCCACCCACGCCCATTGCAGCGTCGCGATCTCCTGCTTGCGGGCGCCAGTGAGGAGCAGCAGGGCGAATGCCGGTCGCCATCGTGTGGCTGATCCCAGCCTCCTCCTCCATGACTGCCAGTGCCTCGGCCAGAGCAATCACCTCGCGGTCCAGCAGGAAGCGCTCGCGGCTCTCGATCTTGTAGAGCTTCACACCCTTGGAAGGGTTGGCCGGTAGCATCTTCCGCCGAACCCCGAATTCAGCATGGCCTTCAGCGCGCCCGCCTTCGCGTAGCGCCAAGCTGTCGCTCGTCGCCTCTGGCAAGCCCACCGTCGTCGAGACCGAGCGCATCGGCTCGCCCCAGTCGTGCTCGCTGATGTGGGAGAAGACGCCGACGTGGTTCGTGGCCAAGCCGCCCCGCCGCAGCTCCTCGCAGAGCCGCGCCGCATATGTTGCCACCGCCTGCTCCAGTTCGACCCGATCCGTCACCCGGTGCGAGAACGAGCGGGTGATCGCGCAGCTCTTGCGCTGGGTCGGCATCAGCGCCAGCAGCAGGCAAGCAAGCGGGAGCAACTCGCAGGTGACGCGCTCACCCCCCAGTTAAATTTGAATTATTAGCACAAAACACATCTCCTAGCCGATCTGCATAATGTACCGATTTCCGCTCCGGAAACATCGGACGTTGCATATCTAGCCTTTGTGACTATAATTTCTCTGAAACCTCCAGCAGCAATGTGGACGCCATCTTTCGATGAACGAACGATTTCGCCTGGCTTTTCAGACGTAAATTCTCCAACGCGCGCTCGAATGATATCAAATTTTTGATTGTTATCGAGTACAATCTTTAAGCAATGGTCTGGGCGATCAAAAGGCTCGTAATTATATGATCTTACCACTCGAGCGATAGAATCCGCATTTTCTTGCCACGTCAGATTTTGAATTGATCTGTCCTTGTGTCGATATATTTGGCGCTTAGCCAAATCCTGCTTCCGACAAACGAGTGACTTCTCTTCAAGGACATCTATAAGTACTTTTCCGAGCAACAGAGCTCCCTCTCTCATGCACTTCGTAAAAAGACTCAATCCTGTCTCATTGTCAGCCAATGGAAATTTGCTTTCAGCGACGACATCTCCCGTGTCAATGCCAGGAAGTATCATATGAACCGACACTCCGAAATATTTTTCACTGTTGCGGATCGCCCATTCATGACAATGAACGCCTGCATATTCCGGCAAAAGAGCCGGATGTAGATTTATGGCTTGATATTTTACCTCATCAAGCGCTTCGCGGCCAATTATCTGTAAATTGTTTGCACTAACTATCCAATCAACGCCCGAAGATCGTAAATACTCAACGCTGCGATGCGAGCCAAAATCGCTCAGTTGAACCAAGTATTTATTCCTCTCTGTTCGAGGCTGTATGTATGCTACAAGATGACCATTAGGATGGCTGCAGATTGTACGAACCGCTTCCGCAGCCGGCCAGCCATCACCAAGCACCAAGAATCGCGTCGGCATCTTCTACCTCCCACTGCTTTGGGCACGCCTTATCCTATACCCAATTAGAGCAGCTGAAATAAACGAAAAATATCCTTTGCGAGTTCTATTGCGGAGTGCTCTTCAGCCCTTTCTCTATTAGATCGACAAATGCGCCGACATTTTCGAGCGAACCGATTTCAGCAACGCCGAAGCGCATGCCAAATTCGCTTTCGACTGCCAAAACCAAAGTAATGTGGGACACTGAATCCCACTCCGAAACATCGGCGGCCGTTGTCTTTCGACTGAGGGCAATGTCCTTGTTTTCGAAGACTCGGCGAGCGATTTCTTGCAAATTACATAGAACGTCCATATCGCCCTCCTTGCGCTGCAACCAAGAAGCAATGCTTTGTGCTGCGATATAGTTATGCAGCACCGTGTCGAGCAGTTTCTGATCTTCCGTGAATTGTATAATTTGAGATTTCCGCGAGCGCCCGCAGGTCGACTTTTCCGTTTGTGTTGAGCGGGAGGGCGTCGAGGACGATCACGGCCTGCGGGATCATGTAGTCGGGCAGGCAGCCCTGCAGGCGCGCCCGGACCGCGGCCGTGTCGAGCGGTGCGCCGGCGACGAAGCCGACCACGCCCGCGACCGTCCCGTCAGCGGCGGGCAGCGGCAGGACGGCCACGAGGTCGCGCCCGGCCGCCGCCCGCAGGGCGCCCTCGATCTCCAGCGTCTCGACCCGGTAGCCCCGGATCTTGATCTGGTGGTCGACGCGGCCGAGGAAGTGCAGGCCATCCCCCGCCTCCAGCCGGCCGAGATCGCCGGTCCGGTACCAGCGCGTCCCCTCGACGGTCCGGAACCGGTCCGCGTCGAGCTCCGGCTGCTGCCAGTAGCCGCGCGTGAGCTGCGATCCGGACAGGCAGATCTCGCCGACGGCGCCCGGCGCGGCGGGCCGGCCGGCCTCGTCGAACAGGGCCATCCCCTGCCCCGCCAAGGGCCGGCCGATCGGCAGGACCGTCGCGGGATCGTCCGGCCGGTAGGCGAAGTGGCTGATGGCGATCGTCGCCTCGGTCGGGCCGTAGAGGTTGTGGATCGCGCTGTCCGGGGCGGCCCGCGCCCAGATCCG
>NZ_CABFVH010000039.1 GCF_902141855.1 Methylobacterium dankookense | reverse complement strand
GGCGACCCTCGCCTCGGCCCAAGCCTTCCTCTACGCCGCTGCCGTCATGATCCTCGTTCGACGGCTGGGACGCGCCTCATGACTTATCGGACGGACTCTAACGCCCTGATCGATCAATGCGTCTCTGAATCTCTTCGTAGAAAAGACATGATATGACCGCCGCGTGCTCTAGATCGATGGCGTTTCGGGGTTCGAATCTTTTGATTTCACCTATTATTTTGGATTTCTGCGCATGGAATTTTGCGATCCAATCACAAGTGCTCTGGGGGAAAGCGAATAAGGAATTCCCCAACTGTTGATTCATAAGGGTTTCTTCTGGAAGATGAAAGCGATTGCGTGTCAATCCGAAACCGAATGCGTGCTGAAACGGAGTGGCTTGAATGCGATAAAATGTTCGGGCGGATGTTCGGCGCCTTGCTCGTGGTGACTTCGCGGCGCCAGCCGTCCCTACCGCATGAGGACGGCCCCTATGACGATGGCCGACGGCCGCGCACCACAGAAGGCTAGCCAGCGCCGTTCGTCACAGTGGGAACCGTTTGCACGCCTTGCGTGGGCAGTTTCTTCAAGAATGCCCTCAGGGCATCCGTACGCCGGTAGATGCGACCTCTCGCTCTATCCGGGTCAAAAGCCGGCTTGTACCCACGCCTGCGCATGAGGTGGTACACGGCGATAAAGTGCAGGCCGAGCATCTGTCCGATCTTGACTGCCGATATGTACCCCCTCTGAAAGGTCTCGACACTCTCGGGGGTGGCGCGACGCGAGCGGCGGTCCGAACCGGAGGTCTTCAGGACGCCCTCTCGTACCAGGAATTGAAACGTTGCGCCGCCAATCCCAAGCAGCTTGCAAACCTGATCCCGTGTTGGCGCCTGAGCGGGTCGGCGTTGCGCCATCAATCCCTCGACGTCCGACCGTTTGAGGAGGATTCGGGATAGGCCTTGGCCACGGTCGCGCAGGCCTGCCAACGGCACCGTGCGGCGCGTCAGGGCCCGGAGGAGCCGCTCAAGGCCCAGGAAGCCGTGGCCATCCGTGAACTGCGTTGCGGCGGCGGCATCGATCAGGTCGATGGTGTCCGCGGCAGCCAGGACCGGCGCAGACCCCGCTATGTCGAAGAGCAGGTACTCGATCTCCACACGGCTATACCGGTAGCTACTCTTGTCGTGAGGGTTGTCCTGCGTTGACAGGTAGCCGGCAGCCTGCAGCGTCGACACGCCGTTCAAACTGACGCCGAGCAGGTGTGCAGCCTGTGTTCGCGTGAGGGCGTCGTCGTACATCTCCTTGACCGTTGGCAGGAGCGACCGGGCGAGCTTCACCCTAGTGTGGTTGACCTTACCCGGACCGACGACGCCGAGATCGTAGAGGATTGGGTAAAGTTCGCCGGACCACGGTGTGAGCCCGCAGGTCTCGTTCGCGTAACCGAGGGTGACCCAGCGCGACGCTTCCGCCGGGCACCCGAAGATCACTGTCTTCGGGCCTGCGGGAACGTTGGCCAGGAAGTGCCGTTCGTACTCCTCGCGCAGCGGCTGCGCCCCAGGCAAGTTCCATCCATCGAGCCTGTGCCCGAACAGGCGGTAGGCCCGGCTCGACCCGTCGTCCCGGCGAGCGGAACTCCCGAGGTTGTCCTTCGCGAGCCGGAAGAGGCTGTCCAGGAAGCGCCAATAGGCCCGAGGCCAGTGACGGAGGATGCGGAAGCTGGCCATCTTCGCCGAGAGCTTGGCTTCCCGGGAAGCGCCTCGCTTCCACAGGGTGCCCTTTGTTATCTCGGGCCATGGCGCTGGGGACGCCCCGTCAGCATGGCGACCGCTTCCTGCCCGGTACCGGTTGTTCCCGACCTGCCATCCCAGGGAAAACATCAACGCCGTCGCCTGCCCGAGCGGCATCGCGTCGAGCAGCGGGACGGCGCGGTGGGGTCTGCCGAGAAGCCGTCCGAGGATGTACGCGTCCGCCCGCGCATCCAACGGATCGACCCGCTCCGGTTCGACACGGGCCAGGTCCGCGCCGCATTCGCAGAACCGCACGTCCGCCGGCAGAAGCGTGAGGTGCCGTCCGCAGGACGGACACCGGTCGACCAACCAGGCCGAGTGCCTCGGGCAGACGTCGATGGCTCGCAGGTCCCACCAGCAGCGCCGGTGACAGCAGGCATAGGGGGCGGCTGCCTCGCCGTGCAGGCTCAGGTCGTCCCGAAGGCAGGCGACGCAGACCCGGCGTTCGGCGTGCACGAACCAGTCGTTGTTGTGGAACTTCTCGCCTCGGAAGTGGCGCGCGTGCCAGTCGGGCGTCGTGGTCCAGGATCGAACGAGGCCAGGTTCGAAACCGGCCAGTTCGGCGATCAATGAGGCGGCACTTCCGCCGACCGTGTCCTGATAGGACAACCCCACGTCGCCGGCGAAGGTGCGAAGGTCCGCGCGTCGGTGCCGAAGGGCCAGCCTCGCCAACAAGCCATAGGCGGGCTCCTCCTCACGGAAGCGGACCCGGAGCGCCAGCGAAGCCAAGTCGGTTTCCTTCCAGGCAGGTCCGGCGAGGCGGCGGACGCGGCCTTCTCAGGGACGGTTCCATCCTGCAGGGCGGAGCTGAAGAACCGGTTTCGCTGGTCGGCCTCCGCTCCCGTTGACGGTCGTTTCGTCCTCATTCGCCGCGCCGGTCCTCGTCATGCCTGGGGCCTGCCCGCTCGGCAGCACGCCGCCGGGCCCTCGCGGGGATGGCAGCGACCGGGCGTCGGCATGCCTCACGACCTGCCCGGCGTCCGTCGTCCAGGCCGGCCCATCGGGTGCGCGTCGCGCAGCACCACACAGCGGACCCGACCGGTGCACATCGCGCAAGTCCGGGCGAGGCGCGACACCGACGCCCCGCTCGCCCGCGCCTGTGCAGGGAGCGGCCGCCGGAGGGCAAGCCGGCGAACCCGACGGCCCCGTTCCGGTACGGGGCCGCCGGAACGAGCAGTGGTACCGCAGCTGTGCCTAGCCGCCGCACTGGCTGGACCCGACGGCCTGCCTCCTGGCATCCCTGTCCTCCTGACGCGGTCGCGGAGCGGAAGCCTCCGGCCGGTTCGGCGTCGCCGCACCCGCCTTGCCGCATCGGGCCAGGTCTGCCCGATGCCGTCGACAGGGTACCTCACGGCCTTGCCACCGCCAGCACTTGTCGCTGGGCGTCCGCGCGGAGGTAGAAGGTCTGACGGCATGTGGGCGGCCCAGCCGCGACGGCGACCTGCCGTTCGGCCATGAGCCTGGTCGCGCGCTTCGGGGAGGTGCCGAGGAGGCGCGCCGCCTCGCTGGCCGGCATGTACCGGCGCGCGAACGCGTCGACCTCGCCGCGCCGGAGGGAGCGCCGGCCCGGTCGGACCCGGCCCAGCAGGCCCGAACGCCGAAGCGACCGCACCGCCTCGTGGTGGACGCCCAGCGCCTTGGCGGCCTCCTCCACCGTCAGGCCATCGTCCTTCCGAAGCCGGCGGAGGTCCGCGGGCCTTACCATGATCGCCGCCAGGGACAGGCGCCCGGGCGCGACGCCGGTCGCCCGGACGTCGCCCTCCCGCAACCCGGTGCAGGCGACCTCGACGGGAACGCCCGCGGAGCGGCAGGCGCCGGCCAGCATGGCCGACCCATGCGGGAGCTTACGGCGAACCGGGACGCCCTCGATCAGGGTCCTCAGGAAGCGCTCGGCGGCCGCGACCTCGAAGCGGCTGGCCGCCCCGCCTGGTCCGCTGCCCACGGGCGGCACCAGCCCGGCCCCCACGATGCGCCGAGCCTGTGCCTTGCCGACCCCCAGGATCGCGCGCAGCCCCTTCGCGTCGGCCGTCCGATCCAAGGCCTCCCGCAGGCGGGTGAGACCCACGCCGTCGATGGGGAAGGCGACGCTCCGGCGGATGCCGTCGGGCAGCATGCCTCCCCGCCCCAGGATGGCCCGGGCGCGGGCGTGCCCCATGCCGAGGGACGATGTCGCCGTCGCGAGGTCAACGAGTGGCCCGCCGAGGCCGCCGCCGAGTGCCCGTTCCCGCTCCGGGATAACGCCGTTCGCCACCGCATGCTCCCGCAGGGCGGACTTCAGCATCCTGCCGAACTCGTCGTCCGGCAGGTTGGCGATCCAGAGCTCATAGATCCACCCGTAGGACCCGATCAGGCCTGGCCGCCCTTCCCGCGCCCGTCCCTCCGCCAGGACCTGGTCCAGGGCACGCGCGAGGCCGTGCCTCCGGTCGGCGAGGAGCCCCATGCCGGCATCCCGACATGCCGCCGCCTCGCTCCCGCTCAAACGTGGCTTGCGAGCGCTCCATCGCCCTGTTGCGACGAGCCCGAGCCGTTCCAAGGCGCGAACCGCGTCCCGGTAGGTCAGGGCATCGACGAGGGAAGTCCCCGAACGGATCCCGGTGAGGCGCCCCGCGAGGTAGTGGTCTGCCGGACTCGGCCGGCAGCCGTTCGCCTCGGCGGCCGGCAGGAGCGATGCCCCGCAGGGGCACCGGTGCACGGGACCGGCCCAGCCAGGTCCGCGGCCGCAGGCCGCGCACGTCTGCGCGAGCGGGACGCCATGCACCGCGCAGCCGAAGACCGACTTGACGTCCCACCAGAACCGGTGATGGGCGAGCCGCTCCGTCGGCAGGCCCCGCCCGAGTGCGAGCCGCGCGTCGTCGGCGAGGCAATGCGGGCACCAGCGACGGTTCGTCGTGGACCAATCGCCGAGCGCGATGCGCTGCCCGCCCAGGTCGACCGTGCGCCCCGGGGCGTTGACCCGCGGCGAGCGCTGCCCGAGCGCGAGCGGGTCGAAGCCCGCCAGGCGTGCCACGGCGTCGGCGCCGCCGCCGCGCAGGACGCTGCGAAAGGACAGGCCGCAATCCGCCGCGAAGCCGGCCGCGTCGCCGGGACGTCGGTGACGCGCGGCCAGGCGCATCAGGGTGCCGTGCGCGGGCTCGCCGGGCATTTCCGGCACGCGAAGCGCGAGCGGAGCGGCGCTCACGCCGGCCTCCCGAAGGCGCTCGGTGGTGCAGCCTCCTTCGTCCTGTGCGCCGTCACCCGCGACTGGTCGGCAAGGCGATCGCCGGCCATCTTGCGCCAGAGCGCGCGGAACGCTTCGCCCTGCGCCAAGTAGGGGTTGTCGTCCGACGCGGCCTCGGGGCCGGCGTCGCGCGCCCTCCCCTCGGCCTCTCCCGTCCGCCCGGCCGGGACCTCGTCGGGGAACCCAGCGTCGAAGTCCAGCAGGACGGCGGGCTTCCGCTTGAGGACCAGGTCGGCATACGCCCCGGCCATGAGCGGCAGGTCGATCCGGGACTTGCCGTCGGCCACCGCCGTCTCAAGCGCCAGGCTGAGATGAGCCGAGATGATGCCGACATGGCCGCCCGTCGCGCAATAGATGCGGGCGGCGAAATCGAACCCGATGAGGTTGGACGGCTCGGGCAGACCGAGGTGCCGTTCGAAGAATGCAAGCATCCCGAGGTACTTCCTGCGCCCCGTGCGGTCGCTCCAATTGTAGGGATCCAGGTGCACCGGCGGCCGGAAGCGCCGACGCAGCTGCCGGAGCTTCTTGGTTTCGGGGAGGACGCCGAGGTGCGGCAGTCCTGCGAGCACGATCTGCGTCGAACACATGTTCAGCAGCTGCTTTAAGAATTCAGCTGCATCCTCCAGGTCGTCCGTATTCTTATGGTCGACGATGTGGTGCGCCTCGTCGATCATGAGCACCTCGACGCCCATCTCCTCGCAGAGCATCTTGATCTCGCTGAGGATGCGCGCGGTGTTCCATCCGTCACGCAGTCGGTACCCAGGTTCGAGGGCATCGAAGATCGCCGCGGCGAGCTGACGCGGCGTGGTCCGCTTCGGGGCCTCGACGAAGATCACCGGCCGGACGTCGCCATCCTCCGTGGCCCGCTTCGGGTTCTCTTCCGCCAGGGTCTCCAGGATGAAGCTCTTGCCGGCTCCGGGCTCCCCGAGGATCAGCAGCGCGCGCGCCTTCAGCGGCTTGACCCCCTTCGGACGCCAGCGCCGACGCAAGGTCTCGATGGCGCGCCTCCCCTTCTTGAACAGCTCGTGGGGCACCACGGCATGCTCGAAGGTCTTGACCCGCTCACTGATATCCGCGTCCGTCGGCGTCATGCCCGGCTCCATTCGTCCATGAGGGCGTCGAGGTCTTCCGTCAGGCTCTCGTGGGCGGAGCTGGCAGAGGGGGGCGGCGCCGTCGGCGCCGGGGCGGAAGGCGTATCCGGCGCCACGGGCGCAACCGCGGTGGGGACCCGCTCGGCCGCCGGAGTGTCCTTGACCCGCTCCGGCTGACCCGCGTTCCGGGGACCGACGGGCGTGAAGTACTCCCCGTTTGGATAGCGATACCGAGCGACCTTGGCCGCGGTCGTGACGGACCCGCCGTTGCCGAGGATGCGGTCGCTCTCCTCCTCGACGCGCTGCTTGGCCAGAACGATGTCCTGCTCGGTGACGAAGCGGCCGGCCCCGGAGCTGCGCGCCTGCTGGAGGTGCAGGCCGGCCGCGAAGATCGACACGTTGCGGGCGATGGCCTGGTTGGTGCAGTCGACCGGGATGTGCTCGCCCGTCTCCTCGTCGAGGACCCAGATCCTCCAGAGGTCGAAGGGGTCGAACCGGACCTGGTAGAGCTTCTGGCGCCCGCCCCGCCGCTCGCGGAGGGCGGTCAGCCGGTCGGAATGGTAGTTGAGGCCTTCCAGGTGGATGCCGGTGTTGCCGATGGGCCGCTCTCGGACCTGGCCGATGAGTTCGATGATCTGGGCGTGCGACGGGACGGCCCGGATGCCGCCGTTGCGCGCGACGAGGTCGTTCCAGACGTCGAGCGGCCGCGCCTCCAGCGTCCTGTGCCGCGTGACATGATAGTCGTCGACGATGTAGCTGAGCAGGTCCCGGCGCAGCTGGGGCAGCGTGGTCTCGGCCCGCTTGATCGAGTTGTAGTCGCCGCGCGCGACCGCGCTGTGGAACGTCTTGCCCTCGCGATGGGCGTAGACCTGCGCGTTGAAGCGCCCGAACAGCCGTTCCAGCTTGCCCTTCAGCCACGGTGCCATGACCGGAAGGGGGCGGATGCGGAAGTTCATCGCCGTCTCGCTGCGCCGCAGGCTCTTCGACCGGAACTCCTTCCCGTTGTCCACGAACGCGAATTGCGGGATGCCCTCGCAGGGCCAGGGATTGCTCAGCCCCTCGATGCCGCGCAGGTCCTTCGGCCAGAACGCGTGCCCCATGCAGCGCTGGAGCGCCGCGTAGCTCGGCACCTCGAAAGACAGATGGCACCCGATCAGCATCCTCGACGCGCGGTCGAGCGCGGCCGTGAACCACGGCCGGCCAATCGCGCGCCCGGTTTGCTCGTCCACGACGATCAGGTCGACCAGCGAATGGTCGAACTCGACCTCCGCCATCACCTTGGCGAGGGGATCCGTCTTCCGGAAGACATTGAACGTCAGGTAAGCCTTCCGGCCCCCTTCCCGCACCTGCATCTCCTCCCGCGCGTCGAGCATCCCGTTCTTGAAGGTGCGGAAGGCCGCATAGGTGGGATAGGGGCGCGGCTCGCCCTTCCTCCGCGGCTTGTCGGCGTCGAGGCCCTTGCCTTTACAATGGTCCTCAAACTTGCCGTACGCGTAGGTCAGCGGCGGCCGGCGGCGGTCCTTGACCAAGTAATACTTCTCGATATGGGCCCGCATCTCGACGTAGATCCACTCGGCATAGCGCTGCGTCCGGTCGCCCCGACCACGAAAATCCGGCAGGAGCACGCGGATGTCGCGGTCGTGCGTGATCCAGGTCCGGTACCAGAGCTCGACCGTGCGGGGCTTCGGAACGACGAGAGGCTGCCCCTTCTTCGGCCGCTTCAGCTCGGTGGCAGCCTTGCGCTGCCGCTGGCGCCGCCGCTCCGCGAGCGCCGCCGCGTAGGCGACGTCCTCCTCGCGCCATTCTCGCTCGAAAGCCGCGAAAACGTGAAGCGCCGCCCATACGTAGCTCTCCTCCAGCGTCTCCCCCGCCCCGTGCCAGTCATCCACCTCGCGCACGTACTCGGCCCGGCGCAGGGCGATGGTCTTGAGGTCTTCGGGAAAGGCCTCGAACGCCTTGGACAGGCAGTAGGCCACGTGTTCGTCGGCCTCGGGGTCGGCGGCATAGAGCTCGACGGCATGGTCCAGGCGGAGGTCGTGGATGTGATCGTCCGACCAGGTGACCGCGTCCTGGTCCCCGAGCTGCACGAGCCAGCCCTTCCGCTTCCGCTTCAGAACCTTCCAGAGTTCGGGACGGCCTCCCTCGCGCTGCACGTGCACGTGCGCGCCGGGATGGAGCTCGATTTGGGCGGCGCTCACGCGGTCCTCCGGCCGACAAGACGGCTTCGCAGGGAGAGGGGCTGGTCGAGGTCGATCCGCAACTCGTCGAGGGCAACGAGCCCGAGCAGCGTACAGAGGGCGTCCGGGCCGAGGCCGGCCGAGCGCAGGAGCTCGCCGGTGGTCCCCGGGCAGGTGCCCGCCCGAATGGTTCGGCGCAGGGCCGCGAGCGCCGGCTCATCCCAGACCGGTCCGGCGTGGCAGAGGATCTCGCGCGCATTCTCAAGGCGCGGTGACCGCCGGATCTCCTTCTCGGTCCATGTCTCGAACGTCGCCCCGCGCCGCGCGCTTTCCGCTTCGATAGCCGGGCGCCTGCCGCCCAGCGAAGGGTCCTTCCGAAGGCGACGCAGGGGCTTGACCTCGCGGTACGCGCGCGCGCCGGCGGTGGTCAGGATCAAGAAGTCGGGCACGTACCGACGCACCTTGCCGTCCTGCCGCCAGCGAAACGCCTCCGGCTGCGCCCAGAAGCCATCCACCTCGGGATCGACGCACAGGATGGTAACCAGGTCCGCCTCCAGCAGGCTTTCGTAGGGGACGTCTCCCTGCATCCGGTGCGACCAGATGCGGTGCATGAAGGACCAGCGGCTTCGGCCTTCCGCGCCCGTGCGAACCGGTGCCCAAGGCTGTTCCGCGCCGGGGGGAGCGCGCCCGGGTGCGAAGCCGGGCCGAAACGGTGCCTCAAGCGAGAACGGCAAACTCCTACCTCCCTTGCCTCGTGATCGTCGCTATCGCGGTGGGCCGACACGCCGGCAGGCTAGCGCGGGTCGGCTAAGCTTGACTGAACCTCATCTCGCCAGTCTGCCGGGGCCGTCTCCCGGACCGGCTTCGGCTCGCGACGCGAGGCGCCCAGCGGGTCGGGAGGATCCGGTTCCCGCCCCGGCTTCCGAGCGCCTGCCCGCTATGCCGGATTGGCCCGCGAACGGCGCGCGGCGACGGGCGACCGACGGCTGGCCGGGCCCAAGGAGCTGGTACGGTCCCGGCCATTACGTCGGCCAAGGCCTCGACCCCCCGCCCCGGGAGCACCCCCTCGCCGCGCGGCATCCGGGCGTCGGCGGCGCGAGCGCCAAACCGTCACCGGGAGCCGGTGGGCGACGGCTCGGACGAGGCGGAACGTTTCCGGCGCGCGGCCGCAAGGTCGATCACGTTGGTCGCCCCGGCCGAAGGCAACGTCCGGTTTGCCGCGTCCGGTCTCGCCGCGGCCTGCGGTCCGCCGCGGAGGGAGGCCGTCCCAGCGGAGGCATCCCCGCACGGCACGCGGTGCCAGGCGCCATGGACCAGCGCGAAGATCCAACGCGGGTCGGCTGCGTCGACCGCCACGCGAACCCGGCGCTCGCCGGCCATCCGGGCCGCCTGGACGGCAGGAGACGAGTAGATCCGGCCGTGGACCCGCACGCCCAGCTGGGTGATATGACGGTTGACGTAGATCGTGTCCCGCTGGCCGGGGCCCGCGTCGAGGCATGGGTCACGGTCGTCCGGCCCTTCGCGCTCCGGCGCATCGCGCTCGTCCGGGCCGTGCCTGCTCGGGCCCGTCGCGTCGAGGTCCCGGTCCCGCTGCACCCCCGGCGAGACGGGCGTCGGGTCGAACGGCAGATCGAGCTGATGCGGCCGGGGCTTTCCGTCCGGGGTCTCAGTGGAGGGGTCTTGCCCTCCGGTGCCGCTGGTCATCATCGCGCTCCATAACGGTTCCGCGCGGGCACGCGGCCCGGCGAGCCGGACGTGCCTTTGCGGGTCAGTGACGGACCGACGGGGGCGCGAAGCGGGCTTGCGGCCCGGAATCGACTGTGCGATCGATGTTCGAGGAGCGCACGGGACCCCCGGCCGGCGGAGCCGGCCGACGTCGATCCTGGATATCCCTTAGGGCGCTGTCGTGAGCGTGGTGGCCCTGAGGGAGGATGGCTCTGATGAGACGCGCGGTCCTGGCAGACCGCGCGTCTCAGCCCGCCTGCGGCGGCGCGCGCGAGCAGGCGCGGCAGCTCGATCCGGTCATGCGCCGATCTCCTCCTGACGTGGCTTGTGCCGCGCGTATCGATTCCAGACGCAGGGCCGGTCCGTCAACAGCAAAATGCGCCGGCCAAAGTATCGCAGGCTTGGACGCCAAGGTTGGTATTTCAAGTTCGGCAGGTCGTTCCGCCCGAATTTTGTCACGCGTCAAGGATTGACCGTGGTTGAGCTGGTGGAAGGATTGGGCGTCATTTCCTTTAATTGCCATCGACCGGCCTGCGCTCGCCTCCGGGCGAATTGGATACTTCTCGAAGGATTGGCATCTCAATCCTTGAAGGTCCATTCCGCGTCCATGATGCCGCGATCCGGCTCGGCGAGGCACGGCCGTCCCGCTCGCGCGCCCCTGTTCCCGCAGGGGGATCGGCGTCGGTCCGACTTGTGAGGGGTTGCAGAAAGCGAATTATAGCAGCGCCGCCCCTGCCCGCACATCCGCCGAGCGCTTCTTCCTGTTGATGAGGCGGCGCAAGGGACGTTTGTGCCGTTCATATATGGTAGGCTTTTCAGCCGCACGGCGATGACAGGGCAGATCGTCCTTTTCGGCCTAGCCGGAGACCTGGTCCCGCGCCCCGCGGCCAACACGGTCCTGCTGCCGTGCATCCAGCTCAAGAAGTTCCGCCTCGGCATCGCGCTGGTCGCCTGCTTCAGCATCGGCCTCGCGCTGAGGATGGTCTCGGCGGGGACTGGCCGGGTGGCACGTGGCGGCCCGCTGGTCCGCGTTCGGCGCCTTCGCCCGGTGGGCCCCCTACGCCTCGACCGCGCTGATCGTGCCGTTCAGGCTCTGCACGGACCGGCTCGGCTGGAAGGGCATCCGGCACGGAGGCGGGAGCCATGTAGCCGTCCCTACACCGGTAGGCGGATGACCGGTCCATCCCCGCCGCATCAAGCACGGGTACTCCGAGCAGGAATCCTTTCACCCGCCGGATGCGATGTTGGGACCGGCTTTTGAAGAACACGTACAACCACGCGAGGCCGCCCCCGTCGTTGGGCGACCTTCCACCCGCACCTTTCACCCTCCCGGACGTTGCCTTCCGGCCACCCAGGACCGCCGCCACGCGGTAACCTCGGTCCGGCCGGTCCACGGTGCCGGTCAAGTCTCCCTCATCCCTGGGCGCGAGTTCGCCTGTGCTCACGCCTCACGCGCGTGGCCCGTAGAAGCGGTACGCGTTCCGAACCACTCCGGGTTCGTGCTCCCTCGGGAGATCGCGCCCATCCGTCATCGCGTTGATCACCTCGAACGCGTCCTCGATCTTGTCGAAGGCGCGACCGCCTTCGAGGTCCGGCACGAAGGTCCCATCCGCTGCCAGGAAATAGATCACGTCGGCGTGTCTCAGGTATACGTGATACTCGTCCGGCCGGTCGTCGCCCAAGGTCAACCTCCACCTACGCGAGCGGCCTATATGGAACGCATTCCGACCGGCACACACCGTAGAAAGTACGGTCGCTCGGGATCTGGGATTGATCGCCTCCTGTGGCGGTCCACTGCGCGGCGTGAGACGTCGAGCGTTCCAGCGCGACGCACGAAATCGCGTTGGCCGAGCGAGCGTGTGCCTAGCTGGTCAAGTGGCGCTAGCGCGGGAGTGCGGTGGGGAGGCACCACGCCGGACGCCGCCCGGCAACCTCGGCTACACCTTTCCGACCTCTATCGGAGAAGGTCGCGCCGCCTCCGGACGGCGTCGATTGCAAGCTGCGGACAAGGCCAGAGCGCGCCGGAACGGGTTCGACGCGGCTGCGCAACGCGCCACGGGACGCAGGGCAGTTCGTTCGAGGGGTAGATCGGCGCGTCGCCGGACGTGCGGTGGTACCGCGGCCGCGGCTTCGTTCAAGTTCCATTGTCCATCATGGACAGTCGCGTACCGGTGCTGGCGCTCGCTTAACCGGCTCCGGTGAAACTCCGCCCTTGGCTGGTATGCGAGGGCGGTTAATGGGCGGACGGGCGAGCACCCAAGCGGAGGAAGAACTCCGCTACGCCTGGGTCGACGTGGCGAAGGGCATTTGCATCGTCCTCGTGGTGATGATGCACTCGACCCTGGGCACCGGCGAAGCCTTGGGAGGAGAGGGCTTCCTGCACCCGGTCGTCGCCTTCGCCCAGCCGTTCCGGATCCCGGACTTCTTCCTGCTCTCGGGCCTGTTCGTCGGACGGGTGATACACCGTGACTGGCGCCTCTTCGCCGACCGGCGCATCGTCCACTTCGCCTACTTCTACCTACTCTGGCTGCTGCTCCAGTCGGCAGTGAAGTACGGGACGGTCGCCGGGGATGGGGGTGTGCCGGCTTTCCTGGCTCACCTCGCCCTCGCCCTCGTCGAGCCCTACTCGACGCTGTGGTTCATCTATTTGCTCGCCGCGTTCTCGGTTGTCACGAAGTTGCTGCGGTCGCTGCCTGGCCCGGTGCTTCTCGGGGCCGCCGCGCTGCTGCAGATCGTGCCGGTCCAGAGCTCCTCCTACCTCGTTGAGGAGTTCTGTGCCCGCTACGTCTACTTCGTCGGCGGCTACCTCCTGGCTGACCAAGTCTTTGCCCTCTCCGACGCCGTACGGCGCTACCGGTGGCTGGCGCTTGCGAGCCTTGGGGTCTGGGCGCTGGCCGAGGGCTGGCTCGCCTTTACACCATCGGGCGCACCGGAATTTCCGACCCTCGCAGCCCTGCCGGTCGTGAGCTTGGTGCTCGGGTTCACGGGCGCGCTGGCGATTGTCGTGCTCGCCACCTTGCTTGCCGAGGCGGGTGGAGCCGTGGCGGAGGCTTTGCGTACCTGCGGCAAGCGCTCGATTGTGATCTACCTGGCGTTCTTCCTACCGATGGCTGCCAGTCGAAGCCTCATCGTGAAGACCGGGGTGGTAACGGATATCGGGCTCGCCTCATTGACCGTGATGGCCGTTGCGATCGCACTGCCCCTCGTCTTCGAGCGGCTTATCCGCGGCACTTGGCTCGACTTCCTGTTCCGCCGCCCCCTTGCCTTTCATCTCGCCGGGACGGTGAAAAGGAACGAGGCGGTGCTTCGGCCAGCTTAGCGTGGTCCCGCGTGGATCCAAACGCAATGTGGCTGTGCTCAGCGTGCTCGCCGGGAACGCGGCGGGCGGGCATGATCTTGCGGAGGGTCTGGCGAATGCCGCAGGCGCAGCGGGCCTCGTCTTCCACTCCGCTCGACCAAGTGCGAGATGGCCGCCCTGGGCCGTCCTTCCGCAACCGCGGCCAGCCGCTGGACCTGGAGGGCGGCCCCGTCATCGAGGGTTGGCGTCCGTCTGTGCGTCCACTGCCGTCATCGCCGTCGCTGCCGACAGGGACGGCGATCTAGGACGGCCTGTGGAGCGTCGCGAGAACCTGCCCTAAAGGCGTGCCGTGACCGTATGCCTGTGTTCCACCCTTGAGCCTTCGCGGCATCCGGGGTGCCATGGCGTCGGACCGGGAAGACACCGGGTCTCCCCGCTTCTCGGGAGCCGGAAATTCGCGGTTCCCGTGAACCGAGGGCGGACCCTGCGCGACCAACGGATATCGGGGCCGCACCGAGCGGGCCGAACCATCCGAAGGAGCATCGCCATGACCCGAACCAAGATCATCGCCGCCCTGTGCACCGTCGGCCTGGGCCTCGCGGCCGGCTCCGCCGAGGCGAAGCCCTTCCATGGGCACGGGCACCACGGTTTCGGGCACGGGGGCGTCGTCCTCGGCGGCCTTGCCCTCGGGGCGGTGGTCGTCGGCACCGCAGTCGCCGCCACGACGGAGGAGACGTACGAGTGCGTCGTGAAGATCCGGCGGACCTACGACGATTTCGGCAACGTCTATGTTCGGCGGGTCCGTGTCTGCGACTGAGGCCTGATGTTCGCCGCCGGGACTTCGCGGCCCGGAGCATCCGGGCCGCGTGGACTGAGTTTGGCCGCTCATCTACAGTCATGGCGCCGCGCGCCGCTCAGGCGGGCGGTCGCGGGAGCACGTGCTGCGATGCGGAGTGCCTTCGTTCGGTCAATGGGTGGGTGGCCCTGCCGCGTACTGACCGCGGCGGTGCTCCTCTTCCCCGGTTGCCTCGCCGCCCAGGCGCAGATGCGCGGCCCGGCCGGGTCCGGTTCCGGAAGCCCCTACGGCGGGGGCGGCTACGGTGGCGGCGGCTATCGCGGCGGCCCGATGATCGGCTTGCCGGGCATGATCGGCGTCATACCCCGCATGATCCCACCCCCGCGCCAGAGGGTGGAAGAGGTCGAGGACGAGGAGCCGCTTCCCCGGCGGCCGGCGCGCCAACCCGATTACGAGGACGAGCCTCCGCCATACCGCCCAAGGCCGCGCCCCCGGCCACAGGCCCCGCCGCCCGTCCACCGGGCGGAGCCCGTGCCAACCCCGCGCCCCAGGCAAGCGGCACCGGCCCGCGAGCCACCGCCCAAGGTCGTCCAACGGCCCGAGCGATCCAAGCCCATCGCGGCGCCGGCCGCCAAGCCGCAGCCCTCGAAGCCGGCGCTCGCCAAGGCACCGCCTCCGCAGCGCCGGCAGCCGCCGGCTCTCGCACCGGTCCCGGCCGCCGGCTCGCCGGGCCCCGCCGAGCCGGGCGAGGTTCCCGGCGAGGTCCTGTTCGCCCTGAAGGCGGACGCGCCCGCGGGAAGCTTGCCCGAGATCCTGCGCCGCGAGCGCCTGGGATTGGTCTCGACGGACACCTTCACCCTGGTGCCAATGACCCTGCACCGCGCCCGCTTCAAGGACCGCCGGTCCGTCACGGCGGTGGTCGCCGCCCTGGCACGCGACCCGCGCGTCGCCTCGGCGCAGGCGAACCATGTCTACGGCCTCGTCGGCCAGGCCGTGCCCGCCCTCGCCGGCGCCCAGTACGTCGTGGGCAAGCTCCGCCTGAAGGAGGCGCACGCCTCGGTCACGGGCAAGGACGTGACGGTCGCGGTCATCGATTCCGAGCCCGACGGCACCCACCCCGCGCTCCGTGACGCCCTGTCCGAGCGCCACGACGCCCTCGACGGGAGCAAGCCGATGCCGCACCCCCACGGCACGGCCATCGCCGGCATCGTCGGCGCCCGCGCCCAGCTCGCCAGCGCGGCACCCGAGGCGCGCCTCCTCGCGGTGCGCGCCTTCTCGGGCGAGACCCGGGCCGGGGCGCAGGGCACCACGCTCCACGTCCTGCGGGGCCTGGACTGGTCCGAGAGGAAGGGTGCGCGCGTGGTCAACATGAGCTTCGCCGGCCCCTGGGACGCGGCCCTTTCCGAGTTCCTCGCCGCCGGGACCGGGCGCGGCATCGTCTACGTGGCCGCCGGCGGCAACGCCGGTCCGGCGTCACCGCCGCTGTTCCCGGCCGCCGACCCGAACGTCATCGCGGTGACCGCGACGGACGCCGAGGACCGGCTGTTCCCGGCCGCCAACCGCGGCTCGCACCTCTGCGTCGCCGCGCCGGGCGTCGACATCCTCGTAACCGCCCCGAACGGGGGCTACGGGCTCCTGTCGGGCACCTCGATGGCGGCCGCCCAGGTCAGCGGCGTCGTCGCCCTGATGCTGCAGGCGAAGCCCGGCTTGAAGCCCGCCGAGGTGCGGGCGGCGCTGACGCGTAGCGCCCGCGATCTGGGACCGCCGGGGCCGGACCGGGAGTTTGGCGCGGGCTTCGCCGACGCGGAGGGCGCGGTCCGGGCCCTGACGGCGCCGGTGGCGGAGACGCAGCAGACCCTGCCCGCCCCGGGCATGAGCGCGACGCCGGTCAGCGCGGCCGCGCCGGCGCAACCGTGATGCCCGGCGCCAATTGCGTCGAATGGGGCGCCCCGTGGAAATCCGCTCCGGCCGTTGAACCGTCCGCCTTGTCCGCGCGACCCATGATGGGGTGCGGATGAGCGCGCCCTCCGACGAGGACCTCATCCGGCGCATCGCCGGTGGCGACCGCGCGGCGATGCAGGGCCTCTACGCCCGGCATTCGACCGCCGTGTTCCGCTTCCTCGTCCGCATGGTGCGCGACCCGAGCCGGGCGGAGGACCTGATGAGCGACGCCTTCTTCGATGTCTGGCAGCAGGCCGGCCGCTTCGAGGGCCGGTCCAGCGTCATGACCTGGATGCTGACCATCGCCCGCTTCAAGGCGCTCTCGACCTTGCGGCGGCGACCGCACGAGGCGCTGGAGCCGGAGATGGCCGAGGCGGTCGAGGACGAGGCCGACACGCCCGAGGTCACCCTGCAGAAGGCGAGCAAGGCGGAGGCCATGCGCCGCTGCCTCGAAGGCTTGTCCCTGGAGCATCGCACCGTGATCGATCTCGTCTACTACCACGAGCTCGGCGTCGAGGAGGTGGCGCAGGTCCTCGACATCCCGGCCGGCACGGTGAAAACGCGGCTGTTCCACGCCCGCAAGCGCCTGTCCGACCTGTTGCTGAAGGCCGGAATCGACCGGGGATGGCCGTGAGGAGGCCGCGATGACCACGACCGATCCCGCGCGCGACGAGGACGACCTCCTGCTGCCCTGGCACGCGACCGGCCGCCTCGACCCTGCGGCCCGCGCCCGGATCGAGGCGGCGCTCGACCGCGACCGGGAGCTCGCCCGTCGCCTCGACCTGGTCCGGGACGAGCGGGACGCGACCGTGGCGTCGAACGAGGCTCTCGGCACGCCGTCCATGAAGGCCCGGGACGACCTGTTCGCGCGCATCGACGCCGACCTCGCGGCCCGCGACCGTGGCCCTTCGCGCTGGCTGCGGAGGCTCGGCGCCGCGCTGGCGAGCCTGTCGCCGCCCGTCCTGGCCGGGGCGGCGCTCGCCGCCTGCGCCCTGATCCTGCTTCAGGCGGGGCTCCTTACCGGCACGTGGCTCGCTGCCCCGGGCGCCTCCTACCAGACGGCCTCGCACGGCGACGGCGGGACGGCGGCAGGGGGGACCTTCATCCTCGTCGCCTTCGCCCCGACCGCCACCGCCGCGCAGATCGCGGCCGCTCTCGCGGAGGGCGGCATGACGGTCGTGGACGGCCCGCGTGCCGGGGAGATCTACCGCATCCGGGTGCACGCCGGGGCGGATGGGGATCGCTCGTTGGGTGCCGCCCTCGACCGGCTGCGCGCGAAGCCCGGCTTGGTGGTTCTCGCCGTTCCCGAAGCTTTGCCGGCTCGCTGACTGGAGGAGGTGAAGATGCGTGCCCTCCTGGTCTTCGCCTTCACGGCGCTCGCCGCACCCGTCCTGGCGCAGCCCATGCGCGGGGTGCCGCTCGCGGACGACGGCTGGTGGGTGGTGCTTGGGTCCTTCGCCAACAACAGCGGGTCGGGCAGCCGCGCCGCGGACGCGGCGGTCGCACGGGTATGGCGGCAGGCGCAGGCGTGCGGGGAAAGCCCGTTCAACGACGCCTCGGATAAATTCTCGGGGCTTGCCTCGGGTTTCGAGGTCTCGGTCGTCGGCGCCTACCCGACGCGAGCGCGAGCGGAGGCCGCGTTATCCCGGGTCGATGCCTGCGTGCCGGGCGCCTATATCCGTCGCGCGCGGTACGCCGGCGAGTGAGCGCCGGCCCGTATACCGCGGCCAGGTTCGCATGCGTCGCTTCCCGCCGGAACGGATCGTCTGCCTGACGGAGGAGACGGTCGAGACCCTCTACCTACTGGGCGAGCAGGTCCGCATCGTCGGCGTCTCCGGTTACGCCGTCCGACCGTCTCAGGTGCGCCGCGAGAAACCCCGCGTCTCGGCCTTCACCAGCGCGGACATCCTGAAGATCCTCGCGCTCGACCCCGACCTGGTGCTCGCCTTCTCGGACCTGCAGGCGGACATCGTGGCCGAGCTCGTCCGGGCCGGCGTCGCCGTGCACGCCTTCAATCACCGTGACGTCGCGGGCATCCTCGCCATGATTCGCACCGTCGGCGCCCTCGTCGGCGCGAACGGGCGGGCCGAAGCCCTGGCCCGCGGATACGAGGAGCGCCTGGTGCGGGTGGCGGCGGAGGCGCAGGGGCAACCGCGCCCACGCGTCTTCTTCGAGGAGTGGGACGAGCCGCTGATCTCGGGCATCGGCTGGGTTTCCGAGCTCGTCCGCGTCGCCGGGGGCGAGGACGTATTCCCCGAGCTGGCAGCCCAGGC
This sequence comes from Methylobacterium dankookense, assembly GCF_902141855.1. Taxonomy (GTDB): domain Bacteria; phylum Pseudomonadota; class Alphaproteobacteria; order Rhizobiales; family Beijerinckiaceae; genus Methylobacterium; species Methylobacterium dankookense. The sequence goes on along the minus strand of NZ_CABFVH010000039.1, from coordinate 34,609 downwards.
GGCAGCCAAGGACCGCATCGTCGCGCCCGAGGCGGTGGCCGCCGCGGCGCCCGACGTGATCCTCGCCTCCTGGTGCGGGAAGAAGGTGGTGCCGGCCCGCATCGCGGCGCGCCCTGGCTGGGACGCCATCCCGGCGGTGCGGGCGAACCGGATCACGGAGATCAAGTCGCCGCTGATCCTTCAGCCGGGACCGGCCGCGCTCACGGATGGGCTCGACGCCATCGTGGCCGCTCTGGAAGCGGCTCGCGCCCCTGTGGCGGAGTCCGGGGGTGGCGATGGCCGCCACCGACCGTGGGCCCTCAGCGAGAGGCACCGCGCGGTCCTGCGCAAGGTTCCGGATGACGGGTGGGTCGAGGGCTCGCGGCTCGACGGGCGCTGCCTCGACCTGCTGTTGCGACGTGGCTGGATACGTCGGGTACACGCCGACCCGCAGGGCCGCGCTCGCCAGGACGGCTACCAGAGAACGTCGGCGGCACGGCTGGCGCTCTTTCCGGATGGGCGGCCCTCAAAGTGAACGGCGCAGCCACGCGGCCGCCGCCATGGGGGGGTCGGAGCGAGAAACGCACCCGGGTCCCTTGGGGCCAGGGTGCGTTCCGGTGTGTGGGCGAAGTCGGGCGGTGCGGCACGCCTCCGCGGCGGCGACGGATAGGGCCGCGCATGCGCGGCGCCGTCGGCCCCGAACGCTCAGTGGCAGACCCTGCGGACCACGACGTCGCCGAAGTCGTTGACCCACCGGCGCGCGTGGCAGTGGCCGCCATAGTAGACCGTCCCATACCCCCAGTGACCGTGGCCATGGCCGAGTCCCCAATGGCCGTGACCGTGCCCGAAATGGCCATGACCGAAATGCCCGTGCCCGAAGTGACCATGGCCGTGGGCCGACGCGGCCGTTGCCCCGAAGGTGCCGAGGGCCGCCACCACGAGGAGCGGGAAGAGCTTGCGGGATCGGAACATGTTGACCTCCTCTGCTTGCGGACCGGCATCCGGTCCTGACCTTCGTTGGTCGCGGGAGGCTCCGGGACGGTTCATTCCTGCCCGGAAAAACATTCGCGCTCCTGATCACTCCCGGGGGCCGGACCAGAAGGGCGACCGATACCGCCAAGGCAATCCGGCCAGGGCACACAAGCGTAGCGGCCGAAAGCAACGCGGCGGCCGACCATGGTGTTGGTTCAGCCAATATTCATCCTGAAAGAAAGGTCACGAGTGCGCGGATCGGTTCGGGCGGATCTGACGTTTCGCTTGTCGAGATCCTCGTTCACGGAGTTAATCCATGAAGCTTACCCTGCCTATCCTTGCCGCCGCCGCGTCTCTGGCCCTAGCCCCGGGCTACGCATCGGCCCAGCACGTTGACGTCGGCCCCGGTGGCGTCTCCGTGCACGGGCACGGACATGGTCATGGCCACGTCGAGCGGCACGAGCATGTCGAGCGCCGCCACGAACATGTCGACCGCCATGACGACCACCATGATGGGGGCCACAAGCGGGTGACCGTGGAAGAGCACCGCCACTGAGCCGACGGCGCTTCCCGGATGCGGGGCCGTCCATGAGAGCGGCCCCGTCGCGCTTCAGCGAGGGGCTTCAGAAGTGATGATGGTGCCGCCGGACGTGGTGATGGTGGTGTCGACGGTGGTGATGGTGGAATTGCGCGTGGTCCACGAGACCTGCGTCGCCGATTGACGCGGGAGCGGCTCCGGCGAACAGCGGCAGCGCCCCGGACGGGGCGCCTCCGGCCGGGCTGACGGCAGCCGCGAAGGCGAGGGAAGCGGTCAAGGTCAGGACGCGCACAGCCGTTCCTCCTGGATGAGGAAGCGAGTTCGGCTGAGGTATCCCAATCTCGCACCGGCCTCGTCGCTGGCCGTAGACATGAAACGGGGCCCCGAAGGACCCCGTCCGCCTCACATGCGGTGGTGATGGTGCCGCATCATGTGGCCGCGGCGGTGATGGTGGTGGCGCATCATGTGCCCGTGACGGTGGCGGCGGCCCATTTGGCGATGGTGGCCGTGCATCCGGTCCATCCGCACCGAGACCACGTCGGACGAGGCGATCGCGGCGCCCGGGAGGGCCGGCGCGGCGGAGGCGGCTCCGGCCAGGCCGAACGAGGCCATGACGGCGAGCGCCAGCAGGGACTTCTTCAAGGGCGTGTTCCTCTCTTTTCGGTACCGCCGGGTCCATGTGCCCGGCAGGCCCCGTCGCGCCGGGCCCCGGCCGCAGCGGCGCGATCCGAAACCCCGGCCCGACGAGGCGCCCCCGGGGAACGGCCAAGCTGACATCAGGGTTCCCTGGCCCGTCCAGGTTCTCCCGTCCCGCCTTGGTAACGCGCGAGAGAGGGAGGTGGCGATGCGGGTATCCGGAGGAAATCGGCAGCGTACAGGGTTGTCCCCGCGTGTCCGGGTGCACGCGCCAGGATCCAATTGGCGAAGATCCCCTTTGCGACGGATCTGGATAGCTTATGGTCTGGGCACGGACCCCGGTCCGCACCTCTTGGAGGAACACCCGATGACGTCACGATTTATTGGGTATCTCGCCGCCGTAACCTTGGCGCTTTCAGTTCAGTTGGCTCCCGCGCGGGCGGCTCCGATGCCGGTTGCCGCGGCCGATGTCGGTACCGCCGAAACCCCGTTGGTGCAGACCGTGCAACACTGGGGGCATCACCACCATCACGGCCACCACCACCACTGGCGCCCTCGTCACCATCATCACCACTGGGGCCATCACCATCACTGGCGGCCGCGCCACCACCACCATGGCTGGGGCCATCACCACCACTACAGGCGGCACCATCACCACCACTTCTAAGGGGATGCAGGCTGCGCGGGAGGGCTGCCCGACCGGCGGCTCTCCCGCCTACCTGACTGGTAGAGGCGTGCGAGCCGGCAGGTGTGTGCCGGCGTCCTCAGAGGGCCGCCCCCCGCAGGCGATGGTAGAGGGCGCGCACGGCGTCCATGTAGTCCTGCTCGGGGTGCTCGCGGCAGAAGGAGCGCAGGAATGCCGCCTGGTCCGGGAGGGGCAACGTCGGCGGCAACAGGTCCAGGCCCTCGTCGACGCCGGGCGGGGCCCGCATCAGCGCGCCGCTCATGAAGCCCTGAGCCCAGGCGAGATAGTCGCGTTCGGACGCCGGGGCCTCCGCGACCTGCGCGTTGAAGCGGGCGCAGGTCGCGGCGCCGATGCCGACGATCTTGGTCTCCTGTGCCGTCGCGCAGGTCGCAAGGCCGATGCACAGGGCCGCCGCAGTCAACCTCATTCCCTCTCCGTCCTCGGTCGAACGACCCGCCCGCGAGCCTTCCGGCCAGACGCGCGCTCGTCCGGTGCCAAAAAGCTCATGAACGATACGCTCGGACATGCTAAGCATGTCTCGTCATGTCGGCCACCCGCTCCCTTTGGCGCTCGTTGCTCACGGTCTTCCTGACCGTGACGCTCGTCGCCTTTTCGGTGGCGGGTGCCGGGCACGCCCATGCCGGGATACCGCATGTCGGCCACGCGCAGGTCACTGCGGCCGGTCACATGGAAGCCTCCGGACCGGAGCAGGCGCTCGACCTGTCGGACCGCGCGGAGCGAGCCGGCGACGAGGCGGCGGCAAGCCCCTGCGGCCTGAACTGCTGCTGCCATGTGTCCTTCGTGCGCTGGGACTTCCCGGCCGTGGCGGTCGGCTGGAAGCCCGGTCGGACGCTGGTCGGCATCCGAAAGGTTGCCTTCGACAGCCTTGCACCCGAGACCCTTCCCGAGCCCCCTCGATCCTTCGCCTGAGGTCCGCGCATCGACGCGCGCCCTGAACGGCTGCCCGTGAGGGCTGCCGCTAGCCTCCCCTTCGCGAAGGCTCGATTATCCCATGCGTTTTTCCCCCGCCTCCGCCTTGCGGATGGCTTTCCTGGCTCTCGGCCTGTGGGCTGGTGCGCCGACGATATCCGCCGCCCACGAGGGTCATGATCACGGCAACGAGGCACAGGCTCCGGCGACGGCGACCGCGCCGCGCGGCACGTCGAGCACGGACGCGCTGGAACTGGTCGCGGTCGCTCGCAACGGTCGCTTGATGGTGTTCCTCGACCGCGTGGCCACCAACGAACCGGTGACGGACGCCGCCGTCCAAGCCGAGACGCCGGAGGGGGCCGCCACCGCCACGCCGATGCCGGACGGCAGTTACGCGTTCGACGCCCACTGGAGCCTGCATCCCGGCGAGCACGAGGTGCTGTTCACCGTGACCGCGTCCGGCGCGACCGACATGTTCCCCGTCACGCTGACCGTTCCGGAAGCGCCGCCGGCACCGCCGGCCGCGGGCGCCTCCACCTGGGCGACCGGCCTCGCCGCGGCCCACGACTTCCAGCGCCACCTCAAGGAGGCGGACCCGCTGCCGCTGGCCATCGGCGGCATCGGCTTCCTGCTGGGCACCGCGGTCACGCTTCTGATGCGGGGACGCCGCTACCTGCCCGCCACCGCCCTGGTCGTGCTCGTCGTCGCCCTTGCCTTCGCGCCGCGCGCCTTCGCGGCCGACAGCCATGACCATGGCGCCAAGGCAGCCGACACGCCCCAGGTCTTGCAGATGGCGGCGCTGGCCCCTGCCGGGCAGGACCTCGCGCGGCGCCAGCCGGACGGCTCGATCTTCGTTCCGAAGCCGACCCAGCGTGTCCTCGCCGTCCGGACCGTGGTGACCGCCTCCGGCACCCTGCGTCGCACCGTCGAGCTGCCGGGCCGCATCGTACCCGACCCGAGCGCCAGCGGGGTCGTCCAGTCCTCGGTCGGCGGACGGCTCTCGCCGCCGGAATCGGGGATTTTCCCGCGCCTCGGTACCCGGGTGCGCAAGGGCCAGGTGCTCGCCTACGTGACGCCGCCGGTGCAGGCGGTGGACGCCTCCGACATGCGCCAGCGCCAGGGCGAGCTCGACCAGCAGATCGCCATCACCGAGCGCCGGGTCGAGCGCTATCGCAAGCTCGCGCCGGGCGGCTCTGTCTCGCAGGTCCAGCTTGAGGACGCCCAGGCCGAGCTCAAGGGTCTGCTCGACCGCCGCGCGGCCCTCGACAACATCCGCCAGCAGCCCGAGGCGCTGAAGGCCCCCGTCGATGGCGCCATCGCCGAGGCGAACGCGGTGGCCGGACAGATGGCGAGCCCCGGCGTGCAGGTCTTCCAGATCGTCGACCCGAACCGCCTCTGGGTCGAGGCCCTGAGCTTCGACGCGCTAGCCGGGGGGCAGGACGCCACGGCCCGCATGGCGGACGGCCGGATGCTGCGGCTTGCCTACATGGGCGCGGGCCTCGCAGACCGCAGTCAGGCAGTCCCGATGCACTTCGCGGTGGAGGGCGCGCCGCCGGAGCTGCGCACCGGGCAGTTCGTCACCGTGCTGGCGGCGACCGATGCCCAGCAGGCCGGGCTGGCGCTGCCGCGCATGAGCGTGGTGCGGGGCGGCAACGGCCAGAGCATCGTCTACGAGCACACCGCGCCGGAGCGCTTCGAGCCGCGCGAGGTCCGGGTCGAGCCCCTCGACGCGGGGCAGGTCCTGGTGGTGTCCGGCCTCGCGCCGGGCAAGCGGATCGTGACCCAGGGCGCCGAGCTCCTCAATCAGGTCCGCTGAGGAGGCGCGCCCATGTTCACCCTCCTCGTCACGCAGTCGCTGCGCAACCGCCTGCTGGTGCTGGCGCTTGCCGCCGTGCTCGTCCTCTACGGCGCCTTCACGGTGACGAAGCTGCCGGTCGACGTCTTCCCCGACCTCAACAGGCCGACCGTCACCATCATGACGGAGGCCGAAGGCCTCGCGCCCCAGGAGGTCGAGCAACTCGTCACCTTCCCGGTCGAGACGCAGATGAACGGCCTGCCCGGCGTCAGCCGCGTCCGCTCGGTCTCGGGTGTCGGCCTGTCGGTGATCTACGTCGAGTTCGATTGGGGCACCGACATCTACCGCAACCGCCAGCAGGTGTCCGAGCGGCTCGCGATGGTACGGCCGCAACTTCCCCCCACCGTCAACCCGATGATGGGTCCGGTCTCCTCGATCATGGGCCAGATCGTCATGGTGGCGCTGAGCGGCGGCACGGTCTCGCCGATGCAGCTGCGGGAACTCGCCGACTTCACCATCCGGCCCCGCCTGCTCTCGATCCCGGGCGTCGCGCAGGTCATCCCGATGGGCGGCGAGGTGCGCCAGTTCCGCGTGGCCCCCCAACCCACGGCGCTGCGGGCGCTCGGCATCACCCACGGGCAATTGGAGACGGCCCTCGCCCAGTTCGGCACGAACACGGGCGGCGGATTCACGGACCAGTACGCCCGCGAGTACCTGATCCGGAACCTCGGCCGGACCATGAACCTGGACGACCTGCGCAACATGGTCGTCGCCACGGTCAACAACCGACCGGTCTACCTGCGCCAAGTCGCCGAGGTCTCCTTCGCGGCCCGGGTGAAGCGGGGCGATGCCGGCTACATGGGCGCGCCGGCCGTCGTCGTCTCGGTGGAGAAGCAGCCCGGCGTCGATACGGTGCGCCTCACCCGCGAGGTCGAGGCGGCCCTCAAGGACATCACCGCGAGCCTGAACGCCTGCGGCGCGGGTAAGGGCGGGGCAGGCCCGTCCATGGCCGAGCCCGCCGGGGAAGCCTGCGCCTTCAAGGGCGTTCGCGCGGACCAGCTGATCTTCCGGCAGGCGAACTTCATCGAGACCTCGATCCGCAACGTCGAGACCGTGCTGATGGAGGCGGTCGTCGTGGTCGCCGTCGTCCTGTTCGCCTTCCTGCTGAACGCTCGCACCACCGCGATCTCGCTCACCGCGATCCCGGTCTCGATCCTGGCCACCGCGATCGTGTTCCACCTCGCCGGCCTGTCCATCAACACCATGACGCTGGGCGGGCTCGCCATCGCCATCGGCGAGCTCGTGGACGACGCGGTGGTCGACGTGGAGAACATCTTCCGCAGGCTCGGCGAGAACCGGCGGGCCGGCAATCCGCGGAGCGTCTTCGCCGTGGTGGTCGCGGCCTCGAACGAGGTGCGCTCCGGCATCGTCTACGCCACGATGGTGATCGTGCTGGTCTTCGTGCCGCTCTTCGCCCTGTCGGGCATCGAGGGCCGGCTCTTCGCGCCGCTCGGGCAAGCCTACATCGTCTCGATCCTGGCGAGCCTGCTCGTCTCCATCACTCTGACGCCGGTGCTGGCCTACTACCTCCTGCCGGGCCTCAAGCGGCTGGAGGAGCACGACAGCCGCTTCCTGAAGCTGCTGAAGCGGGGCAACGCCGCATTGCTGAGGGGCGTACTCGGGCGTGCCCGACCGGTCATGCTGGTCGCCGGGTTGGCGGTGGCGGCGGCGGGGCTCGCGGCGGCCTTCCTGCCGCGCACCTTCCTGCCGCCGTTCAACGAGGGCTCGTTCACGGTCAACATGACCTTCAACCCCGGCATCTCGCTCGCCGAGAGCACCCGGGTCGGGCTCGTCGCGGAACGACTGCTCTTGGAGATGCCGGACGTGAAGTCCATCGGGCGCCGCACAGGCCGGGCGGAGCTCGACGAGCACGCGGAGGGCGTGCACTCGTCCGACCTGGAGATCGACCTGAAGCCCGGCGCCCGGCCCAAGCCCGAGCTCGTCGCCGACATCCGCGGGCGCCTCGCGGTCCTGCCGGTCAACGTGAACGTCGGCCAGCCGATCTCGCACCGGCTCGACCACATGCTCTCCGGCGTGCGCGCCGAGATCGCGCTGAAGATCTTCGGCGAGGACCTCGACACCCTTCGAGCCCTCGCCGAGGACCTGCGCGGGCGCATGGCCGAGATCCCCGGCCTCGCCGACCTGCAGGTCGAGAAGCAGGTGCTGATCCCCCAGCTGGAGATCCGCGTCGACTACGCCCGGGCCGCCCTCTACGGCGTGCAGCCGGCCGCCCTCGTGGAGCAGCTCAGCCGGCTCTCGAACGGCCAGGTGGTCTCGCGCGTGGTCGATGGCTACCGCCGCTTCGACGTGGTGATGCGCCTGTCCGACGCCATGCGCACCACCCAGCGGCTCGGAGACATGCTGGTCGAGACGCCGTCCGGCTGGGTGCCGGCGCGCCAGATCGCCGACATCCGCGAGACCGACGGGCCGAACCAGATCCTGCGCGAGAATGCCCGCCGCCGCATCGTCGTGCAGGCCAACACGCAGGCCGGCTCCGACATGGGCAAGATCGTCGGGGCCATCCAGGAGAAGGTCGCCGCGGCGAGCCTGCCCAACGGCTACACCACCAGCCTGGAAGGCTCGTTCCAGGCCCAGGCGGAGGCGAGCCGCACCATCGGGCTCCTCTCGCTTCTCTCGCTCGCGCTCGTCTTCGCGCTGCTCTACAGCCGCTACCGCTCGGTCGTCCTCACGCTGATCATCCTCGGGAGCATCCCGCTCGCGCTGATCGGCTCGGTGGCGGCCCTCTGGCTTGCCGGCCAGCCGCTCTCGGTGGCCTCGATGATCGGCTTCATCACGCTGACCGGCATCGCCACCCGCAACGGCATCCTCAAGATCAGCCACTACCTGAACCTGGCGATCCACGAAGGCATGCCCTTCGGCCGGGACCTCGTCATCCGCGGCAGCCTGGAGCGGCTCGCGCCGGTGCTGATGACGGCGCTCTCGGCCGGGGTCGCCCTGGTGCCGCTGCTGATCGGGGCCGACGCGCCCGGCAAGGAGATCCTGCACCCTGTCGCGGTGACGATCTTCGGCGGCCTGATCAGCGCCACGCTCCTCGACACGGTGCTGACCCCGGTCCTGTTCCTGACCTTCGGGCGCAAGCCCCTGGAGCGGTTGCGGGACGACGCCCGTCACGGTCCCGAGGCTTCTCCCGAAGCCCCGCGAAGCGCGCCCGTCGAGGCGTTCTGAACGTCCCCATGCCCCTGAGAAAGGATACCGCCATGCGCTCCCCCCTCCGCCCCGCCGTCCTCGCCATCGCCCTGGCCCTGTCGTCGCCCTGCCTCGCCGCGGGCCCGAACGGCGGCCAGACGACGGTCGCCGACGGCCATCCCATCGAGTTCGTCGCGACCGATACGGGCGTCACGTTCTTCGTGACCGGCGAGGACGGCAAGCCGGCCGACACGGCCGGCCTCTCGGCCAAGGCCTTCGTCCAGGCGGGGGGCAAGACGGAGACCCTGACCTTGAAGCCGGCGTCGCCGAACAAGCTCGTGGCCGACCTCAAGGCCCCGTTGCCGGCGGGGGCGAAGGTCGTGCTCTCCGCGAAGGTGCACGGGCACAACGTCCAGGCGCGTTTCGAGAAGCCGTAGGGCTGGCGAGCCGGGCGGGTGACGGGCGTTGCCGGGCGGCGGACCCAGGCCCGCCGCCCCTCTCAGGCGAACCGGCCCAGGAGCACCAGCAGCCCGATCACCGAGAGGACCAGCACCGCCGCCTTCAGGAGGTCGCGGCCCGCCGCGCGCCTGACATGGGGTCGGGCCCGCCGCCTGCCGCGCGGATTGCTGCCCCACTGCTCCGTCTGGCGCGCCAGCTTCTTGCCTGCCACGGTTGCGCCCCTTCAGACCGGAAGGTGGGCGGCCTCGGCCGCCAGCGCCTCGTCCTCGACCTGGACGGTGACGTGCTCGATGCCGTGCCGTTCCTTCAGTAGCGCGCGGATCGCCCGGATCACGCCGGGGCCGGCGGCGACGTCGTCCACGACCACGTGGCCGCTCATCGCGTCGAAGCCCGAGGTCAGCGTCCAGGCATGCAGGTCGTAGGCCCGGCGCACGCCCGGCATCGCCTCGATCTCGGCCTTCAACCCTCCGAGGTCGACGTCCGGGGGCGTGCCTTCCAGCAGGACATGGAGCGCCTCGCCGAGCAGGCGCCAGGTGCGTGGCACGATGAACAGGCCGATGCCGGCGCCGACCAGCGGGTCGACCCAGCGCCAGCCGGTCGCCATCACGACGAGGGCGGCCGCGATGACGCCGAGCGAGCCCAGCATGTCCGAGAACACCTCGAAGTAGGCGCCCTTCACGTTCAGGCTCTCGGACGAGCCGCCGGCGAGCATCCGCATGCTGGCGAGGTTCACCCCGAGGCCGACGAGCGCGACCAGCATCATCGGCCAGCCGAGGATCTCGTTGGGCTCGACGAAGCGGCGGTAGGCCTCATAGAGGATGTAGGCGGTCACGCCGAGCAGCACGACCGCGTTGGCGAGCGCCGCCAGGATCTCGAAGCGCATGTAGCCGAAGCTCTTGCCGGGCGTCGGCGCCTTGGCCGCGTAGTGGATGGCGAGGAGCGAGAGGGCGAGGCCGCCGGCGTCGGTGACCATGTGCGCGGCGTCGGCCAGCAGCGCGAGGCTGCCGGTGAGCAGGCCGCCCACCACCTCAGCCAGCATGTAGGCCAACGTCAGCGCGAGCGCCCCCGCCAGGCGGGTCTTGTTCCGGGCTGCCGCCGAGCCCGAGGGGATGCCGCCCCCGTGCGAGTGTCCGTGTCCCATGGTTGCTTCCCGTGTGGCGTGAGGTTCGGACGGACGGGCGGCCTCAGGGGCCGCCGGTGCCGATCAGGTCGGCGACGTGCCCGCCGGCCGGATGCCCGGTCTCGGCGCGGTGCGCCTCGGAGCAGGCGGCGTAGCCGGGGCCGAAGGCGGTCATCACCAGCTGGCGCCTCCCTTCCGCGGCTTCGCGGCTCGCCAGGAGGGCCCGGCCGCCGGGCCAGGCCTCGGAATCGTTCGCGGGGCCCGGTTCAGGCTCGCCGTAGCGCCGGACCCCTTCGTCCCGGATGGCCCGGCGCGCCTTCGCGAGCGCCTCCCCGGACAGGGGCAGGCCCACCCAGATCACCTGCTGCAAACCTTGCTCGCGGCAGACGACCAGGATCACCTCGGCCGTTCCGGGCCCCTGGGCCGGCCCCCAGCCGCGGGGAAAGAACAGGGCGGTCAGGTTCGCCTCGCGGTCGGCCTTGAGCGGGCGCGGCACCTCGGCGACCGGCCCCCAGGCGAGGCCGAAAGGAGCCTCCTGCGCCGACGTCGCGGACAGGAGGCCGAGCCAGAGCAGCGACGCCGGGACACTTCGCGGCATCGGCGCTACTCGGCGGCCTGCCGGAGCGTCTCGCGCGCCCCTGCCTCGGATGGCGGCGCGGCCTCCGGCGCCGCGGCGTCCTTTCCGCCGAAGCGGGCGTACAGGGCCGGCAGGACGACGAGCGTCAGGAGGGTCGCGCTGATCAGGCCGCCGATGACAACGGTGGCGAGCGGGCGCTGCACCTCGGCGCCGGTCTCGGTCGCGAGCGCCATCGGCACGAAGCCGAGCGAGGCCACGAGCGCCGTCATCGCGACCGGCCGGAGCCGGGTCATGGCGCCCTTCAGGATGGCCTCCCGCCTCGGGCGTCCCTCGGCCATGAGCTGCTTGATGAAGGTCAGCATCACGAGGCCGTTGAGGACCGCCACGCCCGAGAGCGCGATGAAGCCGACCGCCGCCGGCACCGAGACCGGCATGCCCCGCAGCCAGAGCGCGGCGATGCCGCCGGTCAGCGCCAGGGGCACGGCGCTGAACACCAGGAGCGCGTCGCGGGGGCTGCCCAGGGCCGAGTAGAGCAGCAGGAAGATCATGAAGAAGCAGACCGGCACCACGACCATCAGCCGCCGCTTGGCCGAGGCGAGGTTCTCGAACTGCCCGCCCCAGGTCACGTAGTAGCCCGGCGGGAGCTGCACCTGCGCCCCGACCTTGGCCTGGGCCTCGGCGACGAGCGAGCCGATGTCGCGGCCGCGCACGTTCGCGGTGACGACGACGCGGCGCTTGCCGTTCTCGCGGCTGATCTGGTTCGGGCCCTCGGTCACCGAGAAGCTCGCCACCTGCTTCAGGAGGACCGAGCTCGCCCGCCCGTTCGGGCCGGGCGGGAGCGGCACCGGGATGTTCTCCAGCGCCTCGCGGTCCTCGCGAACCTTGTCGGTGAGGCGCACCACGATGGGGAAGCGGCGGTCGCCCTCGAAGACGACGCCCGCCTCCTTGCCGCCGATGGCCGCGCCGATGACCTCCTGGATGGCCCCGGTGCTCAAGCCCAGGCACGCCGCCTCGGTCTTGTTGATCCGGATGTCGAGGAAGGGCAGGCCCGCGGTCTGCTCGACCTTCACGTCCTCGGCACCGCTGACGCCGCGCAGGATGGCGGCGACCTGGTTGGCCGCCTTCAGCATCGGCTCGAACTCCTCGCCGAACACCTTCACGGCGAGGTCGCCGCGTGTGCCGGCCAGGAGCTCGTTGAAGCGCAGCTGGATGGGCTGCGAGAACTCGTAGACGTTGCCGGCGAGCTCGCCGACCGCCTTCTCGATCTGCTCCTGGAGTTCGGCTTTCGACAGGCCCGGGTCCGGCCATTCCTCCTGCGGCTTGAGGATGACGAAGGTGTCGGACGAGTTCGGGGGCATCGGGTCGGTGGCGACTTCTGCCGTCCCGGTCTTCGAGAAGACGTAGGCCACCTGCGGGAACTTCGAGACGACCTTCTCGACGTTGAGCTGCATCGCCTGCGACTGGGTCAGCGAGGTCGAGGGGATGCGGGTGGCGTTGAGCGCGATGCTCTTCTCGTCGAGCTGCGGGATGAACTCGGTGCCGAGCCGGGTGAACAGCACGCCGGCCACGGCGAGCAGCAGAAGGGCCGCGCCGACGAAGGCGAACGGTGCCCGGACCGCGGCGCCCAGCACCGGCCGGTAGACGGCCTTGAGGGCGCGGATGATGAGGTTGTCCTTCTCGGTCACCTTGCCGGTGATGACGATGGCGATGAGCGCCGGCACGAAGGTCAGCGATAGGACGAAGGCCGAGGCGAGGGCGATGATGACGGTCAGCGCCATGGGCTCGAACATCTTGCCCTCGACGCCCGTGAAGGTGAGGAGCGGCACGTAGACGAGGATGATGATCGCCTGCCCGTATAGGGAGGGCTTGATCATCTCCTCGGCCGAGGCCCGCACCGTCTGCAGGCGCTCCTCCAGGCCGAGCGTTCGTCCCAGCGCGTGCTGCTTCTCGGCGAGGTGGCGTAGGGCGTTCTCGGTGATGATGACCGCCCCGTCGACGATTAGGCCGAAGTCGAGGGCGCCCAGGCTCATGAGGTTGGCCGAGATCTTCGCCTCGACCATCCCGGTCATGGTCATCAGCATGGCGACCGGGATGACGAGCGCCGTGATGATGGCGGCCCGGATGTTCCCCAGCAGCAGGAACAGGATGACGATGACGAGGGCCGCGCCCTCGGAGAGGTTCTTGGCCACCGTGCGGACGGTCGCCTCGACGAGCAGCGTCCGGTTGAGGACGGTCTGCACCTCGACACCGGGCGGCAGCGAGCGCCGGATCTGGTCCATCTTCGTGTCGACCGCGACCGAGACGGTGCGGCTGTTCTCGCCGATAAGCATCAGCGCGGTGCCGACGACCACCTCCTGCCCGTCCTCGCTGCCGGAGCCGGTGCGCAGGTCGCGGCCGATGCGCACCTCGGCGATGTCCTTGATGCGGACCGGGACGCCGCCGCGGGTGGTGACGAGGACGTTCTCGATCTCCTCCATGCTCTCCAGGCGGCCGGCGGCGCGCACGACGTAACCCTCGCCGTTGTCCTCCAGGTAGCGGGCGCCCTGGTTGGCGTTGTTGGCCTGGAGCGCGCGGGCGACGTCGCCGAAGGAGAGGTCGAGGGCGGTGAGCTTCGTCGGGTCCGGCTGGACGTGGTACTGCTTCTCGAAGCCGCCGACGACGTCGACGCCGGCCACGCCCGGCACCGTCTTGACCTGGGGCCGGATGATCCAGTCCTGCACCGTGCGCAGGTAGGCGGTCTGCTCCAGCTCCGTCTTGAGCCGCTGCCCCTCCGGCGTCAGGTAGCTGCCGTCGGGCTGCCAGCCGGGCTTGCCCGCCTCCGAGACCTTGCGCTCGCCTGGCTTCGCGTAGTGGACCGACCACATGTAGATCTCGCCGAGGCCGGTCGAGATCGGGCCCATGTGCGGCTCGGCTCCGGGCGGCAGGTCCTCCTTCACCTGGGACAGGCGCTCGGCGACCTGCTGGCGGGCGAAGTAGATGTCGAGTTTTTCCGCGAAGACGGCGGTGACCTGCGAGAAGCCGTTGCGCGAGAGGGAGCGCGTGTACTCCAGGCCCTTGATGCCGGCGAGCGCGGTCTCGACCGGGTAGGTGACCTGCTTCTCGATGTCGACCGGCGAGAGAGAGGGCGCGACCGTGTTGATCTGCACCTGGTTGTTGGTGATGTCGGGCACCGCGTCGATGGGCAGCTTGGTGAGGGCGTAGCCGCCGAACCCTGCCGCGAGGAGCGACAGGAGCAGGACCAACCAGCGCTGGTGGACCGAGAAGTCGAGGATGCGGGAGATCATGTCCGTTCCCCTCAGTGGTCGTGATCGGCTTCGCCCTTGCCGAGCTCAGCCTTGAGGAGGAAGGAGTTGGCGACCGCGATCTCCTCGCCGGGCTTCAGGCCGGCGGTGACCTCGTAGGAATCGTCGTCCGAGCGACCGAGCTCGACCTCGCGCTTCTCGAAGCCCGCCTCGGTGCGCACGAAGACGGCGCGCTTGCCCTCGACCGTCTGCAGGGCCGATTTCGGGATGCGCACCCCGACCTTGTCCTGCGCGATCTCGACCTCGGCGGTGACGAAGGTCCCGGGGCGCCAGGCCATGTCCTGGTTCGGCAGGGCGACGATGACACGGGCCGAACGGGTCTCCTGGTTCAGGAGCGGGCTGACGAAGACGACCTTGCCTTCGGCCCGGCGGTCGCCGCCCTCCTGGCTCGGGGTGACCACGACCCGGGCGCCTTCCCGCACCCTCGCGAGCTCGACGGTCGGCACCGAGAGCTCGATCCACACGGTCGAGAGGTCGGCGACGGTGTAGACGTCGGAGGGGTCGCCCTCCTTGCCGACGGCGGTGCCGACGTCGACCTTGCGCTCGACGACGCGACCGGCGAGCGGCGAGCGCAGCTCGTACTGGCGCAGGGTGGAGGCGTTCGGCGTCGCCTCGTCCTGCTTGGCGAGTTTGGCGACCTCGGCGGCGTTGAGGCCGAGGGCCGAGAGCTTCTGGCGGGCGAGGTCCTGCCGCAGGGCCGCCTCGGTGTAGACGGCCTTGGCGTTCAGGTAGGCCGACTCGGCCGAGACCCGCTTGTCCCAGAGCGCCTGCTGCCGGTCGAAGTTCGTCTTCTCCAGCTCCGCCCGGACCACCGCGGTGAGGTACTCGCTCTTGGCGTCGGCGACCTCGCGGCTGTCGAGCACGGCCACGACCTCGTCCTTCTTCACGAGGTCTCCGAGGCGCTTGCGCATCTCGGCCACCGTGCCGACGACCTTCGCCGGTACCCGGGCGATCCGGTCGGTATCGGGCGTGATGGTGCCGGGCACGAGGATGTGTCGGGCGAGCGTCCCGCCCTCGACCTTGGCGACCTCGATGTCCTGCCCCGCGACCTGCTCCGGCCGCATCCTGATCACGCCTTCCTCGGCGTGTTCCTCCCCCTCCTTGTGCTCGTGTCCGCCATGGGCGTGACCGGCGGACTCGTTGCTAGGCTCGGCCTTGTTCGGCGCCTTGTCGTGGCCGTGGCCGTCGCCCTCCGAGTGCGCCCCCTCGGGGGCCTTTGCGGGCGCGGCGGCGAACGCGAACAGGGTCGGGGGCACGCCCGCGGCGGCGAGGGTACCCCGAACGAAGTCGGTGACGGCGGGGGCGGCGGCGGCGGTGGCGATGCCGGTGGCCAGGAGGACCGCGGAGAGGAGGATACGCATGGGACCTGCTCGGACGGGCTTCCGCTCGGCGCGGAGCGCGCTCGCGGTCGGACCCGTTGTTCACGTGAGGGACCCGGCGCCGCGGCGGGCGCAGGGCTGGGACATGCGCCGCGACGGCGCCGTCACCTCACGCGCGAGGGGGCCTGGGCAGTCGGTCGGGGGCGATGGAGGAGGCCATCTCGCTCAACCGGGCGTAGACCGGCGGTGCGGCTTCGAGGCAGGGCATGACGGGGCCGCTCGCCGCCGTCGGGGCGACCTGGTGGCAGCCGCAGTGGATGTGGCAGGCCAGGCCGGGGTCGCCGGTGCCGGGAGCCGGCGCGGCGTCCACCACCGTCAGCTCCGCCGCGTGACCGTGGCTTTCGTGGAACGCGAGGTCGTCCGCGTAGCCGGCGACGGGCGCGACCAGGGACAGGGCGAGGACGAGCGCGAGCAGGCGGGCGGCGACCGCCCACCATCCCCGTGCCGCCCGTCGGCGGCTATGCCCGTGCCTGGAACCCATCTCCCGCCTTATGTGCGATTCCCTCCGGATGACACAAGCCATCGCTCCGGCCCGTTGAACATGGTCTGAACGAGACTACCCCAAGTCCTGGGAGGTCATCATCCGCTCCGACACTGAAACGGCCAAGACCGGGAAGTAGATCCCACGGCGCAAGGGCCAGGTCGGTCACACCGCGCGGTGGCGGGCCAAGCTGGTCCGCGCGCCGGTGCTGCCGGACCCAGCACGGATACGGAGCAGAAAAAATCCCGGAACGGTTCTTTTGGGCCGCGCATTCTCCGCCCAACCTCGAAACCAGGAGACCTCGGATGAAGATCACGATTGCCGCGCTCGCCGCTTCCGCCGCCCTGGCCCTCGCCCCCGCCAGCGCGATGGCCCAGCACGTGGACGTCGGCCCCGGCGGCGTCTCGGTCCATGGCGACCATCATCATCGCGACGTCGAGCACACCCACGGGGTGGTCGAGGAGCATCACCACGACCGTCCGGTCGTGCATGACCACCACGACGACGTCCACGAGCACACCGTGGTCGAAGAGCACCGCCACTAAGCCCTGCGCCGGGAGGGCCGCGAACCGGGCAAACCCGGTTCGCGGCCCTTCTCGTTTTCCGGTACCTTGAAGGTTACCGCTTCCTGAACGGCGATTTCAGAGCGCGTTCAATCTGGGTGTCCCAGGGTGGCGGCCACCTGGAGTTTCCTTCGGAGCGACACATGAGGACGATCTTCGCGGGCCTCGCGGCGGCCCTGATCCTCGCGCCGGCCGCGGCCTCGGCCCAATACTACGAGGGCGGCTACGGCTACCGGCGGCCGCATGACCACGTCGAGGTTTACCGTCACGGCGACCATGAGGACGTCGTCGTTCGGCACCACCACCCGCGGCGGTACGAGGAGCGGCGGTTCTACGAGGGACGGCCGCACCACCATCATCACCACGACTTCGACGACTGACGCCGTCGGACCGGTTCGCTGTGGCCCGACCCGGCTTGCGCCGGAGCGGGCCTTTCACGGCGCGCAGGGGGGCGAAGGCAAGGAGCAAAGGCAGAATACCGCTTCCCCGGCGGCTCCCGCCGAGGCGTCACTTCCTGCCGTGGCTGTGCCCGTGCGCGTGGCCATCGTTCTCGTGGTGAACCGGCTTGCCGTCGGGCCGGATCTCCTGGGCCTCGCGGACGCGCGGGTCGTCACGATGGGCAGGGCCACCCGAGACGTTGCCGGTGTTCGGCACCGCCCGCTCGGGGCTCGCGGCATTGCCATGGCCGTCGATGGCCAGGGTCGGCGCGACGGTTCCGGCCAGCGTTCCCGCGGCGAGGATGGCGACCACAATGCGCTTCATCGGTCAATCTCCCGTTTCCCTGCGGCGTCGGCCGCTCGGAGGTTGAGATAGCCGCGTCGTTTGTCCCCCGATTGCCGCATACGTGACGAAGTGTGTCAGCCGGCGGAGCCGGCCCGAGGCAAGCGGATCTCGGCCCTGAGGCCGCCATCGGGGCGGTTCGCGAGGGTAAGGGTGCCGCCCTCGGTCACGACGGCGCGCCTGGCGAGGGTCAGCCCGAGGCCGGTCCCGCCGGTGTTGCGGTTGCGCGAGCCTTCGAGCCGGGTGAAGGGCTCGAAGGCGCGGGCGATGTCCTCCGGCGGGATGCCGGGACCGTCGTCGTCGACCCGCAGCACCAGCGTGGTCTCCTCGGCCTCCAGGCCGATGCGGGCCCGCGCGCCGTACCGCACCGCGTTGTCGACGAGGTTCTCCAAGACGCGCCGGAGGGCCACGGGTCGAACGGTCGCGAGGGCGCGCCCGGGGCCCGCGTACTCGACCTCGCGACCGGCATCCGACGCGGCGTCGGCGAGACCCATCAGCACGCTCGCGACGTTCGTGACCTGCCTTGCCTCGGGGTCGGCGTCGCCGCGCAGGTAGGCGAGCGTGGCGTCCACCATCGCCTGCATGTCGTCGAGGTCGGAGGCCATGGCACGTCGCTCCGCCCCGTCCTCCACGCGGTCGAGGCGCAGGCGGAGGCGGGCGATGGGCGTGCGCAGGTCGTGGGAGACGGCGGCCAGCGCCTGGGTCCGCTCGGCGAGGAGGGCGTGGATGCGCTCCTGCATGGCGTTGAGCGCCCGCCCGATCCCGCGCGTCTCGTCCGGACCGATCTCGGGGATCCGAACGACCGTGCCATGGCCGATCCGCATCGTGGCGCGGGTCAACGCGCGCAGGGGACCCGCGATCCGATGCATCAGGACGACGGCCGCCGCCCCGACAAGGATGGTCATGGCCGTCGCCAGCAGGGCCCAGGGCATGCGGTGGGTCGAATCGGGCGAGTGGGCCGACCGGAAGGTCAGGAAGCTTCCGTCCGGCAGCGGCAGCGCCCCCCGGAGATCCTGCCGGTGGAACGGCTCGCCGGGAGCATCCTGGCTGAGGGCGAGGCCTTGCCCGAGGACCGGTTCGAGGTCGAGGACCTGGTCACGGAAGGTTCGCAAGGCCGGGTCCGTGCCCCGGCCGTCGGGCACGTCCCTCGCCCAACCGATCTCGAAATGGCTGGACGACAAGGCGCGCGCCTCGGCGGTCCGCGCGTCTGCCGGCCGGCGCAGGACCGCCTCGCGCGCCAGGACGAGTTGCCGCGCGACCTCGCTCGCGAAGGCCTCGTCGGCCGCGGCCGCGGCCGACTGGCGGTAGAGCGCGAGGGCACCGCCGTGGACCGCGAGGACGGCCAGGAGCAGGACCGCGACCGTGCGCCCCTCCAGGCTCCGCGCAAGGCCGACGAGCCCCCTCATGCCCGCTCGACCTTGGCCGCCAGCATGTAGCCCGAGCCGCGCACGGTCTTGATGACGGGGACCATACCTTCGGGCGGTTCGAGCTTGCGACGCAGGCGGCTGACAAGGGTGTCGACGCTGCGGTCGGACGGCGCGGCGAGGCGCCCTCGGCTCATCTCCAGGATCTGCTCGCGGCCGAGCACCCGCCCGGGATGCTCCAGGAAGACCAGCAGGAGGTCGTGCTCGGCGCCCGACAAGTCGACGGCGGCCCCCTCGGGGTCGGTCAGGGCACGGCTGCGCAGGTCGAGCCGCCAGCCGGCGAACGCAAGTGCTTCCGGCCTTACCGCCGCGGCCGGCAGGGGCGCGATGGCGGCGCGGCGGAGCACCGCCCGTATCCGGGCGAGGAGTTCGGGACGGCCGAACGGCTTGGCCAGGTAGTCGTCGGCGCCGAGTTCCAGCCCGAGGACGCGGTCGGCCTCCTCGTTGCGGGCGCTCAGCATGATCACGGGGACGGTGCCCTTCGCGCGCAACGCCCTGAGCAGGTCGATCCCCGAAGCGCCGGGCAGCATGACGTCGAGCAGGATGAGGTCGACCGCGCCCTCGGGCAGGTGCGACCACATCTCGGCGCCGCTTCGGCAGCCCGTCACGCGATAGCCGCTCTCCCGCAGGATGCGGGTGACGAGCACGCGCATGCCGTCGTCGTCCTCGACGAGGAGCACATGGGGTGCGTCGGCGTCCACCATCGTCCTTTCCCCTGGCCGCTTGGCCGCTCGTTCAATGCCGCTCGTGCAGGCACTCGCCGTGGTCGGCGAGCACCTCGATGATGCGGCATTCACGGACGTGGCCGCCCGCGCACTGACCGACCATCGCCCGCACCTCGTCCCTCAGGCCGGTCAGGCGCGCGATCCGGTCGTCGATGTCGGCGAGGTGTTTGCGCGCAATGGCATCCGCCTCCGCGCACGGTCGTTCCGGCTGGCCCGCCAGGTCGAGCAGGGTTCGGATGTCCTCGATCTCGAACCCGAGCTCGCGCGCGTGCCGGATGAACCGCAGGCGACGCACGTCGGCATCACCGTAGGTGCGCCGGTTCCCCTCGGTGCGCTCAGGCGTCGGCAGCAAACCCCGCTCCTCGTAGAACCGGATGGTGGGGACCTTCACGGCGGCCCGCCGTGACAGCTCCCCGATGGCGATGGGCTTCATCGAGCTTGCTCCTCTAGCCGCTGGAGGAATTAGGGTCCCTCCGAGAGATGCGGAAGGTACTCGCCATGAGCGAAGCGACGACCCTGGACCGGACCGGGTCCCCCCTCACGCGTCTGCGCGTGTCGGGCATGGACTGCGCCTCCTGCGCGGCCAAGGTCGAGACGGCCGTCCGACGCCTGCCCGGCATCGAGCAGGTCGAGGCCTCGGTCGCGACGGAGACCCTCACGGTCCGGCACGACCCTGCGACAAGCGCCGGGTCCATCGCCGCGACGGTACGGGGGCTCGGCTACGGCGCCGAGGATCCCGACGCCGTCGCGCCGGAGGCAGGGGCCCCGGACATGCCCTGGTGGCGGGCGCCCAGGGCCCTGCTGGTATTCGCCTGCGGCGCGGCGTTGGTGCTGGCTTACGCGGTCGGACGGGTCGCGCCGGCGACCGAGCGCTGGGCCTTCCTCGCCGCCATGGCCGTCGGGCTGGTTCCGGTCGCCCGGCGCGCCCTGTCGGCAGCCCGGCACGGGACGCCGTTCTCCATCGAGATGCTGATGACGGTTGCCGCCGTCGGCGCGACCGTCATCGGGGCCACCGAAGAGGCGGCCACCGTCGTCTTCCTGTTCCTGGTCGGCGAGGTGCTGGAGGGCGTCGCCGCCGGGCGCGCCCGTGCGAGCATCCGTGGGCTCACGGGCCTGGTACCTGACACGGCCCTGCTGGAGCGGGACGGCGCGACCGTACAGGTCCCGGCGGCGAGCCTCCGGGCCGGCGCAACGGTGCTGGTTCGCCCCGGCGACCGGGTCCCGGCGGACGGGACCGTCGCCGAGGGCGAGAGCGCCGTCGACGAGGCGCCAGTCACCGGCGAGAGCGTGCCGAAGCGGAAGGCATCGGGCGACACGGTGTTCGCCGGCACGGTCAACGGCGACGGGGCGCTGCGCGTCCGGGTGACCGCCGCGGCGCGGGACAACACCATCGCCCGCGTCGTGCGGTTGGTGGAGGAGGCGCAGGACACGAAGGCCCCGACCGAGCGCCTGATCGACCGGTTCTCCAAAGTCTACACGCCGGCCGTGGTCGCGGTGGCCGCCCTCGTCGCCGTGGTTCCGCCGCTCCTCGCGGGCGGTTCCTGGGGCGAGTGGGTCTACAAGGGACTGGCCATCCTGCTGATCGGATGCCCCTGCGCATTGGTCATCTCGACGCCGGCGGCCATCGCGGCCGGGCTCTCGGCCGGCGCCCGCCGCGGACTGCTGATCAAGGGCGGCGCCGTGTTGGAGCGGCTGGCCGAGGTCACCCAGGTCGCTTTCGACAAGACGGGCACCCTGACCGGGGGCAAGCCGGTCGTCACCGACGTGGTCGGGATCGGCAGGTCGGAACGGGACGTGCTCTCGCTGGCCGGCGCGCTGGAGGCGGGGTCCTCGCACCCGCTCGCCCGGGCCGTCCTGACCAAGGCCGCCGAGGTCGGGGCTCCGGTGCCTCCCGCATTCGGTGCGACGGCGTTGGGCGGCAAGGGCGTCGCCGGCAAGGTCGGTGGACTCGACCTGTTCCTGGGCTCGCCGCGGGAGGCGGCCGCCCGCACGGCACTCACGGGTGGGCAGGAGGCCCAGGTCTCCGAGCTTCAGGGCGAAGGCAAGACGGTGTCCGTGCTCCTCGCGGATGGGGTGGTGGCTGGGTTGCTCTCCATGCGGGACGAGCCTCGGCCGGACGCAAAGGCCGGCGTCGACCGCTTGGCGGCGGAGGGCGTTGGGGCGGTCATGCTCACCGGCGACAACGCGCGCACCGCGCGGGCCGTGGCCGACGCGCTCGGCATTGAGGCTTTTGCCGAACTCCTGCCCGAGGACAAGCAGCGGATCGTACGCGGGCTGCAGGCCGGCGGTGCGGTTGTGGCGAAGGTCGGCGACGGCATCAACGACGCGCCGGCGCTCGCGGCCGCGGATGTCGGTATCGCGATGGGCGGGGGCGCCGACGTTGCGCTGGAGACGGCCGACGCGGCGGTCCTTCACGGGCGCGTCGCCGACGTCGCCCGCATGATCGAGCTCTCGCGCCGGACGCTTGCCAACATCCGGGCGAACCTCGCCATCGCGCTCGGCCTGAAGGCGGTGTTCCTGGCGACGACGGTCCTTGGCATCACCGGCCTGTGGCCGGCCATCCTCGCCGATACCGGGGCAACGGTCCTCGTGACGGCGAACGCGCTGCGGCTTCTGCGGATGCGGGTTTGAACCGGACGGAGCGCCCCGGCGAACGAGCTGCCCACGGTCGCGGTGACCATAAACCCGAGCTGCAGCTGCTGCGAGAAGTGGGTCGCCCACCTGCGCGAGGCCGGCTTCGCGGTGGCGGTGACCAAGGGATCGGTGAACCCGCTGAAGGCTGGCCTCGGCGTGCCGCGGGACCTTGCCTCCTTCCACACCGTCCTCGTCGGCGGGTATGTGGCCGAGGGGCACGTCTCCGCCGGGGCGATCAAGCGGCTCCTGGCGGAAAGGCCCCAAGGCGCGGGCTGGCCGTCCCGGGCATGCCGCTCGGCTCGCCAGGCATGGAGGTCGAGGGCATGGAATCGGATGTCTACGAGGTCTTGCGGTTCGGGCCTCAGGGACGACCCAGGTTCGTCCGCTACCGCGGCGGCGAGCTGGCTTGAGCCCGCTCGACGCTTGAGCCTGGAGCTGTGGCAAGCTTCAGGACGGCCGGCCTAGCATGTCGAGGATCGGGCAGATCGGCACCTGTTCGCCCGAACATCGCTCGACGGTTCCGTCAAGGATACGTTCCAGCGCCACCAAGTGGGTAAGCTTGGCTCGCACCGCCGCTAGGTGTGCGCTTGCGATATCCCGGACCTCGGCGCAGGACCGGCGGTCCGGTTCCGCGAGCCTCAGCAGTGCCCGAACGTCCTCGATGCCAAAGCCCAGCTCTCGGGCATGGCGGATGAAGGCCAGGCGCTGGACATGGGTGCGGTCATACGCGCGATGGCCGCCCCTGGTTCTGGGAGGCGGCGGCATGAGCCGGATGCTCTCGTAGTAGCGGATGGTTTCGAGGTTGACGCCCGTCGCCTTGGCCAATTGCCCGATGCTGATACCGCGCGATGCCGTGACCATTTTGCCGCTTGAACCCGTAGTAGCTACGGGATGCAGGGTGCCATGCATCAGTCAGGAGCACCACACATGACGGTTCGCACCGTGACCGAACCCACCGAAGAACCGGATCGCAGCACGGTCTCCACCGGTTGGCTTGCCGGCTTGGGCACCCTGTTTGGGATGGGGGCGCTCGCGGCG
Organism: Methylobacterium dankookense; assembly: GCF_902141855.1. Lineage (GTDB taxonomy): Bacteria > Pseudomonadota > Alphaproteobacteria > Rhizobiales > Beijerinckiaceae > Methylobacterium > Methylobacterium dankookense. The sequence goes on along the minus strand of NZ_CABFVH010000039.1, from coordinate 11,385 downwards.
TCGTCGTGCTGTGCCTTGCCGGTCGCGCTGGTCGGGCTCGGTGCAACAGGCACGGTGCTCGGTGGCCTGAGCCTTCTGACGAACCTTCGTCCCTTTCTGCTAGGCGGGGGGGTCCTTGCGCTGCTTGTCGCCTGGGGCCTGCTGGTCCGATCCCGCGCGACGGCGTGCGCGCTGCATGGACCCTGCACGGAGCCTTCCTCCCGATGGCGGACGGTGGTCCTGCTCGGATCCGGTACCCTGCTGGTCGGCCTTGCCTTGGTGTGGGGGCCACATATCGAGCCGCTACTGTTAAGGGCGATGCGAGGGTGACGATGCAGCTCAATTCGACGCTCACCTGCCCGCAGTGCGCCCGGCAGGCCAAGGAAACGATGCCGGCCGACGCCTGCCAGTTCTTCTATGAATGCACCGGCTGCGGCACGCTCCTTCGCCCCAAGGCCGGAGATTGCTGTGTCTTCTGCTCCTACGGCGACATACCCTGCCCACCGGTCCAAGAGGCCGAGCGGTGTGGGCAAACTGCACGCTGCTGCGGTGGCACCTGACGCATCTCGCGACTTTCGCACCGCTATCGGGGCGCACACCTCGACTATTGCACGTCCAACCGAGCTTCGCGTCCGGCCGGATCGCTACAGCTGCGATGCAATTCCATCGGGTCGGACCGGGCGGGGCACTGCCCAGAAGCACTGTGACAAAGGACCCGAGCCTATTTTGCGGTGAGAGATATCTCGCGCACTACGCGAGGCCAGCTGCAAGGAGACTGTTCCCGAGTGGCGCGTGAACCCGATGGCGGGCGGCTCGGGACTACCGCTGGACCTCGCCTCCTGCCGCACGGCCGAGGGCGTAGCGATATGACCGAGCAGCACGTGCAAGCGGAGAGGCCTCGGAGCAGCACGTCAGGAGGCCCGGCCATGCCGGTCGAGCATCGATGTCGAAGACATGGAGGCCGACCCCGGCGACGTCGTCCTGTTCTAATCAACGGGCCGGCGCGCGTTCGCGTGCTACCGCCGAGGTGAGATTGCGCAGCAGCCTCCTCACAGCGAGTTTCGATGGCGGGCGCACGTGTTCCCTTGGGCGACCCTGGCGAGGCTGAGATAGGCGTCGTCGAGGCAAGCCGAGGTACGCGCGAGACTCCCGGCATCGTCGACGAGGGCCTCCAGTGCGCGGAGGAGATGCTCGGCCGTGGCCGTTGCCCCCTCCCGCCGCGCTCGCTGGAACGCGGCCAGGATGAGGGTGTCGAGGGCTTCCGCCTCGAATTCGGGTGTCGATGCGCTCATGGGCGTCCTACCTCGACGGACGGCGTCTCGGACCGGAAGAGACGTACGGCCGCTGCGGCGAGCGCAAGTTCCGCCGCCGCGAACAGGGCGAGCGTCGTCCCGACCCCGAAACGGAGCAAGCCGCCGAAGAGCAGGCTTCCCAGCCCGAACCCGGTGAACAGCAGGCAGACGTTGAGCCCCATGGCCTGGCCCGGACGTTGGCCCCCGAGCGCGGTGACGATGCCGGCGAGCAGCGGCTGGGTCATGTCGTAGCCGAGCGACAGGACCGTCACCGCCACCGCCGCCAGGAGAAGCGGCGCGTTGAGGGTCAGGGCCGCCGCCGACAAGGCCCCCAGGAGCAGGCCGGCCGGGAGCAGGCGGCCGCGCCCTCGCCGGTCCGCGATGCGGCCGATGACGGGCCCCAGGAGGAAGCCCGGGATGCCGTAGCCGAGGAGCGCAAGGCCGACCCCGACGGGACCGAGCCCGTATCGCTGCTCGAAGTACAGGCCGAGCCAGGTGAACACGCCGGAATGGAACATCGAGTTGAGCAGGACAAAGCCGTAGGTGCGGCATCCGCGTGGGTTGAGCAGGAGGTCGCGATAGCCGCGGAACAGGTCGGGCAGCCGTGTCCCGGCCGCCGTGGCGCCCGGGATGATCCCCTGTGACGGCGCGAGGACGAGCAGGAGCGCGCCCCCGGCGACGCCAACGGTGAGGAATAGGCCGCGCCATCCCACGACCGGTTCGAGCAGGGCACCGAAGGTCGACCCGAAGGCCATGCCGCCGGCCATTGCCCCAAACAACCATCCCAGGGGGCGCCCGCGTCGTTTGTAGGGGAAGAGCCGGCCTACGAGAACCAGGCCGAGCGGAACGACCCCGCTCGCCCCCAGGCCGGTCATGAAGCGCCACATGGCGAGTTGCCCGACCGAGCTCGCCGTGGCCGTCAGGGCCGTCAGCGCCGCGAAGGTGCCCAGGGAACCCGCCATGACGCGCCAGACGCCGAGGCGGTCCGCCAGCAAACCGTAGACCAACGTCGCCGCGCCGTACGGGATCAGGTAGGCGGGAACGATGAGCCCGACGCGCTCGGGCGAGACGCCGAACCCCTGCGCCAACTGCGGCAGGACCGGCGCGACCATGAACGCCTGGAAGAAGATCACGAATGCCGCCGCCGCGAGCACGCGGAGCAGGCGCTCGCGGTCGACCTCCGCGGGCTCTGCCGCTCCGGGGATCATGCCTGCACCTCGGCGCCGTCGAACCCGCCGTTGGCGAGCGCCGCCCGGATCTCCGCGGGTCCGACGCGGGACGGCTCGAACCGAACGGCGACGTACTTGCGCCACGCGCTGGACCTCGCCTGCCGGATCCCCGGAACGGCCATCAGCAGGTCACGGACCGTCTCGGCGCACCTGTCGCACAGCATTCCCGGCACGGAGAGGGTGACCTCCGTCAGGGAGGCGGTTTCGTCGCTCATGAGGTCTCCGGGGTTCAGAGCAGGTCCGCGTAGACCCGTGCGTAGTAGGCGCTGACCAGTAGGAGCGCAGCGCCGCTGAGGAGCTGCAGGGCTCGCCCCCAGACGCCGAGGCGGGCCAGGCGGGTGACCGCGCTCCCGGCCGCACCGGCGGCGAGGAAGGGCAGGCCCCGACCGAGGCCGAATGCGAGGGCGAGGACGACGCCGCGCCCGGTCCGACCCTCCGCAGCCGCCACCGTGAGCAGCAGCAGCAGCGGCGCGACTGAGGTGCCGACGCTGAACACCAAGCCGTAGGCGAAGGCGCCGAGGAGGCCGGGGCGGCGCCAGGCTGTCAGCGCTCGGGTGCGCAGGCGCGGCCACCAAAATGCGAGCAGCGCCGCCGCGAGCGAAACGACGGCCATGAGCAGGGCCCAGTTCCGGCCGAACGCCTCCGTCGCGAGCGCGCCGAGATGTCCCGCCGCGGAGCCGAGGGCGGCGAGGCTCAGGACGATTCCGGCAAAGAAGGCCCCGGCCACCTGCAGTCCGGCGCGGCGGGACCCCGCCTCCGAGGCCCCGGCGACGCTGGCCAGGCCCAGCCCGACCGGCAGGGTGCAGGGGCAGACCGCGCTGGCCAGCACCCCGGCGAGGAATCCGATCCAGAGGGCGGCCGGCCCGCCGGCGCCGGTCGCCAAGGGCTGGACGAGGTGTTCGAGCGTCACGGCGCCACCATGGGAGGACCGGGGGTGTAACCGAGGCCCGCGATGGCCGTCCGCACGCGACCGAGCAAGAGGGGTCGGCCAGCGGCGTAGGTGACGCGGAGCGTGCGGCCGACGAAATCGATCTCCGCGTCGGTCACCCCGTCCACCTTCCGGACCGCACGCTTGATCGAGGCGGCGCAGGAGAGGCAGGCCATGCCTTCCACCGGGATGGTCGCGACCCTCAGGTCGGAGCCGCGGCGTGACATGGCCGGCGCATCCTCCTGGGCCCGAACCGGCCTGCCCGGTCCCAGGAGGAGGGCCGCCAGCGCGACCGCCGCGCTCGAAGAATTCAGGAACTTCATCGCCGACCTCTTTCGGTCGCGAGCCCGTTCGTGCCGGGCAGGCTGCCGACGCTCGTGATCGCGCCCAGGAACAGTCCGGGCTGGCCCCAAAGGGAATTGAGGAAGATCGCGGTGACGCTCACCGCCATGGCGACCATGGCCCAGATCGGATTGACGAGGCCGGTCGCGGCGACCGGGATGCCAAGGCCGTTGAAGGCGAAGGCCAGCCAGACGTTCTGGAGCATCTTGGCGTAGCTGCGCCGGCTGATGCGGCGGGCGAGCGGCAGCGCGGCCAGGCGGTTCGACAGGATGATGATGTCCGCGGCCTCGATGGCGATGTCGGTACCCCCGCCCATGGCGATGCCGACGTCGGCCTGCATCAGGGCGGGCGCGTCGTTGATGCCGTCGCCGACCATGGCGACCTTGGCAGTCGCCTGGAGGCGCCGCACGGTCTCCGCCTTGCCGTCGGGCAGTACCCCCGCGTGGACTTCGTCGATGCCCGCCTCGGCGGCGATCCGGCAAGCGGCCGGCTCGTTGTCACCGGTGAGCAGGACCGTCCGCAGGCCCTCGGCCCGCAAGGCCGCGACCGCCCGCGCCGCGTCGGACCGTAGCCTGTCGTCGAGGGCGAGCAGGCCCAGCAGGCGACGGTCCCGACCGACCACGATGACGGTGCGCCCGGCCCCCTCCAGGTCCTGGATGCGAGCCGCTGCGGACGAGAGGTCGATGCCCCGGCCCGCTAGGAACGCCGGGCTGCCGACCAGGACCTCGCCCGCCCCGGTGCGGGCGACGACGCCCTTGCCCGGAACGGCCTCGAACGAGGTCACGTCCGGGGGCACGGCGCCGCGCGCGAACGCGGCCTTGACCACCGCCTGCGCGAGCGGGTGCTCGGACGTGGCCTCGGCCGCGGCGGCAAGGGCGACGAGATCGGCCTCGCTCCCGGAGAACGCCTCGACCTCGCGGACCGTGGGTCGGCCCTCGGTGAGGGTCCCGGTCTTGTCGAGGACGACCGTGTCGACGAGGCGGTAGCCCTGGAAGGCCTCGCCGGTCCGCATCAGGATGCCGTGCTCGGCGGCCTCGCCGGCCCCCCGCACGATGGAGAGGGGCGCCGAGATGCCGACGGCGCACGGGTAGCCCATGACCAGGACGCTCAGGCCCGCGAACACGGCCCGCTCGATGTCGGGTTCGCCGCCGGCCAACGAGGTCATGGCGAGCCAGCCGACGTAGGCCAGCGCGGCAACCACGAGCACGGTCGGGGTGTAGACCTGCAGGACGCGGTCGACGAGGTGGAGCAGGCCGGGCTTGAGGGCGCGGGCGTCCTCGACCTCGCGCACCACCTTCTGCAGGAAGCTGCCGGCCCCCACCGCGGTCACCCGCACCAGCAGGGTGCCGGTGCCGTTGATCGAGCCGCCGATGACGGCGTCGCCCTCCGCGCGCTCGACCGGGATGGGCTCGCCGGTGATGAGGGCCTGGTCGACGGCGGAGCGGCCGCCCGCGACCGTGCCGTCGACGGGCACGCGTTCCCCGGGGCGGATGCGGACGAGGTCGCCGGCCGCGACGGCGTCCAGTGGCACATCCCGCTCCTGTCCGTCCCGGACCATGCGGGCGGTCTCCGGCTGAAGGTCGAGGAGCCGCTTCACGGCCTGGGAGCTGCGCGTCTTGACGATAAGCGACAGCCACTCGGAGAAGATGTGGTAGGTCGCGACCATGACCGAGACGGCGAAGAACGGCGCGGTCGGGTAGTCCGGCCGTTCGAGGACCAGCCCGATGACGCCGCCGAGCATGCCCGCGAAGGCGCCGATCTCCAGCAGCACGTGCTGGTTCAGGATGCCGCGGCGGAGGGCCTGGATGGCCATGTGCAGGATGTGGCCCCCAACCCCGAAGACGAGCACGACCGCGAGCGCCGCGACGAGCCAGGGGGCGAAGGCCGCAAGGTAACCCTGGAGGTTCAGGTAGAGCAGGCCGAGCGCCACGGCGGCGAGACCGACGGTGCTGGCGGCCGCAGCGAGGAGGCTGGTCTTCCGCAGGACAAGGAAGACCATCGCGCCGAGGCTAAGGCAGACCAGGGCGGGCAGGAAGCCGATCCAGCCGAGGGTGGGGTCCGCGATGATGGGAATCGAGGCGACGCTCAGGGCGACCGCCACGACGAAGCGGCGGCTCTCGCGCACAAGATCGCGCTCCTCCTCCTCGTAGGGCCGGACCTTGCGCGGGTCGGAGATGGTGTAGCCGATGTCGCGCAGGATCCCCAGCAACGCGGCCGGCCGCGCGACCCTCGGGTCGTACTCGACGAGGGCCTGCTCGTGGGTCAGGCTGACCGCCACTTTGTCGACGCCGGGCTGGCTGCCCAGGGCCTTCTCGATGGTCCCGGTGCAGAGCGAGCAGTGCAGGCCGCCGATCCGAGCACGGATGCGCGCCCGGTCGGGCCGGCTGGCAGGCTCCTCGCTCCATAGGGAAAGGTCGGTTTCGAGGGCCGCTGTGGCCATCGGTCTGCCTCCTGGAATGTCCGGTCGGGTGGATCAGGCCGAGGTGCGGGCCACGACGCGGAAGCCGCGCTTCTCGATCAGCTCGACGAGGCGGTCCTCGCTTGTGGCCGCCGGGTCGAAGAGGGCTCGGACGCGTCCCTCGTCGAAGGAGACGTCGATGCCGCGGACGCCGGGATGAGCCTCCAGCAGGGAGCCGACCGAGGCGGAGCAGGCGGCGCACCGCCAACCTTCGACCTTCAGGGTGACCGTCCTCATGGCGTGTTCCTCTTCCTCGGTTCGTCGCATCGGCAGGTACTCGGCTCCCGCGGAGCCTCGTCGAGAGCTTCCAGGATGGTGCAGCCGCTCAGGCCGCCGTGGCCCGGGCACGACGCGACCACGGCCTCCAAGGCAGCGCGGACGCGCAGGAGCTCGGAGATCTTCTCGTCCACCTCTGCGATCTTGTGCTGGGCTTGGGCACGCACATCGGCGCAGTCGGCCTCCGGGTTAGCCCGCAGGGCGAGCAGCTCCTGCGCCTCCCTGAGGGAAAACCCGATCCTCTGGGCCTGCCGGATGAAGCGGATGCGAGCGACCACCTCGGGCGGGTAGGTCCGATAGCCTGCCCCCTTGGCCGGCTGCTCGATCAGACCCTGGCGCTCGTAGAACCGGATGGTCTCGACGCCGACACCAGCCTCCTGCGCCGCTTTTCCGATGGTCAAATTCCTCATCTGCCGTCCCGGCATCACCAACACTCCACGAGCCTACACTCCGTACTATGGTACGGGGTCAAGGGAGCATAAGGCCGCCCACTGATTAAGGGTGGGATTTCGAGATGAAACAGCAAAGCTGAGGGGAAGGCCCGCTGGGATCGGCCCGTTGGGGGGGCTTGATCAAGTGCTATCGGGATCGGCGCTGCGAGTTTCATTGGATAGCGCCCACCTTGCCGAGGCACCGGTGTCGGCGGCACTCGCGACCTTGGCCTGTGCAGCTCAAGCGATTGACTTGGGCCGAGGCCATTCAGGTTGGAATTTCTAACCTCCGGCCCGGATCGTTCGCGCAGTACGGGGGATGGGTATGAGATTTCTTATGGGCGCCACGCTGGCTTTGCTTGCAGGGTTCGTAACAAGTCAGCTGACAATATCTGCCAGCCACGCAGCCTAGGCCGACAACGTTCCGGCCCATCATCGCGTCTGTCTCAAGCGGGCCGATCCGCAATATAGAATCTGGCGTTCCGACGAGGAGCGACCCTGGATTGCCGCCGTCGTCCGCAAAGTCAATGATGCGCGGCAGCTGCCGTGATCCAGCACGGCCCTGTGCGGAAGCCGCCGATGAAGGCGATGTCCATGCGCCTCCCGATGCGTCCGACATTGCACTTCTCGATGCTGAAGCCCGGCGACCGGGTTCAGGTCCGCGCCGCTGAAAACGCCGGGCAGGTCAAGGTCGTGGGCCGGAGGATGCTTCAGTTGCGCCCGTCAGGACGATGGAGTGCCTCCCGCCTGTCCTCTGGGGGCCGAGTGTGGTGCCGGCCGGCGCATTGCTTGAACCGTGGGCATCGACGTGGTCCAGGAGGCGCAGCCCGCCTCAGCATCCGACATTAAGGGGGCCTCGGTGCTCCGGATGTTGAGATGGTTACCGCGGACTATGGAACCGGCAACCATCTTGATTGCCGTGAATGGACCTTTGCTCCGCGGGCCGCCTTAGATGTAGCCGAAGTATAGGGTTGAAGTTCGTCCCTGGGGCGATCCCGTTCAGCCTCGCTCAGGGACCGGCTCCGACGCCGTCGTGCTTCGCCTGCGTCCTGCTGACCAGAACGCCAATCGCTTCTCCGCTTCGGTAGAAGCGCGCCCCACGGTTCTCCAGGGCTTCGCGCAAGGCCCGTACCACACGGCCCCGGGGCTCCACTTTCTGGTTCTCGTAATCATTGATCGTTTTCTTGCTGACGTCCGAGAGCTTCGAGAATTCAAGCTGCGTCAGACCGAGCAACTCCCGGGCTGCTTGGCACACGACACCCGGCAGGGATGCGCCGGGCTCCAGCGCTTCGACGTTGGCTGAGGATAAGTCGAGCGGCGGCTTGCTTTGCTCGTGATAAAATATTACACCTGTGGTATAGTTCCATCTCTTCGTTTGAGCTCGCCCGTCCGCGCGTGGTCCCACTCCATCGCCGGCATCCGTGGCCCGCTCCGCTCTCTCGGGATGGGACTGCTCCATGCTCTACGCCTTCTACGGGGCCGATGGCCGTTCGGCCGCGACCCATGCCGCCCTCGTGGCGGCCCACGCCCTGGCGACCGCCGCACGGCCCGCCACGTTGCTGAGGATCACCGAGCGGGGACAGGGCCTTGCCCGGATCCCGGAGACGATGCCAGAGGCCCTGTGCGTCGTCGAGGCCGAACCCGGCGACCTCATGACCTTCGACGATCCGGAGGAGCTGATCAGGCAGGCACGGGCCACGGCGCGGGACGTCGTCCTGGACCTTCCGCTCTCCTGGCTCCCCGAGCGCAGCTTGCGCGAGGCGGCGGCCTTGTCGGTGGTCGTCGTCGGCCCGGGCGCCATGGAGGAGCGCCTCGCAGCCTTCGCCCTTGGTCAGTGCGGGGAGCAGGTAACCGCGGGGCGGCCGGCGCCGGATCAGGCTTCGGGCGCGGGGCCGGAGCCCGGATCCCCTGCCCCGATCTGGTTGCTCGGGGCCGGACGTGCCGGCGGAGGTCCGGACGCCACCCGTTTCGAACAGGCGATGCGCCCCCTCCTCCGCCGCGCCGGGGCCGGCGACGGGTGCCGGTTCCTGCCCGTGGCCCTGCCTGCGCCGACGCGGTCCGAGGCGCACGCCGTCGCGGCGGGCCATCCGCTGGCCGGAACGGTGCGGCAGGGCATGCTCCTTCTCGCCGCCATCGAGGTGGCCGCCCAGGATCCCTTCGTCGCTTCCCTCGACAGCGGGCGGTTCGCCCGCGCGCTCGGCCTTGATCCCGACCTGCCCATCACCCCCGACGAGCGGCGGCTCTGCGACCGGCTGCGCGACCTCGCCGACGCGCTGGAGGCGCTGGAGCAAGGCGGACCGGCTCCGGAGGAGATGGCGCGGGCGCCGCTCATGGAATCCTGGAGTTTTCTGAGCGGCCGGACGCGGGTGCTTGCCGGCGTCTCCTTCGGCCACCCGACCATCACTTCCGGGCGCCCCACCCTCACCTCGGACGTCTTCGCCACGGACGGAAGAACTTGGGCGCGGACGCTGTCGCGCCTCTATCGCCTGGGGACACCGGCAGAGGCGACGCCGGCGGCGGGGCTCCAGTGAGCGCGCGCCCTCCCGCCCATCCCGACGCCATGGAGATAGCCTGACATGTCCCGACCTGCTTCCGGGCGCCGCGACGCCTGCCCGGCCGCTCCTGCGTGCCCGCCCGCCGCCAACGCCGCGCTGAGGCGCGCGCCCCCGATGCTCAGGCTGTGGCGGGTCGTGCCGCCGCAGTCCCTCGGTCCCGCGACGGCGCGCTCACTCCTCATGGTGTTGCGCGCGGTCGAACCCCCTTGCGCCCGGCGACGCTGGGACGCTGCGCTCCGGGGCGATCCGGTCGCGACCACGCGCATCGCGCTCACGGTCCTGCGCCTGGAAGGGGTGAGCGGACCAGCGGCCGACACCGTCGCGAGCGCCCTGCTGCTGCGTGCCTTGTGCGGTGATCGAACCGCCCCGGTCGTCCTCGCAAGCGCGCTGAGGCGATTGGCGCGCCGACGTCCGGACGAGCGTCACCTGGTCGAACTCGCCGCGCGGTGGGCGGCCTGGGTGCCGCGCGTCCCGCCGGCGCCGCGGCCGTGACCGACTGGGACCGGTTCGCCCCGGCGCCGACCGAGAACCCCTGCCCCGCATCCCAATCGCCCAAGGACGGCACCCATGCGCATCTGGATCCTGTCGGACCTTCACCAAGGAGTGGGAGGGCCACCGTGGAACCCGGCCCGTATCCCCGAAGCTGACGTGGTGGTCGTCGCTGGCGACGTCTGCGAGGGGCTGGGCGCCGCGGTGGACTGGGCGGCCGAAGCGCTCGGACGCCACATGCCGGTCGTGATGGTCGCCGGCAACCACGAGTTTTACCGCCGCATCCACGGCGAGGAACTCGCGCTGGGCCGTGCCGCCGCGCAAGCCGCCGGCATTCACCTGCTGGAGGACGAGGCGGTCACGCTCGGCGGCGTCCGGTTCTGCGGGGCCACCCTCTGGACCGACTATGCGCTCGATGGCCTTGAACGGCGGCGGGCGGCGATGGACGCCGCCGGCCGTGGCCTCAACGACCACCGGCGCATCCGCTGGGGCCACGCGCGGCGGCCCTTCCGCCCGGAGGAGGCGCTCGGCCTGCACGAGGCCTCGCGCGCCTTCCTGGACGCCGTCCTCCGGGAGACCCCCGGCGGGTTGCACCAGGTGGTGGTCACGCACCACGGCCCGGCACCGGCCTCCGTCGCGCCGGCCTTCGCCGGCGACCCGCTGAACCCGGCCTTCGTCTCCGATCTCGGGCCGATGATCGAGGACCGGCGCCCCGCCCTCTGGGTTCACGGTCACGTCCACGCCAGCCTCGACTACGTGCACGCCGCCACACGGGTGATCTGCAACCCCCGCGGGTACGGCTCCGAGAACCCGGCCTTCCGCGCGGATCTCGTGGTGGAGGTCGGCGCGTGAGGACGCCTCCCGCATCGGGCGTCGCGGCAAACGGGGGACTTGGATGACCGCCTACCTTCCGGCCGACCTGCACGAGCAGGTCGCCGCCCTGCGCACGCTGCTCGGCCGCCTGGAGCGGGTCGTCGCGGGGGCGTCGCCGATCCGCAGGGAGCTCGCGTGGGCCCCCCTCGTCGAGGGCTGGGTGCCCGCCTCGCAGCCGCTTCCCGCCATCGTCGGCGTGATCGACGGGAGTGCCGTGCTGACGGGCCGGATGTGGGCGCTCGACCCGAACCTCGGATGGGCGCTGACGGAGGAGGGCTGGCTGCGCCTCGGCCAGCGCGGCGAAGCCTGACGCGTCGGATCACGAAGATGGAGGACGAATTTCCTTTGACCGGTCCTGTCGTACCCCCGAGCCTCGCGCGCAGGATCGTCCTGCGCCACCTGCCGCGCATCCTGCGTGCGGGCCTAGATCCCGATGTGTTTCGGCGTGCAACTTTGACCCCTTGAGGCGGGGGATCGGCGTCCAATTCTGACCCCCTAACCTCGTTCTCGCAGACTGCCCTCTGGTGCGGCCG
>NZ_CABFVH010000038.1 GCF_902141855.1 Methylobacterium dankookense | reverse complement strand
GCCTGGCCGCGCGGGCCGGCCGGACCTGCCGGACCTGCCGGGCCACGGGGCCCGACCTTGCCGGGTGGCCCCTCCTCGCCGGGCGGGCCGGGGCGGCCCGCGGCGCCGGGCGGTCCCGGAGGACCGGGGGGGCCGATGGGTCCAGGCGGGCCGGCGGGACCGGTCTCGCCCCGTGGGCCGGGCTCGCCCTTGGCCGCCACGTCGCCCGAGGATCCGGGCTCGCCGCGCGGACCGGCTTCGCCCGCGGGACCGCGCTCACCCACAGGCCCCGCCACTCCGGCGGGGCCCGGCTCGCCGCGCTGGCCGGCCGGCCCCGGAGGACCGGGCGGTCCCGCGGGACCCTGCGGCCCGGCGGCACCGTCGCGACCGGCTGCAGCCGCCTCGCCGGGCTCCCCACGGGGACCGGGCGCGCCGGCAGGTCCGGCCGGCCCCGCCTCGCCGCGCGGACCCGCTTCTCCGCGCGGTCCCGGAGGCCCCGGCGGGCCGGGTACGGCCGCCATCGCCGCGGGCGCCGAGCCGGCCGGACCGGGGGGCCCCTGCGGCCCGGGAGGGCCGGGCGGTCCCTGCTGGCCACACTCGCCCACCACCGCCCGCCGCTCCTGGGAGGCGATGCGCAGCGTCACGATGCAGGAGGCCGGATGGTGGATCACGTTGAACTGGAAGCTGCCGCTCCGGTCGGTCTTTTGCCGGAACTGGTCGTCGAGGCTGATCTCGGCATCGATCTGGTCGGTGGAGCCGAGCACCCACAGCTCGCCGCCGGTGATCTTGGCAGCCAGGACCGTGATCTCGGCGCGGGCCGGGCTCGCGCACCCTAGGCAGGCGAGCGCCGCCAGGATCGATCGACGGACCGGCCGAGCCTCCACGCACATGCCACTCGCTCCTCCGACGTGGCACAGCTTGGCCCCTTTTCACGAGGCGGGGAAGGCGCCGGCCGCGCACGGGGACGCGTGGGCGGGGGACGGCCGCCCTTTTGCACAGGGTTAATCAATCATCACCACGCGGGCCACCATGGCCGCGACTTAGCAGCAGCGCCGGCAAACGAGTGCTAACAATTTGAAAAACAATAGTTTTTTCGGAGCCTCCCTTGATCGATTCGCCGCTTCGGGTCAAGCTTGGCCGTCGCGCTCACCGAACGAGGTTCGAGAATGCCCGTCTCGCCGGATTTCCGTCACCAGCTCGAAGGCTACAGCCTCACGACGGCCGAGATCCTCTACCGCCTGCCGGACCATCCGCACCTGCTCCAGACCTTCCTCTGGCAGCATCACGACCTGTTCCCGGACTTCCCCGAGCTGCGGCGCTTCCTGGCCTTCTGGGAGAGTTCGATCGAGGGGCCGCTGCACTCGGTGAAGGTCGCCCATTCCCGCCTGATCCGGCCGGCGGAGCTGCGCGCGGTGAACGGCGAGTTCCGGCTGCATTGACCGCTCAGCGCGCGAGCAGCCGCCCCACCACCAAGCCGAGCGCCAGGATCACGGCGGCGCAGGCGGCGAGCGCGCCGAACTGGCCGAGGAGCTGAAGTGCGGCGCCCAGCACCGCCACGCCGAGCGCCTGCCCGCAGAAGAACGAGAAGGCGTGCAGCGCCACCGCCGAGGCGCGGGCCTGCGGCGCCACCTCGGTCACCTGCGTCTGGAAGGTGTTGTGCAGCATGTAGAAGCCGAGGCCCATGGCGGTCAGCGCGGCGCAATCGGCCTGCCAGTTCCCTGCGAACCCGATCACCAGCATCGCGCCCGCGCAGATCGCCCCGCCCCAGGCCAGCATCCGCGACAGGCCGAGCAGGCGCACGAGATGGCCGACGAGGGCGGAGTAGATCAGCCCGCCCGCCGCGAAGCCCGCCAGCGCGAGCCCGGCCTCGCGGGCGCCTCCCTCGCCGCGCGCCTCGATCAGCGGCGCGAGGTGCGGGAAGATGCCGAATACCGCGATCGCCTCGATGAAGACGGCCGAGAACAGGATCCGCGCCCGCGGATTGGCGAGGATCGCGCGATAGCGGACCAGCGCCTCACCGAAGCGCGGGCGCCGGGCCGGGGCGCGGCCGCTGCGGTCGAAGCCGAAAACCGTCGCGAAGCAGGCGAGCGCCGCCATGCCCGCCGTGATGGCGAAGACGCCGCGCCAGCCGACCTCGGCCTCGATCAGCCCGGCGAAGGTCGAGCCGGTGAGCTGGCCGAGGATGACGGCGACGAGGAAGCGCCCGATCGCCACCTGCCGCCCCGCAAGCGCCACCCGGTCGCCGAGGACCGCGAGGGCGAGCGGGATGACGCCGCCCGCCGCCGCGCCCGCCAGCATCCGCAGGCCGAAGAGCTGGTCGATCCCGGAGGCCGCCGCGCAGAAGCACAGGGCCACGGCGAGCACCGCGAGGCAGGCGCCCATCACCCGCTCCTTGCCGAGCGCGTCGCCGACCGGCCCGAGCACCGGCTGGATCAACGCGTAGGGCAGCGCGAAGGCGGTGGAGAGCAGGGCGACGCGATGCGGGTCGCTCGCCAGCTCCCGGGCGAGCACGCCCACCAGCGGCTCGACCGAGCGCAGCGCGAAGGTGCTGGCGAAACCCGCCACCATCAGGACGCCGATCAGGCGCGCGGTCGAGCCGGTCTGGGTCGGGGCGGTCATCTGGGGTCGCTGCGGCTCGCGGGGGGCGCCGGATCGGGGTGGAGGCCCCGACGGCCCCGCTTACGCCGCGCGCCGCCCCCTGGCCAGGGCGGAGGGGTCCGACTTGCGCCGTATCGCGAAGGCATCCCGCCGCGCCTCGGCTAGCATCTGGAATACCAAATACTTCATTCTCCCAAGATCAGACCGCGGCCGTGAGGGAAATTGAACCCGGCCACAAATAAACTTCGATTGCGCCGAGGCTTGCGCGAACCTTAGTCTCTGGCGACCGGGCCGGCCTGGAACGCGCGCCCTGCGGCGTTCCGGCCACAGAAGACCCGGGCCACGACGAGGCCGGATGCCGGGGCGCCCTCCGGCGGCGCCAGGTTCGACCCGGAAAAGGTCGCCGCGGCCCCGGTCCCGGCCGGTCCCGACAGCCCCCGCCAGAGGGGTGCGGGCACGGCGCGCGCAGGGACGGAGAGGGACGGAACAAGCCCATGAAGAAGAACAAGGTCATCAGCGCCGCCGAAGCGATCGCCCTGATCCGGGACGGCGACGTCGTGACGACGACGGGCTTCGTGCAGAGCTGCATTCCCGAGGCGCTGCACGCGGCGCTGGAGGCGCGCTTCGTGGAGACGGGCGCCCCGCGCGACCTCACCCTGATCATGACCGCGGGCGCGGGCGACAGCAAAGGGCTCGGCACCGGGCGCCTGCACCATGACGGCCTGCTGCGCCGGGTGATCGCCGCCAATTTCGGGCGCATGCCGAAGGTGGCCCAGGCCGCCCAGGAGAACCGCATCCTCGGCTACAACCTGCCCCAGGGCGTGATCTCGCAGCTCTACCGGGCCTGCGCGGCGGGCCAGCCCGGCCTGTTCACCAAGGTCGGCCTCAAGACCTATGTCGATCCGCGCCACGGCGGCGGGCGCGTCAACACGGTGACGAAGGACGACATCGTCAAGCTCGTGGACGTCGATGGCGAGGAGTGGCTGTTCTACTCGGCGACCAAGATCGACGTGGCCTTCATCCGCGGCACCTCGGCCGACCCGTCGGGCAACATCTGCATGGCCAAGGAGGCGTTGACCCTCGACAACCTCGCTCAGGCCATGGCGGCGCGCAACAATGGCGGGCTCGTCGTCGCGCAGGTGGAGCGCATCGTCGAGCAGGGCTCGATCAAGCCGAAGGACGTGCGCGTACCCGGCATGCTGGTCGATTGCGTGGTGGTCGCCGAGCCCGAGATGCACCGCATGAACTACGGCGTCATGCACGACGCGGCGCTCGCGGGCGAGATCCGGATCCCGGTGGCCGGCATCCGCAAGATGGCGCTCACCGAGCGCAAGATCATCGCTCGCCGCGCCGCCTTCGAGCTGCCGCCGAACGGCGTGGTCAATCTCGGCGTCGGCGCGCCGGAGGGCATCTCGGCGGTGGCCGCCGAGGAGCAGGTCACCCCCTACATCACGCTGACCACGGAAGCCGGGGCGGTCGGCGGGGTGCTGGCCTCGGGGTCGAGCTTCGGCGCGGCGACGAATGCCGACTGCATCATCGACCAGAACCAGATGTTCGACTTCTACGACGGCGGCGGCCTCGACATGACCTGCCTCGGCATGGCCGAGTGCGACGGCGACGGCAGCGTCAACACCAGCCGCTTCGGCGGGCGCCTCAACGGCTGCGGCGGCTTCATCAACATCTCGCAGAACGCGCGCAAGGTGGTGTTCGCGGGCACCTTCACGAGCGGCGGCCTCGTCACCAAGGTCGAGGAGGGGCGCCTGCGCATCGTGCAGGAAGGCCGCTCGCGCAAGTTCGTGAAGCAGGTGGAGCAGAACACCTTCAGCGGCCCCTTCGCCAAGGAGCGGATGCAGCCGGTGCTCTACGTGACCGAGCGCTGCGTCTTCCACCTCACCCAGGCGGGGCTGGAGCTGATCGAGGTGGCGCCGGGCATCGATATCGGCCGCGACATCCTCGCCCATATGGACTTCATGCCGGTGATCGAGAACCCGATCCCGATGGACCCGCGCATCTTCCGCGACGAGCCGATGGAATTGCTCGCCGACCTCCTGAACCTCAACCTCGCCGAGCGGGTGAGCTACGACAAGGAGCGCAACCTGCTCTTCGTCAACCTGGAGGGCTGGCAGGTGCGCGCGAAGGGCGACATCGACGCCCTGCGCCAGGTGCTGGAGACCGCCTGTCTGAAGGCGGGCCAGCGGGTGAACTCGGTGGTGAACCACGACGGGTTCCGCATCCCCGAGAGCCTCTACGACGACTATGCGGAGATGATCGAGTATCTCTGCAAGTACCACTACCTGACGACCACCCGCTATGCGACGAGCGCCTTCCTGCGCCTGAAGATGCAGGAGGCCCTGCGCAAGCGCGGCCTCGCGCCTCACGTCTTCGAGCGCCGCGAGGAGGCCCACGCCTATCTCGAGCGCGAGGGCGTGGATGTGGGCTCGGGCGGCGTCACCGCGACGGCCGCGTAGGCCACTGTCCCACCGACCGTCCGGCCCCGGCACAGGGCCGGGCGCCCGCCCCCCTAAAACTCCGGATTCCGTCCCGGAACGGCACGGAATTCCCGGAACGCCGGTTGCTCGAACCGGGCTCACAATCCTCGTCGGACGTGAGCCCGCCCCATGCCGAGCCGCAAAGAGTTCATCAATCTCGGCTTCGACCCGCTGAGCCGGCCGGCCATCGTCGAGGCGATCCTGGGCGCCTGCACGCATCCGCGCTTCCGCTACGTGGTCACCCCGAACGTCGACCACATGATCCGCATCGATTCGGATCCGGAGGTGGCCGCGCTCTACCGGAACGCCTGGCTCTGCCTCAACGACAGCCGGATCCTCAGCGCGCTCGCCCGCCTCGCGCGGATCGACCTGCCCGCGACGCCGGGCGCCGACCTCGTGGTCGACCTCCTCAACGATCCGCGGCTTGCCCGCGACACCCCGATCCTGGTGGTGGGCGGCGATCCGGGCCTGCCCCGCCAGATGCGCATGCTGCTCGGGCTCACCGCGGTCGACCAGTACCGGCCGCCGATGAACCTGCTGCGCGACGCCGAGGCCATGCGCGCCACCGTGGAAGCCGTCGAGGCGAGCGGCGCGTCCCTCGTCTTCCTCGCCGTGGGCTCGCCGCAGCAGGAGCACGTGGCCGCGCGCCTCGCCGCCCGCGGCAAGACCGGCGGCGTCGGCCTGTGCATCGGCGCAGGCCTCGAATTCCTGGTGGGCGCACGCCAGCGCGCGCCGCGCTGGATGCAGCGGGCCGGCCTCGAATGGGCCTTCCGGCTGGCGACCGAGCCGCGCCGCCTCGGCCGCCGCTACCTCGTGGCGGGACCGCGGATCTTCGCGATCTTCCTGTCCTATCTCGCCGCCCGCCGGGCCGACCCGCAGCGGGGTTGAGAGACTCTCACCCCGCCATCTGGACGCGGCCGCGCCGCGTCGACCAGACCGCGTCGATCACCTCGAAACGCTCGGAGCGGTTGAAGGTGTGGCAGCCGACCGCGCCCCAGGCCGGGGCCAAGCGGGCCGCCACACTCTGCCCGAACCCCTCCCCGTCGAGCCGGTCGATCCGGCACAGGGCGAGGCCGGCGCCGTAGCGAGCCCGGCAATCCTGCGCGACGCGCCAGAGCCCGCCATCGTGCCTCAGGAGCGCGCCGGCCGGCCGTGCCGCCGAGGCGTCGATGAGGACGGGGTTGCCGGGATGCGGGCGCCAGGGCCCGCGCAGGTCCGGCGCCGAGAACAGGCTGAGCGCGTCCCAGCTCGATCCGTGCGGGCCCGTGGTCGTGCAGAACAGCCACCACGTGCCGTCGATCAGCTCCACCGTCGCGTCGCCCGCGCAGAGGTCCCGGATCAGCACCGCCTCCAACTCCCAGGAATCGGGGAAGCGCGCGGCGCGGTAGAGCTCCACCGTGCGGTTGGCCGAGCTCTCGGGGATCATCCAGATCTCGCCGCCGTGCCGGAACACGAACGGGTAGGACAGGTGATAGGGCCGCTCCAGCACCACGCGCGGCGGCCCCGGCCGGCCCTCCGCGTCGAGGGTGACCGCCGAGATGACGCCGCGGCCCGTGGCGAAGGGCAGTTCCTCGCAGAGGATCACGGTCCGCCCCTCGTGCTCCACGACGAAGGGGTCGGCGACGTAGCGACCGGGATCCCAGGGCAGCCAGGCGAAGGGGCTCTGCGTCCAGCCGGCCGGGTCGGCGGGGATCCCGGCGGTGCGCGGGCGCCAGCCGATGTTCCAGGTCTCGCCCCGGCGCAGCAGCCGGCCGAGGACCTTGTCCGCGAGCGACCCGACGAGGAAGCGCACCGCCGAAGCGGCGGCGAGCCGCGGCGGCAGCGCGGGGGCGAAGTTCCCGCCCGCCGGCGCCGCCACGGCGCCCGCCAGCAGGTCGACGGCCCGCTCCAGCACCTGATCCAGAGAGGGCGTGATCATAGCCCGGTTCTCCAGGGCCGGCTGGGCCTCTGCGAGGACGCGCCCATTCCGCACGGCGGCGAGATGGGGCCCGCGCCCGTCGAGGATGGCGCAGGCCATCGCCTCGGGCTCGGGCGAGCCGTCGGCGACGAGGCGGAGCGCGTCCGCCCCGGCCACATCGCCGGCGAGGTCGATGGTGAGGTCGGCCGGTCCGGCCGCGTCCGCTCCTGCCGCGTCCGCTCCTGGCGCGGGGTCGATCCGCTCCGCGAGGCAAGGGCCGCGGCGGCGGTAGAGCAGCGCTTCGAGTTGCAGCAGCAGGGCGAAGGCGGTCGGATCCGGCCGGGCCGGCGCAATCCGCGACCACGCCACGGCATGGCCGAGCCCCGCGAGCCGCTCGCCCAGCAGCACCTGCCAGCGCGGCACAGGCCCGCTTCTCGCGACGATCCTGATCTGCAAGGGGCGCCCCCGGCTCCCGGGGCTCGGGAGAACGGGCCGGATTCCACCGGCAAAGCCTTAAGGCGGCGTTGCCGTGGACCATCCCCGCGAACGGCGTTCATGGAACGGGTGCGGCCGGCCTCCGGTTAGGCCCCCCGAGCGATCCGGCATCGGATCGGATTTCAGATCGGGAGATACCGAATGACGGCGAAGACCCTGCGCGCACCGCTTCTCGCCCTCGCCCTGGTGGCGGGCGCCCTCTCCGCGGCCCAGGCCCAGCAAGGCAACAACGTGACCCCGGGCGCCCCGGCAGGCGACAGCGGCGGCAACGCCACCACCGGCAGCTCGGCCGCGCCCAGCGGCAAGTAAGGCGGTACGCAAGGCGTCTCCGAGGGGTCGACCCCCCCGGCGGCCTGCCGGGTCCGAGCCCCGGCGACCTCAGATGCGCGCGTCCGGCCGCGCCAGGATCGCGCGCTCCACGAGGCCGATCACCCCCGCCACGTAGCGCTCGATCGACAGGCCGCGCTTGGCGTATTTCGCGCGCTTCACGTACCAGTCCTGCAGCAGCGGCTTGATCAGGGCGGCGGTGAGGGTCACGTCCTCCACCGTGAAGACGCCCTCGGCCACGCCGTCTTCCAGCACCCGGGCGAAGATCTGCTCGACGGCGAGCTCGCTCTCGGTGGCGAGGCGCCGGGCCGGCGGCGGGAAGCCCTTCGCCTCCATGAAGGCGAAGACGAACCACGGCCCCATCGCCTCGGTCAGGCGGATATGGGTCTCGATGAGCCAGCGCAGATGCGCCCGCGGACGGGCCGCCACCTCCGGAGGCGCCGCGGCGAGCGCAGCCTGCACGCTCTCCACCACCTCCGTCAGGATCATCAGGAGCAGCGTCTCCTTGGTGTCGAAATAGGTGTAGAGGCCGCCCATGCTGAGGCCGGTCTCGCGGGCGAGGTCGCGCAGGCTGGTCTCGTGGAAGCCCTGCCGGCTCGACAGCGCCAGCACCGCCTCGATGATCCGGGCGAGGTTCTGCGTGGCGAGGCGCTCCTTGCGCACGCTCACCCGGTCGCGGTGCCGTTCCAGGATGCGGGCGCACAGCGCCTCCGTCGCGTAGGCGTCGCCCGACCCGTTCCTCGGCAGGGCCTTCATCTCGGTCGTCATGTCCTCGAACCTGCTCGCGAGAGCGATTGCCTCGCCGCGTCGACGGCGATAAAAAGCGAGCGCTCGCTCGTTTTCAAGGCAGAGGCGCATCGCTGCGATGGAATTCCGCATCCCCGCCCGGGTCGAGGATTATCGCCGCCGGATCGCCGCCTTCGTCGAGGCGGAGCTGATCCCGCGGGAGAGCGACCCCGCGTCCTACGATTCGCACGGCAACATCGCCCTGCCGCTGCTCGACGCCATGCGCGCGAAGGCGAAGGCGGAGGGTCTCTGGTGCCTCCAGCTGCAGCCGGAGACCGGCGGCGCCGGGCTCTCCAAGGTCGGCATGGCCGTCTGCTACGAGGCGATGAACCGCTCGATCTTCGGGCCCGTCGTGTTCAACTCGGCCGCGCCCGACGACGGCAACATGATGGTTCTGGAGCGCGTCGCCACGCCGGAGCAGAAGGCGCGCTGGCTCGCGCCGATCGTCTCGGGCGCGGTGCGCTCGGCCTTCGCCATGACGGAGCCGCATCCGGGCGGCGGCTCGGATCCCGGCATGATCGCCACCCGGGCCGAGCGGCGCGGGGACGGCTATATGGTCACCGGTCGGAAATGGTTCATCACCGGCGCCGGGGAGGCCGCTCATTTCATCCTGATGGCGCGCACCTCGGACGACGCGCGCAAGGGGCTGAGCGCCTTCCTGTTCCACAGGGACCAGCCCGGCTGGCGGATCCTGCGCCGCATCGGGATCATGGGGCCGGAGGAGCATGGCGGCCATTGCGAGCTCGCCTTCGAGGGCCTGGAGATCCCAGCCGAGAACGTCCTGATGAACGAGGGCGACGGGCTGAAGCTGACGCAGATCCGGCTCGGGCCGGCGCGGCTCACCCACTGCATGCGCTGGCTCGGCCTGTCGAAGCGCTGCGTCGAGATCGCCCGCGCCTACGCCGCCGAGCGCCAGGGCTTCGGCCAGCGCCTCGCCGACCGCGAGAGCATCCAGCTCATGCTCGGCGACCTCGCCATGCGGATCGAGATCGGCCGCCTCCTCGTGATGAAGGCGGCCGATGCCCTCGACCGCGGCGCGTTCGCCCGCAAGGAGATCTCGATGGCGAAGGTCCACGTCGCCAACCTCCTGCACGCGGCGGCCGACACGGCGATCCAGATCAACGGCGCCCGCGGCTACTCCACCGACACGGTGCTGGAGTGGATCTACCGCTACGCCCGCCAGGCCCGCCTCGTGGACGGGGCGGACGAGGTCCACAAGATGGTGCTGAACCGGTTCCTCGACGCGGAGGGCGACGCCTTCTGGTCCTGGGACGTGGCGGCCTGAACCGCAGCGGGCCCCGCGCCCCCCAGCCGCGCCCGCACGACACGAGATGGAGGACAGAGCCATGGCCGAGAGCGTCGTCATCGTCAGCGGCGTGCGCACCGCGGTGGGCACCTTCGGCGGCAGCCTCGCCGCGGAGCCGCCGAGCCGGCTCGGGGCGCTCTGCATCGCCGAGGCGCTCCGCCGGGCCGAGATCGCGGGCGACCGCGTCGGGCATGTGGTGGTCGGCAGCGTGATCCCGACCGAGCCGTGGGACGCCTACATCGCCCGCGTCGCAGCGATGGAGGGCGGCGTGCCGAAGGAGGTGCCGGCCTTCACGGTGAACCGCCTCTGCGGCAGCGGCGCCCAGGCCATCGTCTCGGCCGCACAGGCGATCATGCTGGGCGATGCCGAGGTCGCCGTGGCGGCGGGCGCCGAGAGCATGAGCCGCTCGCCGCACCTCCTCACCACCACCCGCTTCGGCCAGAAGATGGGGGACGTGAAGGCCCTCGACTACATGCTCGGCGCCCTCAACGACCCCTTCGGCAACGGCCATATGGGCGTGACCGCCGAGAACGTGGCGAGCCGCTATGGCATCTCGCGCGACGACCAGGACGCCTTCGCGGCGGAGAGCCAGGCGCGGGCGCAAGAAGCGATCCGGGAGGGCCGCTTCAGGGACCAGATCCTGCCCGTCGCGGCCACGCTGAACCGCAAGCCCGCGACCTTCGACACGGACGAGCACCCGAAGGCCACGAGCCCGGCCGACCTCGCCAAGCTCAAGCCCGCCTTCGCCCGGGAGGGCACGGTGACGGCGGGCAACGCCTCGGGCCTCAACGACGGCGCCGCCGCCCTGGTGCTGATGAGCGAGCGCGCGGCCGAACGGGCCGGCCTGCGGCCTCTGGCGCGGCTCGTCGGCTACGCCCATGCCGGCGTCGACCCCTCCGAGATGGGCATGGGCCCGGTGCCGGCGGTGCGCCGCCTCTGCGAGCGCACCGGCCTGAAGGCGGGCGATTTCGACGTCATCGAATCGAACGAGGCCTTCGCGGCCCAGGCTTGCGCGGTCTCGCGGGAACTCGACCTCGACCCGGCCAGGGTGAACCCGAACGGCGGCGCCATCGCGCTCGGCCACCCGATCGGCGCCACGGGCGCGATCATCACCGTGAAGCTCATCGCCGAGCTCGCCCGCATCCAGGGCCGGCACGGCCTCGTCACCATGTGCATCGGCGGCGGCCAGGGCATCGCGCTGGCGGTCGAGCGGCTGAACTGAGGCTCCACGATGACGGATCTGTTCAATCTCGATGGCCGGCACGCCCTCGTCACCGGGGCATCCAGCGGCCTCGGCCGGCACTTCGCCGTCCCCCTCGCCCGGGCCGGCGCGCGGGTGAGCCTCGCCGCCCGCCGCGCCGACGCGCTGGCCGACACCGTCACCGCGGTGGAGGCAGCGGGCGGGCAGGCGCAGGCCGTGGTGATGGACGTGACGGAGCGCGCGAGCGTCGCCGCGGCCATTGCGGCAGCCGAGGAGCGGTTCGGGCGCCTCGACATCCTCGTCAACAATGCCGGCATCGCGGCGCCCGCCACCGCCCTCGACCTCACCGAGGCCGATTGGGACGCCGTGATCGACACCAACCTCAAGGGCGTGTTCCTCACCGCCCAGGAGGCCGGCCGCCGCATGGCGGCGACCGGGGGCGGCAGCATCGTCAACGTCGCCTCGATCCTCGGCCTGCGCGTCACCGGCGGCGTCTCCGCCTATGCGGCCTCGAAGGCGGGGGTGGTGCAGCTCACCAAGAGCCTCGCCCTCGAATGGGCCCGCCACGGCATCCGCGTGAACGCCATCGCGCCGGGCTATGTCGAGACCGAGATGAACGCCGAGTTCTTCAGCTCCGATGCCGGCAAGGCGATGATCAGGCGCGTGCCGCAGCGCCGCCTCGGCCGGGCGCGCGAGCTCGACGGCGCCCTGCTGCTGCTCGCCTCCGACGCCGGCAGCTACATGACCGGCAGCATCGTCGCGGTCGATGGCGGCCATCTCGTCTCGGGGCTCTGACGCCATGCGCGACGCGGAGATGCTCGACGCGGATGCCCGCGCGGCCCTGCGCGACTGGATCGCCGCGCGGCTCGGCGCGCCCGATCTCGCCCTCACCGAGATCAGCCCGCTCAGCGGCGGCGCCATCCAGGAGAACTGGCGCCTGCGCTGCACGATCGCGGGCGCCGCCCGGGACTTCGTGCTGCGCAAGGACGCGGCGGCCACCATCGCATCGAGCCGCACGCGGGAGCAGGAATTCCGCCTGATCGAGGCGGCGCACCGCGCGGGCGTGCGCGTGCCGGAGCCCGTGGGCTTCTGCGCCGACGCCGCCGTGATCGGCGCGCCCTTCGCCCTGATGGGCCTCGTGCCGGGCATCGGGCTCGGGCCGCGCATCGTGAAGGAGGCGGGCCTCGGCGGCGACCGCGCCCGGCTCGCGGAGGAGCTCGGGCGCCAGCTCGCGCGGATCCATGCGATCCTCCCGGCGGGCGATACGCCGCCGCGGCTCGCCTTCCTCGGGGCGCCCGATCCCGATCCGGCCCTGGCCGAGATCCGGGCCCTGCGCGCGAGCCTCGACGGGATCGGCGCGAGGCGGCCCGCCATCGAATGGGGCCTGCGCTGGGCCGAGCGCCGCGCGCCGCCCTGCCCCGCCTCTACCCTGGTGCACCGCGATTTCCGCACCGGCAACTACATGGTGGACGAGGCCGGCCTCACCGCGATCCTCGACTGGGAATTCGCCGGCTGGGGCGACCCGGCCCAGGATCTCGGCTGGTTCTGCGCCGCCTGCTGGCGCTTCGGCCGGCCCGATCTCGAGGCCGGCGGCATCGCCCCGCGCGCCGATTTCTACCGCGGCTACGCCGACGAAGGCGGCCGGGTCGATCGGGAGCGTGTCGCCTATTGGGAGGTGATGGCCCATCTGCGCTGGGCGGTGATCGCGCTGGAGCAGGGATACCGCCACGTCTCCGGCCGCGAGACCTCCCTCGAACTCGCCCTCACCGGGCGGATGGCGGCGGAGCTGGAGCGCGCCGTCCTGCGCCTGACCCCGCCCGACGCCTGGAGCGCCTGACCATGCACGACGAGCCCCATGGCCGCGCCCTGCTCGACGTCGCGCGCAAGGCCCTCCTCGACGAGGTCGCGCCGGGTCTCGCCGGCCGGCAGCGCTTCGTCGCCCTGATGGTGGCCAACGCCATCGGCATTGCCATGCGCGAGATGGAAAACGAGGGCGCGCGGGACGCCGCCTGGGCGCGCGCCCTCGCGACGATCACGGATGGCGGGAGCGACCCCGTCGCGAGCCTCGCCCGGGCGATCCGCGCGGGCGCCCACGATGCGGACCCTGAGCTCTACGGAGCCCTGGTGGAGACGGCGGCGATCGCGGCCCGGACCTGGAAGCCGGATCCGGCCTGAGCGGAACCGCTCAGGCGGTGGCGGCCCTGCGGGCCTCGTCGAGGAGACGGGCGCGCGCGGCGGCGTCGAGCATCGGCCACAGGCTCATCAGTTCCAGGATCTCGCGCAGGTCGGGCCGGCCGCGCCCCTCGGTGAGCGCCTCCACCGAGCAGCCGACGAGGTCGGCGATCTGCCCGAGCGTCTCGGCCCGAACCGAACGCTGCGCTACGGCCTCCAGGTCAAGCAAGGTTGCCCTCCGGAACGATCGAACCCACCATCCGCATTCCAACGCCCCGAACAGGCCCCGCGCCGGCCGATCCGAGGAAGGATTGCGTATCCCGATTTCAGCATTCCACTTCATGCCGAACCGGAAAGTGGGTCGGCCTATAACACAACCGCAGCGATCATGCCCTAAAAATCTACGTCGAAGTCGGAGGTTGATCGGTAAATTTTGAATTCTCTGAGCGTTTTCTGCTCAATGCTGCCGAGAACCATGCACAAAATTGCTCATTCCTGCTCCGGAATCGCCGGCCGCCCGGCATTCGGCGACACCTTCCATCCGGGGCGGATGCTACAATATGACAGGGACCGGCCGCGTCCCCGCGGCCTCCCCGGGGTCCGCCCCGCCGATCGTGAAGAGCCGTCATGTCCGAAGCGATGTCAGAAGCCCAGTCCGCCGCGGCCGCGAAGATCCCCGTCACCGTGCTCACGGGCTATCTCGGCGCCGGCAAGACCACGCTCTTGAACCGCATCCTCACCGAGAATCACGGCAAGCGCTACGCCGTGATCGTCAACGAGTTCGGCGAGATCGGCATCGACAACGACCTCGTCGTCGGCGCGGACGAGGAAGTGTTCGAGATGAACAACGGCTGCGTCTGCTGCACGGTGCGCGGCGACCTGATCCGCATCATGGACGGCCTTGTGAAGCGGCGCGGCAAGTTCGACGCGATCATCGTCGAGACCACCGGCCTCGCCGACCCGGCCCCCGTCGCCCAGACCTTCTTCGTGGACCAGGACGTCGGCGAGGCCGCCCGCCTCGACGCGGTGGTGACGGTGGCCGACGCCAAATGGCTCTCGGACCGGCTGGAGGACGCACCCGAGGCCAGGAACCAGATCGCCTTCGCCGACGTGATCCTGCTCAACAAGTCGGACCTCGTCTCGGCGGAGGATCTCGACCGGGTCGAGGCCCAGATCCGCGGCATCAACCCCTTCGCGACGATCCACCGGACGCAGAACTGCGCCGTGCCCCTCGACGCGGTCCTGGAGCGCAATGCCTTCGATCTCGGCCGTATCCTCGACATCGAGCCGGAGTTCCTGGAGGAGGGCCACCACCATCACCACGCCGCCGACATCCAGTCGGTCTCGGCGAAGATCGAAGGCGCGGTGGATCCCGAGACGTTCATGCCCTGGATCTCGAACCTGACCCAGGTCCAGGGACCGGACATCCTGCGCTGCAAGGGCATCGTCGCCTTCCCGGACGAGCCGAAGCGCTTCGTCTTCCAGGGCGTGCACATGATCCTCGACGGGGACCTCCAGGCCGACTGGCGGGACGACGAGCCGCGCGTGTCGCGCGTGGTCTTCATCGGGCGCAACCTCGACGCGGAGGCGATCCGCTCGGGCTTCGAATCCTGCCGGGCCTGAACGCCGCTCGAAGTGATCGCCGCGCCCCTGCATGGATATGATGCGGGGGCGCTGCTCCTGCACCTGACCGGCCGGGACGCCGTCTCCTTCAGCGCGGGCGGCCGAAGGCCGAGCACCTGCTGGGTCAGGCCTCAAGATAATGGCAGGAGCTTGGGGTGCGGCGCGCCCTGCTGACGGTGCGATGCCTTTCGCCTCGATGAGGCAGACGTTTGACCGGGCACCGAACCGGCGTCCACTTCGGCTCAAGAGCGCTCCAGGCTTGCCACAATTCTTGTGGCTGATATCCTCAATTGCAATCTGCTCGAACATCTCTCACAGCAAGTTTCAGACCTCTATGATGCTGGATATTTCCAGACTTGGCAAAATCACCGTAGATGCTCAAGGTCTCGACGATGCACTCGCTGGCCATCCGGATAGGATCGTCAAATACATTCTTGAACCCAATAGAAAAATCCAGTTGCGCCAACCGTTCTCGACGAGTTCGGCATCGGGGGTCGATCCAGATTTTGCCAGAGCACTTTCTCGGAATGTTGCCTATCATGCCGCAGAGATAAATTGCTGCGTCTATCACGACGCGACCATCCTCCGATCGTCGCTCGGCGTCATGTTGCGCCCCAGAGCATGCTCCGCCGAATGGGATACCGGTTCAGAGGGAGAGCACACGTCAAAACAGGGGCTTGGAGCGGTAGATCTCGACACCCTATACAATCCGCCGGACGAGTCGTGCGGCTTCAAGGCCCTACAGGCTGGGCTCTTTGAGCGAGCGGACCCGAATGGTCTACGCGGTACGCCCGCGCAGACTGTCGCCGGCCTCAGCGTCCTCGCCGCGAACCGGTGGGCGGACAATTACCGGCATTGGCACAGCGAATGTATCCCAGCGATCCTGGCCGCCAAGGCTCTGCTGAATGGGCGCGATGCGACGTGGATCGTGCCCAGGCTGACGGAGTTTCAGAAATTCTCCTTCGACCAGATCGGGATTCCGCGTGAGAGAATTCTTGAACTGGGCGAACAGGATGCCTGCTGTGAGAGGCTTCTGATCGTCAGCTCGTTGTTCGAACGGACCTGGGTGTCGGGCTTCGTCGGCGCGAGGCTCAAGGAATACCGATCGTCGGTCATCGCATCGAACCGGCGGGCGGAGTCCGGAGACGGCACGGAGCCGGATCATGACCCGCAACGACAAGGCATCGCGGCCTATCGAATGCCGCCGCGACGGCTTTACGTCAGTCGGCGGGATTCTTCCATTCGCTCGATAACGAATGAGAGCGACGTGGAGGAACTCATGACGGAGTTCGGCTTTCAGATCATCAACAACTCGACCTTGTCACCGGATCAACAGGCGAAGAAATTCTCGGAAGCGGACGTTATTGTTGGACCGCATGGCGCCGGCCTCACGAATGCGATCTTCTTGCCCGAAGGATCTGTCGTCGTAGAGCTGAGGCCGAGCGACGTTTTAGGCCGATCACCATTCTGGGATCGCAGCGACTGGGCATTGTGCCATGCCCTCGGCCTACAGTACGGGATGATCTGCTTTCCCAATGGCGGCGATCGCGATGAATGGCAGATCGATGTCGGGCATCTCAGGTCGACCCTCCGAACGCTCGGGTGGTAGACGAAGCAGAACGGAGCGACCGCAACGTCGGAGCATCGACGCGGCTCGACAATAAGCAATCACGGGGGAATGAATGAGCTGGCTTCGGCATGTCATGAATGACAGCACCTGGAAAATGGTATCGAAGCTGAACGTCCGGGAAATGAGCGCACTGGAAATCTCTGGCAATCGCTGGAGAACAATGAATTTCCTGAATTACAAAACAATCGACTATCCAGATATCATCATCGATGAAACACCAATCGCAGAGACATTCGACATCATATTAGCCGAACAGGTCTGGGAGCATCTCAAATACCCCAGGAGAGGTGCTGTAAATTGCCTCAAGATGCTCAATCCAGGCGGATACCTTATGATCACGACCCCGTTCCTGGTTCGCCGGCATCCTCACCCAACCGATTGCACACGCTGGACCGATGAAGGGTTGAAGTATTTTCTTGAGGATGCCGGCTTTCCCTTGGAGAACATCTCGGTTGGAAGCTGGGGCAATCTCGGAGCGGTCATCAGCAATTTGACCCAGTGGGTCGAGTATGACAGGTCGCACAACGCAGTTCATCCTCTGACCAATGACCCGTTGTTCCCGATCGCCGTCTGGGCCCTGGCGAAGAAAGCTTAGCGGCTCGGAGCAACTAAATCCTTGCAGGATTGGGACAATGATTCGCTCTCAACGCCAATCATCTCCGCATCTTGAAAACTTATGCCAACAAGTCCGGCTGTGATAGGCGCGTTTGCAACATTATAATTGCGCCGCACTGCCAATCGTGCGGCGTTTTAATACAAAAATTTAGCACATTACAATGATAAGATACCCGCGCTGGGAGTTCATATGAGACCTAAAACATTCAACATCAGTCTGCATCGATGCGGAACTCAGAGCATTCATTATCTTATGAATGCACTCGGTCTCAATACGAAGCATTGGCCTCAGATGCACGGCGACGTTGATTTCCAAAACCTCGTGGTCGGCAGGGAGGACGATCCGGACTTCGTCGCAGACTGTCTTCGACCCCTGATCGACGATTTTGACACCGTCAGCGACGTGCCGATCTGTTCGATCTATGAACCTCTGGCCAAAATCTATCCCGATGCGAAGTTCATTGCCCTGAACCGGCCCACCAACGCTTGGATATCATCGGTCCGGCGCCATATCGGCAGCCGCCCCCTCGACCCCTTCGAGCGCGCACAGTATTGGAAATATCTCGACCAAAGGCCAACCACTCTGCTCGAGGTTGGCGACGATGAACTCGCCTATATGAAAGTGAAACACTACAAGGATATAGAAAAATTCTTTTCAAATACAAATCGGATTTACATTGGGAATTTGGGTGACGAATCCGTCGGGACCGAAATATGTCGATTCCTCGGCTTCGATCCCCGCATATTGCCCAATCAGGATTACTTGAGGGATCTGGTCCGTTAGGACGCCTTCTGCCAAACCATCAACCAGCACAGGGACAGGAACGAACGCTTGGGCAATCGAGCGCGCTGCCGCCCGCTTCGCCGCGCGAGAACGGCGAAGCGGGCGGCAGCGCGCCGGGATCAGCCCGGCTGACGCTCGAAGCGCTTGGCGACCTGGGCCATGCCCTCCGCCACGGCGGAGAGGGCGGCGTCGCTGCCGGCGGATACGGCCGCGTGCATACCGAGAACCGGCACGAAGACCAGGGCCATCATGAAGGCGATCACGATCACGCTGTGATCGCGGCGGGCGCCGCGCGCGGCACGCCGGGAAGCTCCGTTGAGGACAAACATGGCTCACCTCGTTTGCGACCAGCCGCCGAGGCCGGTCGCGGGCGAGCCGATCCGATGATCAGGCGCGGCCCGCTAGCGCGGCCATAGGCGGCATGGTCGATCGACTACTGTCGTCGGGCATCGGGATCGTGGTTCCAGTGAGACCGTAGGGCTCGGCGCGCGGACGCGGCGCCCCGACGGACAACTAGCGCATGATGCGACATGCATCGTTCGTCAAGTGTTAATGTCCCAGCGGGCGATCCGGTTTCCGGATTTTCCTCCGGATCCCTCAGGCGGCCGCGACGGAGGGCGCCGCGGCGTCGCGGCTGCGCCACAGGTAGCGGGCGAGCAGCGAGCGGTAGGGAGCGAAGGACGCCGCCACCGGCACGGTATCCGTGCAGCCGGCCAGACGGCGCAGCGTGCCCACCGCGGCGACGTCGCCGAGGGGCCAGATGTCGGGATCGAGGAAGTGGAAGATGCCGATCATGTCGGCGGTCCACGGCCCGACCCCGCGGATGCGGCAGAGATGGCGCGCGCGCTCGGGATGGGGCAGCATGGCGAGCTCCGGCCCGAGCAGCCCCGCCGCATCGGCGGCATGGATCGCCTGGAGCGCCCGGACCTTGTTGCCCGAGACGCCGCAGGCGCGCAGCGAGGTGGCGGCCTCACCCGTCGAATCCTCGGCGAACAGGGCGCGGACCGGCTCGCTTCGCGCCGCGGCCGCGGCCTCGATCCGCCCCCAGATCGCCAGGGCGGCGCGGGTCGAGAGCTGCTGGTTCACCACCTCCACGAACAGCCGGTCGGCGACGCTCGCATGGCTCGGCGGCGGCACCGCGATCGGCCCGATCTGCTGGAAGACCTCGTGGAGAGGGACGGAGACCGACGCCGCCATGCGGCACAGGCTCTCGTAGACGTCAGGATCGAGACGCATGCCGGCGGGCCACGGGCTCACCCGCGCGCCGGCCGCGTCGGTGGCGCCTTGAGCGCAGCCTCGATCTCCTCGCGCGACTTGCCGCGCAGATCGTAGCCGAGGGCCTCCAGCCGCTCGATCAGCGGACCGCTCTCCTCGATGGAACTGGCCGCCCAGGCGGCGAGCAGCGCATTGGTGCTCTCCAGCCGCTCGGCCGGCGTCTCGTCGGCATCATCCGCCGGGGTCCGCTCACGATCCGTCGCCATGCCAGCCTCTCAGCTCGTGGGGTCGGGGCGCCTCGCCCGGCCGGGCATGTGCCTCAACGCCCGTCAGGCGCGAAGGTGGCGCCCGCAGCGCCCGATCCGCGCGCCGCCTGCCGTCCTCGGCAGCAAAATGCCTGAGCCAGGAGCACCCTGGGAACGAGTGACAACCGGGCTGCAATTTCGTGCCGGATTGATTGACACCCCCCGGCGAATCTGCGCAAGGTTGCATCTGGTATACCGTCGACCAAGAAGTCGAGCAGGCCTCAGGATAGCAGCTTTCGGTTCCGCGCGCAGTCCAGTGCCGGGCGAAGCTGGTTTCCCGCCGAAGCTCGACAGTGCGGACCGAGAGGATCCGCCCGCCGGGAGGAGTGGGATGCTGGATTACAGCCGAGCAACAGGCGCCCGATGGTCGCCAAAGCCCGGATCTGCAGCACCTCGCCTTCCCGCAACTGCGGCCGAGCATTTCATTCGGCGGGCGATGTCAGCCCTCGGGCCGTCACCGGCCTTCATCGTGCCCGCCCGGGCGCGGATGGAGTCCGCCCGCGCCGCCTGACGGACGCCACGCTTTCGCGGAGCCCTCGCGGCACCGCCGAGACCCGAGACACCGCCCGGTACGGGCGGCCGAACGACAAGATCGAGAGACAAGACTGGAAGGACGCGCCATGGACCGCACCGCCAACGACCGCACCACCGCCGATCTCGCGGCGAGCACCGTCGAGACGATGACGGAGGAGCTGCGCCAGTCGAATGCCGAGGGGCCGGTCGCGGCCGAGCCGGAGCTGACCGACGGCTTCAACCTCGTCATCGACGCGCTGAAGCTCAACGACATCGAGACGATCTACGGCGTGCCCGGCATCCCGATCACCGATCTCGGCCGCCTCGCCCAGGCGCGCGGCATGCGCGTCGTGTCCTTCCGCCACGAGCAGAACGCCGGCAACGCCGCCGCGATCGCCGGCTTCCTCACCAAGAAGCCCGGCGTCTGCCTCACGGTCTCGGCCCCCGGCTTCCTCAACGGCCTGACCGCGCTCGCCAACGCCACGACGAACTGCTTCCCGATGATCCTGATCTCCGGCTCCTCCGAGCGCGAGATCGTCGACCTGCAGCAGGGCGACTACGAGGAGATGGACCAGCTCGCCATCGCCAAGCCGCTCTGCAAGGCCGCCTTCCGCGTCCTGCACGCCTGCGACATCGGCATCGGCGTGGCCCGCGCCATCCGCGCGGCGGTCTCGGGCCGTCCGGGCGGCGTCTATCTCGACCTGCCGGCCAAGCTCTTCGCGCAGGTGATGGAGGCCGATGCCGGCCAGAAGTCCCTCGTGAAGGTGATCGATCCGGCCCCGGCCCAGCGCCCGGGCGAGGACGCGATCCGGCGCGCCCTCGACGTGCTGAAGGGCGCCCAGCGTCCGCTGATCGTGCTCGGCAAGGGCGCCGCCTACGCCCAGGCCGACGAGGCGGTGCGCGCCCTCGTCGAGCATAGCGGCATCCCCTACGTGCCGATGAGCATGGCCAAGGGCCTCCTGCCCGACACCCACCCGCTCTCGGCCGGCGCGGCGCGCTCCACCGCGCTCAAGGACTCGGACGTCGTCCTGCTCGTCGGCGCGCGGCTGAACTGGCTCCTGTCGCACGGCAAGGGCAAGACCTGGGGCGCGCCCGGCTCGAAGAAGTTCATCCAGATCGACATCGAGCCGAAGGAGATGGACTCCAACGTCGAGATCGTCGCCCCCGTCGTCGGCGATATCGGCTCCTGCGTGAGCGCGCTCCTCGAGGGCATGGGCAAGGATTGGCAGGCCACGCCGGCCGCCTGGCTCGATACGCTCAAGTCCAAGAAGGAAGCCAACGTCGCCAAGATGGAGCAGAAGCTCCGCCGCAACGTGTCGCCGATGGACTTCCACGGCGCGCTCGGCGCCCTGAAGACGGTCATCAAGGAGCGGCCCGACGCCATCCTCGTCAACGAGGGCGCCAACACCCTCGATCTCGCCCGCGGCGTCATCGACATGTACCAGCCGCGCAAGCGCCTGGACGTCGGCACCTGGGGCGTGATGGGCATCGGCATGGGCTTCGCCATTGCCGCCGCCATCGAGACCGGCAAGCCGGTTCTCGCGGTCGAGGGCGACTCGGCCTTCGGCTTCTCGGGCATGGAGGTCGAGACGATCTGCCGGTACGAGCTGCCCGTCTGCATCGTGGTCTTCAACAACAACGGCATCTACCGCGGCACCGACACCGACCCGACCGGGCGCGACCCCGGCACCACGGTCTTCGTGAAGGACTCGCGCTACGACCGGATGATGGAGGCCTTCGGCGGCGTCGGCGTGAACGCCACCACGCCGGACGAGCTCAAGCGCGCCGTCGACGCGGCGATGGATTCGGGCCGTCCCACCCTGATCAACGCGGTGATCGACCCCGAGGCCGGCAGCGAGAGCGGCAATATCGGCAGCCTCAACCCGCAGAGCGGCCTCAAGAAGAAGGCCTGATGCGCCTTAACCTCCTGACGTGATCGCGCGCCGCGGCCCTCACAGGCCGCGGCGCGTCTCGTTTCGGCTTCGGAGTTCTCGATGCTCGACGGTCTCATGCTCGATCCCGCCCTCGCCGGCCGGCTGAGCTTCCGCCCCCGCCTGCCCGACCGGGAGCCGCTGCCGCCCGGCCGGCAGCCCCTCGGCCTCTTCGCCGAGCGCGACGCCGTGCTCGTGGTGCCGGAGGGGATCGATGCGGAGCGGCCCACGCCCCTCGTCGTGCTCTTCCACGGCGGCGGCGGCAGCGCCGAGCGCATCCTGCCGATGCTGGAGGGCCACGCCCAGGCCCGCGGCTTCCTGCTGCTGGCGCCGCAATCCCTGTTCCCGACCTGGGACCTCGTGATCGCGGGCAACGGCCCGGACCGGGAGCGGCTCGACCAGGCGCTCGCCGCCGTGTCGGCGCGCTTCCTGATCGATCCGCGCCGGCTCGCCTTCGCGGGCCATTCGGACGGCGGCAGCTACGCGATGTCGATGGGGCTGACCAACGGCGACATCGCGAGCCACGTGGTCATCTCGTCGGCGGGCTTCCTCACGGTGCAGATGCAGACCGGCACGCCGCGGCTCTTCCTGTCCCACGGGACGCGCGACGAGCAGATCCCCATCGACCGCAGCGCCCGCGTGCATGCGCGCAAGCTCCGGGACGCGGGCTACGACCTCACCTATGTCGAGTATGACGGGCCCCATGCCTGGAACCCGGACGTGGTCGCCCGCGCCGTCGACTTCTTCCTGGACGAGGCCGCCCCGGCCGCCGTCGAGACCGAGTGAGCCTGTTCGACCGAAAGGTCTGCTCACGGGCAGTCTGATTGGCCCTGAGCTCTTGTTTTGACGCGCTCTCTTGCGCCGAACCGGTGTCCACTTCGGCTTAAGAGCGCCCTAGTCGTCGGCAGAAATCTTGGCCGTCCGGCTGATCGACGCGGTGCGCGAAGGCGTAGCGAGGCCGGTGACCACCGCAATCGGCGCGTCCCGCCGGAGCGACGGGAAGCTTCCCCCCGGCCGCCCTCAGGCTGGCCGGAGCGACCGCAGGTGCGAGAACCCAACCAGCTTGCGAGTTTCCTCGTCCCACAAAGCCAGCCCAAGGCAAGCCAGGCTGTCGCGCAGCGTCAAGCGGCCCACCTGCCCGAGCGTTGCGTGCGCGTCCAGGCACTCCTGCAGCCGGTAGTTCGGGATGCGGCTGTTCAGGTGATGGACGTGGTGCAGGCCGACATTGCCGGTGAACCATTGCAGCACCGGGGGCAGAACGTAATAGGAACTGCTCCCGATCGCGGCGCGGTGGAAGTCCCAAGTCTCCGCGCTCTCCCAGACTGTCTCCTCGTACTGGTGCTGGACGTAGAACAGCCAGCCGCCAATCCAGGCGGCGACGCAGACGACCGGCAGCAGCACCCAGAGGACCGGCCCGATCCCGCCGGCCAGGACGGCCAACCCCGCCACGAGGGCGGCAAGGCCGAGATCGAGCGCCAGCACGTCCCGCCACGCGGTGCGCCACGGCAGGCCCATCCCGGAAGGAAACCGCTGGAGGACGAGAAAGTTGAGCGGCGAACCCAGCACGATCAGGACGAGCGGGTTGCGGTACAGACGATAGCGCAGCCGGCCATAGCGCGACCGATCGAGGTACTCGCGCACGGTCAGGGTGAGGATGTCGCCTGTGCCCCGGCGACTGAGATCGCCCGTAGACGCATGATGCAGGGCATGCGCTCGTTTCCAGCTGTCGTAGGGCGTGATTGTCAGGAGGCTCAGGACGCGTCCGAGCCAGTCGTTGCCGATGCGGGAGGACAGAAACGAGCCGTGCCCGCAATCGTGCTGGAGGATGAAGAGCCTGACCAGGAGGCCCCCGGCCGGCACGGCGAGCGCCAGCGCGAATGGCCCGTAGCCACGCGCGGCCACCCAGAGCATGAGCGCGCAGAGGGCGAGGTAGGGCAACACGGTATTGGCCAATTGCCGGCAAGCGAGCCGCGGGATGGGCCCGCGATAGGCCGCACAGTGGCGGATCATGTCGCGCGCGACGGCGGCGTTCACCCCGTCGGGCTCGTTACGGCGCACGCGATGAACCCGACTCGGTATCCTGGCGCGGCTGTCGCGCGACGCGCATCTCTGGCCTCAGCTTCGCTCTCCTGATCATCGAGATGCACGTAATGGGATCGGCCAAGTCCCGATCGACCCACACCGCCCTGGCCTGCCCTACTCAAACTGAGCCGCAACCGCCAGACAGCACATCGCCCGCCCAAAGCATCGAACGCCCGGGACGGGGCTGCCGACCGTTGACCCATCCGAGAACAGCATCAGACGGAACATCAGACGGAAGCGGCGGCTTTGACCGCCGTAGCCCAATGCGAGCTCTTAGCGCAAATCGGATCTGTGACCCTGCCTTTGCCAATTCCCTGCGGAAATGCCGGCGGACGCTGCCGAGCGGCCGAGATGGATGCATTGCTGAGCGGCCGCTTGCGGGCGGCGCATCAACTTCCGCAGTCCAACCTAGAGCGCTCTCCGCCGAAGTGGACACCGGTTCGGCGCAAGAGCGCGCGTCGAAACAAGAGCTTAGAGCTATTCGTCCAGTCAGGCTGTTTGCGTTTCGACCCTGAGATGCGAGGCGAAAGCGTCAGCACCTCGGGATGAGGTCGAGGGTGGGAACGACCGATCAGGATCCGTCATACAACTCTGAGCGATCGGACCGGGCTCGGCGCCGTCCGGGTCGTATCGGCCAAACGCGTGGTCGGGTGCCGGGACGGCGCGGCTGAGCGGAAGGCGGCGCGCCCCGCGAGGGACGCGCCGCCTTCTCGTTTTGACGCTGGCTGCTCAGCGGGTGCGGATCAGACCGCGCGGGCCGCGTGCAGCTCCTTGATCTGCTCGGCGGTGTAGCCGAGGTCCTGCAGGACCTGATCGGTGTGCTCGCCGAGCAGCGGCGACGCCTTCACCTCGACCTCCATGTCCGAGAACTTGATCGGGCTGCCGACCGTCAGGTACGAGCCGAGCTTCGGGTGGGGGACCTCGACGATCGTGCCGCTGGCGCGCAGCGACGGATCGGCGGCGATCTCCTTCATCGACAGCACCGGCGCGCAGGGGATGTCGAACTTGCGCAGGATGTCGACGGCCTCGATCTTGGTCTTGTCGGCCAGCCAATCCTCGATGAAGGCGAAGATCTCGAAGATCTTGTCCTGGCGGGCGCGGGGGGTGTTGTAGGCCGGGTCCTCGATCCACTCGGGCTTGCCGAGCGCCTTGCAGATCGGGGCCCAGGCATGGCCCTGGATCGTGAAGTAGATGTAGGCGTTCGGGTCCGACTGCCAGCCCTTGCACTTCAGCACCCAGCCCGGCTGGCCGCCGCCGCCCGCGTTGCCGCCACGCGGCACCACGTCCGAGAAGGTCCCGTGCGGGTACTGCGGGTACTCCTCGAGATAGCCCAGCGCGTCCAGGCGCTGCTGGTCGCGCAGCTTCACGCGGCAGAGGTTGATCACCGAATCCTGCATCGAGACGGCGACCTTCTGGCCCTTGCCGGTCTTGGACTTCTGATGCAGCGCCGTGAGGATGCCGATGGCGAGGTGCATGCCGGTGTTCGAATCGCCGAGCGCGGCGGCCGACACGGTGGGCGGGCCGTCCCAGAAGCCGGTGGTCGAGGCGGCGCCGCCGGCACACTGCGCGACGTTCTCGTAGACCTTCAGGTCCTCGTAGTGGTGGCCGTCCGAGAAGCCCTTCACCGAGGCGAGGATCATGCCGGAGTTGAGCTCCTGGATGCGGGCCCACGAGAAGCCCATGCGGTCGAGCGCGCCGGGGCCGAAATTCTCGACCATCACGTCGGATTCGCGGATCAGCTTCTCCAGGAC
Organism: Methylobacterium dankookense; assembly: GCF_902141855.1. Lineage (GTDB taxonomy): Bacteria > Pseudomonadota > Alphaproteobacteria > Rhizobiales > Beijerinckiaceae > Methylobacterium > Methylobacterium dankookense. The sequence continues at coordinate 28,505 of NZ_CABFVH010000038.1, read as the reverse complement.
TTCCTTGCCGGCCGGCGTCTTGGTGTCGAGCGTGAGCGAGCGCTTGTTGGAGTTCAGCATCGTGAAGTAGAGCGCGTCGGCATCGTCCACGTGGCGGAGCTGGGTGCGGGTGACGTCACCGGCGCCGGGACGCTCGACCTTGATCACGTCGGCGCCGAACCAGGCCAGCAGCTGCGTGCAGGCGGGGCCCGCCTGGACGTGGGTGAAGTCGATGATCTTGATCCCCTCGAGCGGCTTGCTCATCTTGCGTGTTCTCCCTAATCGGCAGCGTGTTCGACTGATGTGTCGTCGAGCTTGGGTCTTCTGATCCGGCCTTACCGGCCTGTTGAGCGGGCCTGACCGAGGCCGGGTCCGCAGCGTCTTCGCGTCTCGGGTGTCCGGTTGCTGCCCGGCTCTCGCGAATCCGTCTCGTGTGCCGCGTCGGCGCTCAGGCCGGCGCGGTAATCTCGGCTTCGAGTTCCGCCAGCCGTCGGCGCAGCCGGCGATCCTCTTCCCAGCGGGCGGTGTCGTCGCGGATCACCGCCACGATCCCGCTGATCGCGCCGGCCTCGTCGCGGACGAGGCCGACCGTGAAGGCGATGGAGAGGGGCCGCCCCTCCTTGTGCAGAGCCGGCACCCGCAGCACCTCCGCGCCGTAGCGGGTGACGCCCGTGCGCATGGTCTCGGCATAGCCCTGCCAGTGCCGGCGGCGGTGACGCTCCGGCGTGATCAGGTCGAGGGTCTGGCCAAGCGCCTCGGCCTCGGAGAAGCCGAAGATGCGCTCCGCGGCCGGGCTCCAGACCGTGATCGCGCCGTCCGGATCGGAAACCACCACGGCATCGCCCGAGGCGGCGACGATCGCGGCGAAATCGGTGTTCCGGCTCATCGCGTCCACACCCATGGCGGTCGCTCCTCCACTCGACACTGGCGGCTGCTCGGCGGGCTCAAGGCCGGCCTCCTCGCCGCCGTCCTCGGAGCGCCCGCGGGCCCTCCGGATCGTCTTCGTCGCGTTGTCAGCGCGGGCGGTCTCGCCCGGCCTTGGGAACGGCACCCGTCACGGCATGCGACGCCTCCCCTCGCGCGACCGGTGCGAAACCGGTCCTTCTGAAGGTCCGCGGCGGAATCGCCTGACCTTTCATAATGGTATGTGGTATGCCAAATGCGGTAGATAGGTCAAGTCCCGAGCCCGGAGCCGAGTTACAGATCACGCCGTCTGATTGACTCGGGCCCCGGAACGGCCACGCGGGGACCGGTCGCCGGATCGGATCGCGCCCTGCGGACTTGTCTGTCGACGGCCCCTGCCGGACCGATCCGGTCCGGCAGGGGTCGGCCATCGAACCGGGCCGGATGGAGTCGCGACGAGCATGAGCCAGGAACCGAGCGTCACGCTCAGGCACATCGCCGATTACCGATTCGAGGTGGATTTCGGCGATTTCCTCCCCCGCCTTTCCGTGGACGAAGCCGAGCCGATCGGCACCGGAGAGGGCCCCTTCCCCGAGCAGCTCCTCACGGCCTCGGTCGCGAACTGCCTCTGCGCCAGCCTCGTCTTCGCCCTGGCGAAGTATCGGCAGCGGGCACAGGGCATCGAGGCGCAGGCCCGCGCCCAGGTCGAGCGCAACGCGGAAGGGCGCCTGCGGGTGACGGGAATCGCGGTCGAGATCACGCTCGGTGCCGAGGCGGCGAGCCTCGACCGGATCGACCGGGCGCTCGAGCAGTTCCAGCGCTTCTGCACCGTCTCGGAGAGCGTGAAGGCCGGGATCCCGGTCGCCGTGACCGTCTCGGACAGTGCCGGGCGCCTGTTGAGCGAGAGCCACGCAACCGCAACACCGACGGAGGAAGCGCCATGACCGACCGGAACGAGACGGCGCGGGAGCCGGGCGACCTCGCACGCCTGTTCAATGCGCGCGCCAATGCCGGCGACGCGGAGGGTCTGGTGGCCCTCTACGAGCCCGGAGCGGTGCTCGCGGTGGGCAAGGTGGTCGCCACGGGCCACGAGGAGATCCGCCGCTTCTACACCGACCTGCTCGCGCGAAAGTCCGACTTCCCCCTCCCCGACACGCCGGAGCCGATCCTCAACGGCGACGTGGCGCTGACCTCGGCACGCCTGCCGAACGGCGTCATCTCGGTCGAGCTCGCCCGGCGGCAGCCGGACGGGCGCTGGCTCTGGGCGATCGACCAGCTCAAGATCCGCGCGCTCACGGAAGGCGGCGGCAATTCAAGGTAGACGACCGCGGCTTCAGCGTTGACTTTTGGAATGCCGTATACCAGTTTCCCTCGCGCACCCGGCGGGAGGCGGACGAGCGATGGCGGAGGACGAAGACTTCTCCCTGGCGCCCCTGCCTGCGGGGGCCTCGCTCAGCACGCTCGCCTACCGCGCCATCAAGGACGCGCTGGCCGGGCTCGACATCTATGCCAGCCCCGAGGCGGTCCGCCTCGATGCCCGCCGCCTCTCCCGCGATCTCGGCGTCAGCCGCACCCCGGTGCGCGAGGCGCTGATGGTGCTGGAGCAGGAGGGCTTCGTCCGCTGCGAGGCCCGGCGCGGCGTCTACGTGGTGCGGCGCACGCGGGACGAGATCGTCGACATCGTCCATGCCTGGACCGCCCTGGAGAGCATGGCCGCGCGCCTCGCCTGCACGCGGGCGAGCGACGCGCAGCTCGCCGGCCTCCGCAGCGCCTTTCCGGATTTCTATGGCGAGGCGCCGCCGCCGGGCGCGGCGGCCTATGCCGACGCCAATATCCGCTTCCACCAGACGATCATCGCCCTCGGGCAATGCCCGGTGATCTCGGGCCTCGCCGAGAACCTGCTCATGCATGTGCGCGGCATCCGCAACCTGGCCCTGCGCCAGGACGGGCGCGGCGAGCGCTCCACCCGCGAGCATGCCGCGATCATCGACGCCCTCTGCACCCGCGACGGCGAGCGGGCGGAGCAGCTGGTCCTCACCCACGGGCTCGGCCTCGCCACGCTGATCGAGCAATCCGAGGAGGAGCCCGCCTGGAGCTTCGAGCCTGAGGACGCGGATGCGGGACACGATCTCGGCATCCCCCACAGGTCCGGCGCGATCGGATAGGCCTGCGGCAGGCCGGGGCATCGTGCGGCGTGCCGGATGCGTCTACAATCCCGGATAGGTGATGGCCCCGGGGGGCGCGGCACGATGAGCGAGAGCGCCGATCGGCAAGAGGCGGTCGCCGCCCCCCTCCCCTTCGCGGCCTTCGCCGGGCCCGCTTCCACGCCCAGCCACCTGCGCGACAGGATCCGCGCCGCGACGCGCCGGCCCGAGCCCGAATGCCTGACGCTCCTCCTCGCGGAGGCCGCGCCGACGTCCCGGGAGGAGGCGGTCGCCGCCCCCCTCGCCCGCCGCCTCGTCGGCGCCTTGCGCGCCAAGGGCACGCGCGGCCCCGTGGCGCAGGTGATGCAGGAATTCGCTCTGTCGAGCGCCGAGGGGGTCGCGCTGATGTGCCTCGCCGAGGCGCTGCTGCGCATCCCGGACGAGGCCACCCGCGACGCGCTGATCCGCGATAAGATCGGCGCGGGCGACTGGGACGCCCATCTCGGCCACGCCCAAGGCCTGTTCGCGGGGGCGGCGACCTGGGGCCTCGCCGTCACCGGGCATCTCGTCGCTCCGCACGGCGAGGCCGGCCTGTCGGCGGCGCTCTCCGGGCTCGTCCGCCGGCTCGGCGAGCCGGTGATCCGCCGCGGCGTCGACCTCGCCATGCGGATGCTGGGCGGCCAGTTCGTCACCGGCCGCGACATCGGCGAGGCGCTGGACCGGGCTCGCGCCCTGGAGGCGCGCGGCTTCTCCTACTCCTACGACATGCTCGGCGAGGCCGCGATGAACGCCGCCGACGCCGCACGCTACGAGCGCGACTATGCGGGCGCCATCGCGGCGATCGGCCGGGCGGCGGCCGGGCGCGGGCCCTATGCCGGCCCCGGCATCTCGATCAAGCTCTCGGCGCTCCACCCGCGCTATGCCCGGGCCCAGCGCGGCCGGGTGATGGCGGAGTTGCTGCCGCGGGTGCGCGGCCTCGCCCGCGCTGCCCGCAGCCACGGCATCGGCCTCAACATCGATGCCGAGGAGGCCGACCGGCTCGATCTCTCCCTCGACATCCTCGAAAGCCTCGCCCTCGATCCCGACCTCGCCGGCTGGGACGGGCTCGGCTTCGTGGTCCAGGCCTATGGCAAGCGCGCGCCGGCGACCCTCGATTTCCTGATCGACCTCGCGGAGCGCGGAAGGCGGCGGATCATGGTCCGCCTCGTCAAGGGCGCCTATTGGGACGCCGAGATCAAGCGCGCGCAGATCGACGGGCTTTCTGATTTCCCGGTCTTCACGCGCAAGCTCCACACGGACGTGTCCTACCTCGCCTGCGCCCGCAGGATGCTGGCCGCGCGCGACCGGATCTTCCCGCAATTCGCCACCCACAACGCGCGCACGCTCGCCTCGATCGTCGCGATGGCCGGCCCGGATTTCCGCTTCGGCGACTACGAGTTCCAGTGCCTGCACGGCATGGGCGAGGCGCTCTACGAGGAGGTGGTGGACGGCGACCTCGGCCTGCCCTGCCGCATCTACGCGCCGGTGGGCAGCCACGAGACCCTGCTCGCCTATCTCGTGCGGCGGCTCCTGGAGAACGGCGCCAACGCCTCCTTCGTCCACCGGATCGGCGATTCCAGCGTGCCGGTCCCCGACCTCGTCGCCGAGCCGGTGGCGCAGGCGCGCGCCGTCGCGCCCGTCGGCAGCCCGCATCCGGGCATCGCACTGCCCGGCGACCTCTACCGCCCGGAGCGGCCCAATTCCCGCGGCCTCGACCTTGCCGACGAAGGCGTGCTCGCTAGCCTGCAGGCGAATCTCGGCGCGGCGTCACGTGAGGTGAGGATCGCGCGGCCTCTGCTCGGGCATGGCGCGGGCGGCGGACCGAAGCGTCCGGTGACGAACCCGGCCGACCGCGTCGACATCGTCGGCCACGTGGTCGAAGCCGATGCGGAGACGGTCGAGGCGGCCCTCGCCCAGGTCGAATCGGCCGCGCCCGGCTGGGCCGCCATCCCCGCGGCCGAGCGCGCCGCGCGCCTCGCCCGCGCCGCCGACCTGTTCGAGGCGCGCCGCGACGCCCTCCTCGCCCTGCTGGTGCGCGAGGCCGGCAAGTCGGTGGGCAACGCGATCTCCGAACTGCGCGAGGCGGTCGATTTCCTGCGCTATTACGGCGCGCAGGCGCAGAGCCTCGACTGGGGCGCCTGCCACCCGCTCGGGCCCACCGTCTGCATCAGCCCGTGGAACTTCCCGCTCGCCATCTTCACCGGTCAGGTCGCGGCGGCGCTCGCCGCCGGCAACCCGGTCCTCGCCAAACCCGCAGAGGAGACGCCCCTCGTCGCGGGCCTCGCCGTCGCGCTGCTGCGCGAGGCCGGCATCCCCGCGGAGGCGCTGCAGATCCTGCCCGGCGACGGCACGGTCGGCGCCCGGCTGGTGGCCGATCCGCGCTGCCGCGGGGTGGTGTTCACCGGCTCGACCGCGGTCGCGCGCGCGATCCAGCGCAGCCTCGCGGACCGCCTCGATCCGGAGGGGCGACCGGTGCCGCTCGTGGCCGAGACCGGCGGCCAGAACGCGATGGTGGTCGATTCCTCGGCACTGCCCGAGCAGGTGGTGGCCGACGTACTCGCCTCGGCCTTCGATTCGGCCGGCCAGCGCTGCTCGGCCCTGCGGGTGCTCTGCCTCCAGGCGGAGATCGCGCCGCGCGTCCTCGCCATGCTGAAGGGGGCGATGGCCGAGCTCAGCGTGGGCAATCCCGACCGGCTCGCCACCGATATCGGCCCGGTGATCAGTGACGAGGCCCGCGACGGCATCCTGGCGCATGTGGCGCGGATGCGGGCGCTCGGCCGGCCCATCCACGCCCTCGACCTGCCGGCGGACTGCGCGGCCGGCAGCTTCGTCGCGCCGACGCTCATCGAGATCGCCGGGCTCGACGATCTCGACCGCGAGGTGTTCGGCCCGGTCCTGCACGTGCTGCGCTACCCCCGCGACGGGCTCGACGCGCTGGTGTCGGCCATCAACGCCACCGGCTATGGCCTGACCTTCGGCCTGCACAGCCGGATCGACGCCACGGTCGCGCGCGTCACCGGCGCGGCGCGGGCCGGCAACCTCTACGTCAACCGCAACATGATCGGGGCGGTGGTGGGCGTGCAGCCCTTCGGCGGCGAGGGCCTGTCGGGGACGGGGCCGAAGGCAGGCGGCCCGCTCTACCTGCGCCGCCTCGTGGCCGGCGCCGCGTCCGAACCGCAGCCCGGCCGCGCCCTGCCGGCAGCCTTGCGGGCGCTCCGCGACGCCCTGCGCGCCGCCGGCCGAATCGAGGAGGCCGAGACCTGCGCGCGGGATGCGGCCCGCTCGCTCCTCGGGACGGAGCTGGCGCTGCCCGGCCCGGTCGGCGAGAGCAACCGCTACGGCCTGCACCCGCGCGGACCCGTCCTGTGCCGGCCGCTGAGCGAGGGCGGCCTCGTCGCCCAGCTCTCGGCCGCGCTCGCCACCGGCAATCCGGTCCGGCTGCATGCGTCTCCGGCCTTGTGGGAACGGGTCGCCGCCCTGCCGGAAGCGGTCCGTGCCGCGATCACCCGCGCGGAGGCCTCGACCGACTGCGCCGCGTTCCTCGTCGAGGGCGAGGCAGAGACGCTGGCCGCCTTGCACGAGGCGGCGGCGCTGCCCGGCCCGATCCTACCGGTGCTGCGCGTGCCTTCGGCCGACGACCCGCTGCCCTGGCTCCTGCGCGAGCGCAGCCTCAGCGTGAACACCGCCGCGGCCGGCGGCAACGCCTCGCTCATGGCGCTCGGCTGAAGACCCGGGATCCCAAAGGGATCATCCCTTTGGTGGGGTATCGGGGCGAAGCCCTGATGAACATACCAGGGCTCCGCCCTGGACCCGCCAAAGGCCTGAGGCCCTTGGAAACCCGGACCCTATTTCAGGTCGCGCACATAGGTGTCGCCCGCGGCGGCCTTGAGCGCGGCGCCGGCCTCGCGGCCGATCGCCTCCGCGTCTACGGCGGCGCCGCTGCGGCGGACCGCCCAATGGCGGCTGCCGTCGGGCAGGAAGAGCAGCCCGTCGAGATGCAGACTCTCGCCCTCGATCCGGGCGAGCGCCGCGATCGGCGTGCGGCAGGAGCCGTCGAGCTCGGCGAGAAGCCCCCGCTCGGCCGTGATGGCGGTGGTGGTGCGGGCGCAGGCGATGGGCGCGAGCAGGGCGCGGATCTCGGCATCGCCGGCGCGGCACTCGATGCCGAGCGCACCCTGCGCCACCGCCGGCAGCATCTCGTCGGTGGGGAGGACGCTGCGCGCCATGTCCTCCAGGCCGAGGCGCTCCAGGCCGGCGAGCGCCAGCAGCGTCGCGTCGCACTCGCCCGCCTCCAGCTTGCGCATGCGGGTGTTGGCGTTGCCGCGGAGAGGCACGATCTTGAGGTCGGGACGGCGCATCAGCACCTGCGCCCCGCGCCGGAGCGAGGAGGTGCCGACCCGCGAGCCGGGCTTCAGCCCGGCGAGGTTCTCCGCGTGCGGCGAGAGGAAGGCGTCGCGCGGGTCGTCGCGCTCCAGGATGCAGGCGATGACGAGCCCGTCCGGCAGCCAGGTCTCGACATCCTTCATCGAGTGGACGGCGACATCCACCTCCTCGGCGAAGAGCGCCTGCTCCAATTCCTTCGTGAACAGGCCCTTGCCGCCGATCTCGGAGAGCGGCCGGTCGAGCACCTTGTCGGCCACCGTGGTGATGACGACGATCTCGGTCTCGAGCCCGGGATTGGCCGCGACGATGCGGTCGCGGACCATGCCCGTCTGGGCGAGGGCCATCGGGCTGCCGCGGGTGCCGATGCGCAGGGGCCTGTTCAGCATGGGAAGCCTCAGAAGGCGCTCAGGACCAGCTCGGTATGCTCGACGCTCGGCGGCCCGTCGAAGGTCGGCGAGACGATGGCGCGGTAGTCCTTCCAGGCCTGCGAGCCGGTGAAGTCCTTGGTATGCGCCTCCAGCGTCTCCCACTCGATGAGCAGGCGGTAGCGCTGCGGCTTCTCCACCGAGCGGCGCACGTTGAAGCTGACGCAGCCCTTCGCGGCGCGGAAGATCTCGGAGGCTCGGCCGATGCCGGCCTCGAACGCGGCTTCCGAGCCGGGCTTCACGTCGATCTGGGCGATCTCGAGGATCATCGGGGTCTCCTACTGAAGGGGGCGGCCGAGCTTGCGCGCCAGGATGCGCTGCGGGCTCTTCTCGGGATCGGCCTGGGCGGCGACGGGCAGGTAGGCGGTCTGCTCCAGCATGTAGCGGCCGCCCATGGCGCCGTGCATCACGAGGTCGGAGAAGGTCACCCAGGTCTGGCCGGGCAGGAACTCCACGTCGGCCTGCGGGGCGCTGGCCTGGTAGCCCTCGTCCTGCTTCAGGGCATCGTGCAGGTGCAGCATCAGGTGGTCGTATTCGGAGCGGCGCGCCTTGGTGATGCGCAGCGCCGAGAGCAGCCGGGCCGAGAGCGGCGAGTAGCCGGGCAGGCGTGGCAGGAACTTGTCGGCCATCGAGCCGAAATCCTCGCCGACCCGCCAGCGCCGCGGCTGGCCGCTCGGGTTGATGTTGCGGAAGACGCGCAGGATGCGCTTCTCGCCGATCGGGTTCGAGGGGAAGGCGTCGACATGGAGCCGCGTGTCGTCGCGGCGCCAGCTCAGCTTGCGCTGGTCCACCTCGAAGGGCCGGTAGGAGGTGCCGGCGAGGCTGATCCGGCCGGCATATTCGGGCAGGTGGCGCGCGATCAGCCCCTCGGCGAAGGCACGGTAGCGGACGAGGAGCTGGCGCAGGGCCTCCTGCTCCTCGGGCGTGCCGGCTGCGCCGCGCAGCTCGGCCTGATCGCCGCGGATGTTGACGTTCTTGGCCTTGCCGTCTGCGAAGGGGCGCTCGACGAAGCGGCTCTCGAAGTCGCTGAAGGGGAAGTCGAGATCGGGGAAGAGGAGCACCGCGCCGTCCTCCAGGGCCGCAGCCAGCGAGCCGCCGCGCGCCTCGGCCTGCGTGACCGTGTGGATGGGGCTGATCATCTCGGCCGAACTCCCGGAATTCCTGCAGCGAAGACGGTTCCGCCGTGTAGCCGAGCCGCCGCCGCAGCGCCAGGGAGGCGATTTTGCGGTGGATGACATCCGGCTGGGCCCATGCCCGCGGCCCGGCGAGTCCTCGCGCGGCTTGCGCAACCGGGCGCCGATCCGGCACGTTCAGGCTACGTTCCGGGCCCGCGCGCCCGCCTGCACGCCCTGTCGCGAGAGACCGTCCATGGCGACGCTGAAGGAATTCGAGGACGCCCTGCGCGAGCACGGCATGAACATGGCGCTCGCCCTGCTGGAGCGCCTGCGCGAGCGCGACCGCGCCACCCGCACGGTCAAGCCCGCCCGTCGGCTCACCGGCCAGAAGATGACGCCGGAACTCGCCCGCGCCATCCTGGACCTGCACGCCACCACGGGCATGACCCAGCAGGAGATCGCCTTCAAGGTCGGCGTGAACCAGGGCCGGGTGAACGAGGTGATCAAGCGCGGCAAGTGGCTCACCGACGACCCGCAGGCGCCGGAGGCGGTGGCCCGCGACAAGGCCAAGGCGCGCATGCGCGGCGAGCCGAAGCCGAAGAAGGCCGCGCCGAAGGAGCGGAAAGCCCCGCCGCGGCGCACCAACCAGGGCCAGCTCGCCCTGGGGGACCTCTGAGCGCGGGACGGAAACGCGAGGGCCGCGCGGCGTTCTCTCCGCACCCCACCGGGAGCGGATCCGATGCGACGCCTGTTCACGCTGACCCTGATCCTCGCGGCCCTGCCGGCCGCGGCCCAGACGCGGCCCGATACGACCACCATGACCTGCGGCCAGGCCCGGGGCACGGTGGCGCGGGCCGGCGGCATCGTGCTCGGCACGGGCGGGCCCACCTACGACCGCTTCGTGCGCGACCGCCGGTTCTGCGAGCCGACCGAATTCACCAAGGCCGCCTTCGCGCCGACGCGCGACAACCCGCGCTGCTTCGTCGGCTATACCTGCTTCGAGCCCGGCGCCTCGGACTGGCCGGGCGATTACTGACCGGACACGAAAACGCCCCGGCCGATGGCCGGGGCGCCCCCTCTCGGGTCGGCCGCGGGTTACGCGGCCGCGCGGACCTCGCCCTCGATCGCCTGGGCCGGGCGGCCGGTGGCGATCTGGATCTGACGCGGCTTCTTCGCCTCCGGAATCTCGCGGACGAGATCGATGTGGAGGAGACCGTTCTCCAGCGCCGCGCCCGTCACCTGGACGTAGTCGGCGAGCTGGAACCGGCGCTCGAAGCCGCGCGCGGCGATGCCCTGGTGCAGGAACTCCACGCGCTGGGCCGGATCGGCCTTGCGCTCGCCCTTCAGGGTCAGCGCGTTCTCCTTGACCTCGATCGCGAGATCGGCCTCGGTGAAGCCGGCGACCGCGACGGTGATCCGGTACGCGTTCTCGCCGGTGCGCTCGATGTTGTAGGGCGGGTAGCTCGGCACGGCATCCGCGCTCACGAACTGGTCGAGGGCGGAGAAGAGCCGGTCGAAGCCGACGGTGGAGCGGTAGAGGGGAGCAAGATCGAACTGACGCATAACATATCCTCCGTGGAGCAACATGCTTCTGATGCATTCACGCAGGTCCGCCCGCGGGCCGGACCTTGTCGTGCCGCCATCTGGCCGGCACGAGAGCGATATCGGGGCGCCTCCAGCCCTGTTCAAGAGCCGTGAAGCCTTCCGCAATGCTGGTGCGGTAATTTTTTTTCGCCGATCCCTCGCGCCCCCGAGACCCGGATGCTGACGCTGCGCTCAACCCCCGACAATCCGGTGCCGCCGGGCGGCATCCTCGTCCCCGTGCGCACCGCGGATGGCTGCGACCTGCGCGTCGCCTATTGGCGGCCGACGGGAAGGGCGACCAAGGGCACGGTCTGCCTGCTCCAGGGCCGGGCCGAGTTCATCGAGAAGTACTACGAGACGGTCCGCGAGCTTCTGGCGCGCGGCTTCTGCGTGGTGGCCTTCGACTGGCGCGGACAGGGCGAGTCGGGGCGGCGGGTCAATGATCCGCGCAAGGGCCATGTCGGCCATTTCGACGAGTACCGGCTCGACCTCAAGGCGGTGGCGGAGACGGTGCTGGTGCCGCTCCTGCCCGAGCCCCATGCCTGCCTCGCCCATTCCATGGGCGGCTGCGTGGCGCTCACCGGCGCCCATGACGGCTGGCTGCCCTTCGCGCGCCTCGTCACGGTCGCGCCGATGCTGTCGATCCGCATGGTGACCTGGCCGGCCGGCGCCTCGGGGCTGGCCCGCTCGCTGAAGGCCCTCGGGCTCGGCCGCTGCTTCGTGCCGCGGCTGTCGCGGGTGATGCCCTTCCCGCTGCTGCTCGGCCTCGTCGGGCGGGTCACCGGGCGGCAATACATCCCGCACGATCCCGGCGCCTCGATCGCCACCATGCCCTATCCGGGCAACCGGCTCTCGCGCGATCCCGTGCGCTACGCCCGCAACGCCGCAGCGGCGCGGGCGGTCGGCGCGAGCGCGGTCGGCGATCCGACGGTGGGCTGGCTCGCCGCCGCCTTCCGGGCGATGGCGCGCCTGCGCGACCCGCGCGTGCCGGCCCGCATCGGGATCCCGACCCTCATCGTCGGGGCCGGCGCCGACCCGGTCTGCGGCACGCCCGCCGCCGAGCGGTTCGGCGCGCGGATGAAGGCCGGCGACATCCTGGTCCTGCCGGACGCCCGGCACGAGATCCTGAGCGAGCGCGACGCGATCCGGCAGGATTTCTGGGCCGCCTTCGACGCCTTCGTGCCGGGCAGCCCCGTGCCGAAGGCGGCGGAGGCGGAGCCCCGCCTGCGCGAGGCGGTGGCGGGCTGAGCCGCGGCGCGCCCGTCAATCCGCGTCGGCGTCGGGATCGATATCCTTCGGCTTGACGAAGCGCTCCAGGGTGCCGGCACCCCAGTCGATCGCGGACCAGGATTCGGCCTCGAAATCGATCACCGCCAGGGCGGCGGTGGGGAATTGCGTGGCGAGGCGCTTCCGGTCGGCCTTCTTGCCGTGGCCGACGACCGCGAGCGCGAAATCCTGCAGGCCCGGATTGTGGCCGACGACGAGGAGCGTGCCGGCATTGTCGGGCGCGCCCTGGACCACCTCGAGGATCCGCGGCGCGGGCGCCTCGTAGAGGGCGTCGACGGATTCGCCCGGATTGCCCTCGAGCGGCGCGCGGGCGCCCTCCCAGGTCTCCAGGGTGCGCCGGGCGGAGGAGACCAGCACGTAGTCGGGCCGCAAGCCGGCCTCGGCGATATAGGCGCCCATCCGCGGCGCGGCCTCCTGCCCGCGCGGGTTCAGGGGACGGTCGTGGTCGGCCATGCCGACCGGATGCTCGGACTTGGCGTGGCGGAGGAGAAGCAGGCGGCGCATCGGTGGTTCCTGTGACCGGGTCAGGGTCGGTGCGGCGCCGCGGGGGCGCCGGTCGTTCTGGCATGTCGGGTGGGGCGGGAGCCCGCGGCCTCGGCCGTCAGTCCTCCTCGGCGATCGGCGCGCAGGAGTAAAGTCCGCGCCCGGCGATCCCGCTCCGATACGGCCTCGCTACGGCCTCGCTACGGCCTCGTTGGACCGTCAGGCGGAGCCGCCGCGCCCCTCGCGCCGCATCATGAAGGCGAGCTTCTCGAACAGGCTGACATCCTGCTCGTTCTTGAGCAGCGCCCCGTGCAGCGGCGGGATCAGCTTGCGGCCGTCGCGCTCGCGCAGCGTCTCCGGCGACACGTCCTCCGAGACGAGGAGCTTCAACCAGTCGAGCAGCTCCGAGGTCGAGGGCTTCTTGCGCAGGCCCGGCACCTCGCGGGTCTCCAGAAAGACGCGCAGGGCCTCCTCGACGAGGCGGTGCTTGATGCCGGGATAATGCACCTCGACGATGCGTTGCAGCGTCTCGGCATCGGGGAAGCGGATGTAGTGGAAGAAGCAGCGCCGCAGGAAGGCGTCCGGCAGCTCCTTCTCGTTGTTCGAGGTGATGATGACCACGGGCCGCCGACGCGCCTTCACGGTCTCGCCGGTCTCGTAGACGTGGAACTCCATCCGGTCGAGTTCGGTCAGCAGGTCGTTCGGGAACTCGATGTCGGCCTTGTCGATCTCGTCGATCAGCAGCACCGGCCGCTCCTCGGCCGCGAAGGCCTCCCAGAGCTTGCCGCGGCGGATGTAGTTCGCGATCTCCGAGACGCGGGGGTCGCCGAGCTGCGAGTCGCGCAGGCGCGAGACCGCGTCGTATTCGTAGAGGCCCTGCTGCGCCTTCGTGGTCGACTTGATGTTCCAGGTGAGCAGCTGCGCGCCGAGGCCCTTGGCGATCTCCTCCGCCAGGACCGTCTTGCCCGTGCCCGGCTCGCCCTTCACCAGGAGCGGGCGCTCCAGCACGATGGCGGCGTTCACCGCCGCGGTGAGGTCCGGCGTCGCGACATAGGTCTCGGTCCCGGTGAAGCGCATCCGCCGCCCCCTCTCAATCCTGCCGAACGCGCAACCAAATTCGCACGCGTCGCGATCGCTGCGGCTCTAAGGGGCGTGGCGCGCAGGGGCAAGCGGCGCGCGGTCAGGGGCGCTGGTCGGCGAAGCTGACGGAGGACACCTTCGGGAGCTGCCAGATGTCGTCCTTGCGCGGATACCGCTTCAGCACGCCGTCGACCGCCAGCGTCACGGCCATCAGGATGATCGGCATGCCCACGATTGCTGCGATCACGACCACGTAGCTCCCCGGCGGCTCGTTTCGGCCGCGATGGGGATTATACCGCCTCGAACAGGGTTAACAATCGATTAAAGCGCAGTCGATAGCCGACGCTCGATCATGGATGATGAGCGATCGACTTCATACAACTGCGAGTGAGATACCCGTCCGCGCTCAACTCAAACTTTCTTCGGGTCGAACCAGACGCAGCTCTTGGACAGGCGCTTGAGGTCGAGCTCGGAGCTCGTCTGCGGCGCGACCTGGCCGTTGATGGCGATGTTGACCTGGGTCAGCACGTCGCTGCCGAATTTCTGCGGGTGGGAGAAGTAGCAGTACTGCGATTCGGGCTGCCTCTCGTCGCCCTTGAACTGCCATCCGGTGACGATGTTGCCGTCGAGATGGGGCACTGACTTGAACACGGTGAAGGTGGTGCGCACCGCCGCGTTGCCGTCGTCCTTCTGGCTGGCCACCACCGAGGCGAAGTCGGGCTTGGCCTGGGCCACCGGCTGGTCGAGGCGCAGCACGTTGTCGGTCAGCGTCACCTCGCCCTTGGTCTTCAGCGTCACCTCGGAGAGCGCGCTCTGCATCGCCTGGGCGATGCGCTCGGCCGCCGTCTCGTACTGGTTGAGATAGGCCCAGCCGAAGGCCGCCGCGCCGATGCCGGCGCCGAGCAGCGCCGCGAACAGGCCGGCCCCCGCCGCCCGCATCAGGAAGGCCCGCGCGGCGATCAGGCTCGCATCGGCCCGCAGCCGCCCGTTGACGCTCTGGGCGAGCACGACGTTCTCGGGGATGCCCGGCATATGGATGGTCATGCACCGGCTCCGGCGCTGGCGTTGACGGGCGCCTGCGCCGCCGAAGGCGGACGCCGGTCGAGGGGGATGACGGCGCCCGAGGTCGTGGCCTCACGGGGCGCGCCGGGCCGGTTCAGGCCGAGTTCCTGGCGCAGGCCATCGGTGAGCTGGTCGATCAGGTAGGGCGTTGCGGCCGGGTCGATGGTGGCGCCGAGGTCGTCCTCGTCCATGAAGGTCTTGCGCACCGAGACGGCGCAGAGCGCGAGGATCGTGGAGGCGAAGGCGGCGCAGAGCGCGGGCACGAAGACGAAGATGCGCAGGAAGGCGTGGACCTGGGCGTCCGTCACCTCGATCGGGTCGACGCCGTAGACCATGGCCGTGAAGGAGTGGAGCTGCGAGCGGTTGACCGCGTTGCGGTAGGCCTGCTCGGCATCGGCGACGCGCCGGTCGGCCTGGCCGCGGTCGAGGACCGCGCGGGCCTTGCGCGCCTCCTCCAGGTCCTTGGTCACGGCCGTGCGGTCGGTGCCCGCCTTGGCGACGCTCGCGGAGAGCGTCTGCGTGCGCGGGTCGGTGACGCATTTCAGGTTCTGGTAGCGCACGCCGCGGCTGTTGGTGCCGAACACCTTCTCGCAGCGCTGGGCCGGCAGGCCCGCGAGCTGGGCGGCGTTCTCGGCGGCGCGCTTCTCGATCTGCTCAAGCTCGGTCGTGTATTGCTGCACCCGGGCATCCGCCGCCGCGATGCGGGTGTCGAGGCTCGACCGGTCGGCCTGCGCGTCCTTCAGCGCCGTCTTGGTGCGGGCGGCCTCCATCAGGCGGGGATGGAACATCATCTCGCCGAGCTGCGAGACCGACTTCGTGGTGACGCCCGCCGCGAACAGGATGCCGAGGATCGCGAGGCAGCGCACGAGGTAGGAGCGCTGGGTGCGCGCCAGGATGCCGAGCGGCACGCGGCACAGCTCCACCGCGGCGTAGACCAGCGGCGCCAGCAGCATGAAGTAGAAGGCATGGTTGTCGCCGTCGCTGTAGACGCCCGCGAACAGCCACGCGCCCCAGAGCGAGGCGCCGATCACCATGAACTCGACGAGATAGGCTATCCCCACATAGCCCCACTTGATCCGGTAGCCCTTCTCGACATGCCGCTCGTGCGTCCACCTTTGGGACTCGAGGGCCCAGGCGCGGCGCTCGCGCTGGACCTCCCGGCTCGGAGGGGATTTCGGCATGAGGCTCTCTTCGGACGCGTACGGCAGGGCAAGCTTAACCCTGCGTTAAACTTCTCCGGTATGCGCGCATTGTGCCGATTTTGCGCCGCGGGGGCGCAATCCACTGGATCTCCGGCGGGGTGGCACAAATGCCTCACCGCCGGTTGCCTCCGTCCGCGCGCCGTGAAATGGCCTCATCCGAGAGGGCCGCGCCGGTTTTACGATTGCCGCCCTTCCCCGCAGGACCCATGATCGCCCGCGGGGCCGCCGGCCAGAGGGAGGCCGCCCGGCCCCAAAATTCATCGTTCTCTCGCGCTCCCCGGTGCCGGGACGGCATCCGTGCCGGCGGGGAGCGCCCCCAGCGCGAGGTGAACCCGACCGACATGCCCGAGGTCCACGCCGGCTCCTACAAGGAAGCGATCCTGTTCCTCGTGACCGCGGGGATCGTGGTGCCGCTGTTCCACCGCCTGCGGATCAGCCCGGTCCTGGGCTTCATCGGGGCCGGCGCGCTGCTCGGGCCGTTCGGCCTCGGCCGGCTCGCGGACGAGTACCGCTGGGTCTCGCTCTTCACGATCGGCAACCGCACCGAGATCGCGCATCTCGCCGAGTTCGGCGTGATCTTCCTGATGTTCATGATCGGCGTGGAGCTGTCCTGGGAGCGTCTGCGGACGCTGCGCCGCCTCGTCTTCGGCCTCGGCTCGATCCAGGTCCTGTGCTCGGCCCTGGTGATCGGGGCGATCCTGTTCGGGCTCAAGGTGCCGCTCGCGGGGGCCGTGATCGTCGGCATCGCGCTCGCCCTCTCCTCCACCGCCGTGGTGCTGCCGGTGCTGGCCGAGCAGAAGCGGCTGAACGCGCCGGCGGGCCGGGCGAGCTTCGCGGTGCTGCTGTTCCAGGATCTCGCGGTGGCACCCGTCCTGTTCGCCATCGCGGTGCTCGGCCGCTCGGACGGGGCGAATATGGGCACCGCGCTGGCCCTCGCCCTCGCTCAGGCGGCGGTCGCCCTCGTGCTCATCGTGGTGGCGGGCCGCCTCGCGCTGCGCCCGCTCTTCCACCTCGTGGCGCGGACGAAATCCACCGAGCTGTTCATGGCGGCCTGCCTGCTCGTCATCGTGGCCACCGCGCTGACGGCGGCCGCGAGCGGGCTCTCGATGACGCTCGGCGCCTTCGTGGCCGGCCTGCTCCTCGCCGAGACCGAGTACCGCCGCGCCATCGAGGCGACGATCGACCCGTTCAAGGGCCTCCTGCTCGGCGTGTTCTTCGTCTCGGTCGGCATGAACCTCGACCCGGCCCAGCTCCTCGCCGCGCCGGGCGCCATCCTCGGCCTGTCGCTCGCGCTCATCGCGATCAAGGCCGTGGTGGTGATGATGGCCGCGCCCGTCCTGAAGATCCCGCGCCCGGTGGCCGCGGAGGCCGCGCTGCTGCTCGGCCCCGGCGGCGAGTTCGCCTTCGTGCTGATCGGGGGCGCCCTCGCCTCGGGCCTCGTGCCCGAGGAGGTGGGCGGCGCCGCCCTCATCGTCACCACCGTCACGATGATCCTGATCCCGGGCCTCGCCGCCCTCGCCCGGCTCGTCGGCCGGCGCAGCGCCGGCCAGCAGCACGCGCGGGTGCGGGCCGAGCCGCCGCCGGACAAGCAGCAGAACCGCGTCATCATCGCCGGCTACGGCCGCGTCGGCCGCCAGGTCGGCGAGATGCTCACCCGCCACAAGATCCCCTACCTCGCCCTCGATTCGGATGCGGGGCGGGTGGCCGAGCAGCGCCGCCTCGGCAACCCGGTCTATTTCGGCGATTCCGGCAACGTGGAGCTGCTGCGCCGCTGCGACATCGCCTCGGCGCGCGCCTTCGTCGTCACCCTCGACAACCCGCAGGCCGTCGAGGCGGCGGTGGCCGCCGCCCGCTCCGAGCGGCCGGACCTCACCATCGTGGCCCGCGCCCGCGACGCGCGCCACGCCACCGCCCTCTACGACATGGGCGTGGACGACGCGGTGCCCGAGACGATCGAGGCCTCGCTGCAGCTCTCGGAGGCGGTGCTCGTCGATGTCGGGGTGCCGATGGGCCTCGTCATCGCCTCGATCCACGAGCGGCGGGACGAGTACCGCGCCATGCTCAAGCGCAAAGAGACGGATACGCGCCCGGTCTTCCGCGCCCGCCGCACGGTCGGCAAGCAGGCGGAGGCGGCGCGCGAGGCGGGCGCGCCCAAGGAGGAGCCGGCCCAGGTCGGCCGGCGGGCCTGATACCGCGTCCGGTTGATCAGCCCGGACGCGGTCTCAGCAAGCCCGCGCGGCGCCTGAGCGAAGGCGACATCCGCCCTCCCGAAGGCATCACCCGGATGTCGTATGAGCGGTCAGGCCGGCAGCGCGTCGAACAGGTCGGTGCGGATCGCCTTCCGCACCGGCTTGGCCCGCGGCCGCGGCTCCTCTCCGGCGAGGCTGCAGCGATAGGTGATCTCGTCCGGGGGACCGAGGCCCGTGACGAGGGGCACCGTCACCGTGTCCGCGTGGAATTTCCAGCCGCGGGCACCCTTGTCCCAGTAGAGCCAGACCGTTCCGGGATGGCCGGCGATCGCGAAGATCGCCGCCTTCCGCGTCACTGCCTGGACGTGGCGCGGTGCGAACAGGCCCTTGGACCTGTAGGCCTCCAGCGTCTCGGTGGGCTGCCGCTCGACGAAGGTGTTGCGCACGATCTGAATCGTCGCGCCCGGCTTCGCGAGAAACCCCTTGAAATCGCGCATGCTGCGGAGGACAACCGCCATCGCAGACCTCCCGTGCGGCTCAGCTTCGACTCGAACGCGCCGCCACGACTCGATGCCGCAGGATTGTGCGCCGCACCGACCAGGTTTCGTGACTGAAATCGTCGGAATCGCGAGTCTATCAACAGACTTCAGGAGTCATGCACAGGATTCCTAAACCCGGATCGACTCTGGCGGCGGATCGGGCGACTCGGCCGCGCGCTTGACCCGGCGCCTCCGACTGCGCGTTATCCCGCCATGCTGCTACAGTTCTTCACCGCGCTCCGCGACGCCAAGGTGCCCGTCTCCCTGCGCGAGTACCTCGTCCTGCTCGACGCCCTCGACCGCGACCTCGCGGAGAAGCGCGTCGAGGAGTTCTACTTCCTGGCACGCACCGCGCTCGTGAAGGACGAGAGCCATCTCGACCGATTCGACCGCGTCTTCGGCCAGGTCTTCCGGGGCCTGGAGGGCATGGGCGAGGCGGTCGCGCCCACAGCCATCCCGGAGGAATGGCTGCGCAAGCTCGTCGAGAAGCACCTCACCGAGGCGGAGAAGGCCGAGATCCGGGCGCTCGGCTGGGACAAGCTGTTCGAGACCCTGAAGCAGCGCCTCGCCGAGCAGAAGGGGCGCCACCAGGGCGGCTCGAAATGGATCGGCACGGGGGGCACCTCCCCCTTCGGCGCCTACGGCTACAATCCGGAAGGCATCCGCATCGGCCAGGACGGCAACCGCAACTTCCGCGCCGTGAAGGTCTGGGACAAGCGCGAGTTCCGCGACCTCGACGACACGGTGGAGCTCGGCGCCCGCACCGTCCGCGTGGCGCTGCGGCGCCTGCGCCGCTTCGCCCGCAGCGGCGCGGCGGAGGAACTCGATCTCGACGGCACCATCCGCTCGACCGCGAAGGCCGGCTATCTCGACGTGCGGATGCGGCCGGAGCGCCGCAACGCGGTGAAGGTGCTGCTCTTCCTCGATGTCGGCGGCTCGATGGACTGGCACGTGGAACTCGCCGAGACCCTGTTCTCGGCGGCGCGCTCGGAGTTCAAGCACCTCGTGCACTACTACTTCCACAACTGCCCCTACGAGGCGGTCTGGACCGAGAACGCCCGCCGCCACGACGCGCGGACGCCGCTCCTCGACGTGATCCGCACCTACGGCTCGGACTATCGCCTCGTCTTCGTGGGCGACGCCTCGATGAGTCCCTACGAGATCGCCATGGCGGGCGGCTCCGTGGAACATTGGAACGAGGAGCCCGGCGCCGCCTGGATGCAGCGCCTCGTCGATCATTTCCCTAAGGTCGCGTGGCTCAACCCGGTGCCTGAGGCGCACTGGCCCTACACGCAATCCATCGACATGCTGCGCCGCCTCCTCGGCGACCGCATGTATCCGCTGACGCTCGACGGGATCGACCGGGCGACGCGCGGGCTGCTGCGATGAAGGAGGACACAGGGCCCGAGGGCGGCTTCGCCATCCTGATCCCGGAACTCGACGTCTCGGACCTGGATGAGAGCCTGCGCTTCTGGTGCGGGATCCTGGGCTTCCGGATCAGCTACGCCCTCCCCGAGAACGCCTTCGCCTTCATCGAGCGCGCGGGCGCCCAGGTGATGCTGAACCGCCGCAACGGGAACTGGGAGACCGCGCCCCTGGAGCCGCCGTTCGGGCGCGGCCTGAACCTGCAGTTCACGGTCGCGGCCCTCGACCCGATCCTTGCCGCCCTCGAAGGCGCGCGCTGGCCGCTGTTCCGGCAGGCCCACGACGTGCGCTATCGCGTCGGCGCGCGCCACGTCGCCCTGCGGCAATGCCTCGTCCAAGACCCGGACGGCTACCTGCTCCGCTTCGCCGAAGTTCTGCCCTCGCCTCAGCCCTGACGGGGGGGCGTGTGCACGGTCAGCCCATCGAGATCGGGCGCGATCTTGATCTGGCAGGAGAGGCGCGAGGTCGCCCGCACGTCGGAGGCGAAGTCGAGCATGTCCTGCTCCATGTCCTCGGCCGGCCCGACCCGCTCGGCCCAATCGTCGGCGACGTAGACATGGCAGGTGGCGCAGGCGCAGGCGCCGCCGCACTCGGCATCGATGCCGGGCACGTTGTTGCGCAGAGCCGTCTCCATCACGGTCGCCCCGACGCTGCCCTCGACGGTCCGGGCCGTACCGGCGGCGTCGACATAGGTGATCTTGGGCATTACGGGCTCCGGTATCGTGTCGGGCGGCTCTTCGCGCGGGCGAGCGGCGCGCTTGCTTGACGGGACAGGCCCCGGATTGCAAGGGCGCCGGCGATGTGCCTCTCAAATAGCGTGCCGCGCCGCCTCTTCGCAGGCGCCCTTGCACGCCGGCACCTGCGCTCTCACGCCGCGTCGGCGATCTCGGCGAGCGCCGCCGCAGCCTGCTCCTCCAGGGCGGCGATCTCCGCCCCCGGCTCCGCCGCATCCCGCAAGGCCGCCTCGACCCGGCCCGCGAGGTCCTGAACACGGCCCGCGCCGATCCCGGCGGCCGAGCCCTTCAGGGTATGGGCGAGGTCCGCCCGGTCCGGGAAGGCGAGCGAGCGGTCGGCGATGCCGGGCAGGAGCCGGCGGCACTGGGCGGCGAACAGGCCGAGGATCTCGGCGGCCAGCGCCTCGTCTCCGCCGGTCTGCGCGGCGAGATGGGCTCGGTCGATCGCGGTCATCGCGGATTCCCCTGCATGCATTCGGCGTCCACCTCGGAGGAAAGCGCTGTAACCGGGGCCGCGCCCGCTATCCACAGCGCCGCCTGCCCCGAGTCGCGCGGCGCGAAGCCTTGCGGCATCATGGGTTCGACGGGAGTGCGGGCCCGCGGGCAGCCGTGGTAACCATTCCGTTAAGGTTTTCTGTGCGTCCGCCGGGCTCGGGTATCCGGTCCGCCGGGCGAGGTCTAAACTTCCTTGGTAAACGGGTAATCGTGCCCGCAGGTCGGATGGCGTCCGACGGCGGGTGCGCGCGTAATGCGGGGCGTTGAATGGCCACGGACAAGAAGCTGAAGGACCCGGCCGAGGCCGCACTGTCTGCGATCGAGCAGGCGCTGAACCTCGACGCCCTGACGCAGACCGAGACCGAGCGCCGGGCCGAGCCGCGCCTGCCGGACGTGGGCGACGCCGATCCGCTCTCCGAGCCCGCCGGCCGCACCATGCCGCCGCGCCTCGACCTCGACACGCAGCTGACCTCGGACCTGCCGCCGCCGGGCCGCGAGCGCGTGCGCCGCGAGGGCGGCCTCCTGCCTCCCGACCGCTCGCTCGTGGCCAACGACGACCGGCGCAACATCGGCATCCTGCAGCAGACCCTGCGGGTGCGGCCCTCGCGCAAGCCCTATGTCTTCGCGGCCGCCGCCGCCTTCCTCTGGCTGAACGGCCTCCTGCTGATCGCCTGGAACCATTCGGGCGGCGACCTCAAGGGCTTCATCGGCGGCCTGGACGCGCTCCAGGCGACGGTCGGCGCCGCGGCCTTGGCGGGGCCGATCTTCCTCTTCCTCATCGCGGCGATGCTGGCGGTGCGCGCGCAGGAGATGCGCCTCGTGGCCCGCGCGGTCGGCGAGGTCGCGATCCGGCTGGCCGAGCCCGAGAGCTTCTCGACGGACGCCGTACTGACCATGTCGCAGACGGTGCGCCGCGAGGTGGCTGCGGTGGGCGACGGCGTCGAGCGGGCGCTGGCCCGCGCGGGCGAGCTGGAAACTTTGGTGCGCGGCGAGATCGCGACCCTCGAGCGCGCCTATTCCGACAACGAGATCCGCATCCGCGCCCTGGTCGACGAGCTCGTCGCCCAGCGCGAGGCGATCGTGGCCAATGCCGACCGGGTGCGCGGCGCGATCACCGGCTCGCACCAGAGCCTGAGCCAGGAGCTGGAGGGCGCCTCCGAGCGCATCGTCGCCGCGATGACGGGGGCGGGCGACCGCGTCACCCAGGCTCTCGACGCCCGCGGCGAGGCGATCACGGTCTCCCTCGGCGAAGCCGGCGAGCGCGTGGTCGGCGCCATGACCGGCCGCGGCGACGCCCTGATCGAGCGGCTGGTGGCCACCAGCGATGGCGTGCGCGGCAGCCTCGGCGAGATCGGCGAGACCCTGACCCGCAGCTTCGAGACCCGCGCCACCGAGGTCACCCGCGCCTTCGAGGCGGCGGGCAGCGGCCTGACCGAGCAGCTGGCCCAGACGACCGGCCAGGTGGCGCGCACGCTGGCCGAGACCGGTGCCGGGGTGATCGAGGCGCTCGACCGCCAGGGCAGCGCCGTGCGCGAGAATTTCGAGCGCTCCGCCGGCGCCCTGGAGAGCGCCTTCCTCGCCCGCGGCGGCGAGCTGACGGACCGCTTCGCGGCCACCGGGGGCGAGCTCACCGAGCGGTTCGCCGCGACGGGGGGCGAGATCACCGCCCGCTTCGCCGAAACCGGCTCGGCCTTCACCCAGGACCTCGCGAGCCGCGGCGCTGCGTTGCGCAGCGAGATCGAGAGCGCCGGCACCGGCGTGGCCGAGACCATCGAGGCCCGCGGGCGCGAGGCGCAGGCGGCGCTGGCGCTGACGGCCGGCGGCATCGTCGAGACCTTCACGGCCCGCACGAATGCGCTGCGCGACGACCTCCTCGGCACGGCCGAGCGCGTCGGCGAGACGGTGGCCGGGCGCGGCGCCGCGGTGGCCGAGCGCATCGAGGGCGTCGCCGTGCGCCTGCACGAGACCGTCACCGTGCACGGTGCGGATCTGGAGGCGCGCCTCGACGCCGCGGGCGAGCGGGCCGGCAGCCTCGTGGCGCTCCGTTCGGCCGAGGCCGCCTCGAGCCTGGAGACCGCCTTCGCCGATCTCGGCCGCACCTTCGAGACGGGCGCGGCGGATACCGTCGCCTCCCTGCGCGGCTCGGTCGACACCCTCACCGCGGCGCTCGGCAGCGGCAGCACGGAGGCGGCCGAGGCCCTGCGCCGCTCGGCGGCCTCGGCCACCGGCGAGATCGAGATGCGCACCGTCGAGGCCGTCGAGGTCTTCGAGCGCCGGCTCGGCACCTTCACCGAGACGCTCGCCGCCCGCACCGACGCGGCGGCGGAGAGCCTGAGCAGCGCCGCCCGCGACGCGCACGAGACGACGGAGGCGCGCACCGCCGCGATGACCGCCGCCGTCGCCGAGAGCATCGAGGCCCTGCGCCGCACCGCCTCCGGCACCACCGGCGAGCTGGAGACCCGCACCGTCGAGGTCGTGCAGATCTTCGAGCGCCGCCTCACCGAGTTCGCCGAGGCGCTGGCCGCCCGCACGGGCGGCGCGGCCGAGACCCTCACCCTCGCCGCCCGCGACGCGCAGGAGCACACCGCCACGCGCAGCGCCGAGATGAGCGCGGCGATCACCGCGAGCATCGCGGTGCTGCGCACCATCGCCACCGAGGTCCACGACAC
Source organism: Methylobacterium dankookense (assembly GCF_902141855.1). Taxonomy (GTDB): domain Bacteria; phylum Pseudomonadota; class Alphaproteobacteria; order Rhizobiales; family Beijerinckiaceae; genus Methylobacterium; species Methylobacterium dankookense. The sequence goes on along the minus strand of NZ_CABFVH010000038.1, from coordinate 4,768 downwards.
CGTGGAGGCCCGCGCCGCCACGAGCCTGCAGCAGCTGCGCACCGGCACCGCGCAGGCCGGCAGTGAGATCGGCGAGCGAACGGAGGCCGCGGTCGCGGCCGTGCATGCCGCGATCGCGCGGATCGGCGGCGAGATGGAGGCCCGCACCGGCGAGGCCACCGGCACGCTCGCCCGCACGGCGGCCGAGGTCCGCGAGGAGCTCACCGCCCGCCTCGGCGAGATCGAGGGCGCGCTCGGCACCCATGGCCGCGGCGTCGCCGACCTCCTCAGCACCCATGCCGAGGAGACCCATGCCCGCATCGCCGGCACCGGCCGCGACATCGTGCTCGCCGTCGCCACGCAGGGGGCGCGCATCGCCGACACGCTGAGCCAGACCGGCGCCACCATCGCCGAGACCGCGGACGGCCGCGTGAAGGCCCTGGACGAGACCATCGGCAACCGCCTCGCCACCCTCCAGGAGACCATCGCCCGCGGCGACATCCTGGCCGACCGGATCGCGCAGGGCACCTCGGCCTTCGGCGAGACCGTGGACGCGCGGCTCGGCGAGATGGACCGCTTCATCACCCTGGAAGGGCCGGCCGTGATCGACCGGATCGCCGAGCGCGCCCGCGACGCGCAGGCCGCGGTGGACACCCATCTCGGTGCCCTGGAGGAGCGCGCCGCCAAGCGCTCGGCCGAGATCGGCGAGACCTTCGCCAACCTCGTCACCCATATCGACGGCCATCTCGGCGCCCGCGCCACCGCCCTCAACGAGGCGCTGATCGTGCGCACCGGCGAGATCGCCCGCGTGATGACCGAGGGCGGGCGCGACCTCGTGCAATCCCTCGACGGCCGCACCGAGGCCCTGGCGCAGGACATCGCCGCCCGCGCCACGGAGATCGCCGGCCGCCTGGAGAGCCAGACCACGGAACTCGCCCGGCAGCTCGATGCCGGCGCCGGCCGCCTCGACAGCGGCGTCCTCGCCCGCATGGAGGCGATCGGCACGGCGCTGGAGGAGCGCTCGCGCCTCCTCGACGAGCGCTTCGGCGCCCAGGCCTTCGAGGCGGTCCGCCTGCTGGAGAGCCGCGCCCACGCGGTGGACGAGGAACTCGCCACCCGCACCCGCGAGCTTGTGGAGATGGTCGAATCCCGCACCGGCGGCATCGGCGGCGCCCTCGCCGAGCGCGTGGCGGCCTTCGAGCAGAGCTTCGAGGCGCGCGCCAACGGGCTCGACCGCAGCCTCGGCGAGCGCGTGCAGGAGATCGTCGGCCTGATCGAGACCCGTGCCCGCGAGGCCGACGAGGCGCTGGCCGCTCGGACCGAGGCGGTGCGCGCCGCCTTCGCCGAGCGCTCCGACCTGCTCGGCCGCCTGATCGACGAGCGCACCGCCGCCATGTCGGGCGAGCTCGACGAGAAGGGCCGCAGCGTGTTCGGTGCCATCGGCGGGCGCATCACCGAGCTTGCCCGCTTGTTCGATCGCGGCGGCTCCTCGCTCGCCGAGCTGATCGACCAGCGCGGCGAGAGCGTGCTGGCCAAGCTCCAGCAGACCATCGCCGATGCCGAGCACATGCTGGAGGACGGCGAGGGCCGCCTCGGGCGCACCCTGTCGGCCCGCACCGCCGACATCAGCACCCTGCTCGACGAGGGCGTGCGCACGGTCCACGGCCTGCTGGACGACCGCACCACCCAGATCCGCGGCCTGCTCGACAACCACGCCACCACCCTGTCGAGCAGCCTCGACGGCCGCATCGGCCCGCTGCACGACACCCTCGACGACCGCGGCCGCGAGATGGTCGCCTCCATCGAAGGTGCGATCGGCTCCGCCTCCGAGGCCCTCGAGGCGCGCACCCGCCTGCTCGGTGAGCTGTTCGAGCAGCGCCTCGGCGCCCTCGAATCCCTGGTCGACGGGCGCGGCGACCGCATCGCCCAGAGCCTCGACGCGCGGGCCGAGGCCCTGCGCAGCCTGTTCGACGAGGCCGGCGCGGCTCTCGACGCCGCGGCGGGCAACCACAGCCGCCAGCTCGCCGGCAGCGTCGACCAGCGCGTCCGCTCGCTGCGCGCGCTCCTCGACGAGGCGCCCGCCGTCATCGGCGGCCTGCTGGAATCGCGCGAGCGCCAGATGGCCGACAGCCTCGACACCCGCACCGAGCGCCTGCGCGGCGTGCTCGACGCGGCGCAGGGTGCCCTCACCGGCGCGATCGACGGCCAGGGCGACCGCCTGACCGGCGCCGTGGAGACGCGGATCCAGGCACTGCGCACGCTGCTCGACGAGGCGCCCACCGCGCTCTCCGACCTCATCGCGGCCCGCGAGCACGCCCTCGCCGAAAGCCTCGACAGCCGCACCGAGCGCCTGCGTTCCCTGTTCGAGGAGGCGCGCAGCGCCGTGGATTCCGTGGTCCAGGGCCAGGGCAGCCGCGCCGCGGCGGCCGTCGAGGCCCAGGTCCAGGCCCTGCGTACCCTGCTCGACGAGGCGCCCGCCGCCCTCGCCGGGCTGGTGGAGGCCCGCGAGCGCTCCCTCGCCCAGACCCTCGACGCCCGCACCGGGCGGCTCGACGGCCTGTTCTCCGAGGCCCGCACCGCCATCGACACCCTGGCCGAGGAGCACGCGACCCGCTTCGCTGGCGAGATCGAGAGCCGCATCCAGGCCCTGCGCAGCCTGATGGACGAGGCGCCGGCCGCGATGACCGGCCTGCTGGAGGCGCGCGAGCGCCAGATGGCGGACAGCCTCGACAGCCGCACGCGCCGCCTGCGCGCCCTGTTCGAGGAAGCCCAGGACGGCCTCGGCAACCTCGTGGAGGAGCGCGGCCGCGCGCTTACCGAGACCGTGGAGACGCGCATCGGCGCCCTGCGCGGCCTGTTCGAGGAGACCCGCACCACGATCCGCGACCTGCTCGACGGCCGCGCCCTCAACCTCACCGACGCGGTCGAGGCCCGGGCGCAGGCGCTGGCCGCGACCTTCGACGCGCGCCTCGCCGATCTCGACGCCGTGGTCTCCGAGCGCACCGCGACGCTCGCCCGCCAGGTCGAGGAGCGCGGCACGGCGCTGACCCAGGCCGTGGATGAGCGCAGCGAGGCCTTCACCCAGCGCATCGATAGCCGGATGAAGCTGTTCGCGACCCTGGTCGCGGCCCGCGGCGACGCGCTGGCCACGGCCTTCGACGACCGCCACGACGCCTTCGGGAGCCTCGTGGACGAGCGCATGGCCGGCATGGTCGCCGCCCTGGACGAGCGCGCCCGCAACCACGCGGCCCTCGCCGAGGCCCACACAGCGGCGCTCGCCGCCGCCCTCGACGAGCGCAACGGCGCCATCGCCAAGCTCCTCGACGAGCGGGCCAGCCAGATGTCCGACACCTTCGAGCGGCGCGCGACGGCGCTCGGCACCCTGGTCGATTCCCGCGGTGAGGCCCTCTCCCGCCGGCTCGCCGAGAGCGCCGAGACCCTGGTGCGCACCATCGAGGACAAGGGCGGCGCCCTGGTCGCCAGCGTCGACGAGCGCGGGGACGCGGCGAGCGGCGCCATGGAGCGGCAGGTCGAGCGCCTGCGCGCGGCGATCGACGGCCCAGTCCACGATCTCGCCGGAGCGCTGGAGGAGCGCGGCCAGGCCATCGAGCGCGCGCTCGCCGAGACCGGCGCGCCGCTGCTGGAGGCCCTGCGCGAGCGCACCGAGGCCTTGGCCGTGCAGTCGCAGGACTCCGCCCGGATCCTGCGCACCGCCGTCGAGGAGGGTGCGGCCCAGGCCATCGCGGGCCTTGGCGAGACCAACGAGCGCCTGCGGCGCGACCTCGGCAGCGTGCTCGTGCGCATCGACAGCGCCAACGAGGTGCTGCGCGAGTTGCTGACCGAGGCCGGCGGCAGCCTCGGCGCCGTCGAGCAGGGCCTTGCCGGCCGCGTCGAGCAGATCCAGGCGGCGCTCGCCGAGATCGCCCGGGAGACCGGGCGGGCGAGCGAGGGCGTCGCCGCCCAGGTCAGCGCCCTGCAGGCGGTGGCCGAGAGCGCGGCCCGCGAGACCGCCGGCCTCGCCGCAGCGCTCGACGGGCGCGGGCGCTCCCTCGCCGAGCAGACCCACACCCATGTGGCGGCCCTCGATCAGGCGGCGGGCGCGCTCGCCGCGATCGAGGAGCGGCTCGCCGCGACCGTCGCGGGCCGGGAGGGCGCCGTCGTGGCGGCGCTCGCCGGCCTGGAGGAGCGCTCCGACAGTCTGGAGAGCCGTACCCGCGCCTTCGCGGAGGGCATCGAGCAGAGCCTGCGCGCGGCCGAGGAGCGCGCCCGCACCGTGGGCGAGACCCTGACCCGCTCGGCCGAGGCCGCGAGCGCGGCGGTGACCGGCGCCTTCCGGGACCTCAGCACCGGGGCCGGTGCCGAGGGCGAGAAGACGACACAGGCCGTGCGCGGCGCCATCGAGACCGCCGCGCAGGAGATCCGCACCGGCTTCGAGGCGGCCGAGGCCCGCTTCGGCGAGTCAGTGTCGGCGCTGCGCGGGATGGCGGCCTCGATCCGCGGCGAGCTGGAGACGACGCGGGCCGACCTCGCCCGCGGCGTGCTGGACATCCCGCGCGAGACGCAGGATGCGGCGGGCGAGATGCGCCGGGTGGTCTCCGACCAGATCAAGGCGCTGAACGAGCTCTCCGCCCTCGTCGCCCGCTCGAACCGCGCGGTCGACGTGGCCCAGCCGGTCGAGCAGAAGCGCACGGCCGAGGCCGGCGCGCGCGCGGTCGCCGCCCCGCCGGCCGCCCAGGCGCCTGCCGCCCGCGCGGCTGCGGCTCCCGCAGGTCTGGCCCTTATACACATC
>NZ_CABFVH010000037.1 GCF_902141855.1 Methylobacterium dankookense | reverse complement strand
GCCTTCCGCATGCGCAACCGCGACCTGGTCTACGTCTCGAACGCGCCCTTCACCGAGTTGCAGAAGGTGCTGAGCGTCTTCTCCACCGTCGCGGCCCCCATCGCCGGCGCGGCCTCCGTCTACTCCGCCGCACGCTGAGAAAGCGCGGGATCGCGGGGCCCCCGTCATCCGAAGCGTCATTCCGGCCTTGCTTTCGGCCCGGCCTCCGTCGTTACCTGCATGCGGCGGCCGTGGGGGCGCCCAGGAACGGCGGCGCCGCAGGAGCGTCCCGGGACCTTCTCGGCTTGGGGGCGTCGCGGTGGGTTGGCTGCGCGGGATGCATGGCGACCAACTTGGCGACCATCCGGACATCCCGGGACGGCTCCGCGACGGCGGAGCGCCCGTGCCGGCACCGCCCACCGTACCCTTGCCCGATTGCAACACGATCGGCCACGGCTCTAGAAGGGCCGCGATGAAGACCGGACGCGCCGCCCTCCTCACCGAGACGCTCCGCCGGACGAGCCTGGGCGCGGCCCTCGGCCTCGCGCTGCTCGGCGCGCCGGCACCGGCCCGGGCCGACGTGGTGATCGGCGTGGCGGTGCCGCGCTCCGGCGCCTACGTGGCGGTGGGCGAGCAGGTGCTGCGCGGCATCGAGGCGGCGGCCCGCGACGCCAACGCCAAGGGCGGCCTCGACGGCCAGACCATCGTCCTCGACGTGCAGGACGATGCCTGCGACTCCAACACGGCGATCGCGGTGGCCAACCATTACGTGCGCGCCAACGTGCGCCTCGTGGTGGGCCATGTCTGCTCCAACGCCTCGATCGCGGCCTCGGAGGTCTACGCCCAGAACGGCGTGCTGATGATCACCGCCGCCTCCGTGGCCTCGCGGCTCACCGACCGGGGCTTCCCCACCATATTCCGGGTCTGCGGCCGCGACGACGACCAGGCCCGCCTCTCGGCCGCCGTGCTCGCCGAGCGCTTCCGCGACCGCAAGATCGCGCTGATCCAGGACCTGACGCCGGCCGCGCGCAACCTCGCCGCGGCGACCAAGGACAACCTCAACCGGATCGGCATCAACGAGGCCCTCTCCGTCGCCTTCCAGCCGAGCGACGCGGACGACGCGGCCCTCGCCGACCGGCTGAAGGCCGCCGGCATCGAGGTGGTCTATTACGGGGGCGACGCCGCCGAGATGGGCCGCCTCGTGCGGATCTCGGCCGAGCGGGGCTTCAAGCCGCAATGGTTCGGCACCTCGGCCATCGCGACGCCCGACTTCGCCAAGATCGCGGGGTCGGCGAGCAACGGCGTCCTGATGACCTTCTACCTCGACCCGAGCCGGCAGCCCGCCGCGGCGAACGTGGTCAAGGCCTTCAAGGCCGAGGGGGTCGATCCCACCGGCTCCACCATCTACGGCTACGCCGCCCTCCAGGCCCTGGTGGCGGCGGGCAACTTCGCCCATTCCGATGATCCGCGCCGCCTCGCGGCGACGCTGCATACGGAGCGCTTCGACCTCGTCCTCGGCACGGTCGGCTTCGATTCCAAGGGCGACGTCACCGCGCAGGGCTACGTGCTCTATGTCTGGAAGGACGGGGTCTTCACGCCCGCGGGGAAGTAGCCGGGAGAGGGGCCGTTGAGCGCCATCAAGACCGTCGCCGTCGTGATCACCGGCCGCGTGCAGGGCGTGGCCTACCGCGCCTGGGCCGAGGGCGAGGCCCGCCGCCGCGGCCTCTCGGGCCATGTCCGCAACCGCGCCGACGGGGCGGTGGAGGCGCTGTTCTCCGGGCCCGAGGCGGCCGTCGACGCCCTGGTCGAGGCCTGCCGTGCGGGGCCGGCGGCGGCCCGCGTCGAGGACGTGGCGGTGCGGCCGGCGGAGGCGCCGCCCGGGGGCGGCTTCCGGATCCTCGGCTGAGGGGCGGGCGCGTCGCGCTTCCGGTCCGGCGGCACGCCTGATATGCCCGCGCCGGTTCCCGCCCGCCCCGGTCCCATGCCCAACCTTCCCGCCAGCGCCGCCGCCTTCTCGCCGCTCGACCTCGGCGCCCTGCTGTTCTTCGTGGTCGCCTGGATCGGCTACGCGCTCTCGGTCGGCCGCCTGCGCGGGCGGATGGTCTCGCTGTCCCAGCTCATGAACCGGCAGCGCGAGACCTGGGCGCAGCAGATGCTGGCGCGCGAGAACCGCGTGGTCGACACCACGATCAACGCCTCGCTGCAGAACGGCACCGCCTTCTTCGCCTCGACCTCGCTGATCGCGCTGGGCGGCGCGCTCACCCTGTCGCGCTCGGGCGACGACGTGCTGAGCCTGTTCGGGGCGCTGCCCTTCGGCGGGCTGGCCACGCGGCTCACCTGGGAGATCAAGGTCGCCGGGCTCGCGGTGGTGTTCGTCTACGCCTTCTTCAAGTTCGCCTGGGCCTACCGGCTGTTCAACTACGGCGCCATCCTGATCGGGGCGGTGCCGCCGAAGGGCTCGGGCGCGAGCGAGGCCGAGATGCTGCGCGCTGCGCGCCGGGCCGCGGCCATGAACACCGCCGCCGGCAGCCAGTTCGCCCGCGGCCAGCGCGCCTTCCTGTTCGCGCTCGCCTATCTCGGCTGGTTCGTGAGCCCCTACCTGCTGATGGCTGCGACCGCCGCGGTGGTCCTTGTGATGTGGCGGCGCCAGTTCGCCTCCGAGGTGCGCGCGGCGCTGCTCGCCGACGACCCGACCCTGGAGGATGCGGAGTGATGGCCGACGACGCGCTGATCGAGACCACGCTCCTCGACCTCGTGGCGGCGCGGGGGGCGGGCAAGACCGTCTGCCCGTCAGAGGTGGCCCGCGCGCTCGGCGGCGCCCATCCGGACGGCTGGGGGCCCCTGATGCAGCCGGTCCGGCGGGTGGCCGTGCGCCTCGCCAAGGCGGGCCGGATCACGATCCTGCGCAAGGGCCGGCCGGTGGACCCGGACGATTTCCGCGGGATCTACCGGCTCGGCCCCCCGGCGGAATCGGGCTCGGGCAGCCAATCGGGCGTGTAGCCGGCGAGCCGGTAGGCGGCGAGGCCGATCCATTCCTTCACCGCGAGATCGAGGATCAGGAGCCCCTCCGAGGCGAAGCCGCCGAAGCGCAGGGCGGTCCAGCCCGCGGTGCGGTAATCCACCGGATAGGCCTCCACCGTGAAGCCCGCCTGCCGGAAGCAGCCCACCGTCCGCGGCATGTGCCAGGCGGAGGTGACGAGGAGCCAGCGCTCGCCGGGCTTGGGCTGCACCAGGGCGGCGGTGAAGGCCGCGTTCTCCTGCGTGTTGCGCGAGCGGTTCTCCAGGATCAGGCGCGAGCGCGGCAGGCCGAGGGTGTCGGCGTAGCGGCTGATCACGTCGGCCTCCGAGATCCCGGTGCCGCTCAGGGCGGCGTTCCCGCCCGTGAAGACCAGCCGCGTCTCGGGGAAGCGCCGGGCGAGGTCGGCCATGTAGGTCTGGCGCTCGTCCGCGTTGTTGCCGACGAACTGGCGCCGCGCCGCCGACAGGCCGGTCTCGACGCCGCCGCCGAGCAGGATGATGCCGGCGGGCGGCGCATCGCCCTCGCGCCATTGGGGAAAGCGGTCCTCCAGCGGCGCCATCACCAGGACGGGCAGGGGCGAGAGGCCGCCGAGCAGGAGGCCGACGGCGCCGAACAGCACCAGCCCGGCGGCAATGCGCCGCCGGCGCGTCGCGAGGAGGAGGCCGCCGAGGAGCGCGGCGAGGATGAACAGGTTGGAGGGGGTGATCAGGAAGAAGATCACCTTCGAGGCGGAGAAGAACATCGCCGCTCAGGCCCGGCCGCGCGCCGGGCTCACCGCGGGCGGCGCGTCGCGCAGGGTCTCGTCGGTCATGGGGTCGTCCTGAGGAGGGTTCGGCCCTGCGGCGGCGGGGCGCGGCGCGTGCGGCCACGCCGGAACCCGGCATATCATGGGGAGCGGCGCTCCTCCCAGCCGCCGGCGCCAATCGCCTCGGGATCGTCGCGGCGCGGTTACCTGCTTGCCCCTCGCGCCCCTTGCCCGCATGCCTGCCGCGACCTATCACCGGCCCTCGACATGACTCACGGCACGCCCCCGAGCTTCCCCCACCGCCACCTCCTCGGCATCGAGGGGCTGACGCGTCCCGAGATCGAGGGGCTGCTCGACAGGGCGGACGCGGCCGTCGACATCTCCCGCCAGGTCGAGAAGAAGCGCGTGACCCTGCGCGGGCGCACGCAGATCAACCTGTTCTTCGAGCCTTCGACGCGGACGCAATCCTCCTTCGAGCTCGCCGGCAAGCGGCTCGGCGCCGACGTGATGAACATGTCGGTCGCCTCCTCCTCGGTGAAGAAGGGCGAGACCCTGATCGACACCGCGGCGACGCTGAACGCCATGCGGCCCGACATCATCGTGGTGCGCCACCAATCGGCGGGGGCTGTGCATCTGCTCGCCCGCAAGGTCGATTGCTCGGTGGTGAACGCGGGCGACGGCGCCCACGAGCACCCGACCCAGGCGCTCCTCGACGCGCTCACCATCCGCCGCAACAAGGGCCGCATCGAGGGGCTCCAGATCGCGATCTGCGGCGACGTCCTGCATTCGCGGGTGGCGCGCTCGAACATCATCAGCCTGCAGGCGCTCGGCGCGCGGGTGCGGGTGATCGGCCCTTCGACGCTGCTGCCCGCAGGCATCGAGCGCTTCGGCGTCGAGGTCTTCACGAACATGCGCGAGGGGCTGAAGGGCTGCGACATCGTCATGATGCTGCGCCTCCAGCGCGAGCGCATGAACGGCTCCTTCGTGCCCTCCGTGAAGGAGTATTTCCGCTATTACGGCCTCGACGGCGACAAGCTGGCGCTCGCCAAGCCCGACGCCCTGGTGATGCATCCGGGCCCGATGAATCGCGGCGTTGAGATCGCCTCGGACATCGCCGACGGCGCGCAATCGCTGATCCGCGAGCAGGTCGAGATGGGCGTCGCCGTGCGCATGGCGGTGCTGGAAGCCCTCGCGTGCCACTTGCCGAACGAGTGATGTCGATGTCGCTGCGACCGCTCCTCCTCACCAATGCCCGCCTGCTCGACCCGGCCGCCGGCCGTGAATCCCGGGGTGCCGTGCTCGTCCGCAGCGGGCGCATCGCCGACATCGCGCAGGGCGCCGCTCCCGGGACGCCCGAGGATGCCCAGACGATCGATTGCGGCGGGCTCGTCCTGGCGCCCGGCCTCGTCGACATGCGCGCCTTCGTGGGCGAGCCGGGCGCGGAGCACCGCGAGACCCTGGCCTCGGCGAGCGCCGCGGCGGCGGCCGGCGGTGTCACCACTTTGGTCTGCATGCCCGACACCAACCCGGTCATCGACGGGCCGGCCATCGTCGACTTCGTGCTGCGGCGGGCCCGCGGCACGGCCTGCGTCAACGTCCTGCCGGCCGCCGCCGTCACCAAGGGCCTGGCGGGGCGCGAGATGACCGAGTTCGGCCTGCTGCAGGAGGCCGGCGCCGTCGCCTTCACGGACGGGCTCAAGGCCGTGACCAACGCGCAGGTGATGCGCCGCGCGCTCACCTATGCCCGGGATTTCGGCGCGCTGATCATGCAGCATGTCGAGGAGCCGGACCTCGTCGGCGAGGGCGTGATGAACGAGGGCGAGTTCGCCTCCCGCCTCGGGCTGATCGGCATCCCGCGCGAGGCCGAGACGGTGATGCTGGAGCGCGACATCCGCCTCGTGCGCCTCACCGGCGCGCGCTACCACGCGGCGATGATCTCCTGCGCCGACAGCGTCGAGATCGTGCGGAAGGCCAAGGCCGACGGGCTGCCGGTCACCTGCGGCGTCTCGGTGAACAACCTCGTGCTCAACGAGGGCGATATCGGCCATTACCGTACCTTCTGCCGCCTCTCGCCGCCGCTGCGCGCGGAGGCCGACCGGCAGGCCGTGGTGGCCGCGCTCCGCGAGGGCGTGATCGACGTGGTCGTCTCCGACCACAATCCGCAGGACGTCGAGACCAAGCGCCTGCCCTTCGCCGAGGCCGCGGATGGGGCGCTCGGCATCGAGACCCTGCTCGGGGCAAGCTTACGCCTCGTCCATACCGGCGATATCGGCCTGCCCCGGCTGATCGCGGCGCTCACCGCGGCGCCCGCCGGGATCCTCGGCCGCGAGGCCGGGCGGCTCGCCAGGGGCGCGCCCGCCGACCTCGTGCTGATCGACCCCGACCTGCCCTACGTCCTCGACAAGCGGGCCCTGAAGTCGCGCTCGAAGAACTCGCCCTTCGACGAGGCCCGGCTCCAGGGTGCGGCCCTGCTCACCCTGGTAGGCGGCAAGGTCGTGCACCGCGTCCCCGAGATCGCGGTGGCCGCGTGATCGCACCCGCCGACCTCGCGACCCCCATCGTCGCCGCCTGCCTGGGGCTCGGCTACCTGCTCGGCTCGATTCCCTTCGGGCTGATCCTCACCAAATTCGCCGGGCTCGGCGACGTGCGCGCGATCGGCTCCGGCAATATCGGCGCGACGAACGTGCTGCGCACCGGCCGCAAGGGCTTGGCCGCCGCGACGCTCGTGGGCGACGCGCTGAAGGGCACCGCCGCGGTGCTGATCACCGCGCGCTTCGGCGAGGCCGCGACGCTCGCGGCCGGTCTCGGTGCCTTCCTCGGCCATCTCTTCCCGGTCTGGCTCGGCTTCAAGGGCGGCAAGGGGGTGGCGACCTTCATCGGCGTGCTGCTCGGCCTCGCGCCGCTGGCCGTGCTCGCCTTCGCCGCGGTCTGGCTCGGCCTCGCCTTCGCCCTGCGCTACTCCTCCCTCGCGGCGCTGGCGGCCTCGGCGGTGACGCCCGCCGTGCTCTGGGCGATGGGCCGCCCGAGCGCGGCCCTGCTGTTCCTGGTCCTCGGCCTGCTGCTCTGGTGGAAGCACGCGCCGAACATCCGCCGCCTCCTCGACGGCACCGAAGGCCGCATCGGCCAGAAGGGCTGATCCGGGATCCCAAAGGGATCATCCCTTTGGTGGGGTGTCGGGGCAAAGCCCTGACGTCGCCCAGGGCTCCGCCCTGGACCCGCGAGAGGGATGATCCCTCTCGACACCCAGGACGGACTATTCGCCGGGCGATGTGATAGGGTTCCCAGAGACGACGGGATTCCCTCATGCAGCTCACCGACGCCCAGCGGATCGACTGGCTCCGGCTGATCCGGACCGAGGGTGTCGGCCCGCGCACCTTCCGCGGCCTGATCAACCGCTTCGGCGGCGCCTCCGCGGCGCTCGAGGCTCTGCCCGACCTGACCCGGCGGCAGGGGAAGCCGGTGGTGCCGCCGAGCCGCGCGCAGGCCGCCGACGAGATCGCGCGGGCGGAGACGCTCGGCGCCCGCTTCGTGGCGACCGGCGAGGCCGATTATCCGCGCCTCCTCCAGGCGACCGATACCGCCCCGCCGCTCCTCGCCGTGCGCGGCGCGGCCGCCGCGCTGAACCGCCCGGCCGTCGCCCTCGTCGGCTCGCGCAACGCCTCGGCCGCAGGGGGCGCCTTCACCGAGCGGCTGGCTCGTGAACTCGGCGAGGCCGGGCTCTGCGTGGTCTCGGGGCTCGCCCGCGGCATCGATGCCCGCGCCCACAAGGCGGCGCTCGCCACCGGCACGGTCGGCGTGCTGGCGGGCGGGCACGACCGGATCTACCCGGCGAACCATGCCGGCCTCGTCGCGTCGATCCTGGAGGCCGGGGGCGCCGTCGTCGCCGAGATGCCGATGGGCTGGGAGCCGCGGGGGCGCGACTTCCCCCGGCGCAACCGCATCATCTCGGGGCTCGCCTACGGCACCGTCGTGGTCGAGGCGGCCCGCCGCTCGGGCTCCCTCATCACCGCCCGCTTCGCCCTGGAACAGGGCCGCGAGGTCTTCGCGGTGCCGGGCTCGCCCCTCGACCCGCGCGCCGAGGGCACCAACGACCTGATCCGCCAGGGCGCCACCCTGGTGGCCGAGGTGGACCACGTACTCGCCGTGCTCGCGCCGCTGGTCTCCGGCGAGATGCCGGCCGCGCGCGACGCCCCCGACCTCGAGGACCGGCCGATCTTCTGGGACGAGATCGACCTCGACGGGATCGCGGTGCCCGTGCCGGCGCCCTGTCTCGACGCGCAGGACCTGCCCGAGTCCGAGGATCCCCGCGCCCGGGTGATCGGAGCGCTCAGCCCCGCCCCGGTCGCCACCGACACCCTCGCCCGCGCCACCGGCCTCGCCGTGCGCGCGGTGCAGACCATCCTGCTGGAACTGGAGCTCGACGGGCGCGTCGAGCGCCACGGCAGCGGAACGGTCTCGCTGATCCGCTGAGTCTCGAGCATCTTCCATGACCCTCGGATCACAGAAAATGTTCTATTTATTTGATTGTGCTGCATTTTCTTTCGCGGAACCGGTGTCCACTTCCGCGGAAAATGCGCTGGAGCGCTCGCCGCCGAAGTGGATACCGGTTCGGCGCAAGAGGGCGCATCAAAACAAGAGCTTGGAGCCGTTCCCGATTGCAGCGTGATCGGGAACGGCTCTAGCGGACGAGAAGCTGGTTCTTCACGAGGTAGCGGATGCCGCGGTCGAAGGATTCGTCCGTGTCGCCGCGCAGGTCCACACTGTAGGCCTTCTCCGGCGCGCCCTCGGTGAGCGGCTTGAAGTAGACGTTCATGTTGAGGATGAGGTTCGAGACCTTCTGGATCTCGCCGACGAAGACGCCGTCCGCCCCGAGCTTGCGCCCGAACCGCTCCGCGCAGCCGCCACAGGCGCGCAGATCCGCCGTCTCGGCAACCTCCATCCGGACGGGCTCGGTCGGGACCAGGCTGTAACGGCCGGATTCCTTCAGGAGGTCGCGGAAGGTGTCGGCGGTGCGCCTCAGCCGCGCCCGGTCCTCCTCGGTCGGCGGCAGCGGCGCGCCGCGGGCAAATTGGAAGTCCAGGACCGCGACCTTCTCGGGCTCCGCACGGGCGGGGAGGGCGGCGGCTGCGAGCAGCACGCCGGCCAGGACGAGGCTTCGCGTCGAGCCGAACGGCATGGGCATTATTCCTCCGGGACGTGTCGATGACCGGGCCGCCGGCGGCCCCTCATGCGCGACAACGCGCGAGAGCCGGAAGCGCTCGCCCTGCCGAGCCTCCGGGTCAGTCCGCGACCACGACGAGCACGGACGCGGGCGCGGCGCCGCAGCGGCGCAGGCGATGCTTCAGGGCGCCGTCATAGGTCGCGCAATCGCCCGGGCCGAGCCTGATCAGGCGGTCGGCGACCCGAAGCTCGACCTCGCCGTCGAGGACATAGGCGATCTCCTGGCCGCCATGGGCCGGCAGGTCCTCGGTGAGGAAGGCCTCCCCCGGCTCGATCACGTAGAGCGAGGCGGCCCGGCGCGTCGAGCCGGGGATCAGGGCCTCGACCGCGTAGGCGCCGTCGCGGACGGCCACACGATCCGCGCGCCGCACCACCAGCACGTCCGTCTCCGCGGCGGATTCGCCGAACAGCTCGGCCATCGGTGCGTCGAGGGCCTTTGCAATGGCCTCCAGCGTGGCGACGGAGGGCGCCTTCTCGCCCCGCTCGACCCGCGAGAGATGGCCCTTGTGGATCCCGACCGCAGCGGCAAGGGCCTCGACGGTGAGGCCGCGGCGGCGGCGGAGGGCGCGGATGCGCTGGGCGACGACGGACATCCGACGGTCATGCCCCTTGCGGCGCATCCGGACAACGGCTACCGCCAGTGGACAACAAGTTGTCCAACTCTGGCCCGCCGATGCGCAAAGCCCTCGTCATCCGCCACGTCCATTTCGAAGATCTCGGCGCCTTCGCCGACCCGATCGAGGCCGCGGGCTACCGGATCCGCTACCATGAGGCCGGCCTGGACCCGTGGCAGGGCGAGGCCTTCGCCGAGGCCGACCTCACTGTCGTCCTCGGCGGCCCGGTCGGCGCCTACGAGGACGCGCTCTACCCGTTCCTGGCGGACGAGCGCGAGGGGCTTCGCCGCCGCCTCTCCGCCGGCCGGCCGACCCTGGGCATCTGCCTCGGCGCCCAGCTCATGGCCTCCGCCCTCGGCGCCCGCGTCGCACCGGGCCCCGCCAAGGAGATCGGCTGGGCGCCGGTCGCACTGACGGAGGCGGGCCGGGCCGGGCCGCTGCGCCATCTCGACAACGTCCCCGTTCTGCACTGGCACGGGGACGGCTTCGCATGTCCGGCCGGCGCCGAGCGCCTCGCCAGCACCGAGATCTGCCCGAACCAGGCCTTCGCGCTCGGCAGCCACGCCCTCGGCTTCCAGTTCCACCCGGAGGCGGACGGGCGCGGGTTCGAGCGCTGGCTGATCGGGCACGCCGTCGAGATCGCCGGCGTGCCGGGCCTGTCCGTCGCCGATCTGAGGGCGGATGCGCAACGCCTCGGCCCTACAGCTTCCGAGGCCGGGCGCCGCTGCATCGCGGAATGGCTCGCCGGGCTCGGGCGGTGAGCGCCGAGAGGGTCACGATCGGGGCCGTGCTGACCGGCGGCTGCGCCCCGCTCGGGAATGCGGGCGCCCTGAGCGGCATCGCCAAGACGCCGGTGGAACGGCCGGTCCGCATCGGCCCGGAGGGCCTGGAGGGCGACGCGCAGGCCGACCGCCGCCATCATGGCGGCCCCGAGAAGGCCGTCCACCACTACGCCCGCGACCATTACCCGGCCTGGCGTGCCGAGCTCGGCGGCGCCGCGGCGGCGCCGCTCGAACGGCCCGGGGCCTTCGGGGAGAACCTGTCGACCCTCGGCCTCACCGAGGCCGAAATCTGCGTCGGGGACCTCTGGCGGGCGGGGACGGCCCTGCTTCAGGTCAGCCAGGCCCGCCAGCCCTGCTGGAAACTCGACCACCGCTTCGGCACGCCGGGCATGGCGCGGCGCGTCCAGGCGAGCGGGCGGACCGGCTGGTACTACCGCGTGCTGGAGCCCGGCACGGTGGCGGCGGGGGACAGCCTGCAGCTGACGGCGCGGCCGCATCCGGACTGGCCGCTCGCCCGCCTCCTCGACGTGTTCTACCGGAACAGGCTGAACCGGGATGCGCTGGCCGGGATCACCGGCCTCGCGGCGCTGTCGCCCTCGTGGCGGGCCCTCGCCGCGCGGCGCCTGGAGCGCGGCGCCGTGGAGGACTGGGCCCCGCGCCTCGACGGCCCCTGACGGGATCGCCGATCGTCAACGCTCGTGGCGATCGAGCGGGTCGTCCTCGTCGGGGTGGTCCGTGGCCAGATCCTGCATCCGGTCGAGCGCGCCCTGCAGGATGTAGGCGGCGGCGAGCTTGTCCACGAGCTGCGCGCGCTTGGCCCGCGAGGTGTCGGCCTCGATCAGCGCCCGGGTGACCACCGCGGTGGAGAGCCGCTCGTCCTGGAACAGGACCGGCAGGTCGAGGATCGGCTTGAGGTTGCGCACGAAGGCGCGGGTCGACTGAACCCGGGGGCCGGCGCTACCGTCCATGTTGAGGGGCAGGCCGAAGACGAGGCCGCCGACCTGATGCTGCCGGCAGAGGTCGCGCAGGCGCTCGGCATCCGGCGTGAACTTCACCCGGCGGATCGTCTCCAGCGGGCTCGCGATGCGCCGCTGCACGTCCGAGAGGGCGAGCCCGATCGTCTTGGTGCCGAGATCGACGCCGATGAGCCGCGCGCCGCCGCGCGCGGCCTCGGCGAAGGCGCGGAGGTCCTGATTATCCATGCCGATGCGGTTAGATCGGTTCGGCCCCGCGCGCCAGCACCGCGTCCTCGATCCCCTCGAAGAGCGAGGGCAGGGGCTCGGCCGCCTCGCCCAGCACGCTGCGCACGCCCTCGCCCTGCACCCGGCGGAAGAAGGCGTCGAGGCTCTCGGCCCCGAATCGCACCGTCTCGAGATCGGGGGCGAGAACCCAGATGTCGTACTCGCCCGTGCCGGCGACGTCCCAGAACAGGAAGCTGCCGTCCTCGGCCTCGCCGAAGAAGCAGGCCCGCTCCAGCACGGTGGGGTCGTCGCCCTCCACGGAGAAGGCGTGCGACGCCTCGAGCAGCGCGAGCGCCGCCTGGATGCTGTGGGCGATCACCTCGGCGCGGGTGACGAGGTCGGCGGCCGGGTAGGGCAGGGGCGTGGCGATCCGGATCGTGCCGCCCGCGAGGCCGGCCCCGCAGGCCCGGCAGAAGCTGCGGTAGGAGTCCGGCAGGGGAAAGCCGAGCGCGCCCTCCGCCCGCGCGATCTCGTCATCCGCGGAGACGCGGCCCCGGCGGAGTTCGGTGAAGACCTCGGACCACGGCGCCGTCCCCATCCGCACTCTCCCACACGCGACAGCCGATCCTGCCGTTAACCATAATGCCAAGTCATGCCTAGCTCCGGAGGGAGCGGTTCCGGCATAACGGCGTTAACGGATACTTAACCTTGTCGGGGGGAACGCGCGTGGCCGCCGAAGAGACGACCGTTGCCGGACGGTGCCAGATGCGGCGCCTGCACAAGCTGATGCTGCTGCTCGCCTTCGAGATCCTGGTCTTCGGCTTCACGCAGGCCCAGCTTGAGCGGCCGAGCCGCGGCATCTCGGTGGAAACCACCGTGACGCCGAACCACGTGGTGACCTGAGGCGCCGAACCGGCATCCACTTCGGTGGAGAGCGCTCTCTAGTCCGCCGCCTTCGCGCGGGGCGCGCCCGGAGCCGCGGCGGCCTGCTGGTTCACGTCCGGGACCCGGGTCCAGGTCTGCGAGCCGCACAGCACCTTGAGCAGGCAGCCCGAGACCGACAGCTCCGAGACGCTCTCGCGCGCGACGCTGACCTGGTACACCTTGCCTTCCTCGATATTGTAGATCTCGCCCGAGAACTTCTCCTCGTCGGGCTTGAGGCCTTCGATCAGCGGCAGGCCGAGCACCGGCCGGGCGCGCTTCTTCGGATCGGGGTTCTTGATGTCGGTCCGCGGCGTGCCGGTATCGGAGTTCGGCACCTTCAGCCACACCACCTTGCCGCAGACGAGGCTCTGGCCGGGGCCGCAGCGGTCGATGCGGATCTTGGCGCGCCCGTCGCCCGTCAGCCAGGTCCCGGAAGGATCCTTGGGCGCCTCGGCCCAGGCGGTGGCGACGCCGGCGAAGAGGAGGGTGGTGGCGAGGATGGTACGCATGCGGGTGTCTCCTGGGCTGGCGCGGGGGCGCTGGACACGGGGAGGTCGGCTGCAAGGGAGTACGCGGTCGCAATCGGGCGTTTTTTCGGCACTGTTGCAGCGAAGCCATGGCCGCGCCGGATTCGGCCCGGGTTGAGGGCGCAGGGGGCGCCCGCTATAAGCCCGGCGCCGCAACGGCTTCCGCGAGGCGGAAGACCGCCGAACACACTTCACGCAGACGGAACCCGCACGCATGGCCACCGAGCGCACCTTTTCCATCCTCAAGCCCGATGCCACGCGGCGGAACCTGACCGGCGCGGTCAACGCGGTGATCGAGAAGGCCGGCCTGCGCATCGTCGGCCAGCGCCGCATCAAGATGAGCCGCCAGCAGGCCGAGACGTTCTACGAGGTCCACAAGGAGCGCCCCTTCTTCGGCGAGCTCGTGGAGTTCATGACCTCCGGCCCCGTCGTCGTGCAGGTGCTGGAAGGCGAGAACGCCGTCGCCAAGTACCGTGAGGTGATGGGCGCCACCAACCCGGCCCAGGCCGCCGAGGGCACCATCCGCAAGCTCTTCGCCGAGTCGGTCGGCGAGAACACCGTGCACGGCTCGGACAGCGCCGAGAACGCCCAGATCGAGATCGCGCAGTTCTTCCAAGACGCCGACATCGCCGGCTGAGCGCCGCCGGGATCTGGCCGCCGGGGCACACCGGCGGCCATTCTACCTACGTAGTGCGGCGGCCGGCCGGAATGGCCGCCGGTGTGGCCAAGCCGCCATTGACGTGGCGGGCGCTCGGGGCGTCCAAGGGCACGGTTTCGTTTTCCAGCTCCCGGACGCCGCTTTCATGACCCGCCGCCTGTCCCTCACGCTCGCAGCCGGCCTCCTGGCCCTCGGCGCCACCGCGGCGCTGGCCGGCGGCTCCTCCGCCCCCTTCGAGCAGTACCAGCCCGATCCGGCTTTGCGCACCGCGCCCAAGGCCAACCTGGAATCCCGTGTCCGCCACGCCTGTACCGTCGTCCAGGCGCGCATGACCAATGCCAGCGAGGCCTCCCTGGAGCGCCCCTGCGGCTGCTACGCCCGCCAGACCCTGCGCACCCTCGACGAGGCCGAGATCGAGGCCTACCGCGCCACCGGCTACTTCAATGACTCGGCCCGCGCCAAGGCGCTCTCGGCCCTCGATTCCTGCAAGCTGCAGCGGCCGGTCTGAGGACCCGTCCGGGCCTGAGCCCGGGCGAAAGCGCGACCGCGCGTCGGCGCCCATGCGCCGGACGCGACGATCGGGATCGTCGCACAGGAAGAACCATCGGGGCTGCGCGCCCCGAACCTCGCCGAAGGGCCTCGGCCCTTCGGTATCCTGTTACAGGCTGAGGAGCGCGCCGTCGGCCTGTGCGGCGTCCGCGTCGAAGACCACGCGGTCGCCCTCCAGGCGGACCTTTCCGCCCGCCACCAGGGCGAGCGCCGCCGGGTAGAGACGGTGCTCCTGCACGATCACACGGTCGGCAAGGCTGTCCGGATCGTCGCCCGCCCGCACCGGTACCGCCGCCTGCGCCACGATCGGCCCCGCATCGAGCTCCGGCACCACGTAGTGCACCGTGCAGCCGTGCAGCCGCACCCCGGCCTCGAGCGCCCGCGCATGGGTCTGCGTGCCCTTGAACAACGGCAGCAGCGAGGGATGGATGTTGATCATCCGCCCCGCCCAGCCCTCGACGAAGCCGGGGGTGAAGATCCGCATGAAGCCGGCGAGGCAGACGAGATCGACCTTCGCGGCGCGCAACTCCGCATCGAGCGCCGCGTCGAAGCTGTCCCGGTCCGGATAGGCCCTGTGGTCGATCGCCTGCGTCGCGATCCCGGCTTCGGCCGCTCGGGCGAGCCCCGCCGCCTCCGGCCGGTTCGAGAGCACCAGCACGATCTCGGCCGGGAAGTCCGGCGCGCGGGCGGCCTCGATCAGCGAGACCATGTTCGAGCCGCGCCCCGAGATCAGGATCGCGACGCGGGTCTTGGCCGGCACGCTCACAGCGCGAGGCGGCCGTCGAAGGTGACGGGCTCGGACCCGCGCGCGGTGATCCGCCCGAGCCGGATCGGCGCCTCGCCGGCCTGGGCCAGCGCCGCGCTCACCGCCTCGGCCTTGGCCGCCTCCACCACCACGGCCATGCCGATGCCGCAGTTGAAGGTGCGCAGCATCTCTCCTTCCGCGACGCCGCCCTCGCGGGCGAGCCAGCCGAAGACCGGCGGCGCCTTCACTGCGTCGAGGTCGACCGCGATGCCGACATCGTCCGGCAGCACGCGGGGCAGGTTGTCGGGGAAGCCGCCGCCGGTGATGTGGGCTAGGGCCTTGATGCCGTCGGTGGCCTTGAGGGCTGCGAGCAGGGGCTTCACATAGATCCGCGTCGGCTCCAGCAGCGCCTCGCCGAGGGAGCGGCCCGCCTCGAAGGGTGCCGGGGCGTCCCAGGGCAGGCCGGTGCGGGCGACGATGCGGCGCACCAGCGAGAAGCCGTTCGAGTGGACGCCCGAGGAGGGCAGGCCGAGCACGAGGTCGCCGGCCGCGATGCCGGGCTTCGGCAGCAGGGTGCCGCGCTCGGCCGCGCCCACCGCGAAGCCCGCGAGGTCGTAGTCCGAGCCGTCGTAGAGGCCCGGCATCTCGGCGGTCTCGCCGCCGATCAGCGCGCAGCCCGCCTGGCGGCAGCCCTCGGCGATGCCGCGCACGATGTCGGCGCCGACGCCGGGCACCAGCTTGCCGGTGGCGTAGTAGTCGAGGAAGAACAGCGGCTCGGCGCCCTGCACCACGAGGTCGTTCACGCACATCGCCACGAGGTCGATGCCGATGGTGGCGTGCCGGTTCGTCTCGATGGCGATCTTCACCTTGGTGCCGACGCCGTCATTGGCCGCCACCAGGATCGGGTCCTTGAACCCGGCCGCCTTCAGGTCGAACAGGCCGCCGAACCCGCCGATCTCCGCATCCGCCCCCGGCCGGCGCGTGGCGCGCACCAGCGGCTTGATCGTCTCGACGAGGGCGTTGCCCGCATCGATGTCCACGCCCGCCTGCGCGTAGGTCAGCCCGTCCTTGCCCGTCATGCCCGCGCCGTCTCCGAGCCGCATCGTTCCAAACTTCGCGTGCTCTAACCCCTTGCGGCGCGTCGCGCGAGTCGGGAGAGGGTTGATCGCGACGCCGGGGGTTCCCACTCTCGGCCCGGACGTGAAGCTTGGGGGGAGGGGCGATGCGCGCGCGGGCGGTGATCGGGCTGAGCGCCCTGGTGGGGCTCGGCCTCCTCGTCTACCTCCTGCGCGACGTGATGCTGCCCTTCGTGGCCGGCATCGCGCTGGCCTACCTGCTCGATCCCCTGGCCGACCGGCTGGAGCGGCTCGGCCTCGGGCGGCTCGCCGCGAGCCTCGCCATCCTGGCGCTCTTCGTGGTCGTGCTGGTGGTGAGCCTGCTGCTGCTCGCGCCGCTGGTGGCGAACCAAGTGGCGGCGCTGATCTCCAGCCTGCCCCAGATGGTCTCGCGGCTCCAGGCGATCCTGGCCGAGCGCGCCGGCCCGCTGCTGCAGCGGCTCGGCGGCGCCGACGCACTGAGCGAGCTGCAATCCTCGGTCGGCTCCCTGGCGACCCAGGGCGTCGCGTGGCTCCTCGCCTTCCTCAAGTCGATCTGGACCGGCAGCCAGGTGCTGATCTCGATCGCCTCGCTCCTCGTGGTGACGCCGGTCGTCGCCTTCTACATCCTGGTCGACTGGGACCGCATGATCGCGGCCATCGACGGCTGGGTGCCGCCGCGCCATCAGGTGACCGTGCGCGACCTCGCGCGCCAGATCGACCGGGCGATCATCGGCTTCGTGCGCGGGCAGACCCTGGTCTGCCTGATCCTCGGCAGCTTCTACGCGGTCGGGCTCTGGCTGGTCGGGCTGAACTTCGGCGTGCTGATCGGGCTGATCGCCGGCTTCCTCACCTTCATCCCCTATGTCGGCACGCTCACCGGCTTCCTGCTCGCCATGGGCGTCGCCCTGGTCCAGTACTGGCCGGGCTCCGACTGGCTGCATATCGGGCTGACGCTCGGCATCTTCCTCACCGGCCAGTTCCTCGAGGGGAACATCATCTCGCCCAAGCTCGTCGGCGATTCGGTCGGGCTGCACCCGGTCTGGCTGATGTTCGCGCTGCTGGCCTTCGGCTCGCTCTTCGGCTTCCTCGGCCTGCTCCTCGCCGTGCCGGTGGCCGCCTCGATCGGCGTGCTGGTGCGCTTCGGCCTGCGGCAATACCTGCAAAGTAGACTCTACCACGACGGCGAGCCGATCCTGATCGAGATCTCCCCGCGCGACCGCTGAGGCCGCCCGGGCTATGAAGCCGCCGCGCCCGGGCCCGTTCGCGGGCGCCGGCCGCGACCCGAACGCCCCTCGCGCCGACGTGTCGAGGCGCGGGCACGATGGTATGATCCGCCCCATGCGCGACACCGCTCCGCCGAAGCAGCTCGCCTTCGACCTGCCCCTCGACCCCCGCTACGGCCGCGAGGACTTCCTCGTCGGCCCCGCCAACGAGGCGGCCTACGCGCTGGTCGAGGCCTGGCCGGACTGGCCGGACACGGTCCTCGTCCTCACCGGGCCGCCGGGCAGCGGCAAGAGCCACCTCGCCTCGATCTGGGCGGGCCGCGCCCATGCCTGGACCGTGCCGGTCTCCGGCGTGACGGGGGAGAGCGTCACCCATCTCGTCTCGAACGGCGCCCTGGTGGTCGAGGATGTCGACCGGGCGGAGGCGCGCGACGAGGCCGCCCTGTTCCACCTCCTCAACCTCGCCCGCGAGCGGAAGGCCCCGGTGCTGCTGACGAGCGCCAAGCCCGTCGACGCCCTGGAGCTGCGCACCGCCGACCTGCGCTCGCGGCTGCGCCTCGCGCCCGGCGCCGAGATCCTCAGCCCCGACGACGCGCTCCTGCGGGCCGTCATCGTGAAGCTGTTCGTGGACCGGCAGCTCGTGGTGGACCTCGCGGTGATCGACGCGGTGGCGCTGCGCATCGATCGCTCGCTCGGGCGCGCCCGCGAGGTGGTGTCCGAGCTCGACCGCGACGCCCTCGGGCGCGGGCGCCGCATCACCAAGCCGCTGGCGCTGGCCGTGCTGGAGCGGATGGGGGTGGGCGAGGGAGAGGGCGACGAGGATTGAGGGCGTGCCCGGGCCGGGGCGCCTCGGCCCGGAATGGATGCCTTGCGCTGGACGCGGATCACGAGACGCCGCACCGTCATCGAACTGTCATGCTGGCGGCCGGTTTCCCTGGTAGGGGAGCCGGCAGGAGAAGAGGGAGCCCATCTTGCCGGAAATGGAGCCGAGAGCAGGCGCGCGCGCCGTCGAGCCGGAGCTGGACGATGCGGGGACGGAAGCGGCGGCGGCCAAGCCCGCGGCGCCCCGCAGAGCCCCTGCGCCGCGCCGGCCCGCGGTCGTGCGCGCCGCACCTCCGGCAGACCCGCAGGAGACCGACGAGTGGCCGGTCGCGTCGGACCTGCCCGAGGCCCCCGCCGCGTCCGCCGATCAGCCGGCCCGCGAGCCGGTGGTCGAGGCCGGCCGCACGCTCCGCCACTCCCCCGAGCGCTTCGTGAACCGCGAGCTGTCCTGGCTGCAGTTCAACCGCCGGGTGCTGGAGGAGGCCTCCAACACCAACCACCCGCTCCTGGAGCAGCTCCGCTTCCTCTCGATCTCGGCGAACAACCTCGACGAGTTCTTCATGGTCCGCGTCGCCGGCCTGCACGATCAGGTCCGGGCCGGGCTGACGCTGCCCTCGCAGGACGGGCTGACCCCCTCCGAGCAGCTCGCCCGCATCTCGGCTGAGGTGTCGCGGCTCGCCGAGGACCAGCAGACCCGCTGGCGGGAGCTGCGCGCCGAGCTGCTCACCGTCGACATCGCCCTGGTCGAGCCGGGGGAGCTGAAGCCGGAGCACAAGCGCTTCCTCGAGGAGTACTTCCTCAACCACGTCCTGCCGGTGCTGACGCCGCTCGCCATCGACCCGGCCCATCCCTTCCCGTTCATCCCGAATCTCGGCACCACCATCGCCCTGATGCTGGTGCGCCCGAAGGACGGCCGGACGCTGCGCGCGCTGATCCGCATGCCCGGCGTGCTCGACCGATTCGTGCGCCTGCCCGCCGTCGAGGGCGACCCGGCCGCGCGCTTCATCGCGATCGAGCAGGTGATCGTGATGTTCACCGGGCGCCTCTTCCCCGGCTACCACGTGCGCGGCCAGGGCGCCTTCCGGGTGGTGCGCGATTCCGATCTCGAGATCGAGGAGGAGGCCGAGGATCTCGTCCTCCACTTCGAGACGGCCCTGAAGCAGCGCCGCCGCGGCGTCGTCATCCGCCTCGAGGTCGAGGCCGGCATGCCGGAGGACCTGCGCGCCTTCGTCGCCGACGAGGTGGAGATCAGCCCCGACGCGATCTTCCTGGTTGAGGGCATGCTCGCGCTCAACGAGCTGTCGCAGATCGTCGGGATCGACCGGCCGGACCTGAAGTTCAAGCCCTACAACCCGCGCTTCCCCGAGCGCATCCGCGAATCGGGCGGCGACGTCTTCGCGGCGATCCGGCAGAAGGATTTCTGCGTCCACCACCCCTACGAGTCCTTCGACTCGGTGGTGCAGTTCCTGGCCCAGGCGGCGCGCGACCCGAACGTGGTCGCGATCAAGCAGACGCTCTACCGCACCTCCTCGAACTCGCCGATCGTGGCGGCGCTGGCGGAGGCGGCCGAGCTCGGCAAGTCGGTCACGGCCCTGGTCGAACTGAAGGCCCGCTTCGACGAGGAGGCCAACATCCGCTGGGCGAGGAACCTCGAGAAGGCCGGCGCCCAGGTGGTCTTCGGCTTCGTCGAGCTGAAGACCCACGCCAAGCTCTCGATGGTGGTGCGCCGCGAGGGCGAGCGCCTCGTCACCTACTGCCACATCGGCACGGGCAACTATCACCCGATCACCGCGCGCATCTACACCGACCTGTCCTTCTTCACCGCCGACCCGGCGATCGGCCGCGACGTCAGCCGGATGTTCAACTTCATCACCGGCTACGCGGAGCCCGCCGAGCTCGAATGCATGTCGGTCTCGCCGCTGACCCTGAAGGCGCGGCTGCTGGAGCACATCGAGGCCGAGATCGCGCATGCCAAGGCCGGGCGGCCGGCGGCGATCTGGATCAAGTGCAACTCGCTGGTCGACGCGCAGATCATCGACGCGCTCTACGACGCCTCGGAGGCGGGCGTGCAGATCGACTGCGTGGTGCGCGGCATCTGCTGCCTGCGTCCCGGCATCCCGGGCCTCTCGGAGACCATCCGGGTCAAGTCGATCGTCGGGCGCTTCCTGGAGCACGGGCGCATCTACGCCTTCGGCAACGGCGTCGGGCTGCCCCACCCGAAGGCGACCGTCTACATCTCCTCGGCCGACCTGATGAGCCGCAACCTCGACCGCCGCGTCGAGGCGCTCCTGCCGATCACCAACACCACCGTGCACCAGCAGGTGCTCGACCAGATCATGCTGGCCAACCTCCTCGACAACCGCCAGAGCTGGCGGGTGCTGGCCTCGGGCGCGAGCGAGCGGATCCAGCCGGCCGAGGGCGAGGAGCCTTTCAACGCCCACAAGTACTTCATGACGAATCCGAGCCTGTCGGGCCGCGGCAAGGCCTCGAAGAAGTCGAGCCCGCGGGCGCTGAGCCGCCGGGCACAGAGAGGGTAGCGCATCGATTGGGCCGCATTTTCTGTCGCGGAACCGGCAACCACGTCCGCGGAAAATGCTCTGGCACCCGTCCCGCGCTGGGAAGAGAAGCCTGCGGGGAGCCCGGGAAAACCGGCCCTCCCCCAACAAGGCCCGGTTCCCGGCCGCGCGATTTGGATCTAGCTATGGCCGGGCCGCTTCCCCCGTGAGGCGGCCCGCAAACCAAGGAACGGCAGAGTTGGGTCTTCTTCCCGCCACCACCGGGCCCGTGGGCGACCGGCTGCTCCCGGTCGCGATCATCGATATCGGCTCGAACTCGGTGCGGCTCGTCACCTACGACGCCCTGACACGGGCGCCCACCCCGATCTACAACGAGAAGATGTTGTGTGGCCTCGGCCGCAACGTGCTGACGACGGGGCGCCTCAACGAGGAGGCGGTCCGCCGGGCGCTGAGCGCGCTGACCCGTTTCCGCATCCTCTGCCGCACCATGGGCGTCACCCGGCTGCACGTGCTCGCCACGGCCGCCGCCCGCGACGCCGAGAACGGGCCGGCCTTCCTGGAGGCGGCCGAGGCCGCCTGCGGCACCCGGATCGAGCTGCTCTCGGGCCGGCGCGAGGCGGAGCTGTCGGCCCTCGGCGTGATCTCGGGCTTCCACGCGCCCGACGGCGTGGTGGGCGACCTCGGCGGCGGCTCCCTCGAACTGGTGGACGTGCGCGGCCAGGTGGTGGGGCAGGGGGTGACGATGCCGCTCGGCGGCCTCGCCCTGCAGGACCTCTCCGGCGGCTCGCTCAAGAAGGCGGCCAAGCTCGTGCGCGAGCACATGCGCAAGGCCGCGCCCCAGCTCGAGATCCTGAAGGGCCGCACCTTCTACGCGGTCGGCGGCACCTGGCGGGCGCTCGCCCGCCTGCACATGGCCGCGCGGCAATACCCGCTCCACGTGATGCACGGCTACACGGTGGAGCCCTCGGACGAGCTGAGCTTCCTCCAGGTGGTCGAGCAGTCCGACGCGGCGCAGCTCCAGGACGTCGACGTGATCTCCGAGGCGCGCCGGCCGCTGCTGGCCTACGGCGCCGTGGTTCTGGAGGAGATCATCCGGGTCGGGCGGCCGCGCGAGATCGCGATCTCGGCCTCGGGCGTGCGCGAGGGCCTGCTCTACGAGCAGCTCGACCGCGACCAGCGCGCCGGCGACCCGCTCCTGACCTCGGCCGCCGAGCTGAACGCCCTGCGCGCCCGCGCCCCCGCCCACGGCGAGGATCTGCGCGCCTGGACCGACCGCTTCGTGGAGAGCCTCGACGGGCCCGAGACGGCGGACGAGCGGCGCCTGCGCCACGCCGCCTGCCTGCTCTCCGACCTCGGCTGGCGGGCCCATCCGGACTATCGCGGCGAGCAGAGCATCGCGCTCATCCAGAACGCGGCCTTCGTCGGCGTGGACCATCCGGGCCGCGCCTATCTCGCCCTCGCGGTGGCCTTCCGCCATGTGGGCGTGGCGCCGGAGCGGGCGAACCCGGTGCTGCGGGCGATGGCCGGCCCGCGCCTGTTCGAGCGGGCGCGCCTGCTCGGCGCCCTGCTGCGCGTCGCCTTCCCGCTCTCGGCGGCGATGGGCGGCGTGCTCGGCACCACACCGCTCGCCGTGGTCGACGGGCGGGTGACGCTGCAACTGCCCCCCGAGTTGCGGGACCTCAACAGCGAGCGCCTGCAGGGCCGGGTGCGCGCGCTCGCCCGCCTCCTGAGCCTCGACGGGCGGGTGATCGCGGGCTGATCCATACGCGCCGGGTGTCCTTTCGGGCGTTCTCCTGCGCCGCCCCCTTGGCATCCCCTTGGCACCCCCTTGGCCCACCGGGCGGCGGATGCCATGCTTGGTCCCAACCGCCCGCGAGGCGGGCCGGACGGGGATGATGCGCTCGCTCAAGGTTCGATTCGCGCTGCTGCTCGGCGCGGCAGCCCTGCTCGTCGTGCTGGCCGCAGCGGGCGTGCTGGCCTCGATCGCGGCCGCCGAGCGCACCATCGACCGCACCCTGGAGGCGCAGGGGCGGCTGGAGCTGCTCGCCGAGCTGTCCGGCCGCATGACGCAGTTCGGCCTCGCCGCCATCGAGACGGTCGGCAGTCCCGACACCCAGCCCGAGGCGCTGACCATCGCGCGCACCAATGTCGACCGGGCGCTCGCCGCCGTGGACGAGGCGCTGGCGAGAAGCATCCAGGAGAGCGGCGACCCGCTCGACCGGATGCAATACGCCGCCCGCACCCGCCCGATGGCGCAGCTCCGCGGCGCCCGGGTGATCCTCGACCGGCAGGTGGCGCAGATCACCCGGGGGAATGCCGAGCCGGAGCAGCGCCAGAACGCGATCAAGGGCGCGCTGAACGGCTTCGGCGCCATGACCGGCCAGCCGCTCTCCTTCCTGATCGAGGCGGAGCGGCGCAGCATGGTGCTGGGCTCCGAGCAGGCCCGCGCCCTCTCGAACCGGCTGCGCGTCGCCTCGGCCCTGGCGGTGCTCGCGGCGCTCGTCCTCGTCACCGTGCTCTACCGCAGCGTGACCCGCCCGACGCTCGCGCGGATCGAGGCGGTGCGGCGCGCGGCCGGCGCGGTCGGCCGCGGCGAGCTCGACACCCGCCTCTCCGTGGCGACCCGGGACGAGCTCGGCCTCCTGGTCGCGAACTTCAACCGCATGGCCGCGCGCCTCGCCCGGCGCGAGCGCCGCGTCGCCGCCGACCGGTCGGAGCTGGAGCAGACCATCCAGACGCGCACCGCGGACCTGCGCGCCGCCAATGCCCGGCTCGAGGCGGTGGACCGCTCGCGCCGCCGCTTCTTCGCCGATGTCAGCCACGAGCTGCGCACGCCGCTCACCGTGATCCTCGGCGAATGCGACATCGCCGCCCGCAGCGCCGGCCGGGCGGTCGATCACGGCCCGGCCTTCGCCACCATCCGCAAGCGGGCGCAGCGCTTGAAGCTCAGGGTCGAGGACCTCCTGCGCGTCGCCCGCTCGGAATCCGGCGAGATCGAGCTCGACCGCCGCCTCGTCGGCGCTGCGTCCGTGCTGGCCGAGGCCGTCGACAACAGCGCCTCCGAGGCCGCCCGCCGCCGCGTCGCGCTCGATTTCGATCCGGGCGCCCGCGACGTCGAGCTGATGGCCGATCCGGAATGGCTGCGTCAGGTGGTGGAGAGCCTGATCGACAACGCGCTGCGCCACGCCACCGGCCTGACCCGCGTCACCGTCGCCCTGGCGTCGGGAACGAGCGCGGCGGGCGCCGCGGCCATCGTCACCGTCAGCGACGACGGCCCGGGCTTCGGCGCCGCCGAGGAGGCCCTGTTCGAGCGCTTCCGCCGCGGCGAGCGCCCGGCCGAGGGCGGCTTCGGCATCGGCCTGGCGCTCGCCCGCTGGGTGGTGGAGCGGCATGCCGGCACCATCGCGCTGGGTGCGGGCGAGGGCGGGCGCGGCGCCCGGGTCCGCCTCGAACTGCCGGCCCTCGACCACACCACCGACATCGAACCCGACACGCTCAAGCAGAAGGACGACGCCGCATGACGCGGATCCTGATCGTCGAGGACGACATCGACATCCGGGGCATGCTCGCCCGCGGCCTGGAGGCGGAGGGGTTCGAGGTGGGCACGGCGGGCAACGTGGACGACGCGCTCTCCGCCGCGCGCGCCGAGACGCCGAACGCCGTGGTGCTCGACATCACCCTGCCGGACGGCTCGGGCCACGATGTCTGCCGCTCCCTGCGGGCCGGCGGCTATCCCGGGCCGATCCTGTTCCTCTCCGCCCGCGACGAGGTGCGCGACCGCGTCGAGGGGCTGGCGCTCGGGGCCGACGACTACATCGTGAAGCCCTTCGAGTTCGACGAGCTGGTGGCGCGCTTGCGCACGCACCTGATGCGCCGCGAGAGCGCCGAGGCGCCGCGCACCACGCTCAGCGCGGGCAAGCTCGCGCTCGACCTCGACACGCGGCAGGTCTCCTGCGGCGAGGCCACGGCCCGGCTGACGCCGCGCGAGGCGGAGCTGCTCGCCATGCTGATGGAGGGCGCCAACCGCCCGGTCTCGCGCGCCGAGATCTTCGAGAAGCTCTGGGCGAGCCAGGGCGGCCTCTCGCTGAACGTGGTCGACGTCTATATCGGCTACCTGCGCTCCAAGATGGCCGACTTCGTCCGCCACGGCGGCCCCGTCCTCACCACCGTGCGCGGGCGCGGCTTCATGCTGGAGCTGAAGGGCCAGAGCTTCCGGCACTGATCGTGGGGGCTTGGCACCCCCTCTCCCCGCCGGGCGGGGAGAGGCCCGCAGGCACCTCGTCGTGCCTGCGGGAAGCGCAGGCGAAGCCGGAGCGGCGGTGATTCCGGAAGAGGCTCCTTCGGAACCGCCCCCTCACCCCCGGCTGCCGCCTTGTCGCGACGACGACGGGGTCGTCGCGACCCTCTCCCCGCGCGCGGGGAGAGGGGATCCTGCGGCCTACTCGATGCCGAGCTTGGCCTTGAGCAGGGCGTTGACCGCGGCCGGGTTCGCCTTGCCGCCGGTGGCCTTCATGGTCTGGCCGACGAACCAGCCGAGCAGGGTCGGCTTCTCCTTCGCCTGGGCGACCTTGTCGGGATTCTTGGCGATGATCTCGTCGACCGCCGTCTCGATGGCGCCCGTGTCGGTGACCTGCTTCATGCCGCGGGCCTCGACCACGGCGCGCGGATCACCGCCCTCGGTCCAGACGATCTCGAAGAGGTCCTTGGCGATCTTGCCCGAGATCGTGCCCTCGCCGATCAGGTCGATGATCGCGCCGAGCTGATCGGCCGAGACGGGGCTCTGATCGATGCCGAGGCCCTCCTTGTTGAGACGGCCGAACAGCTCGTTGATCACCCAGTTCGCGGCGGCCTTGCCGTCGCGGCCCTTGGCCACGGCCTCGTAGAAGTCGGCGGAGGCGCGCTCGGCCACCAGCACGCCGGCATCGTAGGCGCTGAGGCCGAAATCGGCGACGAAACGCGCCTTCTTGCCGTCCGGCAGCTCCGGCAGCCCGGCGGCGAGCGCGTCCACATAGGCCTGGTCGAATTCGAGCGGCAGCAGGTCCGGATCGGGGAAGTAGCGGTAATCGTGCGCCTCCTCCTTCGAACGCATCGAGCGGGTCTCGCCCTTGCCGGGGTCGAACAGGCGCGTCTCCTGGCTGATCGTGCCGCCATCCTCGATGATCGCGATCTGGCGGCGCGCCTCGGTCTCGATGGCCTGGCCGATGAAGCGGATCGAGTTGACGTTCTTGATCTCGCAGCGGGTGCCGAGCGGGTCGCCGGGTTTGCGCACCGAGACGTTCACGTCGGCGCGGAGACTGCCCTTCTCCATGTCGCCGTCGCAGGTGCCGAGATAGCGCAGGATGGTGCGCAGCTTCGTCACGTAGGCCTTGGCCTCCTCCGACGAGCGCAGGTCGGGCCGCGAGACGATCTCCATCAGCGCGACGCCGGAGCGGTTGAGGTCGACGAAGCTCTGGTTCGGCGCCTGGTCGTGCAGGGACTTGCCCGCATCCTGCTCCAGGTGCAGGCGCTCGATGCCGACCGTGATCGACTCGCCGTCGGGCAGATCGACCAGCACCTCGCCCTCGCCGACGATCGGGTCCTTGTACTGCGAGATCTGGTAGCCCTGCGGCAGATCCGGATAGAAGTAGTTCTTGCGGTCGAAGACCGAGCGCAGGTTGATCTTCGCCTTCAGCCCGAGGCCGGTGCGGACCGCCTGGGCCACGCATTCCGTGTTGATCACGGGCAGCATGCCGGGCATCGCCGCATCCACCAGCGAGACGTTGTCGTTCGGCTCGGCGCCGAAGGCGGTGGAGGCGCCCGAGAACAGCTTCGAGCGGCTGGTGACCTGGGCGTGGATCTCCATGCCGATCACGACCTCCCAGTCGTGCAGGCCGCCCTTGATCAGTTTCTTCGGGTTCACGGGGATCGTCATGCTCGAACCTTGCCGCGCCGAGGCAGCGCTTCGTGTGTCGAGCGTGTGTAGGAACCGGCTGGCGCCGGGGTCAAGCGGGGCGGGCCCAGTCGAGCCAGGCGAGGGCCGCGTCGATGTCGCGGGGCTCCACCGAGAAGCCGCCCTCCGCGTCGGGCTCCGTGCCGATCACGTAGCCGCTGGCATGGCCGAGCACGTGGTCGAGGCCGCTCTGCAGGAAGCCGAGGGCCGGGTCGCCGTTGCGCAGGGACAGCACGGTGGCGCCGGGCTCGGCGAAGAGCGAGCCGTGCAGGCCCGAGCCGTACTCGCCGACGAGCGTCGCGGCCGAGCGGAACAGCGCGACCTGCTCGGGGATCGGCAGCGTCTCGGGCCGCGCCGTCTCGAATCCGCGGGCGGCGGCGCGCTCGGCGAGCAGGGCGCGCTCGGCGAGGCGCCGCCGGTTCAGGGTCGCCGGATTCTCGGAGCGGGCGACGAGGAGCCGGCGCCGCGGCCGGGGCGCCGGGCGCCAGCGCGGGCGGCGGTATCCGAGGCGGTCGAGCAGGAAGGTCCGGGCCTCCGCCAGCATCGGCGCAGCGCGGCTGGCATGGCGCAGGGCCCCCGGGACGACGAGCTGCGCGCAGGCGAGGCGCTCCCCCCAGGGGGCGTAGGGCAGGATCTGCCCCGCCTCGATGCCGAGCGCCGCGAGCCAGGCGCGGGCGAAGGCGGGCGTGTCGTCGGGCAGGAGGATGCGCAGGCGCTCCAGACGGTAGCCTGCCCGGTGCAGCAGGTAGAGCTTCGGCAGGAAGTCCGCGAGCCAGTGCCCGTAGACGGTGTGGCCGGCGCCCGCGAGCAGCACGACCTCCTCCGCGATCCGGCGCAGGGGGAGGGTGGGGCGCCGCTCAGCCAGGTCGGGGTGGAAACGGGCGGGATAGCCCGGATCGACGTTGATCTGGCCGCACAGGGCGAAGCGCCCGTCGAGGAGCACGGCGCCCTCGCGCAGCACCTCGGCCTCGCGCACGCGGAGCACGGCGGCGCCGTGGACGAGCGATTCGGTGAAATAGGCCCGCATCAGCGCGGGCGTCACCGCGCCGATCATCAGGTCCGGCGGGCGCGGCCGGGCATGGCGGGAATGGCTGAGGTCGAGGATCTCGCCGCGCCCGGCCGCGAGCGCCTCGCGCAGCTCGACGGTCTCCACGGCCGCGTGTCAGGCCCCGCGCCGGACGAGGCGGCGGGCGGAGAAGCCCAGGATCGCCCAGAGCAGGGCCGCCACGGTGCGGACCGGGAAGAAGGTCGGCCCGTCATGGCTCACCGGGGCCGGCCAGGGAATGCCCACCGTGCCGATCGCCCAGGAGACCAGCACCGAGACGGCGAGCGCGATGATCGCCGCGATGAAGACCTTGCCGAACTGGCTCGCGGTCCAGCCGAGATAGAGGGCGAGCCCGATCAGGACGGGGTCGAGCCCCGCCCAGATCCAGACGGTCCAGGGATAATAGGGGACGGTCATGCCCACCAGGGCTTCGGCAGCGCGGTCCGCCCGGCCGCATCCTCGATGGTCTGGGCGACGGCGAACAGGGTCTCCTCGTCGAAGGGCCGGCCGATGAGCTGGAGGCCGAGCGGCAGGCCCTGGCTGTCGAGGCCCGCCGGCACGGCGATGCCGGGGAGCCCCGCCATGTTCACCGTCACCGTGAACACGTCGTTGAGGTACATCTCGACCGGGTCGGCGGAGGCCTTCTCGCCGATGCCGAAGGCGGCCGACGGGGTGGCGGGGGTGAGGATCGCGTCGACGCCCTCGGCATAGGCCGCCTCGAAGTCGCGCTTGATCAGGGTGCGGATCTTCTGGGCGCGCACGTAATAGGCGTCGTAATAGCCCGCCGAGAGCACGTAGGTGCCGATCATGATGCGGCGCTTGACCTCGCGGCCGAAGCCCGCCGCGCGGGTCTTCTCGTAGAGGCCGACGATGTCGTTGGCCGGAACGCGCAGGCCGTAGCGCACGCCGTCGTAGCGGGCGAGGTTGGAGGAGGCCTCGGCCGGGGCCACGATGTAGTAGGCCGGCAGCGCGTATTGCGTGTGGGGCAGCGAGATCTCCTTGATCGTCGCGCCGGCCTCCTTCAGCCAGGCGGCGCCCTGGTCCCAGAGCTTCTGGATCTCGGCCGGCATGCCGTCGACCCGGTACTCCTTCGGGATGCCGATGGTGAGCCCCTTCACGCCGCGGGAGACCGCCGCCTCGAAATCGGGCACCGGCAGGTCCACGCAGGTGGTGTCGCGCGCATCCGGACCGGCCATGGAGGCGAGCAGCACCGCGCAGTCGCGCACCGTGCGGGCGATCGGGCCGGCCTGATCGAGGGAGGAGGCGAAGGCCACCGTGCCCCAGCGCGAGCAGCGCCCGTAGGTCGGCTTGATGCCGACCGTTCCGGTGAAGGCCGCGGGCTGGCGGATCGAGCCGCCGGTATCGGTGGCGGTGGCGCCGAGGCAGAGATGGGCGGCGACCGCCGCCGCCGAGCCGCCGGACGAGCCGCCGGGCACGATCTGCGCGTCGGAGCCGGTGCGGCGCCAGGGCGAGACCACGGTGCCGTAGGCGCTGGTCTCGTTCGAGGAGCCCATGGCGAACTCGTCGAGGTTCAGCTTGCCCAGCATCACGGCGCCGTCGCGCCAGAGATTGGCGGTCACGGCCGATTCGTAGTGCGGCTCGAAGCCTTCGAGGATCTTGGAGCCCGCGGTGGTGGTGACGCCGTGGGTGCAGAACAGGTCCTTGATGCCGAGCGGCAGGCCCTCGAGGGGGCGGGCCTCGCCGGCGGCGATCTTCCGGTCCGAGACCTCGGCCTGGGCCAGCGCGCGCTCGGGCGTCTCCAGGATGAAGGCGTTGAGGGCGCGCGCCTTCTCGACGGCGTCGACATGCGCCTGCGTCAGCTCGCGGGCCGAGAAGCGCTTGGCCTTCAGCCCGTCGCGCGCCTCGGCGAGGGTGAGTTCGTTGAGTTCGCTCACGTGTCCGTCCTCATGCCCGCCGCGGCGGCGGGCCCTGCCCGGCGGTTCAGGCCGGGCGTGCAGCAGGATTTGGGCCCGACGCGCGGCCTACTCGACCACCTTCGGGACGAGGAAGTAGTGATCCTCGGTCTCGGGGGCGTTGGCCACGATGTCGGTCGCGCGCCCGCCCTCGGTGACCACGTCCTCGCGCTTCTTCATGCGCATGGGCGTGACCGAGGTCATCGGCTCGACGCCCGCGACGTCGACCGCGCCGAGCTGCTCCACGAAGGCGAGGATGGCGTTCAGCTCGCCCTGCAGCGGCGCCACGTCCTCCTCGGAGACCGCGATGCGCGCCAGATGCGCGATGCGCCGGACTGTCTGTGCGTCGACCGACATGCTGCCCCGTTCATCCGCCCGGCCGGGCGGTCATTTCAGAGATCCGCCGCGCTATAGCACCGGGCTTCGCGGGGCCGCAACGCGGGTGGGACCGCAACGCGGGAACCGGCGCGCTCTCGGACGCAGTGCGGGGCTGCGCGTCACGGCAGCCCCGTTCTCCTCACCGGCTCCCCGGGCCGCTGGCGAGGCCGGCCAGCGTGAACAGGTCCACCGAGAGCTTGGCGCCGACCACGACGGCGTCCGGGATGTTGCGCGGCCGGAAGGGGAAGCGGGTCTGGTCCGGGTTGACGATGTATTGCAGGTTCGGGGTCAGCCGGATCGCGGGCGTGACCTGGATGCCGTAGTTCAATTCCATCATCACCTGCTGGGTCGGAACCCGGCGGTCGAGCCCGATCGCGGCCTGGGCGAGCGCGATGTTCGAGAGCGCCAGCGGGCTGAACTTCTGCGTGTTGATGACGAAGCCCACCGTGTCGTAGGGGCGCCCGGCGAAGGTGCCGGTCTGGAGCGCGCCGATCTCCAGGAAATAGTCCTCGACGAGCCGGCCCGAGGTGCCGGCCATGGCGACGCCGAACAGCGTCAGGCCCTGGATCCCGGTCGGGTCGGGGCGCCAGACCATCTGGTCGAAGCGGGCATAGACGCCGGAGCGCCCGAAGCGGGTCATGGGATTGAGGCCCGTCAGCACGGCCGCGCGGCCGGTGACGTCGCGGACCGGGTCGGCATAGTCGGAGGCGTCGTACCAGCCGCCGATGCCGTAGTTGCGCGGCAGGGGATCGTTGGCGAAGGTCGTGGAATAGCCGAGCTCGAACGGCACGATCGCGCCGGTGGCGCCCTTGAGCGAGAAGTCGAGGCCGTTGTCGCCGGGCTGCTGGTGCAGCGGGTTCACCTCGTAGGCGCCGACATGGACGAAGACCGTGTCGGTGAGCCAGCCCTTGGCGTGGGCGCCCCAGCTCGAGACCGGCCAGAAGGTGAAATTCGAGGTCTTGAACACGAAGGTCGGGTTGCCGCAGGCCGAGTTCGTCTGGAAGCTGCAGTAGATCGGCGAGTTCAGGAAGTTGATGTTCGCCACCAGCCGGCCGACCTCGATGTCGAGGCGGTTGTCGAACAGCTTCTGCTGGTAGGAGAGCAGCGTCAGCCGGGTGGTCTGGCCGCCGCCATAGATCTCCTGCACGCTGGTGTTGTTGCCGATAGAGTCCTGGGCGAGGCTGCGGCCGTGGCGGTTCGTCACCGCCACGTGGAACGAGCCGCCCTCGATGCCGGCGAGCCGCTGCAGGTCGCCGTCGATGCCGAAGAAGAGCTGGCCCGCCCAGGCCGAGCCCTGGCGGATGCCGCCGACCGGGTTGATCGCCCCCTGGCCGGTATAGTTCAGGAGGAAGCTCAGGCCGTTGCCGAGGTCGAGGGTGCCCGGCGGCAGGGACGGGGGCGTCGCGGTCTGGCCGAGCGTGTCGGCGGCCTCCGCCGCGCTGTCGGCCCCGCCGAAGCCCTCGCCCGGCGGCTGCTGCGCTCTCCGCCGCAGGGCGGGCCGCACCGCCGTCGCCGGCACGCCGATGGCCTCGGCGCCCCGCGCCGGCAGCTCCTGTGCCGATGTCCCGATCGTGCCCGCCGCGCAGAGTCCAAGCGCGCCGAGAACCGCCCCCAACCTCGTCATGACCTTCCCCCTCCGGTGCCGCCGCCCCGGTCTTGCGCCGGGTTGTTACAGTTGTTACAGAAATTTTCCGTGAAACAGTTTCGCGATCACAATATGGTCAGAACGAATGCTGCTGATCATAAGCGATCAACAGCATTCATCCTGTCACCGGGCCGCATCAGGCGGCGCGCTTCTTGAGGAATCCCACCAGCAGGGCGGTGACCACGGTGCCGGCGATCAGCGCGACCACCGCTCCGGTGAGGTTCGTCACCGCGTTCGGGATCGGCAGGACGAACAGGCCGCCATGGGGCACCTTCAGGGTCACGCCGAGGCTGAGCGCCAGGGCGCCGGCGAGTGCCGAGCCGGCGACCAGGGCGGGGATCACCCGCAGCGGATCGGCGGCGGCGAAGGGGATGGCGCCCTCGGTGATGAAGGCGGCACCGAGCACGGCCGCCGCGCCGCCGGCCTCCCGCTCCGGCGCGGTGAAGCGGGCCGGGAACAGGCGGGTAGCGAGCGCCAGCCCAAGCGGGGGCGTCATGCCGCCGAGCATCACCGCGGCCATCGGCGCGTCGACGCCGGAGGAGAGCAGCGCCGCGGCCGAGGCATAGGCGGCCTTGTTGATCGGCCCGCCCATGTCGACGGCCATCATGCCGCCGAGGATCAGGCCGAGCACCAGGGCGCTCGCCCCCTGCATGCCCTTGAGCCAGCCGGTGAGCGCCGCGAGCACGGCCGCCACCGGCACGCCGACCACGTAGATCATCAGGAGGCCGGTGATCGCGGTGGCGAGCAGCGGCAGGATCAGGACGGGCTTCAGCCCCTCCAGGTTCTTGTGCAGGCGGATGTGCCGGTTGAGGAACTTCGCCGTGTAGCCGGCGATGAAGCCCGCCGCGATGCCGCCGAGGAAGCCCGCCTGGAGGTTGGCCGCCAGCATGCCGCCGATCATGCCGGGCGCGATGCCGGGGCGGTCGGCGATGGAATAGGCGATGTAGCCGGCGAGCGCCGGGACGATCAGCGCGAAGGCGGCCTTGGCGCCGATCTCGCCGAGCGCGTAGCCGAGCGTGCCGGCATTGCCCGGCGCCATGGCATCGATGCCGCCGACCGCGAAGGCCAGCGCGATGAGCAGGCCGCCCGCCACCACGAAGGGCAGCATGAAGGAGACGCCGGTCATCAGGTGCCGGTAGGCGCCGGCCTGCTTCTCGGCCACGGCGGGACGGGCCGGCCCGTCGGCGGAGGCCGCGCCCTCGGCGGCCTGCATCTGCGCCTCGGCGAGCGCGGTGGCGATCAGGCCCTTGCCGTCGCGGATCGCGGCCTTGGTGGTGGTGGCGTAGACGCGCTTGCCCGCGAAGCGCGCCCGGTCGACGCCCTTGTCGGCGGCGATCAGCACGATGTCGGCCGCGGCGATCTCGGTGTCCGAGAGGGGATCGCGCGCGCCGACCGACCCTTGCGTCTCCACGCGGACGTCGTGGCCGAGCGCCTTGCCGGCGGCCTGGATGCCCTCGGCCGCCATGAAGGTGTGGGCGATGCCGGTGGGGCAGGAAGTCACCGCCACGATCTTTTTGGAACCGGCCGGCGCGGCTGCCGGCGCGGATACGGCGGCCGGTGCCTGGGCGGCGCCGGCGAGCGCCCGGTCGAGCACGGCGCCGGCATCGGCGAGCACGTCCTCGATCGCGGCGCGCACCTTGGCGAGCGCGCCGAAGCGGCCCTCGCCGAGATCGCCCTGGCCGACCAGGAGGACCGAGCGGCCTTCCGCGATCGCCGCTTCGGGCAGCGGGTTGCCGCCGCGCAGTTCGAGCGCGATCGGCTGGTTGCGCCGCCCCGCCGCCTTGCGGAGCGCTTCGAGGGCGAGGACGGCGTGGGTCGAGAGGTCTCCGCCTCCGAC
Organism: Methylobacterium dankookense; assembly: GCF_902141855.1. Classification (GTDB taxonomy): domain Bacteria; phylum Pseudomonadota; class Alphaproteobacteria; order Rhizobiales; family Beijerinckiaceae; genus Methylobacterium; species Methylobacterium dankookense. Next base: position 21,614 of record NZ_CABFVH010000037.1, on the reverse strand, counting down.
CACGGCCAGGAGCTGGGCCATGGGTTTCCTCCGGTGGGGGTCGTCGATTTCGGTGATCCCGCCCCCGACCTCAGCCTGAGGTGCCGGAGCGGAGCGGAGGCCTCGAAGGAGGACTCCAGGGATCGTGGAGGCTTCTGGAGGCCTCCTTCGAGGCCCGCTTGCGCGGGCACCTCAGACTGAGGTCGGTGGGTGGGACGGGGCGTTCAGCCGACGGCCTCGACCGGCACGGTCGCCGCGACCGCCTCCACCTCCGCCCGCGGCGGCAAGCTGGCGCCCTCGCGGGTGAGCTTGGCCGAGGCGAAGGCCAGCGCCCGGCGGGCCATGTCCTCCAGGGCGAGCCCGTCATGCAGGCCGGCGACGAGGCCGGCGACCAGGGCGTCGCCCGCGCCGACCGTGCTCGTCACCTGCGTCGCGGGCGGCCTGGCATGGAGCGCGCCGCCGGCGGCGAGGAACAGGGCGCCCTCCGCGCCGAGCGAGACCACGACCAGCGGGATACCGCTCGCCTGCAGGGCCCGGGCGGCGTCGAGCACGTCGGCGAGCGCGGGGAGGGGGCGGCCGGCCCATTCCTCCAGCTCGTGACGGTTCGGCTTCACGGCGTAGGGCAGGGCGTCCGGCCCCGCGGAGAGCGCCGCGGCGAGCGGGGCGCCGGAGGCGTCGAGGACGACGCGCGCCTCGCGGGCCCGCAGGCGCCGGGTCAGGTCGCGGTAGGTCTCGGGCGGCAGCCCGCCGGGCAGGCTGCCCGCCAGCACCACGAGGGAGCCCGCCTCCGCCATGTCGAGGAGCACCGCGCGGGCGGCGTCGAGCGTGCCGGGGGTCACGGCGAGCCCCGGCAGGTTGATGTCGGTGGTGTCGCCGGAGCGCCGGTCGAGGAGCTTCAGGTTGGTTCGGGTCTCGCCCGGGATCCAGACGAAGCGGTCGTCGATGCCCTTCTCGGTGAGCACCTGCGTGAAGGGGGCGGCGTTGTCCGAGCCGAGAACCCCGGTGGCGGCGACGGAGAGGCCCCAATCGGCGAGGCAGCAGGCGACGTTCACGCCCTTGCCGCCGGCATGGGAGCGCACCGCGCGGGCCCGGTGGACCTGGCCCGGCGCCAGCGCGTCGAGCACGACGGTCTGGTCGATGGCCGGGTTGAGGGTGAGGGTCAGGATCGGGCTCACGCCGCGTCTCCCGCGCTGTCGAGGGCGCGGACGGCGGCGGCGTCCTCCTGCTCGCAGGCACGGAGCGCCAGGGCCTTCAACGCGCCGAGATCCGCAGACCGCAGCCGCGCCTTGACGCCGGGCAGGTCGCGCGGGGTCATCGACAGCTCGTGGACGCCGAGGCCCGCGAGCAGGCAGGCGCCGAAGGGATCGCCCGCGATGCCGCCGCACACGCCCACGAAGCGCTTGTGGCGGGCCGCGCCCTCGCAGGTCATGTGGATGAGGCGCAGCACCGCCGGGTGGAGCGAGTCGGCCTCGGGGGCGAGCTCGGTGTTCTGCCGGTCGATGGCGAGCGCGTATTGCGTGAGGTCGTTGGTGCCGATCGAGAAGAAGTCGCAGTGCCGGGCCAGCGCGTCGGCCTGGATCGCGGCGGCCGGCACCTCGATCATGATGCCGAGGGGCACCTCCGGCGCGCCGATCTCGGCCCGGATCCGCTCCGCCACCGCGCGGAGCCTCAGCACCTCGGGCACCGAGGTGATCATCGGCATCATGATCGCGAGCGGGGCGTCCTTGCCCTTGGGCGCGTCGGCCGGGACGTGGTCCCTGGCGGCCCGGTAGAGGGCGCGCAGCTGCGGCTCCATCAGGTCGGGCCGACGCAGCAGCAGGCGGGCGCCGCGCACGCCGAGGAAGGGGTTCTCCTCCTTCGGGAGCTGGAGGTGGGCGACCTGCTTGTCGCCGCCGATGTCGAGCGTCCGCACGATGAGCGGGCGGCCGCCGAGCGCCTTCAGCATCCCCGAATAGGTCTCGTACTGGTCGTCCTCGGAGGGCGTGTCGCCGCGCTCCAGGAACAGGAACTCGGTGCGCATCAGGCCGACGCCCTCGGCGCCCTGGTCGAGAGCGAAGGGGACCTGCTCCGGATTGTTGACGTTGGCGCCGATGGCGATGCGGTGGCCGTCGCGGGTCTCGGCGGGGCGGGCCCGCTCGCGCGCCTCGGCCTCGGCCTTCTCGCGTTGCCGCTCGCGCCAGGCGGCGGCCGAGGCGATGTCGGCCTCGCTCGGGTCGAGGTAGAGGCGGCCGGTGGTGCCGTCGAGGATGGCGGTGGTGCGGTTCGCCAGAGCCAGCAGACCGGGGCCGCCCGCGACCACCGCCGGGATGCCCAGGGTGCGCGCCAGAATCGCGGTGTGCGAGGTCGGACCGCCCTGGGCGGTGGCCAGCCCGATAACCCGGGCGGGGTCGAGACCCGCCGTGTCGGAGGGCGCCAGATCCGGGGCGATCAGGATGCAGGGCTCGTCCGGCAGGTCGTGGCCGCTCTTCAGGGCCGGGTCGATCTGGGCGAGCACCCGGCGGCCGACATCGCGCAGATCCGCGGCGCGGCCGGCGAGGACGGGGTTGCCGAGCGCCGCGAGCTGGCCGGCCATCCGGTCCACCGCCGCGTTCCAGGCGAAGGCGACGCCGTGGCCCTCCACCATGAGCTGGCAGGCCAGGGTGATCAGGTCGGTGTCGGAGATCAGCTCGGCTTGCGCCCGGAAGATGCCGGCATCGGCCTTGCCGAGGCGGCGCTCGGTGTCGTCTGCGAGTGCGGCGAGCTGGCCGGCGGTGGCCTGGAGCGACCGGTGCAGCCGGTCGGCGCCCGAGGTGAGGGGCTCCGGCTCGTCCGGCACCGCGACCTCGGCGCTCGCCAGCACGTGGACCGGGCCGATGGCGATGCCGGGGCTCGCGCCGATGCCGGGCACCACCGTCGGGGCGCCCTCCGGGTTCCAGCCGGCGACCGGCGCGGCGGCGCGGGCGGCGGCCTCCGCGGCGCGCTGCGCCGCCGCCTTCTCGCCGGCGCTCAAGCCCGTCACCGCGGCGCAGATCTTCGCCAGCGCCCCCGCCTCGTCGTCGCCCTCGGCCGAGATGGTCACCGCGTCGCCGCAGCGCAGGCCGAGCTGGAGGAGGGCGATCAGGTTCTTGGCGTCCGCGACCTGGGACCCGTGCCGCAGCTGGATCCGGGCCGGGCAGGACTTGGCCACCTCGACCCAGTGGGCGGCCGGGCGGGCGTGGAGCCCGGTCGGGTAATCGACGCTCCACTCGAAGCGCTGGCGGAGATCGGTGGCCGGGCCGGCCGCGCCCGGGGCGGGGGCGTCCTCGTTCAGGGCCGCGGCGATGTCGGCCTCGCGGCCGGTGGTGCGCAGCCGCTCCAGCCGGGCCTCGTCCTGGATCAGGCGGGTGAGGCGGCGCAGCACGGTGATGTGGGTGTCGGACTGGGCGGCGATGGCGACGACGAGATGCGCGACCTGGCCGTCGTGCCACTCGATGCCGCCGGGCACCTGCAGCACGGCGAGGCCGCTCTCGCGCACCAGATGCCGGTCGTCGACCATGCCGTGCGGGATGACCACGCCGTGGCCGAGATAGGTGTTCGCCACGCCCTCGCGGCGCAGCATGCTCTCGCCATAGGCGGCGTCGATGCAGCCGGCGGCGGTGAGGAGCTGGGCGGCCTCGCGGATCGCGTCCTCCTTCGAGGCGGGCGCGGCGGCGAGCCGCACGAGCAGGCGCGGCGTGAAGATCGGCGTCGGTGCGAGCATGGCGTGCTCTCCTCCCGGATGGCTCCGGCTACTTCGCCGGCTTGCTGTTGCCGATACTGAAAACGTTTTCACAACCTGTGTCAACTCGTGGCGCCTTCAACCGCGCGTTACACTCTTGCCGTCAGTCGGCCCTGATGGCACAAATCGTGACATGATCCTGAAAACGTTTCCTCAGCCATGACGGTCGGCATCCGCGACGTGGCCCGCGCGGCGGGTGTCTCGACGGCGACGGTGTCGCGGGCGCTCGGCCGCGGCCCGGTGAGCGACGCCCTGCGCGAGCAGGTGGAGGCGGCGGTGCGCGCCACCGGCTATCGGCCGAACCTCTCGGCCCGGCGCCTGCGCTCGCAATCGGCCCAGACGATCGGCCTGATCGTGGCCGACATCCGCAACCCGTTCTTCACGGCGGTGAGCCGGGCGGTGGAAGACGCGGCCTTCGCCTCCGGCATGCGGGTGATCCTCTGCAACACCGACGAGGATCCCGCCCGCGAGGCGATGTATCTGCGCCTGATGGAGGAGGAGCGCGTCACCGGCGTGATCTTCGCGCCGACGAAGGGCACCGCCGATTCGCTGCGCGACCGGCCCCTCGGCTTCCCCGTGGTGCTGATCGACCGGACCGGGCCGCCGGGCACGCATGACAGCGTGGTGCTCGACAATCCCGCGGCGGGCGCCGCCCTCGTCGATCATCTCGTGGCGCAGGGCTACAGCCGGATCGGCGGCCTGTTCGGCTCGACGAGCTCCACCGCCCGCGAGCGCCGGGCCGGCTACGAGGCGGCGATCGCCCGGCACGGCCTCACCCCCGCGATCCGCACCGTCGCGCCGAACGCGGAGGCCGCCGAGGCCGAGGCCCGGCGCTGGCTCGGGGCGGAGGACCGGCCCGAGGCGCTCGTCCTCTCGAACGGCCTGATCCTGATGGGGGCGGTGCGGGCCGCCCGCGCGCAGGGGCTCGCGATCCCGCGGGACCTCGCGCTCGCCGGCTTCGACAACGAGCCCTGGACCGACCTCGTCGAGCCCGGCCTCACCGTGATCGAGCAGCCGGTGGCCGAGATCGGCGCGCAGGCGATGCGCCTGCTCTTCGAGCGGATCGAGAGCCCCGAGCAGCCCGTGCGCAAGGTGATGCTGAGCGGGCGCATGATCGCGCGGGGCTCGACGCAGGCGCGTTGACCCCCGTTTCGGCGGAGATCATCCGCTCGCGGACTTCCCTTCCGCGGCGGCCACGGCATACGGGATGTCGAATCCCGAACCCCGGAGCGTATCCGTGCCCGATGCCGCGGACGGCCTGCCCCTCGTCCTCCTGACCAGCCCGATCCATCCGGAGGCGATGGAGCGGCTCGCAGCCCATGCCCGCGTGGTCGCCGCGCCCGATACGGGCTTCGACACCCTGCGCCGGCTCGCGGCGGATGCGGCCGGCCTGATCGTGCGGGCGCAACTGCCCGACGACATCCTCGACCACGCGCCCGCCTTGCGCGGCATCGTCCGGCACGGGGTCGGGCTCGATTTCGTGCCGATGGCGGCGGCGACCGCGCGCGGCGTGCCGGTGGCGAACCTCCCGGGCAGCAACACCCGGGCGGTGGCGGAATACGTCTTCGCCGCCCTGTTCGAGCTCCGGCGCGGGCTCGGGCGCCTCGACCGCTCCTTGCGCGAGACCGGCTGGCTGCCGGCCAAGACCCGGGCGAACGATTGCGCCGAGATCGGCGGCTCGACGCTCGGGATCCTCGGCCTCGGCGAGATCGGGCACGCCGTGGCGCGCACCGCCTCCGCCGGATTCGGCATGCGCGTGCTGGGCGCCTCGCGCAGCGCCAGCACCTTCGGCGGCCTGGTCGAGCCGGTCTCCGTCGAGGAACTGTTCGAGCGGAGCGACGCGGTGGTGATCGCCTGCCCGCTGACGCCCGAGACCCGCGGCCTCGTGGATGCCGGGCTGATCGGCCGGATGCGGCGGGACGCGGTGCTGATCAACGTGGCGCGCGGCCCGATCGTCGAGGCGGAGGCGCTCGCCGACGCGCTGGAGGGCGGCCGGATCGGCGGCGCGGCCCTCGACGTGTTCGCGGTGCAGCCGCTGCCCGCGGACCATCGCCTGCATGCCTGCCCGAACCTGCTCCTCACCCCGCACGTCGCCGGCACCACCGCGACGAGCCTGCGCACCATGGGCCTCGGCGCGGCCGAGCTGATGCTGGCGATCCTGCGCGGCGAGCGGCCGGCGACCCTGGTCAACCCGGAGATCGACGCGGCCTGACGCCGCCGCGATGCCGACACAGGGGCCGTGCTAGGAAGGCGCCATGCGCGCCGCCCTCCTGCTGCTGCCCCTCCTCGCCGGCCCGGCCCTCGCCGAGACGCCCAAAGGGCCGAGGCCCGCGGGCAGCACGACGATCGCCTGCCCCTCGCTGGCGAATTACCGGCTCCTGATGCGGCAGGCGAAGGATGCGGCGGGCGCCGCGGCGGTGCTGGCCGACCCCAAGGCCGACCATCTCGGCTGCGCCGTGACGGCGCGCGAGGCCGTCACCGGGATCGGCGACCATGTCGCCCTCGACGGCCGGGCCTACGAGTGCCTGAGCCTGCAGACCACGAGCATCTGCCAGTGGACGGAAGCCGGCAGCATCGCCGTGCCCGCCGAGAAGCCCGCCCGCGCCGCCGCGCCGAAACCCGGCGCCGAGCCGGCCAAGCCTAGGCGGTGAGGGCGCCGGGTCGGTAGCGCCCCTCGATCCGGGGCGGCCCGTCGCAGGCCGCGAGCCCCCGCTCGACCAGATCCTCCACATGGGCGAAGACCGAGAGCATCGCCGCTCCCGTCAGCCGCGGGTCGAGCCCCTGGTAGAGCGCCGCGACGATCGTGCGGATGTCGCCGTCGCCGGCCTCGATCCGGCCGCGGATGGCGGCCTCGCGCTGGCGGCGGTGGTGCAGGAGCGCCCGCACGAAGCGGCGCGGCTCGCGCACCGGTCCGCCATGGCCCGGCCAGTAGACCGTCTCCGGCCGGTCGCGCACCCGCTCCAGGGCCGCCATGTAGGCCCGCATCGACCCGTCCGGCGGTGCGACGATGCTGGTGGACCAGGCCATCACGTGGTCGCCCGAGAACAGGGCGTTCTCCTGCGGGAAGGCGAAGGCGAGGTGGTTCATGGTGTGGCCGGGCGTCTCGACGGCCGTGAGGCTCCAGCCTTCCCCCGAGACCGTCTCGCCCTCCGCCAGGATCCGCTCGGGGTCGTGCTCGCGGTCGGCGCTGGCATCGAGGACGGGGAGCTCCCCCTCGGCGAGCGCCCGCGCGGCGCGGTGCGGACCGCAGCCGAGGATCGGCGCGCCGGTGCGGGCGGCAAGCAGCCGCGCCCCCGGGGAATGGTCGCGGTGGGTGTGGGTGACGAGGATGTGGCTCACCCGCTCGCCCGCGAGGTCGGCGAGGAGCGCCTCGACATGGGCGTCGTCCTCGGGGCCCGGATCGATCACCGCCACCGCGCCGCGGCCGACCACGTAGGTGCAGGTGCCGCTCGCGGTGAAGGGCGAGGCGTTGCCGGCCACCCGGCGGCGCACCAGCGGGGTCAGCTGCACGAGTTGGCCCGGCTCCGGCATCGCCGTGTCGAAATCCGGCTGGCCGGCGGCCTCGTCCGCGTCGTCCCGCGCCTGCGTCATCGGCTGCCTCTCAACCCCTTCGGCGCGGACCTACGCCATCGCGCCGGCCCGCACAAACCGGCCGCGATCAGCGCTGGAAGGGGGAGGGGGCCACCACGCGCACGGCCGTGAAGCCCGCGGAGGCGCGCTCGGGGATGCGGAAGCCGATATCGGTGGCCGCGACGCGGATCACGTTCATGCGCTCCTCCCGGCGGAGCGCCAGACGGAAGGCGCGGGCCTGCTCCTCGCGGCGCAGCGCCCCGACGCGGCCCTCGATCTGGCGCCCGAGGCCGCGCGGCAGGCGCGCCGTCCGGTAATCCTCCAAGGCGTAGGCGCCGCTGCCGTCGCGCGTGACCACGCGGGCCGAGTCGCGGGTCGTCACCACGTCGCCGCGCTCCAGCGTCGCGTCGCGGGCGATCGGCAGCGGCGCTGCCCCGTCCGGAGGCTGGCAGGAGCAGTCGGCCACGCGGCGCTGGCGGTAGATGTTGGCGAGCGCCGAAGCCTTGTAGGGCAGGCCCCGCAGGCTCACCGCCTCGTCGAGCTCGGCCGCCCCCTTGGACAGGGTGTAGAGGCTCGTCGGCGCGCCGGGGCAGGCGGCAGCGCAGGCAGCGGCGTGGACGGGCAGGTCGGCACGGCCCTTCAGGTTGCCGATCGGGAACAGGTAGCCGTCGCACATGCGGACGCAGACCGTGCGCTGGCCGGTCCAGCCGTCGGCCATGCGCGCGGCGTAGCGCGTGGCCACGGGGCGCACGGCCGGGCGGCGGTGCCGGCGCACCGAGCCGGATTCGGCGAGGCCCGGCCGCGGCGTCTGCAGCACCGCGCGATGGGTGGCGACGCGGCGCGGATCCGGGAGGTTGACGTAGCGGCTCGGGTGCTCCGGTTTCGGAGCGTGCGCGGGCTGGGTGGGGCCGCGGAAGAGGTCCTCGAGGAAGCCGAACAGGTTGCCGCGCTCCGATGCGTGGACGAGGCTCGACCCGATCGTGACGCTGCCGAGCCCGAGGACCAGACCCGCGAGCGCGGTGCCGAGCATCTGCCGGCGGCTGCCCCCGGAGCCGAGTGCCCGTCCGATCCGCCTGCCGACCGCCATCCGCTCCCCCTCGCCGTGCGGCGCGGCCCATGCTCCGGGTGCGCCAGGCGCAGATCCGTTCGGAACGGGCGCCCGAGCGGGACTTTAAGGAGGCGCGTGCAGGGAAGAGCAAGTTCGGAAAACGACTGATGACCCGCGTCGTCGGCGGTCGAAACGGCTTCGCGCCCGGATCAGAACTGGGTTCGAGACCGGATTACTGCTCGAACCGTCCCGAAACAGGCCGGAGCGTGCCGGGACGGTGCAAGTCGGGGAGTGCTACGCCGGGGACCCTGCCCGAAAACAGGAGGGGATAACGCGCCGCGCGCGGCGCGATCCAGGGATGACGGGCCGCGAACCTCAGCGACCGTCCGGCCGCCGCCGGCTGCGGACGCGCACCGGGACGAGTTGCGCCTGGGGCTGCGGCCGGACGGCATCGAGCACGATCTCGGCGGCGCGCACGATCGCGTCGGTCAGGCTCTCGGCAAGGCGTTCGGCGAGCGCGCGGGCATTTCTCATCGCGGATCTCGTAAATGGCTCCTCGACGGGACGAACGCGGCCGATATGCCGTCCGTTCCGCCCGTCACGTCAGCCAATATGGGCGCATCGTCCTTCCGATGCGAGGGCCTGCGACAGGTGGGCCGATCCCGGGATCGGCCCCGCCGGGACGCGGACGGTGCGCCCGCGCCCGCCGCCCGCCCGCTCGCGACCACTGCATTCGATCGCTGGAACCGAAGTCAAACCTTGGCGTTTCCATGACCAGAAGGCCGCGGGAACGAACCGCGGCGAGACTATCGAAGGACAAGAACATGCTCGGTTGGGCCGTAACATTCCTCGTGGTGGCCCTGGTGGCCGCTCTCCTCGGCTTCGGCGGCATCGCCGGCACGGCGATGGAGGCCGCGAAGCTGGTCTTCTTCGTCGCGATCGTCCTGTTCGCCATCTCGGCCGTGATCGGCCTGATGCGCGGCCGCTCGCCGACATTGTGACGTGACCGCCGGCCGCCGCGCCACGGGCGCGGCGGCCCTATGGATGATCAACAGAACGCCGCGGAATGGGTGAATCGACGGTTGCTCTCCGGCTCAGGCCGGGCTGCCGTCGAGATCCTCCTCGCCCGGCGCGAGCGACGTCTTGCCCTCGCTCGCATCGAGACGGGCGATCAGGTCGCGGAAACGGTCCGGGACGGGCTGCTGCACCACCTGGTCGTACATAGCGCGCAGATGGGTGCCGAGGCGGGTGCGCGTGAAATCGTCGAGCCGCGTGCCGGGCTGGCCTGGGGGCAGGCGCGACTCCGTCGCAGCGGCAGATCGGGCATCCCCATCCACCGGCGCGCCTCCCGACCGGAGGGCCTTCGCCTCATCCTTCATGCACCAACGCCCCCTCTGGTCGGTTCGACCGGACTGCCGCATTGTGTTGCGGCTTGACATACGCCATGGCTGCCTCGGCAACGCCGCGGTCCGGCATCGGTTCCGATATCGGGAGGCCCCCGCCGGAACGGAGCGGGGCCGCCCGCGTTGGGGCGGAAGGCACGCAAGAACACGGCAGCCACAGGGGATCTAATGTCCACATCGCAACTCGTTGTGCAGCACCTGCCCTACCTGCGGCGCTACGCGCGCGCGCTCACGGGCAGCCAGGTGGCGGGTGACGCCTACGTCGCTGCGACGCTGGAGACGCTGGTCAACGAGCCCGAGACCCTCGGGCGCAGCACGAACGTGAAGGCCGACCTGTTCCGCGTGTTCACGCGGATCTGGAACTCGCTCTCGGTCAACGGCCGCAGCGAGCAGGTCCAGCACGATCTGCCGGCCGAGGTCCGGCTCGGCCAGATCACGCCGCTGCCGCGCCAAGCCTTCCTGCTCTCCTGCCTGGAGGGCTTCTCCGAGGAGGACGCGGCGATCATCCTCGACGTCGACGTCTCGGAGGTGCGCGACCTTGTTGACGAGGCCGGCCGGGAGCTCGCCGCGGACATGGCCACCGAGATCCTGATCATCGAGGACGAGCCGCTCATCGCGATGGACCTTGAGGCCCTGGTCGAAGGTCTCGGACACAACGTGATCGGCGTGGCCCGCACCCGCTCGGAGGCGATCAAGATCGCGGGCGAGGGCGGCCACCGCCCCGGCCTGATCCTGGCCGACATCCAGCTCGCGGACGGCTCGTCCGGCCTCGATGCGGTCAACGACCTGTTGAAGACCTTCGAGGTGCCAGTGATCTTCATCACCGCCTATCCGGAGCGCTTCCTCACCGGCGAGCGGCCGGAGCCGGCCTTCCTGATCGCCAAGCCCTTCCAGCCGGCCAACGTCTCGGCGGTGATCAGCCAGGCGCTGTTCTTTCAGCAGACCGCCCGGCGCCGCGAAGCCAAGACGGCCTGAGAATGACGGCCTGAGAATGACGGCCTGAGAATGACGGCCTGAGAAGGCCCGAACCCGATCGGGCGGAGCCTCGGCTTCCCCACCGGATCCGCTCGATCTGCAACAAGCCCCGGCCCGGCCGGGGCTTTTCTTTTGCGGCCCCTCCTCGCGCGCCGGGCGGTGCGCACAAAAAAACGGGCCGGAGAAGGCTCCAGCCCGTCATCGAGGTTCCGGCCGATGCACAAGGGGAATGCGGGGAGGACCAGGTGGCCGGGTGCTCCAGAAACGGGCGGCCTCCGGTAGGGGTTCCCGCGCCACGAAATTTTTCCATAAACTGTGTGCGAAAGGCCACATCTGGACGGGTGTGGACAAACCTGTGTCGCCGCGCACATCGATGGGCATCCCCACCGAATACTGATGTGTTCCGAAGCGGGGCAGTCGTGGAACCCCCGCGCTGAGAAAGCGTTGATAGGACAACCTGTCAAGCTCTCCTTCGGAGGTCGCTGCGATGCTTCGGTCTGGTTTCATTCTGGGCGTGAGTGCACCGGCCGCGATCCTGACCCTGATGGTGCATCCAATGGTCCGCGACGCCGCCGACCGCTGGATCGCCCCGGTCGCGCATGCGGCGCCCGCCTCCATGCCCGCCTCGCTGCCGCTGCCAGGGATGCGCCCGGCTTCGCTGGCGATCAGCCCAACCCGCGTGGCTGGCGTGCCGCGCGTCGAGAGCCGCTCGACCCCAGTCGCGACGCAGGGGATGGAGCCGGCCGAGCGCCCGGCGCTCAGGCAGCCGCGCCGCATCGTGCGCGAGGGTTGCGAGACGGCGCTCAGCGCCCTGGTCGGCCCCGAGGCGCGCCGGATGACGCCGGGCCGGTGCATCTCCTGAGACAACGGGACGGACACATCACTGACGAAGGCCGCCCGATCCCACGGATCGGGCGGCCTTCTTCGTCTTCGAACCCGCGAAGCCCCACCCGCGAAGCCCCATGCGAAAGGGCCCCGCCATCGACGGGGCCCTTTCGCATGGGTGATCAGGTGCGTTAGGCGCGGCGCCCACCCTCAGGCGGGCGCCGCGCAGTCCATGGATGTCACTCTGCGCCGCCGCGGCCGGTACCAGTGGCCTGACCGCCCTTGCGGCCAGCCGAGGAAGCCAGCTCGCGGTCCTGCGAGAACGATCGCTTCTCGGCCGGCACGCTGCGTCCGCCCTTGCTCGCGATCTCTCGCTGCCGCTCGATATCCATGGACGCAAAACCTCGCTTCGAGGTCGAGCCACTCGATGCCATCAGTCCCTCCTCAGGCTTCGCTTCACCTCGACACAACCTTCGCCAGTAACCGATGGTTCCTCCCGGTTCGTTTGGTGCCATCCACGGCAACCGTGACGGTTCTCGTCGGTTGATCGCCCGAGAATGGCATGCCGAGCGCGTGCCGCGGCGCAGCGAAAGCTTGGCCGTGACGAGATCAGGGATGGAACCGATGACCAACCGCGAGATGGCCAAGGGCGCGCTGACGGGAGACCGCGGCCAGCACCCGAACGCGCAAGTCCTGCCGCCGATGCCGGCCGCCGAGGACAGCCGGACGCCGACGACGCAGATCGAGCCGGAGGATTCGCCGCAGCCGAACGCCTCGGCCAAGCGCCGGCCGCCGGAGGAGGGCGAGATCGGGCTCGTCACAAGACGGTGAGCCAAGGACATGGCGGGCTCGGGCCCGATCCGCGGCCGAAGCCCGCCGCGCGCCCGGTCCGCCCGCCTTCCCCTGCACAGGAGCCGCACCGCTCCCCCTGGACAAATCCGGACCCGTCCGCATGGATGCGCGGCAACCGGCAGGACACGCCCGGAGCGACACCATGACCCTCGACACCGAGGTCTCATCCCTGCGGCAGGTGCCGCTGTTCCGCGAGGTCGAGCCCGCGCGGCTGAAGCTGCTCGCCTTCACGAGCGAGCGGGTGCATTTCGAGGCCGGCCAGCGCTTCTTCACCCGCGGCGATCCGGCGGATGCCGCCTACCTGATCCTGGAAGGCGAGGCGGCGGTGAGCCTCGACGGGCCGGCGGGCCCGATCCGCCTGGCGCTGCTCGGCGCCAACGCGCTGGTGGGCGAGATGGGCATCCTCGCCGACCAGCCGCGCTCGGCCACCGTCACGGCCGAGGGGCCGACCACGGCGCTGCGCATCGACCGCGGCGTCTTCCTCGAACTGCTCGCCCAATTCCCGCAGATCAGCATCGCGGTGATGCGCGAGCTCGCGCTACGCCTCGAGCAGACGAACCAGGCCCTCGTGCAGAGCCGCGCCTGAAGGGCGCCCGTCACCCGCCTTCATAGGTGATGAACTCCATCAGCGAGCCGTCGGGATCGCGGAAATAGACGCTGATGCCGGGACCCGCCGCACCGTTGCGCCCCACGGGCCCGCGCTCCACCGGCACGCCGTGGCGGGCGAGATGCGCCATCGCCTCCTCAAGGGTACCGGGCCAGCGGAAGCAGAGATCGCTGCCGCCCGGGCTCACGGGCTTGGCGGCGAGCGGCTCGGCGACGACGCCCGGCCCGTGGCAATTGAGCTGTATGCCGCCGAAGCGGAAGGCGACGGCCGCGCCGCGCTCGATCACCTCCGCTCCGAGCACGTCCCGGTAGAAAGCGGTGGAGCGCGCCCACTCGGTGACATGGATGACGCAATGGTCGAGATGGATCGCCGGCCGGGTCGGGATCTCGGTCGCGGGCAGGGCGGGCTCCCCCTCTGGCAAGGTCTCGACATCGGGCATGGCGGCTCTCCGGCTCGTTCCGTCCGGACAAGATAGGGCGCGAGAACGGGCGCGGCGCGGCCAAGGTGCGTCCGGCGCTTCACCGGGGCCTGCGACCCAAAAGCTACATCGCGGCCGGGGGTCAGAGGGTAGTCAGGGCCCTTGACGCGCCCCGTCCGGGCGGGCCGGAGCCGGCCCGCGGGCGGCCCGCGCGAAGGACGAGACCAGCCCCAGGGACCCTTTCATGCCGACCCGCCGCACCCTTCTCGCCGTCGTGCCGCTCGCGGCCTGCCAGCAGAGCCGCGGCCCCGTGCAGGTGTCGGCGGCCGACGAAGAGGCGGCCTGGTACATCGGCACGAAGCCCGACAAGCCCTACGACGTGCCCCTGGTCGATACCGGCCGGCTCGACCCGAAATACCGCCGGCAGATCGTGAGCTATACCGGCCCCGAGAAGCCCGGCACCATCGTGGTCGACATCGACGAGCGCCAGCTCACCCTGGTCCAGGCCGAGGGCAGCGCGGTCCGCTACGGCGTCGGCGTGGGCAAGCTCGGCTTCTCCTGGAAGGGCGAGGCCCGGGTCGGGCGCAAGGGCGTCTGGCCGGACTGGAGCCCGACCACGACCATGGTCTCGCTCAACCCCGACCTGCCGCGCACCCGCAAGGGCGGCGTCGACAACCCGCTCGGCGCGCGCGCGCTCTATCTCTACCAGGGCGACCGCGACATCCTGTTCCGCATCCACGGCACCAACGAGCCCTGGAGCATCGGCGAGCAGATGTCCTCGGGCTGCGTCCGCATGCTCAACGAGGACATCGTCGACCTCTTCGAGCGCGTGCCCGTGGGCACGCGGGTCCTGGTGAAGCGGAACGGCAAGTACCGGGTGTAGGGCGCTCTTAGCCGAAGCGGATACCGGTTCGGCGAAAGAGAGCGCGTCGCAACAAGGTGAGAGGGCACCTATCCCGCCCGCTCGGGGCCCTCCGTGAAGTCCCGCCACAGCAGCATGAGGGCCGCCATCACCGCCGGCCCGACGAAGAGGCCGAGGAGCCCGAAGCTCTCGACACCGCCGAGGATGCCGAGCAGCACCCAGAGGAAGGGCAGCTTGGTCGTGCCCCCGATCAGCACGGGGCGCACGAAGTGGTCGGCCACGAAGGTGACGACGAGGCCAGCCCCGACGATCACCAGGGCCGCCACCGTCTGCCCCTGGGCCAGGACGAGCAGCGCCGCGAGGCCGAAGGCGACGGGCGCGCCGAAAGGGATCATCGCGGCGACCGCAGTGAAGGCGCCGAACAGGACCGGGTGCGGCACCCCCGCGAAGACGTAGACCAGCCCGAGCAGCACGCCCTCGCCGAGGCCGACGAGGACCAGCCCGTCCACCGTGCCGTGGACCGAGGCCACCATCTGCCGGCCGACCCGCTCGCCGCGCCGCCCGAACAGGCGGTTGCAGGCGGTGAGCGCCTGATTCCGCACCGTGTCGCGGTCGCGGAACAGGAAGAACAGGGCGACGAGGCTGAAGCCGAACAGCACGGCACGGTGCACCACCTCCCGGCCGAGATTGCGCGAGAGCCCGGCGGCGCGGCCCGCGTCGAAGCGGTGGAGCAGGTCCGAGGCCGCCTCCGGATGGCCGAGCGTATCGGTCCACCATGCCCTGGCCTGTTCGGCGCCGAAGGGCAGGCGGTTCAGGAAGTCCGGGGCCGGGATGCCCTCGCGCTGGGCGGTGCGGGCGAACGCGATCACGTCGTGCGCCTCGCGCGCCGCCTGCACGGCGAGGACGACGAGGGGCACCAGGAAGACGAGGGCGACGAGCAGCGTGGCGAGGCCGGGGAGCAGGAGGTTGTGCCGGTCGCGCGGCAGGCGGCGCTCGGCACGGTCGTAAAGCGGCCCCAGCGCGATCGCCAGCACCACCGCCCAGGCCAGCGCCGGCAGGAACTCGCGCAGGATCCACAGGCCGAGCACCGCCAGCGCCAGGACGAGGGCGACGCGCGCGGCCCCCTGCGCGCGCGGGCTCTCGGTCGGGGCCGCCGCACCGGGATCCCGCTCCGCCGGCAGGCCCGGCTCGGCCACGTCGCGCCGCACGAGATCCACGGGATACGCCTCCACTGAACGATCGCTCATCTAGGACGCCTCCCGGCCGCCTGGAATGGCGGGGAGAGCGGGGAGCGCCGATCCCCTCTTCACGAAACCGACACGGTTGCCCGTCCGGACCCCCTCGTGTAGAGGTCGCGCCCATCCGAAGGGCCCTCCCGCGAGGCCCTGCACCGCGACGGCTCGCCCGGACGGGGGCGCCGGCCCCGGCGCCGACCGCCATGCCGGCCCCGTCGCGGCGTCAGAACGATGAGAGTCGGCGAGAACGCATGTCTGAGCCCCAAACCGGCAGCACGGCCACCTTCGAGCGCGTGGCCGACATCATAGCCGAGACCGCCGACATCCCGCGCGAGAAGATCACGCCCGAGAGCCACGCCATCGACGACCTCGGCATCGACAGCCTCGCCTTCCTCGACATCGCCTTCGCGGTGGACAAGGCCTTCGGGATCAAGCTGCCGCTGGAGCGCTGGACCCAGGAGGTCAACGAGGGCAAGGTCCCGGCCGAGGAGTACTTCGTGCTGAAGAACCTCTGCGCCCGCATCGACGCCCTGGTGGCCGAGAAGGCCGCCAAGGCCTGATTCCCGGCCGACCATCCTTGCCAGAAGTCCTGCCATGCGCCTCGAATATTTCGAGATGATCGATTCCGTCCGGCATCTCGACCGGGCGGCGGGACGGATCGAGGCGCTGGCCCGGGTGCCCGAGGCGAGCCCGGTCTTCGAGGGCCATTTCCCCGGCTACCCGCTGGTGCCGGGCGTCCTGCTCACCGAGACCATGGCGCAGGCCTCCGGCTACCTGATCCTGGCCCATCTCGACTTCGCGTCGATGCCCTTCCTGATGGCGGTGGACAAGGCGCGCTTCCGCAACTTCGTCGGCCCCGGGGCCGAGCTCACCGTGGAGGCGAGCCTCGTGCATGACGGCTCCGGCTACGCGGTGACCAAGGCGGCGATCCGGGTCGAGGGCAAGGCGCTCGCCGACGCGGAGCTGCGCTTCCGCACCATGCCCTTCCCGAATGGGCTCGACGCACCGATGCGCGAGCGCGCCCGCAGCATCGGGCTTCTCGACGGAGCCGCCGCGTGAGCCGGGACGTCGTCGTCACGGGCCTCGGCCTCGTCTCCTGCGCCGGCGAGGGGGTCTCCGCCCATCTCGCCGCCTACGATGCGGGCGGCGCGCCGCCGACCGATGCGGAGCGCTTCGCGCCCTATCCTGTCCATCCCGCGCCCGCGCTGACCTGGGACGGGCAGATCCCGAAGAAGTCCGACCAGCGGCAGATGGAGCCGTGGCAGCGCCTCGGCGTCTATGCGGCGGGGCTCGCCCTCGACGCGGCCGGCGTGAAGGACGACGCCGCCTTCAAGCAGGGCCTGCACCTCGTGGTCTCGGCCGGCGGCGGCGAGCGCGACTACGCAGTGGACGGAGCGATCCTGACCGGCCTGCGCGGGACGAACGAGGCCGGCCCCTACCTGAACGAGCGGCTGCAGAACGATCTGCGCCCGACCCTGTTCCTGGCCCAGCTCTCCAACCTGCTCGCCGGCAACATCGCCATCGTGCACGGGGTCACGGGCGCCTCGCGCACCTTCATGGGCGAGGAGGCGGCCGGCGTCGACGCGCTGCGCATCGGCGCCGCGCGGGTGGCCTCCGGCCAGATCGACGCGGTGCTGGTCGGCGGCTCCTACAATGCCGAGCGGCCCGACGTGCTCGTGATCCACGAGATGGGCGGCTACCTGCGCCGCGGCGCCTACGCGCCGGTCTTCGAGCGCGCGGATACGCCGGGCTTCATCCTGGGAAGCTGCGCCGCCTTCCTGATGCTGGAGGCCGCCGAGACGGCCGCCGCCCGGGGCGCCCGGGCGCTCGCCCGCCTCGCCCCGGTGGCGAGCGACCTGACCCGGCGCGGCCCGGGCAGCGCGGGCGCCAGCCTCGAAACGCTCTGGGGCCAGGCCGGCGTCGCGAAGCCGGAAGCGGTACTCTCCGGCGCCACCGGCGTCGCATCGGTCACCGCCGAGGAGGCGGAGGCGCTCGCCCGGCTCGCTCCCGGCGCGCCGATCCGCGCCCTCGGCGACCTGATCGGCCACGGGCTCGAGGTCACCGCCCCCTTCGGCGCGGCGCTCGCCGCCGCCCTGGTGGCCGAGCGCGGCCTCGGCGAGGTCGCGGTCACCGCGATCGGCCATCGTCGCGGCGAGGGCGTCCTGCGGGTCCTGGCGGCTTAGAGCGCTCTCAAGCCGAAATGGACACCGGTTCGGCGCAAGAGAGCGCGTCGAGACGAGGATCTCAGCGCAGGGCGGGACCGAGGGCCGCCACGGGGGCCCGGTCGCCTGCGGGCGCCGCCGCCGGATCGGCCCGCAGCACGCCCTCGTAGACGCCCTCCAGCCCGTCGAGATGCCGGTCGAGGGTGAGAGGATCGGCCCAGAACAGGTCGTAGGCCGCATCCGCCATGCTCCGGGCGGTGGAATCGTCGGCGAGGCGGCGGAGCGAGGCGGCCAGCGCGTCCGGGTCGCCGGAGCGGAACCAGAGGCCGCTCACCCCGTCCCGCACCGCCTCGCGGCCGGCGCAGACGTCGCTGACGATGACCGGCGTTCCCATGGCGAGGGATTCGAGCACCGTGAGCGGCTGGCCCTCGTACCAGACGGAGGGGAAGACCAGGGCGCGGGCGGCGCGCATCAGCGTCTTGACCTCGGCGGGGTCCTTCCAGCCGAGCATGCGCGCTTCCGGGTAGCGCTCCGCAATCTCGGCGGCCTGCGGCCCGTCGCCGACGAAGACGGCCTGCAACCCCGCCCGGCGCGCAGCCTCGGCGAAGAGGAGGGGGCCCTTCTCCGGCGAGATGCGGCCGACGAAGACGAAGTCGCCGGGTGTTCCCGCGCCCTTGCGGCCGAGGGGCTCGGCATCGATCGGATTGCCGACCTCGGCGTAGCGCGCGTCTCGCGGCAGATAGGGCAGGATCGCCTCCCGCTGCAGGCGGCTGATCGTGATGATCGCCTGCGGGCTCTCGGGCAGGCCGGTCTCCTGCATCAGCCAGTGGCGGCCGACGCGCATCAGCTTGCGGGCGTAGCTGCGCGAATCGCAGTTGTGGCCGATACAGGACAGCGAGCCGGGCTTGCGCGAGCAGGGCGCCGCGGTCTGGTAGTCGTAGAAGCCGCCATTCGGGCAGGCGAGATAGTATTCGTGCATGGTGAAGACCACGGGCAGGCCGCAGGCGCGCAGCACCGGCCCGATCGAGGGCGAGAGCGCCTTGGCCCAGCCATGGACGTGGACCACGCTCTCGCGCGGATCGAGCCCGGCGAGCAGCGTGCGGAGCTGCGCCGCCGCCGGCCCGTTCCAGAGCCATTGCACGCCGAACCGCGCGAGCGAGCTCGTGCGGGTGACGTCGGTCTGGCCGGTGAGCACCACCGCGATGCCGGCTTGCGCAAGCCGCGGATCGGCCGGCCCGACTGCGGCGAAGACGGTGACGGCATGGCCGCGGGAAGCCAGTCCCAGCGCGCTCTCCACCACCACCTTGGCCTGGCCGCCGTTGATATAGGCGTGGTCGGCGACGAGGACGACGTGCATGGAGCGGGATCCTGCCTGCGGGACCCGCGTGACGGGCCTGCCGCCGACCCTCCGGGATCCGGCTCAAGACTCCGCAAAGATTGAGGGTTAACGGGCCGGCTCGCCGCCCTACCCGAACTGCTCGCGCAGGATGCGCTCGTCGAGGCTGTGACCGGGATCGTGGAGCAGGACGAGGTTGGTGGCCTCGTCGAGCCAGGTCTCGACGGTGCGCACGCGGCGGAACTCGGTGTGGTCGGCCACCGCCGCGACGGGGCGGTGGGCCGCCTCCAGCACCTCGACGCGGATGCGGGCGTAATCGGGCAGCAGCGCCCCGCGCCAACGCCGGGGCCGGAAGGCCGAGATCGGGGTGAGGGCGAGAAGCCTGGCGTGCAGCGGCAGGATCGGCCCGCCGACCGAGAGGTTGTAGGCGGTCGAGCCCGCGGCGGTGGCGCAGAGCACCCCGTCGGCGATCAGTTCCTCCAGCCGGACATGGCCGTCCACCGAGATCCGGAGCTTGGCGGTCTGGTGGGTCTGGCGCAGCAGGTAGACCTCGTTGATCGCCCGCGCGGTGTGCTCCCGCCCCTCGGTGTCCACGGCCTGCATCAGGAGCGGGTGGACCACGCTGCGATGGGACGCCGCCAGGCGCTCCAGCAGGTCGTCGTTGCGGTACTCGTTCATCAGGAAGCCGACGGTGCCGCGGTTCATCCCGTAGATCGGCTTGCCGACATCCATGAAGCGGTGCAGGGCCTGCAGCATCAGGCCGTCGCCGCCGAGCGCCACCACCACGTCCGCCTCTTCCGGCGTCACGTGGTCGTAGCGGCGCATCAGGGTGGCGGCGGCCGCCCGCGCCTCGGCGGTCGGGCTCGCGATGAAGGCGATCTTCTGGAAGCGCATGCCCGACGGATCCGAAACCCTCGACCCAGGCGCCCCGTTGACGCCGGCTCCCACCCGGGCCTCATTCACGACCCGTAACAACCGAGGAAGAGCCATAGCATGGAGCGCGTGCTTCTGGTCTATACCACCTTCGCCGATGCGGAGACGGCGCTGGATATCGGCGAGGGCCTGGTGCGCGACCGCCTCGCCGCCTGCGTGAACGTGCTGCCCGGAATGCGCTCGGTCTATGCCTGGAAGGGCACGGTGGAGCGCGGCGCCGAGGTGGTGGCGATCGTGAAAAGCCGGGACTCGCTTCGCGAGCCGCTCGCCGCGGCCCTGAAGGCGCGCCACCCCTACGAGACCCCGATCATCCTGCCCCTGCCCGTCGCCGAGGCCGACCCGGACACGCTGGCCTGGATCCTCTCCGAGACCGGCGCCTGAAGTCCCGAGGATCCAAGGGGATCATCCCCTTGGTGGGGTCTCGGGGCGAAGCCCTGAGGGTGGCTTCCCCCACCAGGGCTCCGCCCTGGACCCGCCAAAGGGGTGACCCCTTTGGGATCCCGGATCTCACGCCCGCAGATGCGCGACGAAGTCCCGGGCGAAGGCGGGCAGCGCCTCGAGGTCGCGCAGGCACAGGGTGAGCTCGCGGGCGGCCCAGGGGTCGACCAGGGGCACCACGGCGATGTCGAGGCCGCGGGCGGCGCGGCGCGCCGTGCTCTCGGGTACGATGCCGAGCCCGACCCGGGCATCGGCCAGCCGGCAGACCGCGTCGAAGCCGCGCAGCTGCACGCGCAGGCGCATCACCCGGCCGATCCGGGCGGCGCGCTCGGCCAGGAACCGGGTGATGGCACTCGCGCGGTCGAGGCCGACGAGGTCGTGGTCGAGCACCTCGCCGAAGGTGAGGGCGGTCCGGCGCGCCACCGGATGGCCGTGGCCGGCCACCACCACGAAGCGGTCCTTGCGGAACGGGTAGGTCTGGAGCGTGCCGGTATCGACGGTGCCCGACAGGATGCCGAGATCGGCCGCGCCCTCAGCCACCAGCCCGACGATCTCGTCCGAGGTGTGCTCGTCGATGTCGACGCTGACGCCGGGATTGGCCGCGAGATAGGCCGAGAGGGCCTCGGGCAGGAATTCGGTGAGGGCGTTGGTGTTGGCGAGCACCCGGATCTGCCCGACCGTGCCGCCCGAGAAGGCCGAGAGCTCGGTCTGCATCCGCTCGATCGCCGCGAGCAGGCCGCGCGCATGGGCGAGGAGGGCGCGGCCCGCCGGGGTCGGGGTGACGCCGAGGCGGTTGCGGGTGAGGAGGGCGGCGCCCAGGCTCTCCTCCAGCCCGCGGATGCGCGTCGAGGCCGCGGCCAGCGCGAGGTTCGCCCGCGCCGCCCCGTGGGTGATCGACCCGGCCTCGACCACGTGCCGGAACAGGGACAGGTCCACGAGGTCGAAGCGCATCATCGGGCGGGCTCCAGCATCCGCGGGCGGCGAAGCCTGCGCGAGGCCCTGGCTGGCGGGGCAGGGGGGTTTTGGCAAGGGGCGGCGGGGTCGCCCCCTCTGCGGGGAGGGGAGCGACGGTTCCAGACGGGGCGCGGGTCCCTCTCCCGTTCGGGAGAGGGGGCCTGTCGTGGTTCGCATATGCTTTCGGCCCCGCGCGGATTGTCCGCCGGGGGCATGGCTGGCGCGGTCGGGGTGACGCGGGACGCCGCGGAGCCCTGAACGCAACGTTGCAAAGCCGGCTC
>NZ_CABFVH010000036.1 GCF_902141855.1 Methylobacterium dankookense | reverse complement strand
CCCTCGTCAGCCTGCCCACCCTGGCAGCCTGATCCTCCCGGCCCAAGCCGGTGATCGCGATGGCTCTCAACGAGCTACACCACGCCAAGGGACACGACCTTGAGGCATGTCGGGAGGACCCCCGGGCCGGCGAGGGCGGGCACCGCGGCGATTGCAGAGATCCGGCGACGGTTGCGACCTCCACCTCACCGTCGACTTGGTAGGGGTGCGTCGTGAGGCGGCGGACCGGGTACGCGCGGGCGACGATCTGGGGGTCGATCTGGTCCACGAGGGGGGCGCGGTCGGTGCGGTCTGCCGGAACGACGAGGGCGCCGTGGTCGGCGCGCTCGCCGCCTTCCCGGGCCTGACGCGGCTTCTCGACTGCCTCGCGCGGGAGGTGTCCTTCGTCGCCCATGTCGAGGAGGTCTCGTCGACGCGGTGCGTGGTGACGGTGTCGAGGACCGACCCATGATCATCGTGGGCGGCAGTTACCGGGAGGTCTGCGCTTACCCGGAATGGGACCGGATTTACGGTTCCGGTGGCCGGGCCGCCGTGGCCGTGAGCGGGCTCTCGCCCGGCTCCGTGCTGCACACCTACGCCTACTCGGGTTGGGCGGCGGACGTACGCGCGACCATGGCGTCGTTCGGCGTCCGTGCCGAAGTGGTCGAGATCGAGAAGGAACTCGTCTTCGAGTACTACCATCCCCTGAGCAAGGAGCCCGTGCCCAAGGCGTCGGCCGGTCTGCCCCGCATCGCGGTCTCCGGGGACGTCGTGCTGAGCTTCGGGATGCTGGAGGGGCCGGCCACGGTCGTGGCCGGCCGGGCGGTCCACGACCCGCAGTCGGACAGTCGCGAGGCGGCCTTCTCGGCGTCGGGGTCGCGGGCAGGCGAGCTGGCATACGTGGTGAGGGACTACATGCTCGCTGCGGCGGATCCGTCGCAGGCGGCGATGGATGTGGCGACACGCATCATGGCCGATGAGGGCGCCTCGGTCGTCGTCGCCCGCCACGCCATCGGCGGCGCCAGCGTCTATGTCGGTGACACGAAGCCGCGGCTGGTTCCGGCCTACATATCGGACACGTGGTTCAAGATCGGCTCCGGCGACGTGTTCTGCGCCGCCTTCGCGCACTACTGGGGCGAGCGCCGGCTCGACCCCGTCGAGGCCGCCGACCTGGCATCGCGCAGCGTCGCCCATTTCAACGACGGTCATCGCCTGCCTCTCCCGGCGCCGCATGCCTTGGGCGCTCTCGTGCCGCAGCCGGACACGGCGCATGGGGGGCGGGTCTTTCTTTCGGGACCGGCGGCGACGCTGCCTCAACGCTGGCTCCTCGACCAGGCACGGTGGTGGCTTCTTGATCTCGGGAGCGAGGTGTTCTCGCCGTTCCATGAGTACGGCGAGCGGCTTGCCGCGAGCGCCGGTCCCGCGCTCGCCGGGCTGAGGGCCTGCACGGCTGTCCTCGCGCTTGCGGATGGCGGCGACCCGGGAACGAGCGCCGTCATTGGGCACGCCCGGGCCGTCGGGGTTCCGGTGGTCGTCCTGGCGGAAGCGGTGGCTGCGACGGACCTCGCGGTGCACGCGGGCATGTCGTGCGAGATCGCCCGTGACTTCACGACCGCCCTGTACCGCGCACACCTGGCCGGAATGCGCTGACCCGACCGGACATCGTCGATGAGACCTCCGACCCGACCCCCTCCCAAACCGATCCGTGGCGTCTCGGCGGAACCGGTCCAGCCGCGTGGCTCGGCTTCGGCCGCGGACACCGTGGAGCGTCTCAAGTCGGCGCAGGAGACCTGGCAATCCTTCCAGGACTTCCTGGACCGGCGCATGCACTCGCGCTGGGTCTTTCGGGGCTGCGCGTCCCGCGAATTCCTATGTATGCCGAGCGCGGGCCGCACGCCGAACCACGACCCGCTGTTCGAGGAGCACCTGTTCCGCGCCTTCAAGCGCGAGGCACGGTTGCACGTCGCGCTGCCCGGGGCGACCGATTGGGACTGGTTGGCCCTGGGGCAGCATTTCGGGCTGCCGACGCGCCTTCTGGACTGGACGACCAACCCACTCGTCGCGTGCTTCTTCGCGGTCTCCAGCGACCCCCTGGACGACGATGCCGTGATCTACGCCTATCCGGTGGACGACACGCTCGTCATAAATCCGGAGGGCGGACCGGGCCCGTTCGAGATCGACCGCGTGGGGTTCCTGCTCCCGACCACGACGGCCCCGAGGATTGCGAGCCAGCGCGGGTTGTTCTCCGTCCATCCCAGGCCCAGCGAACCCTGGATGCCGAGCGGACTGGCTGAAAACAGCTTCGTCATACCGCGAGGGGTCCGGTCGCGCTTCCAGCGCAAGCTCTTCAGCCTCGGCATCGATGCGGCCCATATCTGGGCTAGCCTTGAGGGCGTATGTCTCTCGCTGAGCTGGCAGTATCGGCAGCGTCTCGGCATTGGCGCCGCCGTGTTCTGAGGAGGTTGCATGCCGGGCCCTGACGCAGCAAGCACGGATGCGGCTGTCCTCCAGGCCGTCGCAACGGCCGTGCGAGAGATCGACCTGACCGGGACCGAAGCCTGGGGGGACCTGGGCGCGCTGTCGGCGCACACGCACGTCGACTCCGTCGAGGTCTTCGCCGACGAGATCAAGGTGCGTGCCGGCAGCTTCGAGGGCCCGATCAACGTCCATTGCACCCTGAATTACGGGAACGGCGCGGACGGCCTTACGGTATCGGAGACCTTTCCAGGACGGTTCGAGGGCAGCCTCTCCCCCGCGGGGCCGGTCATCCTACGGCTGAAGGTGGACACGAGCAGCTTCTACGCCTGAAACGGCCACGGAAACCGCAGGGGCGTATTTATGGTGACGGAGCGGAGGGATGAGTCCCCCTCTACGTCAGACACGACGGTGAAGCGTACTTCCTGACCGAAGGTGGGCCGTTTGCACCTGACCTCGATTGCGGTCGAGTGTTCTATGATCCTGGCGAGAACTTCGGGATCATCAACGATCCGACGGACGGGCGCGACCTGCCGTTCAAGAGCGAGCCTGGCTCGTTGAGAAATGCTCGGCGACGGGTGAAGCCGAGAGGCCGATTTCCGGCCGACGTACCTCCCGGTGGGCGTAGTTGGCGGGGCGCGGTGCATCCGGGGGATGCCGCGGCCGCGCCGTTATTCACCAAGCTTTGCTATTTTCCCTGCGCGTAAGGGCCGGATTACCTTTAAGCAAAGACAGCCGACTGTCCGTGGATCTCCCGAACCAGGTGAGATCTCAAGGTGGCGTTGGCTTTCACGTCGGAAGTAGGCACTTGCGCCTGTTCCGTGCTATAACGAGCGCCACGGATGGCGCGCGCTCTTTTCGCCCTCGGTCTCGAACGCCAGCTGCCCGTTGAACGCACCATGATGTCCGGGAAGAACACTTAATCGCTTTCATAGGTCAGCCTATTCGCTTTGAAAGGCAGCCTAATCACTTTCCCCCAGAAGTGCAATATCACACGTCAAGATTCGCCACGCTGAGCGCGTTCTCCTGGATGAACTCGCGCCGAGGCTCGACCACGTCGCCCATCAGCTTCACGAAGAGGTCGTCGGCGTCGGTCACGTCCTTGACCTTGACTTGGAGGAGCGAGCGCACGTCGCGGTCGAGGGTGGTCTCCCAGAGCTGCTGGGCGGTCATCTCGCCGAGGCCCTTGTAGCGCTGGAGGGACAGGCCCTTGCGGCCGAAGGCCATCACGGCCTCGAACAGGCCGACGGGTCCGTGCAGCGCGGTCTCGTCGGTCTTGCGCATCAGCGTCGCGGGCTCGCCGTAGATCTCGCGGAACGCGTCGGCTCGCTCGGCGAGGCGGCGTGCCTCCTGGGAGGTGATCAGGCCGGAATCCAGCGCCGCGACCTGGCGGACGCCGCGCAGCGTGCGGCTGAGGCGGTAGCCGCCCTCGAAGGCCTCGCCCTCCCAGCCGCGTTCGATTTCTTCGGCTATGGCGTCGAGGCGTTTGGCCGTCATGTCGGCGAGGACCTCAGCCTCGCCAGGGCTTTCGGCCGCATGCGCCGTGAAGGCGCCTGCAAGCACCGCCTGCTCGACGACGGAGCGGTCGTAGCGGGTATGCAGGCCCTGCAGGATGCCGCGGAAGGCGCGCGCCTCGTCGACCAGCGTCCGGAGCTGGGGCCCCGAGAACTCGGCGCCGGAGGCGAGGCGCAGCACCGCCCCCTCCGTGCCCTGGTCGATCAGGTAGTCCTCGAGCGCCCGCTCGTCCTTGAGGTAGATCGCCTTGCGGCCGCGCTCGGCTTTGTAGAGCGGCGGCTGGGCGATGTAGAGGTGCCCGCGGTCGATCAGCTCCGGCATCTGGCGGAAGAAGAAGGTCAGCAGCAGGGTCCGGATATGCGAGCCGTCCACGTCCGCATCGGTCATGATGATGATGCGGTGGTAGCGCAGCTTGTCCGGGTTGAAGCCCTCGCGGTCGGTGGAGGAGCGGCCGATGCCGGCGCCCAGCGCCGTGATCAGCGTGCCGATCTCGGCCGAGGACAGCATCCGGTCGGCGCGCACCCGCTCGACGTTCAGGATCTTGCCGCGCAGCGGCAGCACCGCCTGGAAGGCGCGGTCGCGGCCCTGCTTGGCCGAGCCGCCGGCGGAATCGCCCTCCACCAGCAGGATCTCGCACTTGGTCGGGTCGCGCTCCTGGCAATCGGCGAGCTTGCCGGGCAGCGAGGCGATGTCGAGCGCCCCCTTCCGGGTCACGGTCTCGCGCGCCTTGCGCGCCGCCTCGCGGGCCGAGGCCGCGAGCACGACCTTGCCGACGACGGAGCGGGCCTGGGTCGGGTTCTCCTCCAGCCAGGTCGAGAGGCCCTCGTTCAGCACGTTCTCGACCGCCGGGCGCACCTCCGACGAGACGAGCTTGTCCTTGGTCTGCGAGGAGAATTTCGGGTCCGGCACCTGCACCGAGATGACCGCGGTGAGGCCCTCGCGGCAATCCTCGCCGGTGAGCGAGATCTTCTCCTTCTTGGTGATGCCGGAGGATTCGGCGTAGCCGGTGACCTGCCGGGTCAGCGCCGCGCGGAAGCCCGCCATGTGGGTGCCGCCGTCGCGCTGCGGGATGTTGTTGGTGAAGGGCAGCACGGTCTCGTTGAAGGAGTCGTTCCACCAGAACGCCACCTCGACCCGGATGCCGTCGCGCTCGGCGCGCACGACGACGGGCTTGGTCATCCCATCGATGGGTTTGCGCGAGCGGTCGAGGTAGCGCACGAAGGCCTCGATGCCGCCGTCGTAGTAGAGTTCCTCGCGCTTCTTCTCGGCATGGCGCGCGTCGGTGAGCACGATGCGCACGCCCGAGTTCAGGAAGGCGAGCTCGCGCAGGCGCTTCTCGAGGGTGGGATAGTCGAACTCGACCATCGAGAAGGTCAGCTGGCTCGGCAGGAAGGTCACCTCGGTGCCGCGCCGCCCGTTGCCGGGGCCGACGACGGCCAGCGGGGCCTTGGCCTCGCCGTGGCCGAACTCCATCGCGTGCTCGGTGTCGTTGCGCCAGATCCGGAGCTTGAGCCAGACCGAGAGCGCGTTGACCACCGAGACGCCGACGCCGTGCAGGCCGCCCGAAACCTTGTAGGAGTTCTGGTCGAACTTACCGCCGGCATGGAGCTGGGTCATGATGACCTCGGCCGCCGAGACGCCCTCCTCCTTGTGGATGTCCACCGGGATGCCGCGGCCGTTGTCGGACACCGTGCAGGACCCGTCGGCGTTGAGCGTCACGGTCACGAGGTCGGCGTGGCCGGCGAGCGCCTCGTCGATGGCGTTGTCCACCACCTCGTAGACCATGTGGTGGAGGCCGGAGCCGTCGTCGGTATCGCCGATATACATGCCCGGGCGCTTGCGGACGGCGTCCAGGCCCTTCAGGACCCGGATCGATTCCGCGCCGTAGGCGTCGTTGTCAGTCTGCGGAGTGTCGGCCATGAAATTCCTCGGGCAGGCGGGGTCTTCGCCGTGCTCCGCCCAGCCCTGCCGGGCGGCTTCGCCTGCGATTCGTCGAACCCGCCTGATATAGGGGTTCAGCCTTGAAATTGCATCGGTTTCCCGGCGCGGCACCGAGGCTTGGACTGCGATTTCTGGCCGCTTCGCGTTAAAGCCCGGTTAGGGCTGTCAATCCTGCAGGAACGGGTTCGAGACGCGCTCCTCGCCGAGCGTGCCCGTCGGCCCGTGGCCGGGGATGAAGGCGACGTCGTCGCCGAGCGGCAGCACCTTCTCGCGGATCGCCCGGATCAGCTGCTCGTGGTTGCCGCCCGGCAGGTCGGTGCGGCCGACCGAGCCCTTGAAGACCACGTCGCCGACGAGGGCGAAGCGGGCGTCGCGGGAGACGAAGACCACGCTGCCCGGCGAATGGCCGGGGGCGTGCAGGATGTCGAAGGTGAGGCCGCCCACCGTGACCTGGTCGCCCTCGTCGAGCCAGCGGTCCGGCGTCACCGCGCGGGCGTCCTCGATCCCGTAATTGGCGCCGGTCATCGGCAGGGAATCGAGCAGGAACCTGTCGGCCTCGTGGGGCCCCTCCACCGGCACGCCGAGGCGCTCCTTCAGTTCGGCCGCGCCGCCGGCATGGTCGATATGGCCGTGGGTGAGCAGGATCTTCTCGACCGTGACGCCCTGCTGGGCGATGGTCGCCTCGATCCGGTCGAGGTCGCCGCCCGGATCGACCACGGCGCCGACCTTGGTCGCGTCGTCCCAGATCAGGGTGCAGTTCTGCTGGAAGGGCGTGACCGGGATGATCCCGGCGCGGGGCGTGGGCATGGGGCGTCTGCTCGCTGTTCGTCTGAGGCGCGTTCTAGCCCGGATCGCCCGGCGAGGGCACCTGCCCTGTTATGGGGCTTGCGGCCACCCTTGGAGGCTGTTGCCACACGCTCATCGCCAACAACCTGTCGGCGATGAGACGCACTTTTGAGTAGGTCGGCATCACTCTCGTAGATGAGGCGACCAGTATTACCTGCGCCAGAACATCGCTGCGTTGGACAGGAACGGCATTGGCACGGCGCCGTTATGGGATAGACCACGCACGATCTTGGAGACCGTGCCTCCGTTGACGCAGAAGTAGTGAGAAGCCTTACCTTGACTCCATCTGAGAACGAGGACGGCATGGAGGATGTGGCAGGCAGTCTGACGGTCACAAGGAAACTCGGCCATGACGGCTCCTTCACGCTGAACAAGCGAATTGCAGGGGCCGGCTTGAACGAGGCGACCAAAGATGCGAATCTAAGGCTGTGGGGCCGTCGCTCTCCGGTCTCTATCCAAGCCGGTTAGAGATTGAGGTTGATGGTTCTGGCTCAGACCGGTGCGCTAACACCGGTCTGAGCTATTGAGCTATTCCAAGCTCATAATTGCCGGCTATGAAGTCCTCCGCCGTTTTTGCCGACTAAGGCAGGAGAGATTGAAAGTTCAGTCGGAAAGATTTTCGTCTGAACCAGCATCTGAGCCACCCGACGCGCTAACATCGGAGGGTTCATTCTCGATATGCTCATATCGCGGGCGACGGCGGCGCCTTATCAGAAGGGGAAGATTCCCTGCTGCACGCCCGTGGGCGGTAATTCTGTACAGTCCGTCTATCAGATCAACTTCGCCATCACGTTTCATGCGGCTAAGTTGCGGGCTGAAGCTTGTGCGATCAAGATTGCCGTCCCAAAATTCCTTATTTGCTCGGTCAAGTATATCGCTCGAATTTAATCCAGAATAACTGCTGTTCAAAACAAGTCTTATTGCCTGTTTGATGCTAATGCCGCCCATTGTCGACGGGGAGCTGCCTTCCTGGCGAATATCCTGATCTTCAGAAAAATTTATTGCTTGAATTCCTATTGCCTTTGCTGCGGCGTTGATTTCCTGAATTTCTGGAAAGATAGAATTTAATTCTGAATTTAATTTATCGATTTGTGATTTTAGCTCTTCTCGGCGGGCGATTAACGGCTTTGCACGAGCTTCTAGCTCGCGCAGTCGACGCTCCACTAGGGACCGAAACTCACTCACGGCAACACCCACTCCGCGCTTGAGTCGGCGCGACTGGTGACAACATAAGCAACAAGTCAGACTTTGTCGATAGGCCTTTGTTGCCGGTTGGCGGCGAGGGGCCGGAAGTAGCCCTGGGTTATGGTTAACGGACTCCGACGTCTTCCGCTGCCCTTCTGAAGCCTCCCGCGAGCTTGGAGTCCGTTAACCATATTGACTCTGTCGGGCAGGCTCTCAAGCCGGCGTGCGCTTCAAGGGCGCGTCGAGCCCGCCGACCCGGAACCAGTGGTAGCCGTAGCCCTCCAGGCAGAGGCGGTGGCGGCCTTTCGCCTCCGCCTCGCTGCGCTCGCCCGTGAGGAGGTCGATCAAGAGGTCGCCCGCGGGCGCGGGCACGCCGGTCGCGATCTCGACCTCGATCGGCCCCGGATCGAGGTTGAGCACGCAGACGACGGTGTTGTTGCGCCAGTCGTAGCGTAGCGCCAGCACCGCGTTCCGGCCGGTGGGGAGCGCCGAGACCTGGCCCCAGCCGATCTCCGGCGCCTCCTTGCGCACCCGGATCATGCTCTGCATCCAGGTGAGCAGGGAGTCGCGCTCGTGCCGCTGCCCGGCCACGTTGACATGCGCGTAGCCGTAGGGGCCGTGGTCGATCACCGGCATCACCGGCCGCTCGGCGGCGGTGAAGCCGCCATGCCGCTCGTCCGTCCACTGCATCGGCGTGCGGGCGCAGTCCCGCTCCTTGAGGGCGAGGTCGTCGCCCATGCCGATCTCGTCGCCGTAGCGCAGCACCGGCGTGCCGGGGAGCGCGAACATCAGCGCGTAGGCGAGGCGGATCCGGCGCGGGTCGCCGTCGAGCATCGGCGCGAGGCGGCGGCGGATGCCGCGGTCGTAGAGCTGCATCCCCTTCTCGGGCCCGAACTCCGCGAAGACCGTGGCGCGCTGCTTCTCGGTGAGCCGGCCGAGGTCGAGCTCGTCGTGGTTGCGCAGGAAGGTGCCCCACTGGCAGGAGGCCGGGCGCGGCGTGGTCCGCTCGATCGCCTTGACGAGGGGCCGCGCGTCATGGGCGGCCAGCGCGTAGAAGCTCGCCTGGTTGACCTGGAAGTTGAACATCATGTGCATGCGGTCGGCGTCGTCGCCGAAATAGTCGAGATCCTGCTTCGGCAGGATGTTGGCCTCGGCCAGGATGATCGCGTCGCCCTTCCGCCACTGCAGGAACTCGCGGAAGTCGCGCAGCATGTCGAACTGCTCCCGCGGCTCGCCCTTCACCTCCGGCCCCTTCTGCGCGATCACGAAGGGCACCGCGTCCATGCGGAAGCCGGAGACGCCGAGCTGGATCCAGAAGCCCATGATCTTCAGGATCTCGGCCAGCACCGCGGGGTTGCCCGTGTTGAGATCGGGCTGGAAGTCGAAGAAGCGGTGGAAGTAGTAGGCGCCCGCCTCGCCGTCCCAGGTCCAGGTCGTCTTCTGCACGCCGGGGAAGACCATGCCCTCGTCGGCATTGGCCGGCTTCTCCTTCGACCAGACGTACCAGTCCCGGAAGGGCGAATCCGGGTCCTTGCGCGCCGACTGGAACCAGGGGTGCCGGTCCGAGGTGTGGTTGACCACGAGATCGATGATCACCCGCAGGCCGCGCTGCTTGGCGGCATGGGTGAAGGCCACGAAATCGCCGAGCGAGCCGTAATCGGGGTCGACGCCGTAATAGTCCGCGATGTCGTAGCCGCCGTCGCGCTTCGGCGAGGGCTGGAACGGCATCAGCCAGACCGCGGTGACGCCGAGCCCCTGCAGGTAGTCGAGCCGCCGCTCCAGCCCCGCGAAATCGCCGATGCCGTCGCCGTTCGCATCCATGAAGGTGCGCACCGACAGGCAGTAGATGACGGCGTTCTTGTACCAGAGGTCGGTGATCACGAGGGCCTCCGCGGCGTTGCAACTCGGGCTCGAAAGGCGCTCGGACGAGGGCGCCGGCAAAGCGCAGCCTGACGAGCCGGACGCGACGCGCGCCCTCTCCCGGACGGGAGAGGGGACCCGCGTCAGATCCGGGCGGCGCTGCGATCGCTCCGTCCGAACGTTCATGGGGCTTCGGGGCCCAAACGCCCGCCCGGGGAAAAGCGTTGCCGTTCCCCCTGCCCTCCTTAAAACAGCCGCGTTGTCCAGGCCCTGTTCAGCCGCCCCGGCGTTGTCTCGTGAGCGGCCGGGAACGGACCCCCGCGCCCCGCCGCACCCGGATCGTATGAACACCATCCTGATCAAGCTGTTCGCGACCGCGCTGACCCTCAGCCAGGTCACGACGCGGCCGGAGACCGTGAAGACGCGCTTCGATGCGGCCACGGACGGCGCCCAGGTCGTGCAGATCCTGCGCGACGGCTGCGCCCATATGCGCAAGGCCTTCGACATCGAGGACATCAACCTCGACGAGCTGATCTCGACGGCGATGGAGGATCCGAGCGCGGTGGCCGGGGCCTCCGCCCCGAAGATCCTGCACGGGCTCGATATCGGCGAGCTCAACACGAGCTACCGCCAATTCTGCAAGGGCGAGAACCCGGCCAATTCCCCCTTCGAGGCGGCTGCGGTGATCGCGTTCTACAACAAGGCCACCGAGAACCTGCCCACGGCGGAGGCGCTCCGCGACAAGGCGCTGCCCGGCATGACCCAGATCCTCGACGGGGCGGGCAAGCCCTTCGCCGAGACCTTCGAGGCCAACGGGCGGCGCCTCAACGTGCCGATCGAGAGCGTGCCGGGCCTCGTTCAGAAGGCCTTCGTCGCGGCCGAGGACAAGCGCTTCGAGAGCCATCGCGGCATCGACGAGCGCGGCGTGATCCGCGCCTTCATCGGCAACCTCGCCGCGCCCGGGCGGCCGCAGGGCGGCTCCACCATCACGCAGCAGGTGGTGAAGAACCTCTCGGTGGGCGACGACGTCACCTACGAGCGCAAGATCCGCGAGATGATCGTCGCGGCCCGCCTGGAGCGGATCCTGACCAAGCCCCAGATCCTCGGGCTCTACCTCAACGGCATCTATCTGGGACGGGGCGCCTACGGCATCGAGATGGCGGCGCGCTCCTATTTCGGGAAGTCGGTGGGCGCGCTCACCCTGCCGGAGGCCGCCCTGCTCGCCGGCATGCCCAAGGGCCCGAACTTCTACAGCCCCGACAAGTATCCCGACCGCGCCCGCGAGCGGCGCGCCTACGTGCTCTCGCGCCTGAAGGAGGAGGGCGCGATCACCGAGGCGCAGATGGCCGAGGCCGTGAAGGCCGATCTCGGCCTCAAGCCGGTCGAGACGGCGCGGCGCGACAGCGGCTTCTACGTGGTCGACTACCTCAACCGCGAGGCGCGCACGCTCGCCGGCGTCGAGTCGCTGACGGCCTCCTCCTACACGGTGCGCTCCACGATCAATGCCGGGCTGCAGCGGGCGGTGGAGGGCGCGCTCCAGGACGGGCTCGCCACGTACGAGCGCGCCACCGGGCGGCAGAGCTGGAGCGGCCCCGAGCTGAACCTCGCCGAGAGCGTGCGGCGCCTGGAGGCCGCTTCCCCCGCGCCCGAGGCCGCCCCGCAATCCGCCCCCACCGTGACGGGCGCCGAGCCGCCGCGCGACCGGAAAACCACACGGAAGGCCGAGGCGAAGGCTGCCGGACCCAAGTCCATCGACCCCAAGCCGGTCGCCCCCAAGCCGGTCGGCCCGAAGCCCGCCTGGCTGCGGGCGCTCGAGAGCGCCCGGCCGGTGCTCTACGACGTGCGCTGGCCGCTCGCCGTGGTGCTGGAGACGGGCCGCAACGGCGTGAAGGTCGGCCTGCCCGACGGCCGCGTGGCCGCCCTCGATCCGGGCATCGCCCGCGGCAAGCTCCAGCCCTACGACGCCGTGCGGGTGAAGCTGCGCGAGGGTAAGGGGGCTCCGCGGGCCGAGATCCGGGTGCGCCCGACCGTTCAGGGCGCCGCCCTGGTGCTGGAGAACCGCACCGGCCGGATCCTCGCCATGGCCGGCGGCTTCTCCTACCCGCTGAGCCAGCTCAACCGGGTGACCCAGGCGGTGCGCCAGCCCGGCTCCACGCTCAAGCCCCTCACCTATCTCGCGGCGCTCAATGCCGGGCTCCAGCCCAACACCCTGGTGATGGACAGCCCCGTGACGCTGCCGCCGATCGGGGGCGTCGGCGAGTCCTGGTCGCCCAAGAACTACGACGGCGGCGGCTCGGGCCCGGTGACCCTGCGGCGCGGCCTCGAATTCTCGAAGAACCTCGTCACCGCCCGCCTCCTCCAGGGCGGCATCGCCGAGAAGGCGCCGCAGAGCCTCAAGCGGGTCTGCGACATCGCGCTCGAGGCCCAGCTCTACGCCGAGTGCGAGCCCTACTACCCCTTCGTGCTCGGCGCGCAGCCGGTGCGCATGCTGGATCTGGCCGGCTTCTACGCCGCGGTGGCGAACGAGGGCGCGCGGCCCGCGCCCTACGCGCTGGAAGCGGTCGAGCGCGACGGCAAGCCGCTCTACACCCATGCCGCGCGCGAGCCGGCGCGGATCGGCTCGGCCGACCGGGTCTCCTTCTACCAGCTCAAGACCATGCTGCAGGGCGTGGTCCAGCACGGCACCGCGGCGGCGCTCGCCCGCAACGGCGCCTATGTGGCGGGCAAGACCGGCACCTCGGAGAACGAGAACGACGCCTGGTTCGCCGGGCTGACCAACGAGGTCTCGGTGGTGGTCTGGGTCGGCTACGACAATGCCGACGGCACCCGCCGGACGCTCGGGCGCGGCCAGACCGGCGGCCATCTCGCCGTGCCGATCGCGGGCCGCATCTTCGAGGCGGCCTGGGCCAACGGCCTGCCCAAGACCCCGCTGCGCGGCCCCTCCCCCGAGGCGCGGCCGCTCATCGCCGACATCGCCGTCGATGCCCGCAGCGGCCAGCGCGGCGGCGGGTTCATGGAGCATTTCCGGGTGGGCGGCGACGGGCGCGTGGCCGACACGCAGTACCGCCTCGTGCCGCGCGAGACCCTCTATGCGCTCAGGCCCGACGCCGAGGACGGCGACCTCGCCGGCACCGAGGACGGGGCCGACGTGCAGGGCGATTTCTTCGGCGGCCTGTCCGGCGGCCGCCAGCGGCGCGCCGAGCCCGACCTGCTCGACCCGTTCGGCGAGCGGCCGGCCGGGCGCAGCCGCCGCGCGCAAGGCGACCTCGACGGCTACCGGCCCTGGCCCGGAACCCAGCGCTCGCCCTTCGGCGACGACGACGACGCGCGGCCCCGCCGCCGCGACCCGGACTACCTGTTCGGCGACGACCCGCGCTACTGAACCCCCGATCCCTGTCGAGGAATGCCCGTGAACACGCTGCGTCCGGCGACCCTGTCGCTCGCCCTCCTGGCCGCCCACCCCGCCCTGGCCCAGACCGCGCCGCAGACGCCCGCGCAGGGGCCCGTGGCCTCCGACAGGATCAGGGAGGTGCCCTCGGTGGCGGGGCAGGATCCGGCGGCCCTGAAGCCCGGCACCATCCTGTTCACCGACCACCGCGACCAGCCGGCCAACCCCGAGAGCGGCCTCGTGCCCTATCTCGACTGGCTGCGCCTGCGCCCGGCCGAGGCCGCCGCGCTCTCGCCCTTCCCCGGCTACAAGGAGCCGGACTACGCCCAGACCGTGAACGGGGTGACGAAGCAGCGCCACGAGACCCTGAAGGTCTACGTGGCGGAAGGCCGCTTCGTGGTGGCAAGGCCCCCCGAGGCGATCGACCTCAACGCCTTCGCGAACCTCGACTTCGTCAAGCGGATGGACCCGGTCATCAAGCACAAGACGCTGAGCGCCGCCGAGGTGACGCCGACCAAGGACCCGGCCGCCGCCTTCGCCCGCCGCCCAGACCGGCCCTGGTGCGATGCCGGCACCTGCATCGAGTCCCGCTACGACCTGGAGGGCAAGCTGCCGCTCGGCGTGAAGCTCGCCAACAAGCTGGAGGAGGGCTCGTCCAAGAAGATCGCCGAGTACGTCTCGTTCCAGAGCGAATTGCACACCCTGCCGCCGGAGCAGGCCGCCGCGCTCTCCGGGCTCACCAAGCTCGCCACCCCGGTGACCGGCGGCATCGAGCAGACCATCTTCTGGGTCAACCAGATCCTGCGCTTCGGCAAGTTCCTGGCGGTGTTCCAGCCCATGCCGGGCGATCCGCAGAAGACGGTGGTGACCACCTACATGGCGCTCGCCATCAAGGCGGACGTGCTCGACCGCAAGGCGGAATATGCCCGCGTGCCGGTGCTGAAGAACCTGCTCCCGGCCCAGGTGCTGATGGGCAATTCGAGCTTCAACACCGGCAGCTCGATCAGCGCCGGCCTGCCCACCTACGCCCGCAACCGCATCGTCGCCTTCGCCGACGCGGTGTCGCGGCGCTGAGGCGGTCCGCCCTCCCCCGCCGAGGGGGAGGGCGGCGTCTCATACCGAAGTGCGTTGATCCCGACCCTTGGTCGCGATCAACGCGCCCGGCGGACGGCCGCCGCCGCGCAGGTGCGCGGGCATCGTACGATGAGTCGATCTCATCGCACTCTGGTCTCAGTACCCCCGGTTGCCGATCGTCGGCAGGCTCGGCTGGGTGTAGGCGCGGTTCACGTCCCGGCGGGTCTGGGTGCCGTTGGTGTCGCTGGAGCGCCGGAAATTGTCCGTGCTGAACTGCTCGGAGAAGCCGCTGCGGCTGTCCGAGCCCTCGGTGCTGCTGCAGGCGGCGAGGCCGAGGCCGGTCAGCAGGACGATGGGAAGGAGGAGGAAGCGCATCGCGAAAGGGCCTCGTGGTGGGAATCTGGAACGGGATCGTCGCGCGCGAAGCCGGCATCCGTGAGGCCGCGCAGCAGGTCGGGTCGGGCCGAGTGGCCCGCGCGCGGCGCGCGGTCAAGCCGAGGCGCGGACCGGTGAACGCGTCGGCGCGCAACTGAGGTGATGCGGCCACGGAAAACTCACCACGCCCGCGACTTTGCCGCACCGGCTCCCGGCAATCGTGTGGAGGAGGCGCCCCGCCCCCTGGCGAATCCGGGCGGATTCGAGCGAGAACCGTCGGCGATGAGCAACGTCGTGCCCTTCCGCCAGCGCCCGCCCGTCGCGCAGCTCGCCCGCTGCGAGGTCGTGGCCGTCGCCGGAGACCTCCTCACCCTGCTGGAGCAGCTCGAGGACGTCTGCGCCCGCGCCTCCGCCACCGGCCGCCCGGCCCTGGAGGTCGAGCGCACCGTGCAGCATCTCCTCGACGCGGTGAGCGCCGTGGAGCGCGCCCTCGACTGCATCGGCGAGGGCGAGCAGGCCGCGCCGGCCTGACGGTTCCCGGCTTCCGGAGCTTAACGAAAGCTGAAAGTTTCGGAACTGCCGAGGTCAACTTCCCGTTGAGCGCTTGAGCGACGCCCGCGTCACCGCGCCACGGAGAACCCGGATGCTCCCGACAAGCCCCCGCCGCGCCGCCCTGGCGCTGACCGCGCTTGGATTGATGGCCTGCACGGCGGCCCAGAGCGGCGCCCACGCCCAGGAGGTCGGCTTCTTCGAGGCCCTGTTCGGCCGGGCCCGGCAGGAGGCGCCCCAGCCCCAGATGCAACCGCAGGTCCAGGGGGGCTATGGCGGCTACGTCCCCTATCGCCGGCACGACCGCGGCGCGACGCGCCAGCGCCTGCGCACCCGCTACGCCGCCCTGCCGAAATCCGAGCCGCTCAAGGTGAAGATCACCGACCGCCAGACCCCGCTCGACATGTCCCAGGGGCCGGCCGCGGCCTTGATGAAGGACGAGACCCTGCGCCCCGGCGACATCGTCATCCTGAAGAGCGGGCCGCAGGTCTTCACGGGCCCGGTGGAGAAGCGCCACACGATGCGCGACTTCGAGCCGGCCCAGACGTCCCGCCTCGTCGACCGGCGCACCCGCCAGCAGCTCGCCGCCATGGTCACGCCCGTCGGCGCCCTGCCCGCGGACGAGGCGCGCCGCGTGCTCGCCCGGATGAAGCGCAACGCCCCGCGCAATCTCGCCCCGGTCTCGGCCGAGGCGCGCAACGGCGCCGAGCCGGCGGCGATGCGGGTGATCAACGTCTGGTCCGCGCAGCCGTAGAGGCCTGTTCGCGCGGGATCGCAGCGGATCCCCTCGCCCCGCTTGCGGGGAGAGGGCCGTGACGACCCTGTCGTCGGCGCGGCGAGGCGGCAGCCGACGGTGAGGGGGCGATTCCGACAGAGCCTCGTCCGGAATCACCCCCTCACCGCCGCTCCGGCTTCGCCTCCGCTCCCTGCCTGCACGACGAGGTGCAGGCAGGCCTCTCCCCGCCCGGCGGGGAGAGGGGGGCGCGTGTGGTCGGCCGAAGCGACGCACCGGAAACGGCCTCGCGCGCCCTCCGCCATAGCCGCCCGACGCCTCACGGTCCGGCGGTGCGCAGGTGCTCGAGCAGCAGGGCGGCGGCCGGGGGCAGGGCGCCCGGACGGACCACGAGGGTGAGCGCGCGCTGCGCCCAGGGGTCGGTGAGCGGCACGGCGGTGAGCCGCATCGGGGGCCCGAGCAGCGCGTAAACCCCCTCCGGCACGGTGCCGAGCCCCATCCCGGCCTGGGCCATGCGGCAGATCGCGTCGAAGCTCGGCACGTGGATGCGCAGGCGCAAGGGGCGGCCGAGGCGGCGCGCCTCGTCGCGGAGCGCGGCGTAGATCGAGCTCGCGGCATGCATGCCGACATGGTCGTAGTCGAGGGTCTCGGACAGGGACACCGCCTCCCGCCCGGCGAGCGGGTGCCCGGCCGGCATCACCAGGACCAGCCGGTCGCCGCGGTAGCGGTGGGCGACGAGGGAGCGAGTGTCGGTGCTGCCGGCGCAGATGCCGAGATCGGCCGCGCCCTCCTCCACGCCGGCGACGACCCCGCCGCTCGGGCGCTCCTCCAGATCGACCCGGATGCGCTCCTGCGCCGCCAGGAAGGCCTGCAGGTCCTCGGGCAGGAACTGCACGATCGCCGAGAGGTTCGCCAGCATCCGCACGAAGCCGCGCACCCCGCGGGCATGCTCGGCGAGTTCCAGCGCGATCTGCTCGGCGCTCGCCAGCATGCGCCGGGTATGGTGCAGCAGGGTCTCGCCGGCGGGCGTCGGGCGCATGCCCCGGGGCTCCCGCACCATCAGGGTGCAGCCCAGCGTCAGCTCCAGCTCGGCCAGCCGCTTGCTCACCGCCGAGGGGGCGATCGCGGCACGGCGGGCGGCGCCGTTGAGCGTGCCCTCCTCGCAGATCGCCGCGAAGAGCCGCAGCGTCTTGAGGTCGAGGCGGCTCAGGGTCGCCGCGGCGGGAAGCTCTCCGGAAATGGCCGCACCTCAGCCCGCCCCGCGGGCGGCACCCTCACGCGCCGCACAATCTCCGCCATCTCGCGGAGCGGGACAACAGGCCCGGCCGCGTTGTCACGGCCCTCCCTGGCGCGGCCCGTATCCGTTCGGCACAATCGATGCGTATAGTTCGGATGGTTATCTGACCTGACGCCGTTGCGGAGGCCCCATGCTCGACCGTCGTGCATTCCTCACCCAGACCGCCCTCGCCGCCGCCGCGCTCGGCGCGCCGCCGCTGATGCGCGGCGCCGCGGCCGCCGAGGGCAACCTCGTCGTCGGGGCGCCCCTGCCGATGTCGGGCGCCTTCGCGGCGAACGGCAAGTTCGCGGCGCTCGGCGCGGCGCTCGCCGCCGAGGAAGCGGGCACGGTGCTCGGCCGGAAGGTCGTGGCGCGCGACCTCGACACGGAGGGCAAGCCCGCGACGGCGGCGCGCCGGGTGCAGGAGGCGATGGCCGAGGGCACGCGGCTCTTCGCCGGCGGCATCCTCTCCTCCGAGGCGCTCGTGATGGGCAAGGAGGTGACGAATGGCGGCGGCGTGTTCTTCACCACCGCGGGCGCCGACGAGATCACCGGCAAGGAGTGCAACCGCGGCACCTTCCGCTGGAGCGTGCCCACCTACGGGGCGATCGCCCAGACCGTGCGCCCGCTGATCGCGCAGATGCCGCAGGCCAAGCGCTGGTACACGATCACGCCGCAATACGTGTTCGGCGAGGGGCTCCTGAGCGCGGCCAAGGCGGTCTTCCAGGAGAAGGGCATCGAGCATGTGGGCAACAGCTACCACTCGCTCGCCGAGAAGGAGTTCAGCGGCTAC
Organism: Methylobacterium dankookense; assembly: GCF_902141855.1. Classification (GTDB taxonomy): domain Bacteria; phylum Pseudomonadota; class Alphaproteobacteria; order Rhizobiales; family Beijerinckiaceae; genus Methylobacterium; species Methylobacterium dankookense. Next base: position 38,265 of record NZ_CABFVH010000036.1, on the reverse strand, counting down.
CTGACCAACGCCATCGCGGCCAAGCCCGACGTGCTGCTGATCCTGAGCTTCGGCTCGCAATCCTCCGACACCCTGCGGCAGGCGGTGAGCTTCGGCCTGAAGAAGCGCATGACCATCGTGCTCGCCTGGGCGTCGGGCCTGGAGCAGTTCGAGGCGCTCGGCCCCGACCTCTGCGAGGGCATCTATTTCGGCGCCCAGTACTGGCACGGCGTCGACACGCCCCTGAACAAGGCCCTCGTCGCCAAGGTGCGCGAGACGCGCAAGTTCAGCCCGAACTACTCCTTCGCCGGCTCCTACCTGCTCAGCAAGCTCCTGCTCGACGCCGCCGCCAAGGCCGGCTCGACCGAGGGGCCGGCGGTGACCAAGGCGCTCGAAGGCCTGAAATATTCCGGCCTCACCGGCGAGGAGGAGATCCGCGCCGCCGACCATCAGGTCATCAAGGATTACTACCTGCTCAAGGGCAAGCCCAAGGCGAAGATGGCCGACAAGGACGATTTCGTCGACATCGTCAGCTCCGGCAAGTCGTTCCTCTCGCCCGAAGCGGCCGAGTGCAAGATGACCTGAGGCTTCCGGTCCCCGTCCCGACGCGCCTTCGAACTGGCTCGGGGGCGCTCCGGCACCGCTTGCCGGCTCCATCCGCCCAGAGGCGCGCGTGACCTACCTGTTCCAGATCCTCAACGGCATCGGCCTGGGGATGCTCTATTTCCTGCTCGCGGTGGGATTGAGCGTCATCTTCGGGCTGCTGCAGTTCGTGAACTTCGCGCACGGGGCGTTCTACATGCTCGGCGCCTATCTCGCCTACGAGATGGTCGAGCGCGGGGTGAGCTTCTGGCTCGCCCTGCCGCTGGCCTGCCTCGTCGTCGGGGCGCTCGCCGCCCTGACCGAGGCGGTGCTGCTGCGGCGGGTCTACAAGCAGGCGCACACCTTCCACATCCTCGCCACCGTGGGCCTCGCCCTGGTGGTGCAGGAGATCGTGATCATCGTCTGGGGGCCGATCGGCGGCAATGTCGCGCCGCCCGAGGGCCTGTCGGGCGTCGTCATCCTCGGCGACTTCGTCTACCCCGAATACCGGCTCTTCGTGATCGCGTTCACGGCGGTGCTGGCCGGCGGCCTGTGGTGGCTGCTCGAGGGCACGCGGCTCGGCGCGATCGTCCGCGCCGGCTCGGAATCGGCCGAGGACATGGCGCTCCTCGGCTACGACACGCGGCGCATCAACACGGCGGTGTTCGGGCTCGGCGCCGGGCTCGCGGGGCTCGCCGGGGCGCTCGCCGCGCCGATCCGCGGCGTCGAGCCGTTCATGAGCGTCGAGGCGCTGAGCATCGCCTTCGTGGTCGTGGTGATCGGCGGCATGGGCAGCTACGCCGGCGCTCTGGCGGCGGGGCTCGCGGTCGGCATCGCCCAGAGCCTGATGGCGACGCTCTGGCCCGAGGGCGCCCGGCTGATGATCTATCTCGGCATGGCGGGGATCATCGTGATGATGCCGCGCGGCCTGTTCGGACGCGCGTGAGGGAGCCCGCGATGACCCGCCTCCTCGAACGCCCCCTCGTCCATTTCGCCCTCGCCGCGATCACCGTGCTCGTGCTGCCGCTCGTCCTGCGCTCGGGCACGCTCGCCAGCGAGATCCTGATCTACGGGCTCGCCGCCGCCGCCTGCAACCTGCTGCTCGGTTATACCGGGCTGCTCTCCTTCGGGCAGGGCATCTTCTTCGGGCTCGGCAGCTATGCGGGCGGCCTCCTCCTGCTGCGCGCCGGCTGGCCCGCGCCCCTGATGCTGCCGGCCGTCGCCCTGGTCGGGGCCGCCACCGCCACCGCGGTCGGCTGGCTCTCGATCCGGCGGCAGGGCGTCTACTTCGTGATGCTGACGCTCGCCTTCTCGCAGCTGTTCTACTTCCTGGCCTACACGTTCAGCGACCTGACCGGGGGCGACAACGGCCTGCTCAACGTGCCGCGCCCGCGGCTCGGCGGCCGGGCGCTCTCCGACCCGTGGTCCTACTACGCCTATGTCGCCGTGCTCTTCCTCGCGCTCTTTGCCGTGCTCCAGCGCGTGGCCCTCTCGACCTTCGGCCGCACGCTGCTCGCGATCCGCGACAACGAGGCCCGGGCCAGCGCCATCGGCTTCCCGGTGCGCGCCTTCAAGGTCGCGGCCTTCGCGATCTCGGGGGCGGTCACGGCGCTCGCGGGCGCGCTGCACGCCATGCTGATCGGCGTCGCGCCGCTGTCGAACATCGAGTACCACACCAGCGAGACGCTGCTGATCATGACGATCATCGGTGGGGGCGCCAACCTGTTCGCCTCGGTGCTCGGCGCGGCCTTCTACCTCGTCGCCGGCGACCTCCTCTCGGCGATCTGGCCGCGCTGGCTCCTGCTGCTCGGCGCCCTCCTCATCGCCATCGCCCTGTTCATGCAGCGCGGCCTCTGGGGCCTGGTCGAGCGGGCCGCCGCGCTCGTGACGCGCGCGCCCGCCGAGGGCGCCGTGCCGGAGGAGAGCCGCCCGTGACCGCACCCTCCCCCGCGCCCGACTTCGAGCCCGCGCTTGCCGCCGAGGGGCTCGGCGTCCGCTACGGCAGCTTCGTCGCGCTCAAGGACGTGACCCTGCGGGTGCGCGCCAACAGCGTCCACGCGATCATCGGGCCGAACGGGGCGGGCAAGACCACCCTGTTCCACGCGCTCACCGGCCGCGTCCGCGCGGCGGGCGGGCGCATCGCCCTCGGCGGCCGGGACATCACCCGCACCCGCGACGACGACCGGGTGCGGCTCGGCCTCGCGCGCTCGTTCCAGGTCACCAGCCTGTTCGCGACGCTCAGCGTGCGCGAGAACCTGAGGCTCGCCGCGCAGGGGCGCACGCCCTGGCCCGCCCTGGCGCCCTGGCGCCGGGTGCCCGAGCGCGACGCGGCCCAGGACACGGTGCGGGCGCTGCTGGAGCGCCTCGATCTCGGGGCCGTCGCCGGCCGGGCGGCGGGCGAGCTCTCGCACGGGCAGCAGCGCCGCCTCGAGGTCGGCATGGCGATGGCGGCCCGGCCCAAGGTGATCCTCCTCGACGAGCCGACCTCGGGGATGGGCACCGACGATATCGGGGCGATGACCGACCTGATCCGCGACCTCGGCCGCGACCACACGGTGCTGTTCATCGAGCACAACATGGGCATCGTCATGAACATCAGCGACACCGTCACGGTGATGCGCGCGGGCCAGGTCCTGGTCGAGGGCCGGCCGGCGGCGGTGCGCGACGACCCGGAGGTGCGCCGCGCCTATCTCGGCAACATGATCACGGGGGACCTGCGATGAGCGGGGGGGTCGGCGCTGGGACGGCGCTGCGTCTCGACGACGTCCACGGCTATTACGGCAAGAGCCACATCCTCCAGGGCGTGAGCCTGGAGGTGCGCAGCGGCGAGATCGTCTGCCTGCTCGGCCGCAACGGCGCGGGCAAGACCTCGACGCTGCGCAGCGTCAGCGGCCTGCTGCCGCCGCGCAGCGGCCGGGTCACCTTCGGCGGCGCCGAGATCGCCGGCTGGGCGCCCCACCGCATCGCGAAGGCCGGCCTCTGCCTCGTGCCCGAGGATCGCGGCATCTTCGGCCTGCTCACCGTCGAGGAGAACCTGAGGATCGCGGTGCGCAAGGGCTCGCCCTGGTCGATCCGGGACGTCTACCGGATCTTCCCGCGGCTGGAGGAGCGGCGCCGCAACGGCGGCGCCCAGCTCTCGGGGGGCGAGCAGCAGATGCTCTCCATCGCCCGCGCCCTGCTCAACGGCCCCAAGCTCCTGATGCTCGACGAGCCGGTCGAGGGCCTCGCCCCGGTCATCGTCGAGGAGATCGTGGCGCAGATCCGGCTGATCCGGGATGCGGGCGTGCCGATCCTGCTCGTCGAGCAGAACCTCGCCGTCTGCACCAGCCTCGCCGACCGCCACTACATCCTCGAGCTCGGCCGGATCGCCTACCACGCCGACGCGGCGGAATTCGCGCGCGACGAGGCGGCGCGCGACCGCTTCCTCGGGGTGAAGGCCCATTGAGCCCCGCCCTCCTCACGCGTCCGAAGGCCGCCATGCGCATCGTCACCGCTCGCCTCAACCACGAGACGAACACCTTCTCGCCGCTCGCCACGCCGCTCGCGGCCTTCCGCCCCGTCTGGGGCGAGGCGGCCCGCGCCGCCGGCACCGGCAGCGCCACGGCGCTCGGCGCCTTCCTGGCCTTCGCGGAGAGCCGGGGCGCGGAAGTGGCCGTGCCGGTGATGGCCCACGCCAATCCGAGCGGGCCCGTCGCCGACGAAGCCTTCGAGGACCTCGCCGCCGCGATCCTCGCCGCGGTGTCGGAGGGCTGCGAGGCCATCCTGCTCGACCTGCACGGCGCGATGGTGACGCAGAGCCACGACGACGGCGAGGGCGAGCTTCTCGCCCGCATCCGCGCCATCGCCCCGGACGTGCCGCTCGGCGTCGCCCTCGACCTCCACGCCAACGTCACGGCGCGCATGGTGGAGAATGCCGACGTCATCGTCGGCTTCAAGACCTACCCCCACGTGGACATGGCCGAGACCGGCGCGCATGTCGCCCGCCTCGTCGGCCGCATGCTCGACGAGGGCCTGCGCCCGCACCAGGCCTGGTGCCACCCGCCGCTGCTCGCCCACACGCTCCGGATGGACACCCGCGTGCCCGGCGCCATGGCCGACATCGTCGCCGAGACCCGGGCCATGGAGGCGCGGCCGGGCATCCTCGCCGCCACCCTGTTCGGCGGCTTCGGCCTCGCCGACCTCGCCGAGACCGGCGTGTCCTTCGTGGTCGCGGCCGAGAGCGCGGAGCAGGCGCGGGCGGCCGCGGACGCGCTCGGCGCCGCGATCTGGGCGCGCCGGGCGGAGTTCGTCTACGACGAGGCGCCGCTCGCGGACTCGATCGCGCGGGCGCGGGAGGCGGCGGCGGGGCCGGGCGACGGGCCGATCCTCCTCCTCGACCACGGCGACAACTGCATGTCGGGCGGCACCTGCGACGTGATGGACGTGCTCGCCGCCTGCCTGGAGGCCGGCCTCGACGGCCTCGTCGCCGGGCCGATCTGCGATCCCGAGGCCGTGGCCGCCCTCTACGCGGCCGGGGCCGGCGCCGCGGCGGAGATCCGCCTCGGCAACAGGATCGCGCTGCCGGGCTTCCCGCCCCAGGCCCCCCTCGCCCTGGCGGGCCGGGTCGCGACGCTCGGCGACGGCAGCTACGTCGTCACCGGCCCGACCTATACCGGCCAGCGCTTCTCGATGGGCCGGGCCGCCGTCCTCGACACGGGCCGGGCCCGCGTGCTGGTGACGGAGGAGCCGCACGAGCCCTGGGACCTCGCCATCTTCACCGGCATCGGCATCGATCCGCGGGCGGCGCGCTTCCTGATCCTGAAGTCGCGCATGTATTGCCGCCCGGTCTTCGAGCCGATCGCGCGGGCGGTGGTGGAATGTGCCAGCGCCGGCGTGACCAGCTCCGATTACGGGCTGTTCCCCTTCGCCAAGCTCGCCCGCCCCATCTACCCGATCGACCGCGAGGCCCCATGGCAGGCCCGATAGCGACAGGCCCGATGAGCGCGGAGGAGGCGGGCGCCTCCGCCTCGCCCCTGCGGCGGATCAAGCTCTCCGACCAGATCGCCGAGGATCTCTGCCGCCGCATCGCCCGCGAGCGCATGGAGCCCGGGCAGCGCCTGCCGAACGAGCAGAAGCTGATGCAGCATTACGGCTGCGCCAAGGGCACGATCCGGGAGGCGCTGAAGGCCCTGGAGGTGCAGGGGCTGGTGGCGATGCGGCCGGGCCCGAACGGGGGCGCCGAGATCCGCCCCGTCTCGATCGACGCGGCCGCGCAGCAATTGCGGCGCTTCCTGCATTTCCGCCGGCTCGACTTCGCCCAGGTCTATGCCGTGCGCCGGGAACTGGAGGTCGCCCTCGGCCTCGACGTGGCGGGGCGCCTCGATGCCGAGGCCCTGCAGCGGCTTGAGGAGAACATCCTGGCCTGCGAGGCGGCCTTCGCCGCCGGCGAGCATGCCCGCGGCCGCAGCCTGGAGCTGACCTTCCACGACCTGCTCTGCGACGCGAGCGACAACGCCCTCCTCGCCTTCATGTGCCGCTTCATCAACAGCCTGCTGCGCGACCTCGTCGAGTTCCAGGGCAGCGCCACCGAGTACGCGGCCTTCGGCGCGCACAACCTCGAGAGCCACCGCCAGCTGGTCTCGGCCTTCCGGGCGAAGGATGCCGAGGCGGTCGGCCGCATCATGCAGGAGCACATGTGCTGCGCCGAGCACTACATGCGCCGCCTCGACGCCTCGTTCCGCCGCGACCTGCTCAGCGGCCGGTGAGGCCTCGGCGGAGCGGAATACACCGGGGCTTCGCCACCGGGGAGCGGTTGGCGGGCCGACGCGTTGGGGCAGCGTAGCCGCTCGAACCCCCCGGCCCGCCATGCGCAACCTCATCCTCCTGCTCGTGCTCCTCGGGGCCGGCTTCATCCTCGTCGGCATCTATGTGGCGCCGGGCCAGCCGGCCCTGCGGGCCTGGTACCGCGACACGGCCTGCGTGCATCTCGACAAGATCAGCCCGGAGATCTGCGCGCCGATCCGGCGGGCCGAGGCCGAGCGCGGCTGAGCCGGTGGAACGCCTCCGGCGCGCCCTGGACTGGACCTTCCGCAGCCGCGTCGACGGGCGGATCACGATCGCGCAATGGCCGAACCTGCCGCTCTGGCTGTTCCTCGGCCTCGCCGCCGCGGGCCGGATCCTCGCGCCTGCGGGCGGCGCCGGCACGGCGCTCCGCGTCGCCGCCGACCTCGCCTTCGCGTGGTGGGCGCTCGACGAGGTGCTGCGCGGGGTCAATCCCTGGCGGCGCGTCCTCGGTGCCGCCGCGCTCGCGGGCTACGCGCTCCTGCGCCTCTGGGGGTCATAGGCCCGGGAGTCGAGAGGGATCATCCCTCTCGCGGGTCCGGGGCGGAGCCCTGGAAGACCTCGGGGCTCCGCCCCGAGACCCCGCCAAAGGGATGATCCCTTTGGGATCCCGGACCGCGAGCTACAGCTCGGCCGAGCGGCGGGAGAGTTCGGCGCGGAGCTGCCGGGCGATGTCCTGGAGGGTCGCGTCCCGGCGCAGGCGCGGGCGGGGCAGGTCGATCCGCACCTCGGCGGCGATCCGGCCCGGGGGGCCGGCGATCACCACGACGCGGTCGGCGATGGTGACCGCCTCGTCGATGTCGTGGGTGACGAAGAGCACCGTCTTGCCGGTCTCCGCGGTGATGCGCTGCAACTCGTCCTGCAGCCCCTCGCGGGTGAAGCTGTCGAGGGCCGAGAACGGCTCGTCCATCAGGAGCACGTCGGGCTCGACGGCGAGCGCCCGGGCGATGGCCACGCGCTGGCGCTGGCCGCCGGAGAGCTGGTGCGGCCAGCGCCCGGCGAGATCGGAGAGGCCGACCAGCGCCAGCATGGCCCGCGCCCGCTCCCGGCGCTGGCCGCGCGACAGGCCGGAGCCTTCGAGGCCGAAGGCCACGTTGTCGATGACCCGCCGCCAGGGCAGCAGGCGCGCGTCCTGGAAGACCATGGCCATGGGCGTGCGGCAATCGGGCCGGGCATGGACCGCGACGCTGCCGCCGCTCGGCCGGCTCAAGCCCATCAGCACGCGCAGCAGCGTCGACTTGCCGACGCCGGACTCGCCGACGATGACCAGCACCTCGCCGCGGGCGACCGCGAGATCGAGGGATTCCAGCACCACGTTGCGGCTCTCGCCCTCGCCATAGGCGAGGCTGAGGGCCCGGATGTCGATGATCGGTTCCGGCATGGTCAGGCCCGCCAGCGCAGGAGCCAGCCCTGAAGGGCGACGAAGGCGGAATCGAACAGGCCGTAGAGGCCGGCCATGGTCAGCATGTAGACGACGACGATGTCGGTGGAGAGGAGCGAGGAGGCCTGCATCATGCGCTGGCCGACGCCGGGCACGCCGAAGATCTCGGCCGCCACCACCGCCATCCAGGCCTGGCCGAGGGCCGTGCGCAGGCCGACCAGGATGCCGGGGGTCGCCGCCGGCAGCAGGATCTTGACGAGCCGCTGCAGGGGCCCGCGGAAGCCGAAGGCCTGGGCCACCTCGACGAGGTCGCGGTCGACGCCGCGCACGGCGCCTTGCGTCGCGAAGAACACGATCCAGAACACGCCGACCGCGATGATGAACACGGCGGCCGAGGGCTCGACCCCGAACCAGATGATCGCGAAGGGCACCCAGGCGAGGCCGGGGATCGGGCGCAGCAGCCGCACCACCCAGGCGGTGAACGCCTCGAAGCCGCGCGACATGCCGCTGACGAGGCCGAGCGCGATGCCCGCGCCCGCCCCGGCGCAGAGGCCGGCCACGTAGTGGCTGAGGCTCGACAGCACGGCGGTGAGCCAGACGCCGAGCTCGATCTCGCGCAGGAAGGCGGCGGGGATCGTGCTCGGCGGCGGCAGGAAGGCCGGGTTGACGAGGCCGAGCCGGGGCACCGCCTCCCACAGGACCAGGAAGGCGAGGAGCCCGGCCGCGGCGAGCGCCGTGCTGCGGATCAGCTGCATCGCCCTAGCGCCGGTTCTTCACGTGAAAGACCGGCTCCAAGCCGTTGATGACGATCATCTTTATCCTGTTCTTCAAGTGCAGGCCGGCATCAGCGCTTCACGGCCTTCTCGTAGAAGCCCGGCACGAACAGGCCATCCATCGGCACCGCCTTGTCGAGGGTGCCGATGCTGACCTGATAATCCTGCATCGCCTTGGTCGCCTCGACGATGACGCGCGGATCGGCGGTGAACTTGGCGGCCGGCGAGGTCAGCGCCTTGCGGATGGTGGCGAGGTCGGTGATGCCCTTGCCCAGCGCCTGCTCGACGGCCGGGGCCGCCTTGTCGGGATCGGTCTTGAGGGTCTCGGTGGCCTTCACCAGGGCGTCCACGAGGCCCTGCACGGCGGCCGGGTTCTTGTCGGCGAAGGCGCCCGAGACCGCGACCACGGTGCCCGGCTGGTCGGGGAACATCTCGGCGCCGGTGGCCAGCAGCTTGATCGCCGGGTTGCGGGCCTGGACGATGGTCAGCGCCGGCTCGCGGATCGAGGCGCCGTCGACGGCGCCGGCCAGCAGCGCCTGCTGCGTGGCGTCGATGCCCATCGCCACGATCTGCGCGTCGGCCTTGTCGGCCTTGGCGACGGTCCAGAGCCAGTGCTGGAGCGTGGTGTTCGGCACCGAGCCGGGGGGCTGCGTGGCGAGCCGGGCGGGGCGGCCCTCCTTCGCCTTGAACTGGCGGAAGGCCTCGGCCTTGTCGGCAGCCGCCGCGAAGTAGGGCGCGAGCTTGGGGCCGGCCACGAACACCATCTCCTCGACCGCGGTGGCGGCGACCACGCGCACGTCGATGTTCTTGGTGCGCGCCACCGCCAGCGGCGCGATGCCGGCCACGTAGACGTCGATCGTGCCCGAGGCCAGGGCCTGGATCATGTTCGGGCCGGACTCGAAGGTGGTGAAGGTCGGGTTCAGGCCCACCTGCTTCAGCCCGCCCTCCCCGTTCGCCACGAAGATCGGCGCGGCCCCGATGACCGGGATCACCCCGATGCGGACGGGGGCCGGCTGGGCGAGGGCGGCGCCGGCCGTGAGGGCGGCCGCGACGAGCGTGGCGAGGGCGGTGAGCGCCGTGCGCATGGGCAGATCCGGTCAAGGAGGACGGGGCCGTTCCCATGCCACAGGCGGCGGGCCGTGCAAACCTCGCCGCCGCGCGGCGGCCGCGGGGCGGCCCCGCCTGTCATCGGCTGCCGGGTCCGTCGCCGACGGGTTCAAGTCTGCGTCGGCAGGCGGCTTATAGCAGGCCTTCAGCCTGTCAAGTCTTCCGCGACAGGAAGATGTTCAATAGAGCGGGCATTCCGGCGCCCGGTTGAAGGAGTGCAATGGTCTCGCTGGCCAGTCTCGGTTGCATCGTCTGCGGCGTCGTGCTGGCGCTGCTCTCCCTGCGCCGGCCCGAGCAGGCCGTCAGCCTGGAGCGCTGGAGCGGCATCTGCCTCGTGGCGGGGCTCGGGCTGCTCGGCTTCGCGCTGCGGAGCGGGCGGTAGCGATCAGGCCGGTCCCGGCCAGGCGCCCTCCTCCGGCCAGCCCTCGGCGCCGATGAGGGGGACGAAGCTCACCGGGCCGCGATCCTCCTCTGCGTAGAGATCCGCGCCCCGCCGCGTCAGCACGACGAGGGTCTGCGCGCCCGCAGGCCCGACCGGCGCCACCAGCCGGCCGCCGAGCGCCAGCTGCGCCTTCAGCGCCCGCGGCACAGCCGGCGCCCCCGCCGAGACCAGGATGGCGTCGAAGGGGGCCGCCTCCGGCCAGCCGGCGCTGCCGTCGCCCGTGCGCAGCGCCACCCTGCCGTAGCCGAGCCGCGCGAGGCGCATCCGCGCCGCCTCGGCGAGGGCCGGCTGCCGCTCGATGGCGTGGACCTCGGCGCCGAGCGCGGCCAGCACCGCCGCCGCGTAGCCCGAGCCCGCCCCCACCTCCAGCACCCGGGCGCCGGGGCGGAGGCCGGCCGCCTCGGCCATCAGCGCGACGATGTAGGGTTGCGACAGGGTCTGGCCCTCGCCGATCGGCAGGGGACCGTCGTCATAGGCCGCGGCCTCGAAGCCCGGCCGCACGAAGGCCGCGCGCGGGACGCTGCGCATCGCATCGAGCACGGCGGGATCGCGCAGGCCCCGCCGCACGATCTGCTCCTCCACCATGCGGGCCAGGGCTGGGTTCGGCATCGCGGCCTCCATCGCGGCCTCCTCGGCGCCGGCGGTCGCCGGAACCAACCGCGGACGGGCCCGATCGGCTGCCTCGACCCGAGCCGGGGATATGATCATGTTCGTCTTCGAAAAGGCGCAGCTTTACTGGTCGGATCTTCGCGAAGATCTCGGACGATCTCCGGAACCGCGATGGCCGGACTGGGCTTCCCCTGTCGGATACGGGCCGCGCCGCGAGGCCGGCCGCTCGAGCCTCACAGAACGCCAGGAGTACGCGATGGGCCTGTTCACGCGAGACATCAAGACCCTCGACGACCTGTTCGTGCACACCTTGCAGGACGTCTACTACGCCGAGAACCAGATCACGAAGGCGCTGCCGAAGATGATCGCCAAGGCGACCGATCCGCAACTCAAGCAGGGCTTCGAGACGCATCTGCGCGAGACCGAGGGCCAGATCAAGCGCCTGGAGCAGGTCTTCCAGATGCACGGGCACCAGCCCAAGGCCGTGGATTGCCCGGCGATCGACGGCATCATCAAGGAAACCAACGAGACCGCGGGCGAGGTCGCCGACAAGGACGTGCTCGACGCCGCCCTCATCGCCGCGGCGCAGGCGGTGGAGCATTACGAGATCACCCGCTACGGCTCGCTGATCGCCTGGGCCAAGCGCCTCGGCCGCGACGATTGCGCGGGCGTGCTGCAGCAGACCCTCGACGAGGAGAAGGCCACCGACAAGCGGCTCACCGACATGGCGGAAGCCCAGGTGAACCGGAAGGCGGCCTGAGGAGACCGGCCATGGCCGACGATCGCCGCGACACGCCCCGGAAGCCGCCCCAGGGCCCCGCCACGGGCGCGGACCGGCCGCGCCCCGAGCCGCATCCGGGCCCGCACTCCCCGCCCCCGCAGACGGACGACACGTCCCGCGACGCCGCGCGGCGGGGCTCCTGATCGCGGGATCCTCCAGGGCTCCGCCCTGGACCCGCCAAAGGGATGATCCCTTTGGAATCCCGGATTCGGGACGCGTGCTATAGGCCCCCGCATCGTGGGTGAGGCGGGGACGGGCATGCGCGGCACACGGGCTCTTCTGATCGGCGCGGCGCTCGTCGCGTCGCCCGCGGCGCAGGCCGAGGGGCAGCCCTTCGGCCTCTGCCTGCTCGACATCGCGGAGGCCGCGCAGGCCCGCGGCGTCCCGCAGCCGCTGCTGGGCGAGCAGCTCCTCGGCCTCGCCCCCGACCCCCAGGTGCTCGCCGCCACGCAGAACCAGGCGGAGTTCGTCCGGCCGGTCTGGGCCTATCTCGATGCGGGGATCGGCGAGGCGCGCGTCGCGGAGGGGCGCCGGCGGCTCGAGGCGCTGGGCCCCCTGCTCGACGGGATCGAGGCGCGGACCGGCGTCGACCGCTTCACCCTGGTGGCCTTCTGGGGCGTCGAGTCGAGCTACGGCGCCGTCCTCGACGATTCCAGCATCGTGCGCCCGGCCCTGCGGTCGCTCGCGACGCTCGCCTGCGGCGATCCCGGCCGCGCCCCCTACTGGCGGGACGAGCTGGTCGCCACCCTGCAGATCCTCGCCCGCGGCGAGGTCGCGCCCGAGCGGCTCACCGGCTCCTGGGCCGGGGCGCTGGGCCACACCCAGTTCATGCCGAGCGTCTTCCTCGCCCATGCCGTGGACGGGGACGGCGATGGCCGGCGCGACCTCTGGTCGGCCCCCGACGCGCTCGCCTCGACGGGCAACTACCTCGCGGCGATGGGCTGGTGGCGGGGCGAGCGCTGGGGCGCGGAGGCCGCGCTGCCCGAGGGCTTCGACTACGCGCTCGCCGACGAGACCACCGAGCGCAGCCTCGCCGAATGGGCGGCGCTCGGCGTGCGGCCCCTGCGCGCGGCGCCCGGCCCCGAGACGGCGCGGGCGAGCCTGCTCCTGCCGGCCGGCGCCCGCGGGCCGGCCTTCCTCGTCCTGCCGAACTTCCGCACCATCCTGCGCTACAACAATGCGCTGGCCTACGCGCTGACGGTGGGGCATCTCTCCGACCGCCTGCGCGGCGAGCCCGGCCTCGCCCGGGACTGGCCGCGCGCCGACCGCGTGCTCACGACCTCCGAGCGGCGCGAGCTGCAGACGCTGCTGGCGCAGCGCGGCCATCCGGCCGGCACGGCGGACGGCAAGGTCGGCCCGCGCACCCGTGCGGCAATTCGCGCCTACCAGGCCGCCGGCGGCCTGCCGGCGGACGGCTACGCCGACGCCGCCCTGCTGGAGCGCCTGCGCGCCGCTCCCTGAATCCGCTCCATCCCGGACACGCTGTTACGAGCCAGCGTGCGATTTAATCCGTGGTATATTGCACACCTAGAAAAATTTTGCATGATGGCGCGACTCGGCGGGCAAGCCGGGCCTTCGAAAAAGCCTTCGAGCAAGGAAGCAGGGATGGAACGCCACGACCCGCCTGCCGCCAAGTGGTGGCAACTCGCCTTCGGAATTCTCTGCATGGCGATGATCGCCAACCTGCAGTACGGCTGGACGCTGTTCGTCGATCCAATCGACGCCAAGCATCACTGGGGTCGCGCCGCGATCCAGTTCGCCTTCACCCTGTTCGTCGCGACCGAGACCTGGCTCGTGCCGATCGAGGCCTGGTTCGTGGACCGCTACGGCCCGCGCATCGTGGTCTGCTTCGGCGGCGTGATGATCGCGCTCGCCTGGGTGCTCAACTCCTACGCCGACAGCCTCACCCTGCTCTACGTCGCGGCCGTGATCGGCGGCATCGGCGCGGGCTCGGTCTACGGCACCTGCGTCGGCAACGCCCTCAAGTGGTTCCCCGACCGCCGCGGCCTCGCCGCCGGTGCCACCGCCGCGGGCTTCGGCGCGGGCGCCGCCGTCACGGTGGTGCCGATCGCCAAGCTGATCGCGACCAGCGGCTACGAGACCGCCTTCCTGTATTTCGGCCTCGGCCAGGGCGCGATCGTGGTGCTGATGTCCTTCCTGCTGCGCAAGCCCGGCATCTCCGCGCCGGTCAAGCGCAAGGTGCTGAACCTGCCCCAGTCCAAGGTCGACCGCACCCCGCGCGAGGCCGTGCGCACCCCGGTCTTCTGGGTGATGTACGCGATGTTCGTGATGGTCGCCTCCGGCGGCCTGATGGCGGCGGCGCAGATCGCCCCGATCGCCCACGACTTCAAGGTCGCCGACGTGCCGGTCTCGCTGTTCGGCCTGCAGATGGCGGCGCTGACGCTGGCGATCTCGCTGGACCGCATCTTCGACGGCTTCGGCCGGCCGTTCTTCGGCTTCGTCTCGGACAAGATCGGCCGTGAGAAGACGATGTTCATCGCCTTCAGCACCGCCGCCTTCGCCGTGATCCTGCTGCTCGGCTACGGCCGCAACCCGATGGTCTTCGTGTTCGCCACGGCGATCTATTTCGGGGTGTTCGGCGAGATCTACTCGCTGTTCCCGGCCACCTGCGGCGACACGTTCGGCTCGAAGTTCGCGGCGAGCAATGCGGGTCTCCTCTACACCGCCAAGGGCACGGCCGCGATGCTGGTGCCGCTCGGCAGCATGGTCTCGGCCGCCTATGGCTGGACCGCGGTGTTCGGGCTGATCATCGGCCTCAACGTCGCCGCCGCCGCGCTCGCCATGTTCGTGCTGCGCCCGATGCGCCTGCGCTACCTCGCCGGGGGCGCGCAGGAGGAGGCCCTGGTCGCCCGCCCGGCCGGGATCGCCTGAGGCGCGGATCACCGTCCGGTCCTCTCGCGGCGGCGCCCTCCCCGGCGCCGCCGCTCTCGTCTTCGCGAGGCCGTCCATGAACATCGCCGCCGCGCTGGCCCTGCAGAGCATCCCCTTCGCTGGGCTGGCGATCGCTGTCAGCGAACGGCGCGAGCTCCTTCTCGTCTCCTATGTCGGCGCCCTCGGGATCCTGCTCTCGGTCATCGCCATGATCGACGACTATCACGGCTTCTCGGAGGTCTTCGGCCTGGCCGTGGACGCGCTGCAGTAAGGGGCCGTTCGAGCGCGACGCAGCGATCCGGCGTGGAGCCGCTGCCATCCCACCCACCCCCTCATCCTGAGGCGCCGGAGCGAAGCGGAGGCCTCGAAGGAGGCCTCCAGCAAGCACCGAGATCCCTGGAGACCTCCTTCGAGGCCCGGCGCCTCACGCCGCGCACCTCAGGATGGGGTCGAGGAGGGGATGAGCCACCCGAAGCCGGGCCGGCCCACGTATGGTTGCATTCCATCCGCTGTGCCGGCCCCGCTTCGGCACGGCCGGCACAGGCGCTGCGGCAACCACAGGCAGTCCCGCGCCGCATCCGTCCCGTTGCAGGACAATCTGAAGCTGATTTCAGCGTCGCCGGCTTGGCACGGACTTAGCTCCCCGGAAACCATTGTCCGGACTGTCCGAGGTTGTCCCGTGCAGACGATTCCCCTCGCCCCCGCGACCGTATCCGTCCCGCTGCCGGAGCCCGACCCGTTCGAGGCGCGGCTCGACCGGCTGCGGGGCGCGACGGGCCGCCGCCGGACATCCGAGGCGCGTAAGGGTGGCCTGCGCCTCGGCTGGAAGACCTGGCTCGCGATCGACACGTCCTGCCTCGTCCTGTTCCTCGCGGCGATCGTGGTCTGGCCGCCGCTCAGCGCCTGCCGGGCGAAGGCCTACCATGTCGGGCTCTATGCCGGCGACACGGTGGAGAAATGCACCCGCCGCGGCGTGGCCGAGCGCCTCGACCGGGCGGACCAGCGCGTCAAGATGCTGGTCCGCGGCTCGGGCCGCTGAACCATGGATTTCATACGCCATCCGGGTGATCCCTTCGGGATGGCGGATGTCGTCTTCGCTCAGGCGCCGCGCGGGCTTGCCGAGACCGCGTCCGGTCCGATCAACCGGACGCGGTATCAGCCGGTCGAGGCCGCGCCGGGCAGCCGGTAGCCCGCGGTGCGGCCCGCCCGCGCCGTCAGGTCGGCGGCGAGGTCGTCGAGGATGTCCGCCCCGAGGGAGCGGCTTGCGGCGAGGTAGTAGACCTCCCAGCCGACCGGCACGAAGTCGAGGCCGAGCCGCTCGGCGGCGGCGCGCGCGCCGAGCCCGGCATCGGCCTCGCCGCAGGCGATCACCGCCGCCACGGCCTGATGCGTGAACTCCTCGATGCCGTAGCCCCGGACCGCCGTCGGCGGGATGGCGGCGGCGTCCAGCAGCCGGTCGAACCACAGGCGCGTGCCGGAGCCCTTCTGCCGGTTGACGTAGCGCACCTGCCCGGAGGCGAGGTCGGCGACGCCCTGGATGCCCAGCGGGTTGCCGGGCGCCAGGATCAGCCCCTGCTCGCGCTCGAAGACCGGCCGGAGGACGAGGCCCTCCCCCGCCCGGAGCGTCGCGAAGGGCGGGCCGGCGGCCTCGGGCGCGAGCAAGCCGCAATGGAACCCCGCCAGGTCGGCCTGCCCCGCCAGCAGCCGCCGCGCGGCCTCGCTGCTGCCCAGCACGCTCAGCTCGCAGCCGGTCCGCTCCGCCACGGCCTCGACCAGCAGCGGATCGTGGCTGCCAACGACCCGGAGCGGGGCCGCCTCCCCGCTCACCAGGCGCGTCAGCCGATGCTCCAGCGCGCGCGCCTCGCGGTCGAGCGCCCCGTCGAGGCTGCGCCGGGCCTCGGAGAGGGCGTCCGCCAGCGCCCGTCCCGCCTCGGTCAGGGCGCTGCCATGGCCGCGGACCTTGCGCACCAGCGGCTGCCCGAGCGCCGCCTCGAAGGCCTGAAGGCGCGCCCACGCGGTGCGGTAGGACAGGCCGAGCGCGTCCGCGAGCCCCTGGACCGAGCCCGTGCGCTCGATCGCGTCGAGGGTCGCGATCAGGTCGGGCAGGTCGAGCCGCCCGGCGCCGATTACGACGCTCCCGCCGAGGCCGAGGGCGACCCGCACCCTGCGCTCATCGGCAATTGGATTCATATTGAAGCGTTCGAAACTGTCATTCAAAACGAAACTCGCAGACCGGAGGAGGAGCGGCAAGCCCGGCGCGCCGCGGCGAG
The DNA here is from genome assembly GCF_902141855.1 of Methylobacterium dankookense. GTDB lineage: Bacteria > Pseudomonadota > Alphaproteobacteria > Rhizobiales > Beijerinckiaceae > Methylobacterium > Methylobacterium dankookense. Next base: position 21,629 of record NZ_CABFVH010000036.1, on the reverse strand, counting down.
CAGGGCGCAGGCAGCGCGATGCGTATGAGTCAGGTTCAGTTCGTCTCCTACATCAACCTCGACGCGGCCGAGCCCGCGACGCTCGCCGACGCGCTGGCGACCCAGCGCGCCGCCGCTGCCGCCCATCTCGCGCGCTGCGGCGGCCACCTCGTCGCGGAATTCCGGGAGATCCGGCTCGACGGGTTCGAGCCGGCGCGGACCGAGCTGCGCAAGGCGCTCGACCTCTGCCAGCGCCAGGGGGCGACGCTCCTCGTGGCGCGGCTGGAGCGGCTGGCCCGGGACCCCGCCTTCCTCGCGGAGCTGCGCCGCGACCTCGAACGCCTGGGCCTGCGCTTCGCCGCGGCGGACATGCCGGAGGCGAGCGAGGTCACCCTCGGCCTCATGGCCGTCCTCGCCGCGGTCGACGGCGCTCCGGCCGCGAGCGCGGAGCGCCTCGCGCGCAAGCGGGACTATTTCGCCCGCGTCATCGACCGGCAGCGCCGGGACGCCGTGGAGCCCGGGCAGGCCCGGCACCGTCCCGCTGCCCCGGCCAGGGCCCGGCATAACCGGCCCTGCATGCGGCGCACGATGGAGCGCGCCCTGAGCGTCGCGCCGGTCCTGGCGGAGATCCGGGCCGCGGGCGCGACCACGTTCGAGGAGGTGGCGCATGCCCTGAACGAGCTCGGCGTCCCGAGCGCGCGGGGCGTCCGCTGGTATCCGTCGCAGGTCCGGCAGGTGGAGAAGCGGATCGCCTCCGTCGCCTGATACCGCGCGGCGCCTGAGCGAAGACGACATCCGCCATCCCGAAGGGATCGGCCGGATGTCTATGAGATGCGGCTCACGGTTCCCTCGGCCCGGAGGGACCGCGACCCCGATCGATCCGCCGGGCCCGGTGCCGCCGCTGCGATGCCAGAGCTTACCGACAAGGCGGACCGACCTCCCTTCACCCTGACGGTCTCGCCGGCCTTCCGCCCGGCCGGCTGGTATTCCTGGCTGATCTGCCGGGACGGACGCCCCTACCAGCGCGGCGAGCGCTCCTTTCCCACCGAGCAGAAGGCCCGCGCCGACGGCGCCGCCGCGATTGATCGGCTGCTGCGATAGGGCGCTCTTCACCGGAACGGTGGTCCGGTCCTGCCGGATCGGGCGTTTCCGCAGCCGCCGGTTCCCGCTAAAGCTGCCGCGCTTCCTGGGCGCCCCCGGCTCTCGGGCGAGCACGGCAAGGGGCACGATGGGACGCGGCATGACGGGCGCGGTGACCTCCCTGGACGCGGCCCTCTCCGCGATCGGGACCGGCCGGTTCCAGTACCGGCTGCTCGGGATCTTCGGGCTGGTCTGGGCGGCGGACGCGATGCAGGTGCTGGCGGTCGGCTTCGCCGCGCCGACGCTCGCCGCGGAGTTCGGGATCCCGGTCGCGCAGGCGGTGCAGGTCGGCACGGCCTTCTTCTTCGGCATGATGCTCGGGGCCTGGGGCTTCGGGCGCCTCGCCGACCGCTACGGCCGGCGCCGGATCCTGATCGTCACGGTGCTGGCGGACGCGGTCTTCGGCCTGCTCTCGGCGCTGGCGCCGGGGCTCGCGAGCCTCGTCGCGCTGCGCTTCCTCACGGGCGTCGCGGTCGGGGGCACGCTCCCGGTCGACTACGCGGCGATGGCCGAGTTCCTGCCCGCCGACCGGCGCGGGCGCTGGCTCGTCGCCCTCGAAGGGTTCTGGGCGGCGGGCACCCTCGCCCTGGCGCTCGCGAGCGTCGCGGCGGCGGCCTGGGCCGGCCCGGCGGCGTGGCGCTGGATCTTCGCGGCCACCGCCGCGCCCGCCCTCGTCGGCGTGACCCTGCGGCTCTGGGTGCCGGAGACCCCCTACCATCTCTGGCGCACCGGCCGGCTCGGCGCGGCGGAGGCGGTGCTCGCCCGCATGGCGGCGGTGAACGGCCGGGCCTTCACGGCGCGGCTCGCGGCCGATCCGGGCGCCGGGGGAGCGCGCGGAAGCCTGTTCGCGCCGGGCCTGCGGCGGACCTCGGCGCTGGTCCTGGCGGCCTGGCTTCTCGTGGCGATGGCCTATTACGGGCTGTTCGTCTGGCTGCCCGCGCAGCTCTCCGCCGCGGGCCACGGCTTCCTGCGGGGCCAGGGCTTCCTGGTGCTCGTGGCGCTGGCGCAGATCCCCGGCTACGCGCTTGCCGCCTACGGGGTCGAGCGCTGGGGGCGGCGGCCCACGCTGATCGGCTTCCTGCTCGGGGCGGCCGGGGGCTGCTTCCTCTACGTGGCGACCGCCGATCCCCTGGTGATCTCGGCGGCGACGCTGCTCATGAGCTTCGCCATGCTGGGCGCCTGGGGGGCGCTCTACGCCTTCACCCCCGAACTCTACCCCACCGCCCTGCGGGCGAGCGGGATGGGGGCGGCGGGGGCGCTCGCCCGCCTCGGGGCGCTGCTCGCGCCCTCCGGCATCGGGCTCGTCGTCGCCGCGAGCTTCGAGGCGGCGATCGCGCTGTTCGCCGTCCTCCTGGTGCTCGCGGCCGCTGCGGTCCTGGCGATCCGCGCGGAGACGCGGGGCGCGCCGCTCACCTGAGGCGGCCCCGCCCGTCCGCTCAGCAGCTCAGGCGGCGCCCCTCGCGGCGGCCGAAGGTGCGGTAATGCGCGAGGCCCGATTCCATCTGGCCGTTCACGATGGCGCGACGGACGTCCGGGTTGCAGCGCAGGTACTCGCGCTCGTCGAAGGCGTAGTCGCCGCGGTTCCGGTAGCGCGGACGATCCTCGTCGTCGTCGCGGCGGCGGTAGTCGCGCGGGTCGCCGCGGTCCCGGTAGCCGTAGTCGCGCTCGCCGTAATATTGCGCGGCCGCGGGGCTCAGCGCGCCTGCCAGGCTCAGGCCGAGCACCGCGATCGTGGTGAGGGTCTTCATTGTCGGACTTCCTTCCGTTCCGGGGCCTAACATGCCGCGCGAGCCGCGCTTCGCAAGGGGGCATCCGCAAGGGGGAACAGCTTCTCGGCGGCCATGCTGAACGGGATCGGCGGCCTGTCCGTGGCGGATACGTAGAGGCGCCGCGCAGCGGGCCGGCGCCGATACGGCAACCGCGGGCGCGGACTCGATCCGAGGTCGGCGCAGGGCTCCCGAAGGCGGCGGCCCGGGTCCGGGGACAGGGCGGGCCGTTCCGATTCTTCGAAGTCCAGATTGAGAAATATTGAACTCGATCCGAATCGTCTTGCGATCTGCTTCATTTGCAAGCTCTATCGACCGCTGAGCCGAGGGGCGGGATCGGGGGCGCGGATCGCCCATCCCGGCCTTACCTCACAGGGACACAGATGGATTCCTTTCGCGGGGCCGACATCGTTGCACGCACCCTGGAGGCGCTCGGCGTCAGCCGCGTCTTCACCCTGTCCGGCAACCACGTCATGCCCGTCTTCGATGCCCTCCTGGAGACGGGCATCGCGATCGTCCATGTCCGCCAGGAGGCGGCCTGCGTCCACATGGCCGATGCCTGGGGCCGGCTGTCGGGCGAGGTCGGCGTCGCCCTGGTGACGGGCGGCCAGGGGCATTCGAACGGCGCGGCGGCGCTGTTCACGGCGCTCGCCGCGGAATCGCCGGTCCTGCTGCTCTCGGGCCACGCGCCTTTGAGCGAGCTCGGCCGCGGCGCCTTCCAGGAGATGGATCAGGCCGCCATCGCCCGGCCGATGACCAAGGCGTCCTGGACGGCGACGGCGGCCGCCACCCTGGGCTCCGATCTCGCCCGCGCCTTCCGCCTCGCCCGCGAGGGCCGGCCGGGGCCCGTCCATCTCAGCCTGCCCGTGGACCTCTTGGAGGCGCGCCTGCCGGCCGGCAGCGTGCGGATCTCAGGGCCCGAGGCCGCCCGCATCCGCGTGGCGGAGCCCGAGGCCGCCCTCGTCGACGACCTGCTGCGGCATCTCGCGGGGGCCGAGCGCCCGCTCGTCGCCTGCGGGCCGGCCCTCTGCGACGGGCCCGGGCGGGCCGCCATGGCCGCGGCGGCCGAGCGGCTCGGCCTGCCGGTGATCGGCATGGAGAGCCCGCGCGGCATCAACGATCCGAGCCTCGGTTGCCTCTCGGAGATCCTCGGCCGGGCCGACCTCCTCGTTCTGGTCGGCAAGCCCCTCGACTTCACCCTGAAGTTCGGGACGGCCCTGGCGCCGGATTGCCGCCTCGCCCTGGTCGACCCGGACCCCGCCTTGATCGCCCGCGCCCCGGCGGAGCGGCTCGTGGCCTCGGGGATCGCGGATCCGCGCCCCACGCTGGCCGCCCTGGCGGAGCGCGGCGGCGTGCACCCGAACGCGGCCTGGGCCCGCGAGGCCCGGGAGGCCCTCGCCTACCGGCCGCCCGCCTGGGCGGAACGCGCGGGCGGTCCCGGCCGCCTGCACCCGGTGGAGCTGTGCCGCGGCGTCGACGCCTTCCTGGCGGACCATCCGGAGGCGACGCTGATCTGCGACGGCGGCGAGATCGGGCAATGGCCGCAGGCGCTGGTCCGGGCCGGGCGACGCCTCGTCAACGGGGTCTCGGGCACGATCGGCGCCTCGATCCCCTTCGCCATCGCCGCGCAGATGGAGCGGCCGGGGGCGCCGGTGGTGGCGGTGCTCGGCGACGGCACCTTCGGCTTCCACATGGCCGAGTTCGACACCGCCCTGCGCTACGGCGTGCCGATCATCGCGGTGGTCGGCAACGATGCCCGCTGGAACGCCGAGCACCAGATCCAGCTGCGCAGCTACGGGGCGGAGCGGGCGCGCCACTGCGACCTGCTGCCGACCCGCTACGACGCGGTCGTGGAGGCGCTCGGCGGGTTCGGGGCGCTGGTCACGCGCGCCGAGGATCTCGGGCCGGCGCTCGCGGTGGCGCGGGCGAGCGGCAAGCCCGCCTGCATCAACGTGATGATCGAGAGCGTGCCGGCCCCCGCGATCCGCCGGCCGGCCTGATCCTTCTCCAGGCATGGTCCGCTCCGGCGCCGGTGCCCGCGCGGAGCGGAAGCCGGCTCGCCCGGCCCTCGACCGCGCGGCGCCAGGGAGGGTGGAATGCGGAGACGGGATGTCCTGGCGGGCGCCGCGGCGGCGTGGGTCGCGGGAATGGGCCGCTCGGTGGCCGAGGCGGGCAGCGTGCGCATCGCCCGCCAGCCGAGCCTCGGCCATCTGCCCCTGATGCTGATGGAGGAGCAGGGCCTCCTGCAGAAGGCCGCCGCCGCACGCGGGATCCCCGGGCTCCAGGCGCAGTACGTCACCCTGGCGGGCGGAGCGGCGATGAACGACGCGCTGCTCTCCGGGCAGATCCAGTTCGCCGCGGGCGGCGTGCCGCCCCTCGTCCTGCTCTGGTCGAAGACGGCCGGGACGCGGCTCGCCGTGAAGGGCGTGGCCGCGATGAACAGCATGCCGCTCCTGATGAACACCAACAATCCGAAGGTGCACCGGCTCGCCGACTTCACCGACCGGGACAAGATCGCGCTGCCCGCCGTCAAGGTCTCGGTCCAGGCGATGTTCCTGCAGATGGCCGCGGAGAAGGAGCTCGGCGAGGCGCGCCGCAACGAGCTCGACCGGCTCACCGTCACGCTCTCGCATCCGGACGGCATGGCCGCGCTGCTCGCCGGCAACGAGATCACGGCGCATTTCACCGCGGCGCCGATCCAGGAGCTGGAGCTGCGCCGCCCCGGCATCCGCACGGTGCTCAACACCTTCGACATCCTCGGCGAGCCGTCGACCTTCAACGTGGTCTGGGCCTCCACCGCCTTCGCGGAGGCCAATCCGCAGCTCTACGCGGCCTTCACGGCGGCGCTCGACGAGGCGGTGGCGGCGATCGACGCCGACAGGAAGGCCGCGGCGCAGGCCTATGTCCGCCTCGCCCGCGATTCCAGCGATGCCGGGCTGATCGGCGAGATCCTGTCGGACCCGCAGGTCAGCTTCACCACGACGCCGCGGGCGATCGGGCGATATGCGGACTTCATGGCGCGCACGGGCGCGATCCGCCGCGGCGCGGAGAGCTGGAAGGAGCTGTTCTTCGCCAACGTCCACGACAAGGCCGGGAGCTGACGAGGCGCGCCCCGCCCGCCGCGGCCCGGCCTCACGCCTCCGGGGCGCAGCCGGGGAAGACCGCGAAGCCGTCCGCCCGCACCCGCTCGAGGATGCGCCGGTAGGCCGGCTCGCAGGCCATGCCGGCCGCGATGCGGCCGTATTGCAGGTCCGGCAGGTCCAGGGCGGGGGCCGCCCGCTCCGGCACCAGGGCGATGGGCGTCGCGGCCGGCGTGAGCTGCGCGCCGCGGCCCGAGAACAGCGTCGTCAGGATGCCGAACATCTCGCCCTGGATCGTCGGCCGGCCGAGCATGGCCAGGCGGTACTGCCCCTGGAAGTTGGTGACGAGATAGATCTGGCCCGACTGGTTGGGCACCGAGACGGTGCCGGACTGGGCGAAGGGCGCGTCGAGCCGCTCCGCCTCCCGGAACACCAGCCGGGCGCTCTCGGCGTCCCAGGCGATCTCCGTCCGGTAGGCGAAGATCGCCCCGGCCTGCCCGAAGGAGGGCCTGAGCGTGAGGTAGCGGCCTTCGAGGAAGGCCACGGCCTCGCGGGTATAGGAGCCGAAGGCTTCCGGGGCGTGGCGGGGCAGGGCCGGGGCCGCCGCAGGCCGCGGGGCCGGCAGCCGCAGGGGCAGCGCCAGCGCCTCCTCCAGGCGGATCGTGGTGGCGAGGGTGAAGGAGCGGCGGCCGGACAGGGCCTTCTCCAGGGTCGAGATGCTGATGCGCGCCGCATCGGCCAGCGCCTGCCGGGACATGCGGCGGCGGGCCAGCTCCTCGCGCACCGCCTCCGCGATGGCGCGGCTCTGCGCGTCGGGCAGCTCGGTCTCGGGGGGCTCGACCGGCGGGGGATGGGTCTCGGACAGCGGCATCGTTGCGGATTCCGGACGGATCCGCACAGAACCGCACGGCATTCGGGCGCGTCAAGGCTCGGCCGTTCGGCTGTCCTCGGCGATCGCCTCCACGAGGAGGCGGTCGGGCCCCGGCGCGAGCGCGTCGAGCGGCCAGCAGGTGGCGAGGACGAGCCGCCGCCCCGGCGCGTCGGCGTCGAGGCCGGAGGCGTCCCAGCGCGCGATCCGGCGTCCGGTGACGCGGAAGCGGATCGTCCGGCCGTCCCGGCGCCGGACCTCGACGGAATCGCCGGGGGCGAGGCGGCCGAGGCTGCGGAATTGGGTGTCGCGATGGGCGGCATAGACCGCCGTGCCGGGCTCGCCCGCCTCCGGCGTGCCCTCCACATGGCCGGGCCCGAAGGCCAGGGCCTGCCCGCTCGATCCGGCCAGCGCCACGTAGGATTCGCCGAGCCCCGGGAAGGCGATGCGGGCGACCGGCACCGTGTCGGCCCAGGGCCAGGGACGGCTGGGCGCGCCCGCGGCGAGCGTCCGGGCGAAGGCGCGCTCCAGGAGCGCCTGCGCCAGGGCGGCCTTGGCGGGGATCCAGGCCCCCTGCGCCAGCAGGACGAGGCCGCCCGCGGCCAAGAAGAGGGCCGGGAGTGCCGGGAGGGCGGCGAGCCCTGCCCGGCCGGAGCGCCGGCTCGGCAAGCCCGGCATCCGGGGCGTCCTCACGGCGCGACCCGGCGGCGGCGGGCCTGCAGGAGCAGGCCGAGGCCGAGGAGGATCGCCCCGACGAGCACACGGATCTCGAAATCCGTCGCCGTCTGCGGCAGGGCGACCTCCCGGGACGCGTCCCGGGCCGGGATCAGCTCGGCGCGGCGCTCGCGCGGGGCCGGGGCGAGGCCGGGCGCCTGCGGAGCCTCGCCGTCGCGCCCGAACACCGCCTCGAAGTCCCAGCCGGCGGGCAGGTTGAGCGGCAGGTCGGTGCGGGCGAGGCGTGCCCCTTGCGGCCGCCGCGGCGTGGCATCCACGGCGACCAGGGCGGTCAGGCGCGTCGTCAAGCCGTGGTCGAGGGCGAGCCGCAGGATCTCGGCATCGGCGGCCGCCGGCTCCATCGCGCCGGTGAGGCGCGCGGTCTCGGCGTCCCCGATCTTCGCCCGTGCCCAGACCTTGCCGATGCCGGTGCCCTCCGCGGCCTCGTCCAGGCGCAGCACCACCCGCCAGGGCTCGCCCCCGATCCGGCCGGCGAGGGTCAGCGTCCCCCGCGCCGCGCGCATCCGCGCCGCGACGGTCACCGGCTCGCCGCGATAGAGGTCCGGCATCTGCGCCGGGGTGGCCTCGGCGGCCTCCGAGAAGGTCGCGCTCAGGTCGGTGACGACGGGGCTCTCGAGCTTGAGGAGCAGCTCGCGCATGCGGTCGGCGACCTGGTCGGCCGAGCCGATCAGGGTGAAGCTGCCGCGGCCGAGCTCGGCCGCGTGGCGCATCAGATGGCCGTTCGGGGCGGAGCCGATCCCGACCATGAACAGCCGCGTGCGCCCGCGCCCGGCCGCGATGGCGGCGAAGATCTGCGCCTCGTTGCCGATGGCGCCGTCGGTGAGGAACACGACCTGCCGCAGGCGGCCGGTCTCCTCGGGGCGGCCGTCCCGCAGCGCGGCCTGGAGCGGTGCCAGCATCTCGGTGCCGCCGCGCGCCTCGAGCCCGGCCACGAAGCGCTTGGCATGCGCCAGATGCGCCTCGTCGGCCGCCACGAGGTCGGGGAAGACCGTCTCCATCGTGTCGTCGAAGCGGATCACGTTGAAGCGGTCGCCTGGGCGCAGCCGGTCGAGGCCGACGAGCAGGCTCGCCCTGGCCTGCCGGATCGAGGTGCCGCCCATCGAGCCCGAATTGTCGATGACGAAGACGACGTCGCGCGGCATCGGCGCCTGCGCGATCGCCGCTGACGGCGGCGTCACCACGGCGAGCACGGTCTCGGCCCCCGCCACGCGCTCGCGGAACAGCCCGATCGCGGGGCGCGTGCCGGGCGCGGGCGTCCAGGTCAGCTCGAAATCCCGGTCGGCCGCGGTGGCGCCGTCGCGCAGGGCGATGCGGCGCTCGCTCTCCGAGGGGGCCTCGACCCGGATCGCGTGGGTGGCGCTGTGCACGGAGCCGATGGCGAAGCCGGGTTTGAGGTCGATGGAGAGGGTCAGCGGGTTGACCGGGGCGCTGCGCGCCGGGTCGAGCACCGGCGCCGCGATCCGTCGGCGGTCGGGGACGGGATCGGGCGCGGCCGGGCCTTCCGCGGCGGACTGGATCGCCGGCGGGGCCGGGCTGTAGCGCGGCGCCGCGACGGTCGGCAGGCGCAGGGAATAGGTGTCGCCCGATTGCCGGACCGTCTGCTGGTAGGCGATCTGGACCAGCACGGTCTCGCCGGGGCCGATATTGGCGACGGCATTGGTGAACAGGTTGGGCCGCTGCTGCTCGGTCAGCGCCGCGGCCTTGCCCTCGGCCTTGGCCGCTTCATAGGCGCGCTGGGCCGCCCGCCGCTCGCGGATGTCGGCGACGATCACGCGGTCGCCGACCACGAGCTTCATCGAATCGACCGCGGCATCCTCCGGCAGCGGGAAGAGGTAGGTGCCCTCGACCCAGTCCGCCGTGGTGTTGCGGAAGGCCTGGGTGATGGTGGCCCGCGCGGTGGGCCCGCTGACCGCGATGGCGGCGTCGGCGGCGAGGCGCGGCGCCTCGACCGGCTGATCGCCCGCGTGGCGCAGGAGCAGCGTGCCGCCCCCCGCTTCGAGGGCTCTCGCCGGGGGCGCTCCGGCGAAGAGCGCGAGGAGCGCCGCGACGAGCGGGCCGATGAGGAGGTTGCGGGGCAGCGGGTCGGAGATGGAGCGCCTTTGCATGGGGAGCCTCGTCGGGTCTGCGCCGGCTCGGGACCGGCCGACAGAGGCTCGCGCGGGCCGACCTCGGCCGCCACGGGAAGCTTCGCCCACCTTCCGGCCGCTCCCGCACCGGGGCTCCGCCTCGGGTGCGCGAAACGGCGACGGCGCGTCCGGATGGTGAGGTCCTGTCCGGATCCGTGCGCAAGGGCGTGCGGAAATCAGTTTTCCACGGGTCGGCCTCTGGACGAAGGCTCATCGAGCACGGAATAATGCTCCGGCTGCCGCCTTCCGAGGCGTACAGACACAACGTTGCATCAAGCAGCGGCCAAATGACCTGGGAGGATCAGCGTGCAGAGCACCTGGATGACCGTGGTGGAGATCGCTGCCGCGCGGCGGCTCACGCTCGCCGAAGCACAGAAACTCGTCGACGAGCTGAGATGCCCGAAGCTGTTTCGGGCGCAGGGGACGCTCTACCTGCTCTGAGGCTCCCCTTCGCGCGCGCCGGCCGGGCGACGCCCCGGCAGCGGACCGGAAGCCAGGCCTCCGGCCCGCCGGCCACGCGATGGATCTGAGGGGCGTCACCACCGCGCAGCGAAGCCGAAAGCTTTGCCGGGGCGTTCGGGTTCATTCCGGCTGCCGGTAGGGTTGAGCGGGCGTTAACGCCGATGCGGCGGATGGCGGAGGGCGCGCCCGGCCGCCGGCCTCGCCGAGGCCTTGTCGGAAGCGAGCCCCGCCGGGCTCGTCCGAAATCATGATGGTCCGCCGGGATGCCCCGGCGGAACCGATGTGACATGTGACCGCCCTTACCAGGCGTAGCGCAGGCCGCCCGCGAAGATGTGGGCGGTGGCGTTGGAGCCGACGGCCGCCTCGTAGCGCGTGAACACCTGCAGGTTGGCCTTCTGCGCCGTGAGGCCGGCGCTGATCACGCCGGTGTCGCGGCCGATGCCGGCGAAGGTGGTGGTGAAGGGGGCGCCGGGGGCCCCGATCAGCGACGCCGTCACCAGCGAGAGCGTGTCGCCGACATTGCGGTAGTAGCGCGCCCGCAGCTCGGGGCTGATCAGCACGCCGTCCCGCAGGAAGGCCGTGCTCAGCCGCACGCCGACCGAGGGCTGCACGATGTCGTGCGTCTCGCTCCGCACGGCGAGGCCGGCCGAGCCCGCGCTCCGCTCGGCGAAGCCGTCGCGGCTCAGCCGGTACCAGTCGAGGCCGAGGCTCGGCTCGGCGTAGAGGGCGCCGAACTGGTAGCGCGTGCCGAGCTTGACCGCCCCGCTGAAGTCGTTGCCGCCGAAGGTGCCGACCGCGGTGCGGGCCAGGTCGCCGAAGACCAGGCTGCGCGCCGTCCGGTTCTCGGTGGCGGTGTAGGCCGCCACCGCGTCCACGAAGACCGGGCCGAGATCGAGCGAGCCGTAGACGGAGCCCTGGTAGGCGCTGGCCCAGCTGCGGTTCAGGCCGGAGACGCCGTTGGTCGTCCCGTCGGCATAGCCGAAGCTGACGCCGAGCAGGGCGCCGTCGAGCCGCTTGTCGGCGCCCACCAGGATGCCGGCATGGGTGAGGTCGAAGCCGTTGCGGCCGCCGATCCGGCCGGGGCCGCCGAGCGCCCGCGCCCAGAGGGACAATTCGCCCGCATCCGGGGCGCCGGCCGCCGGCGCGGTCCGGGTGAGGCCGGAGGCCGCGGCGCGCAGGGCCGGGCCGGTGCCGGTCTGGTCGAGGGCCGTCCACGAGCCTTCGAGGCCGATGCCCGGCTGCACGTCGACGCGCCCGACGCGGCGGTCCGCCATGCGGTCCTCGAGGGCGCGCACGAACTGCCCGCGCTGCACGGCATCGGCGGTGGTCGTGTTGGCGATCGCCTCGCCCGACAGGGCCTGCAGGGCCAGCGCGCCGGCCGCATCCGTCTCGGTGCGGTCGAGGGCGAAGAACACCGTGTCGAGATCGCCCTGCGGCTCCAGCAGGTAGGAGCGGTTCAGGTGCCGGGCGACCGCGCGCTGGTTGGCCGTCACCGCCGGCGCCGCGAAGTCGCGGTTGAAGGTCATCGAGACGGAGTTCGCCCCGTAGCTCAGGGTCTCGGTCAGGAACGGGTTCAGGTCGATCACCTGCCCGAACTGCCCGCTCGTGGTCCCCTTGCTCGACGCGAAGGTGAAGGTCTGGTTGGTGATCTTGTCGGTCGGGTCGAAGGCGAGGTCGATCCCGCCGCCGACGGTGAGGTTGCCGTTGACCCGCAGGGCGTCGAAGCGGTTGGTGTCGACCTCCATCAGGATGCGGCCGTTGCCGGTCTGCTCGTAATTGCCGTCGATGGTCAGCGTGCCGATCGAGTTGCCGGGCGACAGCGTGCCCTCGTTCTTGACCGTGCCGATGATCGTGCCCGATCCGCCGAGCACCGCGCCCTTCGCCACGGTGAGCTCGGTCGTCCGGTAGGTCGAGGCCGTGTTGACCTTCAGCGTGCCTTCCTGGACCGCGGTCAGCGCGCGGGCATCGGTGACGTTCGAGCGGATGTCGAGGGTGCCGAGACCGGTCTTGGCGAGGTCGCCGCTGCCCGAGATCGTGTTGTCGCGCAGCGTCAGCATCGTCCCCGCCTCGGTCCGGAAGGTCGCGCCGAACTTCGAGCCGCCGATCTCGCCCGTCGAGACCGAGGCGTTGAGCGCGATGTCGCGGTCCATCGTGAAGGTCTGCGTGGTGTTCAGCGTGCCGCCCTGGAGGGTCAGCAGGCCGGCCCGCGCGCCGAGATTGGCATCGGCGCCGATGCGGATGGTGCCGTTGTCGATGCGGGTGCCGCCGGCATAGCTGTTCAGGCCGGCGAGCGTCAGCACCGACTCGCCGCTCTTGATCAGGCTGCCCGTGCCGGTGATCTGGCCCGCGAAGGTGCGGTCGCGGATCTCGATATTGGCCACGTAGGGCCGCACGAGCTCGGCCGTGTCCCCCGCCTCCAGCAGGTCGGTCTTCCAGGCGTAGTCGGCGATCATGGCATGCGCCTTGGTCGTCGGGTGGAACTCGTCCCAGAACAGGTAGTCGCCGACATTCGAGGCCGAACAGGCGCCGACATATTTGCCCGTCGTGGCGTTCACGCAGTTGTCGGTCGCATTCTTGAACCCGAACGAGCCTGGACGCGCCTGGACCTCCTTCAGGAGGGCAGCCGCATCGACAACCACGAGACGTTCGGAGCGCTTGTTGGAATCGAACTGATCTTGAATTTGATACAGTCTTTCTTTGACCTGCCGATTGGTGTTGGTAATTTCCTTGGTGAGAGCATCAGCAAAATCGGCGTGAGACTGCGCGATCTTGGGCGTCGTTCCGATGTTCGGTATGGTGTTGACGTAATATGTCGCGCCATTCTGCGCGATGTCGCTGCGGCTTCGGACGGCCTCGCTGAGCCGGACGATCTCACCGGGTATGCTGGAAAGCAGCGTCTGGGAGGCTTTCGCGAGATTCACATCTTTCGGATCTTTTCCCGAATTTGTGAAAGCCGTATCCTCGACCTCCTGACGGTAGTTGTTCCCGCCTATCCAAAGAGTAAAAAGAGGTTTTTTACCAAAATTCGAAGCGTCGTTCTTATAATCCTTGGAGTCGAAAAACAGGAACCCGCCCTTCTTCGTGATCGTACTGATCAAATCGTCGTTTTGCTCGTTAACCTTCGGGATTAGCCCTGCAACGAAATTATTGACGTTGTACCCTGCCGTAGCGCCGCCCCAGGCGAGATTCCGATCCTTTTTATAAGGCCCGGCACCATTGGTGTCGTTCAGATACTCGACCCAGACTTTGCCGTTGGAGAAACGACCGTCAAGGTACTCCGGACCGACCGGCACGACGTCCGAGCTGCCACCAGAGGTGATTCCAAGTCCGAATAAGCCCTTTGCGAAATCTTTGGTATTTTGCACCGACTGGGTCCGGGCATAGGTCCGTCCCGTATCCGACAGGCTATCGCCGAGATTCCAGATCGTGCTGTATCGGCTTTCCGCCAGAGCCGTGCTCGACAGCAAACCTGCGAGCAGCGTGCCGAGGCAGAGGGTGCGGGCCCTGTTGACCAACATGGGGATCGTATCCGGTTGAGGCGATGATGGCCGAATTCACTGCGGCTGAGCGATTGCGATCGCTGTCGGGCAGTGAATTCTGTGTTTTGGATATGATCAGAAACATAGTTAACAGATCGTAAACACTTGGCTCTCGGTCGTAAATCCAGTGCGTTCCTGGGGCTCTTATGCAACACATCGGCTCGAACGCCTCGGCCGATGATCGGCGGCGACGGCTCCATGAAAGCTTTCCGGATACTCGAATAGCCGTCTCATCTGTACGGCCGGGAGGAAAGACCGGTGGGTCGAGATCGAGTGCGCCGCCATAATGCGGCAGCAGGCTTCGAGATCTGATCTATGCTATACGGTCCGAACGGAAGGTCCCGCCAGCGGGTTGAGCGCAGGATCTCTTCGGAAACACAGTTTCCCTGCGCGGCGGCTGCGTCGGGATACAGCATCGGCCGCGCCGGCGGCCGGGCGGAGCCACGAGAGGATTGATGGGGCCGCATTGTCCTTCGCGGAACCGACGACCCTGTCCGCGGACACGGCTCGATCCGCGCCATCCGGCGGCGCGCCTCCGCCCTGTAGGGCGGCGCGGGCCGGGGCCCGCGCCGTCACAGGGTTCAGAACCGGACCGACAGGCGCGCCGTGCCGAGATGCGACAGGAACCGGTCGCCGACATGGGCCTGGTACTCGCCCGTCAGCTCGACGCCGCCGCCGAGGCCGATCTGGAGGCCGAGCCCCGCCTCGCCGAGCTTGTCCGGAATGCGCGAGCCGGTCGCGAACAGGCCGAGCCCGCCGCTGCCCTGGAAGCTCGCGAGCCCCGTGAAGTGGTCGTCGGACAGGAGCGTCACGCCCAGCGTGCCGTAGGGCCGCAGCCAGCGCCCGCCATCGAGGTCGAAGCGGCCGCCGATCTCGACGTTGGGGCTGAGCGCCAGCAGGGTCTTGCTCATGGCCCGCACGTCGAGGTTCAGCCCCGGCGCACCGAACTCGGAATAGGCCGGGCTGTGGGAGTAGAGCAGGTCGAGATCGAGGTAGGGCTTCACGTACCAGTCGCCGAACAGGATCTGGTAGCTCGCCCGCAGGCGCCCGCCCGCCGTCAGCACCTCCGACTTGGCTCGCGCCAGCGCGTTGCCGCCGCCGATATCGATCGCGCGCAGGTTGCTCTGCCACGCGTAGCCGAGATTGGCCGAGGCGGCGAACAGCCAGGGGCCGACCTGATGCTTGAGCGCCACCGAGACGTCCGCGGCATCGCTCGCCGTGCCGGTGATCCGGTCGGAATCGTTCTGGTAGGCGCGGGTATAGGCGCCCGACAGGCCGAAGAACCAGTCCGGCGCGAACTCCACCTGGCTGCCGGCCTGGTAGCTCAGGGCGTTCTGGCGGTAGCCGCCCTCGCCCGGCGAGGAGAACAGGCTCGTCCGGGCCGCCGTGATGCGGCCCCAGACGCACTCGCCCTCGCGCAGCAGGGTGCCGGTGCCCTCGAAGGCCGGGCAGCTCATGGCCCGCTTCAGCCCGGCCCGGGTGTCGAGGGTGCGCCCGGTCAGCACGTACTGGCTCGATTCCTGGCCCAGCTCGTCGAGGGCCGCGGCGTAGCCCTTCTTGCTGTCGACCGACAGGAAGCGGGAGAACAGGCCGGCCTCGCCGATCGACCGGTCGTTCCAGAGCGTCTGCAGGGCTTCGGCCGCGGATTTCTGGTCGCCGCTCAGGCTCATCCCGAGGGGAGAGACGAAGTTGGCGGTCGGGCTCAGGGCGAGGCTGTTGCCCGCGCGCAGGATCGTCCACGACACCGGCACCGAGCCCGACTGGATCGTCGTGGCGGCGGCGGCGGCATCGGCGCTGCCGATGCTGCCCGCCGTCAGGAAGGTGTACTGCCCGGGCAGAAGGCCGCCGATGACGTTGGGCTGCACGGTGCCGCCGAGCCAGGCCATGCCGCTCACCGTCAGCAGGTCGGCGCGCAGGCCGCCATCCGGGGCGAGCGGCGCGACGTCGACCAGCAGCCGGCCGCGGCTGGTCTGCAGGAAGCTGCCGGTGAGGTCGGTGCGGGCGACGGTGCCGACGCCGCCGATGTCGAGGGTGGCGTAGTTCTTGACCCAGCCCGCGGCGCCGACATCGATCACGCCGCCCTGCCGCGTGCGCAGGATCGCCGCGCCATAGCCGTCCGGCCCGTTCGAGACGGTGCTCGTCCGCCCCGGGATGGCGGTCAGGCTGATGTCGCCGATCAGGACGCCGCGGTTGACGACGTCGACGGGGTTGATCGTCCCGACGACCGCGCGACCGGACAGGGCGCTGACCACGGCCCGCTCGTCGATCAGGATCCGGTTGTCGAAGGCGCCGCCCTCCAGGCGGATCGCGGCGCCGGCGCCGCTGCCGCCGGTGACGGTGCCCCGCACGGTGACGGCGATGGTGCCGCCCGCGCGGGTCGGGTCGAGGCTGCCGTCGCGGCCCTGGACGCCGCTCTGCGCGAAGATCGCGTTCGCATCCTTGCCCGAGGCGGTGATCGACCCGGCGCTCTCGATGGTGATCGTCCCGCCGGAGCCGATGGAGGCGGTGCGGGATTTCAGCGGGTCGGGCGCCTTGACCAGCTGGCCGGAGGCGAGGGTCGTGTCGGAGAGGTCCACGATCAGGCCGCCGCCGCCGCCGAGGCTCTGGGCCAGGATGCCGTGGGCGAGGCTGCCGCTCGTGCGGATCGCGGCACCCTCCTTGAGGGTGACGGCGATGGTGCCGCCATCGCCCTTCGAGCCCTCGTCGAGCAGGAAGGGAACGGCGTAGCCCATCACCTGATGCGCGCCGGCATAGCCGCCGCCGCCGCCGATCGATTGCAGCAGCAGGGCGGTCGCCGCGTCGCCTGAGGTGGTCACCCGCGCGCCCGCCGAGAGGGTCACGCCCACCGTGCCGCCCTGGCCGGCCGCGCCGCCCGAGCCGCCGATCCCGAACGTGTAGGCGTCGCCGCCGGGGCCGGCGGCGGCGGCCGCCATGCCGCCGCCGCCGCCGACGCTCTGGGCCAGGATGCCGATGGCGCCGAAGCCGCCGGTGGTCACCGTGCCGCCCTGGGTCACCGTGACGGCGCCGCCATTGCCGGCCGCCTCGCCGGAGCCGCCCAGGGTCAGGCTGCCGGATTTCTTCGGCGCGCCCTCGGCCGTGCCCTGCTCGGGGATCTTCTCGATGCCGAGCGCTGCCAGCAGCGCGCTGGCGAGGTCCTTGGCGTCGCTCTCGGATTTGGCCTTGTCGGACGTGGCCTTTGCCGCCTGCGCGGCGTCGGTCTGGGCGGCATCCGTCTTGGTCTCCTTGGCGACCGGCAGCAGGAAGGTGCCGCCGCCGCCGCCGACGCTCTGCGCCACGATGCCGTGGGCCTCGCCGCCGGCGGTGACGATCGCGCCGGTGTTCACGACAGAGACCTCGCCGCCCCGGCCACCCGTGCCGCCATTGCCGCCGACATTGAGGGTCAGCGTCAGGCTGTCCGTCGTGCCGCTGCCGGTGGTCGTCGCGGCCACGCCGCTGCCGCCGCCGCCGCCGACGCTCTGGCCGAAGAGGCCGTAGGCCATGTCGCCCTGCGTCGCGACGCTGCCCCCGTTGACGATCGCGACCCTGCCGCCCGCGTTGCCGTCGCCGCCCGTGCCGCCGAGGACCGCCCGGACATTCGTGGCGTTGGTGGCGGTGGCGAAGGCCAGGCCGCCCTGGCCGCCGCCGCCGCCGACGCTCTGGGCGAAGACGCCGTGGGCCGTGGCCCCGAGCGTCGTGACGGCGCCGTCATTCGTGACGCTGACCGCGCCGCCCGTGCCGCCGCTGCCGCCGTCGCCGCCGAGGCTCAGGGTCGCCGCGACGTCCGGCAGCTTGACGCTGCCCTTCTTCTGGGCGGCCAGATAGTCCGACGCGCTCTGGCCGTAGGATTGCAGCATCTTGCCGAACTCGGAATTCTTGAGCTTCTCGGCAAGCGCCTTGTACCGGTCGCTCTCCTTGATGTCCTTCAGGAACTGCTCGAGGGCCTCCTTGCTCTCGGCGTTCTTCTTGTCCTTCGCCCATTCCTCGTAGGCGGTGACGCCGATCGCCTGCCTGATCTGGGCCCAGATCGCGCCGACGGCGTCAGGCGTCGCCGCCTTGCGCGCCGCGACGCTGCCGCCGCTGCCGCCGCCGCCGCCGATGCTCTGCGCGACGATGCCGTGCGCGCCGTCGCCCCAGGTCTCGATCGTGCCCGCCGCGGCATTGGTGACGGTGACGCCGCCGCCGGTATTGCCGGTGCCGCCTGTGCCGCCGAGGGTGAGTGTGACGGCGAGCTTGCCCTGGGCCGCGCCCTGGACGTCACCGCCGGTTCCGCCGCCGCCGCCGATGCTCTGGGCGAGGATGCCGGCCGCGTCGGAGCCGCCGGTCCGCACGGCGCCGGCATTGGTCACGGTGACGGCCTGCCCCTTGCCGCCGCCCCCGCCCTGGCCGCCGATGGTCCGGGTCACCGTCAGCGCATCGGCGATCGGGAGCTTGCCGACGAGATCGTTCAGGGTCTTGTCGAAGGAGAGGCCGGGCGCGGCGAGCCCCGTGGCGCTGCCGCCATTGCCGCCGCCGCCGCCGATGCTCTGGGCCAGGATGCCGTGGGCGAAGCCGCCGCCGGTCACGACCGTGCCGAGATTGCCGACGTCGATCGTGCCGCCGTCGCCGCCGCCGCCGCCCTTGCCGCCCACGGCCTGCGTGGCGACGATGTTCTGGTGGAGGCTGAGGGCGTTGCTCGTCGCGTTCGCCTTGCCGGCATTGCCGCCGCCGCCGCCGATGCTCTCGGCGAGGAGGCCGATCGCCGCGTCGCCGGAGGTCGAGACGGTGCCGCGATTGGTGATCTCGGCCCGGCCGCCGCTGCCGCCGCCGCCGCCCGTCCCGCCGAGGGTGGCGGTGACGCTCACGGCGACCTCGCCGGGCGGCGCGATGGCGAGCGCGTAGGCCAGGGCATCGCCCGCCATGCCGCCGCCGCCGCCGATGCTGACGGCCTGCAGGCCGGTCGCCCCGCCGCCATAGGTGGCGACGCCGCCATCGTTGGTCACCGTGGCGAGGCCGCCCGTGCCGCCCTCCCCGCCCGAGCCGCCGGTCGAGGCCGCCACGGCGATGCTCGGCAGCGTCTTGCCGTTCGGCAGGACGAGCGGCACCGCGACGGCCGTCGCCCGCGCCAGGCCGCCGACACCGCCGCCGCCGCCGATGCTGAGCGCGTCGAGGCCCGTCGCCGCGCGGCCGGTGGTGGTCACGGTGGCGCCGCTCTCGATCCGGGCCTCGCCGCCCCTGCCGCCGCCGCCGCCGCTGCCGCCCACCGCCAGGGCGATCGAGAGGGCCGGACCGCCCGTATCGGCCCTGGCGACGCCGCCGGCCCCGCCGCCGCCGCCGATGCTCTCGGCGAGGATCGCGCTCGCGCCGTCGCCGGAGGTGCCGATGCGTCCGCCCGTCGCCGTCACGTGCACCGTCCCGGCATGTCCGCCGGCACCGCCCCCACCGCCGAGGGCATAAGTGAAGAGCGCGCCCGGCTTGATCGAGGCGCCGCCCACGCCGCCGCCGCCGCCGACGCTCTGCGCCAGGACGCCGTAGGCCTCGGTGCCCGCCGTCTCGATCACGCCGCTCTGCCGCACGGTGACGGCCCCGCCGAGGCCGCCCATCCCGCCGGTTCCTCCGGAGGCGAAGGGCAGGATCCCGCTCTGGCCCCCGCTTCCGCCGCCCTGCCCCGTCTGCGGAGCCGAGGCCTGGAAGGCATCGAGCGCGTTGCCGCCGCCGACGCTCTGCGCCAGGACGCCCACCGAGCTGGTCCCCGACGTCCGGATCGTGCCGGACTGGGTCACCTCCACCGATCCGCCGGGACCGGCGGCGCCACCGTCGCCGCCGCTGCCGAAGGGCGCGCGGCCGCCATCCCCGCCCGGCCCGCCGATCGATTGGGCGATGAGGGCCGCGCTGTAAGGCCCGAGCGTCGCGATGGTGCCGGCCTGCTCCACCTGGACCGCGCCGCCGGCGCCGCCCCGGCCGCCCGTGGATCCGTTGATGCCGGTGGTGTCGCCGCCACCCGCGCCGCCGACGCTCTGGACCAGCGCACCCACCGAAGTCGCGCCCGCGGTGACGATCGCGCCCCGGTTGACGAGCACGGCCCGTCCGCCGGCACCGGCATCGCCGGAGAGGTCGCTGCTCCTCCGCGTGGTCCGCATGCCGCCATCGCCGCCGAGCGATTCGATCACGGCGCCGGGAGCGTAGACCCCCCGGGTCTCGATGCCGCCCGCGGCGCCGACGCTGAGTTCCGCCAGACCGCCCCGGCCGCCCGTCTCCGCCGAGCGCTTCGCCGCGGCGGTGGCTCCGTCGCCCGCCTTGCCGCCCCGGGACTGGACCGCGACGCCGGAGGTGCGGGCCCCGATGGCTGAGACCGGCGCCTGCAGGACGAGGCGGGCCGGACCGCCATCGCCGCCCCGGGCGATGCCGACATTGCCGCCATCACCGCCATTGCCGCCCTGAGAGGCGACGCTGATGAGCGCGAGCCCCGTCTCGCGATCGATGCCGCCGCTCACAGCCCCGGTCTCGGTGAGGGTCACGGCGCCGCCATTGCCGCCGGCACCGCCCGGCCGATCGAAGATCAATCCCTTCGGCGTGGAGCCGCCCCTGCCGCCGACCGACCGTGCCTCGACGGCCGCTCCCCGCATGGCCGCGAGCGCGTCGCCCTGGCTGACCTGCACGTCCGGGCCCTTGCCGCCGCTGCCCGCATCGCTACCCAGGCAGCCGATGAAGAGGGGGCAGTTCTCACCATTGCGGCCGTCGCTGCCGCGCTGCACGAAGGAGCGCGCCGCCTCCTCCGCCCGGGCCGGCCCGCCTTGCGCCGCGGCAAGCGCGCACACGCTCACGCCTGCCAGCAGCGCGAGGGTCCGTCCGAGCCGAGCGGAATCGATCTGCCGGAGATGCCGGGACAGTCGAGGCGAGGTCATCGCAGCAGGGTCCTTGTGATCGTCGTCACAGCGCGTCGATCGCGCCTGCCGAACCGGCCGGTCGTCGCGCGCCGATGGTTTGATGGTGTGGGGTTCATGCCCGCCCGCGCAGCGGAGCCGCTTCCCCGGCGCCGCCAGTCCTCGGGATGAGCGTGCCGTGTCCGAGACCCAGCAAGCCGGCACGAATGCCCGGCCCGTCGATGCCGACGCGATGCGCGGAGGCAGCCGTCGGCCAGTCCGAATGCGGCGGAGCCGAGACGCATGTATATTCAGTCCAGCATGCAAACATTGGCGGCTATCATCGCGTCACACTCGCGTCGCCACCTTGAACTTGGCTGGCGAAAGATCCGGATCCAGCAGCACAGGCGCGCAGGAACAAGCCAGCCGCCGCGCCGAAAGCACTGCGGAGCGTTCTCGATTGTTAACGTTAAGAGGTGGTTAACAATGTTGCTGCGGCGTCCGGAGAGCTGCCATGCCGCCGCTGTTTCCGAGTGTGGCGCTTGGTTTCCGAGGCCGCCTCAGAGCCTGTTCGAGGAGCCTTCGCCGGATGTCCCCGCCTGTCGCCTGTGGAACCGGCAGGTTCGCTTGGCCGAGCGGGAAGGAGGATGATGTCGTGGTGCCGGTGCGGCTGGACCCGGCAGAGGACAGCCACGATCCACCGAGAACAGGAAGCACGCCGGAGCCGGCGGGTTGGCGATAGCGGCCTGAGCGGACGTGACGGCGAGACTGCCGGCGCAGCCGCTTCGAGCTTTGTGTGAGAGCCTGTTTGACTATGCTGGGCAGACTTCGGCTTGGTGATAGGCGCGCAGCAGGCGGTGGCAGTTGGCGATGCTGATAGTGTCCTCGGCCGCCGCGGGGCTCAGCTCCCAGTGGGGCGTCAGGCGACGGGCGGCGTGCTGGATCCTCTCCACCTCCTCGCGCCGGCCGCGCTCGAACCGGTCGAGGGCGGTCGAGACCTCGGCTTCCGCGACCAGCGCCTCGTAGAGGGCGATGGCATCCTCCATCGCGAGCTTGGTGCCGGAGCCGATGGAAAAATGCGCCGTGGCCTTGGCG
>NZ_CABFVH010000035.1 GCF_902141855.1 Methylobacterium dankookense | reverse complement strand
GAGCCGGCTTTGCAACGTTGCGTTCAGGGCTCCGCGGCGTCCCGCGTCACCCCGACCGCGCCAGCCATGCCCCCGGCGGACAATCCGCGCGGGGCCGAAGGCGCGTGCTCACGGATCCGTGCGGACACGAATCCCGCCTCTCGGCCCTGCCGCCCCCGCCCGGGGTTGACGGAGAGGTTGCCGTTTGCGACCGCCTGTCGCGGCGGGCCGGGCCGCGGGGACCCGGGGCCCGCTCTCCGCCCAGAAGGGTCCCAGAGGGTTCCATGACGACCGCGATCGACAGCGACCAGAGACTCCATCTCGTCTTCGGCGGGGAGCTCTCCGACCTCGAAGGCGTCCGCTTCAAGGACGTGAAGGGCCTCGACATCGTCGGCATCTTCCCCGACTACGCCTCCGCCCAGGTCGCCTGGAAGGCCAAGGCCCAGGCCACCGTCGACAGCGCCCAGACCCGCTACTTCATCGTCCACCTGCACCGCCTGCTCGAGCCGTGAGCGGCCCGCGGGTTTGCGGACCGCGCGGGACGGCCGGCGTGAAGCCATTGTGACAGCTTGATGCCGCTGGTAAGAGCCGGACCCGGTCTTCGCGCCGGGCCGGCGCGTCGCTGTCAGGTTTTCAGGAAGCGCGCCGCAGATCGGCGCGAGCTAGGTCGGCAGGCATGAAGTCCTCGATCAAGATCATTGCCGGCAATGCGAGCCGGCCCTTGGCCGAGGCCATCGCCGCGTATCTCGAATTGCCGCTCGCCAAGTGCATGGTGCGGCGCTTCGCCGACATGGAGATCTTCGTCGAGCTGCAGGAGAACGTCCGCGGCGAGGACGTGTTCATCGTCCAGTCGACCTCCTTCCCGGCCAACGACCACCTGATGGAATTGCTGATCATGATCGACGCCGCGCGCCGGTCCTCGGCGCGGCGCATCACGGCGGTGATCCCCTATTTCGGCTATGCCCGGCAGGACCGGCGCACCTCGGGCCGCACGCCGATCTCGGCCAAGCTCGTGGCCAACCTCATCACCGAGGCCGGCGCCGACCGCGTGCTGACGCTGGACCTCCATGCCGGCCAGATCCAGGGCTTCTTCGACATCCCGACCGACAACCTGTTCGCCGCCCCGGTGATGGTGCGCGACATCAAGGAGCGCTCGGTCGGCGTCGCCGACCGCATGGTGGTCTCGCCCGACGTGGGCGGCGTGGTGCGCGCCCGCGCCATCGCCAAGCGCATCGACGCGCCGCTGGCCATCGTCGACAAGCGCCGCGAGCGCCCGGGCGAGTCGGAGGTGATGAACATCATCGGCGACGTCGAGGGCCGCTCCTGCATCCTCGTGGACGACATCGTCGATTCGGGCGGCACCCTGGTGAACGCGGCCGAGGCCCTGCTCAATGCCGGCGCCAAGGACGTGTCGGCCTACATCACCCACGGCGTGCTCTCGGGCGGCGCGGTCTCGCGCATCGCGGCCTCGCGGATGAAGGAACTGGTGATCACCGACTCGATCCAGCCGACCCAGGCCGTGAAGCTCGCCCGCAACATCCGCGTCGCCACCATCGCGCCGCTGCTCGGCGAGGCGATCGGGCGCACGGCCACCGAGTCGAGCGTGTCGAGCCTGTTCGATTAGGTCTTGTGTGCGGACGGCGTTGCCGTCCGCGTCGCGGCGCATGGGCGCCGACGCGCGGTCGCGCTTGCGCCCCGCGAACGGGCATTCGCAGGGCGAGCCCCCCAATTCGGCGGGCCGTTCCGTTCGAGCGGTTGCCCTACTGCGAAAAATCCGGCTCCTCGCGCGCCAGCCGGCGCTTGAGGCTCGCGAGGTGCAGGCGGCCGCTCTCGGCGTCGCCGGCGCGCATCTGCGCCACCGCGTGCCGGGCGATCTCCGCGGGCACCGGCACCAGGGGGCGGCCGCTGCTCATCGCCTTGAGCTGCACCTCGGCCGCGCGCTCCAGGTAGTAGAGGTCGTCCCAGGCCTCGGCGATGGTCGGCCCGGTCACGATCACCCCGTGGTTGCGCAGGAAGACCACGTCCGCGTCGCCCAAGGTCGCGGCGATGCGGTCGCCCTCGTTGGAGTCGAGCGCGAGGCCGTTATAGGCGTCGTCCACCGCGACCCGGCCGTAGAACTTCAGCGCCGTCTGCCCCGCGAAGGCGAGCGGCTGCCCCTCGACCATGCAGAGCGCGGTGGCGTTCGGCATGTGCGTGTGGAAGGCGGCGCGGGCCCGCGGCAGGCGGGCATGCAGACGGGCGTGGATGAAGAAGGCGGTCGCCTCCGGCTGGCCCTCGCCCTCGACCACGGCGCCGTCGAGGGTGCAGACGAGGAGGTCCGAGGCCCGGATCTCGGCGAAGGCGAGGCCGTAGGGGTTGACGAGGAAGAGGTCGTCGCGCCCCGGCACCATCGCCGAGAAGTGGTTGCAGATCCCCTCCTCCAGCCCGAGCCGCGCGGCCATGCGGAAGCAGGCGGCGAGGTCGACCCGCGCCTCGGCGAGCGCCGCCCGGTCGATCGAACCGGTCTCGGTGCGGGTGGCGACGCTGCGCAGTTCGTGGGCCATGGGGGCTCCTCTCGGGCGGGCTCGAGGCGTGCGGGTGGGGCCACTTGTCGGCGAGCGCCGGCCCGTCGTCCAGGGGCCGAGCTGCGCCGCCGCGATGCCCTGCGAACGTGATTGCGCCGCCCCCCGCCCCTGCTTATACTGACGGCATTCCCCATTTTATGGCGTGAGGCGGGATCGGACGGTCGCTCCGAAAATCCCGCGGACCGGTGACCCGTGTTCCGGGCCGATCCCGCGCCCGTGAAGGTTGGAGTTCCCGGATGTCCCAGGGTCCCCTGATGCCCAAGGCCACCGCCGTATGGCTGGTGGAGAATACCTCGCTCGCCTTCGAGCAGATCGCCGATTTCTGCAAGCTGCACCCGCTCGAGGTGAAGGGCATCGCCGACGGCGAGGTCGCCGCCGGCATTAAGGGCCTCGACCCGATCACCACGGGCCAGCTCACCCGCGACGAGATCGAGAAGGCGCAGAAGTCGCCGCACTACAAGCTCAAGCAGGCGGTCTCGAAGGTGAAGCTGCCGGAGGTGAAGCGCACCACCAAGGGCCCGCGCTACACCCCGCTCTCGCGCCGCCAGGACCGGCCGAACGCCATCCTCTGGCTGCTGCGCAACCATCCCGAGCTGAAGGATTCGCAGGTCATCCGGCTGGTGGGCACCACCAAGTCGACCATCCAGCAGATCCGCGAGCGCACCCACTGGAACTCGGGCTCGCTGCAGCCGATGGACCCGGTGACCCTGGGCCTGTGCACCCAGATCGACCTCGACTTCGAGGTGCAGCGCGCCGCCGCCGACCGCCCCGCCGCCGTGCAGGCCGATGCCGGCGCCTCGCTGCTGCCGCCGGAGGTCTCCACCGCCGAGAGCTACGCCGACCACGACGAGGGCCGCCGCGGCGGCCGCGACGAGCGCCTCGACGCCGACTCGGTCTTCGCCAAGCTCAAGGGCCGGCGCACGGACGACGAGGACGAGGAGTACTGAGCGCGGACGTCCGGTTCGGTTGAACGCGAAGGCGTTCTGGTATAAGGAGCGCGCGTCCTATCGGTAGGATCGCGCGCTTTTTCTTGCGTGCGTTCTTAAATCCAAGCCGGTCGGGCCGCCCTCGGACACCGCACACCAATCGCGTCGGCAAGCCGGTCCGTCAGGACCGGTCGCCTCGTCCCCGTTCCGGGACCGGGCTGCGGCGGACGACCGGGCGCAACGCAACACGAGCCGCTGACGCAAGGGCCTCCGACCGAGGCCCCCAGGAGACAGAATGACCGCTGGTACCGCCCTGCAGAGCGCGCACGAGGATTTCGCCGCCCTGCTGGAGGAGAGCTTCCTCCAACACGAGATCACCGAAGGCTCCGTCGTCAAGGGTCGCGTCGTCGCGATCGAGAAGGACGTGGCCGTCATCGACATCGGCGCCAAGACGGAAGGCCGCGTCGCCCTCAAGGAATTCCAGGGCCCCGGCCGCGACGGCGAGCTGAACGTCGGCGACGAGGTCGAGGTCTATGTCGACCGCATCGAGAACGCGCTCGGCGAGGCCGTCATCTCCCGTGACAAGGCCCGCCGCGAGGAGTCGTGGGTCAAGCTCGAGAAGGCCTTCGAGGCCAACGAGCGCGTCACCGGCACGATCTTCAACCAGGTCAAGGGCGGCTACACCGTCGATCTCGACGGCGCCGTGGCCTTCCTGCCGCGCTCGCAGGTCGACATCCGCCCGGTGCGCGACGTGACCCCGCTGCTCGGCACGCCGCAGCCCTTCCAGATCCTCAAGATGGATCGCCGCCGCGGCAACATCGTCGTGTCGCGCCGCACCGTGCTCGAGGAGAGCCGCGCCGAGCAGCGCTCGGAGCTGGTGGCCAACCTTGAGGAAGGTCAGGTCATCGACGGCGTCGTCAAGAACATCACCGAGTACGGCGCCTTCGTCGATCTCGGCGGCATCGACGGCCTGCTGCACGTCACCGACATGGCGTGGCGCCGCGTGAACCACCCGTCCGAGGTCGTGACCATCGGCCAGACGGTGAAGGTCAAGATCATCAAGATCAACCACGAGACGCACCGCATCTCGCTCGGCATCAAGCAGCTCTTGGCCGATCCGTGGGAGGGCATCGCCGCCCGCTACCCCGTGGACGCCAAGCTCAAGGGCCGCGTGACCAACATCACCGATTACGGCGCCTTCGTGGAGCTGGAGCCGGGGATCGAGGGCCTGATCCACGTCTCCGAGATGAGCTGGACCAAGAAGAACGTCCACCCGGGCAAGATCGTCTCCACCTCCCAGGAGGTCGAGGTGCAGATCCTGGAGGTCGATCCGGTCAAGCGCCGCATCTCGCTCGGCCTCAAGCAGACCCTGCAGAACCCCTGGGACGGCTTCGCCGAGAAGCATCCGGTGGGCTCCGAGGTCGAGGGCGAGGTCAAGAACAAGACCGAGTTCGGCCTGTTCATCGGCCTCGAGGGCGACGTCGACGGCATGGTCCACCTGTCGGATCTCGACTGGAACCGTCCCGGCGAGCAGGTCATCGAGGAGTACAAGAAGGGCGACATCGTGCGCGCCCAGGTCCTCGACGTCGATGTCGAGAAGGAGCGCATCTCGCTGGGCGTCAAGCAGCTCGGCGGCGACCCCTATGCCGAGGCCGGCGAGATCAAGAAGGGTCAGGTCGTCACCTGCGAGGTGATCGAGGTGAAGGATTCGGGCGTCGAGGTGAAGATCGCCGACACCGACATGCAGACCTTCATCCGCCGCGCCGAGCTGGCGCGCGACCGCGGCGACCAGCGCCCCGAGCGCTTCGCCACCGGCGAGAAGTTCGACGCCCGCGTCGTCCAGTTCGACCGCAAGGCCCGCCGCGTGCAGGTCTCGATCAAGGCCCTCGAGGTCGCCGAGGAGAAGGAGGCCATGGCCCAGTTCGGCTCCGCCGATTCGGGTGCCTCGCTCGGCGACATCCTCGGCGCCGCCTTCAACAAGAAGCGCTCCGACGAGGAGTGAGCCGACCTTGACGGTCGCCCGGCTCGTCCGGGCGGCCAAGGCCGAGAGAAGCCCGCGCGGGATGCCCCGCGCGGGCTTTTCGTTTGTCGGCCGGACTCGGAGGGGGCCGATTGCCGGTCACCGGTTTTCCCGGCTCGCCGACACGGATCCGGCGCCGGCTCCGGCCCGGGTGCGCCCGACGGCGCCGCGGCGGACCCACGAGGCGAGGCGTGTCAAGCACTTGGCAGTGCACGAAGCCTCTGGACCCGGCCAAAGTTTGGGTGCAAACCGACGCCGCCTGTGACAGGCTTGCCGCCGCCCGCGCCGACCCGGAGCGCGCGGGCCAACCAAGAACGGACCGGCCGCGCGCCGGGCACGCGAGGGAGACCACCATCGCATGGCCGCCGATCCCGAACTTCTCATCGACCGCAGGCGCCTGCGCCGCAAGCTCACCCTCTGGCGGGTCCTGGGCATCGGCGGGCTCGTCGTCGCGGCGGGCGCCGTCGGCCTGCGCGTCCGCGCGGGCTCCGAGGGCATCGGCTTCGGCGCGGTGCGCCCGCAGATCGCGCGGATCTCGGTCTCGGGCTTCATCGCCGGCAGCGAGGCGACCGCCAAGCTGATGAAGCGCGTCGGCGAGTCCTCGGCCGTGCAGGGTGTCGTCGTCTCGATCAACTCGCCCGGCGGCACCACCACGGGCTCGGAGGAGATCTACCGCAACCTGCGCCAGCTCGCCGCCAAGAAGCCAGTGGTCGCCTTCGTGGACGGCACCGCGGCCTCCGGCGCCTACATCACGGCGCTCGCCGCCGACCACATCGTGGCGCGGGAGACCTCGCTCGTCGGCTCGATCGGCGTGCTGTTCCAGTACCCGGAGGTCTCGGGGCTGCTCGACAAGGTCGGCGTGAAGGTCGAGTCGGTGAAGTCCTCGCCGCTCAAGGCCGAGCCCTCGGGCTTCGCCCCGACCTCGCCCGAGGCGCGCGCCGCGCTCGCGGCCGTCGTCGGCGACACCTATGCCTGGTTCAAGGGGCTGGTGGCCGAGCGCCGCGGCATGAGCGAGACGCAGCTCGCCGCGGTCTCCGACGGCCGGGTGTTCAGCGGCCGCCAGAGCGTGCCGCTCAAGCTGGTGGATGAGCTCGGCGCCGAGCGCCAGGCGGTCGCGTGGCTGGAGACCGAGCGCAAGGTCGCCAAGAACCTGCCCGTGACCGACTGGAAGCCGCGCTCGGAATCGGATTTCAGCCTGTGGTCGGCCCTGGGGACGGGCGCCGACCTCGCCGGGTTCCAGGGCCTCGCCGCCCGCCTGCGCCGGATCGGCGAGGAGACGCAGGGGCTGGCCCAGGGCGGCCTGCTCGCCCTGTGGCGCCCCGGCGCCGAGGCGACGCCCTAGCGCCCCCGGCCTGAGCGGATGCCGGCTCGGCATCGGGGAACGGCTCCAGGGGGATCTCCGGGGGCATCCGAGACGAATCCTGAAGCCGGGCCGCCCGGCTTCCTCAAAGCGAGCGCCGGATCTTCATCGGCGATCTTTCGGGAAGACCAGGACACATGATCAAGTCGGAGCTCGTCCTCAGAATCGCCGAGCGCAACCCGCATCTCTACCAGCGGGATGTCGAGATCCTGGTCAACGCGATCCTCGACACCATCGCGGACGCGCTGGCCCGCGGCGACCGGGTGGAGCTGCGCGGCTTCGGCGCCTTCTCGGTGAAGCGCCGCGAGGCGCGGCGCGGGCGCAACCCGCGCACGGGCGAGGCGGTGGCGGTCTCCGAGAAGGCGATCCCCGTCTTCAAGACCGGCAAGGAGATGCGCCAGCGCCTCAACGCGGCCGGCATCGGCGAGGGACAGGCCGAGGAGGCGTGACGTGCCGGCATGTCGCCGCGGCCGGGTGCGCACCCTATCTCGGCTCGATGGGCCGGCGGGCGGCCCGCGGATCGGGCCGTCCGCACGCGGATTGTGACAGGCAGGACGCCCCCGGCGGGCTCGGAGAGGCCCCGGCGGGCTTGGAGTTGTGACGCGATGATCCGTTTCCTCAAGGGGCTGGTGCTGCTGCCGGTCGCGGTGCTGGTGATCCTGCTGGCGGTCGCCAACCGGGCGCCGGTGACCCTGTCCTTCGATCCCTTCTCCGAGGTGCCGGCCTTCAGCCTCGTCCTGCCGCTCTACGCGATCGTCTTCGTCGCGGTGGCGCTCGGCATCGTGGTCGGCGGCATCTTCACCTGGCTCGGCCAGGGCCGCGTCCGCCGCACCGCGCGCAGCCGCGGCCGCACGGTGCGCCGCCTGGAGGAGGAGACCACCCGCCTGCGCGCCGCGGTGCCGGAGCCCGAGCCCGTCCGCCCGGGCCTGCCCGCCCGCACGGCTCTGCCCGCCCCGCGCTGAGGACGCCCCGCGCGCCGTGACCACCCGCGTCAAGATCTGCGGCCTCGGCACGCCCGAGACCCTGGCGGCGGCGCTCGAGGCCGGCGCCGACCTCGTCGGCTTCGTGCATTTCGCGCCGAGCCCGCGCCATCTCGGCTGGCCGGAGGCGCAGGCGCTGGCCGCCGAGGTGCGCGGCCGGGCCGAGCGCGTGGTGCTGCTGGTCGATCCGGACGACGCCACGCTCCGCGCCGCGCTGGAGAGCGTCGCGCCCGACCTGATCCAGCTCCACGGGCGCGAGAGCCCGGAGCGCGTCGCCGCCATCCGGGCGCTCGCCGGGCGGCCGGTGATGAAGGCGCTCGGCATCGGCGCCGAGGCGGATCTCGCCCGCATCCCGGACTACGCGGCGGTCGACCGCCTGCTCCTCGACGCCAAGCCGCCGCCCGGCGCGGTGCTGCCCGGCGGCAACGGCCTCGCCTTCGACTGGCGGCTGATCGCGGGCGCCCGGCTCCCCGCCGGCTGGATGCTCTCGGGAGGCCTGCGCCCGGACAATGTCGCCGAGGCCCTCGCCCGCACGGGCGCGCCCGCCGTCGACGTCTCCTCCGGGGTCGAGACCGCGCCCGGCATCAAGGATCCGGCCCTCATCGCGGCCTTCGTCGCGGCGGTGCGGGCAAGCGCCGCGGCAGGTCGGCCAAGCGCCGCGGCAGGTCGGCCAAGCGCCGCGGCAGATCGGCCAAGCGCTGCCGCGGATGGGCGCGACGTGCCCCTCGCGTAGCGCCCGATCACCGGACGCCCTCCCTCCGGCGGCGGCGGCGCAGCGGCGTTTCGTCAGGAGACACGGAAGCCGGCTTGGCGTCGGCGCCGCGAGGGGTCTAAAGCAGGCCCAATGCCGGGCGCCCCGCCGCGCCCCTTCAGCGCTCCAAGGACTGCCCCGTGACCATCGCAGCGACCCCCAACTCCTTCCGCACCGGCCCCGACGAGCGCGGGCGCTTCGGCATCTTCGGCGGCCGCTTCGTCGCCGAGACCCTGATGCCGCTGATCCTCGACCTGGAGAAGGCCTACGAGGCGGCCAAGGCCGATCCGCAGTTCAAGGCCGACATGGAGTCCTACGGCACCCACTATATCGGCCGGCCGAGCCCGCTCTACTACGCCGAGCGCCTGACCGAGCACCTGCGCGCCAAGGCCCCCGCCGGCCAGGGCGCCAAGGTCTATTTCAAGCGCGAGGAGCTGAACCACACCGGCTCGCACAAGGTGAACAACGTGCTGGGCCAGATCCTGCTGGCCCGCCGCATGGGCAAGCCGCGCATCATCGCCGAGACGGGCGCGGGCCAGCACGGGGTCGCCACCGCCACCCTCTGCGCCCGCTTCGGCCTGAAATGCGTCGTCTACATGGGCGCCGTCGACGTGGCCCGGCAGGCCCCGAACGTCTTCCGCATGAAGATGCTCGGCGCCGAGGTGGTGCCGGTGGAATCCGGCACCAAGACCCTCAAGGACGCGATGAACGAGGCCCTGCGCGACTGGGTCACCAACGTCGCCGACACCTTCTACTGCATCGGCACGGTGGCGGGCCCGCACCCCTACCCGGCCATGGTGCGCGACTTCCAGGCGGTGATCGGCCGCGAGACCCGCGAGCAGATGCTGGCCCAGGAAGGCCGCATTCCCGATTCGCTCGTCGCCTGCATCGGCGGCGGCTCGAACGCCATGGGCCTGTTCCATCCCTTCCTCGACGACCGCGAGGTCGAGATCTTCGGGGTCGAGGCGGCGGGCCACGGCGTCGAGAGCGGCCTGCACGCGGCCTCGCTTACCGGCGGGCGGCCGGGCGTGCTCCACGGCAACCGCACCTACCTCCTGATGGATGCGGATGGCCAGATCGCCGACGCGCACTCGATCTCGGCGGGCCTCGACTATCCGGGCATCGGCCCCGAGCACGCCTGGCTCCACGAGATGGGCCGCGTCACCTATCTCTCGGCCACCGACGCCGAGACGCTGGAGGCGTTCAAGCTCTGCTCGATGCTGGAGGGCATCATCCCGGCGCTGGAGCCCGCCCACGCGCTGTCCAAGGTGCTGGAGCTCGCGCCCCAGCGCCCGGCCGACCACCTGATGGTGATGAATCTCTCGGGCCGCGGCGACAAGGACATCCCGCAGGTGGCCGAGATCTTCGGCACGCGGATCTGAGCAAGCCGGGTCAGGGCGCGGACGCCGCGGGGGCCACCACGGCGTCGTTCTGCCCGCTGCGCGCCAGGGCCCGTGCGACGAAGCCGGAGGCCTTCATCTCTTCGATGAAGGCCCGCATGTAGTCGGCCGCCTGCCCGTTCGCCTTCGGGGTCGCCACCGCCTGCTCGATGACCATGAACCGGCCCGGGAGCAGGCGCAGCCCCGCATGGTCGCGCGCATAGGCTTCGAGCGGCTGGCGCACCGAGGCGAGGACCTCCGGCTTCTCCGCCAGGAACAGGGCGAGGGCGTCGGCCGAAGTGGGGGCATAGACCCGCTCGGCCGCCTTGAGATGGCGCCCGAGATAGAGGTCGTAGGCGGTGTTGCGGCCCACCGCGATCCGCATGCCCGGCCGGTCGACCTCCGCGTTGCGCGTGATCGGCGAATCGGCCCGGACCATGTAGGCGCCCTCGATCAGCACGTAGGGCGGGCTGAACGCGATGGTCTCGCCCCGGTGCGGATCGATCGCCAGGAAGGCCACATCCCAGCTCCGCGCGCCGCCCAGCGCCTCGACCACCGCGCCGGCGGTGTCGAAGGTCACGAAGCCGACGGGCAGGCCGAGGCGCCGGCCGAGCTCGCGCGCGAGATCCGCCGAGACGCCGGCCGGCTGCCCGTCCGGCCCCTTCTGGGCCAGGACCGGGTTGCCGTAGTTGATGGCGGCGCGCAGCGTCCCGGTCGGCGCGATCGCGTGCGCGGTCTCGGAAGAGGAGGTTTGGGCCAAGGCGATCTCCGATGCGGGCAGGGCGGCGAAGGCGCCCAGTACCAATATGGACCGGATGACGGCCCGGCGCCGGCCGCGCGGCGGAGACGGGGCGCGGGCGGCGGGTTCGCGCGACATCGTGACCTCTCCTTGAGCCGTGTTCCGATCCCGCTGGATCGGGACACGGCTCTAAGTCATTGTTTTGGCGCGCTCTCTTCGCCGAACCGGCGTCCATTCCGGCGGAGAGCGCTCTAGATTGACGGCGACCACGCGCGGAGTGACCCCCGCGCCCATCGATAGGCCGAACGCGCGGCCGGACTCAACCGGGCTCGGCGCCCGAGGAGACCTTCGACCGATGCAGAACCCGATCCCGGCCGTGTTCATGCGCGGCGGCACCAGCAAGGCGATCCTGTTCCACGCGAGCGACCTGCCCGCGGACCGGGCCGACTGGGACGCCCTGTTCTGCGCGGCCATGGGCACGCCCGACCCCTATGGCCGCCAGCTCGACGGCATGGGCGGGGGCGTGTCCTCCCTGTCCAAGATCTGCGTGCTCGCGCCCTCCGCCCGGCCGGATGCCGACATCGACTACACCTTCGCGCAGGTGCAGATCCGCGAGGCCCGGGTCGATTACGCCGGCAATTGCGGAAACATGAGCGCGGCGGTGGGCCCCTTCGCCGTCGACGCGGGGCTGGTGAGCGTCTCGGGCGACGAGGCAACGGTGCGCATCTTCAACACCAACACCGCCCGGATCATCCGCGCCACCTTCCCCGTCGCTCAAGGACGCGCCCGCTACGACGGCGACCTCGCGATTCCCGGTGTCTTCGGCACGGGCGCGCCGATCCGGCTCGACTTCCTGGAGCCCGGCGGCGCCACCACGGGCCGGCTCCTGCCCACGGGCCGGACGATCGACCGCCTCGACATTCCCGGCCTCGGCCCGGTCGAGGCGTCCCTGGTCGATGCGGCGAACGCCACCGTGTTCGTGCGCGCCCGCGACCTCGGCCTCACCGGGACCGAGCTGCCCGACCGGCTCGAATCCGATCCCGCGCTCCTGGCGCTCCTGGACGAGATCCGCGTGCAGGGCTCCGTGCGGATGGGCATCGCGCCCGATGCGGAGGCGGCGCGCGCCATCCGCATGGTGCCCTTCGTGGGCTTCGTGTCGCCGCCCGCCGACGCCGTCACCCTGACCGGCGAGGCGGTGCCCGCCGCGGAGATCGACCTCGCGGCGCGGGTGATCTCGAACGGCCAGCCGCACCGGGCCCTGCCGCTCACCGTCTCCCTGTGCACGGCGGTGGCCGCGCGCATCCCGGGCACCGTGGTCGCCGAGGCGCTCTCGCCGAAGGCGGGGGAGGGGCCGCTGCGGCTCGGCATGCCGTCGGGCGTGCTCACTGTCGGCGCCGAGGTCGCGGCGGAGGCGGGCGGCTGGGCCGCCCGGGCGGGCTCGTTCTACCGGACCGCGCGCCGCCTGTTCGACGGTCGGGTCTGGGTGCCGCAGCTCTCGACGGAGCGTCGCGGGGGAGGGGAGCGGTAACCGTCCGCGCCTCCGCTCAAGCCTCTGTTAACGACGAGGCCCCTAACTCAGGGATGACCCGCCCGTGCCCGGGCGGCCCCTCTGTTTCGAGTCACCTGAGCACCCATGCGCGCATCGGGACGGCCTCCCTACTCACATCGCGATCCCTCCCGTCCGGGCCGCGGCGTCGACCGCCCCGGCCTCTCGCTCGGCGCCCTGGCGCATCGGCTGATGTCGCTGCGCGCCAGCCTGACCCGGCGCCTCGCCGGGCCGCCGCGCCATCCCGGCTACAAACTCCCCCGACCGGCCCAGAGCTGGTCGACCCCGCCCGGCGCCCTCGTCGGCCGCGGGCCGGAGCCGCACCTGTCCTATCCCGACGCGCCGGCGCCCTGGGCCGAGGCCGGGCACCCCGAGGCCGGCTGGCCCGCCCAGGTCTTCGACGACCGCGCCGGCTTCGAGAGCCCCCTCCCCGAGAGCCGGATCGACCACGCCGCCTCCACGCCCGGCGTGCTGGTGCGCCAGCCCCGCCGCCCGGCCGCGATCGCGCCCGAGGGCGCGCCGCTCCCGGCCGCCCACGCCATTTCCCACACCATCCCCCACCTTGCCGGCCCTGTCGGCATGCCCGCCCCGGCCGAGCCCTCGGCCGTGCGCTACACCCGCACGCCGGATACGATCCTGCAGGAGCGCCGCATGCGGGCGCTCGAGGCCGAGCGCATCGCCCTGGAGCGCGCCCGCGCCGAGGCCGACGCCGCGAGCCGGGCCATCGAGGAGGCGCGTGTCGCCGCCGAGAGCGCCGAGGTGGCGCGCGCCGCGGCGCAGGCCGAGGCCGCCCGGATCGAGGCGGAGACCGCCGCCGCGGAGGC
Source organism: Methylobacterium dankookense (assembly GCF_902141855.1). Lineage (GTDB taxonomy): Bacteria > Pseudomonadota > Alphaproteobacteria > Rhizobiales > Beijerinckiaceae > Methylobacterium > Methylobacterium dankookense. The sequence goes on along the minus strand of NZ_CABFVH010000035.1, from coordinate 44,756 downwards.
CACGCGCCTCGCCGCCGGGCCGCCCCTGCCCCTCTGGCGCCAGCCCTTCGTGGCGCCCCCCGGCGTGCGCTACTTCCGCACCCCGGACCGCCGCCCCGCCCGGCCCGCGGTCGAGATGCCGGCCGGATCGGTCGATCCCGCCGAGGCCCCCCTGCCCATGCCGGCCGTCCCTGCGCCCGTGGCGGCCGACTTCTCCGACCTGCCCGAATGGTCGGCGGTGCAGCCCTGGTTCGGCGAGGACGACCTCTCCTCCGTCGAGGTCTGGGCCGCCCTGGAGCGCCCCGAGGAGCCCGCGGCCGAGCCCGCCGAGGCCCCGGAGGCGGAGCCCGTTTCCGAGACCGAATCCTACGTCTCGCTGCCGGTCGACATCTCGCATCTGCGCTCGCTGCCGCCGAAGCCCGTCTACGTGCTCGACCGGCTGGTGCGCTTCGACATGCCGCCGCGCCCGGCCGACCTGCAGGACAACGCCGCCGCCCGCGCCGCCGCGGAGGCCGCCGCCGCCTTCCTGCCGCCGCGCCCGGCCCTCTCCCTGATCCTCGGCACGGCCGCGCCGGCCTTCGGGCAGGCCCCCGAGGCGCCGACCGCCGCCGAACCCCTCCCCTCCCCTGCCGAGGCGCCGCGCCCGGCCCTCTCGGCCATGGCCGCCCGCGCCGCGATCCGTCCCGCGCGCCAGCCGGGCGAGCCGGCCGCCGAGGCCGCCCCGGCGCCTGAGCCGACGAGCGCCCCGGCGCCGGCCGTGGCGGCGGTCGCGCCCGCGCCGGTGGTGGTGCCGATCCCGTCCCGTCCCGTCCTGCTGCGCGGCCGCGCGGCCGAGCCCACAGTGACGGAGAGCGAACCCGTGGCGGAGGCGGCCGAGGTCCTCCCCTGTGCCGAGCCGGCGCCCGTCGAGGCCGTCGAGCCGGAGGAGGCCGCGGCCCCCCTCCCCGCCCCGGTGGCGAACCTGCCGGCCGTGGTGCGCCCGCACCTGATCCCGGCCGGCCGCCATCTCGAGGTCGCGGCCTTCGCCAACGCCGATTACGCGCTGCCCTCGCTCGAGCTCCTCGCCCTGCCCGTTCCCGGCGGCAGCGCCGAGGTCGATGCCGACGTGCTGGAGCAGAACGCCCTCAACCTGCAGCAGACGGTCCAGGATTTCGGCGTGCGCGGCGACATCCTCGCCGTCCGCCCCGGCCCCGTCGTCACCCTCTACGAGCTGGAGCCGGCGCCCGGCACCAAGTCGTCCCGCGTCATCGGCCTGTCGGACGACATCGCCCGCTCGATGTCGGCGGTCTCGGCCCGCGTCGCGGTCGTGCCCGGCCGCAACGTCATCGGCATCGAGCTGCCGAACGAGACCCGTGAGACGGTCTATCTGCGCGAGCTTCTCTCGGCGCCGGACTTCGCCGAGACCAAGCACAAGCTGGCTTTGTGCCTCGGCAAGAACATCGGCGGCGAGCCGATCATCGCCGACCTCGCCCGCATGCCCCACCTGCTGGTGGCCGGCACCACCGGCTCGGGCAAGTCGGTCGCCATCAACACCATGATCCTCTCGCTCCTCTACCGGCTCAAGCCCGAGGAGTGCCGCCTGATCATGGTCGACCCGAAGATGCTGGAGCTGTCCGTCTATGACGGCATCCCGCACCTGCTCTCCCCCGTCGTCATCGACCCGAAGAAGGCGGTCATCGCCCTCAAATGGGCCGTGCGCGAGATGGAGGAGCGCTACAAGAAGATGTCCAAGATCGCGGTGCGGAATATCGACGGCTACAACGCCCGGATGAAGGAGGCCCGCGACCGCGGCGAGACCATCACCCGCACGGTGCAGACCGGGTTCGACCGGCAGACGGGCGAGGCGGTGTACGAGGACGAGGCGATGGACCTGTCGCCTCTGCCCTACATCGTGATCGTGGTGGACGAGATGGCCGACCTGATGATGGTGGCCGGCAAGGACATCGAGGGGGCGATCCAGCGGCTCGCCCAGATGGCGCGCGCGGCCGGCATCCACCTGATCATGGCGACGCAGCGGCCCTCGGTGGACGTGATCACCGGCACGATCAAGGCGAACTTCCCGACCCGGATCAGCTTCCAGGTGACGAGCAAGATCGACTCGCGCACCATCCTCGGCGAGATGGGCGCGGAGCAGCTGCTCGGCCAGGGCGACATGCTGTTCATGGCGGGCGGCGGACGGACCACGCGCGTGCATGGCCCGTTCTGCTCGGATGCCGAGGTCGAGAGCGTCGTCGCTCACCTCAAGCGCCAGGGCCGGCCCGCCTATCTCGATGCCGTCACCGCCGACGAGGCCTCCGAGGAGGCCCCGGCCAAGGGCGGCCGCGGCGCCAAGGCGCCGCCCCCCGAGGAGCGCGAGGAAGAGGCCCCGGTCTTCGACGTCGGCGCCTTCGCGGCCTCGGTCGGCGGCGAGGCAGGCGACCTCTACGAGCAGGCGGTCCAGGTGGTGCTGCGCGACCAGAAGGCCTCGACCAGCTACATCCAGCGCCGCCTGCAGATCGGCTACAACCGCGCCGCCTCGCTGATGGAGCGGATGGAGATCGAGGGCATCGTCGGCCCGGCCAACCATGCAGGCAAGCGCGAGATCCTGGTCGATGGCGGCCACCATGCCAGCTCGGCCATGGGCTCGGCGATGTACGACGACGACTGAGCTCGTCTGGCGCCGGCCCCGTCGCGGGCCGGCGTCGCATCTTCGCCACAGGGCGAGGCTCTAAGCGGGACTCGAAGCCCCGATGCCAAGACCCTGACGTCAAGACTCCCGACGCAAGCGGCCCGCCCGGACCCCAGGAGATCGCCCACGATGAACGGCCGCCGCACCAGCCCCGTTGCCGGTTCGCTCCTCGTCCTCGCGGCCTGGCTCGCCCCCGTGCCCGCCGAGGCGCAGGTCGGCGCCTTCCTCGACAGCCTGTTCGGCGGCAAGAAGGAGCAGCCGGCCCCGGCCGCCGAGCCCGAGGCCGCGCCCGCCCCGGCGGCTCCGGCGCCCGCGCCGAAGAAGGCGGCCGCCCCGAAGAAGGAGGGCAAGGACGCCAAGGAGGCGAAGGCCGCCGAAAAGCCGGCGGACGCGCGCACCGGCAGCATCAAGAGCGGCAAGCACGCCGCCCCTGAGAAGGGCGCGGAGAAGGCCCCGCCCGAGGCCAGGGTCGCCGCCGTCGGGGCGCCCGCTGCGGTGGCCGCGAGCCTGGAGCCCGCCGACCCGGCGACCGTGCTCGCCCAGGCCAACGCCTATTTCAACGGGCTGACCACGCTCACCGGCAACTTCATGCAGATCGCGGCCGACGGGCGCCGCATCGGCGGCAAGCTCACCATCGCCAAGCCCGGGCGCCTGCGCTTCGACTACGACCAGCCCTCGCCGCTGGAGGTGGTGGCCGACGGCACCTCGGTGGCCGTGCGCGACCGCAAGCTGTCCACGCAGGACACCTACTTCATCGCCCAGACGCCGCTGAAATTCCTGCTGCGCGAGAAGATCGACCTCGCCCGCGACCTCACCGTGACCGAGGTGACCAACGATCCGGGCGGCGTGCGCATCGCGCTGGAGGACCGCGCGACGCTCGGCGGCACCTCGAAGATCCAGCTCTACTTCGACGCCGAGGTGAAGACCCTGTCGCAGTGGCGGATCACCGACCCGCAGGGCTACCTGACCACGGTGCAGCTCTCGAACCTGCAGAAGGGCAAGCCGGTCGACTCGACCCTGTTCTTCATCAATTACGGCCGCCCCGAGGACAAGGCGATGGCCGAGCGCATCAAGCAGTCGCAGAACCCCTGAAACATCGCACCGGACCTTTCAGGACATGGCGCGGGTCCCCTCTCCCGCTCGGGAGAGAGGGACAGGGTGAGGGTCGAGACCTTTCAGGAAGGGGCGGAGACGGAGCAGTGGCGCCGTCGCGACCTCTCCGGCGCGTTCTCCACCCTCACCCCACCCCTCTCCCGAACGGGAGAGGGAGTCTGGCGCGGCCCGGATCTCCCTGTAGCCCTCAACCTTAGAAACTTCCCGTGCGCCTCACCGTCTCCACCTGGAACATCAACTCGGTGCGCCTGCGCATCGATTCCGTGCTGCGCTTCCTCGCCGAGAATCGGCCGGACGTGCTCTGCCTGCAGGAGACGAAGTGCCCGGACGAGGTGTTTCCGCTGAAGGCCCTCAAGGGCTCGGGTTACGAGCACGTCGTCTTCGCCGGCCAGAAGGGCTATAACGGCGTCGCGATCCTCTCCCGCTTTCCCCTGCTCGATCCGGCCGTGATGGGCTTCTGCGAGCGGGCCGACGCGCGCCACATCTCGGCGGTGCTGGGCAAGGAGGCGGGCCCGGCCGCGGGGCTCGTGCTGCACGATTTCTACGTGCCGGCCGGCGGCGACGTGCCGGACCGCGGCCTGAACCCGAAATTCGCGCACAAGCTCGACTTCCTGCAGGAGCTGCGCGCCTGGGGCGGCAAGCGCGTCTCGGGGCCGGCCATCCTCGTCGGCGACCTCAACGTGGCGCCGCTGGAGCACGACGTCTGGTCGCACAAGCAACTCCTCGACGTGGTGAGCCACACCCCCGTCGAGACCGAGGCCCTGGAGACCCTGCGGGCTGAGGCCGGCTGGATCGACACCGCCCGGCTGCTGACCCCGGAGCCCGAGAAGATCTACACGTGGTGGAGCTACCGCTCGCCGAACTGGGAGCTCGCCAACAAGGGGCGGCGGCTCGACCATGCCTGGGTCTCGCCGGACCTCGCCGGCACGGTCCGCGGCGTCACCGTCTCCCGCGAGACCCGGGGCTGGGAGCGCCCCTCCGACCACGTGCCGGTGACCCTCGCCCTCGAATTGTAGCGCGAACCGCAGGGAGCGGAACGGAAGGCGCCGCTCCGCATTGGCCCGGCATCACGAACGCTTGATGAGGGTCCCCTTGCGTAAGATCCTGCTCGCCATCGTCCTGCCGCGCGTCGTCTCCTGGCTGCGTCGCCGCTACGGAGCGCCCCACCAGCGCGGCCGGCCGTATTGACCTGCCCTCGATCGTAGGTGCGCCCGCCGGGTCGGCATCCGCTTTCGGCAGGGCGTGCCACAAACGAGAAAGGCCCCGGCGTCGCCGCCGGGGCCTTTCCTGGTTCATTCAGTCCCGGTTCGGGCTCAGCGGCGGTCGCCGATGAGCGAGAGCAGGAACTGGAACATGTTGATGAAGTCGAGGTACAGCGTCAGCGCGCCGTTCACCGACATCTTGGCCGCGCCCTCGGCATCGAAGCCGCTGTAGAGATACATCTCCTTCAGCTTCTGCGTGTCGTAGGCGGTCAGGCCCGCGAAGATCAGCACGCCGAGCACCGAGATCGCGAACTGAAGCGCGCTCGAGGCCAGGAAGATGTTGACCAGCGAGGCGATGATCAGGCCGATCAGACCCATGATCAGGAACGAGCCCATCCCCGAGAGGCTGCGCTTCGTGGTGTAGCCGTAGAGGCTCAGGCCGCCGAAGGTCGCCGCGGTGATGAAGAACACCCGCACCACGCTCGCGCCCGTGAAGACGAGGAGCAGCGTCGACATCGACGCGCCCATCACCGCCGCGAAGGCGAAGAACATCATACGCGCGGACGAGGCCGACATCCGGTCCATCCGCATCGAGAAGACGAAGATGAACACGAGGGGGGCGAACATCAGCACCCACTTGAGGGGGGTGTTGTAGAGGGTCTGGCCGAACGGGGTCAGCGCGAGCTGGCCCGTCGCGGTGGTCGCCGTGGCGGCCATGTTCAGGCCGAGCGCGACGAGGCCCGAGATGCCGAGGCCGACGACCATGTTGTTGTAGACGCCGAGCATGAAGCTGCGCAGGCCCTGGTCGACCTCGACCTGCGTGCCGGCGTGTCCGGGCGCCTGGGCGCCGTACCGGAAGGGACTGTTCTCGAAAGCCATGGGAGTTCCCTTGAGGATGCTCTCTCAGCGTGGTGTCAGACGAGGCCCGTATGGGCCCCTGGCGCCGACGAGCGCCTCGCTGGAGAATATGTTGCGTCGCGAGGCGGCACACAAGGGCCCCGCCGAGCTTCGGCTGCCTGTTTTCGCGAGCCCGATGCCGTAATTTTGTTGGTAAAGCGCGGGATTAAAAATCGTTAAGCCGGCGGACGGACTCCGTTCAACTACATCTGCGCCTTGAACCCGGGCGCGGCCGCCGCCCGATCCTGGCGGCGAATACGTCAGGCTGTATATCACAGATCCCGCAGATAGGGTGCCGGCTTCTGGCCGAGGATGCGCCAGGTGCCGGCGAGCCCCAGCAGCACGGCGAGCGCCACGGCGAGCCCGGCCGCGACGAGGGCGCCCGAGAGGTCGAGCACGAAGTCGAGGCGCATCACCCGGGTGACGATGGCGTAGCCCGCGAGCGTGCCGGCGATCAGCCCGAACAGGGCGGTGACCGCCCCGAGCGCCCCGTATTCCAGGCCGTAGGCGGCGAGCAGCCGTGCCCGACTCGCGCCCAGCACCTTCAGCACCACGGCGTCGTAGAGCCGCGCGCGGTGGCCGGCCGCGACGGCGCCCGCCAGCACCAGCAGGCTCGCCAGGACCGCCACCGCGCTCGCCCCGCGGATCGCGAGCACGAGCTTGGCCACGAGGTCGCCCACCGCGTCGAGGGCGTCCTTCACCCGCACGCTGGTGACCGAGGGGAAGCCGTGGGCGACGTCGCGCAGGATGCGGTTCTCCGCCGATGCGTCGGTGCCGCCGGGCAAGCTCAGCGTCGCGAGGTCGGAATGGGGCGCACCCCGGAAGGTGCCGGGCGAGAACACCATCACGAAGTTGATGCCGAGGTTGCGCCACTCGACCTTGCGCAGGTTGGCGATCTTCGCCGTCACGTTGCGCCCGAGCACGTTGACGGTGACCTCGCTGCCGACCTTCAGCCCGAGCTGGCGCGCGAGCTCCGCCTCGAAGGAGACCAGGGACGCCTTGCCCGCCTCCGCGTTCCACCACGCGCCGTCGGTGAGCACCGAGCCGTCCGGCAGGTCGTCGGCGTAGGTGATGCCGCGGTCGCCGTCGAGGACCCAGGCCGCGTCCTCGGGGGGGCGGATCTTCTGGGCCGGCACGCCGTCGAGGGCGACGATGCGCCCGCGCATCATCGGCACCCGCTCGACCTTCGCGTTCGGCGCGCCCTGCGCCAGGAAGTCGTGGAAGCGGGTGGCGTCGGCCGAGGGGATGTCGAGGAAGAACAGGTTCGGCGCGCGGGCCGGCAGGCTCGCCGTGAGCGTGCGGCGCACGTTGGCGTCGATCAGGCTCAGCGTCACCAGCAGGGTGACGCCGAGGCCGAGCGACAGGACGATGGTCGGCGTCAGCGCGCCGGGCCGGTGCAGGTTGGCGAGCGCCATCCGCGGCGCGGCGCGGCTGGGATGCGGCAGGCGCCGCGCCAGGGCCATCACCCCCAGCGCCACGACCCGCAGCAGGCCGAAGGCGATGCCGGCCGCCGCGATGAAGACGAGGGCCACGCGCCGGTCGAAGGCCGTCGCCACGGCGAGCGCGACGAGGGCGAGGAGCGAAGCGGCGAGCAGCAGCCGGTAGCGCGTGCGGGGCTTGCTGGCGGAGGGGTCCACCACGTCGCGGAACAGCCCCGAGACCGGCACGTCGTGGGCGCGGCCGAGCGGCGTGATCGCGAAGGCGAAGGCCGTCAGCAACCCATAGGCTGCCGCCAGCAGCAGCTCGCCCGGGGCGATGGTCGGGTTCAGCGGCAGGGGCAGCGCGTCGCGGAACAGGGCATCGACGGCGAAGGGCAGGCTCGCGCCGATCATGAGGCCGATCGCGGTGCCGAGGCCGGCGATCAGCATCACCTGTAAGAGATAGAGCGCCACCACCTGCGAGCCCGGCGCGCCGACGCTCTTCAAGGTGGCGATGGAGCCGCGCTTGCGCTCCACGAAGGCGTGCACGGCGTTGGCCACGCCCACGCCCCCGACGATGAGGGCGGTGAGGCCGACCAGGGTCAGGAACTGCGTGAAGCGCTCGATGCTCTTGGCGAAGCGCGGGTCGGCGTTGGAGCGCGAGCGCATCTCCCAGCCCGCGTCCGGCGCGGCCTTGGCGACTCGGGCGGCGGTCGCGTCGATCTCGAGGTCGGAGGCCTGGGGCAGCGCGATGCGGTAGCTCCAGCGGTTGAGGCTGCCCGGCTGGACGAGACCGGTGCCGCGCAGGGCGCTCTCGGCGATCAGCAGGCGCGGCCCGAAGCCGATGCCGCCCGCGATCTTGTCGGGCTCGCTCGCCAGGGTGGCGCGGATCGCGAAGGGATGGCCGGCGAGGCTCACCCGGTCGCCCACCTTGAGGCCGAGCCGGGTCATCAGGGCGGGGTCGGCCACCGCGCCCGGCACGCCGTCCTGCGCGGCGAGGAGATCGGGGAGCGGCGCGTGCGGCTCGGTGACGAGGACGCCGGCCAGCGGATAGCTGCCGTCCACGGCCTTCAATTCGACCAGCGCCGCGCCCTCGCCGGCCACTGCCATGGCGCGGAGCGTCGCGACCACGGCGACGCGGCCCTCGCGCTCCAGCACGGCGCGTTCGGTCGCGCTCGCCTCGCGGTTGATCAGGCTGTAGCTGAGGTCGCCGCCGAGGATGCGCCGTCCCTCGCGGCCGAGCCCGTCCGAGAGCGAGCGCGAGATCGAGGCCACGCCCGCGATCGCCGCGACGCCGAGCGCGATGCAGGCGAGGAAGACGGTGAAGCCGGAGAGCCCGCCGCGCAGCTCGCGCAGGGCGAGGCGCAGCGTCAGCGGCAGGCGGAAGCCGCGCCCGGCGGACGGCGTGGCGGGAAGGGTGCCGTGCATCAGGCCACGCTCTCCGGCGCCTCGATCGTGCCCGAGCGCAGCCGCACCGTGCGGTCGCAGAGCCGGGCGAGGCTCGCATCGTGGGTGACGAGGACGAGGGTGGCGCCGCGGTCGCGCTTCAGCCCGAACAGCAGGTCGACGATCTGCTTGCCCGTCGCCTCGTCGAGATTGCCGGTCGGCTCGTCGGCCACCAGGATCGCGGGGTCGGGGGCGATCGCCCGGGCGATGGCGACGCGCTGCTGCTCGCCGCCGGAGAGCTGGGCCGGATAATGGTGCAGGCGATGGCCGAGGCCGACCGCCTCCAGCTCGGCCTTCGCCCGCGCATGGGCCTGGGGGTGGTCGGCGAGTTCGAGGGGGAGCGCCACGTTCTCCAGCGCCGTCATGGTCGGCACGAGGTGGAAGGCCTGGAAGACGATGCCGATGCGCCGCCCCCGGAAGCGGGCCAGCGCGTCCTCGTCGAGGCGCCCGAGATCGGTATCCTCGATCCGGATCGCGCCGGCATCGGGCCGCTCCAGCCCGGCCATCACCATGAGGAGCGTGGACTTGCCCGAGCCCGAGGGCCCGACGAGGCCGACCGCCTCGCCGCGGGGGACGTCGAGGGAGATGCCGCGCAGCACGTGCACGCGGGCCGCGCCGCGCCCGAGGCTGAGGTCGATGTCCCTCAGGCTCACGGCCGGGCCTGCGGTGATGGTCGGGGCGTTGCCTGGGGTCTTGCCTGAGGTCACGCGGAGGCCGATCTCTTGCGCGATGGGAAAGCTGGCGGACGAGGCTCGGGTGTGGCTGCGAGAGAATCTGTGCGCTGCGACACGCGGGCGTGCATCGATGCCTGGTGGATGCCGGGGCGATATGGCGCTTCTCGGGCGGGAGCGCCAAGGGGTGGGACAAGGGGTGGGACATCGCGGGCCGGAACGCCCGGATGATGGCCGGGCCCGCCCGCTGCTGCGCTTCGCCGCGCTCCTCCTCGCCGCCCTCGCCCTGCTGATGCCCCCCCTCCCCTCCGAGGCCGAGCCCGGCCGCACCCTGAAGCTCGTCGCCCTCGGCGACAGCCTGACCGCCGGCTACCGCCTGCCGGGCGATTCCGCCTTCCCGGCTGTGCTGGAGCGCGAGCTCGCCAAGCGCGGCCACGGCGTCAGCATCGCCAATGCCGGGGTCTCGGGCGACACCGCGACCGGCGGGCTCGACCGGGTCGACTGGTCGGTGCCGGACGGGACGGACGGCGTCATCCTCGAACTCGGCGCCAACGACATGCTGCGCGGCACCGATCCGGCCGTGACCCGCAAGGCCCTCGACGCCATCGTCGCCCGGCTGAAGGCGCGGGGCATTCCGGTCCTGCTCGCCGGGATGCGGGCCTCAGCCAATCTCGGCCCCGACTACATCGCCCGCTTCGACGCGATCTATCCCGATCTCGCCCACCAGTACGGGCTGGTGCTCTACCCCTTCTTCCTGGAGGGCGTGGCCGGCGAGCGCGGCCTGAACCTCGACGACGGGCTGCATCCGAACCCGAAGGGCGTGGACAGGATCGTCGCCGGCATCCTCCCCGCGGTCGAGAGCTTCCTCGGCCGGCTGGCGGAGCCGGCCCACTGAGCCAGCGCCCCGACCCGAGGAGGCCGCCATGCCGCGCCTGTTCACCGGCCTCCCCGTCCCGCCCGAGATCGGCGCGCGGCTCGCCCGCTTCCGCGGCGGCCTGCCGGGCGCGCGCTGGGTCGAGGAGAGCGACTACCACGTCACCCTGCGCTTCCTGGGCGACATCGACGCGGACGTCGCCGAGGACGTGCTGGAGGCACTCTCGTCCATGCGCCCGCGCCCCCCGATCACCGTCACCCTCGACGGCCTCGGCGCCTTCGGGGGCGACCGGCCGCGGGCGCTGTTCGCCTCGGTCGCGCAGGAGCCGGAGCTGATGGACCTGCAGGTCGAGCAGGAGCGCCTCGTGCGCCGCGCCGGGGTGCCGCCCGAGACGCGCCGCTTCACGCCGCACGTGACGCTCGCCCGCCTCAGGCGCGAGGCGAGCCCCGAGGGCGTGGCGATGTACGTGGCCCAGAGCGGCCTGTTCGAGCCGCTGCGCTTCGAGGCGCGGGCGGTGACGGTGTTCTCCGCGCGGGAATCGACGGGCGGCGGCCCCTACGTCGCGGAGGCCGAGCTTCCGTTCGCCTGAGAGCCTGTTTGAGCGGATCGAGCAGGTGTTCAATCCGCTGATCCCCCTCGACCTCATCCTGAGGTGCCGGAGCGAAGCGGAGGCCTCCTTCGAGGCTCGGCTGATGCCTCGCACCTCAGGATGAGGTGGTTTGGTAGGACGAGCCCCATCTCTGCATGACGATCAGTCGATCCCGCTCGAACAGGCTCTGATCCAGACGGCGCTGAGCTCGACTCATCGCCGTCTGCCCGCGCGACGGCGCGGCGGCGGTCGTCCGCCGGGTGCGTTGATCCCGACCATGGGTCGGGATCAACGCACTTTGGTATGAGACCCGCTCACAGCCGCCGCAGCGCGACGCTCTCGATCCGGTGGCTCGCCCCCTTGGCGAGGATCAGGCTGGCGCGTTGGCGCGTCGGCAGGATGTTCTCGCGCAGGTTCGGCAGGTTGATCGTGGTCCAGAGCCGGTCGGCGATGGCGAGCGCCTCGGCCTCGGGCACCTCGGCATATTTGCGGAAGAAGGAGCGCGGATCGCGGAAGGCCGTCTCGCGCAGCTTCATGAAGCGCATGACGTACCAGCGGTGCAGGTCGTCCTCGTGCCCGTCGAGATAGATCGAGAAGTCGAAGAAGTCCGAGACGAAGGGGATCGCCGTGCCGTCCCGCGGCAGCCGCGCCGGCTGGAGCACGTTGAGGCCCTCGACGATCAGGATGTCGGGGCTCTCCACCACGCGCTCCTCGCCCGGCACCCGGTCGTAGACGAGGTGCGAGTAGAGCGGCGCGGTCACGCGCGGATGGCCGGCCTTCACGTCGTGCAGGAAGCGCAGCAGGGCCGCCGTGTCGTAGCTCTCGGGGAAGCCTTTGCGCTCCATGATGCCGCCGGCGGCGAGTTCCGCGTTCGGCAGGAGGAAGCCGTCGGTGGTGACGAGGTCGACCTTCGGGGTGTTCGGCCAGCGGGCCAGCAGCGAGGCCAGGATGCGCGCGGTGGTCGACTTGCCGACCGCCACCGAGCCGGCGAGCCCGATGATGTAGGGGACCTTGCGCTCGCGCTCGGCGATGAGGAAGCGCTGCGTCGCCTTGAACAGCCCCTGCGTCGCGGCGACGTAGAGCGAGAGGAGGCGCGACAGCGGCAGGTAGATCGCCACCACCTCCTCGATCGAGATCGGGTCGTTGATCGATTGCAGCCGGGTGAGGTCGTCGGCCGAGAGCGTCAGCGGCGTGTCGGCGCGCAGGCTCGCCCATTCCTCCCGCGTGAAGCGGCGATAGGGGGAGAGCGTCGCCGGCCCCTCCCCGGTCACGGGGTCCTGGCCGGACGCGCCGAGGGGCGCCGGCGCGAAGCTCATGTGTGGCGCCTCGCGGCCTTCTCGGCGAGGCCGCTCTGGGCGGTGCGCCGCTGCAGCTCCGCCATCACCGCGTCGAGGGAGACGCCGCCCGCCTGCAGCAGCACCACGAGGTGGTAGAGCACGTCCGCGGCCTCCGCCGTCAGGCCCGCCCGGTCGCCCTGCACGGCGGCGATGGCCGCCTCGACCGCCTCCTCGCCGAGCTTCTTGGCCGCCTTCGCCGGCCCGTCCGCCAGGAGCTTGGCCGTGTAGGATTGGTCGGGCGAGGTGCCGGCCCGGCTCGCCACCAGCTGGGCCAGGTCGTTCAGCGTGTACTCGGTCATGCAACACCGTGCATCATGGGGCCCGCAACGGCGCCGCGATCGGCGGGAAATTGCTTCAAGGCCCGGCGGCGGGCAAGCCGGGCCGCTGACAGATGGCACAGGCCATCAGGTTATGCACGGATCCTGCCGGGATTAAGCATCCAGCCGCATGGAGAGGCCTGCCGCCGCCATGTGTGCCTTGGCCTCGCTCACACTGTGCTGCCCGAAATGGAAGATGGAGGCGGCGAGCACGGCGCTCGCGCCGCCCTGGGCCACGCCCGCCACCAGGTCGTCGAGCCCGCCGACGCCGCCCGAGGCGATCACCGGCACGGTCACCGCGTCGGCGATGGCCCGGGTCAGGGCGAGGTCGTAGCCGGAGCGGGTGCCGTCCTTGTCCATGGAGGTGACGAGGAGCTCGCCCGCGCCCTTGGCGGCGACGGTGCGGGCGAATGCGATCGCGTCGAGCCCGGTCGGGTTGCGGCCGCCATGGGTGAAGATCTCCCACCGCGCCGGCTCGCCGGGCCCCGAGACCCGCTTGGCGTCGATCGCCACCACGATGCACTGCGCCCCGAACTTCTCCGCGGCCCGGGCGACGAGGTCCGGATCCTTCACGGCGGCGGTGTTGATCGCGACCTTGTCGGCGCCCGCGAGCAGGAGGGCGCGCACGTCCTCGACCGCGCGCACGCCGCCGCCCACGGTGAGCGGCATGAAGCAGGCCTCGGCGGTGCGGCTCACCACGTCGAGCAGGGTGCCGCGGGCTTCGTGGCTCGCGGTGATGTCGAGGAAGCAGAGCTCGTCGGCGCCGGCCGCGTCGTAGGCCTTGGCCGCCTCGACGGGATCGCCCGCGTCGCGGAGTTCGAGGAAGCGCACGCCCTTGACGACGCGGCCGTCCTTGACGTCGAGGCAGGGGATGATGCGGGTCTTGAGCACAGGGGACTCGTCAGTCGGTCGTGTCGTCGGGGAAGGGACGCGTCAGCATCTCGTCCCGGGTGTAGGGGCAGCGTTCCGGAAAGCGCCTTAGCGACAGCCGCGTCTCCTTCGCGGCGCCGATACGCGCGCCGTGATAGGCCCGCTCCAGCGCCTCCTCCAGCCGGCCCTTCAGCCCCGGATTGTCCTTCAGGACATAGGCGGCCTCGGCCCTTTGCGCCGCGATCGACAGCGCCCAGCTCCGGGTCCGGCGCTCTGGCTGATGGTCCCATTTCAGCATGTGCAGCAGGATCACGCGCCAGGCGCTGACTAGGCTGCTGAACTCGCTGCGCCCCAGGGTCTCGATCTCCTCGGCCAGGTTTTCGAGGTCGAGGCCCGCGATGTCCCCGGCCCGCAGGCGCGCGCCCTGCTCCTGCGTCCAGGTGTAGAAATCGTCCTCGTAGGCGGTCCCGGCCGGAACGGGCCGGGCCGCCGCCTTCACGACGCTCATCGCAGCCTCCTGGCGCGATCCTTGGTGGAGCTTGGATCCTATCACGCCCCGGCGCGGTGCGCCTCCGCGATGGCCTTCAGCGCCGCCTGCGGGTCGATGCGGCCGTCGTAGAGGGCGCGGCCGGTGATGGCGCCGGCGATCAGCGCGCAATCGGGCTGGAGCAGGCGATGCACGTCCTCGATGGAGGCCAGCCCCCCGGAGGCGATGACCGGGATCTGCACCGCCTTGGCGAGCGCCAGCGTCATCTCGACGTTGAGGCCCTTGAGGATGCCGTCGCGGGCGATGTCGGTGTAGATGATCGCGGCGACCCCGGCATCCTCGAAGCGGCGGCCGAGCTCCTCGGCTGTCATGCTGGAGGTCTGGGCCCAGCCCTCCACCGCCACGCGGCCGTCCTTGGCGTCGATGCCGACAGCGATCTTGCCGGGATGGCGCCGGGCGGCCTCGCGCACGAAGGCGGGGTCGCGCACGGCGGCCGTGCCGATGATGACCCGGGCGATCCCCTTGGCGAGCCAGGCCTCGAGCGTCTTCATGTCCCGGATGCCGCCGCCGAGCTGCACGGGGATCGTGACGCGGGCGAGGATGGCGTCGACCGCCGCGGCGTTGCGCGGCGCGCCCGCGAAGGCGCCATCGAGATCGACCACGTGCAGCCAGGAGAAGCCCTGGGCCTCGAAGGTCGCGCCCTGCGCCCCGGGATCGTCGTTGAACACCTTGGCCTGGGCCATGTCCCCCTGCACGAGGCGGACGCAGCGCCCTTCCTTCAGATCGATGGCCGGGTAGAGGATCACGGGGGGACTCGTCTTTAGCGCCGGCGGCCCCTCAGGGCCGCCAACGGAGGAAGTTGGCGAGGAGCGCCAGACCGAGGCGCTGGCTCTTCTCGGGGTGGAACTGCGTGCCGGCGAGGTTGTCGCGGCCGACCATGGCGGTGACCGGGCCGCCGTAATCGGCATGGGCCACCACCTCGCCCGGCCGGCCGGCTTTCAGCGCGTAGCTGTGCACGAAATAGGCGTGCAGGCCCCCCTCGCCCGTGGGGATGCCGGCGAGCAGCGCGTGGTCGCGATCCGGCTTGAGCGTGTTCCAGCCCATATGCGGGATCTTGAGGGCCGGGTCGGCGGGGCGGATCGGGCCGACATCGCCGGGGATCCAGCCGAGGCCGGGGGTGGTCTCGTATTCGAGGCCGCGGGTCGCCATGAGCTGCATGCCGACGCAGATGCCGAGGAAGGGCCGGCCCGCCTCGATCGCGGCGCGGGTCATCGCCTCGACCATGCCGGGCACGGCGTCGAGGCCGCGGCGGCAATCGGCATAGGCGCCGACGCCCGGCAGCACCACGCGGTCGGCCGCCGCCACGGCGTCGGGATCGCCGGTGACCAGGATGCGCGTGTCGAGTCCCGCCTCGCGGGCGGCGCGCTCGAAGGCCTTGGCCGCCGAGTGCAGGTTGCCCGAGCCGTAATCGATGATCGCGACGGTCTCGCTCATGGTCCGTCCGCTCACCGGCCTCCCCCTTCCGCCGGGAACAGGCCGATCACCGGCTCGCGGTCCCGGGCGAAGGCCGGGCGCTGCGGCGCGGGCGGCAGGCTGCGCGGGTCGAGCCAGCGCGCGATCAGCTTGGCCTCGGCCTCGGCGAGGCTGGCCGCCTGCACCGCGTCGCGGGCCGGCCGGCCGTGCCGCGCCAGGGTCCAGCGGCGAAGCGAAGAGGCCTCGAGCCCGATCAGCACGGAGGCGAGCAGGGTGATGACGAAGGCCGCGCCCGGCGCGATGCCGAGGGCGTAGCCGGCGAGCGCCACCAGGGCGAGGCCGGCGGCCACGATCAGGGCCGCGAGCCAGAGGCGGTGGAAGGCGAACCACGCCACCGAGAAGGCGAAGGCGGGCCAGGAGAAGCCGTCCGCCACCACCTGGGCGCGGTCGAGGCCGTGCGCCTCGCCGGGGATCGCGTCCGGGCCCGGGTGAAGCGTGTAGCTGCGCGTGCGCATGTCCGGCTCCCTCAGAGCGTCCCCTTGGTCGAGGGCACGCGGCCCTCCTCGCGGGGATCGAGCGCCACCGCCTTGCGCAAGGCGCGCGCCAGGCCCTTGAACAGACTCTCGGCGATGTGGTGCGCGTTGTCGCCGTAGAAGGTCTCGACGTGCAGGGTGATCCCGGCATTCATGGCGAAGGCCTGGAACCACTCGCGCACCAGCTCGGTGTCGAACTGGCCGATCTTCTCCACGCGGAAGGCCGTGCGGAAGACGAGGAAAGGGCGGCCCGAGATGTCGACGCAGACGCGCGAGAGCGTCTCATCCATGGGCAGGTGCGCGTCGGCGTAGCGCGCGATGCCGCGCTTGTCGCCGAGCGCCCGGGCGAAGGCCTGGCCCAGCGCGATGCCGCAATCCTCGGCCGAGTGGTGCTGGTCGACATGGAGGTCGCCCTCGACCTTGATCTCCAGGTCGAACAGACCGTGCCGGGCGAACAGCTCCAGCATGTGGTCGAGGAAGCCGATCCCGGTGGCGATCCGGGCCTGGCCGGTGCCGTCGAGGCCGATCGAGACGGCGACGTCGGTCTCCGCCGTCTTCCGGCTGATGCTGGCGCTGCGCATGCGTTCGCTTTTCGAGTGCCGCGGGGGGCCGGCGCGGCGCCGGTCCGGAATGCCCGCCTTCTAGTGTGATTTCCCTCGCGCTGGAAAGGCGTTCCGGCGCCGGAACGGACGGTCAGCCCCGCAGCACGCGCCCGGCCACCGCGTCGAGCCGGGCGATCAGCTCCGGATCGCGCTGGGCGGCGGCCGTCATGATGGCGCCCTCGAGGGCCCGGTGCGAGCCCGCCGGGCAGTCCTCGCGCTCGGCGGGGAAGTCGCGGGCGAGGCGCGCGACGAGGCGGGCCGCCTTGTCGGCATTGGCGCGGGCCACCGTCACCACCGCCGCCACGTCGACGGCGTCGTGGCCGGGGTGCCAGCAATCGTAGTCGGTCACCATGGCGATCGTCGCGTAGGTGATCTCGGCCTCGCGGGCGAGCTTGGCCTCGGGCATGTTGGTCATGCCGATCACCTCGAACCCTTGCGCCCGGTAGGCCTTCGATTCGCTGAGCGAGGAGAATTGCGGCCCCTCCATGCAGACATAGGTGCCGCCGCGATGCACCGCGATCTGCTCGGCCTCCGCCGCCGCCACGATGCGCTTCTGCAGGCCCGGCCCCACCGGATGGGCCATCGAGACGTGGGCGACGCAGCCATTGCCGAAGAACGAGGACGGGCGGCCATGCGTGCGGTCGACGAACTGGTCCACCAGCACGAACAGGCCGGGATAGAGCTCGTCCTTGAACGAGCCGCAGGCCGAGAGCGAGACGAGGTCGGTGACGCCGGCGCGCTTCATCGCGTCGATATTGGCGCGGTAGTTGATGCCCGACGGCGAGTAGCGGTGGCCGCGCCCGTGCCGGGCGAGGAACACGACCCGGGTGTCGCCGATGCGCCCGATGCGCAAGGCGTCCGAGGGCTCGCCCCAGGGGGAGGACACGGCCTCCTCGCGCACGTCCTCCAGGCCCGGCAGGTCGTAGACCCCGGAGCCGCCCATCACGCCGAGAACCGCTGCCGTCATCGCAAAACCTCGTGCGGTAGGTCCCCTCCCCCTTGTGGGGAGGGGGCAGGGTGGGGTGGTTCAGGATGGGGCGCCGAGCGTCGTCCGGCACCACCCCACCTCCGGCTCCTCCCCGCAAGGGGGGAGAGATGCCCGCCAAAGCGAAACGGGCCCCTCGCGGGGCCCGTAGCACATCTCTTTCGGGAAGCGGAGATCGCCTCAGGAGGTCTTGTGCAGCTCCGGCTGGAGGCCGTGCACCTCGCCGCCGATATCCGCCCAGATCTTCTTCTTCACGTAGTAGAGCAGGCCCGAGAGCACGATCAGGAACAGGATCACGCGCAGGCCCAGCGCCTTGCGGGCCATCATGTGCGGCTCGGCCGCCCAGGCCATGAAGGCGGCGACGTCCTTGCTGTACTGGTCCACCGTCTCCGGCACGACCGGCTCGCCCTTGTCGTTCTTCGGATAGGTCACCTGCCCGTCGCTGATCGGCTTGGGCATCGCGATCAGGTGGCCGGGGAAGTACTGGTTGTAGTGGGTGCCGTCCGGCACCTCGGTGCCCTTCGGCGGATCCTCGTAGCCGACGAGCAGCGCGTGGATGTAGTCGACGCCCTGTTCCGAGTAGCCGGTGAAGGGCAGCGCGTCGAAGACGAACCAGGGGAAGCCGCGCTCGAAGGTGCGGGCCTTGGCGAGCACCGAGAAGTCCGGCGGCGCCTTGCCGCCATTGGGGGCGGCCGCGGCCTGGTCGTTCGGGAAGGGCGCCGTGAAGCGGTCGGCCGGGCGGCCGGGCCGCTCGAACATCTCGCCCGAATCGTTCGGCCCGTCCTTCACCTGGTAGGTCGCGGCGAGCGCCTTGACCTGGGCCGCCGAGTAGCCGGGACCGCCCTCTTCCGCGAGGTTGCGGAAGGAAACGAGGCGCATCGAGTGGCAGGCGGAGCAGACCTCCTTGTAGACCTGGAAGCCGCGCTGGAGCTGCGCCTGGTCGAAGCGGCCGAACACGCCGGCATAGCTCCACTTCTGGCGCGGCGGCTGGCTGCCGTGGCCGTCCTCGGCGCGGGCCGGGGACAGGGTGGCCGGGGACAGGCCGATCAGGGCCGCCGCGAGGGCGGCGGCGATGAGGCTGGTGGCGCGCATCTGTCTCTCGTCCCTCAGCCCTTCGTGTGCGGTGCGGCGGCGGCGCCTGCGGGGATCCCCGCCCCGCTCACCTGCTTGCCCGGCCCGGTGACGCTCTCCAGGATCGAGCCCGGCAGCTTCGTCGGGGTCTCGAACAGGCCGCAGAGCGGCATCACGATCAGGAAGTGGGCGAAGTAGTAGGCGGTGCAGATCTGCGCGGCGATGACGTAGCCGCCCTCCGGCGGCTTGGCGCCGAGCCAGCCGAGCAGGAAGCACACGGCCACGAACACCCAGAAGAACTGCCGGTAGATCGGCCGGTAGTTCGCCGAGCGCACCCGCGAGGTGTCGAGCCAGGGCGCGAGCGCCAGGATGATCACCGCCGAGAACATCAGGATGACGCCGCCGAGCTTCGAGGGCACCGCGCGCAGGATCGCGTAGAACGGCAGGAAGTACCATTCGGGCACGATGTGGGCCGGGGTCACGGCGGGGTTGGCCGGGATGTAGTTGTCGGCGTGGCCGAGATAGTTCGGCTGGTAGAAGATGAACCACGCGAACAGGATCATGAACACCACGGTGGCGAACACGTCCTTGACCGTGGCGTAGGGGGTGAAGGGCACGGCGTCCTTCGAGGACTTGATCGGGATGCCGGCGGGGTTGTTCTGACCCGTGACGTGCAGCGCCCAGACGTGGAGCACCACGACGCCGGCGATCATCCAGGGCAGCAGGAAGTGCAGCGAGAAGAAGCGGTTCACGGTGGGACTGCCGACCGAGTAGCCGCCCCAGAGCAGGCTCTGGATGGTGTCGCCGACCACCGGGATCGCCGCCAGGATGTTGGTGATGACGGTGGCGCCCCAGAAGCTCATCTGGCCCCACGGCAGGGTGTAGCCGAGGAAGGCGGTGGCCATCATCAGCAGGTAGATGACGACGCCGAGGATGTAGAGCACCTCGCGCGGGGCCTTATAGGACCCGTAGTAGAGGTTGCGGAAGATGTGCACGTAGACGGCGACGAAGAACATCGACGCGCCGTTGGCGTGGGCGTAGCGCAGCAGCCAGCCGTAGTTCACGTCGCGCATGATGTGCTCGACGGAATCGAACGCCTCGGTGGCCGAGGGCTGGTAGTGCATCGCCAGCCAGACGCCGGTGATGATCTGGATGCCCAGGAAGGCGATCAGGATCGCGCCGAAGGTCCAGAAGTAGTTGAGGTTGCGCGGAACCGGGAAGGACACGAAGGACGAGTGGACCAGGCCGACGAGCGGCAGCCGCGACTCGAACCACTTCGCCAAGCGGCTCTTCGGGACGTAGGTGTTGCCGTGTGCGCTCATGGGGCTCTCCGGGACCTCCCGCCTCTTCTCGTTCAGGCCGCGGCCTTGCCGCCCTCTTCGCCGATCCGCAGCTTGGTGTCGGATTGGAAGGCGTAGGGCGGGAGCGGCAGGTTGATCGGTGCGGGGCCGCGGCGCACGCGGCCGACGGCGTCGAACTGCGAGCCGTGGCAGGGGCAGGCCCAGCCCTCGTAGTTGCCCTGGTGGCCGATCGGCACGCAGCCGAGATGGGTGCAGTTGCCGTAGACCACGAGCCACTGCTCGTGGCCGCTCTTCACGCGGCTGTCGAAGGTGGCCCTGTCGGCGAGATCCGCCAGCGGCACCGCCTTCATGTCGGTGATCTCCTTGCCCGTCAGCTTGCGCACGAAGATCAGCTTGCCGCGCCAGAACACGTTGATGATCTGGCCGTCGGTGATCGGCGTCAGGTCGACCTCGATGGGCGCGCCGGCCGCGATGGTGGCGGCGTCCGGCGCCATCGAGGAGACGAAGGGCCAGGCCACCGCGCCGGCGCCGACGGCGAGGCCGGCACCGGTTGCGAGGAACAGGAAATCTCGGCGGGTGCCCTCCTGCGGGGCGGCGCCGGCGGGCGCGGCGGCAGTCGTGTTCGCCAAGGTCTCGAACCTCCAGAGCGTGAAAGCCGAAGCGGGGCGCGCTCGGGCCCCGCGGGTGCGCGGGCCGGCCGCTTCGGACCGGACCAGAGCACTATCGTTCTAAACTGTGCAATGCGACCGGCCGTCGCCCGAAGTCAAGCCGAGCGTGCGCCCGCTCCCGCATTGCGGCGAAGAGGGCGCGCGAGATGTCTCAGGGGCGGGATCAGGGTGTCGAAATGGACACAGTCGGGCGGCGTGCCCCGAGGCCCGTCGGGCGTGCCGGACCGGCCCGCACGAGCCGGCGCCAGCGCGCCACCAGCAGGGCCGCCACCACGAACAGGCCGGCGCAGAAGCCGATCCAGATGCCCGCCCCCTCGAAGCCGAGGCCCCAGGCGAGCCCTGCGCCCACCGGCACGCCGAGGCCCCAGTAGCCGCCGACCGCGATCAGCATCGGCACCTTGGTGTCCTGCAGGCCGCGCAGCATGCCGAGCGCCACCGACTGCACCCCGTCGGCCACCGCGAAGAGCGCGGCGAAGCCGATGAAGACCACGGCCACCGGCAGCACGGCGCCGTTGGCCGGGTCGCGCAAATCGAGGAACAGGCCGATCAGCGGCTCCGGCACGCTGAGCTGGGTCAGGGCGCACAGGCTCATGAAGCTCAAGCCCAGCCCCAGCGCCACGGCGCCCGCCCGGCGCACGCCGGCGGCGTCGCGCCGCCCGAAGGCGAGGCCGACCCGGACGGTCGCGGCCTGGGCGATGCCGTTGGGCACCATGAAGCAGAAGGCCGCGATCTGGATCGCCACCGCGTGCGCGGCGAGCTGGCTCGCGCCGAACAGGCCCATGGCGAGCGCCGCCGCCTCGAACAGCCCGGCCTCGGCCAGCCCCGTCGCCACCATCGGCAGGCCGAGGCGGACCACCGCCCCGAGCCGGGCGGGATCGAAGCGCCAGAGGCCGTGGAACAGCCGGTGGCGCCGGAGCCCGGGATCGCGCAGCACCACGAGCACGAGCACGGCGAGGCTGAACACGGAGGAGACCAGGGTCGCGCAGCCGATCCCGACCATGCCGAGGCCGGCCTCGAAGGCGAGCCAGAGGCCGAGCGCCACGTTGAGCGGCAGGGCCGCGAGGCTGGCGGCGAGCGCCCAGGCGGGCCGCTCCAGGGCGGCCAGCGCGCCGCGCAGGGCCATGAACAGCAGGGCCGGCCACATCGCCCATTGCAGCACGCGCATGTAGCGGCCCGCGGCCTCGGCGAGCGCCGGCGGCTCGCCGAGCGCGGCGAGCAGCGGCCCGGTGAACCAGAGCAGCAGCATGACCGGCCCGCAGACGAGGGTCGCCGCCCAGAGCCCGGCGCGCAGGGTGCGGCGCGCGGCCTCCGTGTCGCCGGGGTCGCGCCCCAGCGCCTCGGCGATCAGCGGCGCCACGGCGCTCGTCAGGCCGATGCCGCCGATGAACAGGATGAAATAGAGCCCGTGCGCGAGCGTCGCCGCGGCCAGCGCCTCGGCGCCGAGGCGGCCGAGCATCACCACGTCGGCCATGATCAGGCCGTGCTGGGCGAGGTTGATCAGGACGAGGGGCCCGGAGAGCGCGAGGGTGGCGCGCAGCTCCACGAGCCAGGGACGGCGGAACGGGGCCCTGTCCCGCGCGGGCGAGGCCGCGAGGTCGAGTGCCGGCATGATGTCTCTCGGATCTGGAAAACGGGGATCGGCCGCGGCCGGGCCGCGGCGGAGGAGCTGTCTCTATCCGCGCAACGCGTCGGAAACGTGTCGCCCGCGCTCGGGCGGCGCGTCGTCGGCCGCCCGGTCGGCGAGGAAGCCGCCGGACTGGCGCGCCCAGAGCCGCGCGTAGAGCCCGCCGCGGGCGACGAGCTCGGCATGGCTCCCCTCCTCCACGATCCGGCCCCGGTCGATCACGATGAGCCGGTCGAGGGCCGCGATGGTCGAGAGGCGATGGGCGATGGCGAGCACCGTCTTGCCGCGCATCAGCGTGTCGAGGGAGTCCTGGATCGCGGCCTCGACCTCGCTGTCCAGCGCCGAGGTCGCCTCGTCGAGGATCAGGATCGGCGCGTCCTTCAGGATGACGCGGGCGATGGCGATGCGCTGGCGCTGGCCGCCGGAGAGCTTCACCCCGCGCTCGCCCACCTGCGCGTCGTAGCCGCGCCGCCCCTTGTGGTCGACGAGGTCGCTGATGAAGCCGTCGGCATGGGCGAGGCGGGCCGCGCGCTCGATCTCGGCCTGGCTGGCCTCGGGGCGGCCATAGGCGATGTTGTCGCGGATCGAGCGGTGCAGGAGCGAGGTGTCCTGGCTGACCATGGCGATGGCGCCGCGCAGGGATTCCTGGCTCACCCGGGCGATGTCCTGCCCGTCGACCAGGATGCGCCCGCTCTCGACGTCGTGCAGGCGCAGGAGCAGCGAGGCGATGGTGCTCTTGCCCGCGCCCGAGACGCCGACGAGCCCGACCTTCTCGCCCGGGCGCAGGTCGAGCGTGAGGTCCTCGATGATGGTGGCGTCGCCGCGCCCGTAATGGAAGCCGACCCCCTCGAAGCGGATCGCGCCGCCCGAGACCGCGAGCGCCTTGGCGCCGGGGGCGTCGACGAGGGCGTGCGGCCGGCTGATCGTCTGCATGCTCTCCTGGATCACGCCGACATTCTCGAAGACGCCGCGCACGGTCTGCATCACCCAGCCCGACATGGCGATGAGGCGCAGGACCAGCGCGAGGCCGGCCGAGGCCTCGCCGGTGCTCATGCCGCCTCGCTGCCAGAGCAGCAGCGAGGCGGCCCCCGTCGCCACGAGGAGCGCGCTGTTGAGGAGGCCGAGCAGGGTCGTCGTCAGCGTCACCAGCCGGAACTGGTGGAGATAGGCCTTCGTGTGCACGTCGACCGCGTCGCGCACGGCGGCGCGCTCCTCGCGGTCGCGGGCGAAGAGCTTCACCGTGAGGATGTTGGTGTAGCTGTCCACCACCCGGCCGATCAGCGTCGAGCGGGTGTCGGCGGTGCGGTGCGAGCGGGTGCGGGCGCGCGGCACGAACCACGCGGTGAGGGCGCCGTAGGCCAGGACCCAGACGAGCACGGGCAGGGCGAGCCACAGCGAGATCGAGCCGAACAGCGCGATCGCGGTGACCGCGTAGATCGCCACGTAGAGCAGCGTGTCGATGAAGACGACGGCGAGCTCCCGCACCGCCGGCCCGACCTGCACCACGCGGTTGGCGAGCCGCCCGGCGAAATCGGCCTGGAAGTAGGAGAGCGAGTGGCCGAGCGTGTAGAGATGCGCGCGCCAGCGGATCTGGTTGGTCGATTGCGGCACCACGAGCTGGTTCGACAGGAGTTCGTGCAGCCAGATCGCCACGGGCCGCACCACCGCGACGAGGACGAGCGCGAGGGCGATGCCCGGCGCGTGGTCCGTGAGGACGGTGGCCCGGTCGGCGCTCGCGAGCAGGTCCACGAACCAGCGCATCACGAGGTAGAGCGAGGCCTCGACGCTGCCCGCGATCACCGCGATCACGAACAGGCAGGCCAGCGCCCAGCGGATCGGGGCGAGGTAGAAGCGCGCGAAGCCGAGCACCGATTTCGGCGGCATGCGGCCCTCCTCGAAGGGCGCGAACGGGTCGATGCGGCGCTCGAGCCAGTCGAGGAACATCACGGCACGGGGGTTTTCGGCGGTCCGGGGCGGGCCCCCTTAGGTAAGGACGCTTGACCCGGGGCCAAGCGGGGAGCGATGCCGCAGCGCGCAAACCTGCCCTGCAGATCCATGCTCCGCCTCGCCCTCTACCAGCCCGACATCCCCCAGAACACCGGCACCATGCTGCGCATGGCGGCCTGCCTCGGCCTCGCCGTCGAGATCGTCGAGCCGGCGGGCTTCGACGTCTCGGACCGGCATCTCCGGCGCTCGGGCCTCGACTATCTCGACCACGTGGCCGTGACCCGCCACCGCTCGTGGGGCGCCTTCGAGGCGTGGCGGCGCGGCGCCGGCATCCGCCTCGTCCTCGCCACCACGGCCGGCGCGCAGCCCCACACCGCCTTCGCGTTCCGAGACGGCGACTGCATCCTTATGGGCCGGGAATCGGCCGGTGTCCCCGAGGCGGTCCACGCGGCCGCCGACGCCCGCATCCTAATCCCGCTCCGGCCGGGTCTGCGCTCCCTCAACGTCGCGGTCGCCGCCGCGCTGGTGACCGGCGAAGCGCTGCGGCAGGTAGGCGGGTTTCCGGGATAAGGCGCCGTGAAGCCGAAGCTGGGCCGGCTCGGCGCCGGCTCAGCGCGTCTGCGCGCCGCTGCCTGTCTGATTGTCCGGCGGGCCGTCCACGCGGCGGTCCGTTTCGCCCTGCGACTCGGCCTGCGCCTGGCGCCGCCGCTCGGCCTCGTAGCCCGCCGCGATGCCGAGGTCGATGGCGCGGCGTGCCAGCCGGATCCCGAGCCAGAGCAGGATCAGGCAGATCAGGACGATGAGTCCGGCCTTGAGCGGGTTCATGGGGAGCGCCTATCTGATGCGGCCCGGCTCGGAAACCCTTCCGGGCCCCTCCCCGACCCGGCGGATCCGTTTGAGCGCGCGCGAGACCTTCCACATCGAGATCCTGGGGCTCGACCCCGATCCGGTCCTCTCCCGCGTCTCGGTGCGGGTGGAGGATCTCGCCGCCGCGGAGGAGCGGGCGCTCCGCCTGTTCGCCCGGGCGCGGGCGCCCCAGCGCGGCGGCGCGCCGGCGGAGGCCGTGCGGGTGATCGACGGGGCGGGCCGCGAGGTATTCTTCCGCAGCCGCTTCGACGACGGCGCCTGACGGCGGACCCTCCCCGTTGCCGGAGGCCGGTCGCGCCCGATAACGACCGCGATGCGCGCTGCCAGCCTCGCCCTCGCCCTGCTGATCGCCGCCTGCGCGCTGTTCCTGCGCAGCTACACCGTGCCGCCTGCCCCCGACCGACGCGGCGGTACCACGCTCGCGCTCACCTGGCCGAACCGGCCGCTCTTCGGGAGCCCGCGCGCGGATTGCCTCGGCCTGCCGGATACCGAGCCGGTGGTCGGCTGCCTCGTCGCCTCGGTGAACCGGGCACGGTCCGAGGGCATCCCGCTCCTCGCCCTGCCCTTCTGCGCCCGCTGCTACGAGCTCGCGCAGCGCATCGCCCTGATCGGACAGGACGAGACGGCGGCCAGGGCTCGGCTCGCCCAGATCGCCCGCTTCGGCTGGTAACCGGCTCGGCCGGTTCCACCGCAGGCATTGCCGCCATTGACTTCGCACCTGCGGAACCGCATATCGGCGTTGCAGCGTCAGCGGCCGACGGAGCCGCGTGAGGGGGCTGCGTGACGGATCCGAGAGGCCGGGCTCCACGAGCCGGCTCCGGAAGATCCGGCCCCCCTCTTCGTTCGTGCATGCACCCGGGCCGCCCCATCACGCGGGCAGCCTCCTGCCTCCGGGATCCTTCGATGCCGCGCTCACCCGCTGGGGCGAGCCCGCCGGTCCCGCTGCTCTGAGAAGACCTAAAGACTTGACCCAGTTCACCGATTTCGGCCTCGCTCAGCCCGTCCTGCGGGCTCTCGCGGAGGCCGGCTACACCGCGCCGACGCCGATCCAGGCGCAGGCCATTCCCCCCGCCATGCAGGGCCGCGACCTCTGCGGCATCGCCCAGACCGGCACCGGCAAGACCGCGGCCTTCGCGCTGCCGATCCTGCACCGGCTCTCGCTCTCGGACCGCCGTGCCCCGCGCCGCGGCTGCCGGGTGCTCGTGCTCTCGCCGACGCGCGAACTCGCCAACCAGATCGCCGAATCGTTCTCCGATTACGGCCGGCACCTGCCCTACACCAACACCGTGGTGTTCGGCGGCGTCACCATCGGCCGCCAGGAGCGGGCGCTCGCGCCCGGCGTCGACATCCTCGTCGCCACCCCGGGCCGGCTGATCGACCTCGTCGACCGCCGCGCGCTCACCCTCGAAGGCGTCGAGATCCTCGTCCTCGACGAGGCCGACCAGATGCTCGACCTCGGCTTCATCCACGCCCTGAAGCGCATCGTGCGGATGCTGCCGCAGAAGCGCCAGAGCCTGTTCTTCTCGGCCACGATGCCGAAGAACATCGCCGGCCTCGCCGAGCAGTACCTCACCGATCCGGTCCAGGTCGCGGTGACCCCGGTCGCCACCACCGCCGAGCGCGTCGAGCAGCAGGTGATCTTCGCCCATACCGGCGCCAAGCAGGCGCTGCTCGCCCACATCCTGCGCGATCCGGCGATCGATCGTGTCCTCGTCTTCACCCGCACGAAGCACGGCGCGGACCGGGTGGTGCGCGGCCTCGACAAGGCCGGCATCGCGGGCGCCGCGATCCATGGCAACAAGAGCCAGCCGCAGCGCGAGCGGGCGCTCGCCGCCTTCCGCGACGGCTCCTGCCGGGTGCTGGTGGCGACCGACATCGCCGCCCGCGGCATCGACGTCGAGGGCGTCTCTCACGTCGTCAACTTCGACCTGCCGAACGTGCCGGAATCCTACGTCCACCGCATCGGCCGCACGGCCCGCGCGGGGGCGGACGGGCTCGCCATCTCCTTCTGCAACGACGAGGAGAAGGCGTATCTGCGCGACATCGAGCGGCTGACACGCCAGAAGGTGCCGGTGGCCGGCTTCCCCGAGGGCTTCTCGCCGCCGACCCGCCAAGAGGCCGCCGAGATCGCCGCGAGTGAGGAGCGCCGCCCCGAGCGCGGTCCCCGTCCCGGCGCCCGCCCCGCCCCCCGCAACGGCCAGCGCCAGGATCGTCCCTCCGGCGGCCGTCCCTTCGCCGGCCGTCCGGCCGAGCCGGGCCGGGGCCCGCGCCCGCAGCAGGGTCGCGGCCAGGAGGGCGGTCAGGGTGAGCGCCGCGCGCAGGAGGCTCGCGGCGAGGCGCAGCATCACGCGCCGCGCCAGCACCAGCCCCGTCCCCATGCCGGCCGCCCGCAGGGCGAGCGCGGCGCCCCGCGTCCCGAGCAGGCGCAGGGCCGTCCGCCCCGGCGCGGCAACCGGCCCCAGGGCAGCGGCGAGGGCCGCGCCATCGGCTGGCTGGAGCGCGCCCCGCGCTCCTGATCCTCGCGTGGCGATCTGAGACGAATGCGACGCCGCCCCGATCCCCGGGGCGGCGTTTTCGTTGGCGCGCACACTCCCTTGCCGGCGCGCATGGCCGCGCCATGTTCCAACCCCGGGTTGCGCGAGAGAGGCGTCGGCAGACCATGCGGTTCGAGCTCTACCGGGACGCGTCGGGTCACTGGCGTTGGCGCCTGCGGGTGCAGAACGGCAACGTGATCGCGGATTCCGGGGAGGGCTATGCCCGCCGCGAGGATTGCGAGCACGGCATCGCGCTGGTGAAGCAGAGCGCCACGGCCTCGACCGTCGACATGACCACCAAGATCGCCTGACATCCGGCCGGCTACGTAGTCGTGCCCTGAAACCCCTTTCCGGACCTCGGCGTTTCGGGCGCGCCGAGCCGTCCGCCCGCTCGAAAGCTCCGACAAGAAGGAGACGTGATCGTGTTGAGGAAATTCCTGCTGGCCGCCCTGCTGATCCTGGGCTTCGCGGCGGCGGCGCCGCAGGGCGCCTCGGCTGCGCCGATCGGGCCCGGTCTCGCCCTGAACGCGGAAGCGGTGCCCGGCTCCGTCGAGAAGGCGCAGTTCTACTATTACCGCCGGCCCTATTACCGCCGCTACTACCGCCCGCGGCCGTACTTCTACCGCCGCCCCTACTATCGCCGCTACTACGGCCCGCGGCGCTTCTACGGTCGGCCGTACTATCGTCGGCGATTCTACTACTGAGGCGCTGAGCGCGTCGAAACGAGAATCAGGCCATTCCCAGCCGCGACGCGGTCGGAAACGGCTCCTGGCGCACCGGACCCCGCGGCTCCCACGAGCCGCGGGGTTTTTCGTCGGGCCATCGGCGTAGGGATGCCCCGCCCGAAGCGGTCTGCTGAAATTCAAGGCATGAGATAGGTCTGCCGCTTCGTGCGCCAGGGCGCCGCTTTTTCGAGCCGCTGCGCCTGCGGGGCCGCGCGCGACCGAATTGCGCCCCGCGCATCGCCCCCTGCCCGCCCGCCGTCCGTCCCGTTGGCACGGAACCTGCTCACGCCCCCGTGACCGTCAATGGCGACGGCACCGCTCTCCGCCAGCAGCGCCGCTGACGCGAACCCGACCTGCCCGTCCGAACGGGTGGCGGGTGCTCGCTCGCGGGTGCGGTGGACGGCTTGGGCTCGAAGAAGGCAGACCTTGATGCAGAACGGCGAGAAGACCCGGCGCAGCGTCCTCAAGGGCGCGGCCGCAGCCCTGTCGCTCACCGCCGCGGCGCGGCTGGCGCTGCCCGGCGGCGCCTTCGCGCAGGGCGCCGGGCCCGAGGTGAAGGGGGCCAAGCTCGGCTTCATCGCGCTCACCGACGCGGCGCCGCTCTTCGTCGCCAAGGAGAAGGGCCTCTTCGCCAAGTACGGCGTGCCCGAGACCGAAGTGGTCAAGCAGGCGAGCTGGGGCACCACCCGCGACAACCTCGTGCTCGGCTCCGAGGGCAGCGGCATCGACGGCGCCCACATCCTCACGCCGATGCCCTACCTGATCTCGGCGGGCCGCGTGACGCAGAACAACGTGCCGGTGCCGATGTACATCCTCGCCCGGCTCAACCTGAACGGCCAGTGCATCTCGGTCGCCAAGGAGCATCTCGACGTCAAGGTCGGGCTCGACACCAAGCCCTTCAAGGCGGCGCTGGAGAAGAAGAAGGCCTCGGGCAAGTCGGTGAAGGCCGCGATGACCTTCCCCGGCGGCACCCACGACCTCTGGATCCGCTACTGGCTCGCCGCCGGCGGCATCGACCCCGACAAGGATATCGAGACCATCGTCGTGCCCCCGCCCCAGATGGTGGCGAACATGAAGGTCGGCACGATGGACTGCTTCTGCGTCTGCGAGCCGTGGAACGAGCAGCTCATCCACCAGGGCATCGGATACACCGCGATCACCACCGGCGAGCTCTGGAAGGACCATCCCGAGAAGGCTTTCGCGCTGCGCGCGAGCTTCGTCGACAAGTACCCGAACGCGGCCAAGGCCCTGCTGATGGCCGTGATGGAGGCCCAGCAATGGTGCGAGAAGCCTGAGAACCGCGACGAGCTCGCCGGCATCGTGGCCAAGCGCCAGTGGATCAACGTGCCGGTGGCCGACGTCGTCGACCGCATGAAGGGCAAGTTCGACTACGGCACCGGCCGCGTCGTCGAGAACAGCCCCTTCACGATGAAGTTCTGGGAAGATCACGCCTCCTATCCGTACAAGTCGCACGACCTGTGGTTCCTCACCGAGGACATCCGCTGGGGCAAGTTCGATCCGGCGACCGACACGAAGGCGCTGATCGACAAGGTGAACCGCGAGGACCTCTGGCGCGACGCCGCCAAGGCCCTCGGCGTCTCCGCGCTTCCCGCCTCCACCTCCCGCGGCAAGGAGACGATGTTCGACGGCAAGGTCTTCGATCCGGCCGACCCGGCCGCCTACCTCGCCAGCCTCGGTATCAAGAGGGTCGCCTGATGGCCTCCGTCACCGTCTCCCTCGGCACGGCGGGGCGCGACGCCGCCGCCGTGAAGGCGCGCCGCCTGCCCCGCGTCACGGCCAAGGGCCTCAAGGCCTTCGCCGCGCGGGTGATCCCGCCTCTCGTCGTGCTCGCGGCTTTCCTGCTGTTCTGGGAGGTCGCCTGCTCGCGTCCCACCGCCGGCCTGCCCCCGCCCTCGCGGGTGCTGTCGGAGGCGTGGCCGATCATCGCGGACCCGTTCTTCGACAACGGCGGCACCGACAAGGGCCTGTTCTGGCATATCTTCGCGAGCCTCCAGCGCGTGGCGCTCGGCTTCTTCCTCGCGGTCGTGGTCGGCGTGCTGCTCGGCACCCTGGTGGGCCAGTCGGACTGGGCAATGCGCGGGCTCGATCCGATCTTCCAGGTGCTGCGCACGATCCCGCCGCTCGCCTGGCTGCCGCTCTCGCTCGCCGCCTTCCGCGACGGCCAGCCCTCGGCGATCTTCGTGATATTCATCACCTCGATCTGGCCGATCATCATCAACACCGCGGTCGGCATCCGCAACATACCGCAGGATTATCGCAACGTCGCGGCCGTCATCAGGCTGAACCCGGTCGAGTTCTTCTGGAAGATCATGCTGCCGTCGGCGGCGCCCTACATCTTCACCGGCCTGCGGATCGGCGTCGGCCTGTCCTGGCTGGCGATCGTCGCGGCCGAGATGCTGATCGGCGGCGTCGGGATCGGCTTCTTCATCTGGGACGCCTGGAACTCGTCGCACATCGCCGAGATCATCGTCGCGCTCGTCTATGTCGGCGTGATCGGCTTCATCCTCGACCGTCTGGTGGCCGCTCTCGGGGCGCTCGTCACCCGCGGCACCAGCGCAGCTTGAGGGAGGTCAGCATGAAGGCTCCGGCCCATCTCGACCTCTCGCAGGTCGGCATCAGCTTCACCCGCGGCGGCAAGACCACGGAGGTCTTGCGCGACGTGAACCTCAAGCTCGCCAAGGGCGAGTTCGTCTCGATCATCGGCCATTCGGGCTGCGGCAAGTCGACGGTGCTCAACATCGTCGCCGGGCTGCTCAAGGCCTCCACGGGCGTCGTGCTGCTCGACGGCAAGGAGGTGTCGAGCCCTGGTCCCGAGCGCGCCGTGGTGTTCCAGAACCACTCGCTCCTGCCCTGGCTGACGGTGCGCGAGAACGTGGCGCTCGCCGTCGACAAGGTGCTGGCGAAGCGGAAGTCGCGCCCCGAGCGCGCGGCCTGGGTCGAGCACAACCTGGCGCTCGTGAACATGACGCACGCGGCCGACAAGCGCCCGAACGAGATCTCGGGCGGCATGAAGCAGCGCGTCGGCATCGCCCGGGCGCTCGCCATGGAGCCGACCGTGCTCCTGATGGACGAGCCATTCGGGGCGCTGGACGCCCTGACCCGCGCCCATCTCCAGGACCAGCTCATGGAGATCCAGGTCCGGCTGCGGAACACCGTCATCATGATCACGCACGACGTGGACGAGGCGGTGCTTCTGTCCGACCGCATCGTGATGATGACGAACGGGCCCTCCGCCACGATCGGCGAGATCCTGCCCGTGCCGCTCGCCCGGCCGCGCAAGCGCCTCGACCTTGTGGAGGATCAGACCTACGTCCATTGCCGGGCCGAGGTGCTGGAATTCCTCTACGCCCGCCACGCGAAGCCGGCGCTGGCCGCCTGATACCCACGCGGCGCGGGCGGGGAACCGCCCGCGCTCCGGCGGAGCCGCCTCAGCGGCTCTTCTGGTAGAGCTTGCTCGCGATCTCGAAGATCTCCTGCGGCGCGTAGTCCGGCGCGAAGGCGCCGTAATTGCCGTCGAGCTCGGCCATCTTGCCGCCCTCCGGCGCCCCGTCGACGATCTCGAGATTGCCCGGCGGGTCGCCCGGCAGCGCCACCTCGTCGTTCGACCAGACGCCTGCCATCTCAGGATAGTCCGGCGAGCCGAAGGTGTAGAGCCGGCGGTGCGAACCCTCCTGCAGGTACTTCTGACATTCCGGGATCTTGTCGAGCACGATGTTCGGCGTGGGGAGCATCTTCTCGATCTCGACGCCGGTGAGCTTCTTGATCGCCAGGGCGTAGGCATGGGCATGGACCGAGCCGCGCACCAGCAGGTAGCCGCAGACCTCGCGGCCGGTCGGGTCCGTCAGGGTCTCGTAGACGCGCAGCTTGTGCAGGCGGGCGCCGCATTCGAGATGGAAGTTGTGCAGGAGGTCGATGATCAGGTTGCCCGTGGTCGTCACCATGTCGACGTTCCACGACTGGGCGTTTGAGTTCACCGGGGTCGCGCCGCCGCCCTGCGAGAAGAACGCCCCGGCGAGCCGGACGTCCTGCATGTCGTGGAAGGGCGCCTTCGAGACGTCGACATTCTCGGTGTCGTCGCCCGGGCCGTTGTTGAGCATGGCCACGCCCGTCGAGACCAGCTCGACATGGCCGAGTTCCTCGGTGAAGATGCTCGACACCAGGCTATAGAACGGACGAAGTTTGGTCTTGTTGCGGAAATTGAAGCTCTGGAACATATAGTTCCCGAGCGTCGACATCTCGCCATACTTGCCGCCGAGCAGTTCCTGCAGCGCGGCAGCGGCGTTCGGGTCGGGTTTCTTCGGCGTCGGCAGTTCGGCCTGGAGACGGTCGAGCCTCATGAACATCGGGATAGCCCTCCTGAGCGGCACGGGGATGCCGTCAGGGCTACCGCGGGGGCTGGGCCATGTTCCCCGATTCGCGGGCCGCGATCCGGCCGCGGGTCCGTTTGCCGCAGCCGGGTCGGGCGCCGCCTCAGCTGCGCAGGGCCGCGTCGAGATCCTCGATCAGGTCGGCCGGGTCCTCCAGGCCGATCGAGAGGCGCACCACCTCCGGCCCGGCGCCCGCGGCGCTCTTCTGCGCGTCGGTGAGCTGACGGTGCGTGGTCGAGGCCGGGTGGATGACCAGCGAGCGCGTGTCACCGATATTGGCGAGGTGCGAGAAGAGCTGGAGGTTGGAGACGAGCTTCACGCCCGCGTCGTAGCCGCCCCTCAGGCCGAAGGTGAACACGGCGCCGGCCCCCTTCGGGGTGTAGCGCTGGGCGAGCTGGTGGTAGCGGTCGCTCGGGAGGCCCGGATAGCTCACCCAGCACACCTCCGGGTGCTGCGCCAGGAAGGTCGCCACCGTGAGCGCGTTGTCGGAGTGGCGCTGCATCCTGAGCGGCAGGGTCTCGATGCCGTTGAGGATCAGGAAGGCGTTGAAGGGCGAGAGCGCCGGCCCGAGGTCGCGCAAACCCAGCACTCGCACGGCGATGGCGAAGCCGAAATTGCCGAAGGTCTCGGAGAGCACCATGCCGGAATATTCCGGCCGCGGCTGGCTCAGCATCGGGTAGCGCGCGTCGCCCGCCCAGTTGAACGAGCCGCCGTCGACGATGAGGCCGCCGATCGAGTTGCCGTGGCCGCCGAGGAACTTGGTGGCCGAGTGCACGACGATGTCGGCCCCGTGCTCGAAGGGCCGGATCAGGTACGGCGTCGCCATCGTGTTGTCGACGATGAGCGGGATGTTGTGGCGCTTCGCGATGGCCGACAGGGCCGCGATGTCGGTGATCACGCCGCCGGGATTGGCGATCGACTCGCAGAAGATCGCCTTGGTGCGGGGGGTGATCGCCGCCTCGAAGGAGGCCGGGTCGTCGGTGTCGGCCCAGGCCACCTCCCAGCCGAAATTCTTGTAGGAATGGTTGAACTGGTTGATCGAGCCGCCGTAGAGCTTGTTCGCCGCCACGAACTGGTCGCCCGGCTGCATCAGGGCGTGCATGGTCAGGAACTCGGCCGCGTGGCCCGAGGCCACCGCCACCGCCGCGGTGCCGCCCTCGAGCGCCGCGATGCGCTCCTCCAGCACGGCATTGGTCGGGTTGGTGATGCGCGAGTAGATGTTGCCGAAGGCCTGCAGCCCGAACAGCGAGGCGGCGTGGTCCACGTCGTCGAAGACGAAGCTCGTGGTCTGGTAGATCGGCGTGGCCCGCGCGCCCGTGGTCGCGTCGGGCGCGGCGCCCGCATGGATCGCCAGGGTGTTGAAGCCGGGCTGCCGGTCGCTCATCGGGAAGTCTCCTCGGGCCCTCGAAGGCGCTCTGGTCCTCGCGTGTACGCCTGGGCGGGAGCGCGGGGCAAGGGCGAGGCAAAGGGACTCCCGGCGGATCCCGAGGTGGGCCATGATGGGCCCGGGCGGCCCACGGGACGACAGAGAGAACGTTCTCCTCAAATGGCGAGCGATCGCGGCAGGACGATCCCGTCCGGACACGATCTTCCGCCGTCGAGGCGCTTCGCGCAGGGCTGGCCCGCGCGGTCGATGTTGCGTTGCGGGGCCACCACTCCTATCGGTGCGGCCCGATTCCCTTCCCTGACGCCGCCCTGCCCCATGGCGGCGTGACGAGACGTCCAGCGATGATTCCCGAGACCGCCGCCGAGAAGCTGTCGCTTCCCAAGGACAAGATCCGGGTCCTCCTGCTGGAGGGCATCAACGACAGCGCGGTCGCGCTGATGCAGGGCGCGGGCTACACCAACCTCGTGCGCCTGCCGAAGGCGCTCGACCGCGAGGCCCTGCACGAGGCGCTCAAGGGCGTGCACATCCTCGGCATCCGCTCGCGCACCCAGCTCGACGAGACGGCCTTCGCGGCGGCCGACCGGCTGCTCGCCGTCGGCTGCTTCTCGGTCGGTACGAATCAGGTCGATCTCGGCGCGGCGCGCCACCGCGGCATCCCGGTCTTCAACGCGCCCTTCTCCAACACCCGCTCGGTGGCAGAGCTCGTCATCGGCGAGATCGTGATGCTGCTGCGCCGGATCACGCCGCGCTCGGTCGGTGCGCATGCGGGCGAGTGGGACAAGTCGGCCACCGGCTCGGTGGAGGTGCGCGGCAAGACGCTCGGCATCGTCGGCTACGGCAATATCGGCACGCAGCTCTCGACGCTCGCCGAGGCCATGGGCATGCGGGTGATCTTCTACGATCACACCGACCGCCTGCGCCACGGCAATACCGAACCCACCGAGAGCCTGGCCGAGCTTCTGGCACAGAGCGACGTGGTCTCGCTCCACGTGCCCGAGACCGAGGCCACCGCCAACATGATCGGCGCGGCCGAGATCGCGCAGATGAAGAAGGGCGCCTATCTGATCAACAACGCCCGCGGCACCGTCGTGGACCTCGACGCGCTGGCCGCGGCGCTCCGTGACGGGCATCTCGCCGGCGCGGCGGTCGACGTCTTCCCGAAGGAGCCCGGCTCGAACCAGGAGCGCTTCGTCACGCCGCTCCAGGGCCTGAACAACGTCATCCTGACCCCGCATATCGGCGGCTCGACCGAGGAGGCTCAGGAGCGCATCGGCTCCGAGGTCGCGCGCAAGCTCGTCGACTATTCCGATATCGGATCCACCATCGGCGCGGTGAACTTCCCGCAGGTGCAGCTCCCGGCCCGGCCCACGGGGACGCGCTTCATCCACGTGCAGCGCAATCTGCCGGGCATGCTGGGCCGCCTCAACGAGGTCTTCGCGCGCTCGGGCGTCAACATCGCCGCGCAGTTCTACCAGACCGACGGCGAGGTCGGTTACGTGGTGCTGGAGACGGATGCCAGCAGCGCCGATGCCGAGGTGCTGCTGGAGCAGATCCGCGCCCTCGACGGCACCATCCGCGCCCGCCTCCTCTACGAGCGCCGCTGAGCGGCACCCTGAGAGGCCCGAGCCGATCGCGCTCGGGCTTTCCTTCCATCAGCCTCCCCGCCGTCACGTCGATCCCGCCGCGAACATCGGTGCGCGCCTCGCGTTGACCCGCGACGCAAGACCCTTCCGCCGCCGGCCGGCGGCGAAAGCTCCCGGAACGGCCCGGCGCGGCCGGAATCCGCGGAGTGTCAAATACCGGCCATGCGCCTCCGCTACAGGAGTCTCGCGCCGGGGCATGCCCGCCTTGGTAGCGATTCGGCGCGCCCGCGAGACGGCTCGCGCCCAACAAGACGCTGCGGAACCGGCCGCCCACGCGGGCCGGTTCCACCTGTCGGCCGGGCCTGACGGCCGGCCTCGGAACGGTGAGCCGACCATGACCTGCAACGATTTCGATCAGGCGGCGGATCTGACGATCTGGCCGCGATCGACCCCCGCCCGCACGGCGCGGAGCCGCCCCTACGCCTCGGTGCGCGAGGCCCTGAAGGCCGCCGCCGCGGCCCTCGACGAAGGCAACGTCCAGACCTGGATCGTGACCGAGCGCGGCGACATCCTCTCGCCGCGCTGGATCGAGGCCAATCTCCGCGCCGTGGACCCGGCCCGCGGGGCCGTACTACCGTAGAGCGCTCTTGAGGGGCCGGCGCCTTATTCCGCGAGCCGCGCCCGCGCCGCCGCGTATTCCTCCGCCAGCCGCGCCACGAGCAGGGCGGTCGCCGGCACGTCCGCGATGGTGCCGACCCCCTGCCCCGCGCCCCAGACGTCGCGCCAGGGCTTGGACCGACCGCTGGCGAAGCTCATCGCGTCCTTGCCCTGCTCCGGCAGCGCGTCCGGGTCGAGGCCGGCGGCGCGGATGCTGGGGCTGAGATAGTTGCCGGGCACGCCGGTGAAGAAGGGCGTGTAGACGATGTCGGCGGCGGCCGAATCCGCGATCATCGCCTTGTAGCCGGGCGCGGCCCGCGCCTCCTCGGTCGCGATGAAGCGGGTGCCCATATAGGCGAGGTCCGCTCCCATCGCCTGCGCGGCGAGGATCGCCGAGCCCGAGGTGATCGCCCCCGACAGGATCAGCGGCCCATCGTAGAAGCGGCGCACCTCGCCGACGAGGGCGAAGGGGCTCAGGGCCCCGGCATGGCCCCCGGCCCCGGCGCAGACCAGGATCAGCCCGTCGACCCCGGCCTCCAGCGCCTTCTCGGCGTGGCGGACCGTGGTGACGTCGTGGAAGACGAGGCCGCCATAGGCGTGGACCGGGCCGACTACGGCGTCGGGCGCCCGGAGCGAGGTGATCACGATCGGCACCCGGTGCGCGGCGCAGGTGGCGACGTCCTCGGAGAGACGGTCGTTCGAGGCGTGCACGATCTGGTTGACGGCGAACGGCGCGATCACCCGCTCCGGGTCGGCGGCGCGGGCCTCGGCCAGCGCCGCCTCGATCCGGCTCAGCCAGCCGTCGAGGGTGTCGGGCGCGCGGGCGTTGAGGGCCGGGAAGGACCCGACCACGCCCGCGAGGCATTGCGCGATCACCAGTTCCGGCCCCGAGACGATGAACATCGGCGCGGCGACCACCGGCAGGCGCAGGCTCCGCAGAACGGGGGGCAGGCGATCCTGAAGGCTCATGCCGCCTGCTCCCGGGCGAAGTAGAGATCGTGCAGCCGGTCGAGGTCGAGGCCCGCGGCCGGCTCGCTGAGCCGGACCCGGCCGCCGCGCAGGAGGTGCACATCGTCGGCGACCGAGAGCGCCATGCGGGTGTTCTGCTCCACGAGCAGGATCGTGGTGCCCGCCTCCTTGAGCCGGCGGATCACGCCGAACACCTCCTGCACGATGACCGGGGCGAGGCCGAGGGAGGGCTCGTCGATGAGGAGCACCTTCGGGTCGGCCATCAGGCCGCGCCCGAGGGCCACCATCTGCGCCTCGCCTCCCGAGAGCGAGCCCGCCGCCT
Source organism: Methylobacterium dankookense (assembly GCF_902141855.1). Lineage (GTDB taxonomy): Bacteria > Pseudomonadota > Alphaproteobacteria > Rhizobiales > Beijerinckiaceae > Methylobacterium > Methylobacterium dankookense. The sequence continues at coordinate 7,252 of NZ_CABFVH010000035.1, read as the reverse complement.
GGTGGCGCCGCTCCTTCAGCCGGGGGAACAGGCCGTAGACCCGCTCCAGGTTGCGCCCGAGATCGGCCCGGCAGCGCCTCGGATAGGCGCCGAGATGGAGGTTCTCCTCCACGCTCATGTCGCGGAAGACCATGCGGCCCTCCGGCACCATGACGAGGCCGCTCCCGGCGAGATCCCAGGCCTTTCCCGACAGGGCCCGTCCGTCGAGGCGGATCGTGCCCCGGTGGGGGACGAGGCCGGTGAGCGCGCGCAGCAGCGTGGTCTTGCCGGCTCCGTTCGGGCCGACGATGGCGGTGAGCGCGCCCGCGCGGAAGCGGAGCGACACGTCCCAGAGCACGGTGATGTGGCCGTAGCCGGCGCGCAGGTCGACCGTCTCGAGCATCGGCTCAGGCATCCGTCGCCCCCGTATAGCTCGCCACCACCTTGGGGTCGCGGAAGACGGCGGCCGGCGCGCCGTCGGCGATGACCTGCCCGAAATCGAGCACCACCGCCCGCGAGCACAGGCCGAGAATGGTCTCGATGTCGTGCTCCACGATCACGATGGTGAGCGCGAAGCGGGCATGCAGCTCCTTCAGCTTGGCGGCGAAGGCCCGCTTGGCCTCGCTCTCCAGGCCGGCGAGCACCTCGTCGAGGAGGAGGAGGCGCGGCTCGGTGGCGAGCGCCTTGGCGATCTCCAGCCGCTTCAACTCCTGAAGGGCCAGCGCCCCGTCCGCCTCGCGGTCGGCCTGGGGCCCGAGATCCATCACGTCGAGGATCTCGGCGAGCCGCGCCGGATCGCGCCGGCCCGCGCCGAAGACCTGCGCGACGTCGAGGTTCTCGCGCACGGTGAGGTGCTTCATCGGCTGCGGGATCTGGAAGCTGCGGCCGATCCCGAGCCGGGCCCGGCGGTGGAGCGGCGCCTTCGTGATGTCCTGTCCCTCGAACAGGATGCGCCCGCGCGGGCGGATCAGCCCGGATATGGCGTTGAACAGGGTGGTCTTGCCGGCCCCGTTCGGGCCGACGAGGCCGAGCACCTCGCCTTGCGCCACCGCGAAGGAGACTTCGCGCAGCGCCACGAGGCCGCCGAAGCGGACCGTGACGGCCTCAAGCGCCAGCACGGGAGCCTCCCCTGCGCCACCGCAGCCCGAGGAGACCGTTCGGCGCCGCCAGCACCATGCCCACGAGCAGGAGCCCGAGCAGGATCTGGTGACCCACCGCGATCAGCCCCTTCGCCACCACCTGATCGAACAGGTAGATCACGACCGCTCCGCCCACCGGCCCCAGCACCGTGCGGTAGCCGCCGAACACGCTCGCGATGATCGGCAGCACGCTCCACGACCCCGAGAAGGCGTAGTCCGGCTCCAGGAAGCCGATGATGTGGGCGTTGAGGGCTCCGAACAGGCCGGTGATGAAGGCCGAGAGCAGCAGCATCCAGGATTTGAGGAGCACGCTGTTGACGCCGACGACGCGGGTCGCGTCCTCGCTCTCGGCGATGGCCCGGAGCGCGAGGCCGACCGCGGAGCGCCGGATCGCGGCATAGGCGAGGCAGCACAGGGCCACCAGCGCGACGAGGAGGGTGTAGGCCCCGGGCCGGCTCGCGAGGTCGAGCCCGAGCACGGTCGGCAGGCCGGGATAGCGCTGGAGTCCCGCCGCCCCGCCGGTGAGCGACGACGCCTCGGTGGCGAGGATGCGGAAGATCTGCGCGTAGGCGAGGATGGCCAGCGCGAAATAGGGCCCCGACAGGCGGAGCGCCGGCAACATGGCGAGCGAGGCGAGCGCCGCGAAGAGGCCGCTCAGGGGCACGGCGAGCAGCACGGGCAGGCCGAGCTTGCCCGCCAGCAGCGCCGAGGCATAGCCCCCGACTCCGAAGAAGGCGGCATGCCCGAACGAGACCATGCCGCCGAGATTGCCGAGGAGCGCCCAGGCCAGTGCCACGCCCGCCAGGATCAGCGCCGAGATCAGCAGGCCGAGCAGGTAGTTGCTTGCACCCAGCACGAGCGGCAACGCCGCGAGGATGAGGAAGGCGGCGGCGAGGGCGAGGCCCGGCAGCGGCGGGCGCGGCGATGATGCCATGTCCGAGGTTCCTCCCTCCAAGATCAGCCCCGCCGGGCGCGGGCGCCGAACAGCCCGCTCGGCAGGAGGAACAGGACGAGGAGGAACAGCACCATGCCGGCGAGTTCCTGCAGGGCGGAGCTCGCCAGCGTCACGGTCAGCGCCTCGGTGACGCCGAGCAGCAGGGCGGCCAGGAACACGCCCGGGATCGAGCCAACGCCGGCCAGCACCGTGACGATGAAGGCCTTCACGGTGAGCGCGTGGCCGAGCGCCGGCTGGACCACGCTCATCGTGTAGAGGGCGACCCCCGCGAAGCTCGCGAGCGCCCCGGCGACGAGGAAGGCGACCAACTCGGTGCGCAGCGGGTTGATCCCCATCAGCATCGCCGCCGCCCGGTTCGAGGAGACGGCGCGCACGGCGCGTCCGTACCAGCTCCGCTTCAGCCACCACCACAGGGCGACCATGAGGACGAGGCTGAGCGCGAAGGCCACGATCTCGCCGGCCATGGCGTAGACCGGGCCGATCGTCACCGCGTCCTGGAGCGCCGGGGCCGTGGTGGTGCGCACGTCGCTGGCGAAGGCCAGCAGCACGGCGTTGGTGAGCACGATGCCGACCCCGTAGGTGAGGATCAGCGAGTTCAATTCGCGGTGCTCGCGGATCCGATCGATCATCAGGAATAGCACCGCACTGACGCCGGACACGACGACGAGGGCGAGCGGGATTGCCCAATAGGGCGAGACCCCGCCGCGCGCCTCCACGACATAGGCGGCGTAGGCCGCGATCAGCACCAGCTCGCCATGGGCGAGGTTGATGATGCGCATGGCCCCGAAGGATAGGGCGAGGCCGAGCGCCACCAGGGCGTAGACGCCGCCGATCAGGAGGCCCGAGAACAGCGCCTGCAGGATCAGGTCGAGCATGCCCTCACCAGGGCAGCGCGGGGTAGCTGATCGGGCCGGTGGCGGCAGCGGGCGGCGAGACGAGGACGATCTGCCCAGACCGGTGCTGGCCCATGGCGAGGGAAAAGAGCGGGTTGTCGCCGGTGGCGTCGAACTTCACCGGGCCGAGCAGGGTCCTGCGGTCGGTGGCGCGCAGGGCCTCGGGCAGGCCGCCGGTCTTGAGCGTGCCAGCCTCCGCGGCCTTGGCGATGGCCTCGGCCAGGATCGTGGTCTCCACGAAGCTCAAGGTGGAGAGGTACTCGATGTCCTTGTTGTAGGCCTGTTTGTAGGCCTCGGCGAAACGGCGGCCCTCCTCGTCCTTCACCGCCACCGGGAAGGGCAGGAAGGATGTGCCGACCACGTTGTTCATCAGGTCCGGGAACTCGGTGTACATCTTCGGCGTCGCGAGGGACCACGCGCCGACCACGAGCTTCACCGGGGGCTTGAGCACCTTGGCGGCGCGGATGATGCCGACATAGTCGTTCTCATAGGCCGACATCAGCAGGATCTCGGATTTGTCCTGCAGTTTCACCTTGTTGATCAGCGGCTTGAAGTCGGAGATCGCCGGGTCGAATTCGTGCACCGTGACCTTGATGCCGGCCGCCCCGAGATCCTTCGCGAGGCCCTTGGCGAGGAGCGCCGGGGCTTCCTTGGTCGAGGCGAGGATCGAGACGGAGGCCGGCTTCAGCTCGGCGATCAGCCCGGCCATGCCGCGCTGGTAGCCGGCATTGTTGTTGATGCGGAAGAAGGTCTTGAGCCCGCGCGCGGTCAGCTCGTCGCTCACCGCGCCGGCGGTGATGTAGGTGGTGGCGAGCTTGCTGGCGGCGTCGGAGGCCGGGCCGACGATGTTCGAGCCGTAGCCGCCGATCAGGGCCACCGCCCCGTCCGAGACGAGCTTCTCCACCGCCGAGACGGCCTTGGCCGGCGCGCTCTCGTCGTCGATCACCTGGAGCCGGATCTTCAGCCTCGGCGAGGTCTCGTTGAACAGGCGCACCGCGACCTTCATGCCCTCGTCGAAGGCCTGGCCGGAGCGGGCGAGGGAGCCGGTCAGCGGCATGTGCGCGCCGACCACCACCTCCCGGATCTCTTGCCGGGTCTCTTGCGCGCGCGCCGGGAAGCCGGCCGCGAGGCCGAGCGTCACCGCCGCGGCCGCGAGGGCTCTGCGCAGCATCCGGTATCCTCCCTGCGGGCGGCCCGGCCATCCTGGGCCGGCCGCCGTCTCGCGGGTCTCGTGCCCGCCTGCCCCGCTTGTGCGCGGGGCGGGCCATTCCTGGCATGACGGCTCGCGGGGGGTCAAGGTTTCCCCAGTGATTCCGCGGACTTGAGACAGACCGCCCCAGGCCTTGCGCGATCCCGCCGGTTCGGCGTTGACAGTCGCCGCCGTCCTTGCCGGGCGCCCGGGCTGGGCCCGAAAAAAGCTCCGCGCAAGCCATGGCCCCTAAGCCCGGCCCCTGGAATGGCGGCGCATGAGGCGCCGGGGGACCTCGATCCATGGGCATCGGAATCGGCCTGCTGATCGCGATTGGCTGCATGCTCGGCGGCTTCGTCGCCATGGGCGGCCACCTGATCGTGATCTGGCAGCCCTGGGAGTTCGTGATCATCGGCGGCATGGCCATCGGCGGCATGGTGATGGCCAACCCGATGAAGACGGTGATCGATTCCGGCAAGGCCACGATGGAGGCGATCACCGACAAGGTGCCCAAGCGCAAGGACTACCTCTCGCTGCTCGGCCTGCTGCACGCCCTGCTGCGCGAGCTGAAGACCAAGCCGCGCAACGAGGTCGAGACGCATTTCGACGACCCGGCCAATTCCGAGATCTTCAAGAACTATCCCGACGTCACCAAGAACCAGGACCTGGTGCTGTTCATCTGCGACTATTGCCGCCTGATCCTCATCGGCAACGCCCGCTCCCACGAGATCGAGGCGCTGATGGAGGAGGAGATCGGCACGCACAAGAAGAGCGCGCTGAAGCCCTACAACGCGGTCAACACGGTGGCCGAGGCGCTGCCCGCGCTCGGCATCGTCGCGGCGGTGCTCGGCATCGTGAAGGCGATGGGCGCCCTCGACCAGTCGCCCCAGATCCTCGGCGGCCTGATCGGCGCGGCGCTGGTGGGCACCTTCTTCGGCGTGTTCGCCTCCTACGGGGTGCTCGCCCCGCTCGCCGTCAAGATCAAGGGCGTGCGCGAGAAGCAATGCGCCGTCTACACGATCGCCAAGCAGAGCCTGATCGCCTACATGAACGGCGCGCTGCCCCAGGTCGCGATCGAGCACGGCCGCAAGGGCATCGCCTCCGCCGACCGGCCGACCATCGACGAGGTCGAGGCCGCCACCGTCCCGGGTGCCCGCGCGGAAGCCGCCTGAGATGAGCGAGCCCATGATTCAGCGCGAGCCGGCGGATATCCGCGCGCGCATCCAGGCCGCCGCCGGCCTGTCCCTCGACCGGCTGCCGATGCTGCAGCTCATCTTCGACAGGTTGGCGACCGCCTGCGGGGACGCGCTCAAGCACCGGGTCGCCTCCACGATCTTCTACTCGCTCTCCGGGGTCGAGAGCGGGCGCTTCGGCGAGTTTCTCGACGCCTACGACGCCAACGCCGTGGTCGGCATCTTCCACGCTCCCGAATGGGACGGGCACGTCCTCGTCGGGCTCGACCGCGACTTCCTCTTCACCATGGTCGAGGTGCTGTTCGGCTCGGACGGCTCCGAGCCGCCGGTGGAGGACGAGCGCGCCTTCTCGGCGATCGAGCTGCGCGTCGCCCAGATGGTGTTCGAGCAGGTCGGCCGGGCGCTCGAATCCTCCTTCGGCCTCGTCTCGCAGACGCCGTTCCGCCTGGAGCGGACCGAGACCCGCATGGAATTCGCGGTGATCGGCCGTCGCTCGAACAAGGCGGTGCAGGCGAAGTTCCTGTTCCAGGCGCTCAACCGCGGCGGCGAGATGTTCCTCGTCATCCCGCAGAGCGTGCTCAACCCGCTCCGCCCGGGCCTCGCCAAGGTGCTCACCGGCGAGTCGACCGCGCGCGACCCGCGCTGGTCGCAGCAGATCGCCGCCGAGGTGCAGAAGACCGAGGTGACGCTGCGGGCCGTGCTGGAGGAGCGCCACCTCACGCTCGGCGAGATCGCCGGGCTGCAGGTCGGCCAGGTGATCGGGCTCGACGCGACGCCCACGACCCGGATCAAGCTCGAGGGCAACGACCGGCCGCTGTTCTGGGCCCATGCCGGACAGGCGCAAGGGTCCTACGTGCTGCGGATCGACGAGGTCATCAACCAGGACAAGGACGCGCTCCCATGACGGGCCTCGTCGACGGCGTGCTGCTCGCCGCGCTTCTCGGCACCAGCGCCTGCGTGGTGCCGATGTATCTCAAGCTGAAGCGCCTCGATCGCACCCAGGCCGAGTACGGCCGCGCCATGGCCGCCTCCGGCCACGCGCTCGCGAGCGCGGGCGAGGCGGTGCGGAGCTTCGCGGGCGAGGGCCGCGAGGTGCTGGACGCCTTGAGCCTCAAGATCGAGGAGGCGAAGGCGGCACTCGCCGAGCTCGAGGCCGCGCGCGGCGCGCTCGTCGCGGCGCGGACGGAGAGCGGCCTCACCGGGCGGGCTTGAGCGTCACGAAACGGGCGAGCCCGGTGGACGGATCGATCTGCCAGATCGACCGGACCACCGGATCCGCCTCGACCGGTGTCGGCATAGGACCATGCTGCCGGAACCGCAGGCCGTAGGGGCTGACTTGGATGTCGAGGAAGTTCGCCGGGCTCGCATGAGCGAGGAGCGCGCGTTCGAGCGCAGCCGGATCCTGCGGGTGGAAGCCGAACGCGGTCAGGAACCGGCACTTGGCCGCCCCCTGCGAGTGGTTCGGGTCGAGCAGGTCGCCGGTCAGTTTCCTGGTCGGGACGATGTGCCCGGATGGCCAGGGCACCAATCCGATCACGGCCTAATCGCCCAGGCGCGCCACGCTCCCGCTGCTTACGGTTGCCAGTCCGAGCACCGGCTCGTCGAATTCGATGTCGAAGGCCGTTCCCTCCGCCCAGACGGCCACCACCGTACCCTCGGTGCCGGCCGCGATCGGCTCGCCCTCGTCGGTCTGCACCGGCACGAGCACCGTCACGACATCCAACTCGCCGATCGGGCGAGGGGGACGTGGAGAACGGAAAGCGGCAACGCGTTCCGCGGGCATGATCGGCAAGCCTTCTGCAACCCTAGGTCGCGAACCCATAACGGTGGGCACGGGTGAGGCGTGCCGTCGTTAACCCTCTGGCGAGGGAGGGTTCTGGATGGCGCGGTTCGACCTGACGGAT
>NZ_CABFVH010000034.1 GCF_902141855.1 Methylobacterium dankookense | reverse complement strand
ACCCGCCTTCGCCGGGCTGATCAGGGGCGTCCCGCCATACCCATCCAGGGGGTCAAAGTTCGACGCCGATCCAGGGTCAATGTTCAACGCTGTTTGACATGACGGCAAGGTCGAGAGGCCGAGCCTGATGGTAGGCCGCGATGTAGTCCCTGTCCTTGTCGGCGAGGCGGGCGAGCTTGGAAACGATCAGGTCCTCCGGGCCGGGGGCCACCACCGTCACGGTCGCCGCGCCGTGGCCTCTCACCTCCCGCACCACCGCGCGCGAGGGCCACGAGGGCGGCAGGCGGGCGGTGCGGTCGTCGACGCCGTCGATGTAGAAACCGTGCGCCGTGTGGAAGTGCGAGCCCTCGCCGAAGATGACGGAGATCTCTTCGGATGCCTCCGCGAGGTCGTCGTCCTGGGCGGCCTCCCAAGCCCGAGCGTTGGCGGGATAGGCGTCGATCTCGGGCGACATGCACATCGTGACCGGCGCGCCGGGCCAGCCTACGAGGATGCCCTGGCTGCCGACGACCACCACGGTGCGGGCCTTGAAGTGCAACGCCAGCGAACGGGCGGTGCGCTCCAGGTCCGCGACCGTCCGGATCTCAATCGGACGGCTCACGCCGGGACGGAGGAGCCTTGGCGGCCGGCATGCGCCGCGCGTTGGGCGGCCGCGCCTTTACGTGCCAGGCGCCAGATCCGCTTCCGGACGTTCGGGTCGCGCACGAACGACACGCCCTCCCCTTCCAGGAACGGCGAGGACAGCCGAAGCCGCTGCATGCCCTCGTCCCGCCGGGTGAGGAGTTGCCGGATCGTCCCCGGCGGCTGCCCGAGGATCTCGCGCCACTCGGAGACGAAGGTGCGCTCGGGGTAGTCCGCCTCAAGCCGCATGACGGCCATCTTGGCGCTATCGAGGATGCCCGGGTCGCGCGCGAGCCGACGCGCCACCAGCCGATGGAGCATCAGCTTGGCACGGTCGTTCACGACTTCCCTGTTTACCTCGGGACGCACGGGATGCCTCTGGAGCCACACGTGTTTCGGACCGTGGGCATTATGCCCGACGCCCGGAGACCCGACAACGTCGGAGTTGGGGCTCGGTTCGACTTCCACAGAACTTCGGTCCCCGCGGATATGGGGTCCGGCACCGGTCTCTGTAACGCATCGTCCGCGCGTCCCGAAGTCGTCGATAGCGGCGCCGTGAAGGCAAACGCGAACGACGATGGAGTATTCGATGAAGTACATCCTTGCGACCTTGGTGGCCTCCACCCTCGTGACCAGCGGCGCTTGGGCGCACCCGAGGCTGACCGGCGAGGCCGTTCCCTCGGCGGGCTGGAGCGTCCTGGAAGGCCCGACGGGAGCCGCGCCCGAGGTGACGGGCAGCCTCGGCCGCGTTTGGGAGGGGCGTGATCTCCAGGGACGGGACCTGAGGAGCAGCACGCGCGGGAATGCCCAGTTCCCCGAGCGTCCCGCCGCGGCCCAGAACCTCGGCACCACTTCGGGTGGACCCGCGTTCTAATCAACGTCGGGCACGTTGCGGGAGCATCTGTAACCCGTGGGCCCGCACCCGCGAACTTGTATTCGCCGGGCTTGTCGCGAGCCCGGTGCGTCCGGGGCTAGGCAAAGCCCCCGATCAGTGGGATCCTGGGAACGGATGTCGATCCGATCCACCATAGCGCGCCTGCTCACGGCCCTCGCCGTGCTCGGCCTGATCGCCGGGGCGTCCGTCGCCCCCGCGCAGGCGCGCGCCTTCGTGGGCGACGGCGTTCAGCGGGACATGGTCGCTCAGCAAGGCGGCGTCACGACGCCACACGTCGCGCCGATGCCCGACGACATGCCGTGTTGCGATCCCGAGCCCTCGGGCCCGGACTGCCGCGACACCAAGGCCTGCCCCTTCGCGGCGGCCTGCGCCGCGAAGATCGTGCCGGGGATCCTGCCCTCCCCGCCTGCCGATGGCGGCCCGGTCGCCCCGGTCCTCCTGCCCGTTCGGCAGGACCATATCCGGCCGAGTTTGGCCGCAGCCCCGCAGGCCCCCCCTCCCAAACCGCGTTCCTGAGCACGCCCGAGAGCGGTGCCGCCCCGTGCATGAGCATGCACGGCAGCCTTCGCGCACCGCCGCGCCGCGGCGGCCCGAACAGTCGGGGTCCCGCATCCAGACGCTCCGGAACAGGATCAATCCCGTGTCCACCCAACATCCCGCATCCCCGCGGCCGCGTCCTGCCCCGGCGCATCCCGCACGCCCCGGGCCACGCGCGGCCCGTCTCCCCATCCGCTCAGTCCTAAGGGTGGCGCCATGACGGGCCGGGAGGACTTTTTCGACGCTTACCAGGAGGAGCACCGGCCGGCAGGGCGAGGCGCTTGGCTCCTGCTCGGGCTCGTCCTCATCGTAGCAGCCCTAGCGGGAGCCGGCGCCGGTTACGGGCTCGCGCGCGGCGCATGGGTCATTCCCGCCGCGGTCGCGGCACGGCTTCCGGAACCGGTCGCGGCGTGGCTGCCCAAGGGCGCGCCACTCATGCCCCCGGACCTCAAGGATTATTCCTTCGAGCTCCTGGATCCCGAGACTAAATCGGGCGAGGCGACACTCAGGGTGCGTCTGCTCGACAAGCGCGCCGGCAACCCCGTGGCCGACGCGCTTGTCTACGCCCGCCGCCTCGACATGGCACCCGACGGGATGCCGACGATGACGGGTAAGATGAAGCCGGAGGCGAGCCCGGAGCCGGGCATCTACGCCTTCAGGGCCAACCTGGCGATGGAGGGCCGCTGGCGCCTCTCGCTGGCCGCGAAGGTACCGGGCGAGACCGGCACCGTCCAAGATCAACTCGTGCTCAGGGCCGTCGAGTGATGGACCAGACGACACCGATCCACCTGGCGCGGCGACGTGACCGCGCGCACCCGGGCGGCCAGGCGAAGGCGTGGGTCGCGGCCCTCGTTCTCCTGCCCCTCGCCGTCGGCGGCGGCGCCCTCGCCGGGCTGAAGGCCGGCGAGGCGGGATGGCCCCTGCCGGCATGGTTCCCAGCCTCGGTCTCCGGTCTGCTCGTCGGTCGCGACGCGAACCCGGCCGCGGCCGCGGATGCGCCCGTGCTCTACTACCGTGACCCCGACGGAAAGGCGGCCTACGCGCTCGCGCCGGCGAGGACGCCCGACGGACGCGCCTATCTTCCGGTGCATGTCGGCGAGGATGTCGACTTCGAGCCGCGGCCCGCGGCGGCGAAGGAGACCGAGGCGAACGCCACCTACGCCGCGCCCCCGGGTGGAGGCCGGAAGATCCTCTTCTACCGGAACCCGATGGGCCTGCCCGACACCTCGCCCGTGCCGAAGAAGGACTCGATGGGGATGGACTACCTCCCCGTCTACGAGGGCGAGGCCGAGGACGGGAACACCGTCAAGATCTCGCCCGGCAAGGTCCAGCGCACCGGCGTGCGCACCGAGCGGGCCGAACGTCGCGTCGTCAGCCGACCGGTGCGGGTCCCCGGCACCGTCACGCTCGACGAGCGGCGCGTCACCGTCGTGGCGACACGCTCGGATGCCTACGTCGACCACGTCGAGAATGTGACGACGGGCGACCGGGTGCGGAAGGGCCAGCCCCTGGTCCACGTCTACTCGCCCGAGATCAACGCGGCCGCCGCCCAGCTCATCGCAAATCCCGGCTTCGACGGGGCGCGGCGGCGCCTGCAGAACCTGAACGTCTCGGAGGCGGTGATCAACGAGATGGAGCGGACCCGGAAGGTGCCGATGGCCATCACCTGGTCCGCGCCCCGGGACGGCCTCGTGCTGCAGCGCACCGCCATCGAGGGCATGAAGGCTGCGGCCGGCGACACCCTGTTCCGGATCGCCGACATCTCGGTGATGTGGGTGCTGGCCGACGTGCCCGAGTACGACCTCGGCAATGTCAAGGTCGGCCAGCCCGTCAGCGTGCGCGTGCGCTCGCTACCCGGGCGCAGCTTCACCGGCAGGGTCGGGCTGATCTACCCACAGGTGAACACGCAAACCCGCACCACCCGCGTGCGCATCGAGTTGCCGAACCCCGACGGGGTACTGCTGCCCGACATGTACGCCGACGTCGAGATCGGGACCGGGGCGACGAAGCCCGTCGTCGCGGTCCCGAACGATGCCGTCATCGACACGGGCGCGCGCCAGGTCGTGCTCGTGGACAAGGGCGAGGGTCGCTTCGAGCCGCGCGAGGTCAAGGTCGGCGCCCGCGGCGAGGGCTACACCGAGATCCGCGAGGGTGTGCAGGCCGGCGAGCAAGTCGTGACCGCGGCCAACTTCCTCATAGACGCCGAGAGCAACCTGAAGGCGGCGCTGCAGAGCATGGCCGCGCCCAAGTCCCCCGCCGAGCCCCGGGCGCAGGCCGAGGAGAAGGCAGAATGATCGCGCGCCTCATCGGCTGGTCGGCCCGCAACCTCGTCCTGGTGCTGATCGGGACCGTCTTCGTGGTGGCGGCCGGTCTCTACAGCGTGCGCACCCTGCCGCTCGACGCCATCCCGGACCTCTCGGACGTGCAGACCATCGTCTACACCGAGTACCCGGGGCAGGCGCCCCAGGTCGTCGAGGACCAGGTCACCTACCCGCTGACCACCGCCATGCTGACGGTGCCGAAGTCGAAGGTGGTACGCGGCTTCTCCTTCTTCGGGGTCTCTTTCGTCTACGTCATCTTCGAGGACGGCACCGACCCGTACTGGGCCCGCTCGCGCGTGCTCGAATACCTGAGCGCGGCCGGCAAGCGCCTGCCGACCGGCGTGACGCCGACGCTCGGGCCCGACGCGACGGGCGTGGGCTGGGTCTACCAGTACGCCATCGTGGCCAAGCAGCAGACGCTCGCCGAGCTGCGCTCGCTTCAGGACTGGGTGGTGCGCTTCGGGGCCTCGCGCGCCGAGGGCGTGGCCGAGGTCGCGGGCGTCGGCGGCTTCGTGAAGCAGTACAACGTCGTCGTCGACCCGAACCGCCTGCGCGCCCAGGGCATCCCGCTCAGCAGGCTTCGGGAGGCGATCCGGTCGAGCAACGCGGATGTCGGCGGCCGCACGGTCGAGCTCTCCGAATTCGAGTTCATGGTGCGCGGGCGCGGCTACCTGAAGAGCGTCGCCGACATCGAGAACATCGTGCTGAAGACCGAGGCCGGCACCCCGCTGCGGGTGCGGGACATCGCCCGGGTCGAGCTCGGGCCGGACGAGCGGCGCGGCATCACCGAGCTGAACGGCGAGGGCGAGGTCGCGGGCGGCATCGTCCTGCAGCGCTTCGGCGCCAATGCCCTCAACGTCATCGAGGGCGCCAAGCAGCGCCTGGCCGAGGTCGCCGCGAGCCTGCCGAAGGGCACCGAGATCCTGCCGGTCTACGACCGCTCGCAGCTGATCGAGGCGGCCATCGACACCCTGAAGCACACGCTGGTCGAGGAGAGCGTCATCGTGGCGCTCGTCTGCATCGTGTTCCTGCTGCACCTGCGCAGCGCGCTGGTGGCCATCCTGATGCTGCCGGTCGGCATCCTGATGGCGCTCGGCGCGATGCATCTCCTCGGGATCGGCGCCAACATCATGTCGCTGGGCGGCATCGCCATCGCGGTCGGGGCCATGATCGACGCCGCCATCGTCATGATCGAGAACGCCCACAAGCACCTGGAGCGGGCGCCCCCGGGCAAGCCCCGGGTCGAGATCCTGGTGGAGGCCGCGGCCGAGGTCGGCCCCTCGCTGTTCTTCTCCCTCCTGGTGATCACGGTAAGCTTCCTGCCGATCTTCACCCTGGAGAGCCAGGAGGGGCGCCTGTTCGGGCCGCTCGCCTTCACCAAGACCTTCGCCATGGCGGCGGCCGCGCTCCTGTCGGTGACCCTGGTGCCGGCCCTCATGGTGCTGTTCGTGCGCGGGCGCATCATCCCCGAGCACCGCAACCCGCTGAACCGCCTCCTGATCTGGGTCTACCGCCCGGTCATCAGGGTCGTGCTCCGGGCCAAGGTGCTGACCATCCTGCTGGCGGTGGCGGCGCTCGGCCTGACCATCTGGCCGGCCCGCCAGCTCGGCTCCGAGTTCATGCCGGACCTGAACGAGGGCACCCTGATGTACATGCCCACGACCCTGCCGGGCATCTCGGTGACCCAGGCCGGGGAGCTGCTGGCGACCCAGGACCGCATCATCAAGTCCTTCCCCGAGGTGGCCTCCGTCTACGGCAAGGCGGGGCGCGCCTCGACGGCGACGGACCCCGCCCCCACCGAGATGTTCGAGACCATCATCACCCTGAAGCCGAAGGCGGAGTGGCGTCCCGGCGTGACGCTGGCGAGCCTCAAGGCCGAGATGGACAAGGCCCTGCAGTTTCCCGGTGTGTCGAATGCCTGGACGCAGCCGATCCGGGCCCGCATCGACATGCTCTCGACCGGCATCCGCACGCCGGTCGGAATCAAGATCTACGGCACCGACCTGACCGAGATGGAGAAGGTCGCCCGGCAGGTCGAGGCGGTCGTGCGCAACGTGCCGGGCACGTCGAGCGCCTACGCGGAGCGGGTCATCGGCGGCTACTTCCTCGACATCACGCCGGATCGGGAGGCGCTCGGGCGCTACGGCCTCATGGTCGGGGACGTGCAGGACATCATCGCGACGGCGCTCGGCGGCGAGAGCGTCACGAACACGGTCGAGGGCCGCGAGCGCTACACCGTCAACGTGCGCTACCCGCGCGCCTTCCGTTCAAATCCGCAATCCATCGCCACCGAAGTGCAGGTGCCGTTGCCGGCCGGCGGCACGGTTCCGCTGGGCGAGGTGGCCAAGGTCCAGCTGACCCGGGGGCCGACCTCGATCCGCACCGAGAACGGGCAGCTCGCGGTCTACATCTTCGTCGACCTGAGCGGGCGCGATCTCGGCGGCTACGTCGCCGAGGCCAGGAACGCGGTCAACACGGAGGTCCAGCTCCCGCAGGGCATGAGCATCCAGTGGAGCGGGCAGTTCGAGTACCTGGAGCGGGCGGAGGCCAGGCTGAGGATCGTGGTGCCCGTGACCCTGCTCGTCATCTTCCTGCTCCTCTACCTCAACTTCCGGCGCCTCACCGAGACGCTCATCGTCATGCTGTCCCTGCCCTTCGCCCTGGTCGGCGGGGTGTGGCTGATGTGGTGGATGGGCTTCAACATGTCGGTCGCGGTGGCGGTGGGATTCATCGCGCTCGCCGGCGTTGCCGCGGAGACCGGCGTGATCATGCTGGTCTACCTCGACCATGCCTGGGACGAGCGGCGGGCCGCCGCCCTGGCCGCCGGGCGGGAGAGCACGCGTGCGGACCTGTACCAAGCCATCATGGTCGGGGCGGTCGAGCGGGTGCGCCCGAAGATGATGACGGTCGTCGCCATCATGGCGGGCCTGCTGCCCATCCTCTGGAGCTCCGGCGCGGGGTCGGAGATCATGCAGCGGATCGCGGTGCCCATGATCGGCGGCATGGTCTCCTCGACCGTGCTGACCCTCGTCGTGATCCCGGCCATCTACGGGCTCGTGAAGGGACGGAGGCTGGCGCTTCGGCAGGAAGGGTCGGCCGCCGTGCAAGCCGGGCTTCCCCGGGCCGCCGAGTGAGCGTGGCTGGACAGGCCGTCCCGGCGGCCGTGAGAAGACAGGAGTCGACTATGAGCGAACTATTCCGACCGTCCCGGCGCATCGTGGTCCTCGGCCTGGCGGCGGTCGGCGTACAGGCGGCATGGGCGGAGGATCTACCGGAGGTCGTCGCCACGAAGGACCCGAGCTGCGGTTGCTGCGAGGCCTGGGTCAAGCACCTGCGCGACGAGGGTTTTCGCGTCCAGGTCGTGAACGCCCCCGTGAACCCGGTCAAGGCGAGGCTCGGGGTGCCGCGGGAGCTGGCCTCGTGCCACACGGCCCAGGTTGGCGGCTACGTCATCGAGGGGCACGTGCCCGCGTCGGCCATCAAGCGGCTGCTCTCGGAGAAGCCGTCCGCCACCGGCCTCGCCGTGCCTGGCATGCCGGTCGGCTCGCCCGGCATGGAGGTCGAAGGGGTGGAGCCGGCCACCTACGAGGTGGTGCTGTTCGGCCCCGGCGGGCGCACCACCTTCGCGCGGTTTCGCGGCGGGCAGGCCGTCTAGCCGGGCATGGCGGCACGCCCGCCGGGGCAAGCAGGGGGGCTTCTTGACCGAGGTCGACCGGAACGCCGCGGCTTTGACCTTCGAGGACGACGAGGACGACGGCGTGGCTTGCGGCGTCGGCCCGTGCATCGCCGTCGCCATCGTCAACAAGAGCAAGAGATGGGCCGGCTCGTGCCACTTCGGCGACGTCCGCTACGGGCGGAGGAGCCGAGGCGGTTCCTGTCGAGGGCCTCGAAGGCCGGCGACATCGACGGTCTCGTCGGGGTGAGGATTGGGTGGGGTGACGATACCGACCCCGGGACCTCGACGCAGGTTAGCCTGGGGCGCCGCGGCGGCACTGGCGGCGGTGCCGGCCTTCCGCCCCGGGGCCTACCCACCGCTCCGGCTGAATGCAGGGGCCTGCAACGTCACCGCCGGCGCGGGTCCGGCCGACATCCGGTTCGAACCGGGGCGCCCGAATGGGGCGACGCGCCGTGACGGTGGCCTTGGGACTGGGCGGTCGAAGCGCCGGTCGCCCTCGCGTTGGGACCTCGGGGAAAACGGCAGGGTCGCTTCGCTAATCCTCGATCCAAGCGAGCTGCCGCCGGTACACCTGACCCTCGCCACCACAGGACCGGCAATCGAAATCGTGCCGCTGCCCCGTCCCCTTGCAGCTCGGGCACTCCACCAAGTCATATTGCGACCAGTCGTACCGATCCGCCAGTTGCCGCTCCATGCGCCCGTCGCCGCCACAGGGTGGGCAGTCGTAGCCGTTGACCTGTCCGCTGCCGCCGCAGAGGCGGCACGGCACCTCGGCGTAGTCCGATAGGTCGACGCGCTCGGCGTGCCGTGCCTCGACCCGCCCGTCGCCCTGGCACACGGGGCAATCGAGGCCGTCCCGTCGCCCGCTTCCGTGGCAGAGAGGGCAATCGACCTCGTCGTATGTGGTTGGGTCGATCCTGTCGGCGACGTGCCGCTCCATCGACCTCTCGCCGCCGCAGGCCGGGCACTCCTCGCCACGCCGGCGCCCGACGCCCGCGCAGACGGGACAGGGCACTTCCTGGTAGTCCCTGGCGTCGACCGCTTCCGCGTGGCGACGCTGCATGCGACGCTCGCCGCCGCAGGCCGTGCATGGGCTCCCGTTGCGCTGGCCCAGCCCGTCGCAGACCGGACAATCCACCGCTTGGTAAGCCGATACGTCGATTCGGCGGGCCTCCGCCGTGCCGATGTAGCCCTCGCCTCCGCAGGCCGGGCAATCGGAGCCGTCCCACGAGCCCGCACCCCTGCAGAGCGGGCAGGCGGTCATCGAGGCGTCCCGCAGGAACTCGTCCCGCGCCTCGACGACGGCCGCGGCGAACGTCGGTATCCGAGCCTCGGGCAGCGCCCGGGCTCCCTTCGCCGAGCTGGCGACCTTGGCCGCGAACTTGCCGTAGGACCGGCCGACGGGACCAGCCGTTGGCTTCGCGGTCGCGGCCCTGCTCGCGGTCTCTTCCAGCGCGACAATGTCCTGTTCAGCAAGGGCGACCGCGGCGCCGTGGGCCGCGGCGAACTGCGCGTTGGCAAGCAGGCCGCCGATCTCCTCGACCTGCCGGACGAGTTGCAGGACGGCAAGGCTGGCGTTCCGTTCGATGGTCCACCCGCGCACGCGCCGGTTGACGAGCATCTGCTTCACGGCCCGCACGGTCGCGAGGTCGACGTCGCGGGGCATGTAGACGCCCTTGTCGAAGTCCGTGTGGTGGTTCGGGCAGAGCCAGACGAGACCGGCGGGATGATGGCTCAGCGTTTGCGCGACGGGCTCGATGTGCGCGGCCTCGCAGTTCGCGCCGTGGCTGCAGATCGCGCAGCCGCAGTTCGCCTCAAGCTTGATCTCCAGGCGAACCTTGTCGGGCATGTGCGGACGCGTCTTGCCCTCCGTAACCGGCCAAGGTTCCCGCAGGAACTTGTCGAAGGCGGCGAGCTCGGCTTCCTCGTACCAACGCAGCCCGTTCGCGGTCTCGCACGCGAGCTTGCGCCGGATGCCGGCCTTGGCGCCGTATCGCGTGAAGTATTCGAGGAGTTCCGGCGACATCCGAAGGCGGATCGCCGCTTCGACCTCGGACAGCTTCCCTTTGCCTTCGGGCTTGGTGTTGCTCGCCATCCAGGGGGCTCAAGCGTCCGTTGTCACCGTCTTTGGCCTACCGGCCGGGGACGGCCGCCAGCCGAGGGACACGACGCGGCGGCCGCACCTCGGCCCACCGGCTCGGGCCGGGCGGGCCCTTCTAGACTTACCGGCGTCGCCCGGCAACGACGCGCCCGGACCGGCTTGCCCGATGTAGGTTCAGGCCGAACGGCATGGGACGCCCGGACGGAGGTGCCGCCGATGAAGTGGTCTGCGTACGCACCCGTCCCGCGATGAAAACGAGCGCTGCCTCGGCTTCTACCGGCCGAAGCAGGCATACGATGGGCCATGGTGACACGTGCCGTGATCATGACGCGTGAAGTGGTTGTAGAAGCCGCGCTCGTGGGCGAGATGCTCGCACTCGTGATAGGAGTAAACGCAACCGAGAAAGACCGGGCGGTAGTGTACCCGGAGTGTCCTGCCGGCCGGCGCGAGGCCGGGGCTCGACCCGTTGTCGAACGCCGCGCCGGAGGGCGGCGGTGTCATGCGGAAGCCCACCGCACCTGTTCCGGTCGGGGCCAAGACCAGGGCGATTGCGGAGACGTAGAGAACTCGTTTGAACATCACGCATCCCCTCCCGCTCGTTTCCTGCAGTTGAGATCCCCCGTCCGGGAGGGGGGAACGCACAAGCGACCGGAAACGGTTGCACACCCCCAGGGGGTAATCGACGTGGCCGGACCGCGAAGTCTCCGGATCGAGTGGAGTTTCGAGCCGATCCGGACGCGCGTGAGCAGGTCTTCAAGACTTGCACGCACGCCCCCATCCGTGAATGACCTGAGCTCCCGCCGTTGATGCCAGCAGCCTGTCTGCCGTTACTCCCCCGGGGTACGTTAAGGGAACATCAACCACGCCGTGGGAGGGTTCGGAGAAGAGGGCTGCGGGCGAGGGACCGGACGATGGGTGGAATGGATCGCATGGCGGGAACGCTCGGGCTGCTCGGCTGCGGCCTGGTCTGCGCGACGTTCGTGGCGCCGTCGCACGCGGCCGACCTGCCGCCGACCGCGCCGTTGCCGGAACTGCGCGGAACCCTCGCGCCGGAGGCCGAGGTTTCCGGATTCTACCTCCGCGGCGACGTCGGTTTCAGCAACCAATCCGTGGAACGGCTCTCCAACAGCCTGGACGCGCTCGGCACCATCGAGAAGGTCAATCTCGGCTTCGCGGGCGCCCCGCTCGCGGGCGCCGGCGCCGGCTACCGCTTCGGCCGGTGGTTCCGGGCCGACGTCACGGGCGAGTATCGCAGCGCCGCCGCGTTCACCGGGCTTGAACGCTACCGCGACGCGAGCCTGCCGCTCGGGTACGGCACCGACGAGTACACCGCGTCGAAGCGTGAACTGGCCGTGCTCCTCAACGGTTACGTCGATCTCGGGAATTGGTACGGCCTCACGCCGTTCCTGGGCGCCGGCGTCGGCGCGGTGCGGATCACGCTCGACAATTTCAAGGACACGAACGTCGTCACCCAGGGCCTCGCCTACGCGAAAGCAGGCTCGAAGACGAACCTTGCTTGGGCGTTGCATGCGGGTGTCGGATACGAGGTGAGCCCGAGCTTCACGGTCGAGCTCGCATACCGCTACCTCAATCTCGGCGACGGAAAGACCGGCACGGTCTACAACTATGCCGGCCAGTGCGGGTCTTGCGAGGCCCTGACCTTCAAGAACGTCGATTCGCATGACGTAAAGCTCGGCTTGCGCTGGGCACCGTGGGCCGCGGTCGCCCCGACCGAGCAGGCGCCGCTGGTGCGCCGGTATTGAGCTCGCGTGGCCGTCCGCGCGGGGCTCGCGCCGGCGGCGGGCTCCCCGAGCCGCGACGGCCGCCCCCGCGCGGGCAGGATGAGGGCGGGCGCACGGCCGAGGCGATTGGCTTGTAGCCCGAAACCGCCGGTAAACAGCTTCGGACGCTCTACAAAAAGTAAAGTACGGGTACGTTGCCGATATTGCCCGCCTGTGTAAGGATCGGAACCGGTACGAGAGGGTCTCTGGGTCCTTGGCAGTTCTTCGCGCAGTGTTGCTCGCCGTGCTGGCGATGGCCGTGGCCATCGCCCCGGCGGCGCCGTGCACGATGAAGCGCCATGCCGCAGCCGATCACGCCGCCGTCGACCAGGCCGCGCCCCCCGCCGACCCGCATGCCCACCACCGGCACGCGGCCGCCGCCGGCTCCGCCGACGCGCCCGCGGGAGCGGCCCTCCAGGCGGACGGCGCGGACGGCGCCGACTGCCAGCGGCACGCCTCGGCCGGCCAGCACCACCCGGGCGGCCACGGCCACCACAAGCGCCCGGTCAGCTGCGCGGCCACCTGCTGCCCCCTGGCCTGCCAGGCGGCCGTGCCCGACGCGCCCTGGTCGGGCGAGGCGCTGAGCGTGCGCCCCTCCGAGCCCATCGGCCTGGCCCAGGAGGACGGCGTCGCCCAGCCGCGTCCCCTGCGCATCGAGCGGCCGCCCCGGCAGCGCGCCTGACCGCGGCGGGCCGAGCGCCCGCCCGCGCCCGCACGCCGCTCCCGGCCGCGCCCTGACCAGGATCCTGCCTGCGCGGGCCGCGCCCGGCATGGCCGGCGCAGCCGCGCCCGCGCCCCCCTCCCTGTCCGCCGGTCCGCGCCCCCGAGCGCGGCCGCCAGCCCCCGTTCGGGATCACAGCGATGCTCACCTCCCTCAGGCCGGCCGTGGCGCTCACGGCCTTGGCGCTCACGGCCTTGCCGCTGGCGGCCTGCGTGCCCACCGCCGCGCCGCACTGGCTCGTCGCCCCGGCCGATCCCGCCGCCGCCGTGCGCGCGCCGCGCTACTCCGCGGTCACCGCGGGCGTGGCGCGCTACGACGTGGTCGATCCCAAGGACTGGCGCGAGCTCAACCGCGCGGTGACGCCGAAGTCCGGCTCGGGCGGCATGGAGGGCATGGAGGGCATGGACCACTCCCGGATGCCCGGCATGAACATGCCCGGCATGGGCGGCAAGCGCGACACGGGAGGGCGGTGATGGGACCCACCTGTAACCAAACCCCGCCCGCCCCCGGACTAACCCCCAAAGGGAACTCACGGATGACCTCGACCGGCATGCGCTCGATGGCCGAGACGGAGCTGCCGCTTTTCGGGGTCGCGCGCTTCCGGAAGGCGCGATGAGGCAGCCGTCCATGATGAGGGCGGCGTCCCCACCGGAGGGAGCGTCCGCCGGCGCGCGGCAAAGGCCGCCGGGAGCGCTCGTACGTCCTCGACTCCGGCTGCTCCTCGTGCTGTGCGCGGCACCGCTCCTTTCATCCCCGGCCGTCGCTGCCGGGGACGGACCCGCGGGCGCGTCCGCCCCCGCCGCGCCTTCGTCCTCGGGCGATGCGGCTCAGGCGGCGTCGGGTCAGACCGGCTACCGGCGGATGCTCGCGCGCGAGGCCGAAACGCGCGGATTGCCCCCGGCCATCGCCGATGCCGTCGCGTACGTGGAGAGCGGGTACGATGCCGGCGCGGTCGGTGGGGTCGGCGAGCTCGGACTGATGCAGGTCCGGCCGACAACCGCGGCCATGCTCGGTCACACGGGTCCCGCCGGGGCCCTCCTCGATCCCGCGACCAACATCCGCTTCGGCGTGGCCTACCTCGCACAAGCTTGGAAGCTCGCGCAGGGCGATCTTTGCCGCACGCTGATGAAGTACAGGGCCGGCCATGGCGAGGAGCGGATGAGCCCGCGCTCCGCCACCTACTGCCAGCGGGTGCGGGTCCGCCTCGCCGCGGCCGACGCTTCGCTCGCCGGGGCCGCCTTACACTCCTTCCAGGGAGGCGTCCGAGGGATTCCCGCCGCACGCCTCACGGAACGGGATCCCCGTTCGGCAATCGCGCGGCGCTTGTGGGCCGAGCATGCGGCCCGTGTCCGCGGCATCGGGGCGCGCATCGACCGCATCATGGGCGGCGGCTGAGAACCTGTCGGAGCAAGCCACTTGAACGTCCGCCCCAGCCCCGTCCCGCCCGCCGTCAAGCCGCGTGTCCGCCCCGCCGGCGGCGGCCGCATGGAGGTCTGAACCCATGGACCACGGTCACCACGTGCATCATGCCCACGGGCACCGCCGCGGCCACGGCGCGGCCTACGCGGCCGGGGAAGCCGCGACGGACCCCGTTTGCGGAATGCGGGTCGATCCGGCGGCCACGTCCCACCACGCCGAGCACGACCACGCGACCTACCACTTCTGCTCGGCGGGATGCCGCGCGAAGTTCGTGGCCGAGCCGGCACGGTACCTGACGGCTGACAAAGGGCCGCCGGAAGCCCTTGCCGGCACGGTCTACACCTGCCCCATGCACCCGGAGATCCGCCGCGACCGACCAGGCAGCTGCCCGATCTGCGGGATGGCGCTGGAGCCGCTCACGCCGACGAGCGGCCCGGTCGAGAACGCCGAGCTCAAGGACATGAGCCGCCGCTTCTGGATCGGCCTCGTCCTGACCCTCCCCGTCTTCGCCCTGGAGATGGGGGGACATCTGACGGGCCTCGTCGACCGCCTCGGCCTGCAAACCTCGAACTGGGTCCAGTTGCTGCTCGCCTCGCCCGTCGTCCTCTGGGCGGGTTGGCCGTTCTTCGAGCGGGGCTGGCAGTCGCTGGTGAACCGCCGCCTCAACATGTTCACCCTCATCGCCCTCGGGACCGGCGCGGCCTACCTCTACAGCGTCGCCGCGACCGTGGCGCCGGGGCTCTTCCCCGAAGGCCTGCGCGGCCACGACGGGGCGGTGCCGGCCTACTTCGAGGCCGCGGCGGTCATCACCGTCCTGGTGCTGCTCGGGCAGGTGCTGGAACTCGGGGCCCGCGAGCGCACCTCGGGCGCGATCCGGGCGCTGCTCGACCTCGCCCCGCAGAAGGCCCTGCGTCTCGGGACGGGAGGGGCTGACGAGGAGGTGCTCGTCTCGGCGGTAACTGTCGGGGACCGCTTGCGCGTCCGGCCCGGCGAGAAGGTGCCGGTCGACGGCGAGGTCGTCGAGGGGCGCTCGGCCGTGGACGAGGCGATGATCAGCGGCGAGCCCATCCCCGTCGCGAAGGAACCCGGCTCCCTCGTGGTTGGCGGGAGCCTGAACACGACCGGGGGCTTCGTGATGCGCGCGACGCGTGTCGGGGCCGAGACCACCCTGGCCCGCATCGTCGCGATGGTCGCCGAGGCCCAGCGCTCGCGCGCGGCGGTCCAGCGCCTGGTGGACGATGCGGCGGCCTGGTTCGTCCCCGTGGTCATCTCCGTCGCCGCCCTCGCCTTCGTTGCCTGGATGGCCTTCGGGCCGGAGCCACGCTTCACCTACGCCCTGCTCGCGGCCGTGGCGGTCCTCATCATCGCCTGCCCCTGCGCCCTCGGCCTGGCGACGCCGATGTCGATCATGGTCGGGGTCGGCCGCGGCGCCCAGGACGGGGTCCTGGTCAAGAGCGCCGAGGCCCTGGAGCGGTTGGAGAAGGTCGACACGCTCGTCATCGACAAGACGGGGACCCTGACCGAGGGCAAGCCCAAGGTCACCGCCGTGCTCCCGGCCCCCGGTTTCACGGACGCCGACGTGCTGCGCCTCGCCGCGGCGGTCGAACGCGCGAGCGAGCATCCCCTGGCCCTCGCCATCGTCCGGGCCGCGGAAGCGCGGGTCATCCCGGGCGCCGTGGCGTCCGACTTCGAGGCACCGACCGGCAAGGGGGCGCTCGGCACGGTCGAGGGACGGCGCGTGGCCATCGGCAACGGGCGTTTCCTGGAGGAGCAGGGGACGGACGTGACGCTCCTCCAGGCGCGGGCCGAGGAGGTGCGGAGCCGGGGCGCGACGGCGGTCCTCGTCGCCGTGGGCGGGAAGCCGGCCGGCGTCATCGCCATCCAAGACCCCGTCAAGACGAGCACGTTCGAGGCCCTGCGAAGGCTGCGGGGGGAAGGCTTGCGCATCGTCATGTTGACCGGCGACAGCCGGACGACGGCCGAGTTCGTCGCCAAGTCGCTGGGCATCGACGAGGTCGAGGCCGAGATCCTTCCCGACAGGAAGGCGGAGGTGGTCAGGACGCTCCAGGGCCAGGGCGCGGTCGTGGCGATGGCTGGTGACGGGGTCAACGACGCCCCGGCCCTCGCTGCCGCGGACGTCGGGATCGCGATGGGCGGCGGCACCGACGTGGCCATCGAGAGCGCGGGCGTGACGCTGCTTCGCGGGGACCTGGTCGGCATCGTCAGGGCCCGGCGCCTGTCCCGGGCAACGATGCGCAACATCCGCCAGAACCTGTTCTTCGCCTTCATCTACAACGCGCTGGGCGTGCCGGTCGCTGCCGGACTGCTCTACCCGTTCCTCGGCATCCTCCTCTCGCCGGTCATCGCGGCGGCCGCCATGGCGCTCTCGTCGGTGAGCGTGATCGGGAACGCCCTGCGCCTCCGCACGGCGCGGATCGGCTGAGCCAGGACCATGACATGCGCACCGCCGCCCTCCGCCGAGGGGCCAGTCCGACCCGTGTGCCGGAAGCCCCGCGGACGAATCCGGGGACGTGCTCCCCTCGCTCCTCCGAGCAACTGCATGAGCCCGTGGAGACGATGATCACGCACCCGCTCGCACTCGGCGTCGCGGACGCCCACCTCGCCGCGGTCGATACCGCCGTCCCGGACTTCGTCGAGGCCTTGTACCTCGTCGGCTCCGCCGCCATGGGCGATTTCCGTCCGTCCCTCAGCGACGTGGATTTCGTGGCGGTGACGCAGGCTCGTCCCGGGAACGGCGAGCTGGTCGCCCTCGCCGAGGCCCACGCCCGCCTGGCGCTTGAGCGACCGACCCCGGCGCTCGACGGCATCTACCTGACCTGGGACGACCTGCGGGACGGCCCCGTCGGCATCCCGGACGGCCCCTGCGTCCAGCGGGGACGGTTCTTCGCGTCCGGATGCCACGACCGGCATCCGCTCACCTGGAGCGTCCTGGGGACCAGCGCGGTCACCGTTCGCGGTCCGCTCTGCGCGGGCACCGGGCTCTGGCGCGGAGCGGCCCACCTGGAACGGTGGGCCCTCGCCGGCGTCGATGAATGCCGGGGCCGATGGCTCGGAACCGACACGGCGGACGAGGCGACGCTCCTCGCGGCGGACGGGGTCGAACGGGCCGTCCTCGGCATGTGCCGGCTCCACTACATCCTCGCGACAAGGGTCGTGCCCTCGAAGAGCGACGCCGGCTTGTACGGCTTGATCACCTTCCCGCCGGAGTGGCATCGCGTCATCGACGAGGCCCTGCGCATCCGCAGGGAGCCCGCGGCGGCCTGCCTCTACGAAACGCCCGGCGAGCGCCGCCGCGACGCGTTGGCCTTCGTCCGCGCCGTCGCCGACGACGCGCGCGCGTCGGGAACCGATGGGGGCGGTCCGCCGCCTGGCTGAGGGCGCCCGGCCTGCGGCACCCGGGAGCCGCCACCGCCGGGCTCCCGCGTAAGGCCGCCATCGCCCTTCCGAACCTGGACCTTGCGCCGAGCGCTCGAAGAGGCCGGTAAAGGGCCTTTGGTCCCGTGTCGGGCCTCGCCCCGCCGCGCGCGATCAGGGGCCCGTGGGGGTGAAGGCCGCCGGGGCCATCGGAGGGGAGCAGATTGCCCGGTTGGCCCTGTCCCCTGCCCGCATAGAAGCCAGAGTCCGTCGCCAGGAGTACCCGTTGCTCACCCCGCCGATCATCCACGACCTCATCCACTGGACGTTGGGCCTCGACCACGCCCACGCCCACTGGTGGATCGACCTCGTCACCGTGGTGGTCCTCGTCGTGGCGCCTGCCTGGACCGCTTGGCTCGCGGCCCGGTCGGGCCTGCGCTGGGCCGCCGCCCGACGGGATCGTGTCCGCAAGGGGAGAGCGGTGCCCTCGTCCGCCGCGTCCACGGGCGCCGCGGGGCGGCCAGGTTCCCGTGAGACCGGCGCGGTGCCGCTGGAGGCATACGTCGTGCGTGCGACGTCGCGGCTGCAGGTCCGTCTCGTGCTCCTCTCCGTCCTGACGCTGCCGGCGGCCTGGCTCCTCCTTGAGATCCCCAAGCACATCATCAACCACGCCCTTGCCGATGACGCGGGCGACGGTCACCCGAAGATGGCCTTCCTCGGCCTCCATCTGGGCCGCGTCGAGCTGCTGTTCGCGCTGTGCGCCAGCTACCTGGCGGTGCTCACGCTCAGCGGCCTCGCCAAGTACGCGGTCAATCGGGTCCGCGGGCGCGTGAACGAGCGCCTCGTGCGCCGCCTCCGCCTCGCCATCGTCCGGCGCGCGCGCGGCGAGCGCTCCGCCGAACGGCGGGCCACGCTGGCCGCCGTCGCCGTCCAGGAGGTCGAGCCCATCGGCTACTTCGGCGGCAGCCTCGTGGTGGTGCCGCTCGTCCAGGGCGGCACGCTCGTGACCAGCATCGTCTTCCTCCTCCTGCAGAACGCCGCCCTGGCCCTCGCGGCCCTGATCATGCTGCCGGTCCAGCTGACGATCCTGCCGCGGTTGCAGGGGCGGTTGAATGCGAAGGTCCGGCAAAGGGTGCATGCCACCCGTGAGCTGGGGGCGCTGCTCACCGCTCCCGTGGTCGCGCGGCCGGCCGGCGGCGAAGCGTGCGAGCCCTCCGGCCTGGGCCGGCAGATGCGCCAAGCCCGGGGCCTTGAGCGGGTGCGCATCGAAATCAACGACCTGAAGGGTCGCCTCAAGGGCCTTTACAACTACACCGCGAACCTCACCCCGTTCTTCTTCTTCTCGATCGGCGGCTACCTCGTCGTGCAGGGGCGGCTCTCGCTCGGCGCGCTCGTCGCCGCCCTGGCCGCCTACAAGGAGATCGCCCCGGCCATGCGCGAGCTGTTCGACTTCGCCCAGGACTGGTCCGACGCGCGCGCACGCTTCGAGGAGGTCACCAAGGCCCTCGGGCCGGCCGGGCAAGAGCAACGCGCGACTGAGAGGCCGGTGCGCGACCAGACCGTTCGAGCGGCCTGAGCGGAGCCGGGAAGCGCCGGAGCCTCGCCGGGAGGAGGCGTCCGGCCCCGCCCGACGACGCGATCCCCCGGCCGCGGGTCCCCGAAGGCCGGCAACCCCCTCATCCTCCGGGACGCACCCGGCGCGACCGCGCCTACCGCAGCAGCGTCGAGCCGAGCTGTGCCAGGCCGCGCCCCAGGCCCGGCGCGATGCCGAAGCCCAGCGTTCCCGCCGTGCACAAGCCGAGCGCCCATGCGTAGCCGGCGCCGGATGCCGGCCGCTCGATACGTTCCGGTTCCCTGAAGTACGCCTCCGCGATGACGGCTGCGTAGTAGAAGAGCGCCACCGCCATGTTGGCGGCGGCCACCACGGCGAGCCAGGCGAAGCCCCCCTCGATGGCGGCCACGAGCAGGAAGACCTTGCCGGCGAAGCCCGCCAGCGGCGGGACGCCCGCGAGCGACAGGAGGGCGAGCGCCAGCGCCGCCGCCGGCCCCGGCGCCCGCCGTCCGAGGCCGCGGATCGCGGCGAATCCGTCGCTCCCGGTCATGCGCTCGACCTGCGCGACCACCGCGAACGCCGAGAGGTTCATCAGGAGATAGGCCACGAGGTAATAGCCTACGGCCGGCAGGGCCTCCGGGGACCGCCCGGCCACCGCCACCGCCATCAGCACGTAGCCGGCCTGGGCGATGCTGGAATAGGCCAGCAGGCGCTTCAGGCTTGCCTGGCGGAGGGCAACCAAGTTGCCGAAGGTCATCGTCGCGGCGGCCAGGAGCGCGAGCACGGTGGGCCAGGCGGCGAGGCCGTTCGGCATCGCCGCCAGCAGGAATCGGAGGAGGCCGGCGAACGCGGCCACCTTCGGCACGACCGAGACGAAGCCCGAGGCGGGAGCCGTCCCTCCCTGGAAGACGTCCGGGGCCCAGACGTGGAAGGGCACCAGCGTCATCTCGAAGCCGTAGCCGACGAGGACCAGGCCGAAGGCCAGCGCCACCCAGGCCCGGTCGGCGCCGGCCAGC
The DNA here is from genome assembly GCF_902141855.1 of Methylobacterium dankookense. Lineage (GTDB taxonomy): Bacteria > Pseudomonadota > Alphaproteobacteria > Rhizobiales > Beijerinckiaceae > Methylobacterium > Methylobacterium dankookense. The sequence goes on along the minus strand of NZ_CABFVH010000034.1, from coordinate 39,232 downwards.
CCCGCACCGATGGCCCGCAGGTTCAGGCTGCCGGTGAGGCCGAACAGGAAGGTCAGGCCGTAGGCCATCACCGCCAGCGCGGCGGCGCCGTAGAGGAAGTACTTGAGTGTCGCCTCCTGGGCCGGCCCGTCGCTCCGCACGAGCAGGACGAGCAGATAGGAGGGGAAGCTCACCATCTGCAGGAACAGGACGATGAGGCCGAGGTCGGTGGCCGCCGTGAGCCCCATGCCGCCGACGGTCGCCATGAGCAGCGCGACCGGGTAGTGCGGTTCCTGCTCGCTCGCGCGGAAGTGGGAGCCGAGCGAGAGCAGGCTCACCAGGGCGCCGGCCTCGATCACCAGCTGGTAGAAGCCCCGGAACGGATCGACGGCGTAGGTGCCGCAGAAGGTCTCCCGCGGCGGGGCCGTCAGCATCGGCGCGGTCAGGCCCATCGCGACGAGCAGGGCGAGGAGCGCGACGGCGGCGGGCAGGCGGCGCCACCGGCCCCGGACCCAGCCGGCAACCGGGACCAGCGCGAGGGCGGTCCCGGCCAGCACCATCTCGGGCGCGACGGCGCCGAGATCCATGCAGCCGCCCATCGTCTGCCCATCGGTCATGGCAGGTGCGCCAGGGCTGCGGTCGTGCCGTCGAGCAGCGCGACGAGGACGGACGGCAGGACGCCGAGGCCGAGCGCCAGGACCGCGAGCGCCCCCGCCGAGCCCGCCTCGGCCGCCGTCAGGGGCGGCAGCGCCGGCATGTCGGGCGGCGCCCGACCCATCAGCAGGCCCGTCACGAGCCGGAGGTAGACCGCGGTCGTCACGACGAGCGCGAGGACGGCGAGCGCGGCGACCCAGGCGGAGAGCTGCAGGGCGGCGCCGATGGCCTGGAACTCAGCGATGAAGCCGGACAGGCCCGGGAGCCCGAGCGAGCCGAAGGCGAGCAGGCCGAACAGGCCGCTGAAGGCCGGCATCGAGCCGATCAGGCCGCCGAAGCGGGCGAGTTCCCGCGTGCCGGCGCGATGCTGGAGCATGCCCACCAAGAGGAACATGCCGCCGGTCAGGAAGCCGTGGCTGACCATCTGCACGGCGGCGCCGTTGAGCGCCAGCCGGCGGACGCCCTCGTTACCGGCCAGTGCCGCCACCGCGACGCCGAGCGTGACGAAGCCCATGTGGTTGACGGAGGTGTAGGCGACGAGCCGTTTCATGTCCGTCTGCGCCAGTGCCGCCAGGGCCCCGTAGAGGAGCGACGCCAGGGCCAGGGCGACCAGGAGCCAGCCGAACCGGGCGACCGTGTCCGGCAAGGTCGGCAGCAGCACGGCGAGCATGCCGTAGCCGCCCATCTTCAGTTGGAGGCCCGCCAGCACGACGCTGCCCTCGGTCGGTGCCTCGACATGCGCGTCGGGCAACCAGTTGTGCAGCGGCACGACCGGGAGCTTGACCCCGAACCCGAGGAGGAGCGCCAGGAAGACGAGGCCGCCCGCGAGCGGGGTCCGGTCCAGCGGCCTCGCCTGGACGATGGCCGGCAGCGAGAAGGTGTGGGGCTCCATGGCGAGATAGAGGGTGAGGAAGCCGAGCAGCATCGCGAGGCTGCCGGCGCGGGTGTAGAGGAAGAACTTGAGCGCCGCGTAACGCCGCCGCTCCCCGCCCCAGATGCCGACGATGAAGTACATCGGCACCAGGCCGACCTCGAAGAACAGGTAGAACAGCAGCAGGTCCTGCGCCGCGAACAGCCCGATCAGCCCGGTCGCGAGCAGGAGGAAGAGGAAGGCGTGGGCGTGTGCCCGGTCGTGCTCGCCCAGCACGTAGACCATCACCACCGTGAGCAGGATGGCGGTGAGCAGGATCAGCGCCAGGGAGAGACCCCCGACGCCGACGTCGTAGCTCGCCCCGAGCGACGGGATCCACGGGAGCGTCATCCGCCATTGCAGGCCGCCGGCACCTGGATCGAAGCCGGCCCAGAGGACCACCGCCGCGCCCAGTGTCAGCACGGAACCGGCGAGGGCGACGCGGCGGACGAGGCCGGGACGGTGACGTGGCAGCGCCAGCACGGCGAGGCCCGTGAGGAGCGGCAGGAGGATGGTCGCGGTGAGCATCGGGTCCAGTCCCCTCAAGGCCAGAGCATCAGGGCGCCGGCGGCGAGCGCCGCCGCGGTCCAGGCGAACAGACCGAGCGTGTAGAGGTAGAGGCGACCGGCCTGGAGGGCGCGGAGCCGCTCGCCCCCGGCGGCGAGCCCGGCGGCGAGGCGGTCGCCGCCGCGCCCGAAGCCCCCTGCCTCGATGCGCCCGGCCCACCCGGCGGCCCGCCGGGAGCCGCCGGCGACCGCGCCGGCCCCGGCATCGAGCGCCCCCTCGGTGGCCGAAACCGTCCGGGCGAGCCACATCGCGCGGCGCGCCGGGGCCTCGGTGGCGGCTTCCAGCCCGGAGGCGAGCCGCGCGGGGAGCGCGCCGAGCGCGGGCGCACCGCTCCACCCCCTCGCCGCGCCGAGACCGAGCCCGAGGATTCCGGCGGCGAGGCCGAGACTGCGCCACCCGGCCTCCGTCTCGGGCGCGGCGGCGAAGGGCAGAGCGGCGCCGAACCGCCCGGCCAACAGCCAGCCGAGGCCGGCGGCGGCGAGCGCGAGCAAACCCATGCCGGTCCGCATCGCCCAGCGGGGCTTGCGCGGGCCGACCGTGCCGCGGCGCCTCCCGAGGAAGGTCGCGGCCCCCGCACGCCCGATGTAAATCCCGCCGAGCAGGACGAGCAGGACGACCAGGGACCCAGTCCCCGGGCCGTGCCGCGACGCGACCGCGAGGATTGCCTCCTCGCTCAGGAACCCGGACAGGGGCGGCACGCCGGCCAACGACAGGGCCGCGACCAGAAAGGCGGCGCCGGCGAACGGCAGCGCGCGAGCGAGGCCGCCGAGTCGACCGAGGGCGCGCGTGCCCGCCCGTTCCTGCACGATGCCCGCGGCGAGGAACAGGGTCGATTTGAAGGCGGCGTGCGCCGCGAGGTGGAAGGCGGCCGCGCGCGGGCCGCCCAGGCCGAGGGCCACCATCATCTCGCCGAGCTGCGAGCAGGTGGACCAGGCGAGCACCCGCTTCAGGTCCGCCTCGGCGGTCGCGATGAGGCCGGCGGCGAGCGCCGTCGCGGCCCCGATCCAGAAGAGGGTGTCGAGCGCGACGGGCGACGCCGCGAAAACCGTGTACAGGCGCAGCACGAGGAACACGCCGGCGGCCACCATCGTGGCGGAGTGCAGCAGGGCCGAGACCGGGGTTGGCCCGACCATCGCGTCGGGGAGCCAGCCGGAAAGCGGTAGCTGGGCGCTCTTGCCGACCGCGCCGGCCAGCATGAGGAGCGCCATGGCGGTGACCGTGCCGGGGGCGATCCGGCCCCCCTCGACGGCACCGACGAGGACGTCGACATCCGTGGTCCCTACGGCGGCGAGCGCCAGGAGCCAGCCCAGCAGGAGGCCCACGTCGCCGATCCGGGTCATCAGGAACGCCTTGGCGGCGGCCTCGGCGGCGCCAGGCTCCGCATGGTCGAAGCCGATCAGGAGGAACGAGGCGAGCCCGACCAGTTCCCAGGCCGCGAACAGGAGCGCGAGGGAGTTCGACAGCACGAGCGCCAGCATGGCGCCGACGAACAGGCCGAGCTCGGCGAAGAAGCGGGGCCGGTCGTCCCTTCCGGCCATGTACCCGAGGCTGTAGAGGCCGACGCAGAACGCGACGCCCGCGACCACCGCCGCGACGAACCACGTGAGCGGCGTCGCCGCGAGCCCGACGGTCAGCCGATAGCCGCCGCTCTCGAACCAGGTCGCCGACAGGGCGGCATCGGACGGCAACGACGCGAGGCTGGCGAGCGACAGGGCGACGGCGCCCACGACGAGCTCCCCGCCGCCCCAGGGCAGGCGGCGACCGATGCCGAGGGCGGCCGTGGCCGCGAGGAGCGGCAGGAGCGGGATGGCGAGCAGGACGGTCATCGCTTCAGGTCGGCGTAGGCGTCGACCTCGGACGTCCGGCGCTGCCGGTACAGCAGCAGGACGAGGGCGAGCCCGATGGCCATCTCGACGGCGCCCACCGTGACGACCAGGATGGCGAGGATCTGCGCGGAATAGTCGCCCGGCGCGGTGAACCGCCAGAACGCGACGACGTTCAGGCCGATGGCGTTGAGGAGCACTTCGACGCCCATCAGGATCATGACCGCCGAGCGCTGGGCGACCACGGTGTAGAGGCCGATGGCGAACAGAAGCGCGCCGACGACGAGGTAGGCGGTCAGCGGTACCGTCATCCGATATGTCCCCCGTTCCGGTGGTGGGCCTCTTGCTCGTCCGGGCGCTCCGCCACCCGATCCGGGGTCGCGAGCGGCGCGAGGCGGTCGTTCCGGATCGGCTCGGGCTTTGCGTCGACAGCGACCTTGGCGGCGCGCGAGGCGTCGTCCGGGTAGGCCGAGGGCCGGGCGAGCAGCACGGCGCCGAAGATGCCGATCAGGATCAGGAAGCCGGCGCCCTCGAAGGCGACCATGTACTTCTCCATGAGGAGATGCCCGACCCGGCGTGCCGAGTCCGCGTCCGGCACCGCCTCGGGCATCGCCGGCCAGGCCGGCCGCAAGACCAGCATCCCGACGAGCACGGCCCCGACGCAGAGGGCGAGCCAGGCCGCGACGGGGCGCACGGGCGTCACCATCGACATGTCCATGCCACCCATGTCCATGCCGCCATGACCGCCCCCGTGCGCGTGGTCGTGCCCGTGGGAAGCCTGTCCGTGTTGGTGGGCCGCGCGCTCGCCGTGCCCGCCCTGGGCCTCGTGCGGCATGGCTTTCGCCGCCCCGTCGTGCGCGTGGGCGTGGTCGCCGCTCGCCGCGCCGCCGTGCCGGGGCCGGTGGCCGCCGGAGTGGCCCTCGTGGTGTCCCGTGGCGGCGGCTTGGTCGCCGGCTTCGCCCTGCCGGTGGCCGTCCTGCCCGACCTCCGCGGGCTGGCGCGGGACGAGCCCCTTGCTGAACCAGCGCTCCAGCGGGGCCATGTCCATGCCAGCCATCATCGCCCCGCCCGGGTCGTGCATGACCAGCACCATGAACAGGATCATGACGAGGAAGCCGCCGATGTACATCATGACCTGGAGCAGCCCGATCAGGTCGGCGGACAGCAGGATGAACAGGCCGGCGACCCCGATGAAGGAGGCCATCAGGAAGATGCCCGAGCGGAACATGCTCATGGTCGTGGTCATGCCGAGCGCGCCCGCGACCGCGACGAAGGCGCAGACCAAAAAGGCGGTGAGCTCGAAGGCGGCGGTCATGCCCGTGGTCCCACGCCGAGAAGGATCAGGCCGCCGACGAGGAGCACGTTGACGAGACCCGCCGGGATCAGGACCTTCCAGGACAGCGCCAGCATCCCGGCCGTCGAGAACGGCCGGACGCAGCGTCCGAGCCCCAGCATCAGCGCCATCAGGGCGTAGGTCTTGGCCAGCATCCAGGCCCAGCCCGGCAGCCACGGCCCGGACGGCCCCCCGAGGTAGAGCACCGCCCCGACCGCCGCGACGACGAGGAGCACGCCGGCGAGGGCGACCCGCCACAGGAGGCCGGACCAGCCCCCGGCCGTGCCGAGCACGCCGCCGCCGATGGATCCGGCGAACGGCTCCAGGAACGGGGCGCGGTAGGACTGCATCAGCCCCGTGACGAGGTAGAGGAGGAAGCCCGTGGGCTGCAGGACGACGAACCACAGGTCTCGCTGCGCCTCGACGACGGCGACCGTCGACAAGGAGCGTGCCATCATGACCACGCCGACATAGGCCAGGCCGAGCGGCACCACGTAGGCGACGAGTTGGGCCACGATGCGGTAGCAGGCCTCCACGGCGTCGGGCGTGTTCGCGCCCCAGCCGGCGAGCGCCAGGCCAAGTACGACGAAGTCGACGACGACGATGACGTAGAAGAGGCCGACGCCGAGATCCCGGCCGATCAGACCCGGCCCGAACGGGATGACCACCATGGCAAGCGCGACCCCGCCAAGCGCCACCGCCGGCCCGGCCGGCAGCAGCCAGCGGTCGGCGTTGGGCAGGTCCAGGCCGCGCCTGAGGTCGATGTCGCGCGCCGGCCCGGCCTCCAGGCCCCGCCGCGAGAAGAGGCGCTCGACCGCAAGGGTCAGGGCGGCGCCTCCGAGGAGCGCAGCCAGCACCGCCGCGGCGCTCGCCACTACTCCCATCGCAGGCCGCCCATGCCCCAGGCGTAGGCGATGCCCGCCGAGAGGAGCGCGATGAACACCAGCATGTCCAGGAACGCGGTCACGCCGATATCGGCGAAGACGACCGCCCAGGGATACATGAAGATCATCTCCATATCGAAGGCGAGGAAGATCAGCGCGTATACGGCGTAACCGAAGCGGAACTGCGCCCAGGCCTGGGGTGCACGGCTCGTCCGCCTCGGGACCCGCGCGAATGCCGCCGCGGCCAGCAGCGCGAGGCCGGCGGTCATCAGCAGCACCAGCGCCACGAACGCGTAGTCGCTCACGGTCGACCCCGGCAGCGGTTCCATCCTTGCTCCTCCCCTCCCTCGACGGGCTTCGCTCGCCAGGCCCGGGCCACGGGACCGCACCGCCCCTGCGCCTGGAACCGATGTCGCGACGGCGGGATACGCCCCGGCCTTCCTCAATCTTCCTTGAACGCCCGCCGGACCTGATCGTTGAGGGGCTTCGTCAGGTAGGAGAGCACCGTCCGCTCGCCCGTCTGGATGAAAACCTCGGCCGGCATGCCCGGCACGAGCTTGATCCCCTTGAGCCGCGCGACGTGGTCCGGTTCCGGCTTGACGTGGACCTTGAAGAAGCTCGTGCCCGTCTTCTCGTCCGTGATCTGGTCGGCGGCGACGAGGCTGACCGTGCCCTCGATCTCCGGGGTGGTCCGCTGGTTGAACGCGGTCAGGCGCAGCACGGCCTTTTGTCCGAGCCGAACCTGGTCGATGTCCTTCGGGGCGACCTTCGCCTCGATCACGAGCGTGTCCGCCCTCGGGACGATCAGCATGATGGGTTCGCCCGGGCTGACCACCCCGCCGATGGTGTGGACGGCGAGTTGATGGACCATGCCGTCCTGCGGGGCCCGGATGTCGATGCGCTTGAGCTGGTCCTCGGCCGCGACCCGCTTCTCGACGAGCTCGGCGATCTTGCCCTGCACCTCGCTCAACTCCTTCGCCACCTCGCTGCGCAGGTCCTGGTCGACCTGGATCACCTGGAGCTCGGTTTCGGAGATCTTTCCCTTCGCCTGCGCGACGGAGGCGACGAGCTGCCCGTGCTCGCCCTCCAGGCGGGCGGCGTCGCGCTCCAGGGCGGTCACGCGCTGGATGGGGACCAGGTTCTTGCGCCAGAGGTCGCGCACGCCTTCGAGCTCGCGGTTGATCAACTCGGTCTCGCGCCGCTTGCCGGCGATCTGGCCCGTCAGGCCCTGGATCTCCTCCCGGAGCTGGCCGGTCCTCTCCTTCAGCTGCGCCTTCTGGCCCGCGCGGGCGTCCCGGCGCAGCTCGAACAGCCGGGTCTCGCCTGCCATCACCCTCCCCGCCTCCGGGTCGCCTTGGGCGCGGCCCCGGAGGACGGCCGCGAACGAGACCCGGGGGGCGCCGTCGCGTTCCGCCTCCAGGCGGCCCTGGCGCGCGGTCAGCTCGGCCAGGCTCTTGTCGACGACGGCGAGGTTGGCGCGGGTCACGGTCTCGTCCAGCCGCATGACGACCTGGCCGGCGCGCACGAGGTCGCCGTCCCGGACCCGCAACTCGCCCACCACGCCTCCGGTGGGGTGCTGCACCTTCTTGACGAAGGAATCGACGACGAGCGTCCCCGGTGCCACGACAGCGCCGGCGAGCTCGGTGGTGGCCGCCCACCCCCCGAGGCCGACGGTGAGCAGGGCGGCGGCCGCCAGGCTCAGGACGAGGTGGCGCCGGACGGAGCGGCGGATGTCCCAAGGGCGCTGCGCGCTCATGCCCGCGCTCCTTCTGACAGGGCCCCTTCGGCGTCGGCGACCACGCGCAGCGGCACCGGTCTCTCGGATGGCGGGCGCTCCTTGCCCTCGACCCGAGGCAGCCGGGCGCTCGCGGCCGCGGCCGGGCGCTTCAGGGCGGACAGGACCTCATCCTTGGGCCCGAAGGCGCGGACCCGGCCGTCCGCCATGAACAGCACGCGATTGACCGCCGCGAGGGCGCTCGGGCGGTGGGCTACGATGATCACGGTGCCGCCGCGGGCGCGCACGTCCCGAATCGCGCGGTTCAGGGCGTCCTCGCCCTCCGCGTCGAGGTTGGAGTTCGGCTCGTCGAGGACGACGACGAACGGCTCGCCGTAGAGGGCGCGTCCGGGTCGAAGCGCGCGATGTTCTGCGCCACCGTGCCGGCGAAGAGTTCGACGTCCTGCGGCAGGTAGCCGATGTGCCGGCCCAGCACCTCCGGCGGCCACTGGTCGAGGGTGGCGCCGTCGAGCCGGACGCAGCCGCGGAGCGGCGCCCAGATCCCGACCAGGGCACGGATGAGCGAGGACTTGCCGGAGCCGCTGGCACCGATGACGCCGAGCCCCTCGCCGGCCCGCAGCGAGAAGGTGGCGTCTTCGACGAGGGCATGTTCGAGCCCGGGGGCCGTGACCGTCACGGCCTCGACCCGGACGCTCTCGCAGGGGGGCGGCAGGGCGACGCTCAACCGCTCGCTCGGGAACGAGGCGAGGAAGGCCTTGAGGCGCCCCCAGCCCTGTCGGGCCGCCACGAGCGATTTCCAGTGCGCCACCGCCAGCTCCACCGGGGCCAGGGCCCGGGCGACCAGGATCGAGCTCGCGATCATGATGCCGCCCGTCGCCTCGCCCGCGATCACGAGGTAGGCGCCGACGCCGAGCACCAGGGATTGCAGGGTAAGGCGCAGCACCTTGGCCAGGGCCCCGAACCCGCCGGCGACGTCCGATATGCGCCGCTGGGCCACGAGGTTGCGCTCGCTCGCCTCGGCCCAGATGTCGCCCGTGCGCGGGGCCATACCCATTGCCCGCAGAACCTCGGCATTGCGCCGGCCGGCCTCTGCCAGGGTGTAGCGCTGTCCGGCCGCTGCGGCCGCTGCCCGCGACGGACGGCGGGTCAGGAGGTCCGTGACGAGGGTGATGGAGACGAGAAGCAGCGCACCCCCCAGCACCGCCGCGCCGATCCAGGGGTGGAAGGCGAAGCAGAGCAGCAGGTAGAGGGGGATCCAGGGCAGGTCGAACAGGGCGGCCGGCCCCGGGCTCGACAGGAAGGTGCGAACCTGGTCGAGGTCGCGCAGCGGCTGCAGTCCGTCGCCGTGACGCGAGGCGACGAGCGGGGCCTGCACCACGGCGTCGTAGGTGCGGCGCCCGAACGCCCGGTCCACGGACGCGCCGATCCGGACGAGGAGGCGGTTGCGCAGCACGTCGAACAGGCCCTGGAAGCCGTAGAGGACGAGAACGATGGCGGCGAGCCCGAGCAGCGTGGGCACGCTGCGGCTCGGCAGCACCCGGTCGTACACCTCCAGCATGAACAGCGAGCCGGTGAGATAGAGCAGGTTCACCAGGGCGCTCAGCAAGCCGACGCCGAGGAGCGCGCCCCCGATGCCGGGACGCACCTCGGCCGTCGTGGAAGACGGTTCGTCATCGTTGGCCGCCACGGCGTTGTTCGCGAGCGCGGTTGGCTGCATGTCGTTCTGCCTCATGCGAGGGGGCTGGCGCGGGATGGCCGGGCGGCCTTCCAGGTGCGGGCCGGGCAGCGCGAAGCACCCGGCCGCGCGGCCCCACGCATGAGCGCGGGGCCGCACCCGCTCAGGCGAGCATGTAGTCGTGCTCCGGGCTGGCGGACGCCGTCGCGGTCTCCTGGAAGATCAGCCTGGAGCCCTCGCCCGTGATGGCCGGGTCGTCGATGAAGGAGCCTCTCGTCCCGTCGTCGGCATTCCACATGAAGTCGTCCTGCGCGAGATCGCTCGTCTTCAGCCCCTGGAGCAGGATCGAGCCGTCGCCCTCCGTCGTCGTCCAGCTGACGCGCACCCCGCCCGAGACGTCGGCGACCGTGACCTCGTCCGGCGTGATGTCGCGGAAGGCGATATGGTCGAACGCGCCCGGACCGGCGTCGAAGCCGCCGGAAACGATGTCGTTGCCGGTGTCCGGACCGACGATGAAGGCGTCGGCGCCGTCGCCCCCGTTCAGCACGTCGTCGCCCCGGCCGCCGTCGAGCATGTCGTGGCCGGCCCCGGCGTAGAGCACGTCGTTGCCGTTCTCGCCCATCAGGTTGTCGGCCTGGTCCCCACCGTAGAGCTGATCGGCGCCGCGGCCCCCCATGAGGTGGTCCTGCCCCTCTCCGCCGTCGAGGACGTCGCGTCCGGCGTCGCCGGACAGGTCATCGTCCCCAGCGCCGCCGGAAAGATGGTCGGCGCCATCCTGGCCATAGTAGAAGTCGCGGTCGGCCGTACCCTCGAAGGCGTCCCGGCCCGCCGTGCCGACCTTCACGTTGAACTCGTCGAAGCGGAAGGCATCCTCGGCGGTCGTCGCGCTGCCCGCGTCGGGGGCGGAGAGGTTGCCGCCCTCGTCCTTGATGAACTTGTCGGCCGTGACGGTCTCGGCGTCGGCGCCGGTCGGACGGATGACCTGGCGATCGTCGGTGAACATGAAGTCGTCCTGGGCGAGCTGCGACTTCTCGAACCCGGCCAGGAGGACCGACCCCCCCTCGCCCACATCCCAGCTGATCCGCACGCCGGCGTCGGTGTCCTCGAAGCGAAGGTCCTCGGCGTTCAGGCCGCGGACGGCCAAGTGGTCGAACATGCCGGGGCCGCCCTGGAAGTCCTGGATCACGTCGTCGCCGCTGTCGGGGCTGATGACGAAGGCGTCGCCGCCGGGCCCGCCTATCAGGATGTCATCGCCGGCGCCGCCCTCAAGGTCGCCGTGGCCGACCCCTTCGTCGAGGTAGTCGCGCCCGTCCTCACCGCGGAGTCCGTCGGCCGCGTCGCCGCCGATGAGCACGTCGGCGCCCCTGCCGCCATCGAGGTGGTCCATGCCACCATCGCCGACCAGGACGTCGCGACCGTTGCCCCCGAGCAGGTCGTCGTTCTCGCCGCGGCCCGCCAGGTAGTCGGCGGCGCCCCGGCCGAAGGCGGTGTCCATCGCGCCCGTCCCGGGATAGGCGTCGAGGCCGGACCCGCCGATGTACAGCCTGTGGTCGCCGAAGCTCAGCTGGCTGGCAGGTTCGTCGTGGGAGCTCTGATGCTGCCGATTGTGCGTCATCTGCCGGGTCCTTGCGCTGTTCGAGGGAGCTTGCGTGCAACCCGCCGGCGTGTGGTACTAACCGGACATACCCCTGCAGGGTACACTTCGCTAGAACTCCGGCATTTGCCGCATTGTTTCCCGCTTTTCCTCCATCTGGGGCCGTTTGACGCGACCGGGTGCGCAGGGTCGGCGACGGAACCTTCGAGGCTCGGGCCGGGACGACTGCGTCGCATCGGATACCGTGGGAGGGTTTGTTGCGCCGGTCCGGGACGCTTCGATGTGGATCGTGCCGCGTCCTGCGGGTCCGCGACGGCGGGCGAACTTGTCGTCGGCGCTCGGCCGGCGACGTTCGCAGGCCTCGCTCAGCGAGAGGAGCGGCGCGGCCTCGGGACCCCGCCTACGGCCGGAGGCGCGCGGTCACGGGACGCGCGATGGCCAGCACGCCCTTCAGGCCGCTGCCGAAGCGCGCGATGCTCGCGCGGTGGTCGCGGAGCTCGCTGTAGGGAAGGTAGCGCAAGTCCAGCTCGCCCACCCGGGAGAAGGCCGGACGGGCGAATTGCGCCCTGACGTCGCCCTCGCGACTGTCCGGGGCCACGAGGAAGAAGTTGCGGCCGGTTCCACCCTCGATGCCCAGCGCGAGGTCGAGCATGCGCACGATGCCGGAGTAGATGCTCGTCGTGTGCTCGACCTCGAAGGCCGCCGCGACGTCGCCGCTCGCCCCGTCGAGCCAGATCACGTCGATCAGGCGGACCGTTTCGGCCGAGCCGTTCGCGGTCAGCCGTGCAGGCAGGCGCTCCAGGCATCCGTCCGATAGCCGGCCGCCGGCGTAGGGCCGGCTCGCGTCGTTCGCGGCTATCCAGACGCCGAAGCCGAGCGCGAGGCCGAGATCCCGCAGCCAGCCCTGGATCTCGGTGTGTGTGTGGTCGGCGTCCCGGGCGGCCTCGACGGCCTTCGAGGCGCCGGCGGCCTCCGCCCGGACGCGGCCGAGGTCCTCGCGCCAGCGCTCCAGCGCCCCCGCCGTGTCGCGTTCCGGCAGCGGGTAACGGCCGGAGCCGACGTCGAACAGGAAGCCGGCGGCTGCGCCGAGGTCGTTCGAGAGAAGCGACCGGTGGGCGTCGTTGAGGGCGAGGATGCCCCGGCGCATGGCGAGGTACTCGTCCCACCTGCCGAGCTTCACGTTGGCGCCGGCGAGGGCGTTGTACCCCTTCACGATGGCGGTGTTGAACGGTGGCATCCAGGTCGGGTGCAGGAAGTAGAGCAGGTTCGCGGCCGCGGGGCCCAGGCCCTTGATGCGCGCCCGGTCGAGCGCCTGGACCGCCGACAGGACATGCGCCTCGGCGTTGCAACACAGGCACGTGTCGAGGAACCGGCCGAAGGCGAGCTGGTTGTCGCGGTTCTCGTAGATATCCGGGATGCGCAGCTTCGGCTTCCAGAGGAAGGCGTGGTCGGCGCCCTTGAAGACCTGGCGTTGCTCCGCGATGGAGTGGACAACCGTCTCCAGCGAGGAGCCTCGGTACGCATTGCCGAAGGCGCCGGTCCGGATCTCCTCGACGACGGCCTGGATGCCGCGCCGGATCGAGCGGAAGTTCTTGATACGCTCCTCCCACAGGAACCACGTCCTGTAGGAAGCGCCGGCATCCTCGCGCCAGTGCCGGAGGAGCTTGCCGACCCAGGCTTCGTCCACGTCCGTCCCCCCTCCTAGACCCGAGCCAGGCTTCCGCCGCGGAGCATGCCCCGGCCCGGTATCCGACGCCACTAGGTCAACTCCGAGTCGTTCCGGCGCCGCCGAGATCGCGGCGGCGGTGTCGCAACGGCGCAACGGCCTAGCCGTCGTTCGGACCACGGCGGCCGGTCAGCCGGACCGGGCTGCGGGCCTTGCGCGTGCACCGGCCACGGCCCCGGTGCCGGGTCGCCGTGCGCAGGCGCCGCCAGGAAGCCTTGATCGTCATCAGGGCGACGATCTCCGGTCCCGCGGTATCGCCATCGTTGTGAGGTCCCGGGAGGTCCCGGCGAGGCACGTGCGCAGGCGCGCGGCTCGCCCGGGGAGCCCGGCACCGCCCGCAGCCAACTCGCGCGTGGCGAAGTGGCGAGTCGGTTTGAATTGACCCGGGCGTCTCGACGGAGGAGGCCTGGTCTCGCCGCAGGACAGGACCACACGTGCAGCAGTGCCAACGCTCGCCCCGCGGCTTTCGCTCCACCCTCGTGCAGGCCGAGCAGCCCGCCGTCGTGTCCCGGCGGCCGGGCATGACGAGGATCGCGCCAATCCTATCCGCTGCCGCCGCTAGCAGGTCGATGAGCAGGGCTAAACGGGTGGCGCGCAGGTGTTGCGCCGAATGGCCCTCGCTCGGCGCTCCTCGCGGCGCATCCCGCGCAGGGCGGGCACCGGCAGTCCCGCCTCGCGGCGGGCGCGGCGCTCGGCCGGGCCGTCCAGCCGCAGCAGCGGCGGCACCATGCGCGTGGGGTCGGTGGCGACCAGCACAGGCACGTCGCGCATGAGCAGGGCCGCGTTTTGCCGGGCGCGGGTGAGCGAGCGGTTGGCACCGCGCTCCGCCAGCCTGAGCACCGTCGCCCGCTCGCGTTCGTCAGCCCACGAGGTCTCGCGGGCAGCCATCCTGCGGGCCCTGCGCGCCCGGTTGCGCTCCGTGGTCACCGTGCACGCGTGTTCGGCCTTGGCTGGCCGATGGGCATGATCGGTGCCGACGCGGAGCAGCCAGAAGTTGTCTGTCGTGACCGACCAGTCGTCGGTGCCGCGGAAGCGCAGCTTCGGCAGCGGCCTGCCCGCCTCCCTGGTCATGACGCGGTCCCGCACGCACTGGACCCTGGCGCGGCAGCCCTCGGCGACGGCATTGTTGAGCATGGAGTACGGGAAGGAGCGCAGGACCGGGAGGCGCTCGCACGGCCGGGTCAGCTCCGGCTCGGGCCGACGGCAGTTGGTACGTGCAGGAACCTGGGCGACGTCTCAGGCGCCGGGGTAGGGCCCTTTCCATCCGCCTAACCTCACGGAGAGGCAGTGGGCAAAGGCGTGGGCGAAGGGGACGCGCGCCTCGATGGCGGCATTGCAGGGCAGACGGCAGAGTTGGGCGGCGTGGCCGAGCCCGCCGACCAGAACTGGTCGGCGAAGACGGTGCCGGACACGGTGCGTCCCCTTCGCCTTCCGCAGCGGCTGAGTGTTCCCCATTCTTCCCGGATGGGCGCGGGCGTCTTCACGGTCAAACCTGATGGCGGCAGGACGCTGGCTTCCGGCGACGAGGGGGAACGAATTTAAGATGACCCACCACCCGTGGCGAGCCGGGCTTGGCGACCGCCTGGCTGGAAGGCTGATGGGCCGTCGCAGGGTAACGGTCCCGGTGCGGAACGACATCGCATCCCACTGTCCGGCCTTCGCACCGGGACCGCGGCGTCATGCCGCCGGTGAAGGGGTATAGCCGGCGGACGCAACCGCCCGTGCCACGGCGGCCGCGTCTTCCGTCCCGCCGACGGTGAGTGTCTTGCTTCCTAGGTCGACGGTCACTCGCGTGCCGGGCAGGTCTCGCACGATGGCGGCCGTCACCGCTCGCACGCAGTGGCCGCACGTCATGTCCTCGACCCGAAGAACCACCGTGTCGGGTTGGGGCCGGCGTGCCGGGAACGGCGTGGCGACGGAGTTGTTCGTGCAGCAACACATTCAGGGTCTCCTTCTTGAGGACCCCGCCCAAATGGGGCTTCCCATCGTTGGAAGGTCAAGGGCCGCCCGGAGCGTTCGCAGCCGATGCGCCGACCTCAGTCAGCCGGCGAGCGCGGCGGCCGCTCAAGCGGGCGGTGCGAGGCGTCGACCCTTCCTCGGGTTGCGCCACCATCGGGCACGGATCCGGCGCGGGTACCGAGGCGCACCGCACTGGCCGGATTGGCGTGCCCGCCCCGGTCGCGCGTCGCCCCGGACGACCGCTCCCCGCGGGCCTGCCCCGCTTCGGGAACCCCGTTGCGCGGCGGCGATCCTGACGAGGCAGGCCCGGCAGGGGGCGGAATGCC
Source organism: Methylobacterium dankookense (assembly GCF_902141855.1). GTDB lineage: Bacteria > Pseudomonadota > Alphaproteobacteria > Rhizobiales > Beijerinckiaceae > Methylobacterium > Methylobacterium dankookense. The sequence goes on along the minus strand of NZ_CABFVH010000034.1, from coordinate 24,067 downwards.
CCGTTCAGCGACTGCCGCCGCCGCTGCCCTGCGGGACGGCGCGCGCCGGCTGGCCGGCGTTGCCAGCCGCTGCCGAGTCGGTCTGGAGGGTGGATGCCCCGGTCGGACCGGGGGCGACCACCACGTTCCGGTCGTTGCCGGTCGTGCCCGGCGTGCGCGTGACCACGGGCTCGGCGGATCCCGGCACGCCGGGCCTGGCGGGCACCTGCGCGGAGGCGGCGCCGGGAAGCGCCGCGGCGAGCAGGCCGGCGAGCGCGAGGGACAGCTGACGCATCGATGTTCTCCGTCTCGCGACGATGCTGTGGTGGGAGAGCCCCTCGGGCTCAGGCGGCCATCTTGCGGCAGCTCTCGGCACAGCGGCGGCACTGCTCGACGCAAGCCTGCATGTCGCCGACCTGCTCGCAGCTGCGGGCGCAGTCCTCGCAGACGTCGGCGCACTCGGCGCAGGTATGCTTGTGGTGCTCCGTGCCGAGCAGCATGAAGTGCGCCGAAGTCCGGCAGATCTCGGCGCAGGCAAGCATCAGGCGCAGGTGCCCGGGCTCGACGTGCTTGCCGCCGGCGGGCAGGCAGTGGTTCGAGGCCATGCCGAGGCAGGTCTGGTAGCAGCGCAGGCACTCGTCGATGCAGGCCTGCATATCGTGGCTCATCTGATGCATGTCGTCGCTCGCATTGTTCGGGAGGATGCTAAGCCTTACTATCAGGGGAAGCCCCGAGGCCGACGAGGCCGGGGCGTCGCGAATGTCAACATACCCAACCGGGGTATTGTTCCGGGTCCCGGGGCCAGCGGTCGCCCGACCATCAGAGGTACACGGCAGCATGGCAGGTTCCGAAGAGGACCATGGAGGCGTCCCGGTCGACCATAGGCAGCAGATCCCGCGGCTCCGTCGAATCGAGGGGCAGGTGCGCGGCGTGCAGCAGATGATCGAGAACGGGCGCTACTGCATCGACGTCGCGCACCAGATCGACGCGGTGGTCGCTGCGCTCAGGCGCGTGCAGTCGGACATGGTGCGCGACCACATGCACGCGCTGGTGCAATCCTCGCTGGCCGGGAACCTCTCGGATACCGAGCGGCAGCGCCTGGCCGACGAGGTCGGCGGTCTCATCGCTCGCATCGTCTGACACCTCCGGCATTCCCGCCAGGCCCGCTCAAGGTCCCGCGCCTGGAAGTCCGGGCAAGAGGCGCGCCATGGCGCCGCCGTAGCTGCCGTCCGGCGCTGCATTCTGCCGGCTGGCCATCGCGGAGGTTGCCCGGCATGGGGCGTGACGATGGCGGCGGGGCAGCCTGCCCCGCCGCCCGGATTGTCGCACTTTGGCAACATCCAGCCGGATCCGGCCGGGAGCCGCGGATTAACTCGCGACTGGCTTTGACGAACGATTGTCGGCGCGTTTACCCATGAGGGGTATAACGGAGGTGCCGATGGCCGGTATGTCGCGACGAGCCCTTCTCACCGGCGCCGCCGGGGTCTTCGGCGCGGCGGCATCCCTGCCGCGGGGCGTCGGCCGGGCCCTCGCGCTCGAACAGCGCAACGGGGTGAGCTTCCTCAAGGGGCCTTACAACCTCGCCTTCTTCTACCGGCACAACCGCGCGTACCGCATCGGCGCCGGGATGCACTTCTTCCACTCGAAGCAGCACGACTTGCTGCAGTTGACGCGCTTCGAGGACCACGCCGCCGTCGACGCCCGCTTCGACAAGGAGGCCCAGGAGTGGCTGCGCGATCCGCCGGCGACCGAGCCGGAGATGCCGTACTACTCAAGCTACGTCGACCGGGCGATGCACACGCTGTTCCGGACGATCGACTGGACGCACATGCATCACGAGCAGACCTACGACGTGATGTCGTTCCGTGAGATCCCTTGGGCCGAGAAGAAGGTTTGGACGGACCGCACGGTCCGCTACTACCTTGAGATGCAGACGCCGGGCGTGCCCCGCAGCGTGGCGCCGCTCGAACTCACGATGCGGCGCGCGGGCATCATGATGAAGCCCTACCTGAACCACTTCCGGAACTTCTACCCGCTCGACCAGAGCCTGTTCTACGTCGCCCACTGGTGGCATCCGGCCGTCTACGAAGCCCAGATGATCTCGGGTAACCATGATCAGGAGGTCGCGATCAAGGCCGTCGAGGAGACCATGTACCGCGAGATCCTTAACGACCGCCCGCAGCGAATGGTGCTCTCGCGCGAGATCATGCCGCGCTACTCTCGAATGAGCCCGGAGAGCGCAAACATCTTCGACAACCTGCACATGCTGCACGGCATCGCCTACTCGATCCTGGCCTACAAGGGCTGGTCGGTCGAGGAGAAGCGGGCGGAGATGTACCGCGTCATCGAGGCCATGGGCTACCAGCCCGGCGACGAGGTTTACGCGCGCAAGTTCCGCGAGCCGCATCCGGGCTACGATCCGCGCACCTACCCGGCTTGGGTGCGCTCGCCCCAGGGCGCGATGGGCATGATCATGATGGACATGCTCATGGAGATGCTGCCGATGATGTATCCGGGCGGCCTCTCCAAGGACCGGAAGGCCGCCGTCATGCGGCAGATGATGATGAACGGCCGGCTCGGAATCGAGCCCGGCGAGGTTCCCGGCTCGCTCCACGACGCCTTGATGCAGGTCGCCCCCGGCATGCGGATGATGCCGGGCTCGACCGAGCCCGGGGAGACCCCGGCCATGATGGTCGAGCACATGGTCTCCGCCTGGAAGGCCAAGGCCGCCCGCATCCCGGACGTGGCCCCCATCGACATGGGCGTCGAGCCGAGCTTCGGCCCGGCCCGCGTCGCCGTGCGCTGAGGAGCCCCGCGCCATGCCGAAGATCGTTCGCGCCGCCCTCGCGGCCGCCCTCGTCGCCTCCGCCGGCCCGGCGCTCGCCGCGGATCACACCAACCTGGAGGAGGGGCTGCCCATCACCGTCGAGGACGCCTACCCGATCAAGGAGAACGGCCTCGAAGTACAGTCCTACTTCCAGTACAACCGCACCCGGAACGACCCGCGTGGCCTCAGCAGCCTGATGGCCGTGCCCCGCGTGGAGTGGGGGGCCTTCAAGAACTTCCAGTTATCTGTCGAGGCGCCTTACAGGGTTGGCACGGCGAGCGACACCGACCAGGGAGCGTTCCGGGCCCAAGGCTTCTACAACTTCAACCAGGAAGACCTCGTCCTGCCGGCCCTGGCGGTCGCGCTCGGCGTCAACACCCCCTACGGCCGCATGGCGGGCGGGACCGAGACCGAGCTCAAGTTCCTGGCGACCAAGAGCATCGGCACGCCGGACCCGGAGGGGCTTTCGCCCTACTCCTACGTGCCGCGCCGGATTCACTTCAACGCGTCATGGTTCCACAACTACGACCCAACCACAGGGCGCGAGGCGGAGCGGCGCGACCGCTACCGTGTCGGGGTGGGCTACAGCCAGCTGGTGTCGAACAACGTAGTGCTGGTCGCCGACATCTTCCGCGAGACCGACCGCGAAAGGGGGCGCGCGGTGAACCTGGCTGAGATCGGCGCCCGCTACATCGTCACGCCCCAGACAGTCTTGACCGGGGGTGTCGGGGTCGGCTTCGGCGGCGACCGCCGGCAGGACTTCCGCGTCACGGCCGGCCTGCAGCATTCGCTAAGCTTCCCGTACTCGTTCGACCCGCCCCGCTGAAAGGCCGGACGCGCAGCCTCCCGCAGCCCTCGGCTGGTTTACCGCGAGATCGGAGAGTTCGAATGGGCCCGGAACGCCATGCCTGGACATCCAGGAACGCCGGGCGAAGGCGCCGTGTGCGGCCGGGCGTCCTGGCGGCCGCGCGGAGGACGTTCCTGCGCATCCTGTTGGCCATCGCCGTCGCGGGGGCGTGCGGCGTCGTCGGCAGGCAGATCCTAACCTCCGCGGCCTCGACGGAGCCCTACGCGAGCGGCCAAGGCCCGCGCGAAACCCTGGGAACGCTGCGTTGACCGGCTTACGCCGGCGAAGGCGGTCGTCGGATTTGGGGCAATCCGCGCCGACGCGCGACGGGGCGGCGGCTGCACGGTCGCGGTGCGTCCATGCACGCTCGCACAGGACCAATCCCGGCGGCTGCTGGTGCCGCCGGGTGCCACGGATGCGCGGCGTTCTTCGAGGGGCTCCTTGTCCGCGCGTGCGGCACAGGAGGCCGGCGAGGCGCGCGTGCGCGGCGAGAGGTCGAACACGTGGCCCCGGCGCCCGAGCGGTCGAGAAGCGGGTCCGGGACGAGTGCGGGCGCGCGCGACCGGACGAGCGGGTCGGCGTCTTGCGTTCGCCGTCACCACGGTGAGGGATCTACGCATGCACCTCTGCAGTGCGTCGTAGCTGGCCGGGAGGCGTCGCGGCTGGGCCGAGGGGTGGACCGGCTGCCGTTAAAACTTCGAGAGGCATCCAGGGTCCGACGAACCCGCTCCCGAGAACGCCCGCCGGCTCAGCCTGGCCGGAACGTGCTGGGGGGGCGGCCGGCCGCGACCGGTGAGGCCGCGAACAGGTCCGCCGGCGAGGTCTCGTCGAGCGCCGTGGTCGGCCGAGCCTCCATGGGCGCCTCCGACCGCCTCCGCTGTCTTGGTAACCGCGAAGTGCCGGCCGGGTATCCGACCCTGCGACGGCGGCGACGAACGTGACGGACGTTCGCCGAATCGAGCGTACCGCAACGAATCTTAAGCGGCCGTGTCGCCTACCGCCAAGCTAGCTGCGCGGCATCCGCCGGATCATCCGCGGCGCGCAGGCCAGGGCGGTCCGCATCGTGACCTGCCCCGCCCGCAGCGGTCCCAGGGCTGCCCGGGTCATGCGGCCTTCGTCCCGGCCTTCCGGCGCAGGAAGGCGGCGGCCTCGGCCGCGGGCAGGGGTTTGCCGAACAGGTATCCCTGCGCCTCGCCGCAGCCGGACAGCCGCACCGCGTGGAGCTGCCGCTCCGTCTCGACGCCCTCGGCCGTGACCGCAGCGCCGAGGGAGGCCCCTAGGCCGGCGATGGCCCCGACGATGGCTGCCGTGCCCGGATCGTCCACCGCCTCGACGAAGGAGCGGTCGATCTTGATCCGGTCGAGCGGGAACCTCCGCAGGTAACTCAGCGAAGAGTATCCTGTGCCGAAGTCGTCGAGCGCGAAGCGCACGCCGAGGCCTCGCAACTCGTGCAGGCAGGCCAGGACCGCGGGGTTGTCCCGCAGGAGCGCGGTCTCGGTGATCTCCAACTCCAGGCGACCGGCGTGCAGGCCGGTGGCGGCCAGCGTCGCGACGACGCCCTCGACCAGGCCGGGCCGCATCAGCTGGACGGCCGAGACGTTGACGGCCAGGCGCATGTCTCCCGGCCATCGCGCCGCCTCCTCGCAGGCGTTGCGGAGCACCCACTCGCCGACCGGCACGATGAGCCCCGTTTCCTCGGCCACCGGTATGAAGGCGTCCGGCGGGACGCGGCCTCGGGTCGGGTGCGTCCAGCGGATCAGCGCCTCGAACCCGGTGATCGCCAGCGAGCGCGCGTCGACCACGGGCTGGTAGTGCAGCTCGAACTGGTCCCGCGCGAGCGCCCCGCGCAGGTCGAGCTCCAGCCGCTGCCGGACGCTCGCGGCCTGACCCATCGCAGGGTGATAGAACCGGTACCCGTCGCGGCCCGAGTCCTTGGCCGCGTAAAGCGCGAGGTCGGCGTTCTTGAACAGCGTGTCGCCGTCCCGGCCGTGCTCTGGCGCGAGCGCGATCCCGATGCTGGCCCCGACCGTGATCTCGTGTCCCTCGATGCGGAACGGCGCCTGAAGGGCCTCGACCAGGCGCGCGGCCACGGCGGCGCCCTGCCCCGGGTTGGCGACGGGAGCGGTCAGCACGGCGAACTCGTCCCCGCCGAGCCGCGCCAGGACGTCCCCCTCCCGTAGGCGGTCGCGCATCCGGGCAGCGACGGACCGTAGCAGCGCGTCGCCGGCCGGGTGGCCGAGCGTGTCGTTCACCGCCTTGAAGCGGTCGAGATCCAGGCAGAGCACGGCGCACGTCGCGTCGTGGTGGCCGACTTCTGCGAGCCGTCGGTCGAGGCACTCGCGGAAGCGGGTCCGGTTCGCGAGGCCGGTCAGCGCGTCGTGGTGCGCCATGTGGGCGATCTGGGCCTCGGCCCGCTTACGCGCGGTGATGTCCGTGTAGGTGCGCACCATCCCGCCGCCTTCGAGCGGCACCGTACGGACCTCAAGGACGGTCCCCTCCGGGCGCTCCCGCTCGTGGATCCGGCTGTCGGCCTCCCTCGCCTGCTCCCGTCCCGAAGGAGGCAGCGCCTCGGCCGGGTCCGCCGTCTCGCCGCGGGCGACCTGATGGCGCCGCACCGCCTCGAAACTCGGCTCGCCGCGCAGGAGCTCCCCCGGCAGGTCGAGAAGCTCAAGCGCGCGCCGGTTGTGCACGCGGACACGCCGTGCGGCGTCCACCATAAGGAGGCCCTGGTCCATGTGCTCCAAGGTTGCGCGGAGCAGCGCCGAGGTCGCGCGCAGGTCGTCCTCGACCCGGACGAGGTCGGTCACGTCCATGCAGGCGCCGAACAGCCCGACGACCTCGCCCGCGGCGTCCCGCTCGGCGACCGCGTGGGCCAGCACGACGCGGATCTCGCCGTCCGTACGAACGAAGCGCGGACGATGCTCGTAGGCCTCACCTCCCATGGCGGTCCGCTCAAGGCGGACGCGCACATCTTCTCGGTCCTCCGGATGGAACGTGTCGAGCACCGCTTGCTTCGTCGGCGCCCCGGCCCCGGGTGGACGGCCGAAGATGGGGTACATCCCGTCCGACCACGTGATGCGCTCGCTGGGGAACGCGATGCGCCAGTGGCCGATCTTGGCCCAACGCTCCGCCAGGCCGAGGTCGCGGTTTGCCCGGTGCAGTTCGTTCTCGCGCGCCTGCAGGGCGACCTTCGTCTCCTGCAGGCGAAGGTGCGAGACGGCGAGGGCGGCGAAGTCGCGGAGCCGGCGCCTCCGCGCATCATCCAGCGCCCGCGGCTGCGTGTCGATGAGGCAGAGGGTGCCGAGCCGCAGGCCGTGCTTCAGGCTGAGGGGCGCGCCGGCGTAGAACCGGATGCCGGGCGCGCCGGTGACGAGCGGGTTGCCCGCGAAGCGCGGGTCCAGGCCGGCATCCTCGACCACGAGGATGTCGTCTGACCGGATGGCGTGGTTGCAGAAGGCGGCATTCCGGGCTGTGCTGACCGCGAAGGTCCCGACGCCCGCCACGAACCACTGCCGTTCCGCGTCGACGAGGGAGACGGCCACGGTCGGCGTGCCGAGCATCTCGGCGGCGAGGCGGCAGATGGCGTCGAGATCGGGATCGGGCGGCGAACCGAGGATGCCGAGGCTGCGCAGGGCCGTCAGGCGTTCGGCCTCGTGATCGGCAACGGGATCATGCGCTCGTCCAGTGCCCGGCCGTTCGACCGGCCTTCATCGGGAGGGGCGGGCGGCTCGCTGCGCCGCCGTTCAAGCGAACGTATCGGCGTCAACCGTTAAGGCATACCTACGGGGGGTTCTGGGCAGGCATTCTGGCCCGGCCGCCTCGCTAGACTGGCCATGGACAGGGCGCCGGCGTCTTGTGGGCCGGGGCGGTGGGCTCGCGCGGCATGCCGCGCCCCCTGGCCGGCCTTCCCTTGAAACGGTCGCGACACGCGACTTGCGGGGGCCGCTGTCTGAGCCGCGCGGCCTCGGCCGGCTGACCCACGCATGGTCCAGCGGGGGGCCTGGCCATGGCCGGTTTACACCAGGGCCGAGCTGCATCGGCGCCGGTTCCCGACGGCGCCATGGCCGTGTTCGGCGCAATGACCGCGAGCGAGCGCTGCCGCGGGGGAGGCTCCGTACCGGCACCTGGCCCTGGGCTCCAGCGGCGTCGCGTCGGAACGGGCGACCGCGTCCGGCCCGGTGTCCATCCGGGTGGCGCGCCGAGGCGCGGCCGAGATGGCTCTAGAGGGCGATACGCATCCGGTGAAAGGCTTGTTTAACCTTACCGCCATTCGCTAGCGGGCCATGGTCCGAAATGCTTGCCGTCCGCCGCCGGGTGCCGTAGCTATGGCCATGGCCATGGATGCCCTGGCCTGCAGCTTCGCCCAGGGCTGCGCGGCTTCAGGCCAGGGGAGCACACCATGTTCAACGACCTTCGCTCCGCCGTCAGGCGCATCGAGGAGGAGATCGATAAGGTCGTCGAGGAGCAGAACAGGTTCCTGCGCTCGACCGCGTCGCGTCTGGCGGTCCTCTACCTTCAGAAGGAGCGCATGGAGGAGCTGTTGGCAAAGGCGGGGACGGAGCCTGTCCCGATGCCCTCGCCCGTGACGCCGACCTCGCCCCCTACTCCGGCGAAGCCCGTGCGGACGGGGGCGCCTTCCGTGGTCCTAGGTCGTGCGGCCACGGTGATCGTGGAGGCGCTGGAGCGGGCTGGAGAGGCCGGCCTGTCCGGGACCGAGCTGAACGATGCCGTCCGAGACGCCAAGATGAGCAAGGACGCTTCCGAGAAGGCGAAGACGCGTTTGAAGCGCCTGGGCCTGGTCCGCCACGATGAGCTTGCTCGCCGGTGGTACGCGCTGCCTCCGGCGTAAGTAGGCACCAGATGACGGCGGCCGGAGAAGTCGGGGCGGGCGGGTGCCTGAACCTTAACCAACCGGGAAAAGTCAGTCCAGGCAAGCTACACCGCAGGTGTAAAAACTTGCCGGAACATGGTACTATTCGACTTGGATGATGGAGGCGTGCATGGCGGCCAGTCACCTCAAGCGGGCGTTGACCTCTCGCCCGCATGCTCCGGCGGCTGACCGGCCGGTCGGGCGGGCACGGGCTCGTGGCCCGCCCTTGGGTCGGGCTGACCCGGGACCTCAAGTCTCGGACGAGCAAAAAGAAACGCGCGGCCCATGGGCCGCGCGCTTTACCCTGAACTCGCCTCTCAGTGTCGCAGCTGCCGCGAGTGTCAGGCATCCCGCGCCCAAAAGGCTCGGGATTGGCCAGCCAAGGCCAACGGGTTTCTCCGAGAGGCTGCCAGGCCGCTCGGATCGACGGGCGTACACTAGCCGCACATGCGCGCCTGCGCAAGCGTCTCGTTGCGTTCGTCCTGGATCCCGTTGGCGACCATCGCCGAGGACCCGCCCCCGAGGGGTGCGGGCCCGGTCCCTTCGCCTGCGAGAGGACAAGACCCATGGACGACCTGGATTTCGGTGGCCTCACCGACGACGACCCCGTCTCCGCTGCCTTCCTCGACCCCGACTTCGACCGGTGGGACGGCGACATCGCGCGCGCCCTGGGCCGCCGGGCCGCCGACATCGACGGGCGGGGCCCCTCCGACGGGGACGATGCCGACCGCTGAGCGTCCGCACCGCGGTTCGCTCCCCTCCCCCGGCCCAGGCCGGGGGAGTCCCCTGTCCAGCGACGGGCCGCCCCGCGGCCGTCATGCCGGAGTTCCGTGATGAAGACCCGTGACCAGGAAACGAACGCCTCCCCTCCCGCCCTCGATGATCCCGCCCGGGCAGCATCGTGCCGCCAGGTGCCGCCGGACGCGCACGACCGGTACAGGCCCGTCAACGTCCCCTCCCCGCGTGCGCTGGCGTGCGTAGGCATCAGCCAGGCAGCCCTCGCCGTTCGCGTCGCGGACCTCGGCCTCGACGTCGTCCACATGACGCTGGGCCGCGACGAGGGCACGGGCCTAGTCGTCGCCGCCGCCCTCGACGCGGAGCGGCGCAGACCGGTCGATGTCCTCAGGCTGTTCGGTGACGGCTCGGGCACGGCGGGCGGGCTCGGTGCGGCCTGGCCGTGCCTGGGCGTGCCTGGGCGTGCCGGAAGTCATCGTGGTGGACCACGCCGTCGGGTACCATGACACGGGCTTCCACGAGGCCGCGTGGCGGATGGGGATCCAGGTCCTGCACCGGCCCGCACGTGCACTTCCGGGACACGCGCACCTCAACGCCCTGTTGGGCCGGTCCGGGGCCTGTCGGGACGGTCAAGGGCGAAGCGCCGTGACCATGGCGGCGCTCGTCGGCGCGGTGCATGCCTGGATCGCCGCGTGCTACGCGTCCCCGCGCAGCCGTGACGTGGATCCGATGCGGACCGTCCCGCCCGCCGGCCCGCCGGCAGCGTCGCGGGCTCATGCCTGGGCGTTGCGGGGCAAGGCCGGCCGGAACATGGTCGGCCGGATGGCGGCAAGCCGCCGCTAGGCCTGGCAGGGCCATGGGCCCGCCGTCGCCCGCAGGGCCCTGACGTCCGACCCGGAGGGCGAGGCGCGCCCAATCCAGGGGCCGATGTCCCTGCTTCGCGGCCCCAGCGGACACCGGGCCGCGGCAATCCCTCGCCGAGTGGCAGGGGCCGTCGGAAGCCAAGCCGCTCGCCGGGCGCAACCGACAGGCGCCTTGAGAAGGCGTCAAGGCGGGGGGCAGGGGCGCGCGATGGTGGGCACGAGCGTCGCCGTCCCCGCGCCGCTGCAGCGATGCATCGACGGGGCCCGGCACGACCGCGGCCCCGCCGGGCTCGCCCTCGCCCTCCGGCCGGTCGGATGGTGCGGAGCGCCCGGCGCACCCCTCCTCGTCGAGACGCACGTGCCCGCCTCGGGCACCCGGCGGCCCGGGCCACGGTTCCTGACCCGGCGCCATCGGCGAACCATGTCCCCCGACCTCCGCGGCCGCCACCTCCTCGGATTGGAGGGCCTCGTGGGCGTCGAGCCAGTCACCGATGCGCTGGTCGACCCGGTCGGGAAGACGCCAGGGCACCGAATTGGACATGGGAGGAGCAGAACTCGCCCGGGAAGTCGAAGGGGGAAGCAGCCACTCGCCGCCGGTCTCGTGGTCGAGACGCCCGAGGAAGGTGGGCTCTCCGCTCGCGGGATCGCGCGGTACCAAGCTCCACCGCATGTGCATGGCGTCAAGGACGAAGGACTCGATCAGGGCCCCGCAGGTGCCGAGCGACAAGCTGGCAACGCGCCAGGTGCCGCAGCATGCTCGACCGTGAGCGCGCCCTTCCCCGCGAGCAGATCCCCGATCCCGGTCAGGGGTTCCGAGCGGTTGTGAAACACGCGGAAGGTCCAGACCCCGCTCAACTCCCCGTCCGCGTCACCGCCCTCCCCGGAGGTAGGCGAGACCAGCGCTCGGCCTGAGAGCCACGCAATCCTGTGACCGCGCGGGCCAGGCCTTGCTTGGCACACGGATGTCCCCGCTTGCGGCCGAGGATCGGAGGGCGGGCCGCAGCTTGTCCCTTTCACGACCGCCCGGACGATCAACGCGTGCTCCCGGGCGGAGCAGCACTCTGCCGATTCGGGCCCGCGCCACTCGCGAGCAGCGGTCCCGGCGGGCCCCGCGAGGGTGCCTGATCCGCGGCGGGGCGGCTCCGTCCCAACTCTCCGGTGCCCGCATGCCCACTTCCGGCCAAGTTCCGTGTGCCTTCAACGCGTCCGACGCTTCTACCGCCGGCATCCCGCCCGTCTCGGAGGAGGAAATCCGTCGGGCGATGCGGGCCGTCTTCGCGGTTTGCGCACCCGAATCGAGCATGATCCTGAACGTGTTGCTGGACAACCTTCTCACTGCCAGCCAAGCGGGAGGCATCCTGCGGTCCAAGCTGCACGGCCTGGACGTCGGCTTGCGCAAGCACCTCAGGCAGACGTGGCTCGACGGGGTCGTCATGCCGCTCGCCAGGTCGCGCAACCCACTCCATCGCGCCGCCTTCTCCGCCCTGCCGCAACTGCGGGACCCGCGGGACGTCTCCGGCCTCCTCGCGGCTGTCGGACAGATCGCGGGCGAGGTCCCGGAGCACACCACGGCGCGGGATCACCTCGACGGTGCCGTCCGCTTCCTGGAGGCGCTCCCGATCCTGATGCGCGCGGTCGAGGCTCTCGAAGCCCGGACCTTCGCCCAGGGGGCGGGCCGCTCGCGAGCGGTCGGGTACGATTCGGGGGCACGCGACGACACGCTTGCCCGTCAGGTGCGGTCGGTCGCGCATGAGTTCCGCAAGGCGGCGCGGAAGGCGCTCGCGCCCCTCGTGGTGCGCCTCGCGGACGCCATCTTCGAGGCGGAGTTAGGAGCGGTCCGAAGCGCGTCGTTCGCCCGGGCCGCGCCGGTTCTGCGGTCGCCCCCGGTCGGGGGACCGAGGAAGCGGGGCTTGGAGGGGCCGCCCTGGCGTCGTCGCCTGCTCGAAGGGCTGCAGGGCGATATCTGGGGCGGCTTGGGGGAGGCGCTGGAAACCGTGCTGCGGCGCCATCCCGGGCTGGAGGTCATGGAGGTCGCCGTCGAACGCAGCGGCGACCTCTGCGGGCAGGCTCGGGCGATCCTGGCGCGACACGGGGTCCGGTTTGCGGTCGCCACCTGCTTCGACCTTCAGCTCGGCTCGATGCAGCACAGGGCAGAGGATCTCGTCGGGCCCGGCCACCGGTCCGACCGGCCCGCCTGGGCCGAGGTGGACGCGTGTCTCGACGCCCATGTGCCGCCGGAACTCGACACCTCCTCCTTCCGCCTGATGCTCCGCATCCTGGAACGGGACGGCGGCGACGGCTTCGTGCTCGATGCCTACGCGGAGGATCAGCTCGTGATCGCTTGCCGCGCCGGTGGCCAGCTTCCGGCGGATTTCGCGGACTGGCTCGTCCGGGCCGCCGACGCCGAGGGCGTGACCCTGCGGTTCGCCGCCGACGACGGTGGACCACCGGTCTCCGAACTGGCGCGCGTCGGCTTCGCGTGGGCGGAGGGAAAGGAGCGGTTCTTCATGACGCGGTCGGCCGCGCCCGACCCAGGAACAGGCCCCTTGCCCTGAATGGCGTTCTGCCGGGCGCGGGTTGAAGGGAGGGCCGGCCGATGTCGCGGGCGCCGGCCCCACATCCCGCGCGAGCGGCGCAAGCCCCGGGCCGATGTCGCCGGTCCGGGTTCGATGATGAGCCGGGGCGCCTTCGGGGCGCGCCGGCACCGGTCGGCAGCCGCCCTGCCGGCTCGGCACGTGGCGACCGAAGCCTCGGGCCGCACAGTATCGTAAGAGGGATCGAGCGGGCCCTCTCCGGTTCCCCCTGTCCTCTTGAAGCGACGCGAGGCGGCACGGCGGCGCCATGTTCCTCGGGCCGCGCCTACCATGGCCGGGCGCGTGCCGGGATCGGACGCGGATGGAACGGCCGCGGGCATGCTCCAGGGCCGCTCGCGTTGCCGGTGGCGAGGCCTCGGGAAGTCGCCCGGCCGCGCAGGCATTGGAAACGGCCAAGGTTCCCGCGACCGACGGTCCAGCAGCCGGTGAAAGCACGCAGCGCCTTATGGACACCAAGCTCGAACTCATGTTGTTGTCGAGCTTAGATGACAGGGGGAGCCGACATGGTGATCGTCAGGATGCCGGGTGGCGACGTCGAGTATATCGCTCCGGACGAGCTCCTGTGGATGCGTCAGGCTTTTGACCACGAGTTCAAGGATGCGGTGATGCTCCGCATCACGGGTGACCGGATCTACTCCGTGGAGACGGTGGCTTCCCTGGCCGCGAAGTTCGCCGCAGCCGGGGCTGCCATGGCTCGGCTGACCCCTCCCGAGGGGGCCATCGAGATGATGGTCAGCGCGGAACGGGTCCGCGAGGTCGAGCCGCCGAGCCCCGCCATCCACCACGAGGGCGCCGGATCGGTCCTCAAGTTCGGTCCCAAGCTGATGCTCGCTGTGCGTGAGAGCGAGGCCGAAGCGGAGGCCGTCCTGGCCGAGGCGCTCAAGGGTCGGTCGCCGGCACCTGCGGCATTGGCCGCGGCGGCCCTGGGAGGCGCCATCGTCGGTGCTGCGGTCGCCGTAGCCGTGACGGCGCCGGGCGCGGAAGGCCCGGATCGCGAGCCACAGGAGCGCCCGGAACCGGCGTGAGGGCCGCGGCGGCGCGCCGGGCCCGCTCGTACTCCCTCGCCCGGCCCGCCCGTGCCGTCGGAGCGGGCCAGCTGTGTCCGCGCCCCGGGTGTGGCTGCCGGCGGGCACGGCTGGCGATGCAGACGACGCGTCGCCGCGCGCCGCTTCCGCTCAGGGTGCGGGCTCCGAGCAGGACACGCCGGTCGCGCAGGGCGGTGGCATGCGCCGCTCCTCCGAGTTCGGTGTAGGCGGGGCTAGGCCGAGCCCTCCGGAGCGGCCGGTCCCCGCCGATCTCGTTCGCCCTATGTTCCAATCCTGGTGCGCCTGCCCTAGTGTCTTGCCGGCGCGAGCGGCACCGTTCCGAACGGAATCCGTGGACAACAGCGGAATCCCGGCGTGACGCGTCGGCGGGCCGGAACGTAGACCGGGGCGCACGGTGTTGTGGGTCGGCAGTGGACCGGGCGTCCTCGCCGCAACGGGATCGAGGGATGGCAGATCAACTCGACTGGGGACGCCTCCTCAACTCCCAGCGGCGCAAGGGTAAGGCCGCAGGCAGAGCCCACACGGCGCGGCTGGGCGAGGACCGGACCGAGCACGAGCGTGACCACGACCGTATCCTGTTCTCGACGCCGGTGCGGCGCCTCCAGGACAAGACCCAGGTCTTCCCCTTGGAACGCAACGACAGCGTCCGCACCCGGCTGACCCACAGCCACGAGGTGGCGAACATGGCGCGGAGCATGGGGACCACCCTCGCCTTCGTGCACGGCGGGGCGCTGGGGTTCCCCGCGGAGGTCGAGCCCCTGCGCAACGTGCCCGCCCTCCTTGAGGCCATCGGGCTCGCCCACGACCTCGGCAATCCGCCATTCGGACATCAGGGAGAGACCGCGATCCAGACCTGGGTGAAGCGCCACTCCGCCCGGCGAAAGGATGACCCGACCTCGTTCGACATCTTCGACGCGCCGGACCTGAGCGAGCCGATGCGCCGTGATTTCCTGAAATTCGAGGGCAACGCGCAGGCGTTCAGGCTGCTGACGCGATTGCAGATCCTGAACGACGACTTCGGCCTGAACATGACCTATGCCTTCCTGGCGGCCCTGATGAAGTACCCCGTGCCGTCGGACGCGGTCGACAAGACCTCCCAGGCAAGAAAGAAGTTCAACTTCTTCCAATCGGAGGCCGAGATCGCCGCCGAGGTCTGGGCCGAGACCGGCTTGCAGCAGGGCGTCCGCCATCCCCTGACCTTTGTGATGGAGGCTTGCGACGACATCGCGTACTCGGTGGTGGACGTCGAGGACGCGGCCAAGAAGAAGCTGATCAACTTCAACGTGCTGACGGCTTGGCTGCGTCACGACGCTTGCGACGACGAGTTGACGCTCGACGTCTGCGAGCGGGCCGAGCGCAGCCACGCCGAGTTCCGGGACGCGGGATTGTCGCCCGGTGAACTCGACGACATCTCGATGCAGATGTTCCGCGTCGACGCCATCGGGAAGATGGTGCGGGCCGCGGTCGGGGCGTTCGTGGCGAACCGGGATGCCATCATGGCCGGCGCGTTCGACAGGGAGCTGATGGCGGCCTCCGAGGCGGTCGTGCTGTGGACCTCGTTGAAGCGCTTCGCCAAGTTTCACGTCTACCGCCACCGCAGCGTCCTCGAAGTCGAGCTCGACGGGCACCGGACCGTTCACGAGCTCATGGACATGTTCTGGAAGGCCATCGTCGGGCGCAAGGATCCGGACGACCTGCGCTCCGACCGCGAGGCGTTGCCGGCCTACGTGTATTCCCGGATCTCGGAGAACTACCGGCGCGTCGCCGAGGCGCCCGGGAACGCGATGCCGTTGCGCTACCGCGAACTGCAGCTCGTCACCGACATGATCTCGGGTATGACCGACACGTTCGCGGTGTCCCTGCGCGACGACCTGAGGCGGCACCATGGCTGACCTTGGCTCCCCCGTCCGCGACGGCGCGGAGCTGTGCCGGCGGATGCAGGCCTTCCTCGCGGACGAGGCTCGCGGGGGCCCCGAGATCGCGGATCTGATCGGCCATCTCGGGCAGGTGGGCGAGGTTGCGATCTTCGGCGGCATGGCTCGGGACCTCGCCCGGGGCGGGGCTGCGGCCTTCGCGTCGGACGTGGACCTGGTCGTGCACGCGCCGCCGGCGCGCTTGGCGGAGCTGATGCGGGACGGCGCGGCCGTTCGGAACCGCTTCGGCGGCTACCGCATCGCCGGGCGCCGCCACACGTACGACGTGTGGGCCCTACCCTCCACTTGGGCGGTCCGGTCCGGCCACGTGCAGGCCGCCCATCTGGCCGACCTGGTGCACACCACCTTCTTCGACTGCGACGCCGTGGTTTACCTGTGCGGCTCCCGCCAGGTTCACCACGGGCCGCGTTTCACGGCCTGGCTGCGCGACGCGGTCGTCGACACCAACCTGGAAGAGAACCCGAACCCGCACGGGGTCGTGGTCCGCGCGTTACGGATCCTCGAACATCAGCAGGCCGTCGGGCCTGGCCTGGAGAGGTATCTCCGCAGGATGGCCAAGGGGCATGCGGGGAGCCTCGACAGGAACCTCGCATCACGCCTGTCCAGCATCCTGGCAGACCTGCGCCCGCTATCCTCCGGCACGGGGCCACGGCCGCCGGCGCGGCACGCGGGCGCGCCGACCGGCCTTGCCCGGAGCGAGCAAGCACGACCGTGATAATGGGGCCCTGCGGCCCTCGCCACCGTGGCGGGTGAAGAGGAACCCGGCCGGGACGGGCGGGACCGGACGAACCGGTTTAGGAGCCCCGACCGTGCCCATCGTGCGCCGCCGGCGCCGAGGTGCCCCGGATCGTCCTGGTCCGGCCCGCGCGATCCCGGCTTCGAGGCCGGGGCGCCTCGCGAGTTGCCGGGCCTTGTCCACGGAACCGACCTTGCGCCGAGGCGGACGCCACCACCCCTGGCCACCGGGCCGAGGTCGGGCGTCAATCAACCCACGGCAGCGCGCGGCGGGCGGCAACGCATGGTGACTGCGTGCGAGCATGGCCGTGTGGCCAGGGCGCGCGCCGACCACGTCCCATCGGGGCGCGGGCGCGTTTCCCGGACCGGAATGCCCTTGGAGATGGCCGGTCGACGGGGTGCGGCGCCGCGACGAGGGGAAGGGGCGCGGGCCGGGCGGCACGCTCCCGGGTCCAGCTCGATCAAGGCCGTGGGTTGGGACGCTGCAGGGCGCCTGACGGATGCTTCCGGGGGTGTTCCTCGGCGGGCTCCTCCAGGTCGGCCAGGATCGGGCAATCCGGCCGGTGGTCGCCCGAACAGCAATCAACCAATGTCTGGAGCGTGGCGACCATCTGGCTCAGGTGGGCGATCCTCTCGCGAAGCTCGATCATGTGCGCCGTCGCGACCCGCTTGACGTCGGCGCTCCGCCTTGACCGGTCGCGCCACAGGTCGAGGAGCTCGTTGATCGCGGCCATGGAGAAGCCAAGGTCCCGGGCCCGCCGGACGAAGCGCAGCATGTGCACGTCCTCGGACGAGTAGTCCCGGTAGCCAGAATCCCTGCGGCCGGCCGGCGGGATCAGGCCGGTCTGCTCGTAGTAGCGGATCATCTTGGCCGAGACGCCGGAGGCCCTGGCTGCCTGACCGATGTTCATGGAGTTCCTCCCATCGCCGGCGCGCCGACCTGGCGGAGGCCGGCGCGCGGTATCGCCTCCTCCGGACGGAAGCCGCGCAGCCGCAGCGCGTTGCCGAGGACGAAGACGCTCGACAGGGCCATCGCGGCCGCGGCGAGGACCGGCGACATCAGGACGCCCCAGGCGGGGTATAGCGCCCCTGCTGCCACCGGGACCAGGGCCGTATTGTAGGCGAATGCCCAGAACAGGTTCTGCCGGATGTTGGCGATGGTCGCGCGCGACAGCGCGATGCCGGTCGCGACCCCGCCCAGGCTGCCCGACATCAGCACCACGTCGGCGGCCTCGATGGCGACGTCGGTGCCGGTGCCGACTGCCAAGCCGACATCCGCTTCCGCGAGTGCGGGCGCGTCGTTGATGCCATCGCCGATGAAGGCCAGCTTACCGTGCTCCGCCTTCAGCCTACGCACCGCCTCGACCTTGCCGGCGGGCGGCACCTCGGCGACCACCTCGTCGATGCCGAGCCGCCGCGCGACGGCCTCAGCCGTGCGGCGGTTGTCGCCCGTGATCATCGCGACCTTGAGCCCGAGGGCGCGCAGCGCGGCGACCGCGGCTGGGGTCGTGTCCTTCATGGGGTCGGCGACCGCGATGACCGCGGCCAAGCGCCCGCCGATGGCGGCGTAGAGCGGGGATTTGCCCTCGTCGCCCATCCGCGCCGCGGCCGCGGCGAAGGCCCCGACGTCCAGCCCGAGCTCACGCATGTAGCGGTCGGCGCCGATCTCCACCCGCTCGCCGTCGACCTCGGCCCTGGCGCCGAGTCCGGCGACGGCTTCGAAGGCCTGGACCTCGGGTAGCGGAATGGCCTCGGCCTGCGCCGCCGCTACGATGGCCCGTGCGATCGGGTGCTCGGACCTGTCCTCGACGGCCGCGATCCGCCCCAGTACGTACGCACGGTCGAAGCCTGCGGTCACCTGCAGATCCGTCAGGGCGGGACGACCCTCGGTCAGCGTGCCGGTCTTGTCGACCGCGACGACCTTGGCATCCCTCAGGAGTTGGAGCGCCTCGCCCTTGCGGAAGAGGATGCCCAGCTCGGCGGCCCGACCGGTGCCGACCATGATCGAGGTGGGTGTGGCGAGGCCCATGGCGCAGGGGCAGGCGACGATGAGAACGGCCACCGCATTGACGAGCGCGAAGGTCAGCGCCGGCGACGGCCCGAGCACGATCCAAGCGGCGAAAGTCAGCGCCGCCGCCGCCATCACGGCTGGCACGAACCACATGGTCACCTTGTCGACCAGGGCCTGGATCGGCAGCTTCGAGCCTTGAGCCTCCTCGACCATGCGGATGATCTGCGACAGCACGGTCGCCTCGCCGACCGCCGTCGCGCGACAGGTGAGCGCACCCTGCCTGTTGACGGTCCCGCCCACCAGCGTGCTGCCTCGGGTCTTCGCCACCGGGACCGGCTCGCCGGTGATCATCGATTCGTCGACGTAGCTCTCCCCGTCGGTCACGGCGGCGTCCACGGGGATGCGCTCGCCGGGGCGCACCTCGACGATGTCGCCGGCCACGACGTCTGACACCGGGATCTCGACCGAGGTGACGCCGCGCCGGACCCGGGCGACCTTCGCCTGCAAGCCGGCCAGTCTCGTGATCGCCTCAGAGGTGCGTCCCTTGGCCCGGGCCTCCAGGAAGCGGCCGAGCAGGATCAAGGTGACGATGACGGCCGCCGCCTCGTAGTAGACGTTGACCGTCCCCGCGGGCAGCAAGGATGGCGCGAAGGTCGCGACGGCTGAGTAGGCGTAGGCCGCGAGCGTGCCCACCGCCACGAGCGAGTTCATGTCCGGCGCGAGGCGACCCAGCGCGGGGATGCCCTTCACGTAGAAGCGGATGCCCGGCACGGCGAGGACCAAGGTCGTCAGCGCGAACTGGACGTACCAGCTTTGCTGCATGCCGATGGTCCGCGCGACCATCGCGTGCATGCCGGGGATGAGGTGCGAACCCATCTCCAGGACGAAGATGGGCAGCGTCAGCACGGCGGCGATGGAGAGATCGCGCCCGAGGTTCGAACGCTCGGTCTCCCTGCGCCGCGCGGCCTCATCGTCGGCGGAGGGGGGCCCGCCGACCGGACGCGCGGTGTAGCCGGCGGCGGAGACGGCGGCGGCGAGTGCGTGCAGGTTGGCCGTGCCGCGCACGCTCGCCCGCTCGGTCGCGAGGTTCACCATCGCCTCGGCGACACCCGGCACCGCCTTGAGCGCGCGCTCGACGCGTCCGACGCACGATGCGCAGGTCATGCCCTCGATGCAGAGCTCGACGGCTTGTGCAGGCACGGAATAGCCGGCAGCCTCGACGGCCTGCGCCAATCGCTCGGGATCGAGCGAACCACTGGTCCGGATATCTGCGCGTTCCGTAGCCAGGTTGACGCTGACGGCCTCGACGCCCTCGACCTTGCCTAGGGCCCGCTCGACACGGCCGACGCAGGACGCGCAGCTCATCCCCTCGACAGGCAGGCTGATTGTCGTTCCCGCGGTCTTCCTCGGCCTGGACTGAGCCTCCATCGGCCAACTCCTCAGGTGTCATGAACCGGACGCCGCTGGAAATGGGGCTTCCCATCGTTGGAAGGTCAAGGGTGGGATCTCGCGAAGGCGGGTTTCGCCCTTCCGGCGGCGCGCGGATGCGTCGTCCTCCATGCCTCGAAAGAGATCCGGTCCCTTTGCCGCCTTCCGTCGCGGGGCTGGCGTGCGGCTGCCGCGTGAGGCACGTCGCGTAGGCAGCGCGCGTGGCCGGCCCGCACGCCACGGCCGGAGCCGCAGGGCGCTGGCGGCGGACGTCGAACGCGGGAACCTGGCGGAAACGAGACGGGGATGAACATGCCCGCACATCTTCGTGGCCGGGGCTCTTCCGTCGCCGGCAGGACGGCGGCCGAGCCCGGCAGGCGGCCGTCCGTGCGGACGTGGTCGGCCGGTGCGGGCCAGGGACCGACGCCGAAACGGGGCCTGCGCCGGCGGCATGGCGGCGTCCCTCCCCTGCCCCCGAGCCGGTTCAGCAGCCGGGCCGGTGCCGCTTTCCCGAGGCGGCTCAGGTGCATCCTGCCGCGTGGTCGGAGCCGCTCCGGCGGCTGACACGTCGGTGCTCACCGCCGGAATGCGGACCGGGCGCTGCGGCCCGCACCCGGCCGTCGACCGCGACGGACGACCCGGGAGCGTCGTCGGTCGTGAACGCCGGAGGCCCCCGGGTCGCCGTCATGTTCGGTCAGGATATTCATTTTCATTCACAAGCGACAGCGCCGCGTCGACGACGTCGCGGAAGGCCTGCGAGCGTTCGCAGGCCGCGAGAAGGCGCCGCGTCCATGCCTCCGACGGGAGGGCGGCGCCCTTATGCCGGCCGCCGAGGTAGGATCGTATCGCTGCCTCCAGCTCCGGGCGGGGGGTATGTCGACCGCGCAAGAGTTTTGAAATGTTGGCTTGGCTGGAGCCCAGCGTGCGGGCGAGCGCGTCCTGGCTCAGGCCGTCCTCTCGGCGGGCTCGTTCCAGCGCCGCCGCGATGGCGGCGCGCTCTCCGTCGCCGGATCCTGCCTTGCGTCCTCTCATGGTTTGAATGAAAATGAATATCCGGGGACGGCGTCAAGGGGAATCGCGACTATGCTGCTCGAAGCGGAAGGCCGCCCGAAGGCTGCACGGCGTACGCTGCCCGATCCGGATGCCGAGGTCGTGCCCGGGGTCCGCTGGGGTCGGCCCGAGTGGGTGCCGAGTGCCGCGTTCTGGGCGGACATGGTCAGCCGCGCCAGCGAGCAGTCCGACGGGTTCGTCAACCGCGACGGCTCCCTGCAGGAGGAGGTCGGGTTCTGCCTGCTCGGCGGCTACGGCATCACGGCTGAGGTCAACCATGCCGTTCACGACCGGTTGGTGGAGGCCGGCGTGTTCGTGCCGGGACGCCGCCCGGCCGAGGCGGATATCGAAGCTCTGCTGCTGCAGCCGGTCCTGCTCGGCGGCCGCCCGGTCCGCTACCGCTTCCCGCACCAGCGGGCCCGACGGCTCGCGGTCGCGTTGGGGATGATCGAGGATGAGCCGCCCCCGACCGACGACGCCCTGGCGTTCCGCCGCCACCTCATGCGGATCCCGGGCATCGGGCCGAAGACCGCATCCTGGATCACCCGCAACTGGCTGGGCAGCGACGAAGTCGCGATCCTGGATATTCACATCATCCGGGCCGGTCTCCTGATCGGCCTCTTCGACCGCTCGATGCGGGTACCGCGCGACTACGAGGCGCTGGAGCGGCGCTTCCTGGAGTTCTGCGGGGCGCTCGGCGCCAGGCCGTCCCTGCTCGACGCGGTGATGTGGCGGGCGATGAGGAATATCGGCCGGGGTCCCGTTTGACGGCGGCCGGCGAAAGAGGCCACTATCGTCTAGGTTTGCGTCTAGGGATCGCGATGTCAGGCGGTAGCAAGTCCAGCACACGCAGGGGCCCGCGTCTGGGGCCAGGTACGCCGTCACCGGTGTCGCCCCGGGGGCAGGAGGGCCAGGGCGGCGGCGAAGGGCTCGGCGGGGGCGCGGACCCTTGCAACCTGCGCTACGACACCGACCTGACGGGCGTGCGGACCCCTGCGGTGGCGACGGTCCGCGAGCGGGACGTCCTGGACGTGACCCTGCACCGGGAGGATCCCTTCGAGACGGCCGTGTGCCGCACGCGGCCCGCGGCCGACATCGTCGGCTCGCTCGCGGGCATGGAGGGCTTGGACCAACTCCTCGGCTGCCTGCGGGCCGGGCATCGGTACGAGGCCCGGGTCATCGAGGTCGACCGCACCCGCTGTCGCGTCCTGGTCGAGCGGGTGGCGCGTTGATCGTCGCCGGCGGCTGCTACCTGGAAGTCTGTACCGTCCCGCGCTGGAGGCGCCTCTTCGGCTCCGGAGGGCGGGCTGCCGCATCGGTCGGCCGGCTGTCGCCCGGGACCGAACTCCATACCTATGCCCACCGGGGGTGGGTCTCGGACGTCCGAAGCTCGATGCACGCGTTCGGCGTGGGCGCGACCGTCCAACCGATCGACGAGAGGATCTCGTTCTCCTACTTCCATCCCCTCTCGCCCGCGCTGCTCGAACCGGCCGTGCCCGCTGCGCAACCTGCCCTCACCGTGTCCGGCGACGTGGTGCTGCGGTTCGGCTTCGTGGAAGGCGACGCCGTCGTTTCGGCGCGGCGCGCCGTCCACGATCCGCAGACCGGCCATGCGGCGAGCCCCTTCCGCGCCAACGGGTCCCGGGTCGAGCGCCTCGCCGTCGTGCTGAACCAGGGCGAGGCGGAGGCCGCGACCGGCGCGGCGGGCGACGACGTGGGCGCCGCGCTGCTCGCCGCGCACGACGCCGAGGTCGTCGTGGTCAAGCGCGGGTGCGAGGGCGCGCGAGTGTTCCGGGCCGGAGGCGTGCCGGCCGACATCCCGGCCTACCGCTCCGAGCGCGTGTTCAAGATCGGGTCCGGCGACGTGTTCAGCGCGGCCTTCGCGCACCATTGGGGCGAGCGCGGGCTGGGCGCCGTCGACGCCGCGGACCTGGCCTCGCGCAGCGTCGCACACTTCGTCGACTACCACGCGCTGCCCCTGCCCCCCGCCGCCGAGCTCGCGTCCCAGCCCGCCCTGCCCGCCGGCCGACGTCCCGGCCTGATCTACCTGGCAGGACCCTTCTTCGACCTCGCGCAACGTTGGCTCGTCGAGGAGGCGCTCGAACGGCTCCAGGCACTGGGCGCGCCGGTGTTCTCTCCCCTGCACGAGGTCGGTACGGGCCGTCCGGCCCAGGAAACCGCGGCCGCCGATCTCGAAGGCCTGGACCGCTGTGCCGCGCTGCTCGCGCTGCTCGACGGCGCCGATCCGGGCACCCTGTTCGAGGTCGGCTACGCGCGCGCTCGCGGCAAGCCCGTCGTCGTCCTTGCCGAGCGGCTCGACGACCCGAACCTGACGATGCTCGTCGGCACCGGCTGCCGGGTCGCTCGCGACCTGACATCCGCGCTCTACCAGGCGGCCTGGGCTGCCATGGAATGAGGGCGCTCCTGCTCTCGGGGGGGCTCGACTCGGCGGCCATCGCCGCCTGGCAGAGGCCGGACGTCTGCCTCACGGTCGATTACGGACAGAGGCCGGCCGAGGGCGAGATCGCCGCGGCGGCCTCGGTCGCGCGCGAGCTGGGGCTTCGCCACGAGGTCGCGCGGGTCGACCTGTCGGCCCTTGGACTCGGCCCACTCGCGGGACGTGCGGCCTCGGATCTGGCGCGCGCGCCCGAGTGGTGGCCTTACCGCAACCAGATGCTGGTGACGCTCGCCGGCATGCGGTTCGTGGCCGAGGGACTGACCGAGATCCTGCTCGGGGCGATCCGGACGGACGTCCATGCCGACGGTCGCGCCCCTTTCCTGCGGACCGTCGACCGGCTGATGCACCTTCAGGAGGGAGGCGTCCGGGTCATGGCCCCGGCGCGCCACCTCTCGGCCCTGGAGCTTGTCAGGCGGTCGGGGATCCCCCGTTCACTCCTGGGCGCCACCTTCTCCTGCCATGTCATGGAATACGCTTGCGGTCGGTGCCGTGGCTGCGAGAAGCACCAGGAAACGCTGGCGCGCATCGATGGCGGCCGGGCCCGCGCCGACACCCCGGCCCAGGCGTCCGCGGCGACGGGAGGTTGAGGCAGGTCGTGTCCCTGATGGTGGTGTAGCTCGCTGGTAGCGGGAGAGCCCGCCTGCGCGCCCTTCACAGCGCTGTAGCAGGCGGGCTCTCCCGCGGGGTGGC
>NZ_CABFVH010000033.1 GCF_902141855.1 Methylobacterium dankookense | reverse complement strand
GATCGTGATCCCGCGCGCCTTCTCCTCCGGCGCCTTGTCAATCTGGTCGTAGGCCGTGAACGTCGCCCCACCGCTCTCCGCCAGAACCTTCGTGATCGCCGCCGTCAGCGACGTCTTGCCGTGGTCAACGTGCCCAATCGTGCCAATGTTGCAGTGCGGCTTCGAACGCGAAAATTTTTCCTTGGCCATCAGAGCCTCCTAATCGAATGATCGTCGTCGAGGATGTTACGCGTACGCCTCAGGCGTACTTAGCAATGACCTTGTCGGCCTCGCCGCGCGGCACTTCCTCGTAGTGGTCGAACTGCATGGTGAAGTTCGCCCGGCCCTGCGACATGGAGCGCAGGTTGTTCACGTAGCCGAACATGTTGGCGAGCGGCACCATCGCGTTGATGACGTTGGCGTTGCCACGCATGTCCTGGCCCTGGATCTGGCCGCGGCGGGAATTGAGGTCGCCGATGACCGAGCCCGTGTAATCCTCGGGCGAGACGACCTCGACCTTCATGACCGGCTCGAGCAGCACCGAGCCGCCCTTCTGCAGCGCCTCGCGGAAGGCGGCGCGGGAGGCGATCTCGAAGGCGAGCGCCGAGGAGTCGACGTCGTGGTAGGCGCCGTCGATCAGCTCCACCTTCACGTCCACCACCGGGAAGCCCGCGAGCACGCCCGCCGTCAGGACCGAGTTGAGGCCCTTCTCGACGCCCGGGATGTACTCCTTCGGCACAGCGCCGCCGACGATCTTCGACTCGAAGGCGAAGCCGGCGCCCGGCTCGTTCGGCTCGACCACGAACTTCACGCGGGCGAACTGACCGGTACCACCGGTCTGCTTCTTGTGCGTGTAGTCGATCTCCTGGCGACGGGTCAGCTTCTCGCGGTAGGCCACCTGCGGCTGGCCGATATTCGCGTCGACCTTGTAGGTGCGGCGCAGGATGTCGACCTTGATGTCGAGGTGGAGCTCGCCCATCCCCTTCAGGATGGTCTGGCCCGACTCCTGGTCCGTCGAGACCCGGAAGGAGGGATCCTCGGCGGCGAGCTTCTGGAGCGCGATGCCGAGCTTCTCCTGGTCGGCCTTCGACTTCGGCTCGACGGCGATCTCGATGACGGGCTCCGGGAACTCCATCTTCTCGAGGATCACGGGCTTGACCGTGTCGCAGAGGGTGTCGCCGGTGCGCGTGTCCTTCAGGCCGGCCAGCGCGACGATGTCGCCCGCGAAGGCTTCCTTGATGTCCTCGCGGTTGTTGGCGTGCATCAGGAGCATGCGGCCGACGCGCTCCTTCTTGTCGCGGGTCGAGTTGATGACGTTGGCGCCCGACTCGACCTTGCCCGAATACACGCGGCAGAAGGTGATCGTGCCGACGTGGGGATCGTCCATGATCTTGAAGGCGAGCATGGAGAAGGGATCGGAATCCAGCGGATGCCGGACGGTCTCTTCCTCGGTCTTGAAGTCGATGCCCTTGATCTCGCCGCGGTCGGCGGGGGAGGGCAGGTAGTCGACGACGGCGTCGAGGAGCGGCTGGACGCCCTTGTTCTTGAAGGCCGAGCCGCAGAGCACCGGGTGGAAGGCGCGCAGCTGCACGGCCTTGCGCACCAGAGCGCGCATGCCGGCCTCGTCCGGCTCGTTGCCGTCGAGGTAGGCGGCCATGGCGTCGTCGTCGAGCTCGACGCAGGCCTCGACCAGCTTAGTGCGGTACTCGGCGGCCTGATCGGCCAGGTCGGCCGGGATCTCGGTCTCCGAGAAGTTGGCGCCGAGCGCCTCGCCCGACCAGACGATCGCCTTCATCTTGATGAGGTCGACGACGCCCTGGAAGCTCGACTCGGCACCGATCGGCAGCTGCAGGCAGACGGGCTTGCCGGCGACGCGGTCGATGATGTCGGCCACGCACTTGAAGAAGTCGGCGCCGATCTTGTCCATCTTGTTGACGAACACGACGCGCGGCACGTCGTACTTGTCGGCCTGGCGCCACACGGTCTCGGTCTGGGGCTCGACGCCCTGGTTGCCGTCGAGCACGCAGACGGCGCCGTCGAGCACGCGGAGCGAGCGCTCCACCTCGATGGTGAAGTCGACGTGGCCGGGGGTGTCGATGATGTTCAGGCGCTTGTCGCGCCAGAAGCAGGTCGTCGCAGCCGAGGTGATCGTGATGCCACGCTCCTGCTCCTGCTCCATCCAGTCCATGGTGGCGGCGCCCTCATGGACCTCGCCGATCTTATGGGACTTGCCGGTGTAGTAGAGGATCCGCTCGGTCGTCGTGGTCTTGCCGGCATCGATGTGGGCCATGATGCCGAAGTTGCGGTAGTCCTCGATCGCATGCGTGCGGGGCATCGGGGTCTCTCCGGAAGAGGGCGGGGGCGGCGCGCCGCATTCGGCGCGCCTGCAGAAATTACCAGCGGTAGTGCGAGAAGGCGCGGTTGGCCTCGGCCATCCGGTGCGTGTCTTCGCGCTTCTTCACGGCGTTGCCGCGGTTGTTGGCGGCGTCGAGCAGCTCGGCCGACAGGCGCTCGACCATGGTGCGGTCGTTGCGGGAGCGAGCGGCCTGGATCAGCCAGCGGATGGCCAGCGCCTGGCGGCGCTCGGTGCGGACCTCGACGGGGACCTGGTAGGTCGCGCCGCCGACGCGGCGGGAGCGCACCTCGATCGCGGGGGCGACGTTGTCGAGCGCGGCGCGGAACACCTCGATCGGGTTGGCGCGGGCGCGGCTCTCGACGAGGTCGAAGGCGCCGTAGACGATCCGCTCGGCGGTCGACTTCTTGCCCTCGTACATGATCGAGTTCATGAACTTCGTGAGGACCACGTCACCGTACTTCGGGTCCGGGATGATCTCACGCTTCTCGGCAGAGTGACGACGGGACATCGTGTGCGACTCTCAGAAAGTATGGTCTTAAGCGCCTCGCGCAGGCCGCCTTGAGCCGAAGCCGGCGACATCCTTGCGAGGCCGTGGAAAAGCCTGGGTCCGAAGAAATGCCTTCGGACGCCTGTCTTACTTCGGACGCTTGGCGCCGTACTTGGAGCGGCGCTGCTTGCGGTTCTTGACGCCCTGCGTGTCGAGCACGCCGCGCAGGATGTGGTAGCGCACGCCCGGAAGATCCTTCACGCGGCCGCCGCGGATCATCACCACGGAGTGCTCCTGAAGGTTGTGGCCCTCGCCCGGGATGTAGCCGATGACCTCGAAGCCGTTGGTGAGGCGGACCTTGGCCACCTTGCGGAGCGCCGAGTTCGGCTTCTTCGGGGTCGTCGTGTAAACGCGGGTGCAGACGCCGCGCTTCTGCGGGCAGGCGTTGAGCGCCGGCACCTTGTTGCGGCTCCGCTGAATCTTGCGCGGCTGAGCGATCAGCTGGTTGATCGTCGGCATCCTCTGCCCTCTTCCTCCGGATCGCGCCGGCAATGCCGCGATCCTGTCCACGTCGTGAGCGACCCTCTCGGGCCGCGGGCTGCGCCGCCCTCTCGGACGGATCGCAAAACGAATATGCGCCAAGGGTCCGGTCAGGACCCGAGGCGCGCTCTCGGCAGAGGAGCACACCGATCACGGGGCGCTCGTGCCTGCAGATCTGACGAGACGTCAGGCGATGTGAGCCTTCGGTATCGTGCGGGCGCGTCAGCGATCGCGATTCACGCCCGCGGCGGCCTCGGGGCCGACCGAAGTGGCGCGCTTCTAGACGCCCCATGCGGCCGCGTCAATGCGCGGCGGCCATAAATCTCGGGCCGACAGGCCGTTAACGCGGGGTTTCCCGCGCAAGGCGGCCCTGCGTCCCGGCGATGCCTTCCGGGCGGCCGGTCCAGGGCGGGACGGAACGCTCCGGTAACGCTCACGAATGCTTAAAGCGGTTGCCCGAATTGTCGAGGTCGCGCGGCCGGCCCGCTCGGCCGCGCCGTGCCGGTTTCGCGTGAATTCAGGTGATGCGTATGGGTAGCCTCCCGACGGGGTCCGACAACGTGGTGCCGTTCCGCCGGCCCGATCCGACGCGGGAGGCGGTGATCGCCCGGGCGCTCGGCCGGGGCCTCGGCGAGGAGGGGGTCCGCGAGGGACAGATCCGCCGCCGCGGCGAGCAGCGCAGCCTGATGGACGCCGTCTATGCCAGCGGCAGCCTCGCCGTGGCCGCGGGCGACCGCGAGACCAAGCTCACCGCCTCGCGCCTGCAGGTCTACGGCTTCCTCACCGTCGAGGAGATGGACGAGGCGGGCGGCTTCCGGCGGCTGCGCCCGTCCGAATCGGTGCGCGCCCGCGCCGACCGGCCCTGGCGGCTGTCGAAGCCGGCCCTGGGCGGCATCGCGGTGTCGATCCCGGCGGTGGACGACTTCCTGTTCGAGCCCTCCGGCCAGCGCGCCTGATCGCAGATCCGAACGCTGGATCAACGATTCGGGACGCCCGAGCAGGGTCGTGCGGCGCCCCCCGCCCTATGAGGGGGCGCCGCGGGGCATCCGTCCCTCGGCCAGATTCGCGCCGGAACGGCGCATCCGGGGGACATCATGATCGCTCGCACGACGGCTGCGGCCTGCGCCGCCCTGCTCCTGCTCGCCGGCAGCGGCGCCCAGGCCGCCAATCGCCACGTCGACATCGTCAACAAGACCGGCATGACGATGAAGCACTTCTACGCCTCCTCGACCGGCACCGACGACTGGGAGGAGGACATCCTCGGCCGCGACGTGATCGAGGACGGCGAGACCTTCGACATCAACATCGACGACGGCTCGGGCGCCTGCCGCTTCGACTTCAAGGCGGTGTTCGACAATGGCAAGGCGCTGGTGCGCAAGAGCATCAACGTCTGCGAGATCAGCACCTTCACCTACAGGCCCTGACCCCGGGGGCCGAGGCCGTCATGAAGACGCGCGCCGGACCCTCCGGTCCGGCGCGCGTCCTCGTCGTCCGGTCTCTGCGGGAGGCGCGAGCCTCAGGCCTCGCCCTCGTCGAGGTCCTCGGCGCTCGGCGTCGCGTTCTCCAGGATGCGGTCGGCGAGCAGGCCCGCGTTCTGGCGGATCGCCGTCTCGATCTTGCCCGCGATCTCGGGATTGTCGCGCAGGAAGCCCTTGGAGTTCTCGCGGCCCTGGCCGAGGCGCTGGCTGTTGTGGGAGAACCAGGCGCCCGACTTCTCGACGATGCCGGCCTTCACGCCGAGGTCGATCAGCTCGCCGACCTTCGAGATGCCCTCGCCGAACATGATGTCGAACTCGACCTGCTTGAAGGGCGGCGCGACCTTGTTCTTGACGACCTTGACGCGGACCTGGTTGCCGATCGCCTCGTCGCGGTCCTTCAGGGTGGAGACGCGGCGGATGTCGAGCCGCACCGAGGCGTAGAACTTCAGCGCGTTGCCGCCCGTGGTGGTCTCGGGGCTGCCGTACATCACGCCGATCTTCATCCGGATCTGGTTGATGAAGATCACCATGCATTTCGAGCGCGCGATCGAGCCGGTCAGCTTGCGCAGGGCCTGGCTCATCAGGCGGGCCTGGAGGCCCGGCTGCGACTCGCCCATCTCGCCCTCGATCTCGGCGCGCGGGGTCAGCGCGGCCACCGAATCGACCACCAGCACGTCGATGGCGCCCGAGCGCACCAGCGTGTCGGTGATCTCCAGGGCCTGCTCGCCGGTATCGGGCTGCGAGATCAGGAGGTCGTCGAGGTTGACGCCGAGCTTGCGCGCATAGACCGGGTCGAGGGCGTGCTCCGCGTCCACGAAGGCGCAGACGCCGCCCTTCTTCTGGGCCTCGGCGATGGTGTGGAGGGCGAGCGTGGTCTTGCCCGAGGATTCCGGCCCGTAGACCTCGATGACGCGGCCCCGCGGCAGGCCGCCCACGCCGAGCGCGATGTCGAGGCCGAGCGAGCCGGTGGAGATCGTCTCGACCTCCTGGACCTGCTGCGCCTTGCCGAGCCGCATGATCGAGCCCTTGCCGAAGGCACGCTCGATCTGGGACAGGGCGGCGTCGATCGCCTTCGACTTGTCCTTGTCCATGCTGGGCGTATCCACCACTTTCAGTGCGGGCTGGGCCATCTCGGCGGCATCCTTATGCGGGGGTTGGGCGCCGTTCGCAATCGCGCCCCGGACCCGCTTTCATGTACATGTTTTGTTCTCATGGCGCAAGGGTGCGGTGCACCTGGAGCGGTCAGCAGGCGCCCGCGGCGAGCCCGTCCCGGCGCTCCGCCATCAGCGCCAGCCAGCGGCGGCGGAGCGTGGCCCGGCGCTCGGGATAGCGCGCGTCGAGGAAGGCGATCGCCTGCAGGCGGTCGGTGCGGAACATGCGGAAATCCCCGCGCAGCTCGCACCAGGCCATGAGCATCCGCACCGAATCGCGATAGCCGACGAGGAAGGGCCAGACGGTGCGCTCGCTCGCCCGGCCGGCATCGTCGACGTAGCGGATCGCGAGCTTGCGGCCCTGCTGGCTCCAGGCGCGCAGGCGGGCGACGTCGATCCCCGCATCGGCAGGCGCCCCCCGGGCCGGCGGGGTGATCACGGCGGGATCCTCGATCACGCCGCGCAGGCCCTCCGGCACCACGGCCGCGACCTTGGCGAGGACATCCGCCGCGGCCCGGGCGAGGGCGGGGTCGGCATGGGCCGCGACCCATTGCGCGCCGAGCACCACCGCCTCGATCTCGTCGGCGGTGAGCATCAGCGGCGGCAGGTCGAAGCCCTGTTCGAGCACGTAGCCGATGCCGGCCTCGCCGCGGATCGGCACGCGCTGGGCGACCAGCGCGGCGATGTCGCGGTAGATCGTCCGCCGGCCGGTCTCCAGCTCCGCCGCGATCGCGTCCGCGGTGATCGGCCCGCGGGCGCGCCGCAGGACCTGGATGATCTCGAACAGGCGGTCGGCGCGGCGCATCGGCTCACACTCGCATGACATCGATCCGTATGACATCGATCCGCTTGGCATCGATCCGCTTGGCATCGATCCCGACCGACAGCCGGGATCGATGTCGTCCGGCGGATCGCCGGCCGGTCCCGGGGGGCCGGGTCAGGCGGCCGGGTCAGGCGGCCTGCGCGGCCGGCGCATCCTTGGCCAGGCCGCGGGCGAAGGCCGGGCGGTCTACGGCCCGCGCGATATAGGCGTCGATCGCCGCGCTCTCGGGGAGCTGGGCGCGGGCGAAGCGCAGCAGGGGGGCGATCATCACGTCGGCGGCGCTGAAGCGCTCGCCCAGCAGGTAGGGCCCACGTTCCAGCGCCTCCGTCAGCCGCCGCACGGCCGCGTCGTAGCCGGCCTGCGCCCGCGGATCGGCCGCGCCCCCCATCATGCGCTGCATCAGCGCGGCGCCGAGCTCGTTGTCGGCCCAGCACAGCCAGGTGAGGAGGGCACCGCGCTCCGGCGAGCCGGCGGCCGGGGCCAGCCCGGCGGCGGGGAGCAGGTCGCAGAGATGGATCGCCACCGCCGTGCTCTCGCTGACGATCGTGCCGTCGTGGTCGAGGGCGGGCACCTTCTTGTCCGGATGGCGATTCGCCGGGTCGGGGCCGTCGCCGCTGCCGTCGCCGTAGCGGATGCCGACATAGCGGACCGCGTAGTCGGCGCCGAGCTCCTCGAGCAGCCAGAGGATCCGGGTCGAGCGGGAGCGGGGGGCGTGAAACAGCGTCAGCATCGGGGATCCTCCATGCGGCGCGGCGGCCGCGGAGAGGGTCTACCGCCACGCTGCTGCCAGCATGATGTCAGCATGGTGACAGGATCGGCCACAGGATCGGCCACGGGATCGACGTCTGCCGGTCAGGCCTCCAGCAGCGCCGAGACCCGCCGCGCCAGCTCCGCCGACTGGAAGGGCTTGGCGAGGACCGGCAGATCCTCCGGGATCTCGATGGCATCGGCATGGCCCGTGAGGATGAGGACGGGGAGGCCGGGCCGCATGGCGCGCACGGAGGCGGCGAGGTCGACGCCGCTCATGCCGGGCATGGCGAGGTCGGCCACCACGAGGTCGAAGCGCTCGCTCTCCAGCAGGGCGAGGGCCGCGGCGCCGCTCTCGGCCTCGGTCTCGCGGTAGCCGAAATCGGCGAGGAAGGAGGCGGTGACGTGCCGGACCTCCGGGTCGTCGTCGACCACCAGCACGCGGGCGGGCCGGACCGCGACCGGCACCTCGGCCTCGGCCGCGGCATCGGCCTGCGCGGCGCCCTCGGCGCAGGGCAGGGCGAGCTCCACCCGGGTGCCGCGGCCGACCTCGCTGTCGATCTGGAAGCGGCCCTTCGATTGCTGGGCGAGGCCGAACACCATGGCGAGGCCGAGCCCGGTGCCCTGGCCCACCGCCTTGGTGGTGAAGAAGGGCTCGCAGACCCGCTTCAGGATCTCGGGCGGGATGCCGCTGCCGGTATCCGTCACGCTCACGCGCACATAGGTGCCGGGGGCGAGGTCGGGATCGTCGGCGATCCGGCTCGCCATCGTCGCGACGGTGATCTCGCCGCCCTCCGGCATGGCGTCGCGGGCGTTGATGCAGAGGTTGAGCACCGCCAGTTCGAGCTGGTCGGGATCGACGAGCGCGGCCGGCAGGCCCGCGGCGAGGTCGGTGCGGACGCTGACGAGGCCGCCGAGGCTGCGCCCGAACAGGTCGCGCATGCCGTCGATCAGCGCGTTCACGTCGGTGGCGCGGGCGTGCAGGTCGTGGGTGCGGCTGAAGCTCAGGAGGCGCTTGGTCAGCGAGGCGCCGCGCTCGGCCGCGCCGCGCGCGTTCTCGATCAGGCGCTCCAGGCGCGGCTGGCCCTCCACCCGCGGCACGGCGAGTTCCAGGCTGCCGAGGATGGCGGTGAGCAGGTTGTTGAAGTCGTGGGCGATACCCCCCGCCAGCGTGCCGAGCGCCTGCATCTTGTCGGACTGGCGCAGCCGGGCCTCCAGGCTCTTCTGCTCGGTGACGTCGCGCTCGATCGTGGCGAGATGGGCGACCGCGCCGCTCGGGCCGCGGATCGGCACGCGCACGACGTGGCTCCAGCGCTCGGCCCCGATGGGTCCGTCCGAGACGAGGCTCTCCGAGACCGCGCCGGTGCGGATCGCCGCCTTGTCGGCCGCGACGCTGTCGGCGCGGGCGGCGGGAAACTCCGATTCGCGCCGGCCGAGGCAGGCGGCGACGTCGCTGCCGAGCAGGGCGGCCTTGCGGGCGTTGAGGCGCACGAAGCGCCCCTCGCCGTCCTTGAAGGCGATGGCCTCTCCGGCATGGTCGAGGAGGCCGCGCAGGAGCGCGCGCTCGGTGGCGAGGTCGCGGCCGAGGCGGTGGCGCTCGCAGGCGTTGCGCACCGTGCCGCGCAGGAGGTCCGCGTCCCAGGGCTTGGTGACGTAGCCGATGATGCCGCCGCGGTTGAGCGCGGCGATCACCGCCGTGATGTCGGCATAGCCCGTGAGCAGGATGGCCTGGGCGTCGTGGAAGGCGCGCGCCTCGGCCAGCATCGCGTCGCCCGTCATCTCGGGCATGCGCTGGTCGGAGAGCACCACGGCGATGTCCGGCTCGGCGCGCAGGATCTCCAGCGCCTCGGCGGGCCGGGTCGCCGTGAGGATGCGGTAGGCGTCCTCGAACTGATCCTCGAGGGCGATGAGGATGTCCGGCTCGTCGTCGACGGCCAGGATCGTGGCCCGGTCCCGGCTCCCGTCTGAGAGGTTCTGCGTCATGCGCTCGCCGCCTGGCGCGGAATCCCGATCACGAAACAGGCTCCTCCTCCGGGCGCCGTCTCCACACTGAGCATGCCGCTATGAGCCTGAACGACGCTGTATGCAATCGCAAGTCCGAGGCCGGTCCCGGACCCCACCGGCTTGGTTGTAAAGAACGGTTCGAAGATCTTCTCGCGCAAGGGCTCCGGGATGCCGGGGCCCGTGTCGCTGATGCGGATCTCGTCGGTCTCCTCGGTGGAGCGCGTGCCGATCCGGATGGTGCCGCCCTCCGGCATGGCGTCGGCGGCGTTGGCGAGGATGTTCATCACCACCTGGTTGAGCAGCGCCGGGGTGCAGCGGATCTCCGGGCGCCCGGCGAAGTCGCGCTCCACGGCGATGCGCGCCCCGAGCTTGTGCTGGAGCAGCGCCAGCACGGTCTCGATCGCCTCGGGCACGTTCACCAGGGCGCGCTCGCCCTCGTCGAGGCGGGAGAACTTGCGCAGGTTCAGGACGAGGTCCTGGATCCGGGTGAGGCCCATCCGCATGGTGCCGACGCGGTCGCGCGCCTTGGCGAGCACCCGGGCCGACTTCTCCTCCGGCTGGGGCGGCATCTCGCCGAGCAGGCGCTCGACGGTGCCCTGGTGGGCCAGGATGAAGGCGAGCGGGTTGTTGATCTCGTGGGCGATGCCGGCGACGAGCTCGCCGAGCGAGGCCATCTTGGCGGCCTGGACGAGCTTGGCCTGCGCCTCGGTCAGGCGGCGGTTGGCGGTGGCGAGATCGGCATTGGCCTGTTCCAGGGCGTCGGCGAGCCGGGCGCGGGCGGCGGCCGCCTCGGCCTCGGCGCGGGCCCGCTCCACCGCCCGCTCGCGCGCCCCGAAGGCGCCGGCGATGCGGCGGTCGTCCTCCTCCAGCAGGCGGCGGCGGACGAGGCCGCGCACGCGCAGCGCCAGCACCTCGGCATCGGCCTTCGCGACCACGTCGTCGGCGCCGGCCGCATAGGCGCGGACCAGGAAGTCCTTGCCCGGGGCGGAGCCGGAGATGCCGACGAGGTGGAAGCCCGCCCCGCCCACCCCGGCGCCGCGGCGCTCGTCCACTGCCCGGCACAGGGCGAGCCCGTCATAGGACGGGCTGAGGAGGTCGAGGGTGACGCAGTCGAAGGGCTCAGGGCCGGCATCGAGGGCGGCGAGCGCCGCCTCGGCCCCCTCCGCCACGGCGACCGCGTGGCCCTCCTGGCCGAGCAGCCCGGCGAGGAAGGTGCGGTAGGTGGCGCTGCCGTCGATGACGAGGACGCGCCCGCGCCGGAAGCCCGCGGCGCCGGGCGCCTCGGAGACGGGGGGCGCGGCCTTGCGCTCGCGCAGGAGGGCGCGGATGCGCAGCACGAGCAGGTCGCGGTCGTCGGACTTGGCGACGTAGGCGTCGGCCCCGCTCTCCAGGCCCTGGCGCTCGCCGTCGCGGGCGCCGGTGAGCATCAGCACGGGCAGCGCCCGCGTGCGCAGGGACAGGCGCATCTGCCGGGTCAGCTCGTCGCCGTTCATGCCGGGCAGGTGGTAATCGGCCACGACGAGGTCGGGCAGGCTGCCGTTGAGGCGGTCGAGGGCGGCCTCGGCGGTGGGGCAGCGCTCCACGGAGAAGCCGCTCGCTTCGAGGAGCAGGCGCAGCTCCAGGGCCTGCGTCTCGGAATCCTCGACGAGGAGGATGCGGGCCGGGTCGTCGAGCACCGCCGCCTCGCTCATGGCGCCGCCCCCGCAGGCCGGCCGGGCTCGGCGAGGCGGAGGATCTCGGGCCCGACCCGGTCGAGGGGCAGCACGAAGCGGGCGGCGCCGAGCCGCACGGCGGCGGCGGGCATGCCGTAGACGACGGCGCTGCTCTCGTGCTCCGCCACCGTGGCGGCGCCGGCCCGCTGCATGTCGAGGAGGCCGAGCGCCCCGTCCTCGCCCATGCCGGTGAGCAGCACGCCGATGCCGGCAGCGCCGCATTGCCGGGCGATGGAGCGGAACAGCACCGTCGCGGCCGGGCGCTGGCCCGAGACCGGCGCGCTGTCGAGGATGCGCAGGGTGCGGCCGGGGCCGAGTTCGAGATGGCGGTCGCCCGGCGCCACGTAGACGTGGCCGGCCTCCGCCCGCTCGCCGTCCCGGGCCACCGCGACGGGCAAGGGCACCACGCTGTCGAGCCAGGCGGCGAACCCGTCCATGAAGGCCGCGCCCATGTGCTGGACCACGAGGACGGGCAGGGGGAAGTCGGCGGGCAGCGCGCCGAGCACCCGGGCCAGCGCCGGCGGTCCGCCGGTGGAGGCGGCGAGCCCGAGCACCGTCGGCGCCTCGGCCGAAAGCGGCCCGGCGGCGGCGGCCGGAGCGCCCTTGCGGGTGGCCCATTCGGTGCCGATCGGGCGGCGGCGGATCACCGGCACCTGGGCCATGATGCGCAGCTGCGTGCAGATCTCGTCGGCCACCGCCTCGTAGCCGGCATTGGTGGTGGCGACGGGCTTCTCCACCACCGAGAGCGCGCCGGCCCGCAGCGCGTTCATGGAGATGCGCAGGGAGGCATCCTCCACCGCGTCGGCCACCACGACGATCGGGGTCGGGCGCTCGGCCATGATGCGGCGGGTGGTCTCCAGCCCGTCGATGCCGGGCAGGCGGATATCCATCGAGATCACGTCGGGGCGCACCACCTCGATCATGCCGAGCGCCTCCTCGCCGGAAGCCACGGCGGCGACGATCCGCAGGCGCGCGTCGCGGGAGACGATGTGGCGCAGGAGCTCGCGCACCACGAGGCTGTCCTCCACCAGCATCACGCGCACCGGCCCGTCCGCGTCCTCGCTCACAGGAGCCGTCCGATCGTGTCGAGCAGCGCGCGCTGGTCGAAGCTCTGCTTGGTCAGGTAGGCGTCGGCGCCGAGTTCGAGGCCGCGGGCCACGTCCTCGGCGGCGCCGCGCGAGGTCATGAGGACGACCGGCAGGCGCTGGAAGCGCGCGTCGGCGCGAAGTGCCTCCAGCAGCCCGAACCCGTCGAGGCGCGGCATCTCCACATCGGCCAGAACAAGATCAACCCGCTCAATCTCGGCGCGCAGGCGGTCGAGGGCATCCTGGCCGTCCACGCAGACGACCACGCGATAGCCGGCCGCTTCCAAGATCCCCTTCTCCAGCGTGCGGGTGGTGATGGAATCGTCCACGACGAGAATCGTCGCGCGAAACGTCGAACGTCGCGCATCGGCCATCGTTCCGCCCGGGGGCTCGGCCGCGTCCGCACCGGCGGCGCCCATCCCCTCCGCCCGCGCGAGGAGACCCTCGGGATCGAGGACGAGGACGGGCCGGTCGCCCTGGAGGAGGGCGGTGCCGGCGACGAGGTCCGGATCGGCGCCGAAGGCCGGCATCGGCAGGACGAGCAGGGTGTTGACGTCCTGCAGGGCCTCGACGGCGAGCACGAGCCGGCTGGCGCCGGCGCGGAGCAGGATCGCAGTGACACGGGGCTCGGCGGGCGCGCCCGGCAGGCCGAGGATGTCGGCGAGCGCCACCACCGGCAGGCTCGCCTCCGCCCCGCCGGGCAGCGGCAGACGCAACAGGGTACGGCCGAGCGCCCGGGACAGGCTCGCCCGCTCGACGCGCAACAGCCGCTCGACGGCGGCGCCCGGCAGGGCGAAGGTGCCGCCGCCCGCCTTCACGAGGAGCAGGCTGCGGCGCGCCGCCGCCAGGGGCAGGCTCATGGCGAGCCGCGAGCCGTGGGGCTCGCGCACCTCCAGGCGGACGCTGCCCTGAAGGGCCCGGGCGGCGTCGGCTGCGACCGACAAGCCGAAGCCGCGGCCCGACAGGGTATCGACCCGGGCGGCGGTGGAGAAGCCCGGCTCGAAGACCAGGGCGA
Organism: Methylobacterium dankookense; assembly: GCF_902141855.1. Classification (GTDB taxonomy): domain Bacteria; phylum Pseudomonadota; class Alphaproteobacteria; order Rhizobiales; family Beijerinckiaceae; genus Methylobacterium; species Methylobacterium dankookense. Next base: position 50,939 of record NZ_CABFVH010000033.1, on the reverse strand, counting down.
GGAGCGCCTCGGGCCCGGCTCGCTCGTCCGGCGCCAGTAAGCCGCGCTCGCGAGCCCGCGCCTCGATGGCGGCGAGGTCCGGGCCCGGCCCGTCATCCGAGACCGCAACGACGAGGCGACCGCCGCGGACTGCCACCTCCAAGGCGACGGCGAGCGCCGCCGGCTTTCCGGCGGCCTCGCGCAGAGTCGGCTCCTCGTAGCCGTGGCTCAGGGCATTGCGCAGGGCGTGCAGCACCGGGTCCTTCAGCACCTGGAGCGTCGCCCGGTCCACCGGCACGTCGAGGCCGCGCATCGCCACGTCGACCTCGCGGCCCTGCTCGCGCGCGGTCTCGCGCAGGGAGCGGGCGAGGGGGCCGAGCACTGTCTCGGCCGGGACCAGGGCGAGGCGCTCGGCCTCGGCCCGCACCCGGGATACGGCGCTCTCCAGCGCGTTCGTCGCGGCCGCGTGGCGCCGGACGAGGTCGGAGGCCTCCCGGGCGAGGCCGGCCAAGGCCGTCTCGACGGCGCGCAGCGGCTCCCGCCCCGGGCTCGCCTCGGCGCCGAGCCGGGCCGCCCACCGGCTCAGCTCGCCGGCCTGCCGGGCCAGGTGGGTGAGGCCCTCGTTGAGCCCCACGCCCGCACCGAGGGTGCTGGCAAGGTCGTGGCTCGCCCGCGCCATCGCCTCGACGGCCTCCGCCGGCACTCGCAGCATCGCCTGAGTGAACTCCGCGGCGGGCTCGGCCGGGGCAGGGGGGGACGGGACCGTGGGAGGGGGTGCGGCGGGCCCCGGGGCCGGCTTCGCAGCCGACGCTGGAGCTGCGGCCTCCGTCGGGCCGGCGAGGCAGGCCTCGAGCGCCCGCAGCGCGTCGCCCGGCATCGCGGGCAGGGCGGCGCCCGGCGCCTGCCCGAGCGCAGCAACGTAGGCCTCGATCCGGTCGAGGGCGAGCTGCGTGGCGTTGGCGGCCTCGCGGTTCAGGGGCGTGCCGGTGCGGACGCGCTCGAACAGGGCCTCCAGACGGTGGGCAAGCGCCTCGACGGCGGGCAGGTCGACGGCGCGGGCCGCGCCCTTCAGGCTGTGGGCGCGGCGGAACACGTCGTTCCAGTCGGGCAGGCGGTCCTCGCCCGCGGCGCCGAGCGCGGCCCGGATCGCCTCGATATGCTCGCGATGCTCGACCTCGAAGGCCGCGAGCAGGAGCTGGCGGATGTCGCTCACGGCCCGCTGCGCCCGGGGCTCAGTGGCGGTAGCGCTCGGCCAGCGCCATCAGCGCCTGCGCGAGCTCCGTGAGGTTGGCCGAGGCCGCCTCGACCTCGCGGGTGCCGGCCGCCGTCTGCTGGCTCGCCTGGCGGATGTTCTGGAGCGCGCCCATCACCTGCTCGATGCCGAGCTGCTGCTGGTTCGTCGAGGCGACGATCTGCTGGAAGGTCTGGACGTTCTCCTCGACGCGGGCCGAGATCTCCTCGATCGTGCGCTGGGTCGTGTCGGAGCGCGTCTTGCCGGTGGCGGCGCGCTTCACTGCTTCCTCGGTCAACATCACCGAGGTGTTGATGCCCCGCTGGATCTCGCCGAGGATGCCGCGCACCTGCACGGTCGCGGCCTTGGCCTGGTCGGCGAGCTGCTTCATCTCGGCCGCCACCACCGCGAAGCTGCGCCCGCTCTCGCCGGCGGCGGCCGCCTCGATTGCCGCGTTGAGGGCGAGCAGGTGCGTGCGCTCCGAGATGTCGTTCACGGTCTCGATGATGTCGCCGATGGCCTGCGTCTTCTCCGACAGGGTCACGATGTTGCCGGCCACCGCCTCCGCCTGCTCGCGGATGGCGTCCATGGCCTTGGCCGTGTCGGCGACCGCGCGCAGGCCCTGTCGCGAGGTCTGGGCGGTGGCCTTGGCCGTGGCGATGACCTCGCCCGCGCGCTTGGTGATCTGCGCGCCCGAATGGGTGATCTCGTCCACCGTCGCCGCGGTCTCCTGGACGGCGGCGAACTGCTCCTCCACCGAGGCCGCCTGCTCCTGGGCGGAGGCGCGGATCTCGGCTGCCGCGGCGTTGAGGTCGGCGGTGGCGGCACGGTTGGTGCGGGCGAGCTCGGCGAGGCCCCCGACCATGGCGTTGAGGGTGCGCGAGAGCCGGGCGATCTCGTCGTTGCCCCGGGCCGGCAGCGCGCCCGAGAGGTCGCCCGAGCCGACGCGCTCCACGAAATCCATCACGATGCTCAGGGGGCGCACCACCGCGCGGCTGATCAGGATCGTGACCAGGATGCTCAGGAGGGCGCAGGCGGCAAGCGTCCCGAGGATCGAGAGCCGGCTCGATTCGTAGACGCCCTGCACCGCGCGCTGCCCGGCGACGATCCCCTCGTCGAGCACGTCGCGGCCGCGGTCGATCCCGCGCAGCACGGCCTCCTGCTGGCGGTTGATCTCCTCGTTGCGGGCCTCGACGGCGTCCGCGTCGCGGGCGGTGATCGCGGAGATCTGCGCCTCGCTCGCCGTGCGGAGCTGGCGGAACTGGGCGGCGGTGTCGGCGATGTTCTGGGCGAGGCGCTTCCAGATCGCCGCGCGGGCCGGAGAGGTCGCGTTCTCCGCGTAGGATTCGGCCGAGCGGTTCAGGCTGGTGAAGATCCCGTCCGCGTCGCCCGCCGCGCCGCGCCAGCCGTCGAGGGCCCGGTTGATCTCCTGAGCGTCGGTCTTCCGGGTCAGCACGGCGATCACCGCGTTGCGGCGCATCAGCCCCATGTCGCGGGCCTTGTTGGCGAGGTCGTCGAACTGGCGCGCCATCGCGAGGTCGCGCGAGACGATGGCGTCGGTGGTGTCGCGCACCACCCCGATCTGGCCGATGGCGTAGAGGCCGAGCGCCACGATGACCACGGTGACGGCGACGAAGCCGAGGAGGATCCGTTTTCCGATCGAGATCGACACAGGCGGTCAGGCTCCGGATCTGGCCCCGGCGGGGCGTCGGCGGGTCGGGCGGGTCAGGGCAGGGCGCGCCGCAGAAGGCGGGCGAGGTCGAGCACGAGGAAGTCGCCGAGGGCGGCGCCCTCGGCACCGGCCGGGCAATAGCCGGAAACTGCCTCGCCGCCCATCCCGCCCGCGGCGGAGGGGGGTTCGACGACCTCATCGTCCACGCTCGCGACGCCGAGCACCCGGTCGACGGCGAGCGCCACCGGCTGGGCCGTCCCCTTCAGCGCGACGAGATGGCCGTCGGGGCCCGGATCGCCGATCCCGCGGCCGAGGGCCCGGGCGAGCCCCAGGACGCCGACCATGCGCCCCGAGAGCGCCGCGAGCCCGATCAGGGCCGGGACCGCGCCGGGCACCGGCGTGCAGGGCCGCATGGGTAGGACTTGGATGGGCAGGACCTGGGCGGCGACCGCGATGGAAAGCCCGTAGCGCTCCGGCCCGCAGGCGCAGACGAGATAGCGGGTGGCGGGCCGCGCCGCCTGTGCGGCACCGCGCCGGGCAAGCGCCGCGGTGCGCTCGGCGCGCAGGATCCGCGCGCGCTCGGCCGACCGTTCCTCCGCTCCTCGCGCGCTCACGCCGGTCCTCGTCCGATCCTGTCCGCGATCCCGTCGCGCGCGCGGGCGGCGCTGAGGCCGATCTCGCCCGCGGTCCCGCCATCGCCCTCACGCAGGGCCTCGTCCTGGGGCAGGGATTGGCTCAGCCGCGCGGCATTGTCGAGGGCCCGCCGCGCCGCCTCGGGCCGCCCGAGCCCGGCGAGCAGCAGGCCGAGATGGTAATGGGCCATCACGAAGCCGGGCTCCAGGTAGATCGCCGCGCGGAAGGCCCGCTCGGCCTCCGCGTCCCGGCCGAGCGCCCCGGCGATGAGCCCCTCGTAGAAGCGCAGGGTGGCGTCGGTTGGCCGCGCGGCCAGCCCCTCTCGCAGCAGCCGCCAGGCCGCGCCGGTATCGCCGGCATCGGCGAGCGCGCGCAGGCGCGGCAGGATGTCGGCGTCGTCCGTCTCCTCCGCCGGCCCGCCATCCGCGGCGGGCGGCCGGGGCGGGGGCGGGGCGGGGAGCACCGGGCCGTCGGCGACGGCCTCGGGCATCGCCTGCGGCGGCAGGGCGGGAAGCGGCGGCAGCTCGGGCGGGATCCAGGGGGCGGGCGACGGGGCGGGGAGGGGCGCGCCGTCCCCGGGCCGGCGATAGGCCACCGTGCCGGGCAGGCTCACTGCATCGAGCCAGTCGGCGAAGACCGGACTCGGCTCGGCATGGCCGATCAGCAGCCAGCCGCCCGGGCGCAGGCGGCGGGCCAGCGCCCGCATCAACCCCGCGACGGTGGCGGCGTCGAAATAGATCAGCACGTTGCGGCAGAGGATCAGGTCGAACCCGTCGAGATGCGGCGGCGCCCGCCCGTCGAGGAGGTCGAGCAGGTTGCCGCGCTCGAAGCGGACCATGCGGCGGTATTCGGGCTTGAGTGCGTAGCCGCCCTCGCGCGCCGCCCCCGGCCGCGGCGGCAGGGGGAGGAAGTAGCGCCGCCGCTCCTCGGCCGGCGAGGTGCGCAGGGCCCAGCGGCCGTACTCGGCGGCGCGCGCCGTCGCCAGGGCCTCGGCGCTGATGTCGGTGCCGAGGATCGTCACCTGCCAGGCCGGCAGGTCGGGCCCGATCAGCTCGTGGGCGAGGATCGCCACCGAGTAGGGCTCGGCCCCGGTGGAGCAGCCCGCGCTCCAGATCCGCAGGGTCTGCTCACCCGCCCGCGCCGCGACGAGGTCCGGCAGGATGGTGGCACGGAGCGCCGCGAACTGCTCGGCGTAGCGGAAGAAGAAGGTCTCGCCGATGGTGATCTCGGCCTCCAGCGCCCGCCACTCGGCGGGTTCCGCGGCGAGCAGCAGCGCGTAGGCTGCGGCGTCCGGGACGTCGCGGGCGCGGAAGCGGCGGCGCAGGCGGTCGGAGAGGAGATCGTCCTTGTCGGCGTAGTAGTGGTGGCCGGTGCGTGCGATGACTTGGGCCTTCAGCGCCGCGTAGCCGGGATCGGCGCACAGCGTCCGAGCCGAGCCCTTGCCGCTCCCCTTGCCCCTGCCGGAATCCCTGGCCCCGTCCGGGCCGCCCTCGCCGGCGGCGATCGTCGGCATGCGCCGCCCCGCTTCAGGCGGGCGGCAGCGCGGCGAGCCGCGCGACGGCAGCGCGCGTGGCCGCCGCGACCCGGATCCGCTCCTCGGCCCTGAGCAGGCGCGCGGGATCGAGCACGTGGACAAGGCGCTCGCCGAGGCGAATCTCGCCCGCGACGCATCCGTTGAGGCTGTGGACGGCATCGACCGGGCTCACCGCCTCGCCGGCGACGATGTCAGCGGCGCGGTCGACGCAATAGGCGAGCTCGCCCCCCGCCATGAGGACGAGATGGGCGTGCAGGTCCGGCTCGACCGGGTCGGCGCGCAGGCCGAGGAGCTGGGCGAGGTCGATCACCGGCACGACCGCGCCGCCGAGATCGAGGAAGCCGGAGAGCCAGGCCCCGGCGGAGGGCGGCCGGAACAGGTCCGGCAGCGGCAGGATCTCGTCCACCGCCGCCCGCGGCAGGGCGCAGGCCGTGCCCGCCACGTCGAGCAGGAGATGGGCATCGGGCAAGGCGGCGTTCCGCGGACATTCGAGTGCGGCGCGCGGGGCCCCCTGCCCGACGCGTCCGGGATGACCGCTCCCAGATAGGCCCGCCCGCCGGGCCGGGCAATGCGCGGCGCGGGATCGCCCACGCGACGAACGCCCTTGCGTCCCGCCGCCGCCTTGCCGTACCAGCAGGACGCACCGGGGCGGTTAGCTCAGTTGGTAGAGCGTCTCCTTTACACGGAGAGGGTCGGGGGTTCGAGTCCCTCACCGCCCACCAAATATTTCAGACATTCCGTGAATGCAATTTGTCATAGAACAGGCTCCCGTGCGAAATTTAAAATATTGAGCAGATACACAATATATATCGATAGCAATAAACTTATTAACAAACTTCATTGGACTGCTTGCTTTTTGCGTGCAAGGCTTTCTGTGGCTGCCCGACAGACGCGAAAAAGCCCGCCTCGGCGCTTGCCGGGCGGGCTGAACAAAAACCGGACGAAATGCGCCTGCTTGTCGCTATACTGCCGATTTGCTGACCTCGGGCTTCCTCAGAAGGTAGAACGCGCAATTATCACGGCGATCCGTAGTGCAACCAACTTCCTGCAAAAGCCTGCGTATTGCGTTGTAATGATTTTCATCCGCAATGTGATAACACTCAAAAGTCTCAAACATCTCCATTTGAAAGCCAGCGCTCAGCGCAAAATTCTTGACTTGCTCTGCTGAAAGCTCTCGAACATGAAGCTCGTAAAGGAACGACGGCGCACCCCAGGCTGTTCGAATGATTGTTCCGAGCGAATTTGCATTAGGGGTTGTTAAGACGAGAACGCCTCCTGGCCGCAGAATTCTATAAGCTTCGTCAAATGCGTTTAAGATGCCGCTATAGTTGAAATGCCCAATACGCTCAATATCAGTCTCGCTTGCGGGCGCGTCCTTGAGATGTTCGATGACCTCAAGGCAGAGGACGCAGTCGTAAGATTCGCTTGGGAGTTCAAAGGGCTTCCGAAGATCGTTCTCGTATGAGCTGAAATTGGCATTGAACTCTTGTTCAAAGAACTTTCCAATCCTGGACAATCCCCCAAGCTCAATAATTTCGGAACATTTTTTCACATAATCCCAGTATATCGCTACCGTCGTCCTAAATCTTTCACCATGAAAATTGTCGTATGAGTTCAGATCGCGGGTTCCCTCATAATCCGAGTAAGTTGTTTTACGAGATTCGAATAAGTTTTTATCGAAATCGATCCGGCTAGGCAGAGAAATATCACGGTATTTATCGTACAATTCCTGATAGTTTGTCCAATCAAGAAGGCGCATCTCAGTCCTCGCATCTACCTTTATATTCAATAAATCTTGTCAGAAATAAATCCGACGAGAAAGGTGCGCAATTTTAATCTACCCCCCTGGCGGCGCAAGATGTCCATCAAGGCGCCCGTGGAACATAGGCTCTTCTTTCCGATCATCCCTACCTTGTCGGAGAATGTGCCTGGCTGCGACCGCAGGCCTGGGCGCATCGATGCGGCGCACCCGAGTCCGGATCTCGTCCGGCCACCGGAGCGCAGCCAAAGTCCGAAGGGCACGCCGATCTGCCTCCTCTCCGCGCGCCCGGGGGACTGGATGGCGATCTGCACACTCGGTTCGGCAAGTCGGCCAGGTTGTCCGCCTCATGCCGGCTGGCCTCCAACCCGGAGGGCCTGACGAGCGCCGTCGAGAGCGTCAATCCATGCGTGAGAGCGCCGGAGCGCGGCCGGTTGAGAGTAGCGGATTTCCGAGATTGTGCTATCTCGGCGCATGGTCAGCAACTGGGCCGCTCGCCTGCGAGTGCGCCAAGTTACAAGTGTAGCCGTGAGACATTTCGAGCGGCGAAGGGAGACTTATAGCCGAGTATAACGAAGCTGCCGACGTTGCAGAACATGCTAACAAAGTCGGTGTCTTGATGGAATATGTTCGATACCTTGGACATCCAACAAGCGGATACAAGCTCGGCCTCGATATCGGCGGCGGCCTGGGCGGCCACGCGCCCTGGCTTCTCGGCATCACCGAACGGCTATATGTAGCCGACGTCATCCCATTCTCATCAGTATTGGATGGCCGCCTGCCATTCGAATTCAGCAACAAATGCAAACGATACGACATAAACGTAGATCTAGCAAATATCGAATTCCATCAAGTTGATGGACGCAAGCTGATCTATAGAGACAATCTGTTTGATTTTGTCTTCAGCATCAATGCCTTTGAGCACATCCCGGAGCCGCGCCGCGCGCTCAATGAGATCATCCGGGTTACGAAGCCCGGCGCTCTCGTGGTCATTCAGTTTGATCCGACTTGGTACTCTGCCTATGGCAGCCATTTATGGGGCTTCGATGTCGATCCTTGGTGCCATTTGCTCCTTTCTGATCAGGAGATGGAGGCTGAGATCAAGCGCAAGGGCGGTACGGATCAGGACGTTTTCAATTTCAGAAACGATATGAACCACGTGCCATTCTCGACGTTCCGCGACATGTTCGAAAAGCCGTCGCCGGACTTCTTTAGGACCTCGAATTTTTCGTACTGGTCCATGGATGTCGAGAGCGATCCGTACGCTGCACATCCAAATTTCAAGAAATGCCTCGAGTTGGGCTATCCGAAAGAGGACCTTTTGGCGCGCGGGGTCCAGTTCATTGGCATAAGGGCTTAGGGTTCAGGACCTGATCGGCAGCCAACGACGATGACGGCGGGGCCGGCCGAGGCATGGCGGCCGCCTCGCCCTGTCTACCTGACCCTAGGCCAGGGCGGGCGGCATCGCCCGCTGGAAGCCCCGGCATGACCACCTGTCGAAGCGCTCTCAGATCGCGGCGCACGATCCACAGGGAATCGGATCGGAAGCCCCACCGCGTCGGCTACCGGTCAGGTGCCAGGCAACCCCGTCTACGGCCCCCCGCCAGTGCACTCACCTCCGGTCGGGCTCGATGGCGAAACGGGCCATCATCTCGGTGCGCACGTGCTCGCGGAAGACGCGCACGCGCGCGGGCAATTCGCGTCCGGCCAAGCTCAGGGCCCGCAGGGCGCCGCCCGCGGTCGCCCAGGGGGCGAGGACGCGCACCAGGGCTCCCGTCCCGACCGCCTGCGCCGCGACGATGCTGGGGAGGTGGCCGATGCCGGCTCCGGCCAGGGTCAGGCGCAGGGAGGTGGCGAAGTCGCTCGACCGGATGGCGGGGCGAAGGGCGACCTGCTCCGTCCGGCGACCTCCGTCGTCGAGGAGGATCCCCGCCACGCCGGGCCGCTCGCGCGAGAGGATCAGGTCGTGCTCGGCGAGCGCCGCGAGGCTCGCGGGGGCCGGACGCCGGGCGAGGTAGGCGGGCGCCGCGTAGAGGCCGATCCAGAGGTTCACGATCAGCGCCGCCCGGTAGCCGGTCTCCACCGCATCCCCCAGCCGTAGGGCGAGGTCGATCCGGTTGGCCGCGAGATCGAGCCGCGCATCCGTGTTGAGCAGATCGACGGTGATCTGCGGGTAGGCCGCCCGGAAGCTGGCGATGATCTCGGGCATCACCTCGATGCCGAAATCCACCGAGGTGGTCACCCGCAGGTTTCCCGCCGGGACGGTGCGGGCGTCGCGCGCGGCCTCGGCCGCCTCGTCGAGCAGGCTCAGGCTCTCCTGCGCCTTGGCGTAGAAGGCGAGGCCCTCCGCCGTCGGCGAGACGGCACGGGGATGGCGCGCCATCAGGGTGGCGCCGAGCGCCGCCTCCAGCCGCGAGATGCGCCGGCTGACGCTGCCCTTGGTCTCGCGCAGGCTCGCCGCGGCGGCCGTCACCGTCCCGAAATCGACCACCGCGCAGAAGGCGCGCAGATCGTCCAGGCTGCCGCCGAAGGTTTCCGTTCTCGCAACCATGTGGTGCCGGATAGCAGGCTCAAACTCGGCCGCCAACGGAGCTACCTCACGGCTCGCAAGCACAAGCCCGCTTCGCACGCGAGCGGCGGGCCGCCATCCACGCACCGGAGACACCCGTGAAGCCGTTCCTCGCCTCAAGCCTCGCCCTCGGCCTCGCGTTCGGCAGCGCCGCGCTCGCCCAGACGCCGCCCACCCGCGACCCGGCGCAGATCCAGGCCGGCACCTACGCGGTCGATCCCGGCCACACCCAGGTCGGCTGGCGCGTGTCGCATATGGGCTTCTCGAACTATGCGGGCGGCTTCTCCGAGGTCTCCGGCACCCTCGACCTGCAGCCGAAGAACCCGGCCGCCGCGAAGCTCTCGATCCGGATCCCGGTCGCCTCCGTCGCCACCACGAACGCCAAGCTCACGGACGAGCTCAAGAGCGCGCAGTGGCTCGATGCGGGCCAGTATCCCGAGATGACCTTCGTCTCGACCAAGGTGGCGCCGGCCGGCAAGGACAAGGCGACGGTGACCGGCGACCTGACCCTGCACGGCGTGACGAAGCCCGTGACCCTCGACGTGACCCTCGTCGGCGCGGGCGTGAACCCGCTCAACAAGAAGGTGACTGTCGGCTTCGAGGCAACCGGCGTGCTCAAGCGCTCCGAGTTCGGCGTGAAGACCTACCTGCCGCTGATCGGCGACGCCCTGCACCTGACGATCGCGGGCGCCTTCGAGCGCCAGGACTGACGCCGCGCTGCGTCCCCACCCGAACCGGAGACGGACCATGCCCCACGGAGCGACCGAGCCAGACGACCGGCAGGATCCCATCCTGGCCACAGCGCCGTACGGGATCGCGGCGGTGAGCCTCGTCGCGCGCGACCGCGACGGCCTCGCCCGCTTCTACCGGGAGGCGATCGGCCTCGCGCCGGTCTCGGAGGAAGGCGACATCCTGCGGCTCGGCGTCGGCGACAGGGTGCTGCTGGAACTCCGGCAGGACCCGGCCGCGCGTCCCCCGGGCCCATACGCGGCGGGGCTGTTCCATACCGCCTTCCTGCTGCCGGGCCGCGCCGATCTCGGCGCCTGGCTCGCCCATGCGGCGGCCCGGGGCATCCGCCTCTCGGGCGCCTCCGACCATGTGGTCAGCGAGGCGGTCTACCTCACCGACCCCGAGGGCAACGGCATCGAGATCTATGCCGACCGGCCGAGCGCCGCCTGGCCGCGGATGCCGGATGGCAGCGTGGTCATGCGCACCGACCCGCTCGACGGCCCCGCGCTCGTGCGGGCCGCGGACGGCCCCTGGCAGGGCATGCCGCGCGGCGGCGTTGTCGGGCACATCCACCTGCAGGTCGGCGCCCTCGAGCCGGCGGAGCGGTTCTACGCGGACCTCCTCGGCTTCGACGTGACCTGCCGCTATCCGGGCGCGCTGTTCCTCGGCGCGGGCGGCTATCACCACCAACTCGCGGCCAACATCTGGAACAGCCGCGGCGCGCCCGTGCGGGTGGCCGGGACGACCGGGCTCGCCGAGATCGCGCTGCACGCGGACGCGGCCATGCTGGCCGGGCTGCGCGCCCGCTGCCGGCAGGCCGGCCAGCCGGCCGGGGCGGGAGAGGGCGCGCTCGTCCTGGACGATCCCTGGGGAACGCGGCTGCGCATCTCCGCGCCCGGCAACGCGGCGGCATAGGTTGCCGGACGCAGAAGAGCCCTTCCGAACCGCGCCACGGCGCCCATCGAGGTGGAGACAGTTCCCGTGAACGCTCATTCCTACACGCCGACCGCCAAGCTGCTGCACTGGCTGATGGCGTCTATCTGGATGGTGGCCTGGTTCCTCGGCGCCGCGGCCGTCTACATGCGCGAGGCCTGGAACCCGCATCACGGCCTCACCATCACGCACAAGGCGCTGGCCAGCACCCTGCTGTTCCTGATCGTGGTCCGCGTGGCGTGGCGGCTGACGCACCCGGCCCCGGCGCTGCCCGCCAGCATGAGCGCGCCGATGCGGCGCGCGGCGGTCCTCGGCCATCTCGCGCTCTACGCCGCGGCGCTCCTGGCGCTGCCGCTGTCCGGCTGGCTGTGGAGCTCGGTCGCCGGCAAGCCGATCCTGGTGCTCGGCCTGTTCCAGCTCCCGCCTCTGACCGCCCCGGCGAAGGAGTGGTACGATCTCGCCAAGCTCGCCCACGTCACCCTGGCCTGGGGCACCGGCGCGCTGGTGCTCGGCCACGTCCTCGTGGCGCTGAAGCACCATGTCGTCGATGGGGACGGGGTCCTGCGCGGCATGCTGCCCGAGGCGCGGGCCGGCCGGTCGCCCGGGCGAGGGGGCGAGACGGCCGCGCCGGAGATCGGCTGAGCGTGCGAATCGGCGGCGTGTCGGCCAGGGTGGGAGGTGGGCCGGCATCGATCCGGACCGTGCCGCGCGCCGGAGCCGTTCCCGTGAGAGCGATCAGACCAGGGTTGGCCGTCTTCTGCCTCTGCCTCCTCTCCGTCGCGGCGCAGGCGGCCGACCGCTTCGCCTTCGTCGTTGGCGTCGATGCCTATCCCAATCTCGGCGCGGCCGCGCAGCTCGAACGGCCCGTGGCCGATGCGGGCGCCGTCGCGGCGGCGCTCACGCAGGTCGGCTTCCGCGTCACGCTCCTGTCCGGCACCGTCACGCAGGAGGGCATGCTGCGCCGCTTCGGCAGCTTCGCCGAGGCGGTGCGCCCCGGCGACACGGCCGTCGTCTACTTCGCCGGGCACGGCATCGCGCTCCAGGGCACGAACTTCCTCCTGCCCTCCGACATCCCCGCCATCGAGCCCGGCCAGGAGATGCTCGCCCGCAGCCGGGCTCTCGCCGAAACCGACCTCAGCGCCGCCCTGCGCGAGCGGGGGGCGCGGGTCGTGGTGATGGTCATCGATGCCTGCCGCGACAATCCCTTCCCGAAGACCGGCACCCGCAGCGTCGGCCAGAGCCGCGGCCTCGCCCGGACCGAGCCGGCCGAGGGCGTGTTCTCGCTCTACGCCGCCAGCGCCGGGCAGCAGGCGCTCGATCGCCTGCCAGGAACGGATCCGAGCCCGAACTCAGTGTTCACGCGGGTCTTCGTCGCGCAGCTCCGGCGGCCCGACCTCAACCTGATCGACCTCGGCGAGAGCGTGCGCGACGAGGTCGCCAAGCTCGCCGAAACCGTGCCCCACCGGCAGGTGCCGGCCTATTACAACGAGGTGCGGGGCGCGCGCTTCGTGTCGCTGGCCAGTCCCGACGAGCTGCCCAGGCCCGGAGCCACGCCGACCGCAGTGGCGCCTGTCCCGACCGCTCCGCCTCCTCAGGCGGCCGCGCCGCCGCCGGCGCCCGAGCCGCGGATCGCGGCCCTGCCAGAGCGCGTTCCACCGCAGCCCATCCCGCAAGCCGCACCTCAAGCCGCGCCGCGCGTGCCGGCGACGGCCAGCTTCAGCTACCCGATCGGCCTGGACCCGTCCGGCGACAACTGGGTGGCTTTGCGCAGCCTGCCGAGCGGCAGCGCGGGCACGCGGCTCGCGAAGCTCGGGCCGAACGCCCTGTTCACCGTGGTCGGCCGCCAGGGCGCCTGGGTCGCCGTGCGGCTGCCGAGCGGGCAGGGGGGCTGGGTGCATGGCGACTATGTCGGCTGCTGCCGCCGCGCGCCGGCCGCTCCCTGAGGGCCCTTCGATCCGCAGACAGGACGGAGAACTCGGGACGGTTAACGGCAGCCGCGATGGGCCGCGGCGCCTTTAAGCATTCGTTTACGCCGTTCTGTGGAAAGGCCGGCGCGGATCTTAATGGAGCGTGAAAGGACTCGCCTCGAAGCCCTGAATCGGGACATCGTTAAGCACTGGGAAACACAAACGATCCAATTCGAGACAGGGCTGGGCCATGAGCACGTTCGAAGACCTGAAGTTCATCGTCACCCTGACCGTCGTCGTCCTCTGCGGCAGCGGCCTCGATGCGCTCCTGCGCTGAAGCGCCCGATGATCCCCGGCACCACGGCGGGTGTCCCGCCGCACTCCGTTACGGAAAGCTTAAGCCTATCTCCTGGTCACAGAGCGAATACAGGTTCGCATCACAGGAGACCGGTCATGACCCGCCGCATCGAACTGACCCTCGCCGCCCTCACCGGTGCCGCCGCCCTCGCCTTCTACGCGCAGAGCCTGGCGCTCCCGACTCACTTCGTCTGACGAAGATCCGGTTCGGGCGGCCCTCAGGCCCGATCCGTACCGGCAGCGGCGCCCGCTCGCGGGCGCCGTTCTAGTGGCGCGTGCCCGTAGCCGGGTCCGACTTGCCGCTGGCGGCCTTGGCCAGTTCCTGGCCGATCTGGAAGAGGGCCGCCTCGAGGATGTTCATCGCCTGCCGGCCGCCCATCTGCTTCATCAGGACGTGGAGCGCGATGAGGTGGTCGGCGAGGCGCTCTAGGTCGTTGCTCGGCGTCAGGACGCCCGGCTGCAGGGGCGGAGTGAAATCCCCGAGCCCGCCGGAAGCCGGAGCATCGCTGTCCGTGGCCGCGCCGAGGCTCGTCAGGGATCCCAGGAAGCCGAGGAAGGTCCGGTCCGGCGGCCCGAAGGAGGGCACGGCACCCGAGGCGAGCCAGAGCCGGCGGCCGTCTTTGCAGAGCAGGCGATAGCGCACGTTGAACGCCTGCTGCGTGCGGATGGCCTCTTCGACGATGCGGCGCACGGTCCCCCGGTCGTCGGGATGGATGACGTCCATCCAGCCGTAATCCGTCGTCTCCGCGAGGCTGCGCCCGGTCAGCTCGGCCCAATCCGGGCTGACGTAGATCGCCTTCCCCTCGGCGTTGGTGACGAAGATCATGAACGGTCCCGATGAGGTCATGCTCGAATCCGCTGCCGCAGCCTGGGCCGCGGACCGGCCACGCTTCTCTCGCCGGTCAGTCTGCGTGTACAATCACCGATATCAATCTCTTGTCTGTTTCGGCCGCGCACAGCGTTAGCGAGGCGTGATGCCGGGCGCGGTCGGGCCATGCCGTGGCGGGCAGCGCCCGGATCGTCCAAGGCGTTGCCGCGGCCACGCTTTCCGTAAGCATCCCCGCACCAGGGCGCCGATTCGGGCGGCTTGGCCCTGCGTCGTCATGGCACTGCCGCACGCGCCGACTACACCGCCGGCCGGCACGGATGCGGCTTCGCCGGCCGGACGGACCGAACCGCGTGACACCTCGGAGGTTCGACAAGCGGGGCCGGGGAACGCCGGCACCGACCGATCCGTTGTCAGGCCGCCGCGGCGAAGGGTCCCGGCCTCGCATCGTAAGGAAATGCTCCCATGAGCCTTCTCGGCAGCATCGTCAGCAAGATCCTGCACCCCTTCGGCGGCGGCTCCGCGGAGGCTGCGCCGGCCTCGACGGGGGGATCGAGCGGCGCCTCGACCGCCACCACCGGGTCCACCTCCTCCGGCGCGGCGCCGACCGCCTCGGGCGGCCAGGTCGACGTCGAGCAGGTGCTCAACGACATGGCGGCGAAGAACCCGCAGACGCTGAACTGGCGCACCTCGATCGTGGACCTGATGAAGCTCCTCGATCTCGATTCGAGCCTTCAGGCCCGCAAGCAGCTCGCCGACGAGCTGCACTACACGGGCGACAAGGAGGATTCGGCCTCGATGAACATCTGGCTGCACAAGCAGGTGATCAAGAAGCTCGAGGAGAATGGCGGCAAGGTGCCGGCCGACCTGAAGGACTGAGCGTGACCGGCCCTCCCCCGCCCGGCGGGGGAGGGCGAATCAGACGTTCACGCCCACTCGCCGCCGCGCATCACCGGCACGGCCTGACCGTCGGCCCGGATGCCGTCCACGTCGATCTCGGACGAGCCGATCATCCAGTCGATGTGGATCAGGCTGCGGTTGGCGCCGCGGGCGGCGAGGTCCGCCTCGCTGAAGGCCGCCCCGCCATCGCGAAAGCACTTGCTGTAGGCCTGGCCCAGCGCGATGTGGCTCGCGGCGTTCTCGTCGTAGAGCGTGTTGTAGAACAGCAGCCCCGAGGCCGAGATCGCCGACGAGGCCGGCACCAGCGCGACCTCGCCGAGATGGCGCGCGCCCTCGTCCGTGTCGAGGACGTTCGCCAGCACGTCGCCGCCGGTGCGCGCCCGCGCCTCGACGATGCGCCCCGCCTCGAAGCGCACCGCGATCCCGTCGATCAGCGTGCCCTGGTAGGAAAGGGGCTTGGTGCTCGTCACATGGCCGTGCACGCGGTCGCGGTGGGGCGTGGTGAAGACCTCCTCGGTCGGGATGTTGGCGTTGCAGGTGACGCCGCTGCGCGACGTCGCGGCGCCTCCGCACCATTCGTGGTCGTCGGCTAGGCCGACCGTGAGATCGGTGCCGGGGCCGTGGAAACGTAATGCCGAGAAGCGGTTGGCGTTGAGCGCGTCCATGCGGGCGTGCAGGTCGGCGTTATGGGCCGCCCAGGCGCCGAGCGGGTCCGGCCCGTCGACGCGCGAGGCGGCGAAGATCGCGTCCCAGAGCTTCGCCACGGCCTCGCCCTCGGGCAGGCCGGGGAAGACCGTGCGGGCCCAGGCCGGGGTCGCGGCCGAGACGATGGTCCAGTTGGTGGCGAAGTTGGCGATGAGCTCCAGCGCCGGCACGTAGGCCTTCGAGCGGGCCCGGTTGGCGCGGGCGACCTTCCCGGGATCCTGGCCGACGAGGAGCGAGGGGTCGTCGCCGCTGATCGCGAGCCGGGCGGCGCCGTTGCGGTAAGCCTCGGCCATGCCGGCATAGAGCCAGCCGGCCGCCGTGTCGAAGGCCGCGTCCGGCGCGTGGGCGAAGCGGGCGAGGCTCTGGACGTCGTCGCCGAGGAAGGTGGTGACCAGGGAGGCGCCCGCCCGGTAGGCCTCCGCCGTGATGGCCCGGGCCAGCGGCAGCGCCTCCAGCGGCGCCGTCATCACCAGCTCCTGGCCGGGCTGCAGGTTGAGCCCGACCCGCACCGCGACCGCAGCCAACCGGTCGAGGCGCGGCTCCAGCGCCTCGGCAGGCGGCGTCCCGGCCGGTGTCTCGGCATGTCCCGTCATCGTGCAGCGTCCTCCGGCCTCGTCCTCGGATCCGGCCCCGAAGATCGTTGCCCGAGGCCGCGAATCAAGCGGCGCGCGACCAGGTGATCTCGCCGAGGCTCTCGCGGAAGGCGAAGCGCATCAGGTGGTCCGAGACCACGTTCTCCAGGCGGGTGAGGCCGGCCGGGTCCGTGGTCCGGATGCGCATGAGCAACGCGTCGGGCTCGGCCTCGAAGGTGCAGATCCGGTCCTCGCCGAACGGCACGGTGCCGTATTCCGACGTGCTCTCCACCGGGAATTTGTGGCTCCAGTGCCGGCAGAGCTGCTGCAGGTAGCGGCTCGCCTCGGCGGTCTGCACGCGGGCCAGGGAGGTGGGCATGGCTGAGGTCTCCTGAACGGCGTCGGCTGGGACCTGCGCGGCGGCGGGCGACAGCGTTCGCACCTGCGAGATGGGCGACAGGGCGAAGCAATCGGCGGGCCTGTTCCACTCGGGGCCGTCCGACGGATGACGATAAAAGTCCGGCAGAGGCGTTAACGCTCCGATAACGCTCGGGGCCGCCTCGGATTTCCGTCCGCAGGGGAAATCTGCGGGGATAGCCGCCACGGCCCCGTTCAGCGCAGGATCGCGCCGGTTTGTGGCACGGCTGCGGCCGAATGGTGCAATGCAACAGCCCAGCTTGTGGCGGGCGCTACAGACGGCGCGCCCGTGTCATGCCGTCCGGCAGCACGGCCTCCGGGATGCGGCCGCCGCCGGAGGCCGGCTCGGGCCTGGGACTCTCGAACGGAACCATGAGGATCCGGTCCGCGACGGGAACCGGATAGGGCACGGAGGCGGCCACCGTGGCGAGCCGCGGCTGCAGGGTTCGGCGCACCTGACGCGGGCGCGGCGCGGATTGCCTCAGGCGCGGCACGGCCTGTCCATAACGTCGGCGGATGCCCTTCCGGAGACGGGCCTGGGCCCAGCGGGCGCGGTGCAGGCGGGCGTTTCCGAGCCGTGACCGGGCGGATGCCGGACGCGCGGGCGGATCGAGCAGGCGCGCCAGCGGCACCCGCTCGTAGGAGACGGGGCGCACGCGGTTCTCAGGCGTGATGCAGCCGGTGCAGATCGAGGCGGCGAGGCGGCGCCACGTGCGCGCCTGCCGCTCGACCAGATCGACCTCGCGCGCCGAGGCCGCGGTCCCGGTCGAGGGCGCCTTGGCGGCGCGGGACATCGTCACGGGCATCAGCACGAGGGCCGAGACGGCGATCGTCGCGACCATGCAGCGCACGAGACGGATCATGGCGGCCCCCGCGGCACGAATC
The DNA here is from genome assembly GCF_902141855.1 of Methylobacterium dankookense. Classification (GTDB taxonomy): domain Bacteria; phylum Pseudomonadota; class Alphaproteobacteria; order Rhizobiales; family Beijerinckiaceae; genus Methylobacterium; species Methylobacterium dankookense. The sequence continues at coordinate 33,331 of NZ_CABFVH010000033.1, read as the reverse complement.
GGCTGGAACGACGGATCGAACCTGGTCCCGCCCGATCTTCGAGCCCGCCATCCATCACGCCGACACGAAGCAAGTGCCGGGCCGTGATTGCTCAGCACAAACCCCATTTTTAGAGGCGAATTCAAATCAACATTCAATCCAAGATTGCACTCACCTCAAATCAGACGCCGAAACCTCCTATCGCACACTGTCGTCGGATTCCATGCCGGCCTCCGGCACGACCTTGCCGGGGTTGAGGATGCCGTGCGGATCGAGCGCGGCCTTGAGCCTGCGCATCAGGTCCAGCCCGACGGGATCGCCGTAGCGCAGGAGCTCGTCGCGCTTGAGCAGGCCGACGCCGTGCTCGGCGGCGATGGAGCCGCCCATGGCGTGCACGATGTCGTGCACGATGCGATTGAAGCGGCCCCACTCCGCCAGGAAGGCCGCCCGCGCCATGCCCTCGGGCTGGGTCAGGTTGAAGTGGATGTTGCCGTCCCCGAAATGCCCGAAGGCGCAGACGCGCAGGCCCGGCATCTCCGCCTCGCAGGCGGCGGCCGCCTCGGCGAGGAAGGCGGGCAGGCGGGCAAGCGGCACCGAGACGTCGTGCTTGATCGAGGCGCCCTCCCGCTTCTGCGCCTCGGGGAGCGACTCGCGCAGGCGCCACAAGGCCCGGTTCTGCGCCTCGCTCGCGGCCACCGCGGCGTCCTCGACGATTCCCTCGGCCATCGCCTCGGCGAGCGCCGCCTCCGTCTCGGCCCGCGTATCGGCCTCCGGCCGGCTGGAGGCGATCTCGATCAGCGCGTAGGCGCCGTGCGCGCCCGCGAGCGGCCGCACCGTGCCGGGGGCGTGGCGCAGCACGAGGTCGAGCCCGAAGGGCGGCATCACCTCGTAGGCGGTGAGGTCGCGGTCGCAGCGCGCGCGCAGATGCGCGAACAGGTCGAGCGCCCGGGCCGGGGAGGCGAGGCCAGCGAAGGCCACCGTGGTCGAGCGGGGCCGCGGATAGAGCTTCAGCACCGCCGCGGTGACGATGCCGAGCGTGCCCTCCGAGCCGATGAAGAGCTGCTTGAGGTCGTAGCCCGCATTGTCCTTGCGCAGGGACCGCAATCCGTCCCAGACGCGCCCGTCCGCCAGCACCACTTCGAGGCCGAGCACGAGGTCGCGGGCATTGCCGTAGGCGAGCACGGCGACGCCGCCGGCATTGGTGGCGATGCCGCCGCCGATTCGGGCCGAGCCGCGCGAGGCGTAGGAGAGGGGGAAGAGCAGGCCCGCCGCCTCGGCCGCCGCCTGGACCTCCGCGAGGATGGCGCCGGCCTCGACGGTGATGGTGGCGCCGATGGGATCGACGGCGCGCACCCGGTCGAGCCGGGCGAGGGAGAGGACGAGGCCGCCCCGGGGCACGCCGCCGCCGACGAGGCCGGTATTGCCCCCCTGCGCCACCACCGGCACCCCGGCCGCCGCGCAGGCCCGCACCGCGAAGGCGATCTCTTCGGTATCGGCGGGCCGCGCCACGGCGAGCGCCTCGCCCCGGAACAGACCGCGCTGCTCGTCGAGATAGGGCGCCACGTCCTCCGGCGCGGTGAGCACGTGCCGCGGCCCAAGCCGGGCGCAAAGCGCGGCGAGAAGCGCCTCGTCACCACCCATCGGATCCCCCCTCCCAAGCCAGTCCGGGATCCCAAAGGGATCATCCCTTTGGCGGGGTCTCGGGGCAGAGCCCCGAGGTCTTCCAGGGCTCCGCCCCGGACCCGCGAGAGGGATGATCCCTCTCGACACCCGGGATTCCGGCGCGGCTCGGTATATATGATGCCGCGCCATAGCGCTCACGAGGCCTGCATGCTCTCCGTCATCCCCAATCCCCCGCGGATCGCCCTGCCGATCGCCGGCAGCGCGGATCTGTTCCCGGTGCGGCGGGTCTACTGCGTCGGCCGCAACTACGCCGCGCATGCCCGCGAGATGGGGGCCGACCCGGACCGCGAGCCGCCCTTCTTCTTCATGAAACCCGCGGACGCGCTGCAGATCGTCGGCACGGAGCCGGCGCACCATCCCTATCCGCCGCGGACGGAGAACTACCATTTCGAGGTGGAGATGGTGGCCGCGCTCGGCCGGGGCGGGCGCGACATCCCGGTGGAGGCCGCCCTCGGCCACGTCTACGGCTACGCGGTGGGCCTCGACATGACCCGGCGCGATTTGCAGGATGAGGCCAAGGGGCTGCGCCGGCCCTGGGACCTCGGCAAGGCGGCGGACGCCTCCGGGCCGATCGGCCCGCTCCACACGGTGGAGGCGGTGGGCCATCCCGAGCGCGGGCCGATCACCCTCTCGGTGGACGGCGCGGTGCGGCAATCGGGCGACCTCTCGGAGATGATCTGGTCGGTGGCCGAACAGATCGCCTACCTGTCGAACTATTTCGAGCTGGCCCCGGGCGACCTCATCTTCACCGGCACGCCCTCCGGCGTCGGGCCGGTGCGGCGCGGCGAGCGCATGGAGGCGGCGGTGGCCGGCCTCGGCGCGATCGTGCTCGACGTGGCCTGAGCCCGGTGCTGCTCGATTCCCCGATCGTCCGGCATCTGTTCCATCTCGGGGCGCTCGCGCTGCGGGGCATGACGCTCGGCGTGCGCGGCGCGGCGATCGACGGGGAGGGCCGGGTCTGCCTCGTGCGCCACACCTACGTCGCCGGCTGGCACCTGCCGGGCGGCGGCGTGGAGCCCGGCGAGAGCGCGGTCGAGGCCATGCTGCGCGAGTTCCGCGAGGAGGCGGAGATCGGCGTCGCCCCGGACGGGCTGCGCCTGCACGGCTTCTACCGCAACCTTGCGGCCTCCGGGCGCGACCACGTCGCGCTCTACGTCGCGCCCGCCTTCACGCGCCTGCGCGAGAAGGCGCCAGACCGCGAGATCGCGGAATGCGGCTTCTTCGCCCTCGACGCGCTGCCCGAGGGCACCACCCGCGCCACCCTGGAGCGCCTGCACGAGATCCGCGAGGGCCTGAGCCCGGCCGCCCTCTGGTGAGGAAGCCGGGCTTGGCCGAATTCCGGTCCGGGCCGCTTGCGCCGCCCGGTGGAATGGTGTTTAGAGAGCGCGGCCGGCGCCGGCGGTTCCTACGGACCGAACGGGCGAGGCTCAGTGAGCGGGTGTAGCTCAGGGGTAGAGCACAACCTTGCCAAGGTTGGGGTCGAGGGTTCGAATCCCTTCGCCCGCTCCAATTTCTTCCAACCGACATGACGACGACAGGCCGCCCTTGGGCGGCTTTCGTCGTTTCGGTCGATGCCCCGGGCCGCCGGCATCCTCTCGCTCCGAAAGACCGTAGGCGGCGACATTTGGCCTTTGCATTCCGCCGCGGAATGGTGTTTAGAGAGCGCCGTCCGGGGCCGCCGGGTCGAACGAGACCTGGGGCGGCACGGATCTGCGAGCGGGTGTAGCTCAGGGGTAGAGCACAACCTTGCCAAGGTTGGGGTCGAGGGTTCGAATCCCTTCGCCCGCTCCAATTTCTTCCAACCGACACGACCACGACAGGCCGCCCCAGGGCGGCCTTCGTCGTTTCGTCCCTCCGTCAGCGGCCGTCTTCATCCCTGGAGCCGTTGCCGGTCGCATTGCGATCGGCAACGGCTTCAGGTCCTTGTTTCGACGCGCTCTCTTGCGCCGAACCGGTGTCCACTTCGGCGGAGAGCGCTCTAAACGAGAGAGGCGAATTTAAGAGATCGACGCCGGGAAAAGCCTGACTTGAATAAAAATCTGAGCGTGCTGATCTGATTTTATCGAGTATTTTCGCGCTCGATCAAGTCAACAATATCAGGACTGCGTCCAATGCCTCCTGCATTTGCATTGCACGGCTCGCCCACATTGGGTATGCACCATTCCCCTGATACGTTGCCAACCATCGTCGGATCCGACCGGATCGTCCGCCAGACGGAATCGGCCTGGACCAGCCTCAAGCCGACCCTGGAACATGTCATCTCGCATCTGCAGGCGAGATCCGTCCTGGAGATCGGCGCCGGGCGCCACCCGTTCTTCTCGATGGACGATGCGAAGCGCCTCGGCTTCGCGCTGACCATCAACGACATCGAGGCGGACGAGCTCAAATACGCCCCGCCCGGCTTCGATCAACTCGTCCTCGACGTCGCGCAGGACGTCGACCGCGCGATCCTCGACGGGCACAGCTTCGACCTGATCTTCTCGCGGATGGTCTTCGAGCACGTGAAGGACGCCCGGAAGGCCTGGACCAACCTGCGCGACCTCCTCGCGCCCGGCGGCGTCGGCTTCGCCTTCGTGCCGACCCTGTACTCGCCGCCCTTCGTGCTGAACCGGCTGCTGCCGGACGACCTCACCGGGCGGGCGCTGCGGCTCATGGACAAGACGCGGAACGACAAGGAGATTCCCAAGTTCCCCGCCTATTACGACGCCTGCCGCGCCAGCGAGGCGCGGCTCCGGCCCTTCCTCCAGGATGTCGGCTTCAGCGAGGTGCTGGTCGTGCCGTTCTACGGGACGCCGTACTTCCCGCGCATCCCGGTCCTCCGGCAGGTCTTCGGCGCCTTCGACAGGCTCTGCACGCAGTACGACCTCAGGACATTCGCGAGCTACGCCTACATCATCGCGCGGAAGTGAGCTGCCGCGCCGGGCCGTCGCAGGCCTCGCAAGACTTGAGGCGACAGCCGTCGCGCTTGTACTCTGCGGGCATGAGCAAGAGCCCTGAACGGACGGCGCACTGATGCGCGCCGCATGCGAGATGCAGGTGCCGCGGGAGAAGGTGGCCGAGATCGAACGGCTCGCCATGGCCCTCGCCGCCCGCCTGCGCTACGCCCAGATGGTGAGCCTGCCGGTGCCGGACGAGCAGGTGAGCGCCCTCGCACGCGCGGCGCAGGTACTGTCCGAGAGCCGGGTGCCGCCGCCCTCCCTGGTCCGGCAGGTGCTGCGGGAGGCCGCGGATGGCGGCCGCGCGCCGCCGGGGGAGCCGGCCCCGGACGCGCCGGGCCTGCTGGTGCGGCTCGGCCGGAATTTCCGCATCAGACGCCGGCGGCGCCACGAAAGCCTGGCCGAAGCGCCCTGACATCCGAACATCCGGGATCCCAAAGGGGTCACCCCTTTGGCGGGTCCGGGCGGCGCCCGGGAACAGGCCGGGGCGCTGCCCCGGCACCCCACCCAAGGGACTTGTCCCTTGGGGATCCCATGGCTTCAGTGATCGGCCACCCAGTGGCCCGGGGCGACCTCGACCAGATCGCCCGGCAGCCCGTCCGCCTGCTCGTCGCGCGCGCGGGCGGCGAGGCGGGCGCGCTCGGCCGCGGGGTCGGGGAGCGGCACCGCCGCGAGCAGGCGGCGCGTGTAGGGGTGGCGCGGATCCTCGTAGAGCCGATCGCTCTCGGCCAGTTCCACGATGCGCCCGCGCCAGAGCACCGCGACCCGGTGGCAGAGGTAGCGCACCATGCGCAGGTCGTGGGAGATGAAGAGGTAGGCGAGGCCGAGATCCGCCTGGAGGTCCTGGAGCAGGTTCACCACCTGCGCCTGAATCGACACGTCGAGGGCGGCGATCGGCTCGTCGGCGACGATGAAGCTCGGCTTGAGGGCGATGGCGCGGGCGATGCAGATGCGCTGGCGCTGCCCGCCCGAGAACTGGTGCGGAAAGCGCCCCATGAAGGCCGGGTCGAGCCCGACCCGCTCGAACAGGTGGGCCACCGCGGCCCGGCGCTCCGTCGCATTCATGTCCGGCCGGTGCAGGCGGAACGCCTCGGCCACGTAGGCGCCGACGCTCATGCGCGGGTTGAGCGCCGCGTAGGGATCCTGGAACACGGTCTGGATGCGGCTGCGCATGCGGCGCAGCGCCCGCGGGCTGAGCGTGGCGAGGTCGGTGCCCTCGAAGGCGACGGTGCCCGCGGTCGGCGGGTTCAGCATGGTCACGGCCCGCCCGATCGTGGACTTGCCGGAGCCCGATTCGCCGACGAGGCCCAGGGTCTCGCCGGGGGCGATGTCGAAGCTCACGTCGTGGACGGCGCGGAAGACGGTTCCCTTGCCGCCCCACCAGGCCCGCAGGGGATAGGCCTTCGAGAGGTTGCGCACCGAGACGACGGGCTGGACGCGGCTCATCGGGCGCGCTCCTCGGCGAGCCGCGCCGGCAGGTCGTACCAGGCGGCCACGAGATGGCCCGGCGCGGCGCCCTCGGCCTGGACGAGGGGCGGCATCTCGGCCCAGCAGCGGGCGGTGGCGTAGGCGTTGCGCGGGGCGAAGGGGTCGCCCGGCGGCGGGCGGCGCATGTCGGGCGGGCTGCCGTCGATCTGCTGCAGGCGCCGCCGCCCGGCGCGGCCCCCGCTGAGGTCCGGCAGGGAGCGCAGCAGGCCGAGCGTGTAGGCGTTGCGCGGGTCGCGGAAGATGTCGTCCACCGGCCCCCGCTCCAGGATGCGCCCGGCATACATCACCTGCACGGTGTCGCTGATGCCGGCGACCACGCCGAGATCGTGGGTGATCCAGATGATCGCCATGCCGAGCTCGCGCTTCAGCTCCTGCACCAGGGCGATGATCTCGGCCTGCACGGTCACGTCGAGCGCGGTGGTCGCCTCGTCGGCGATGAGGAGCTTCGGGCGGCAGGCGAGGCCGATCGCGATCATCACGCGCTGGCGCTGGCCGCCGGAGAATTCGTGCGGGTACTGGTCGAGGCGGGCGGCCGCGTTCGGGATGCGCACGAGGTCGAGGAGCTCGCGGGCACGCGCCCGGGCCGCGCGCCGGTCGAGGCCGAGATGGATGCGCAGGGGCTCGGCGATCTGCGCGGCCACGGTCATGCCGGGGTTGAGCGAGCTCATCGGGTCCTGGAAGACGAAGCCGATCTCGCCGCCCCGCACCCGGCGCAGCGCCCGCTCGGGCAGGGCGAGGAGGTCGCGCCCGCGGAACAGCACCTGCCCGCCGTCGATCCGCCCGGGTGGGCGCGGGATCAGGCCGAGCATGGCGAGCACGTGCACGCTCTTGCCCGAGCCCGATTCGCCGACGACGCCAAGCGTCTCGCCCTCGTTCAGCGTGTAGGAGACGCCGTTGACGGCGTGGACCGCGCCGCCCTCGGTGTCGAAGGTGACGCGGAGGTCCCGCACGTCGAGGAGGGGCCGGCTCATGTCCGCTGCCTCGGGTCGAGGGCGTCGCGCAGGCCGTCGCCGAGCAGATTGAAGGCCAGCACCGCGAGGAAGATCGACAGGCCCGGCCAGATCGCCATCCACGGTGCCTGGTCCATGAAGTTCTTGGCGACGTTCAGCATGGCGCCCCAGGAGGGCTCGGGCGGCTGCTGGCCGAGGCCGAGGAAGGAGAGGCTCGCCTCGGCGATGATCGCCGCCGCGATGGTCAGCGTCGCCTGGACGAGGATGGCCGGCACGATGTTGGGCAGGATGTGCACCAGCGCGATCCGCCAGGGCGGGTTGCCCACGGAGCGGGCCGCCTCCACGAATTCCTCCGCGGCCACCGCCCGCACCTGCGCGCGGGTGAGGCGCACGAAGGTGGAGGTGGCCGACAGCCCGATCGCCAGCATGGCGTTGGTGAGGCTCGGCCCCAGGAAGGCGGCGAGCGCGATCGCCAGGATCAGGAAGGGGATGGCAAGGAGCGCGTCGGTGAGGCGCATGATCGCCGCATCGATCCAGCCGCCGGCATAGCCCGCGACGAGCCCGATCGGCAGGCCCAGCGCCACGGCGAGGCCCACCGAGACGAGGCCGGCCCCGAGCGAGGCGCGCGCGCCGTAGATGATGCGCGAGAGCACGTCGCGGCCGACCTCGTCGCCGCCGAACGGATGCGCGAGGCTCGGGGCCGCGCGCACCGCGCCCCAATCGGTGGCGGTGGGGTCGTAGGGCGCGACGAGATCGGCGAGCGCCGCCGTCGCGACGAGCGCCACGACGATGGCGAGGCCGATCAGCGCGCTCCGCCGCGCCGCCAAGCGCCGCCAGAAGGCGGCGAGCGAGCCGGGCTCCTGGAGGATCGCGAGGTTGCCCGCGGGCGCCGCGACGCCGGCGGATTCGGTGAGGGGGGTGCCGGTGCTCATCGCCGCCTCGCGACCTCGCTCGCCGTCCGCGGCCGAGCGCGACGGGCCCCCTCTCCCGTTCGGGTGAGGGTTGGGGTGAGGGATGAGAACGATCCGAAGGGGTCGCGACGGTGCCGCGGGCCTTTCGGAGTTCGATCCTGAAAGTTCTCGACCCTCTCCCGACGGATCTCGGGCCTGCCCGAGATCCGCATCCCGGTGCCCAAGTCGGGCAGGCCCGACTTGGGTGGAGAGGGGACCCGCGCCCGATCCGAGACCGCCCCAGCGGTCCGGCGGCGCGACATGACAAGATTCCCCCTCATGCCCGGCGCAGCTTCGGGTTGACCACGGCCGAGAGGACGTCCGCGGCGAGGTTGAGGGCGATGTAGGTGGCGGCGGTGCAGATCACGACGCCCTGCACCGTGGCGAAGTCCCGGTTGAACACGGCGTCCACCATCAGCTTGCCGAAGCCCGGCACGGAGAAGACCTGCTCGGTGAGCACGGCCCCGGAGAGGAGCTGCCCGAATTCGAGCGCGCCGAGGGTGATGATCGGGATCGCGGCATTGGGCAGCGCGTGGCGCAGCACGAGGCGCAACGGGGAGACGCCCTTGGCGCGGGCGGTGCGCACGTAGTCCGAGCCGAGCACGCCGAGCATCGCCGCGCGGGTGTGGCGCATCATCACCGCGGCGATGGCGTTGCCGAGCACGAAGGCGGGCATCGCCATGGCCTTCAGGTTGTCGATGAGGCCCTCGCCCGGCGGCACGTAGCCCGAGGCCGGCAGCCAGCCGAGATGCACCGAGAACAGCAGGATCAGGAGGATGCCGAGCCAGAAGTTCGGCACCGACAGGCCCCAGAGCGCGACGCCGTTGGCCGCCGCATCCAGCCAGGTGCCGCGCCGGACCGCCGAGAGGATGCCCATCGGGACACCGATGGCGAGCGCCACCAGCATGGCGAGGCAGGCGAGTTCGAGCGTCACCGGCAGCTTCTCGAGGACGAGCTCGGCCACCGGCTTCTGCAGGCGCACCGAGACGCCGAGATCGCCCTGCAGCACGCCGCCGGCCCAGTAGGCGTAGCGCACGGGCAGGGGCTGATCGAGGTGGTACTTCTCCCGGATGAAGGCGATCACCTCGGGGTCGCGCTCCTCGCCGGTCAGGGCCGTGGCGACGTCGCCCGGCAGCAATTGCTGCAGGGCGAAGATGATCATCGAGGCCAGGACGAGGGTCGGGACGGCAAGCGCGAGACGATGGGCGAGGAACCGCAGCATCAGTTGAGCTTCAGCCCCGTGAAGCGGGCGAGCCCGTCCGGATAGGGCACGAAGCCGGTGAGCTTCGGGCTGTAGGCCCAGAGCAGCTTGCGGTGCATCAGGTAGACGCTCGGCCGGTCGGTGAGGACCTTGTCGGCGAGCGCCTTCCAGGCCGCCTTGCGCTTCTCCGGATCGACCGAGCCGCGCTCGGCCTGGAGGGCAGCGTCGGCCTCCGGGCTGCAATAGCGCGGGTAGTTGAGCGGCGCCTTGCAGGCGAGGAAGCTGAAGGTGTTGCCGTCCGGGTCCGGCCGGCCGCTCCAGTTGTAGAGATAGGCCTCGTAATTGCCCTTGTCGGCGAGGTCGAGGGCGGTGGTGAAGTCGGTGGCCTGGAGCTTCACGTCGAAGCCCGCCTCCTTGGTCATCGCCTGGATCACCTGGCCGACCTGGGGCGCCTCGCTGTTGGCGTAGACCATCATGGTGATCTGGGGCCTCGGCTGGCCGGCCTCGGCGAGCAGCGCCTTCGCTTTCGCCACGTCGCGCTTCGGCAGCGGGTAATCCTTCACGTAGTCCGGGTGCTTAGGCGAGACCCACTGGTTGCCGGGCAGGAACTCGCCGTTGAACACCACCTGGCTGATGGCGTTGCGGTCGAGGGCGAGGTCGAAGGCGGCGCGCACGCGGGGATCGGCGACCGGGGAGCCGGCCTTGCTCAGGTTGAACAGGACCGACTGGAAGCCGAGCTCGTAGGTCGAGGCGAGCTTGAGCTTGGCGTCGCGGGCCACCTGGGGCGCGTCGGTGGGGGCGAGGCGCTCGAGCAGGTCGAGCTGGCCGGCGCGCAGGTTCGTCAGCCGCACCGTGGTGTCGGGGATCGGCCGGAACTCGATGCGCTGGATGTGGATCTGATCCTTGTTCCAGTAATCGGGGAAGCGCTCCACCACGATGCGGTCCTGCGGCACCCGCTCCACGAACTTGAAGGGGCCTGCGCAGACGGGACCGCTGGCGAACTTGTCGCCGAGCCGCTCGGCGGCCTTGGGCGAGACCAGCATGCCGGCCCGGTCGGTGAACTGGGCCATCAGCGGCGCGAAGGGCTGCTTGAGGTTGATCCTGACGGTGAGGTCGTCCACCACCTCGACGGAATCGATCGGCGCGATCTCGCCGCGGCGCTGCGAACCCGGCATCTTCAGGTGGCGCTCGATCGAGTACTTGGCCGCCGCCGCGTTCACGGGCTCGCCGTCGTGGAATGTCACGCCCGGCCGCAGCGTCATGGTCAGCACCTTCTCGTCGGGCGAGAGCTCCCACGTCGTGGCGAGCTGGGGCACCGGCTTCAGGTCGGGGCCGATATCCACGAGCTTGTCGCAGAGCGCGGCGAAGACCATGCGGCTCGCGAAGGTGCGGGCGAGCGTCGGGTCGAGGGCGTCGGGATCCTCCATCATGCCGTAGCGCAGGGTCTGGGCCGAGAGCGGCGCGGTGAGCGCGAGCCCGGCGACGAGGCAGGCGGCGGCAAGACGCAACATCCAGGTGTCCCGTTCGTGCGAGTGTTCTGCAAGATCGTGCCGGGGGAGGGTCCGGCGGCGGGGCCGGCGCGTCAAGGCCGCAACCAGCGACCCTGTGGCACACCGTGTTCCAAGCAGCTTCCGTGCCAGTGAATGCAAAATGCGGCACACCTTGTGCCCCTCGAGAGAACGGCGCAACACGGCACCTGATCCCGCGTCCGGTCGACCGGACCGGAGGCGGGACAGCCAAGCCCGCGCGGCGGCGGGGCGAAGACGACATCCGCCATCCCGAAGGGATCAACCGGGTGTCGTATGCGCCTCCGACCCGCAATCCACGGACGCGAATCGATGAAGCCCTTCGTCTGGAATCACGGCTATCCCTCGCTGCGCATGCCGATCTTCGGCCGCAACGTGGTGGCGACCTCGCACGCGCTCGCGGCGCAAGCCGGGCTCAAGACGATCTGGCGGGGCGGCAACGCCGTCGATGCCGCCATCGCGACCGCTGCCGCCAAGACCATCACCGAGCCGTGCAGCAACGGCCTCGGCTCGGATGCCTTCTGCATCCTGTGGGACGGCAAGCAATTGCACGGGCTGAACGCCTCGGGCGGTGCGCCGGCCGCCTGGACCCCGGACTATTTCCGCCGGAAATACGGGGAGGCGCAGCGCCCGCCGATGCGCGGCTGGGATTCCGTCACCGTGCCCGGCGCCGTCGCGGCCTGGGTGGCGCTCAGCGAGCGCTTCGGGCGCCTGCCCTTCGCCGACCTGATGGAGCCGGCGATCGAGATCGCCGAGCGCGGCTACCTCGCCCCCATCGTGGTGCAGCAGAAATGGGCCGCCGCCGCCCGCCTGCCCGAACTCGCCGGCCAGCCGGGCTTCGCCGAGGTCTTCCTGCCGCACGGCCGCGCGCCGGAGGTGGGCGAGCGCGTGCGGCTGCCAGGGATCGCCCGGACGCTGCGGGCGGTGGCCGAGACCAAGGGCCGGGCCTTCTACGAGGGCGAGATCGCGGAGGCGACCGCCCGCCACGCGGCCGCCCATGGCGGCGCCATGACTGTGGCGGATCTCGCCGCCTTCCGCCCCGAATGGGTCGAGCCGACGGGCAAGGATTACCGCGGCTACACGCTCCACGAGATCCCGCCGAACGGGCAGGGCATCGCCGCCCAGATCGCGCTCGGCATCCTGGAGGATTTCGACCTCGCCGCCCTGCCCCCCGACGGGCCGGAGAGCCAGCACCTCCAGATCGAGGCGATGAAGCTCGCCTTCGCGGACACCTACCGCTACGTGGCCGACCCCTCCGGGATGACGGTGACGCCTGACCAGATGCTCGACCCGGCCTATCTCCGGGCACGGAGCAGGCTCATCGACCGGACGCGGGCGCAGGATTTCGGACCCGGCAACCCGGCGAGCGGCGGCACGATCTACCTCACCACGGCGGATTCGTCGGGCATGATGGTGAGCTTCATCCAGTCGAACTTCATGGGCTTCGGCTCGGGCGTGGTGGTGCCCGAATGGGGCCTCTCCCTGCAGAACCGCGGCCACGGCTTCCATCTCGATCCGCAGAGCCCGAACGTGGTGGCGCCGGGCAAGCGGCCCTTCCACACCATCATCCCGGGCTTCCTGACCAAGGACGGCGCGCCGGTGATGAGCTTCGGCGTGATGGGCGGCAACATGCAGCCGCAGGGCCATGTCCAGACCCTGGTGCGCATGCTTGACCACCACCAGAATCCGCAGGCCGCCTGCGACGCGCCGCGCTGGCGCGTCAACGAGGGTCTCAGCATCAACGCCGAATCCACCATGCCGGCCGAGACGGTGCAGGGGCTCACCGAGCGCGGCCACCGCATCGAGGTGATCAACGACAGCTACCAGGATTTCGGCGCCGGCCAGTTCATCTGGCTCATGGGCGATCCGGACGAGGACGGCTACGTCGCCGCGAGCGACCCGCGCCGCGACGGGCAGGCGGTGGTGTGCTGACGTCGATCCAGAGCTGCTCCCGAACGCGCGGCATCAGGAAACGGCTCTGAATCCTTGTTCTAACGCGCTCTCTCGCGCCAAACCGGCATCCATTTCGGCGGAGAGCGCCCTAACCCGCGCACTCAGCCCGGACGAAGCGGCCGGCGCTCGCGAGCGAGCGCCTTCCGTCCTCGACCTCGGGGAAGAACAGGTGCCAGGCGTGGATCATGTGCGGCCACACCTCGAGCCGCACGGAGACGTCCGCCGCGCCCGCGACGCCGGCGAGCCGCACCGAATCGTCGAGCAGGGTCTCGGCCGAGCCGACCTGGATCAGCATCGGCGGCAGGCCGGCGAGGTTCGCGTAGAGCGGCGAGACCAGGGGCCCGCGCGGATCGGCGCCGGCGAGGTAGAGGCCGGCGAGCTCCGCCAGATAGGCGCGGCTGATCAGCGGGTCGGCGCCGGCCTTCGTCTCCAGGCTGGCCCCGGTGAGCGCGAGATCGGTCCAGGGCGAGCTGAGCCAGAGGCAGCCCGGCAGCGGCAGGCCGGCCTCGCGCAGCGACAGGGCCACCGCGAGGGCGAGGCCGCCGCCCGCGCTCTCGCCCGAGAGCGCGATGCGCCGAGGCGCCACGCCGGTCTCGAGGAGGAAGCGGTAGCCGGCCAGCGCATCCGCCAGCGCCGCCGGGGCAGGGTGCTCGGGGGCGAGCCGGTAGGCGAGGGCGAGCGTGCGCGCCCCCGCCTCGCGACCGGCCTGCGCCACGGTGTGGCGGTGGCTCGCGAGCGAGCCGGAGACGTAGCCGCCCCCGTGCAGGAAGAGGATGACGGGGCCGTCCTCCGATCCGGGGATGCGCGTCCATTCCGCCGGCACGCCGCCCGCATCCACCGGCTCCACCGTGACGTCCGGCGGCAGCCCGTAGCCGGCGCCGAGCGCGTCGACCCGCGCCCGGCGTGCGGCGAGGTCGGCAGGCCGCGGATGCGCGGCGAGGCGGGCCCGGATCTGGTCGATGTCGGAGGCGGGCATCGGCGAGTCACCCCATGGAAGCGCCCGATGGTCTCACCGGGGCGCGGCCGCGTCGAGAGCCGGCCCGCGCGGGATCCGGGTCAGCTCCGCTGGGCGTTCATCATCGCGTCGATCACCCGCTCGACCGTGGCGCGCGCGCCGTAATGGATCATGTGGCCCTGGCCGGGCAGGACCTTGAGCGTGCTGCCGGACAGGACCCGGTGCAGCCGCATGGATTGCGTCGCCGGGTTCACGATCTTGTCCGCGGAGCCGGTCACGATGGCGACGGGCAGGTCGAGGCGGTGATAGCCGGCCTGCAGCCAGCCCGCCGCCGCGTTCATCGTCGCCGCGTCCTCGGTGGCGGCGCGCAGCTGCGTCGCGCCGGTGGCGATCTCCACCGGGAAGGTCGCCGCGAAGCGCGCCGGCACCGGCTGCGGCCAGAACACCCGGTGGAACGCCTGGACCGCGAGCGCCCGGTTCACGGGCGCCGGAACGAGAGCCCGCGCCGCGTCGCCGACGCCCGGCAGCGCGAGCGGCCCGGCGAGGCTCACATCGGCGCGCTGCTCCGGAAAGTAGTAGCCCGAGAGCAGGACGAGCCCGCGCAGGGTCCGCCCCGGCTCGAACGCCATGGCGAGCGCCACCAGCGTCCCCCAGGAATGGCCGACGAGCAGGGGCCGCTCGGCCTTCAGGCTCTCCAGCACCCGGTGCAGGAGCGCCCCTTGGGCTGAGGCGGTCCAGATCCGGTTCCGCGGCCGGTCGGTGCGGCCGAAGCCAGGCCGGTCGATGGCGATCACCCGGTAGCGCTCCGCCAGCCGGTCGATCAGGCCGCAGACCGCGAAATCCTCGGCCATGGCGCCGTTGCCGTGGATCAGCACGACCGGCCGGCCGCGCCCGCGCACGACGACGTGCACGCGCAGCCCGTCGACGAGGACGAAGCGCCCGCGGGGGGCCCGCCTTTTCGCCGGAGCCGGGCCGGCGAGCGCCCTGGCCGCCTTGTCGGCCTGCCGGAACGCGGTCTCGGTCGCCTTCTGGCCGGCCTTGAGCGCCGCCTTCACGCTGCGGTGCAGGCTGGCCGTGCTGCGCCGGCCGAGGCGCCGCGCCTTCCGCGTCGGGACGAGAGGGAACACCGGCACCTCCGGGCGCGCTTGCGGTCGGACCTGCAAGCGGACTTGCGATCGGGCTCGTCGGGAGCGGCGCGACCGGCGCCGCTGCAGTGCTCGTGATCCGAAGCGGAGGCCGGCTCGGCGGATGCTCTAGATCGGCATCTTGCCGGCGTCGAAGGTGCGCACCCAGAACTCCCCGGAGATCCGGGCGCCGTCCCGGGTGGCGAAGCTGTAGGCCGAGCGCTCCGTGCGGCGGCCGTCCGGCGAGCGGACGACCCAGCGGTAGCAGCCGGCATCGACGGGGCAGGGTACCACGCTCACGCTGTGGCCTCCCGCGCCGCGGTCTGGTGTCGGAGGAGCATCCATGCCCGGAACATGGTGCGGCCGGCCGCCGGCACCAGCCCCGCGGGCCGCGAAGCCTGCATTCCGGGGGCCGATGCGTGCGGCGATGCGCGCGATCCGTGAACCGCCCGGGCGGCGGCGGCATTGCTCCTCTGCATCCGCACCGGAGGTCCGCCGTGGTGTTCCGCTCCGAAGATCCGCCGCCGCCCGCCGGCCTGCCGGCGCACAGCCCGCCCCCATCCGACAGGCCGACGAGCGCCATGCTCAAGGCCGACATCGACAGCGGCGCGACCGGGGACAAGGTCTGCCACTACGATCCCGGCATGGCCCAGCTCGGCACCTGCGACGAGGCCGCCGGCACGCCGCCCACGCCGGAGCGCATCGCCCTCGCGCGCCGGACGGAAGCCGCCACGCCCGCGGTCCGGGCCGCGGCGGACCCACAGGGGCGGCGCGCCTGGGTCCTGCCGGCCTTCGTGGCCTTCGTCGCCATGGCAGCCCTGATCATCGCCGGGGCGCTCTGGCTCGGCTCGCCGGTCTGAGCCGCCCGCCGGCCCGAAAGGCCTAGGCCCGGTCTTCGCCTATGTGAGCGAATCGCATCGAGCCCGGCCTTAGGATGGCCGCGTCGGCCGCAGAGGCGGCGGCCGGCCACCTGCGGGTGGCTCCGGTTCTTCCCCTGACGCGGGGTCCGCAGGCGCATCGAGCCCTCTTGGCCCGCCCGGCAGAAGCCGCGGCGGGTCCTTCTTCGACAGGCCGCCTTCGCCGATCCCCACGCAGCCAAGCCCTATGAAGCCAAGCCCCGCGAATCGGCATCCATGGGGATCGCTCCGGGGCGGGCCGGATCAGGCGCCGGTATCGGCCGTCAGCGCCGCGTTGGCCATCCGGCTCACCAGGGCGTCGCGCTTGGCCTGAAGCAACACGATCCGGGCGGCGGCGCGGGCATTGGCGGCGCGCAGCTCGGCCTGGGGCCCGCCGTCGCGCAGGGCCCGCCACGCCATCGCGCGGAACCAGTGCACATTGGCGATCGCGACGGCGCGGCGCTCCGCGAAGGCGCCGCGGGAGATCGGTTCGGGTGCCGTCAGCGTCAGCATGGTCTCAACCCCACAACCCCGCTCGGAGGCAATTGGAGGCCGCTCGAAACGTCCGTGAATCGCAAGAATACGGTCCCGCCGCATGAGCAGTCATTATCGTCCGACACAGGTTTACGGTCGTTGTGACGAAGAACGGGTATGCTGGCGCACATGGCGGCAAGACCCCGGCAAGACGGGACCCGCGCGGCGAGCCTCGTGCCGGGCCAGATGCCGGATCGGCAGCGCGATCCGCCGCGCGCTGGGGCGATTGTGAATGCAATCGACGGGGGCGGCAATTCCGGACTGGAACAGGCGCGCGGTTTTATCAATCTCGCAGTGCCGAGATCGATCGTTTTTCGGAACATCCGGCGCGCAGATCAGACGAGGGCGCGCGACCGTCGGGTCCGGAACTGCCTTCGCGGATCCCCGCCGCAGTAGCCTCAGAGCATTGTCCGCGGACGTGGCCGCCGGTTCCGCGAAAGAGAATGCGGCACGATCAAAACAGATCGATGAGCCTCCGGGATCCTTGGATCACGGAGACTCGGCTATCGGCCGAACAGGCGTGCGACGCCGGAGGAGAGGGCGTCGCCGCTGCCGGCCACCACCACAAGGCGGCGGATCTCGCCGCGCAGATAGGCCTGCAGGAAGCGGTCGTAGTTGCGGAACACGACGCAGCCGTTCGAGGCGCCGCTCGGGCCGAGCATGTAGGTGTGGGCGAGGATGCCGTCGCGGCCGTGGATCGATGCGCTGCCGCCGACGGGGGTGAGGCGCAGCGCCCGCACGCCGTGGAACAGGGCCTCGCGCTCGGTGACCACGTAGGTGCCGGGCGGCGTCGCGCCGCGCATGCGGATATGCACGTCGCGCGGGTTGTCCTGGCTCTTGCCGAGGCCGGAATGGGCCTCCAGCACCTCGCCGCTCGGCAGGGTCACCGTGCGGGCGGTGATGTCGTAGATCGCGGTGCCGCCCTCGGCGCGCGGCTCGAACAGGCCGCCGCCGCCCCGCGGCGGGAGGCCGGCATCGCGCCCCGTCCCGGCATAGGCCAGCGCCGTCGGCCGCGCCTCGGGCGCGGGGGTGGCTTCGGGCGCGGCCGGCTTGGCCCCGAACACGGCGTCGAAGAAGGATTGCTCGGCCTCCGCCTCCTGACGGGCCGCGATGCGCGCGCGGCGGGTGGAGGGGCGCTCGGCGACGCGCTCGGCGAGGCGCAGGGGCCGCGGGCGCAACTCGGCCGGGCGGGCGACGGGCAGCGGGACGGGGGTGGCGAGAGGGGCGGCCTCGGCGAGGCGCGCGGCCGGCTTCGGCTGGGGCGCCGCGGCGAGGGCAGGGGAGGCGGATGAGGGGGCGGATTCGGGCGCGGGCTTCGTCGGAGCCGCCGCGAGGAGCGCGGGCGGCGGCGCGGCCGGGACGAGATCGCCCGCGAGCGGAGCACTCCCGGCCAGGGTCGGCGTCGCGGCGCCGAGCACGGCAACCGGCTCGAACAGGGCATTGAGGCCGCGGCGGCGCGGCGCCGCCGGAATGGGCGCGGGCGTCGGCGCGGCCCGGTCCGAGACCACCACGAAGCGCTCGGCGGCCGGGGCCGGCGGCGCGTCGACGGAGGAGAGCAGGCGGGGCAGCCCCACGGCGCCGAGCGCCAGGACGGGGACGAGGAGGGCGAGACGGCCGCCGCGCGACCGGCGGCGGGCGCGGATCGGGCGGCTCGGCGGATACGCAGCGTCGAACATGCGGGCGGAACTCGGGGTACGCTCAGGTCCCCGCGCCCGAGATCCGGCGCGCCTCGACGGGAGGCGGAACCGGTTCGCGGCAGGAAACCATCAACCTTAACCGTCGCTCATTGAGCGCCCGTCCGGTTAATCTCCGCTAAACCGCGATCACAAAAAGACGGCGCGGCGCGAAACCTTCGCACCGCGCCGTCTCGGCTCTTCGGGCGGGAGTCCTGTCATACGACATCCGGGTGATCCCTTCGGGATGGCGGATGTCGCCTTCGCTCAAGCGCCGCGCGGGCTGGCTGATATCGCGTCCGGTCTGACCAACCGGACGCGATATCACAAGGTCTCCGGTTCATCGGATCGGCCATAGTGGATCCCCTCGCCCCGCAAGCGGGGAGAGCGGGACGCGCTCCCAGCCGAGGCGATCAACCGGCGGCCATATCAGGCCACCTCCTCGGCGAGCTTGAGCAGTTCCGCCGTGCGGGCGCTCTTGCCCGAAAAATCCTTCCAGGCGGTGGGGCGGGCGGCCTCGCGCCACTTCTCGATATGCTCCGCCGTCAGGTCGTGGATCTTGGCGCCGCGGGCGGCGTAGATCTTGGTGATCTCCTCGTCATCCGCCTTGGCCGCGGCGAAGGAGAACGCCTCGAGTTCCTGGCCCACGTCGCGGACGGCCTTCTGCTGCTCGGGCGTCAGGGCGTCGAAGGTCGCCTTGGAGATCATCAGCGGTTCGAGGATGAACCAGAACGAGCGGCCGCGTCCCGCCGTGAGGTTCTTGGTCAGCTCGTCGAGGCGGAAGGAGATCAGGCTCGTCGAGGCGCTGACGGCGGCTTCCAGCGCGCCGGTCTGCATGCCGATATACATCTCGCTCGACGGCATGGTGGAGACGATGCCACCGGAGGCCTGGAAGACGAGGTCCATCTCGCGCCCGCCGCCGCGGATCTTCACGCCCTTCACGTCGGAGGGAACGAGGATCGGGTGCACGCGCGAGGCGACGGCGCCCGACTGCCAGACCCAGGTGACGATGATGACGCCCTTGTCGGAGAGCGTCTTGGCGAGTTCCTCGCCGACCCGGGCGGTGCGCCACTTGGCGGCCTGGTCGTAGTTCGTCACCAGCGCCGGCATCAGGGCGAGGTTCGCCTCCGGCACCTCGCCGCCCGCGTAGGAGAGCGGGATGAGGCTCATGTCGAGGGCGCCCTTCCGCAGGGCGCTGAACTGCGCCAGCGTCTTCATCAGCGAGGAGCCGGGATAGACCTGCACGGACAGGCTGCCGCCGGTGCGTTTCTCGACCTCCTGGCCGAAGCGGCGGCAGATGCGGTCGCGGGCATCGCCCTGTTCCAGGGTCCCACCGGGGAACTGGTGCGAGAGGCGCAGGATCCTGGGCGCCTGGGCCCGGAGCACGGCAGGGCAGGCGAGAAGGCCGGCGCCCGCCGCGGCCGTGCCGAGCAGGCGGCGTCGTGTGACGATCATGGCGTTTCCTCCATTCGGCCGCGGCTTGCTTGTGCCATCGGTCCGGGTTCCTCGGTCGTGTCGGCTTAGGCGACGGTGCGGGCGGGCTCGGACTGAAGCCTTGCGCGCAGCCAGTTGATCACGCCGCCCGCGAGCAGCACCTCGATCTGGCGCGCCGAGAGGTCGTGCCGGAGCGCGATCTCCCGGCCGCGCACCCGCGCCGTCACCGCCTTGCCGCCCTTCAGCGCGCCGGCGACGTCCTCGATCTCCACCATGTCGCCGATCTCCAGCCCGTCGTAATCGGCCGGGTCGGCGAAGGTGAGCGGCAGGACGCCGAAATTGACGAGGTTCTGCCAGTGGATGCGGGCGAAGCTCTTGGCCAGCACCGTCTCCAGGCCGAGATAGCGGGGCGCCAGGGCCGCGTTCTCGCGGCTCGAGCCCTGCCCGTAATTGAGCCCGCCGAGGATGGCGTGGCCGGCCCGGCCCGGGCCGGCCTGCTTCGCGCGCTGCGGATAGGTCGGGTCGATCGGCTCGAAGGTGAAGTCCGAGGTCTTGGGGATGTTCGACCAGTAGGGCATCACCCGCGCGCCCGCCGGCATGATGTCGTCGGTGGAGATGTCGTCGCCGGTCTTGAGGAGCACCGGGACGCGGATGCTCTGCCCGAGCCTGCCCAGTTCCGGCAGGGTCGTGATGTTGTCGGTCTTCTCCAGCCGCGCCGCGCGCGCCTCCGCCTCGGGGAGCGGGGGGACCAGCATGGTGGTGTTGGTCTTGACCATCTCCGGCGCCGCGACGCGCGGATAGGGCATGGCGAGCGTGCGCGGATCGGTGATGACGCCCGACAGCGCCGAGGCCGCGGCGGTCTCCGGGCTGCACAGGAAGACGCTGTCCTCGCGGGTGCCCGAGCGGCCGGGGAAGTTGCGCGGCACGGTGCGCAGCGAGTTGCGCCCCGAGGCCGGGGCCTGGCCCATGCCGATGCAGCCGTTGCAGCCGGCCTGGTGCACGCGGGCGCCCGCATGGATCAGGTCGGAGAGGTGGCCCTTGGCGATCAGGGTCTCCAGCACCTGCCGGGTGGAGGGGTTCACGTCGAAGGAGACGCGGTCGTGGACCTGTGAGCCCTTCACGATCTCGGCGGTCACCGCGAAGTCGCGGAAGCCGGGATTGGCCGAGGAGCCGATATACGATTGGTAGATCTCCTCGCCCGCGGCCTCGGAGACCGGCACCACGTTGCCGGGGCTCGACGGCCGGGCGATGAGCGGCACCAGCGTCGAGAGGTCGATCTCCTCGTGGTCGTCGTAAGTCGCGCCCGCATCGGGGCCGAGCGCCACCCAGTCCGCCTCGCGGCCGACACTCGCGAGATACTGGCGGGTGGCCTCGTCCGAGGGGAAGACGCTCGTGGTGGCGCCCATCTCGGCGCCCATATTGGCGATGACGTGCCGGTCCATCGCCGAGAGGGTGTCGAGGCCGGGGCCGTAATACTCGACGATGCGCCCGAAGCCGCCCTCCACGCCGTGGCGGCGCAGCATCTCCAGGATCACGTCCTTGGCGCTCACCCAGTCGGGGAGCTGCCCGGTCAGCTTCACGCCCCAGACGCGCGGCATGCGCAGGTAGAGCGGCTCGCCCGCCATGGCGAGCGCCACCTCGACGCCGCCCGCGCCGAAGGCGAGCATGCCGAGCGAGCCGGCGGCCGGGCTGTGGCTGTCGGAGCCGACCAGCGTCTGGCCCGGCTTGCCGAAGGCCTGCATGTGCACGGGATGGCTGATGCCGTTGCCGGGGCGCGAGTACCACACCCCGAAGCGGCGGCAGGCCGAGCGCAGGAACATGTGCTCGTCGGCATTGAGATGGTCGTTCTGGACGAGGTTGTGGTCGACATACTGCGCGGCCAAACCCACCTTGACCCGCTCGACGCCCATCGCCTCGAGTTCCAGCATCACGAGGCTGCCGAGCACGTCCTGAAGCAGGGTCTGGTCGATCCGGAGCGCGATCTCGGAGCCGGGCGTCAGGTCGCCGTCGGCGAGGTGCGACGCGATCAACTTCTGCGCGAGGTTCAGCGCCATCCTCTCCTCCCTGTTCTTTCGTTCTGGCCCGGCGCTTCCGGCCGATTCGATTGTCGAGAACGCGCAGGCTCCGCATCGGATCATGCACGGCGGTGACACGGGCACCGAAACGTCGGCGCCCGCCGGTTCGGGACCGGAGGGCGCGGGGTTCGCAAGCGTCAGTGGGCGCGGTCGCTGCGGCGCAGGCTCTCGGGCATGGCGAAGAGCAGGAGCGCGGCGGCGGCGAGGCAGAGGCAGCCGATGCCGTAGAGGGCGGGCGTCGTGGAGCCGGTGAGGTCCTTCACCCAGCCGACCGCGACGGGGCTGACGATGCCGCCGAACTGGCCGAGCGTGTTGATGAGCGCGATGCCGCCCGCCGCGCCGACGCCGGTGACGAGCTTGGCCGGCAGCGTCCAGAAGGTCGGGATCGAGGCGACGATGCCTGAGCCCAGCAGCGCCAGCGCGATCATCAGCGGCACGATCTGCTTGTCGAACAGGCCCGCCGCGAAGAAGCCGACCGCCGCGGCCACCGCGAGGCCGGCCACGAATTTCGGCCGCTCGCCCGAGGCGTCCGAGAGGCGCCCGATCACCACCATGCTGATCGCGCCGCAGATGTAGGGGATCGCGGTGAGGAAGCCGACCGAGGCCGCCTGGCCGCCGCTCGCGGTCTTGATCAGGTCCGGGCCCCAGAAGTTCAGGCCGTAGGAGCCGACCTGGAGCAGGAAGTAGACCAGCGCGATGAGCAGGAAGCCCGGCTGCTTGATCGCGCCCCAGAGCGAGTGGTCGCCGATGTCGCGGTTGTGGTGCGCGATGCGGGAGGAGAGCAGCGCCTTCTCCTCCGCCGAGAGCCAGCGCGCGTCCGGGATCTGGTCGTCGAGGCGCAGCAGCACCAGGGCGCCGAGGATCAGGCAGGGGATGCCGCCGGCCAGGAACAGCCATTGCCAGCCGGCGAGACCGGCGACCCCGTTGAGCCCGCCGAGGATCAGGCCCGCCACCGGCGCGCCGAAGATGCCGGAGAAGGCCGAGGCCACGAACATGAAGGAGGTGACGCGCCCGCGGAACGAGGCCGGGAACCACAGGGTCAGGTAGTAGAGGATGCCCGGCGCGAAGCCCGCCTCCATGGCGCCGATGAGGAAGCGCAGCGCGTAGAAGTGCCACTCGGTGCGGATGAAGATCATCAGCGCCGTGGCGATGCCCCAGGAGATCATGATCCGCGCGATCCAGCGGCGCGCGCCGACCTTGTAGAGCATCAGGTTCGAGGGCACCTCGAAGATGACATAGCCGATCACGAACATGCTCGCGCCGAGCCCGTAGGCGACGTTGCTGAAGCCGAGATCGCTCTGGAGCTGGAACTTGGCGAAGCTGATGTTGATCCGGTCGAAGAAGGCGAACATGTAGCAGATCATGATCAGCGGCATGCACCGCCAGGCGACCTTGCGGACGATGCTCGCCTCGGTGGCCGCCTCCGCGGCGGCCGGCGTTCCGGACAGGGCGATGGACATGGGCGTTTCCTCCTGGGTCGCGTAAGGACGCAACGGTCCATCCGGCGGACCGCGAGAGGGTCTGCCGGGGGCTTGCGTCACCGGGTTGGTATCGAGCGGGGCCGCCTTCGGACGGGCGGCTTCTCCGCGGCTGGCTCAGGCCGCTTTCAGCGGCGGGGCGGGGTGGAGGTCGCAGGGGCGACCGGCCTTGGCGACCTGGCCCGGCACGTCGTGGCCGACGAGGCGGGGCAGGTCGCGGGAGAGGCCGAGCAGGGCCTCGAGGTCGAGGCCGGTGGTCAGGCCCATCTCGTGGGCCATGCTGACGAGGTCCTCGGTGCAGATGTTGCCCGTGGCGCCCGGCGCGAAGGGGCAGCCGCCGAGCCCGCCGAGCGCCGCGTCGAAGCGGCGCGCGCCCGTCTCGAAGGCGGCGAGCACGTTGGCGAGCCCGAGCCCGCGGGTGTTGTGGAAGTGCAGCGTCAGCCGCTCCGCCCCGACGAGGGGCAGCACGCGGGCGACGAGGCGGGCGACCTGGCGCGGATTGGCCATGCCGGTGGTGTCGGCGAGCGTCACGCCGTCGACGCCGAGGGCGAGGTAGCGCTCGACCTGGGCGACGACCTTGTCCTCGGGCTCGTCGCCCTCGAAGGGGCAGCCGAAGGCGGTGGCGGCCGTGGCGTTCACGCCGACCCCTGAGCCCGCCACCGTCTCCATGATCCGGGCGAAGCCCTCGATCGAGGCGTCCGGGCTCATGCCCATATTGGCGCGGTTGTGGGTCTCGCTCACCGAGGCGACGAGGTTGATCTCGCCGACCTTGGCCGCGAGCGCCCGCTCGGCGCCCTTCGGGTTCGGCACGAGGGCGACGAAGACGGTGCCACGCCGCCGCCGGATGCCGGCGAAGACCTCGGCCGCGTCACTGAGCGCCGGCACCGCCTTCGGCGAGACGAAGGAGGAGACCTCGATCCGGCTGAAGCCGGCCTCGGCCAGCGCGTCGATCAGCCGGATCTTCTCCGGCGTCGGCACGAAGACGGGCTCGATCTGGAACCCGTCGCGGGTGGCGACCTCCTGGACGATCAGGGTATCGCTGATGCTCATGCCGGGTTTCACCGCTCCGCTCTTGTCGGGTTTCACCGCTCCGCTCTTGTCGGGTTTCACCGCTCCGCTCTTGTCGGGTTTCACCGCTCCGCTCATGCCACGGCTCCCTTCTCGCGAAGGCGCGCGATACGCTCCGCGTCGAGGCCGAGATCGGAGAGCACGGAATCGGTGTGGGCGCCGAGCGCGGGGCCCTGCCAGCGCACCGTGCCGGGGGTCTCGGACAGCTTGGGCACGATGCCGGGCATCTTCACGCTGGTGCCGCCGGGCAATTCCGCCTGGAGGATCATGTCGCGGGCCTGGTAGTGCGGGTCGGCGACGATGTCGGCCACCGAGTAGATGCGCCCGGCCGGCACGTCCGCGGCGTCGAGGGCGGCGAGCGCCTCCTCGACGGTGCGCGCCTTCGTCCACTCGCCGATCGTGGCGTCGAGCAGGGCGGCCTGCTTCGAGCGGCCGTCGTTGTTGCGGAAATCCGGGTTCTCGGCGAGATCGGGCCGGCCGATCGTCGCCATCAGGCGCTTGAAGATCGGATCGCTGTTGCCCGCGATGACGACGAAGCCGCCGTCCTTGGTCGGGTAGGTGTTCGACGGGGTGATGCCGGGCAGCGCCCCGCCGGTGCGGGTGCGGACCTCGCCGAGGAGGTCGTATTCCGGCACGAGGCTCTCCATCACGTTGAAGACGCTCTCGACGAGGGACACGTCGATGACCTGTCCGCCGCCCTGGCCGGTCTTGACGCGCAGGAGCGCCATCAGGGCGCCGATGACCCCGTGGAGGGAGGCCAGCGTGTCGCCGATGCTGACGCCGACCCGGGCCGGAGGCGCCTCGGGGCTGCCGGTGGTGTAGCGGATGCCGCCCATCGACTCGCCGATGGCGCCGAAGCCCGGCCGGTCGCGGTAGGGGCCGGTCTGGCCGTACCCTGAGATGCGGACCATCACGAGGTTCGGGTTGAGCGCCGAGAGCACGTCCCAGCCGAGGCCGAGCTTCTCCAGGCCGCCGGGACGGAAGTTCTCGACCACCACGTCGGCGCTCCGCGCGAGCTGCTTGACGACGTCGAGGCCTTCCGGCGACTTCAGGTTGACCGCGATCGACTTCTTGTTGCGCGATTGCAGGTACCACCAGAGCGAGGTGCCCTCGTGCATCTTGCGCCACTTGCGCAGGGGGTCGCCGTCGCCCGGCGGCTCCACCTTGATCACCTCTGCACCGAACTCCGCCATCAGTCGCGTGGCGAAGGGGGCGGCGATCAACTGCCCAAGCTCAAGGATTCGAATACCGTCGAGCGGACCGGACACGGCTATTTCCTCCATGATTATTGGCAGGCGTTATAACGCGCCGCGCGGCGCCGGGTCCAAACGCCATGCGCCACCATGCGTTCTCGAAACGAGAACGCTGCCCGAACGTGCCGACACGTCCGGGGATCCGGGAGGGCCTGGTCCGGCGAATCTGCCTCTCAGCCGGCGACGAGGACCGTCTCGCCGAAGATCGGCTCGAAGGCCGCGCGCAGCTGCATGTCGACCTCCGGCATGCTCACGATCTGCCCGAGATCGACGAGGCTCGTCACCCCGTGCTCGCGCACGCCGCAGGGCACGATGCCGGAGAAATGCCCGAGATCCGGCTCGACGTTGAGGCTGATGCCGTGGAAGCTCACCCAGCGGCGCACGCGGATGCCGATCGCGGCGATCTTGTCCTCCGCGCCGGCGCCCTTCTCCGGGCGGCGCACCCAGACCCCGACCCGGTCCTCGCGCCGCTCGGCCCGCACGTTGAAGGCGTCGAGCGTCGCGATCAGCCACGCCTCCAGGCTCGCCACATAGGCGCGCAGGTCCGTGCGGCGGCGGCCGAGATCGAGCATCACGTAGGCCACGCGCTGGCCGGGCCCGTGATAGGTGTACTGGCCGCCCCGGCCCGTGGCGTGGACGGGGAAGCGGTCCGGCGCCACCAGATCCGCGGCCTTGGCCGAGGTGCCGGCGGTGTAGAGCGGCGGGTGCTCCAGGAGCCAGACGCACTCGCCGGCCTCCCCGCGCGCGATGGCCGCGGCGCGCGCCTCCATGACAGCCACCGCCTCCGCATAGCCGACGAGGTCCTCGGCGATGCGCCATTCGACCGGCGGCGAGCCCGGGCGGGGCAGGAAGGTCTCCGGCGCGGCAGCCAGACGGGACGCGTTTACCAAGAGTTCACCATGATGCGCGGAAGCTCTCCCTGAGCACCCGTTCGCGCGCGAAGGCAAGCGGACGGGGCGGCGGGCGAGAGTGCGGCGCGTGGCGGTTCTGGACAATCTGCAGGTCGATGTCACGGTGGTGCTGGGGCGCTGCCGCATGCCGCTGCACATGCTGCTGCGCATGGGCCGCGGCGCCGTGATCGAGCTGGAGGCCAGCGAGACCGACATGGTCGAGATCCTGGCCAACGACCACCCGATCGCCCGCGGCCAGATCGTGGTGACGGGCAACCGCATCTCGGTGGAGGTGACCGAATTGATCCGCAAGGCCGAGGCCCAGCGCGAGCCCGGCCTCAGCATCGGCGACGGCGCGATGCCCCTGTTCGAGCCGGCCCACGAGCCGCTCTGAGGCGCGAACGCGACAAAGATCGCACGACGGCGCTTGTCGCGGCCGAATGTATCTGTTATCCGCTGCGCCGCTCACCCGAGACGGCAACGCCGCCGGGGAGCGAACGGAACCCGGAACCGGGTACCGATGCGGCCATGGCGGAATTGGTAGACGCGCTAGCTTGAGGTGCTAGTCCCGCGAGGGGTGGAGGTTCGAGTCCTCTTGGCCGCACCAAACCTTTCCCGAGGTGAACCGGGAACTTAAGGAAAATCAGTCGGATAGCGCGTCCCGGTAGCACACCTGGGACACACACCGTTGCGTATGGCTCATCCCTGGAAAGACCCGAAAAGCGGTGTCTGGCAGCTTCGCCAGAAAACACCTCGTGACCTTGTGGGCCGTTTGCGTGGGACCACACTGACGCTGCCCATCGGGGATGGGTCCCAGGTTGACCTTAAAGTCGGCGACATCGTCCGAGCTTCGCTGCGTACCAAGGATGATCGGGTTGCAAGAACGCGGCACGCGATTGCCGATGCCGCGTTACAAGCATTCTGGGACGCCGCTAGATCGCCGCAGGCAATCGTCGCGTCGGAGCAAGCTACCGAAGCCGCGAGACCGGGCACACTCTCCGGACCTGCGGGCGGTATGGCCTGGGAGGAGGCGGTCGCGCGCTTCAGGCCGGGCTCTAAGAAACTTCTAGGTGACTTGAGCGAGCCGGCGACAGAGGCAAACCAAGCCCGGATCGTCAGCGCGACCGCCAGCATCATGGATGAAGCCTGGGCGATGCTGCGCGGGGAGAGGCTTGAGGAGCCCACCGCGCCATCATCGCCCAAGACCTCCGGGCTCACAGCGCGACCCCGCCATGGTGGAGCCGCAGCCCAAGGACCGCGCGGTATGCCGATCACCGTCAGCGACCTCTGGAGCCGCTACCGTCTCTATCACTCAGACAAGTTGGCTACGAACACGCTGCATCGATACGAGGCAAGCATCAGCAGGCTGGCAGCGTATCTGCCGGATCGTGACGTCCGCCACATCACTGGCGACGACATCTACTCCTGGGCGGAGCACAGGCAGTCCTCTGAGGGCATTCATCCAAGGACCATCAACCGCAACGATCTCGTCGCAGCGTCGTCCTTGTTCTCCTGGGCTACGAAGCGGCAGGGCGGGCAGATCGTGGACGCCAATCCGGTCGAGGGGGTGGCGCTCGACCTTCCGCGCCACGTCAAAACCCGGGAGAGAACATTTCGCGACGCAGAGGTCCTGGCGATCCTACGAGCCGCGCAGGAGGTCGCGCCCTGGGGCCCGCATGATAAGGCCAATCAGGGGAAGCGGTGGTGCCCTTGGCTGGCAGCCTACTCCGGTGCACGCATCTCGGAGCTAACAGCGTTGGAGGCCACCGACATCCGCCAGGAGCAGGGCTCCCATATCATGCACTTTTCGCGGACGAAGACGTCCGAGCCGCGATCTGTGCCGATCCACCCCCATTTGATCGAGCGGGGGTTCCTCGACTTTGTCGCGGCCATTGGATCAGGGCCTCTGTTTTTTGACCCGGCGCGCCATTCGAAGAGTGCCCGTACTCCCCCGCATGAGGTGAGGTCGCGCAAGATCGCTGAGTGGTTGCGGAAAAAGGTAAACCTCGACCCAGCCGTAGATCCAAACCACGGATGGAGGCACACCTTCAAAACGCGTGCCGTCAATCTCATGGACGCGCGGGTGCGGGACGAGATCGTCGGCCACACGCCCGGAGCGGTGCGCCGGAAGTACGAGGCACCCACCATTCCCATGATGGCGGAGGCCATGGCAAATTTTCCACGCTACGACGTCTAGGCAGTGGGCATCGGCGGAGTCGCCGGCACTCGCCAGTGGACCTTTGGACGATCAAGCCCGCTAAACGCTGGGGCTCGCTGGCGGGTCTAGCGAATACGCAAACCCTCCAAACTGGCGGCAGAGCGATCTGACCGGGTGATCGCCGCCGACATCAGCGCGCAGCAGATCGCGAGCGTGGCTTTGAATAACCGGCCTGCCTGTCATGCAGCCCTGGTCGAACTCTCAAGGCTACCCA
This sequence comes from Methylobacterium dankookense, assembly GCF_902141855.1. Classification (GTDB taxonomy): domain Bacteria; phylum Pseudomonadota; class Alphaproteobacteria; order Rhizobiales; family Beijerinckiaceae; genus Methylobacterium; species Methylobacterium dankookense. Next base: position 4,853 of record NZ_CABFVH010000033.1, on the reverse strand, counting down.
AGGCTCCGGTCGGCCTGATTACCGCCGCGCAGCCTACGTACTGACAGGACCACGATGCACTCTAAACCGAGATGCTCTGCATCGTCCCCTCACAGGACCCTTGTGGAGACGCCTTGTGGGGAGAGCCGAACACGCACATAACGGTCACACAGATTTCCTGCCTTGCAGATTGCCAATGCGCGCACCTTTCGAAATGACGGATGGCCTTTCGAAGCTGAAGGACATCATAGCTAATCTGCCGCCCGATAGTAAGCATTGGGACGAGGCTACAAATAGATTTCAATTTATAGACAGATTTGTAATTGAATGCTTGGGCTGGGAGCGGCCGAATATGCGCGTCGAGGTCACTGACGACCTCGGAGGGCGCAGCGACTACATACTTGGAAATGCGCGTGCAATTTTAGAAGCAAAGCGCGAAGCGAAGATCTTTTCAAAGCTTCCTGTCGGTAGACCTAGCAGCATAAGGAAGATGCGTCCCCTACTGGCTGCGTCTCCAGAATTTACTGCTGCTGTGCATCAAGTGCTACCTTACTGTGTTATACACGGGGCACCCATAGCTATAGTATGTAACGGTCCTCAACTTGCAATATTCCAGGCTCTAACCCCTGGTATGTCTCCGCTAGACGGAGAGTGCTATTTCTTTAACGGCTTTCAGAGCTACATAGATTTCTTTCCGCTACTCTGGACACTGCTTTCGCCCGAGGGCATCTTTGAAAACCGAGCGCATCAAGATCTGGCTATTCACCGCAACCCTCGGATACCTCCCAAAGCTTCAGAAGGCATCCCGGAACTCCGCAAATTTAGGTATAGAAGCGAGTTCGAAGAGAACCTTCGCGGACTTTCGGAGGTTTTGCTTGAAGAAATCGAAGATAATCCTAACATAAAAAAGGATTTTTACAGGGAGTGCTATGTGCCGCTGGAGGCAAACAACCAGCATCTCCTTCTGAGCAAGCGGATTATCTCCGCTCGATATCGTAGAGTTGGCGGTGACAGTGTTACGCCATCGGCAGTAAACTCTGCGACCGGTACCGGTAAAAACGGCGATCTTTTGAATGATCCTGCAATTTTATCTTCTGGATCTCGTCCTATAGTCGTAATCGGCGATGTCGGAGTAGGCAAGACCTCTTTCTTCGAAAATCTTTACGAAAGCTTAGACCAAGAGGAAAAAGCAGAAACTTATTTCATTCACATCAATCTAGGTCTCAAGGCAAATCTGACCTCAGATATAAAATCTCACGTTCTATACGAAATACCGAATAGCTTAAATCAAAAATATGGCATCGACATCCATAAGTACGAGTTCATCGAGTCGGTATATTATCGCGAGATCAAGTCATTTGACGGCGGAGTCGATGGCCGCCTGAAGGGAATTGATAATGCTGCCTACGAAAAGGAAAAGATCGCGTTTCTGAAGACATTAGAAAACAGAAGTGACGCTCACTTGCACGCGTCGCTGGGGCATCTAGCAAAGGGACGAAACAAGAAGATCATCCTTATAATGGATAATGCGGATCAGCGCAATTTTGAAGTCCAGCAGGAGGCATTTCTAATTGCTCAAGAGCTTGCCGCGACGCGCAATCTCCTTGTGTTCGTAGCTCTGCGTCCGAGTACCTTCTATCACTCTAAATCATCTGGCTCATTGTCGGGCTATCAAAACAAAATTCTAACGATCTCTCCGCCGCCTGCTGACGAAGTAGTTCAGAAAAGGCTGTCGTTTGCGGTCAGAGTTGCTGAAGGAAAGGTCGAACATGCAGGTTTGCATGGGGCAATGATCAAAATTGGTAGTGTGGCGACCTTCATGAACGTCACTCTGAGATCGATTAGGAACAATGAGGCTATTCGAGCTTTTCTTAGCAACATTACCGGCGGAAATACGCGAGCAGTGATAGAGTTGATAACTGGTTTTTGTGGCAGCGCTAATGTTGACTCGCAGAAAATCGTAAAAATGGAGGAGCAATACGGCAACTACAGAGTTCCTCTGCACGAATTTACAAAGCACGCTTTGCTTGGTGAGTATGCATATTTCAATCCTCAATCATCGCAGGTTGCGTGCAATATCTATGATACGTCAATGGCCGACCCCCGTGAGCATTTTTTGTGCGGATTGGTTGTCGCGTATCTAAGTTCGAATGTCGGCGTAAGAGACAATGACGGGTTCATAAGTGGAAGCAGCATAATCGGTGAGATGTCAAAACTGGGGTTCATTGAGGCTCAAACTAGACATGCGTTGCGCAGACTTGCTACGAAGAAGATGATCGAAACTCCCTATGCTCATTACAGAGAAATACCTGTTGCCGAAACCGCCAATCCAGACGAGTTTTACTTTAGGGCGACGTCTGTCGGCATTTATCATATCCGATTTTGGGGTGGCGCATTTACTTACCTCGACGCAACATCTACGGACACTCCGATCTTTGACCAGAATATAAGAGCAGACGTATCTGATCTGGCTCCTTCATTCTCGATCTCGGATCGATACAGGAAGGCGTACCAGTTTCGGGAGTACCTTTTCGAACAATGGAGCGCTGCAAATATTGGCGCTTCTTATTTCGATTTTGTAGATCTACTCCAAACACAGGATAAAACGTTCATAGACGTCAAAGATGCTATAGATGGGGTGCCGAAAGCCCGAGCCAAGGGTGTAAAACAGAGAACCAAAGGTGGTGCTAGAAGGAGATAGATGGCTGGCGGTTCTTGTTTGCGTACACCCAACCGAGGCAGAATATCGAGACGCCTCTGCCATCTGTTCACTGTCTTATATGGATCGCCTCGCGGCTTCTGAGACGCTCTGATACTGAGGTCTAGGACCATACGAGACAGGGGTGAGCGCAATGGCCATCGTCGCGTACGCACGCGTTAGCGCCGCGGATCAAGACCTTACGACGCAGATCGAGAAGCTCCGTGCTGCCGGCGCTGAACGCGTTTTCGCGGAGAAGCGGAGCGGTAATAGCTTGAGCGGACGCTCGGAGTTCGAAGCGCTAATGGCCTTCGTGCGTGAGGGAGACGAAGTCATCATGACGCGTATCGACCGATGCGCGCGATCCATGGCGGACTTTCAGGGCATCATAACAGCGTGGAAGAAGCGAGGGGTGAGGTTCCGCGCCATCGATCAAGCTGGCGTAGTGCTCGATGGGTCATCCACCAGCGATCTGTTCTTGAACCTATTGATGGCTTTCGCGGAGTTCGAGACCCGGCTCCGGAAGGAACGACAGCTTGACGGGATTGCAGCCAAGAAGGCCGCCGATCAGAGCAAGCCGAGGCATGAGCGCACATACAAGGGCCGCCCTCGGTCCATCGATGCTGATGCAGTCCGCTACCTGCGAGAGGTTGAAAAGCTTGGCGCGTCGGCCATCGCCAAGCGCCTAAGAATTGGCCGGGCGAGCGTCTACCGCCTCCTCGACCAGCACCACTCGTGCATTAAAGGGACCGGCTCATAGGCGGGAGAGCCGCAAGAGTTGCCCTGGTCAGCGGTTCCGAAATCATCGGCCTCTACAACGGCCTCTAGACCCTACGCCCGTGGAGTGTAGCCGACGCAGCTAAGTATCTGAAATTACATGCGTTTTGCCGGGAGTGCTTCTCGGGTTGGCTTTGGCGCGGGCTCGATCTCGCTCGCGTAAATACGGTATGCGCTTCTACGAATTTGCCCACCCGTCCTCAGAGGCTGGCATACGCAAGCCTTTGACACCAGCCCAATCTCGAACTGCTGCCAAAAAGAGGCAGCAGGCTAATGAGAAGATCAAGGATCTTAAAGCGGAAACATCCGCAAAGATATCAGCGATAAATGCCAAGTCCGTAGCTGAGTCTGGTAAGTAGACGTGGTTCCATCAGGCATCGTTGAAGCGTTGAACGAATGTCAAGGAGCCAAAAATGAAGGGTCGTTTCTCCACCGCCGCTGACCTGATCGCGATGCTGAATAAAGTTGTTCCGCGGTTGCTTGGTCGTGACGGGCCCTGCCCTACCGTCCTGCTCCATCCGGGCGACTACGGCCTGATAGAGTCGCCCACACGGTCGCGGCTCACTCAACGGTATCTGCCTGCCATCCAGTGCTACGTCTTTTTCGAGATGGCAAATTCGGTCGGCCTTCATGCTGAGGGCACCTACATATGCGGTGTATCTGCCGGCGACAGCTACGGTCATGCTGTGCGCCGGGTCACGAAGGATGAAGCGTCCGAAGGCATCTTGCCGGTGTGCGAGATCAAGGGCACGCCATGCGGCGTTCGCGAGTTTCTCGACTGGTGGTCGCCCCGACGCAAGAACATCTATCTGGCCGAAAATCCCGGGTACCGGATAGCCTTCTTCCACGACACCGACGAAATGACCAGCAGCCACAGCGAGTACGAGTTTTTCAATCGCTGGTTCTAATATGATCGAGCGGTAACTCACATTCGTTCGTTCCCGCTACTGGCTCCCTCTCTCGTTCCGCGGGCTTCACTCGTTCGCGGAGCCAGATCTTTAGTTAAAAATCTGTCCTCTCACATGAGTTGAGGCACACTTCTATTCCCCCCTGACACTCAAGAGGCATATAGATCCTGCCCTCCCGGGTAGGTCGTCCTCATGAATGTCAGGGGGAGAAGTGGTTATGCGTTCTCTCACATTGAGATCAGCACGTGATCTAGCGACGTAACCGCGTGTCTACGCGGTAGCAGGAGGCTGCCCGAGCCCTGCATATGTTCGCCCTTCCCAAACCATTGCGGGTTTCAGCGGTTCACCGAAGTGGCTTCCCAGTGGAGCCGATCAGCTTTTGACCACCACTGAGAGCCCGTCCGATAAGGGGCTGAGGCAGGGTTGAGTGGCCGGGATGGCAGTGATTCCAAGAGGGTGCTGAAACCTGACCTGGATCTGCCATGTGGACC
>NZ_CABFVH010000032.1 GCF_902141855.1 Methylobacterium dankookense | reverse complement strand
TCGCCACGCGCTACGACAAGGACCCCGACAACTTCCTCGCCAGCGTCAAGCTCGCAGCCCTGCGGGTCTGGCTGCGAACTTAATGAGTCCGCGACCTAGTCCGCGACAACGACTCTCAGCGAACCCAGGCCCAGTTCCTCCGTATCGCCGTCGATCACCGCGCGCACCCTGATCAGACCAGCGGATACTATATCGAGCGGGGACAGGATCAGGCTCGCGGAGGCCACGATATGCCGCGGAGCAGCGAAGCCCGGCTCCAACTCCGAGACGAGTTTCCGTTGCGCCGGGACGTTCATCGTCTCGATCTTCTCGTCCAGGATCGGATCGTCGCGTCCAGGGACGTAGCAGCGCAAAAAGAGCGATCGGAACGGCTGGTCCGCCGACGTGACAACGTAGGTGTGAATACAGAATTTCGACAAAACACATGGAAAATCGTGAGAAACAAAGATAGCCGAGTTATAGCAACCAATAAAACTCAATTTTCCGCCGACTTCGTTTCTTATGTCGTCGCAGAAAATCGAGTATCCGTAGCGCTTCATGCTGCGAAGCTTTCTGTCGGTCGGCTGGTACCCGCGACGCGAATTGCAGGTGGCGGCGGCAGCGTCGATGTCACGGTTGCGGAGACACCATGAATATATGACCCTTGGTAATGAACGATGGACCCCGTCGCGGGACTGTTCCGACCTTCGGATCGCCGGTTGGACCGGACCTCGAAAACGATCGACTGATCCAGCGCCCAGGCCAGGCCGGCGATCGAGCGCAGGGTCAGCGGCCGCATCCCGGAGAGCTGGCCATTGATCTCCGAGCAAGGGATGGAAAGCTTTTCTGCCAGAGCCCTCGCATTCATGCCGGATGAAAGCTTCTCTTCTAGAAACGCCTTTACGAGTTGTTGGCGTACGTAGTCAACGAAACGGCCGACTGTCGCGGATCTCGCCCCGAGATCGATTTGATATGACGTCATCCGGCGTCGTTCCTTCCCCGCAGAGTTCTTGTGCAAGACTCATTTCGCGACGCAATCGTCGAATTTCCAACCGGTAACCACGATACAGGTCATGGTCCTTTATATAATCTGCCCAGCCCCCATACGCCGCGATGAAGCAATCCTTCGCGGGAAACCAGCCGAAGATCCGGATGTCCGGTGTCTTGAACTCCCAGACAGGATGCTTCTCGACCTTGATGCAACGGAAATCCCACCGATTGTGGAAGCTGTCTCCGATGATGAAACGATAGAAGATTGTGTCGATCTGTTCGATGATGGATGTCTCGGCCCCCAGCTTCGAGGCTTCCGACGCCCGCTCACGCTCCTTCAGCCATTCGACGAAATCCCGGGTCCCGTAGAGTCTACGGACCGGCAACTCACGTGACCCGAGAGACACTTCTAAGCGAAGTATCGACGGATCTCCAAGCAGATTAGTGAGAGCATCCACCAAATTCACGCACGGGTCAAACAGGGGGCTACCGAACAGCTATCCCACTTAGCATAAATCCACAAATGCAGAAATCATGCCACAATTCTTGAGTGCGCACTCGCACTCAGCAGTGTCGAGAAGTCGTCGATAGCGCCGACGACATCGATAGATCCTCTGCTTCGACCGCCTACGCATCGCTTGCGGAGCGAAGTACGGATCAATCTCTCCAGTCAGCGACCCCGACCCGTCTGGGAGATCACCGCGACATTTCCTTGGCCCTGCTGAAAAAGAGCCGCGACATTACCGCCGCCGGACTGCGTGACGGTGCCGCTGTTATAGGCTCCGACTTGGACCACCTGAGCAATGTTGCTGGTCGGCGCCGCAGAAGCGGCGGCACGCGCCGCGCTAAGATCGACCGGCGTCGCGAGAAGCGTCCGCAGTGACGACGTCGCGGACATCTCCGCGGTCGCGGCGGAGGCCGACTGACGAACATAAGCCTCTTCCGCACGAGCGCTGCCGACGGACAGCAGCGCAGCAGTCGTGACCAAGGCGAATACGGATCTCTGGACCATGGACGCGCTCCGACAAGCAAAGTCCAATTGCTAAAAGGGCTTGGTTAGCTCTTCGTTAAGGACGACGCCTGCCGAACGGACCAGACCAGCGCGCGCGCCCATCGCGAAGCCATCGACGCGTTCTGCGCTGCACGCCCCGAGTCGAGCCAAATATAACATAAGTAAGTATTCTAGTCGTCCATGGCGACTTTCGATTATGACCGGCGTCTCCGGCCGGGTCAGACTACCGTAATACCAAAGGCGTAGGCAATTTTAAGTATACCCGGCGCATACATACTGAATCCGCGCGATTGCATAAGTTTGCCTTCCACGCAAGTGGCAAGAAACGCAATGTCCCTGACAATTTGCAGGCAATTGAAGCCCAGGCCGACATCGCACATGTCGGTAAATTAACCGATTTTTAATCAGGGCACTTGCCGGCCGACTGTTAAGAAGTCATTAACACAGTCGAGAGGCGAGGAATGGTCTCCGCCTCCACAGTGGTCGCAATCCAAGCGACCCGCCCGGACAGAGCAGGCATCACAACATGAGAACGTCTGTAGCTTTGGCGCTCGTGCTCGCCAGCACGACCTCTGTTTTCGCCCTCGACAACGAGTCGTTCATCGCCCAGGTCGGCGCCTATAACGGTTCTGTCGTCGACCAATCCGGCGGCAACAACAACCAGGTGACCTTCCAGGCCGGTGTGAAGAACCAGGCTCTCACGCAGCAGAGCAAGGCCGGCACCAAGAAGAACACCTCGAACACCGCCCAGATCGGCGCCCGCAACGGCTCGATCGTCGGCCAGACGATGGGCAACAACGCGCAGTCCACCCTGCAGGTCGGCGTCGCCAACGCGGCCGTCACCTACCAGAACGGCGGCGCCGCCGGTAAGAACGACTCGACCACCGCGCAGTTCGGCGTGAAGAACAGCGTCCTGGCCGAGCAGGAAGGCGGCAACAACACCCAGCGCGCTCTGCAGGTCGGCGTCGCCAACGTCGCCGCCTTCGCGCAGTCGGGTGCGTCCAGCACCGCCGGCAACACCTCGACCACGCTGCAGTTCGGTGCGCTCAACGCCGTGTCCCTCGTCCAGAAGAAGGGCGACAACGTTCAGTCCGCCCTGCAGGTCGGCGTCGGCAACGTGGCCATGATCGACCAGAACGGCGGCAGCGCCGGCAAGAACGACTCGGTCACGGCGCAGTTCGGCGTGAAGAACGCCGCCGTCGTCGGCCAGACCGGCGGCAACAACGACCAGGGCACCCTGCAGGTCGGCTTCGGCAATTCCGCGGCGACCACCCAGTCGGGCGCGACCGCATCGGGCAGCAACAGCTCGACCGTCGAGCAGCTCGGCGTGAAGAACGCCGCCGTCGTCGGCCAGGCCGGCGGCAACAACGACCAAGACACGTTCCAGGCGGGCGTGCGCAACTTCGCCTACACGAAGCAGACCGGCGTCTCGGGCAACCGGACCAACGACTCGACCACGGCCCAGTTCGGCCTCAACAACGTGTCGTTCGCCACGCAGGTCGGCGGCAGCAACGATCAGGGCACGCTCCAGATCGGCGCCTTCAACGTCGCCTCGACCAGCCAGAACAGCAACGCCCAGGGCAAGACCAACACCGCCAGCACCACGCAGATCGGTGTCGGCAACAGCGCCGTGACCACTCAGGTCTCGTCGGGTGCTGCCGGATCTGGCGGCAACGTGAAGTACAAGGGAAGCGTCAGCACGCCTGCGTTCGCGCTGTTGAAGATTGGCTCTTCCTTCTATGGGGCGATTCCTGCGAGCAACCTGTCTACGGAAGGCAATCTCTACCTGCCGAACGCTGTGGCTTCGTATAGCGGCGGCGTGAACAACGCCTCCACGCTGCAAGTCGGCAGCGAGAACAAGGCGCTGACCAGCCAGAACTCGACCGGCTCTCGGACCGGCCTCAAGTACGCCACCACGTTCACCACCGGTATCGGCGTCAGCGGGTACCTGAAGAACGGCAGCGGCTACGACTCCACGAAGTCCCCGATCGTGGCGACGACCACGGCCATGGTCGATGCGCCGCAGTTCATCGGCCTCAACGGCGTCGACAACAACTCCTCCGTGATCCAGCTCGGCAGCAAGAACGTCGCCCTGACGAACCAGAAGGGCGCCAGCCTGCTGCCGACCTCCAACAACTCAACCGTGGCGCAGATCGGCGCGCAGAACTACGCGGTGGTCGGCCAGGAGAACGGCTCCAACCTCCAGGGAACCCTGCAGGTCGGCTACAAGAACGCGGCCGTCACCAGCCAGACGAATGGCCAGACCTCGGCCAATCTGAACGGCGCGGCGACCGTGCAGATCGGCGCCAAGAACGCGGCCCTGACCACCCAGCAGACGAGCCTCGCGACCACGATCGCGAACCCGCTCGGCGGCATCGGTGCGAACGGCTCGCTGATCGCGCAGGTGGGCTACGGCAACATGGCCAACGCGGCCCAGTCGACCGGCCCGCAGGCCATGATCGGTGCCAACACCCAGGCGACGATCCAGGTCGGTGCGAACAACTACGCCATGACCTCGCAGTCGACGGGCGGCTACTCGTCCGGCGGCGTGTCGAATAGCTCGGTGACCGCGCAGTTCGGCTACCGCAACGCGGCCGTGACCGTGCAGCGCTGAGGCGGCTCCACAGGCGGCGGGCCCTCGGGCCCGCCGCCCCCCGCCTGCCCTTCTTCAATCAGAGCGCCAGACCCCCATGTGCTGCGCCCTCTCCCCTGCCCCCGCTCGGGCAGGAACCCGTTTCCTCCGCACGCTTTCCGGGTTCGCGGCCGCCCTCGCCGCCACGATCCTGCCGGCAACCCCCTCGGCCGCGGCCGTGACCTGCCGGATCCAGGCCGAGCCCGTCGCCGGCTACCTCCGCCTCCAGGCTCTCGCCCGCTCCGACGAAGACCTCCAGGGCCGCTACCTCCTCTCCCTGAACAAGCACAGCGCGACCGGAACGAGCCGCAACGTGCAGAGCGGGAGCTTCGCGCTCCGGCCCGGACAGGACGAGATCCTCTCGACGGTGACGTTGGATGGATCGGCGGAGGGGCACTACGCGGCCGACCTCACCCTCGAGTGGTATCAAGGAAGCACCTCATGCCATTCTCCCTGACCCGCGGCGCCCGCCCCCTCCGCCGCTGCGCCCTCGCCGCGGCCCCCGCCGCGCTGCTGCTGGCCGCCACGGCCGGCGCGAAGGCCGATCCGGTCTACGTCGCCCAGATGGCGAACGGGGTCTCGGTCCCGGTCCAGCTGATCCATCACCAGGCCGCGGCTCCGGCCGCACCGACGATCTCACAGCCCATCACGCCGCCGACGCCGACGCCCGAGATGGCCGCTCGCAATACGGGCCACCAACTCGCTCAGACGCTTCAGATCGGCAATGGCAACACCGCCGGTCACCTTCAGGTCGGAACCAACAACGTCTCGACGGCCGCCCTGATCGGCAGCGGCAATAATTTGGGCGTGTTGCAAGCGGGCAGCAACCTTCAGTCGAACCTTGTGCTAGTCGGGACTCAAGGACTAAGCGTTGGCGTAATTCAGCCACAGGGATCGGCGCCCATCAATATGCTCATCGCGCGTCTTCCCAACGGAGGCCTGTTGATCAAACGTTAAGGGGCCGTCTGTAGGTTGTTTTACAGAATAGGAACTTGCAAATGAAGATTTTGCTTACCATTGCACTGGCGGCAATTTGCGGCGCGGCGGGCGCCTTGCCGGCGGTCGCAACCGAGCAAGTCTATCGGCCGGTCAGCCCCACATTCGGTGGCAACCCTCTGAACGGCACATTCCTGCTCTCCACCGCCCAGGCTCAAGGCTACGGCGCGAAGTCGGGCCAGAACTCGCCCGACCTGTCCGGCCTCAATCAGGCCCTGAGCAATCTCGGCAATGCCGGCACGGTGGCGACCCCGACGATCATCATCAACGGCACGGCCATTCCAACGAATCCGTAAGAATTCCGAAGGTTGCATACTGATATAAGAATAAGCACATTTGGGGAGCGAAGTTCAATGCTGAACGTCGTGAAGCATACCGCAGCCGCGGGATTATTGTCGTGCGCGCTGAGTGCCTGCATTGCGACGACCGGCTCTGTCCTGGACCCGGCGACCCAGCCGGCAACGCTCGTCCCGCTGACCAAGACCGGCGTCATTCTCGACAAGCTGCCGCCACCCGTCCAACCGCTCGACGTCGCGGTCTACAGCTTTCCGGACCTGACGGGACAGAACAAGCCGAACGACAACTTCGCTGAGTTCTCGCGCGCCACGACCCAGGGCGGCGCGCCCATCCTGATGGATGTCCTGGTCAAGGCCGGCGGCGGACGCTGGTTCAACGTCGTCGAGCGGAACGAGCTGGCCTCGCTGCTGCAGGAGCGGCAGATCATCCAGAACACCCGGACCGCGGTGGAGGGCCCGAAGGCGAAAGGCCTGCCGCCGCTCCGGTTCGCCGGCATCGCGCTCCAGGGCGGCATCATCGGCTACGATTCGAACGAGACGACCGGCGGCATCGGTGCGAACTACCTCGGGATCGGCGGCAACACGCAGTATCGGCAGGACATCGTCACGGTGGCGCTCCGCGCGGTGAGCGTGCAGACCGGGCGCGTCATGGCCTCCGTCACCACGACCAAGACGATCTACTCGGTCCTCGTCAACGGAACGGTGTTCCGGTTCGCCGCCGTCGATCAGCTGCTTCAAGCCGAAGCCGGCTTCACCAAGAACTCGCCAACGACGCTGGCCGTGCGCGAAGGCATCCAACTTGCCGTCTACTCGCTGATCTTCGAGGGCGCGCGCAATCGCCTGTGGAAATTCAAGGATGCCGAGGCTGGCGAGGTGTTCCTGCGCGCCCTGGACGAGCAACGGCGGGCCGTCGATTTCACCCTCACGCCGGCAGATTCGCCCGAGGCCTCGGCACCGGCCGGCGACGTCGTGGTAGCCAAGAGCTGAGACGCCTCGACGGCATCAACGGGTGATGGGCCGCGCCTGCTGGGTCGCCGTGTAGCAGGTCGGCGAGGAGGCGTTCTGGTCGTTGCAGGTGACCGGCGCCGACGAGCCACGGACGGGAGCGTTCTGCGCCTCGCTCTCAGAGATGGGACGCGCGGGCGCGGTCGAGCGATCGGGCGCCTGCGTGATCCGCGCCTCGGAGGCCGGATCCAGCATCGAGGCACCGGGCGCCGAGCGATGCGAGGGGTGATGCTTGCCGTCGGCAGCGAGCCCGGCGGTTGCAAAAAGGATGGCGAACGCTGTCGCGGCAATCCTGACCATGATCGGACCTCCCCGGCTCTGCGGCAGGAGATAGGGCGTATGTTTCCACGCAACAAGACAGATAACTAAAATATGAACTGATCTTCAAAGATCGATTCTCGCCTCCCTCCGACAAGACTTCATCCATCCCCTCTCGACAATGCGGGCAAGGACTCGACACTTGCGACCTCTGCTCATCCTCCTGGCCGGCGCTGCCCTATGTGGCGATCTGTCGACGGCGCGCGGCGGCTCGATTGCGGAGGGCCTGCAGGCGGAGGGCGAAACGCGAACCCTTCAGCTCAAGCCCGAAGCCAACCTCCCGATCATGGTGCGGGCCGCGTCGCTTCCCGTCCAGCCGATGCCTGGCACCGGGCCTGCACGGGACGTCACGGAGGTGAAGCGCATGGCGCGAGAGGCGGCGGCCGCGCACGCCGTGCCGATCGACTACTTCCTGCGCCTCATCAAGCAGGAGAGCGGCTTCAACGAGCGGGCGGTCAGCCGGGCCGGCGCACAGGGCATCGCCCAGTTCATGCCGACCACGGCGGCCATCCGGGGCCTGAAGAACCCCTTCGATCCGGCCGAAGCCCTCCCGAAATCCGCAGCCTTCCTGAGCGAGCTGACGCGCCGCTTCGGCAATATCGGCTTGGCGGCTGCGGCCTACAATGGCGGTCCGGGACGGGTCGCGAACTGGCTCGCGGGCAAGGGCAATCTTCCGCTCGAGACACGCAGCTACGTGCTCGCCATAACCGGCCGGACGGTCGAGGATTGGGCACCGCCCGGAACACGCCTGCGCGAGGCCGCGGCCGGCCTGGCGCTCCTCCAAGGCGAGACCTCGCGGAGAGCCAGGATCTACAAGCCGAAGGACTGGGAGCTCGAACTCCTTCACACGCTCACGGCACAGTCCTCGACTCCGCAGAAATCCGCGCCCCAGGACCTGAAACTGGCGAGCCATACGCTGGCTGCGAACGCACTGCGCGGACGCAAGGGCCGCCCCTTCTCCTCGCGAGCGGCCGCCGAAGGCGCCTTGTGCCCGAGTTGTCTGATTCAGAGCAGCTATTGAACCCCGTCCCTGTGGGTCCGCCCCTCAGCGCAGTCTTTGGTGCCTCCGCATGAACGTATCCGTCCGCCGCACGCCTGGCGCGGAGGTGCGTCCGAGAGCCTCAATGGCACCTGGTCGGCGCTAGCATTCTGGCAGCCTCCAGCAATTCAGCTTGCAAGCGTTCAATGGCACGGAGCACGACCCTTTCAGGGGCGCCCAGCCTCAGAAGTCTTTCGGTGCCATCAAGGCTTGCGAGCAATCTGAGGGTCAGCTCGCCTTCGATATAGGCTTCTTCAGCTCCTTCGACGCCCTCATACGCTTGACCAAGCGTTGCGATGGAAACCGCGAGATCATCGATCTGTTGGTCGGCGGTCTTTCCACGGAATTGGGGCCAAGGAGTCTGATCGATCATCTATTCAGCCCAGCATGCCCGCATCGCCATCGGACGGACGCCGAGGGCGAGCTGCTGCATACTGGTCTGACCGTCGATGCTTGCGCGAACCTGTGCTGGCACTCAGCACGTTCGAGGCTCGACGCACCGAGCCTCGTCGCCGCGGAGCAGCGGGACGGAGGCGCCCGTGGGTGACAACAGCCCCTCACAGGCAGCGCGAGACCGAGGCTCAAGCGCACTCGGCGCGGAGAAGTTCAGCGCCGTCGAAGACGGCAACTCTGATGACGTCCCCGTTTTGCCAGACGACCGCGCAAGGGGTTGGCTCGAAGGAGGGAGCGAGCGCCACCAGAAACCAGAGCGGCAGATCCTTTGCCCTCTCGCTCATCAAGAGCAGGCCATCACGGGACAGCCGTACGGCCATGCATCCGAAGCCGGGAGAAGAGGTTCTGAGCAGAATTTTTGCCGCGATCGGGCCTTGAAGGTTCCTAGATTTCATACCGCCGTACATGAATTTATCTCGTGCAATTCCTGCTATGCAAGGATGCTCGATCTCGCGGTCTTTCTAAGTTGTTACTATGATCCCTGTGTCACCGTCGAGACTCTGCAAAGGTCATTCTCACGGATGGAAGGAACGGGATGCTGGGAGGCTGGCGGTGGGTCGCCCTATCATCGCCGACCTTGTCAACCTCGACCGCGCTCCGACGCCGACCGAGCGCGAGCGGCTCCGCGCCGGCACGGCACCGAAGGGCTACGCGGCCCTGCAGGCTCGGGACTGTTTGGAGTGACCTGCGGATCGTGCCCGGACCGAGAAGACGGGCATGGTGGTGATCGCGCCGATCTTCGCGGCCCTCGCCGCCGCGACCAAGACGGGCGAGCTCACCTTCATCTGGACCGAGCGCGCCCTCCCCTTCACGAAGGAGAGCCTCGGCCCAGGGTTCGGGAAGGTCTGTCGGGAGGCCCATTGCCCGGGATCGGCGCACGGTTCGCGCAAGGCCGGCGCGCGCCGCGCGGCCGAGGATGACGCGACCGAGGCGCAGCTCAACGCTCTGTTCGGATGGAAGCCGGGAAAGCGCGGTCTACACGCGCACTGCGGACCGAGCGAAAATGGCGCGCGCGGCTCGAGGAAATTCCGTACCAGTCGACCCGGTGCGGGAGGGGTGTCCGAAAGTATAAGCGGATCAGCGCTTTAGGCGGCTGATGGTGCCCAGGAAAGGACTCGAACCTTCACCTCTTGCGAGACTGGTACCTGAAACCAGCGCGTCTACCAATTCCGCCACCTGGGCAACCGTCCGTTTCCGGCGGTGTGCGGATGCGTTTAGGGGGCGGGGAGGCAATCGTCAATCGGGTTTTCGCAGCCGCCTCGCGCATGGCCGCGCTTTTCGTCGAGGCGTCAGCACTTCACGAGGTTCGGGCCGTCGAGCCCGGCGCGGGCGCAGGCGTTGCGGGTGTCGGCCACCAGGGGGGCGTGGGCGAGGATGGCGGCGTAGTCGATGCCGTCGTGGTCGGTGACGATGAGGGCGGCGTCGCAGGCCCGCAGGGCCTCCGGCGTCAGCGCCACCGAACTGCGGCCCGCGAGCGCGCCGTGGGCACGGCTCGGCGGGATATCGGGAACGTGGGGGTCGTGGTAGCGCACCTGCGCGCCGCGTGCCTCCAGGAGGGCGATCAGCTTCAGGGCCGGGCTCTCGCGCATGTCGTCGAGATTGCGCTTGTAGGCGATGCCGACCATCAGGATCGCGGCGCCCGAGAGCGTCCGGCCGCGGCGGTCCAGGGCCTGGGCGAGGCGCTCGACCACGTAATGGGGCATGGCGCGGTTCACCTCGCCGGCGAGCTCGATGAAGCGCGTCGCCACGTCGAACTCGCGCGCCTTCCAGGTCAGGTAGAACGGGTCGATCGGGATGCAGTGGCCGCCGAGGCCGGGCCCCGGATGGAACGGCATGTAGCCGAAGGGCTTGGTCGAGGCCGCCTCGATCACCTCCCAGACGTCGATACCCATCGCGTCGTAGACCACCTTCAGCTCGTTCACGAGGGCGATGTTGACGGCGCGGAAGATGTTCTCGGTGAGCTTCACGGCTTCGGCCACCGCCGTCGAGGAGACGGGCACGGTGCGCGTGACGATCGCTCCGTAGAGCCGCTCGGCGAGGTCGCGGGCCTGCGCGCCGTCGCCGCCCACCACCTTCGGGACGGTGGAGAGGCTGTGCCGGTCATTGCCCGGATCCTCGCGCTCGGGCGAGAAGGCGAGGAAGAAGTCCCGCCCGCTCTTCAGGCCGCCGGCCTCGAGGATGGGCTTCAGCACCTCCTCCGTCGTGCCGGGCCAGGTGGTCGATTCGAGCACCACGAGCTGGCCGGGGCGGAGCGTCCGGGCGATGTCGGCGGCCGTCACGCGGATGAAGGAGAGGTCCGGCTCGCGCTGGGGCGTCAGCGGCGTCGGCACGCAGATCAGGATGGCGTCCGGCAGGCTCAGCTCCGCCATGGCGGTGCTGGCGCGCAGGCGCCCGGTGGCGATCGCGGCGCGCAGGCCCTCCGTGTCGAGATGGCTGATCACCGGCTCGCCCGCATTGATGCGCGCGACCCGCTCCGGGTTGATGTCGAAGCCGATCACCGAGAAGCCGGCCCGCACGGCGGCGAGCGCCAGGGGCAGGCCGACATAGCCGAGGCCGATCACGCCGAGCGTGGCCGTGCGCGCGGTCAGGGCGCGGGCGAGGTCGTCCATGGTCTCGGGTCTCAGTGATAGGGGTCGGCGGCGTCGCGCAGGCCGTCGCCCAGGAAGTTGAAGGCGAGCACGGTGACGAGCACCGGCAGCACGGGCACGAGCAGCCAGGGATAGAGCTGCACGGCGGCGAGGTTCTGCGCCTCGTTGAGGAGCACGCCCCAGCTCGTCACCGGCGGGCGCAGGCCCAGGCCGAGGAAGGAGAGCGCCGTCTCGCCGAGGATCATGCCCGGGATCGAGAGCGTCGCCGAGGCGATCAGGTGGCTCATGAAGTTCGGGATCAGGTGCCGCGCGATCACGCGGACGGGCGAGGCGCCCATCAGCTCGGCGGCGGCCACGAAATCCTCCTCGCGCAGGGCCAGCAGCTTGCCGCGCACCGCCCGCGCCAGGCCCGGCCAGTCGAGCAGGCCGAGGATCAGGGTGATGCCGAAGAAGATCCAGAGCGGGCTCCAGTTCGGCGGCAGCGCCGCCGAGAGGGCGAGCCAGAGCGGCAGCTCCGGCAGCGCCCGCACCAGCTCGATCAGGCGCTGCACGGCGGCATCGACCCATCCGCCGAAATAGCCGGCGAGCCCGCCGAACAGCAGGCCGAGGGCGAAGGAGATGGCGACGCCCACGAGCCCGATGACGAGGGAGATGCGCGCCCCGTAGATCATGCGCGAGAAGATGTCGCGCCCGAGCCGGTCGGTGCCGAGGAGGAAGAGCGTGCCGCCCTCGGGCGGGCAGACGAGGTGGCGGTCGCTCGCGATCAGCCCGAGCCAGGCATAGGCGTCGCCGCGGCAGAGGAAGCGCAGGGGCTGCGGCGTCGTCCGGTCCATCACGTAGTCGCGCCGGAAGGTCTCCAGGTCGAGCTGGGCCCGGTAGGGATAGGTGAAGGGCCCGACGAGGCGGCCCTCGTGGAACAGGTGCACGCCCTGCGGCGGCGCGTAGAGGAAGTCGCCGTTGCGCCGGGCCTGGCCGTAGGGCGCGAGCCATTCCACGAAGGGCACGGTGGCGTAGAGCGCGAGCAGGATCAGGCCGGAGGCCACCGCCATGCGGTGACGGAGGAAGCGGCGCAGGAACAGGCGCCGGGCGGAGAGCGCCTCGCGGCTGCCCTCGCGGGTCGCCTCCGGATCGAAGGGGGCCGGATCGATGAAATGTGCGCGGTCTCGCGTCCGGTCGCTCATCGGGCGCCCATCCGGATGCGCGGGTCGAGCCAGACCAGGACGAGGTCCGAGACCAGCATGCCGAAGACGGTGAGCCCCGCCACGAACATCAGGATGAAGCCGGCCATGAACTGGTCCTGGCTGCGCAGCGCCTCGAGCAGCAGCGGCCCGACGGTGGGCAGGCTCATCACCAAGGAGACCAGCACCGAGCCCGAGACGAGGTGCGGCAGCAGGTTGCCGATATCGGCCACGAACGGATTCAGCGACATCCGGAACGGGTATTTCAGCAGCGCGCGCGTCGGCGGCAGGCCCTTGGCGCGCGCCGTCACCGTGTAGGGCTTGGCGAGCTCGTCGAGGAGGTTGGCGCGCATGCGCCGGATCATGGCCGCGGTGCCCCCGAGGCCGATCACCAGGGTCGGCACCACGAGATGCGCGAGGAGCGAGCGGATCTTCGCCCCGTCCCAGGGCTTGCCGGTGAACTGCGCGTCGTAGAGGCCGCCGATGGAGAGGCCGAACCAGCGGTTGGCGTAGAACAGCAGGATCAGCGCCAGCAGGAAGCCCGGCACGGCGAGCCCGACATAGCCGAGCACCGTCACCACCGCATCGCCGAGGGAGTGCCGGTGCGTGGCCGAGTAGATCGCGATCGGGATCGCGACCACGTGGACGAAGACGAGGGCGGCGAGGTTGACGACGAGGGTCAGCCAGAGCGCGTCGCCCACCACCTCGGCCACCGGGCGGTCGTACTCGAAGGACCAGCCCCAATCGCCCTGGAGGAGGCCGGAGAACCCGGCCGAGCCCGGCATCAGCCCGACCCACATCAGGTATTGCTGCCAGACCGGCCGGTCGAGCCCGTATTGGCGGATCAGCAGCTCGGCCTTGGCCACCGAGGCCGCCTCGCCGCCGGCCCGCAGCTCCATGATGCGGTTCGTCAGGAAGTCGCCGGGCGGCAGCTTGATCACGAAGAAGACGAGCGCCGAGATCAGCAGCAGCGTCAGCGCCATCGTGACGAGCCGGCGGAGGACGAGGCCGATCATCGCGCCTCCACCCGGCGCTCGGCCTCGGAATCCCAGAAGAACTCGTCGAGGCGCTGCACGCCGATCATCGCGGTGGGGTCCCAGGAATAGAGCGCCCGGTCCGGCAGGTTGGCGAGGCGGTCGGCGCCGACGACGGGCTGCAGGGCGCCCGCCACCGTGCCGATCACCCATTGGTTCTCGGCATGGCTGCGCAGCATGGTGCGCCAGATCGCGGCCTGCCGCTCCGCGTCGTTCGTGTCCCGCCATTGCCGGTCGAGGTCGATCAGGGCCTGGACGGCGGGCAGGTCGCAGGGCTCGCCGCTGGCGCCGCGGCTCTCCACGTTCAGGCTCCAGCGCGGCCAGGAATAATGGTCGGGCTGGGCCGGGCTCAGCTCGGCGGGGGGCATGATCGCGGTGGGCACGGCGAGGTCGAGCCCTTGCGCGGCCACCATCACGGTCATGCCGCCCACCGAGCGGCGGCGCAGGTTGGTGCGCTCCTGCGGCTTCACCACGAGGCGCAGGCCCACCTCCCGCCAGAACTCGGTGATGAGCAGGAGCCCGTCGAGGATCAGGCTCGCCTCCCCGTCGCTCTCGACCACGATCTCGACCGGGCGCCCGTCCGGCATCAGGCGCATGCCGGAGCCGTCGCGCTTGTGCAGCCCTGCCGCGTCGAGGAGACGGTTGGCCTGGTCGGGGTCGTAGGTGGCGTGGAGGGTGCGCAGCTCCGGCGAGAAGAGCGGGCTCTCCGGCACGATCGTGTCGTTGCCCTCGGTGCCGAGGCCGAAGAGCAGGGTGTTGTTGAGGGTGCGCCGGTCGATGGCGAAGGACAGGGCGTGGCGGTAGCGCGGGTCGCGGTTCAGCGCGCGCCAGCCCGGATCGAGGGTGGTCAGGTTCGGGTAGAGGGCGAGTTCGGAGCCGCGGGCCAGCGGCCAGAGATGGGTGCGGTAGCGGTGCGCCCGCTCGCCCTCGCGCAGGCTCGGGATGTCGGACATCGAGAGGCCGCGGAACATCAGGTCCGCCTCGCCGGCATTGGTCTTGGCGACGAGCAGCCCCGTCGAGGCCACGTCCATGAGGATCGAATCGAGATAGGGCAGCTGCGTGCCGGCGGTGTCGACCCGGTGGTAGTGCGGGTTGCGCTCGAAGACGAAGCGGGTGGCCGGCGCCCGGGTGCGGGGCTGCCAGGGCTGGAGCGTCGGGCAGTCCGGATTGTTCAGCTCGAAATTGTCGTCCATCCGGTTGTGCAGGGCCGCCCAGCTGCGCAGCCTCTCGCGCTTGGCGAGCGCCTCGGCCGCCTCGCGGCCGGCGTAGCGCGGATGGAAGGCTTTCAGGTAGTGGGCCGGCCGGTAGATCAGCGGATCGCGCGGGGCGGCGAGCGCGGGCAGGAAGCGCGGGTTCGGCCGCTCCCAGGCATAGATCACGGTGCGCGCGTCCGGGAAGCTCACCGCGGGCGGCTTGCCATCGAGCATCAGGAAGTCGGGCGGCCCGCCGGGGCTCAGCTCGTGCTCGTTGGCGACATCCTCCCAGTAGTAGCGGAAATCCTCCGCCGTGAAGGGCGGGCCGTCCGACCAGCGATGGCCCGCGCGCAGGCGCAGGGTGAAGCGCCCACCCTCGACCTCCACCGCCTCCAGCACGTCGGGCTTCAGGGCGAGATCGGCATCGTAGCCGACGAGGCGGCTGTAGCTGCACACCGACAGGTAGCGCACGTCGCGCGCCTTCGCGATCAGCGTGCGCACCGCGCCGCCGGGCTGCCCGAGCCGGCGCCCCCTGGCCGCGAGATCGACCACGAGCGGGGTCTCGGGCAGGCGCGGGGCCTCGGCCCGGGCGGGGCGCGGGAGAAGCAGCGCGCCGAGGCCGGCGAGGAGGGCACGGCGGGAGATGCCGGATGTCCCGGCATGCTCCGTGGGGGAAGATCCGGCTTCGATCGATTCGCCGGAAGCGCCACGGGCCCCCTCTCCCGTCCGGGAGAGGGTCGGGGTGAGGGATGAGAAGTGTCCGGAGAGGTCGCGACCGTGAAGCGGCTCCGGCTCCGCTCTGTCCGTAGAGTTCTCGACCCTCACCCCAACTCTCTCCCGAACGGGAGAGGGGGCCCGCGTCTCGTCCTGAATGCTCCCATCTCTCCCAAGGCCGCTCATCCGCCGCCCTCCGGATGGAGCTGCACGTAGGTGAGCCGCGCGGGCGCGTAGCCGGTGGCGCCGTGCAGGTCGTCGAAGGCGTGGGAGCGGGCGATCAGGCGGGCGGCCTTGCGGGCGACGGGGTCGACGCCCGGCTGCTCGAAGACCCGGCCGTTGCGCTGCCAGCGGATCGGCTCCGGATCGTCGCGCAGGGAACCCAGCATGGCGATGGTCGGGTGCGCCGGGCCGCCATGGGCGTGGATGCGGTGGGCGGCCACGTCGTCGTCGAAGACGAGGCGGGTGAGGCCGCGGGCATGGGCCTCGACCACCCGCCGCCCCTGCGCGACGTGGTCGTCGAAGAAGGCCACGGTGCGGGTGGGATCGAGGCCCGACCAGTCGGCCGTCGACCAGTCCTGCGTGCAGTAGCGGGCCTGCGGGTCGCGGTACTGCAGGCGCGAGAGGTCGGGATCGCGGCAGAACAGCTCGGCCTCGGGCCGGGCCTGCCGGATGATCCAGGTGGTGAGCCCGCGGAAGACGCCCGACTCGATCACGAAATCCGGCTCCAGCGCGCGCATCAGCACGAAGAGCTGGAGCGCGCCGTTGAAGCCGGAGCCGCCGCGGCGCTGCCGCACGGGGGCCTGCGGGATCAGCTCCCAGAACTCCTCCGCCAGCGCGCGCAGGTCGTGCCGGCAGGCGATGCCGGCGGCGTCGATGTCCTGCGCGAGCCGGGCCGCGGCATTCCCCAGCAGGCGGTCGACCTCCCGGGGCGAGACGGGGCGGTGCGCCCAGTCGGGCGTCGCCGGCACGAGGTCGTAGCCGAGGCGGTCGAACAGGGGGCCGAGCACGCGGCGGCGCAGGCGCTCCATCAGCCGGGCCATCAGGCGGCCCGCCTGTCGAGGGCCGCGCCGTGGCGGACGCGGTGGCCGGGGGCGATCTCGACCATGGCGCCGGCCTCGTCGGGGGCGAGGCGGAAGGGCGCCGGCCAGCGGGCGGGGTCCGAATGGTCCCCCGTCACCGCGGCGAAGTCGAGCGGGTGGTCGAGGCTCGGATCGGGCACCGCGGCGAGCAGCGCCCGCGTGTAGGGGTGGGCGGGCGCGCGGAACAGGGCGGCGCGGGGCGCCTCCTCGACGATGCGGCCGCGCGCCATCACGCTGATCGTGTCGGCCATGTAGTCGATCACCGCGAGGTTGTGGGAGACGATGAGGTAGCTGAGGCCGAGTGCGGCCTGGAGGTCCTTGAGCAGGTTCAGGATCTGCGCCTGGACCGAGACGTCGAGCGCCGAGACCGGCTCGTCGAGGACGAGGAGGCGCGGCTCCAGCGCCAGCGCCCGGGCGATGCCGATGCGCTGGCGCTGGCCGCCGGAGAAGGCGTGGGGGAAGCGCGACAGCGCCTCTGGCTCGAGCCCGACCATGGCCAGCAGTTCGCGGGCACGCGCCCGCGCCTGCGCCTTCGGCACGCCGTGGATCTCCATCGGCTCGCACAGGATCTGGCGCACGCTCATGCGCGGATCGAGGGAGGCGTAGGGGTCCTGGAAGACGAATTGCGTCTTCTCGCGGTAGGCGAAGAGCTCGGCGGGCCCGAGCTGGTGCACGTCGCGCGGGCCGGCGCCCGCATCGAAGAGGACGCGCCCGGAATCGGGGGCGAGCGCGCGCATCACCATCTTCGAGACGGTGGTCTTGCCCGAGCCCGACTCGCCGACGAGGCCGAGGGTCTTCCCCGCGGGAAGCGTCAGGGACACGTCCGAGACAGCCCGCACGAGGCGGGGCTTGTCCCAGAAGCGCCCGGCGCGGAGCGTGAAGGTCTTCGAGAGGCCCTCGACCCGCAGGATCGGGCCGGCATTCGGCGGCCCTGAGCGGGCCGGCGGGATCACGGCCTGCGCCGCGCGGATCGGGGTGAGCCGCTCGCCCGGCGCCATGTCGAAGCGCGGCACCGCGTGCAGCAGCGCCCGGAGATAGGCGTGGCCGGGCGCGCGCATCACCACGTCGCGCGGCCCCGACTCCACGAGCCGGCCGCGATAGAGCACCGCGACGTCGTGGGCCATGTTGGCGACCACGCCGAGATCGTGGGTGATGAGCAGGATGCCCATGCCGGTCTCCTCCTGGAGCCGGGCGAGCAGCGCCAGGATCTGGGCCTGGGTCGTCACGTCGAGGGCGGTGGTCGGCTCGTCGGCGACGAGGAGGGCCGGCCGCAGGATGATCGCCATCGCGATCATGGCGCGCTGGCGCAGGCCCCCGGAGAGCTCGAACGGGAAGGTATCGAGCGCCCGCTCCGGATCGGGAAAGCCCACATGGGCGAGCGCCTCGCGGGTGCGGGCCCGCGCCTCCTTCCGCGAGGCGTCGGTGTGGACGCGCAGCGCCTCGCCGATCTGGTCGCCCACCGTGTGGAGGGGCGACAGGCAGGTCATCGGCTCCTGGAAGATCATGGCGACGCGCTGGCCGCGCAGGTCCCGCATCGCCGGGCCGTCCGCGGCGAGGCTCGCGACGTCCTGACCCTCGAACAGGATCTGCCCGCCGGTGATCGCCGCGGCGCGCGGCAGGATGCGCAGGATCGCCTGCGCGGTCACGGACTTGCCGGAGCCGGATTCGCCGACGAGCGCCAGGGTCCGGCCCCGCGTCACGTCGAGGGAGAGACCGTGCAGGGCCTCGAACGGGCCGGCCTCGGTGCGGAAGGCGACGCGGAGGTCGCGGATCGAGAGGAGCGGGCTCACGAAATCCTCGTCCCCGCACTCGACCACGCCGCGGGCTCCCCGTCCACCGGCCGGACGGAGAAGAGGTCGCGCGGGTCGGCGACATCCACGGCCGGGTGTCGCACGAGGAGGGGCAGGAGCGCGCCGAGGAAGTCCCACAGGGCCGCATCGTGCACGCGGTGGTGGGTGAGGAGCCCGATCCCGCCCGCCGCGACGCGGCGCACGAGATCGGCGACGAGGCGGGCCGGATCGACGAGCGAGCGGGTGCCGCGCCAGTCGATCGGGTCGAGGTCGATGTCGTGGCGGACGAGGGCGACGGGGCCGGCGCCGCCGCCCGCGGCCGACAGGCCGGCATAGCCGAGATCGGCCAAGGCGGCGGCGAGATCGGGGGCGATCCGGTTCCAGGGGGGCACGAAGACCGGCAGCACCTCCGGCAGGCGCACCCGGGCGAGCCCGAGGGCCGCTTCCGCCTCCTCGCAGAGAACGTCGAGGGGGCGGTGCGGGCCGAACTCCGCCCGCTTCTCGCCTGCGGGCGCGTGGTTCGCGTGGGCGAGGCCGTGCACGGCGGCGCGGGCCAGCGGCGCGCGGGCGAGGCGCTCGGCGAGCGAGGGCACGATGCCGGCCGGGATCGCGGCGAGCAGGATCGGTGTCCCCTCCGCGAGATCGAGAAGGCGGTCGAGGGCGGGCTCGCCCGCGACGGCATCGTCGTCCCGCCACCAGAACCGGACGCGCCGCCCCGCTTCACCCGCCGCGTCAAGGGCGGCGCGCAGCGGGTCGAGGTCGAGGCCGGCGGGGGCGCGGCGGCGGCGCATCTCTCCAATCAGCGCCGCGGTACGGGCGGCCCCGTCGAGGCGGATGCCGTGGGCCGGCGGCTCCGGAGCGCTCGAGGCGGCCTCGACGGCGGCGAGAAGCGCGTCGGCGGTAAGCTCCGCCTCGGGCAGCACGCTGGCGAGGCTGCGTGCGGCGAGGCGCTCCGCGCGCAGCCGCTGCTCCGTCTCGCGCCCGGCCTCGAAGGGGACCAGCACGGCGCGCGGGCCCGCGGCGAGGAGGTCGACGGCGGTGTTGTAGCCGCATTGGCTCACCGAGACCGCGGCGCGGGCGAGGAGCGCGCGATAATCGGGCCGCGCCCGCTCCAGGGTGCCGGGCGCGAGCCCCTCCCCCATCGCCCGGAAGGCGGGCTCGGACACGCCGTTCCCCGCCAGGATGCGCCAGCCGAGATCCGGCCGCCGCCGCGCCGCCTCCGCAGCGGCGGCGAGGAGCCCGAGCCCGGCGGCGCTGGAGCCCGCCGCAACGAGGATGCCCGCGCGCGGCCCCGTTTCAGGCAGAGGCCCGCCCTCGTCCACGTAGCCGGTATAGGTGAGCCGCGAGGCGAGCCGGGAATCGACGGGCCAGGAGGCGTCGAGGGCGGCGAGCGCCGGATCACCGTGGACGAGGACGCCGTCGTAGAGGTCGGCCACCCGCGCATGGGCCTCGGCCACCTTCGCCGGCCGGTCCGGCGCGACGAGGATGTCGCGCACTGAGGCGAGGACCAGGGGCCGGGGGCGACGCGCCCGCGCGGCCTCGACGAGGGCGAGGAACTCGGCCGCGAGCGCCCGCCGGCCGAAGGGGAACAGCTCGGTGACGACCGCGTCCGGCGCGAGATCCGCGAGCGCGCCGAGCAGGGCCTCGCGGCGGCGGGCGAAGAGCGCGCCGTCGGCCGGGCGGTCCTCGCTGTCCAGCAGGTCGGAGAAGGCGGTGCCGCGGATATGGACCGGGTCGAGCTGGAGGAGGCGCACGCCGTCGGTCCGCACCAGCGGGGCCGGACTGCCCCCGCTCGCCAGCACCACCGCGTGGCCCTCCGCCGCCAGCGCGCGGGCGAGCGCCGCCGCACGGGTGAGATGGCCCGCCCCGAGGAGATGCGTGACGGCGATCAGCACGCGCACGCGCGCACTCCCTCCGTCTGGATGGTGGCCGGAGCCAGGGCGATCCCGGCGCTCGCGGCGAGCCGCGCAGCGATGGCGTCGATGCCCGCCTCCATCGCGAAGTCGCGGACGAGCCGGGCGCGGGCCCCGAGGGCGAGGCGCCGCCGCAGATCCGGATCGCCAGCGAGGTCCTGAAGGGCCTGCGCGAGGGCCGCGGTGTCGCCCGGCGGGACGAGGAGGCCATGCTCGCCGGACGCGATGAATTCGGGCGTGCCGGCGAAGGCCGTAGCGAGGATCGGCAGCTCCTGGCTCGCCGCCTCCATCAGCACGTTCGGCAGCCCGTCGCGGTCGCCGCCCGGTGCGGATTTGGTCGGCAGCACGAACAGGTCGGCCTCGCGCATCGCGGCGATCACCGCGGGCTGGGCCAGCGCGCCCTGGAAGCGCACGCGCTCGCCGAGGCCGAGAGCCGCCGCCCGGGCTTCGAGTTCGGCCCGCAGCTCGCCGCCGCCGATCAGGGTGAGACGCCAGTGCAGGCGCGGCAGCCGCGCCAGGGCCTCCAGCAGGTCGTCATGCCCCTTCTTGGCGACGAGCCGGCCGACGCAGACGAGGCGCAGCGGGTCGGCCGGGTCGCCCCCGTCCCGGGCGGGGCGGACGGGGGGCGGCGCCGGGAAGCGGGCGAGGTCGAGGCCGTGATAGGCGAGGAGGAGGCGGCTCCTTCCTTCCCCGCTTGTCGGGGCAGGAAACCAGCTTTCCGGGCCCGCGTGCGAACCGCGACAGGCCCCCTCTCCCGCTCGGGGGAGGGCTGGGGTGAGGGATGAGAAGGTTTCGGAAGGGGCGCGACGGCGAGGCGGTTCCGGCTCCGCTCTGTCCGTAGAGTTCTCGACCCTCACCCTGTCCCTCTCCCGAACGGGAGAGGGGACCTGCGCCTCGTCTGAATCCGTCGCCCCCCGCTCGCTGAGGGGCGCATGGGTCGACAACCCCTCCAGCCGCCCGAGCCCGTCGCGCGTGCAGGTCACGCCCCAGGCGGCGTCGGCGAGTTTTTCCCGCAGCTCCCAGTCCGGCGTGGTCCAGATGTCCTTGGCATGCGCCGAGAAGGTCCAGGCGCGGCCGGTGAGGCGCGCGGCGTAGCGGGCGACGCTCGCGGGCGTGTGGAGGAAATGGACGTGGATATGCGTCACCCCCTCCGGCAGTTCGCGGGCGAGGACCAGGGCCTGGCCGAGGCGGCGCAGGCGCGAGGCGCTCGGGTCGCGCAGGAAGTCCCGCGCGAACAGGCGGAGCAGGCCGGCCAGGCGCGGCCGGCGCAGCGCCGCGCCGAGGCCCGCGAGCACCCGCAGGGGCGCATCGTGCAGATATTCGGGCAGGTAGGTCACCGGCGCCCGGATGGCCTCGTGCATCGGGTGGCGCGCGCCGTCGGTGGGCTGCCGCAGCGACCAGATCGACAGGGGCAGGCCGCGCGCCTCCAGCGCCAGCAGCTCCTGGGCGATGAAGGTCTCCGACAGGCGCGGATAGCCCTTCACCACCACCGCGATGCGGGGGCCGCTCATGGGGTGCCCGCGCGGCGCAAAGCCCGCTCCGCCAGCGCCCGCACCCGGCCGACGATGGCGTCGAGCCCGTCGAGCAGGCCGGGCACCACCATGCGCGAGGGCTCGGGCTGCTCCGGCAGGGCGCGCAGGGCCGCCGCCATCCGCTCCGGCGCGCGGCCCTCGGCCTCGCTCAGCACGCGCACCAGGCCCAGGGCCTCGGCGGCCCGCGCCCGGATCTCCTGCTCGCGCCGCGGCTCGGTGCGCGGCACCAGCACCGCGCGCTTGTCGAAGGAGAGGATCTCGCAGAACGTGTTGTAGCCGCCCATGGCGACGATGCCCGCGGCGCGGTGCACCAGCCGCTCGATCTCGCTGTCGAAGGTGATGGCCGAGAGCCGCCCCGGCAGCCGCGCGATGCGCGCGAGGAAAGCGGTGCGCGTCTCCACGTCGAGGAAGGGGCCGAAGGCGATGAGGGCGGGCAGCGGGATGCCCGGATCCGCCTCGTAGGCCGCCAGAACCCAGTCGATCAGCGTCGCGCCGTCGCCGCCCCCGCCGGGCGTGACCAGCAGGAAGGGCGCCTCGGCGAGGGGCGGCAACGTCCGGCCGGGGCTCGGCGGCGGCAGGTCCCGGCGCAGATAGCCCGTATAGATCAGGCGGTCCTCGACGGCGGGATCGAGATCGAGCCCGTCGAGCGGCCGGTGGATGCGCGGCACGCCGTACACCCAGACCTCGTGGTAGAGCCGCTCCAGCGCCTCCCCCGCCCCCTTCCGCGCCCATTCGGGAGCGAGGAGCGCGGGATCGTCGAGCACGTCGCGCAGGCCGAGGACGAGGCGCGCGCCGCCCTCCGCCGCCCGCTCCAGCATCCCCAGGATCTCGCCCTGGAAGCCGGTCGGCTCCTTGTCGACGATGACGAGGTGCGGCCGCAGGCCCTCGGCCGTGCGCGCGATGAGCGCGGCGCGCGCGGCAACGGTCTCCGCGAGCGCCCGGCCGGGCTCCAGGCTGGCATAGCCGCCATCGACCCGCTTGGTCACGGCGGGGATCCGCACGGCGGAGACGCCGGGCGCGAAGGCGAAGCGGTCCGCCACCGGCGATCCGGAGACCACGACGATGCGGGCGCCGAGCGCCTGGGCCACCGCGTTGGCGATGGTGCGGGAACGGCGCAGATGCCCCAGCCCGAAGGTGTCGTGGCTGTAGATCAGGATGCGGCAGGGCTCGCCGGAGCCTGAGAGGGCGGGCGATGGGCGCAAGGCGGTCAACGGGCCTTCTCCGCGGCCGGAGCTCGGCACCGTGTTGCATAACCTGCGCCGCTCCGCCACAGGGCGCGTGCGGTGCGGCTGTGCGCGACGCGACATTCCCGTCGCGCCGATGCCCCGACCGATCGTAGAACCATGGCGAAGCCCGGCCGCGTCGCGGACGGGCCGGATTCGAGGTCTTCGTTTCGACGCGCTCGTCCCCGAACCGGCAGGCAGTTCGGGGACGAGCGTTCCAGGCATCCCAAGGTCCCGATGCGCGATCTCGAACCGTCATTGTTCGGATACATCTGGCGCTACTCCCGGCGCGATCAGGTCGCGATCTGCCTCGTCGTCCTCGCCTCCCTGCCCTTCTACTTCGCGTCCCTCGACCTGCCGCGGCGCATCGTCAACGACGCCATCACCGGCAAGGCTTTCGAGAAGGGCAACGCCACCACCTCCTTCCTCGACATCACCGTGCACTGGCCGGCCTGGCTCGGCGGCGGGGCCACCCAGCTCTTCTCCGGCTTCTCGGTCGGGCGGCTGGAGTTGCTGCTCGGCCTCTCGAGCCTGTTCCTCACGCTGGTCCTGATCAACGGCGCGTTCAAGTTCTGGATCAACCTGCAGAAGGGCGTGCTCGGCGAGCGCATGCTGCGCCGACTGCGCTTCCAGCTCTTCTCGCTGATGCTGCGCTTCACCCCCGAGGCGCAGGGCGAGGTGAAGGCCTCGGAGACCGCGACCATAATCCGCGACGAGGTGGAGCCGATCGGCACCTTCATCGGCGACGCCTTCGTGGTGCCGGCCTTCCTGGGCACCCAGGCCGCCACGGCGCTCACCTTCATCCTGATGCAGAACGTCTGGCTCGGCCTCGTGGCCGGCGGCATGGTCGCGGTACAGATGATCGTCATCCCGCGCCTGCGCCGGGAGATCATCCGCCTGAGTCGGCACCGCCAGCTCGCCTCGCGCAATCTCGCCGGCCGCATCGGCGAGGTGCTGGAGGGGCTCGACGCGGTCACCGCCAACGGCGCCGGGCGCTGGGAGCAGGCCGAGATCGGCGGGCGCCTGCACGGGCTCTACGACCTGCGCCTGCGCATCTACCGGCGCAAGTTCGCGGTCAAATACCTCAACAACCTGCTCGCCCAGGTCACGCCGTTCCTGTTCTACGCGATCGGCGGCCTGTTCGCCCTGAAGGGTCAGCTCGACATCGGCCAGCTCGTGGCGGTGCTCGCCGCCTACCGCGACCTGCCCCCACCCCTGAAGGAGCTGATCGACTGGGACCAGCAGCGGCTCGACGTCGAGGTGAAGTACGAGACCGTCGCGGCCCATTTCGCCACCCACCGCCTCCGCCCGCCCGGGCCGGACGCACTTGCCCCGCCGCAGCTCGGCAGCCCGCTGCGCGTGGAGGGCGTCGTCCTGCGCGATCCGCATGACGGGCGCAGCGTCGAGATCGAAGGGTTCAGCGCGGCCCTGCCGGCCCGCCTCGCGCTGGCCTCGCCCGGCAGCGCGCTCGCCCGTCAGCTCGCCGTCGCGGTGGTCGGCTTGCAGCGGCCGATCGCGGGCAGCATCCGGATCGGCACGACCGACCTCGCGGGCCTGTCCACCACGGCGCTGGCGCGGCGCATCGCCTATCTCGGCGCGCAGCCGGTGCTGTTCCCGGGCTCGCTGCGTGACAACCTGCTCTACGGCCTGCGCTGGCATCCAAGATCCGAGGGACGGGCGGCGGAGGCCCGCCGCGCCGAGGCCCTGCGCACCGGCAACCCGTCCGATACGGTGGAGCAGGATTGGATCGACTACGCCGCGCTGGGGCTGACCGACGCCGCCGACCTCGACCAGCGCCTGCTCCACCTCCTCGGCCGGCTCGGGATGGAGGACGACCTCTACCGCTTCGGCCTCGGCGCCCTCAGCTCCGTCACCCACGAGACACCGGCGGGGCAGCGCATGATCCAGGCGCGCGCCTATCTGCGCGAGCATTTCGCGGAGGCCGGGCTGCAGGGCCTCGTCATCCCCTTCGCCAGGGGCAGCTACAACGCGCAGGCGAGCGTAGCCGAGAACCTGCTCTTCGGCGTGCCGGACGATCCCGCCCTGCTAGGACCCGCCCTCGCCCGCGACGGCCGCCTGCGCATCGCCCTGATCCGGGCGGACCTCTACGACGACCTCGCGCAGATGGGCGTGCGCATCGCCCGCACCCTCATCGAGATCTTCCGCGGCCTGCCCCCGGGCCACGGCCTGATGCGGCGCTTCTCCCTGGTCGACCCCGAGGCGCTGCCGGACCTCGAGCGGCGGCTCGCCGGGATCGGCCTCGGCGACAGGCCCGCGCGCGCCGACGAGGAGACCTTCCTGGAACTCGCCCTGCCCTATGTCGAGCCGCGCCAGAGGCTCGGCCTGCTCACGCCCGCCCTGCAGGCGCGCATCGTCGGCGCCCGCGGCTTCGTGCAGGCGGCGCTGGCGGGCCGGAACGGCCGCGGCATCGAGCCCTACGATCCGGCCCGGATCAATCCGCGCAGCTCCATCCTCGACAACCTGCTGTTCGGCCGCATCGACACCGCGCGCATGCACGGCGAGGCCGAGATCCGGGCCCAGGTGCGCGCCGCGGTGCGTACCTTCGGCCTGGAGGGGGGCATCCGGCTGCGGGGGCTGGAATTCCAGGTGGGCAATCGCGGCCGCCTCCTCGACGCGCGCCAGCAGGCCGCCGTGGGGCTGGCGCGGGCGCTGCTGCGCCGGCCCGAGATCCTGGTCGTGGACGGCTGGAGCGCGTTGCGGGATTACGGCCTCGCCGCCCCGGCCGAGACCATGGTCGCGGAGATGCCGGGCGCGAGCCTGATCGCGGTGGTGGGCAGCATGGCCGAGGCGGACGACTTCCCCGCCCGGATCACGGTGCGGCCGGCGGGACCGCCGCCGAAGCGGGCGAGCGCCGCCTGAGGCGGTTCGGTCCGGGTGTCGAGAGGGATCATCCCTCTCGCCGGTCCGGGCAGAGCCCGGGAATAGGCCGGGGCTCTACCCCGGCACCCCGCCAAAGGGATGATCCCTTTGGGAACCCGGTTCAGACGCTCCGCCGCGCCTCGAGCTTGGCGAGTTCCACGGCGGCGCGCAGCTCGATCTCGGCGAGGAGCCCGTCGAGACGCGGATCGCCCGAGGAGCCGGCCCGCTCGGCGAGGCGGCCGGCGATGGCCGAGAGGTCCTGCACGGCGACGCGGCCCGTGAGCAGCGCCGCCTTCAGCCGGTCGAGCCCGTCGAGCAGGTCGTGCCCGCGCCGGGCGAAGCGCCGACGGCGCTCCTGCGGCGTGTCGGCCTCGTTCTGGAGGAGGAGCACCGCGTCGAGGCCCGCGAGCGTCGCCGCGGCCGGCGCCGCGCCGGCCCCACCCGCCTGCGCGGCGGAACCGGAGCCGCCGAGGCTGAAGCTTTGGCCGCCCTCGGCCCGGCGCGTCCCCGCGACGGTGGCGACGCCCTGGGGCGTCACTCGGTTGTCGACACGCATGGTTGCACCGCTCCGGACGCGCAGGGCGCCCCTCTGGGACAGTCGCGGCGCCAGGGTTAACCGCGGGTAAACGACCCGGCAGAACCTGCCGGGGCGGCACGAACTGCGCCTACCCAGCCGGCCGATCCGGACGGGACGGTCCCGACGAATGCAAGATAAATCAATATCTTGATCGCAAGACAGATGCTGGCACGCGGCTGGCAAGGGTTTGGCCGAGTTCCGTTCGCGAAGCCCGACATGCCGTCTCGACCGACACGTCTGATCTCCCTCCTCGGCCTCGTCGCGCTCCTCCTGCTCGCGGCGGGCCCGGCCTCGGCCCTGTCCCGGGTCAAGGACCTCGCCTCGATCGAGGGCGTGCGCCAGAACCAGCTCGTCGGCTACGGCATCGTGGTCGGCCTGAACGGCACCGGCGACACGCTCAACAACATCCCCTTCACCAAGCAGTCGCTGCAGGCGATGCTGGAGCGGCTCGGCGTGAACACCCGCGGCGCCACCATGCGCACGCAGAACCTCGCCGCGGTGATGGTGACGGCGAGCCTCCCGCCCTTCGCGGCGCAGGGCACGCGCATCGACGTCACCGTCTCCTCGCTCGGCGACGCGAAGTCGCTTCAGGGTGGCACGCTCCTCGTCACGCCGCTGCTGGGCGCCGATGGTGAGGTCTACGCGCTGGCGCAGGGCTCGGTCGCCATCGCCGGGTTCGCGGCGGAGGGCGACGCGGCCAAGATCACCCGCGGCGTGCCGACCAACGGGCGCATCTCGAACGGCGCCAACATCGAGCGTGAGATCGCGTTCAAGCTCAACGACGCGCGCTCCTTGCGGCTCTCGCTTCGAAACCCCGACTTCACCACCTCGAAGCGGATCGCCGCCGCGATCAACGATTTCATGGGCTCCGACACGGCCGAGCCGACAGACCCGGCCACCGTCACCATCCAGATCCCGGCCCGCTACAACGGCAACATGATCCGCCTCATCACCGAGGTGGAGCAGCTCAAGGTCGAGCCCGACCAGACCGCGCGGGTCGTCGTCGACGAGCGCTCCGGCATCATCGTGATGGGCCGCGACGTGCGCGTCTCCACGGTGGCGATCGCGCAGGGCAACCTCACCGTCACCATCACCGAGCAGCCGCAGGTGAGCCAGCCGAACCCGCTCTCGAACGGCCAGACCGTGGTGGTGCCGCGCACCGGCGTGAAGGTCGATACGGGGGACGGCAACAAGCTCGCCCTCGTCAAGGAGGGCGTGACCCTGCGCGAGCTGGTGGACGGGCTCAACGCGCTCGGCGTCGGCCCGCGGGACCTGATCTCGATCCTCCAGGCCATCAAGGCGGCGGGCGCCCTGCAGGCCGATATCGAGGTGATGTGATGCCTCTTTCCACGATTTCCGACCGGAGGGCCTGACCTTGCTGCCGCTCGCCACCTTCGCCGCCACCGCCGCCATCGGCGTGGGCAAGTCCATCGCCGGCTCGGTCGCCGAATCCCTGGCCAAGCCCGGCTCCGCCACCTCCGGCCAGAACGCGGCCAAGCTGCGCAAGACCGCCACCGACTTCGAATCGATGTTCCTCGAATCCTCCCTCGACCGGATGACCCAGTCGGAGGGCACCGAGGGGCCGCTCGGCGAGAACGGCGCCGGCGGCGGCGTCTGGCGCTCGATGCTGACCAAGGAATACGCCCAGCAGATCGTGAAGAGCGGCGGCGTCGGCATCGCCGACCAGGTCTTCCGCGAGATGATGAAGCTGCAAGGCGCCAGCGGAGGCGGCAATGCCTGAACCCGTCCGGACCATGATCGCCGACAGGGCCGGCGCCGAGGCGCTCGTCGCCGAGGTCGGCGCCGCGATGCAGGCGCTGGAGGTGGTGCTCGCGGCCGAGAGCGAGGCGGTCCGCGCGGGCCGCCTGCGCGAGGGCCTCGCCGATCCCGAGCGCAAGGGCGCGCTGGCGGCCGCCTACATGCAGGGGCTGGAGACGGTGAAGGCCAACGCCGTGGCGCTCGCCCGCTTCGCGCCGCAGGGCGTCGAGCGGCTGCGCGCCGAGCACCGCCGCTTCATGGAGGC
Organism: Methylobacterium dankookense; assembly: GCF_902141855.1. Taxonomy (GTDB): domain Bacteria; phylum Pseudomonadota; class Alphaproteobacteria; order Rhizobiales; family Beijerinckiaceae; genus Methylobacterium; species Methylobacterium dankookense. Next base: position 36,630 of record NZ_CABFVH010000032.1, on the reverse strand, counting down.
GGTCGAGGCGAACCAGGCGGTGCTCGGCACCGCGCGCAGCGTCACCGAGGGGCTGATCAAGTCGCTCGCCGCCGAGATGGGCAAGGCTTCGACCCCGACCGTCTACGGCGCGCCCTCGGTCGCACCCTCGCCCTACGGCCGCGGCCCCCGCAGCGGGCCGATCGTGCTGTCTCGGACCCTGTAGGCGCCGCGCACGCGGCCCGCGTCACAGGTTCGGGAAATGGCCGGACGTGTTGAGCGTGTAGACGTATCCCTGCAGCTCGAACGGGTAGGAGGCGGAGACGATGGTGCAGCTCACGGTGCCGCAGAGGCCCCGGCTGTTCACCGTCACGTTGGTCGCCCGCATGCCGGGCAGGCCGCGGAGCGCCGCCAGCTTCTGGAAGTAGCAGGCGCCGGCGACGCTCGACGGACAGCCGCTGCCGACGGTGGCGCAATCCGGCGAGCCGATCGCGATGCACCGGGCCGTCTCGACCGACGTCTCGGTGAGGGCGTTGCGCGTCCAGAAGGCGAGGCCGAACACCAGGACGGTGAAGACGAGGAAGATCAGGCACGGCGCCAGCACGGCGAACTCGACCGCCGTCGCCCCCGACCGATCCGCGAGGAGGCGCCGCCCGATCGAGCGGCGGGAAGCGGCGCCCGCACCTCCGGTCGGACCCGGTGCCGGCCGCGTCATTGAACCCTCGCCATCGCGAAGTCGCTCGTCTGCACGAGCGCCGAGAACGCCGTGCCGGTGCCCAGCCGAAAGAACAGGGTCGGCCGGTTCGCCGTGACCGAGATCGTCACGAACTTGCCCGACATCACGTTGCCGCCGCAGCTCGCCGCGGCCGCGCCCGTGCTCGTCCACATCACCGGGGCTGCGGACAGGCAGTAGAAGGCGCCCACCCGGCCGGCATCGGCCGCGTCGTTGAACAGGACCGACACGGTCGGCGCCTGCGGCAGCCCCGTGGCGGCGGCGGTGACGACGGCCTGCACCTTGCCGACATAGTCCGGGAGGTCGCTCGCGGTCAGGTTCTGGCCGTTCGCCTGGGCGTAGAGGGCGCCGGCCGTGGTGGCGTTCGCGAGGCACAGCCGGACGTGGAAGGCGTATCCGAGATCGACCAGGCCGAAGCCGATCAGCACGAAGACCGGCGCGATCATCGCGAACTCGACCGCCGCCGCGCCCGACCGCGCCGCCCGGAGCCGCTGGAGAATGCCTCGCATCGCCACGCCCCTCACTGGACGAGGGTGGCCGTGCCCGATCCCGATCCCATCGCGATCCCGGCACAGGGCGAAACGTTGAGGCGCGCCTTCTGGTAGATGTCGAGGACGCCGGCCACGACCTGGAAGCAGCCGCCCGCCGGATACTGCACCGTCTGGCTGCCGTAGATCGAGACGTTGGTGGCCGGAACGTAGATCAGGCCCGACATCGTGTCCGTCACGGCGGCGGACTGGTAGAGGTTGAAGGCGCCGCCATAGACCACGAACAGGATGTTGCGGTAGCCGAGCGTCGGCTTCGGGTCGGTCGGCGCCGTGGCGTTGATCGTGCCGACGCCCAGCAGGCTGATCGTCCCGCCGTAGAACGCGAAGGTCACGCCCACGGCGGTCAGGCTGGCGGTCGTCAGCGACAGGGAGCCGCCGTAGAGCGACACGGTCGACGAGCCGGTCGTGGCGGACCCGCCATATCCGATCGTGGTGCTGGCGCCCGCCATCGTGATGGTGCCGCCGTAGAAGTCGATGTTGCCGACGCCGAAGCGCGTGGTCGAGCCGCGGCTGAGGCTCACGGAGCCGCCCTTGAAGTAGAATGGTCCGTTTCCGAACACGAGGCTCCCGGATACGTTGTAGACCGTCCCTCCGTAGAAGTAGAACGTTCCGTTCCCGTAGCGCATCGAGTCGCTGCTGGAGTTCGACATGCTGCCGCCCCAGAGATAGAAATCACCGTTGCCGAACGTCATCGTGCCGGTGCCGTTGGTGATGGTGCCGCCGTTGACGTAATGCGGCCCCGTACCGAAGCCGAGCGTGCCGGTGGTATTCACGATCCCCGCGCCGAAGACCTTGACCCCATCTCCGAACAACATCGTGCCGCCGTTGTTGTTGTTGACGTTGCCGGCGATCGAATAGTTCGCGTCCGGAAGCGTCATCGTGCCGGATCCGTTGGTGATGTACTGCTTGAAGACGAAGGTCGCCGTGGCGCCCGGCGCCGCCGCGAAGACCGTGTTGGCGCCGCCGTGGGCGGTCACGTACCCCGCCACCACGTAGCAGCCGCTGGCGAAGGTCAGCGTGCTGTTGCCGTTCAGGACGATGTTGCCGGAGATCGTCGTGGGCGTGGCGCAGGTCGGGTCGGCGACGCCGTTGCCCGTGAAGGTGAGGGTCGAGCTCGTGATCTGAAGATTCCGGTAGCGCGTGCCCTGCGACAGGGTCGCGATCGTGCCTGCCGGATAGGTCATGTCCGTTCCGGCGGTGACGGCCGGGTTCATCAGGCTTCGCGGCGAGGTGGAGCCGTAGGGCCATCCGGGGCTGCCCATCGCCAGCAGGTGGCTCTTGATCGCCACCATGTCCGGGCTCGCCGCGATCGTGTCGGTCGGGGCCGCCTTGTAGGAGAAGCTCGCCGGGCCGGGGCTCATCGAGGCCGTGTTGCAGATGTAGGGGGCCTCGCTCTGCATGGAGTAGCCGACGCCGACCCGGGCCACCGCCACGTTGGCGCTGCCGCAGACGTAGAGGAAGGTCGTCGCGTTGATCCCGCAGCTAAGCCCCGACACGTTCGAGGTGCCGTAGATGTTGGTCGGGCCGACGAGGGAGGCGAGGCAGGATCCGCTCCCCGTCCCGCCGCCGAGATCGGCCACCGAGCGCGCGCCGACCGCGGTCGCGGTGCCGCCCAGGACGCCGCCGAACAACCGGGACATGTCCCGCGTGACGACCGTCGACAGGGCCGAGCTGCCCACGCTCCGCGGCGAGGCGACCACGGTGGTCGCCACGCGCGCGCCGGTCAGCCCGTTGATCGCCACGACGTTGGCGGCCGTGGCGGTGGCCATGGCGCTCGGCGCGTTGTTCACGATAGGGGAAGATGTTCCTGCCGCAGCCAGATTGCCGAGGTCGGCCGCCCGCTGGTTCTGTAACTTGGCGAGATACAGGTTTGCCGACTCGACGCTCAGCGCCGTCGCAATAGCCAAGGCGACAAAGCCGAACGCCGCCAGTATCGTGACGCTTCCTTCGGCACTTCGACAGAATTCACGCGGTGCGCCCACGTCCGACCCATGCTCCGTGCAAGGTTCACGAACGCCTTGAGCGGCATCCCTTCGATTACTTGTCTGGGTAAGGTGAGCATGTTAAAAAATGATTTCGCGACGCACGATCCAAGACGTGACACGCTTTTTTCATGTCATCGCTCGATCGCTTCTACTGGAACGGTAATATTCACGCGAATACAATCGGAAATTGCATCGCCGCGGCCGGCGATGTGGATCCGGTGGCGCCATTCCAGCGGAAACGATCGCCCCATCGCGCGGCGAAATGTGTGATCGCGCCGTCCATCACCGCGCGCCAGCCCAACCTGAACAGACCTGGGCTCCGGCATCCGGCACAGTCATGGCGGAAATGAGCTGCCGTAGATGGGAATTTTAACATGGACTTAACCATGCCCTCCTAACCCTCTCGCAACGAGGGGCTGAAGATGAACGCATCGTTCGCGGCAATGATCAGGGGCATTGGGCCCCACATGCGGGCGATACTTCTGTATTCGGTCATTACCAACCTGCTCGTCATCGCGCCCTCGCTCCACATGCTGCAGGTCTACGACCGCGTGCTGGCTTCGCGCTCGATCGGGACGCTGATCTACCTGACGCTCATCGTGATCGCGGCGCTCGCCGTCTGGGGCCTCGCCGACGCCGTCCGCAGCCATCCCGCCGTCCGGGCGGCCGCGAAATACACCGTCTCGGTCGCGCCCAAGCTCTTCGCCCGGATGGCGGCCGACCCGAAGGCCGCGCAGAGATCGGGCAAGACGCTGCGCGACTTCTCGACCGCGCGCGGCTTCATCGGCGGCCGCACCTTCGTCACGCTGTTCGATGTCCCCTTCATCCCCTTCTACGTGCTCATCATGGCGGTGCTGCACTGGAGCCTCGGCCTGCTGACGGTGATCGGCATCCTGGTGCTCGCCGCCCTGAGCTGGCTCAACATCGCGGCCACCGAGACCGAGCGCGAGCGCAGCCGCCAGGCGGAGAGCGACGCGATCGGCTTCGCGCAGGGCGCCTTCCAGCGGATCGAGGACCTGCGGGCCCACGGCATGCTCTCGACCTTCCTCACGATCTGGGGACGCAAGACCGCCCTGGTCCTCAACGAGAACGAGGCGGTGGGCGCGAAGTCGGCCCGCTACCAGGCCGCCAGCAAGACCTTCCGCCAGGCCTTGCAGGTCATCATGATGGCCTGGGGCGCGTTCCTGGTGCTGCACAACGACATGTCGGCCGGCATGATCTTCATGTCGTCGATGGTCTCGGGCAAGGCGTTCAGTCCGATCGATCAGGTCATCGGCGGCTGGGAGCAGATCTCGCGCGGGCTGGCCGCCATCCGCGACATCGAGGCGCTGACCGGGCCGGACAAGTCGATCCAGGCGCGCATGAGCCTGCCCGAGCCCGAGGGGCGGCTCTCCCTCGACGCCGTGACCTACGCGCCCGACCCCGGCAAGCCTGACCGCCGGCTCCTGTCGGACATCACCCTGCGGGTGGCGCCCGGCGAGGCGGTCCTCGTCACCGGCCCGACCGGCGCGGGCAAGTCGACCCTGATCCGGATCATGGTCGGCGCCATCGCGCCGACCGCCGGGGCCGTCTCCGTGGACGATATCGGGCAGGACGTCTGGCCCTCGAGCCAATGGGGCAGGATCGTCGGCTACATGCCGCAGGACATCGAGTTCTTCCCCGGCACGGTCGGGATGAACATCGCGCGCTTCGATCCCGAGGCGACGGAGGAGAAGGTCATCGCGGCGGCCAAGGGCGCCAGCGTCCACGACCTGATCGTCGGGCTGCCGGACGGCTACCGCACCCCGCTCGGCGGCCAGGCCTTCGCCCTCTCCACCGGCCAGAAGCAGCGGATCGCGCTCGCCCGCGCCCTCTACGGCGACCCGCGCATCCTCGTCCTCGACGAGCCCAATGCGAGCCTCGACCAGCCGGGCGAGCGCGCCCTGCTCGTGGCGGTGGCCGAGGCGCGCCGACGTGGCGCCGCTGTGGTGATCGCGGCCCACCGCACCTCCATCCTGCGAGTGGTCAACCGCGCCTTCACCATCGCGGAGGGCCGGCTGGAGGAACTCACCATCCAGGCGGCGCCCACGCCGCAGCCACAGGCCGACGCCGAGCCGAGACCGGCCCGCGTCGCGTGACCTCGATGAGAGACGCACACCGCCGCCCGCCGCGGAACCGGCACAACGGAAGGCCATTCGCGTGAGCGCTCCCGACGACATGCGCGGCAGCTGGGCGGAGGATGTCCGGACCGGCTCGCGCGACATCCTGACGACGTCGAGTCGCGTCCTGCTGGGCGCCTCGGGGCTGTTCGTCCTCTGGGCGGTGCTGTGCCCGCTCGACTCGGCCGTCGTCGCCGACGGCGTCGTCATCGCCAGCGGCCAGAACAAGGTGCTCCAGCACCGGACGGGCGGCGTGATCACCGAGATTCGCGTCCGCGACGGCGAGACCGTGGAGGCCGGCGGCACCGTGGCGACCCTCGACCCGGTCCACGACCAGGCGGAACTGACCCGCCTCAGGGGGCGCTTCGCGGTGCTCGACGCGATGCGGCAGCGGCTCGAGGCGGAGAACGCCTTCGCGGCGGGCGGCGACGGGGCGCTCGGCGGCCGCTTCAACCTGCTCGGGCTGCGCAAGGGCCTCCCCGACGCGGCGCCGCTCTCGGGGGGAACGATCGTTCCGGTCCGCGAGGCCGGTCCGGTCGATCCGCTCCTCGCGGAGCAGGAGCGGGAATTCACGCGCGGGCGCGGCGCCGCGCTCGCCGAGATCGACGCCATGGTGGCGCGCAAGGAGGCGATGGCCCGGCGCCGACAGGGCCTGTCGGAGCGCATCGAGGCCGTGGGCGCGCAGGTCGCCTCCCTGGACCGGCAGGTCACGGCGATGCGGCCGGTCGCGAGCCGGGGCCATCTCGCGCGCAAGACGCTCTGGGACGGGGAGGACCAGCTCCTCGCCCGCAAGGCGGAGCTCGCCAACCTGAAGGCGGAGGCGGGCGCGCTCGCCGACGAGATGGAGGAGACCGGCTCGCGGATCCGGCAGGCGCGGCTCACCGACCAGCGGCAGACCTCCGGCCGGCTGACCGACGTGATCGCCGAGATCGGGCAGATCGCCGACCAGATCCGGGCCGCCGAGACCGCCGTCCGCTCCACGGACCTGCGGGCGCCGGTGGCCGGCACGGTGGTACATTCCAAGCACGCCACCGTCGGCGCCGTGGTGACACCGGGCGAGGTGCTCGCGGAGATCGTGCCGCTCGGCGGCGCGCTGACCGTCAAGGCGCGGGTCGCGCCCACCGACATCACCCATGTGCGCGTCGGCCTGGGCGCCCGCGCGAAGATCTCGGCGCTGAACGCGCGCCTCTACGACGACGTCCCGGGCGTGGTCTCGCGCGTGGCCGCCGACGCCACCTCGGACGAGCGCACCGGGCAGCATTATTTCGAGGTGGAGATGCGGCTGAAGCCCGAGCAGCCGGGCGTGGCGGCCCTGCTCGGCGCCGGCATGGTCGGTCAGGTCTATATCGAGGGCGAGAGCCGCACCTTCGCCGGCTACATCCTCAAGCCGTTCATCGACAGCCTCGGCCGCAGCTTCCGGGAGCCCTGACGATGGCCCGCACGCTCCTGGCGCTCGCCTGCGCGGCCCTGCTCGCGGGCCCCGCCTCCGCCGAGGAGGCCTTCCCGGCGGCCGCGATCGGATTGCGCTCCTCGATCGGCGAGGTCTACGCCGCGGCACCCGAGCCCGCCCGCCTCCCGGGGAGGGCGCGGGCCTTCCTCGCCGTGGCGCCCCCTGCCCTGCCGCGCAGCCCGCGCGGCGGCTCGGCCGACCTGATGGACGCGGTCTCGATCGCGATCGGCGAGAGCGACCTCGTCCGCAGCTCGGTGGCCGAGCGGGACGCCGCCGACACGCGGGTCGGCCGCGCCTGGGCGGCCTTCGCGCCGGTCGTCTCCGGCACGGCCTGGATCGGGCGGGATCCCTATTCCGCCCCCTCCTACCGCGATCCGGGCAAGACCGCCGGCATCTCGGTGGCGCTTCCGCTCCTCGATGGCGGCCAGCGCCTCTACAGCCAGAGGAGCGCGGAGAACGCAGCCCTCGCCGCGTCCGCCGAGGTCCGGCGCACCACCGAGGGCGTGGCGCTGGAGACGATCAACGCCGCGGTCGAGCTGAACTTCGCGGTGCGCCAAGCGAAGGTGCTGGAGGAGAACTTCCGGGACCTGACGCGGCTCCAGGCGGCGGTGCGGGGGCGCGTCGCGGCCGGGCATGCGAGCGAGGGCGACGTCGCCGACCTGGTCGCGGAGCTGAACGACGTCGCCCGCACCCTCGTCGCGGCGCAGGCCTCCGCCGAGAAGTCCCAGGCGGTGCTGTCCGCCCAGCTGCGGCAGGCATCGCCGGGGCGCTTCGTGCTGCCGAACCTCGACGCGGTCCAGCGCCACGGGCTCGACAACCTCGCCCGGCTCACCCGGGCACGCAATGCGGGGCTGCAGGCGAGCTGGCACCGCTACAACGCCGCCGACGACGCGCGCAAAGCCGCGATCGGCCGCTACCTGCCGCGGCTCGACCTCAAGGCCGATTACAGGGCGACAGAGAATTACCGCAGCGTCAGCGCGCCGGAGGGCCTGTCCCTCGGCCTCCAGCTCAACGTCCCCCTCGTCGAGCTGACCACGCTCGCCGACATCCGGGAGGCGGGCGAACTGGCCGACGCGGCCATGCACCGGGCGCTCGCCGAGGACCGCAAGGCGGCGACGCAGCTGAAGGTCGGCTGGGTCGAGGCCAAGGCGGCGGCGGAGCGCGCAAAATTCGCACGCCGGAAGATCGAGGCCCTGCAGGCGGCCTATGCCGCGAAGGTGGACCAGTACGGCATCGGCCTCCTGCCCATCGACGACGTCCTGCTCACCCGCCGCCGCCTCGCCCTTGCGACGACGGAGGAGCTCGAGTCGGTCAACACGCGCTTCGCCGCGATCGCCCGTCTCGCGCTGACGGCGGGCCTGCTGCCGGAGATCGTCGGCGCGCGCGGCGCGCTGGCGTCCCTGCGTCCCGACGCGACGGCAGGAGCCTTGTCCGGGGACGTCGTTACGGGTTCGGTGCGGGAGCGCGCGCCGAAGCGGTGACCGGGGACCGCTCCCGATCGTGGCGCGACCGGGAGCGGCTGGGCGGCCGGTCAGACCGGCAGGTGGTCGACCGGCACCGTCTCGGCGGAGCCGTGGAAGAACACGGCCTCGACGTTGTGGAGCACGTCCTGACCCTCCGCCGCGCTCGAGACGTGGAGCGTGCCGTCCGGATCCTTCAGGAAGGTGTAGTCGGCCGGCTTGCCGGCGAACTTGGCCACGTCGTGGCCGGCCCCGCCGTCGATCGTGTCGTTGCCCTTGCCGCCGACGAAGTGGTCGTTGCCGGCCCCGCCCCGCATCACGTCGGCCCCGTCGGTGCCGAGGATGAAGTCGTCGCCGTCCGTGCCGACGAAAAGCGTTCCCGCGGAGGCCGCCTGAGCGCCGGGAGCGGCTTTCGACGCGGAAGCCGAGACGGCGAGCGAAGTCGCCGGGCTGCCGATATGGTCGTCGCCCGCCTGCGCGACCAGCACCTTGGCGGCCTCGACCGTGGTCTTCGCCGATTCGAAGCTCGTATAGGTGACGCCCTGCCAGGTGATCGCCTTGCCCAGGGTGTTCCAGCTGCCGTCGGCGAGGAGCGTCCAGCCGGCGGCCTTGGCCGCCGCGTCGAACGCACCCTTCTGCTGGTTGGTCAGGACGACCTCCAGGCTGTCGGTGCCCGCGCCGCCCGTGATGGTGCCGCTGCTGTCGCGGGTGGTCGTGCCGATCTTCAGCTTGTCGTTGCCCGCGCCGAGATTGACCGTGCTGTCGATCTGCCAGTCCTTGCCGATCTCCACCGTCTCGACGCCCGAGCCCGCCCCGGTCAGCGCTCCTTTAAGGGTGAGGCCGTCGCCGATCTTCACAATCGTGGTGTTGTTGACGCCCTGGAGGCCGATCGGCCCGTTCACGGTCACCCCGTTGCCGAGCGTGACCTCCTTGGTGGCGTAGGAGCCGTCGACGTTCACGGCACCACCGATCTGCGCGCCGTCGCCGATCTTGAGCGCCACCTCCATCCGATCGGCGACGGTGCCGCTGTCGCTGATAATGATCCCGGCATCGGAGACGACCTTGGCGCCCAACATGAGCGTCTGCGAGGCCTTGGCGCCGCCGCCGTTCATGATGATCGCGCTGACCTTCGACTCGTCGCCGATGGTCACGGTGTTGGCGAACCCGTCGCCGCTCATCAGGATGGCGCCGCCGTTGAGGTTGGCGCCCTTGCCGAGGCTGAGGTTGGCCGGCCCGGTGCTGGCATCGAAGTTGAGCGTGCCCGCCTGCAGGGTGAAGCCGTCGCCTGCCGCCAGGCTGTTCGCCCCCGTCCCGAAAGCCGCCCCCTGTGCCAGCTTGACATTGCTGCCCAGGAGGATGGCGTCGTCGCCCGCGCTCACCTTGAGCGCGGCGACCGTCACGTTGCTCGGGGCGTCGTCGTCCTCCGCGCCGGTGATGGTCACGACCACGGTCTGGGTCGCGCGGCCGCCTTTGCCGTCGGCGATCGCGACGTCGTAGGACTGGGTGACGACCTGGCCCTTGCCGAGCCGGTCGAGCGCGGCGTCGTTGACCGAGAAGGTCCAGCCGAGGCTGCCGCCCGCCGGCTCGCCGAGCTTGAAGCTGCCGAGATAGTCGCCGCCCTTGGCCGTCACGCTCGCGCTGTGCCGGTCGGTCAGGTCGGCGTCGGAGAAGGCGATGGATCCGCTCGCCGTCAGCGTCGCCTGGTTCTCGCCCGGCGACTTGTCCGGAAGCTCGGTGACGGCGCCGCGCAGGGTGGAGGTCTGCGTGAGGATGACCGGGGCGTCGTTGGTGCCGGTGATCGTGACGCGGACGGCCTGGGTCGCCAGCCCGCCATGGCCGTCATCGACCGTGACGTCGTAGATCTGGGTGCGCTCCTCGCCGGCCGCGAGCGCGTTCACGGCGGCGTCCGGCACGGAGAAGCTCCATCCGGCCGAGCCCGCGCCGACGGTCCCGATCTTGAAGGTGCCGACATAGTCGCCCGCCCGCGGCACGGCGCTGACGGTCGGGCTCGCCCCGGCCCCGTCCGGATCGTGATAGGCGATCGTGCCGGCGGCGCTCAGATTGGCCGTGGGCGCCCCCTCGGCCGCCTCGGTGAGGTGGCCCTCCAGGACCGAGCCCGTCACGTCGATCACGGGGGCCTGGTTCCGGCTCGGATCGTCGTAGGCGCCCGTGATCGCGACGGTGACCGTCCGGGTCGCCGTGCCGCCATGGCCATCATCGATCGTCACGGCGTAGGACTGGGTTCGGACCTCCCCGGCGGCGAGTCCGTCGAGATCCGCGTCGGCGACCGCAAAGCTCCAGCCCAGCGTGCCGTTCGCCGCCGTGCCGAGCTTGAACGTACCGAGATAGCCCGTGCCCGCCGCGACGTAGCCGGCCTTGTGCTGGTCGGTGAGGTCGGAATCCGAGAAGGCGATCGTGCCGGAGGTCTTGAGCGTGCCGACGTTTTCGCCGGGGTCGCCGTCCGGCAGCTCCGCCACGGCGCCGCTCAGGACGGACGTCTCCGCCGTGATGACGGGCGCGTCGTTCTTGCCCGTGAGCGTCACGGTGATGGTCTCGGTGGCGGTGGCGCCCTTGTCGTCGCGGATCGTGACCACATAGGCCTGGGTGCGGACCTCGCCCTCGGCCAGCGTGTCGAGATCGGCATCGTCGACTGCGAAGACCCAGGGCAACAGGCCGAACTGGGCCGCTTTCGGCTGCTTGTACTCGATCGCGCCGAGATAGTTCTCGCCCTTCGGCGTGATCGTCACCGCGTGGGTGTCGCCGGCATTGGCGTCCGAGAACTGGATCGTCCCGTTGGTCATGTGGACGGTGGTGTTCTCACCGGGCGCCCCGTCGGCCGTCTCCGTCACCGTGCCGGCCTTGGTCGTGCCGGAGGCGACGATCTCCGGCGCGTCGTTCCGACCGGTGACCTTCAGCTCGACCGCCTCGAACTCGTAGAAGGACATCCCCTTCCAGGTGAGGCCGAGGCTCTTGGCCGACCATTTGTCGCCGCCGAGGGTGGTCCAGCCGGTCGCCTTGGCGGCAGCCTCGAAGCTCGCCAGATCGGCGTTGTCGAGGGTGAGGACGAGCGTATCGGTGCCGGCGCCGCCGTAGAAGGCAGTCGGCGTCTTGTCGACGCTGGAGGTGCCGATCGCCAGCCTGTCGTCGCCGGCCTCCAGGTAGACGGGGCCGTCGATGGTCCAGTCCTTGCCGATGGTCAGCGTGTCGACGCCGGTGGCGGTGCCGTAATAGGCACCCTTGAGGGTGAAGTTGTCGCCGGCCGTGACGGTGTTCACGTCCTGCTGGCCGTTCATGTAGATCGGGCCGTTGACCGTGACGCCGGAGCCGAACGTGAAGGTCTTGCTGGCATAGGCCCCGTCGGCGTCGATCGCGCCCCCGATCGTGACCGCATCGCCGAGCTTGATCGTCATGTTGGCACGGCTCGCCGCGGTGCCGGCGCCGTCCATGTCGATCCCGGCATCCGACTTGGACTTGTCGCCGACCGTGATGGCGTTCACCGTCCCGGCGCCGTTGCCGTCCATCTTGATCTGGCTGAAATCGGCCTCGCTGCCGAGGACGAGGGTGTTCTTGATGCCCCCCTTGTCCATGATGATGTCGCCGCCGGACAGGCGCGCATTGGTGCCGAGCGTGAGGGCGGCCGAATCCTTGCTGTTGCCGAAGGTGAGATTGCCGGCGCGCAGCTCGAAATAGTTCCCCACCTCGAGCCGGTTGGCGCCGCCGCCGAGATCGGCGCCCGCCATCAGGCGCACGTTGTCGCCGAGCACGATGGCGTCGTCGCCCGCGGTCGGGTTCAGCTTGGGAACGACGACGATCTGATCCTCGGTCGGCGGCCCGCCATCCTTCGCCCCCGTCAGGGTTACGGACACGGTCTGGGTGGTCACGCCGCCATGTCCGTCGTCGATGGTGATGTCGTAGTCCTGGACGACCTTCTGGCCTTCCTGCAGCCCGTCGAGGGCCGCGTCGTTCACCTTGAAGGTCCAGGTCACCGAGCCGGTCTTCACGCCGGCCGCCGTGGTCGGCTTCGTGATCGTCAGCTCGCCGAGATAATGGTCGCCCTTCGCCGCCACCGTCGCGGTATGGCCCTCGGCATCGGCATCGGCGAAGGCGACGATGCCGGTGGTCGTCAGCGTGGTCTTGTTCTCGCCCGGCGAGCCGTCGGCGAGTTCGGCGACGTCGCCGCTGAGGATCGAGTACTTGGTGAACACCTTCGGCGCGTCGTTGCCCGGGGTGTCGTCGACATTCGGCACGAGCATCTTGCAGAGGCAGACCGCCTCGCCCGTCACGGCGCAGGGGCTCGACGGCGCGGCGGGATCGAGCTCGGCGAAGTTGCCGTAATTGGCGATCTTCAGATCGCGCACGAGACCGATCAGGCGCGCGTCGCCCTCGACGCTCGACTCGCCGACGAGGTAGTTCGCGCGGTCGACATCGGCCGGGACGACGCCCTGCCCGCTGGCGAGGACGGCGGAGTTCTTGATGATGCGCATCGTCCCGTCGGGATCGACGCCCACGCGCCAGGTCGCGGTCTCTCCCTCGACGATCGCGTCCTTGGCGACGACGCGGTAGGTCTGGCCGCCCTGGCGGATCACGAACTCCATGTCGTGGCTCTCGCCGACCTGGCCGAGCCAGATGTTGTCGGCCTTGCCGTTGCCGAGATCGAAGATCTTCTGGTTCTTGCCGCCGTTGAGGTCGTCGAACCGGGCCGCGAGCGCGAAGGCGCCGTCGATCTGCTCGTGATCGATGCCGTAGACGGTGGTGGGGCCGACGTTCAGGCTGCCGGTCTCCTGGATCGCCACCATGTCGACGCCCACCATCTTGGCGACGGAGGGAACGCCGGCCTTGTCGACCGCGAACAGCATCCACAGGCCGGGGATGGCGACATTGGCCTTCGGGATCGTGACCTCGATCGTGTTGCCGTCGATGATCTTGTGGTCGAGTTCGAGGAAGCGCGCGTCGGCATTGCGCGCATGCGTCGTGGCGCTGGACTTGATGAAGGTGATCTTGCCGATATCCGAGGTATCGTCGACCGTGATGCGGAAGGTCGCGCCGGACTCGATGTTCTTCGGCGCCGCCGCGATCTCGGGGCGGCCGGTATTGATGTTGCCGTCCTTGTCGTAGAGGTAGGCCGGCGTCAGGATCTGCGCGTTGGCGTTCTCCTGCGGCCCGGGCGAGCCGCTGCCGCCGGAATAGATCGTGCCGTCCGGCAGGAGCAGCGCGGTGGAGTGATACATCCGCGCGAGGTCCTGCTGCTCCGAATACTCGATCTTGCCGGTATCGGGATCCCAGAACACGACCGTGCGCTGCGCATTGGCGAGGCTGTCGCCGAGGAGGCCGGCACTGGAGGAGCCTCCGACCATCGCCACCCGGCCGTCGGGGAGCATCACGAAGGTGCCGTTGGTGCGGGCGATGAGGTCGCCCGAGCCGTCCTCGTCCTTGATGGCGAAGGCGAGCTCCCACTTGATCACCGGCTGGGACAGGTCCGCCTTCCAGACCTGCCCGGTCGAGGAGGCGACGAGCACCTTGTCGGTCTCGTACATGATCGAGCCGGTCAGGTTGCGCGTGTCGAAGGGCAGCTTGCCGATCTTGGCGACGGAGCCGTTGCCGGTCACGTCCATGCGGTAGACGTCGTGGCCCGAATTGCTGGTGCCGCCGGCCTCGATCAGGATGACCGAGCCGTTGCTGATCTGCCAGGCATGGGGATAGTAGTAGGTGCCGGTGAGCGTCCCCTCGCCGTCGTGGAAATCCTTCATCTCCGTGCCGGAGAGCTGCCGCATCCCGGTCTTGGCGTTGTAGATCTCGGCGAAGGTCGAGCCGACGAATTTCTCGTCGCGGCCGCCGACCATCAGGATCTCGCCGTTGCTCAGCGTCACCGTAGTGCCGTACCAGCGAGCCTGATGCAGGGCGAAGTTCGAATCGGTCTCGGAGATGTTTCGGATCTCCTGCGTCGTGTAATCAAAAATCACGACGTCCTTGCGGCCAGACCAGGTGCCGCCACCTTGCCCCGTATTGTTGTTGTCGCCACCCATGATGATGACGTTGCCTGTCTCCGGGTCGATCGCCATGTTCGAGCAGAAGATGTTGGTCCCCGTCGTGTTGGGCAGGACCTTCAGCTCGTCCGTGACGGGATCGTAGAGCGAGTAGACGAAGCGGGCGTCGTAGTCGCCCGCCGTCCCGTCCGTGCCGAAGGCCAGCACCTTGCCGTCGGGCAGGACGATCGAGTGGATCGGGATGAGGGCATCCTTGATGATCCTGCCCCACTCGCCGTTGTGGTCCGGATCCTTCGACGCGGCATTGATCATGACTGGTCCCATCGGTTTGGTGGATCGGAGTCCCGGAAGACCCGTTGTCGGTGCGTGAGGGGGCGCCCCGTGCCGGAGCGCCGGGCCGGTCAGCAGCAGGCCGTGCCGTTCGGCAGATCACCCCGGGCGGGGCCCGTTCACCGCCCTCAGTCCGGACGAGGGCGGTCGCGAGGGCGCCGATCAGCATCGCGCTGCCCACGAGGGCCGCGGGGCACCCCCAGCAATGCGCGGTTTCGGCGAACATCCGCTCGGCCATCGCGACCGGGCCGGAAGCGCCGCAGATCGCCCCGCCCAGGTCCAGCGCCGGCGACAGATGGGCGGCGATCTCGACGAGCCCGGCCCCGGCGAGGATCGATCCCGCCCCGGCCATGCCGATGATCGCGGCCTCGTATCGACCGATCGATTGAGTCTTCATCGCCCGCTTCCATTCATTGCTCGGGCTGGCAGCCCAGTTCCGCAGCATTTGATCCGCGTGGGCTTTAATGGATAGTCACGGGCTAATGATTTACAGTCGTTAATGCTGCGCATAGTTAATCACGAACATTTCGATTGCACCATAATATCGATCGATATCACTATTGGTTGCATCGTCACCGAGGAAATACCACCTGTGCTCGCAGACACGGTGGCCATGCAAGCGGATTGGTGCTGCAAGGAGGACGCCGTGTCCCGTTTACGCAGGCGTCGCTGTGGCGTAGAAATTTCTCCCCCCTGTCGGTCTTCGGGATTTCAGAATAAAAATCGGAGCCGCGGAGACAGCATCGCGATCCGCAATATTCGTTCTCGTCCGTCGAAGCGCCTTGGCGTGAGGGTATCACGGTGTCGCAGAACTATTACATCTTCTTCGCAATCGCGTTCTCGCTCTACGTCGTCGCGGCACTTGCAGTCATCCAGGCCATCACCCGCATCCGCCGGGCCTTTCATCCAGCACCCACTGAGACACGAACACAGCCAGGCGAAGCCTCCGTACAGGGCCATACGCCCATGCCGAGAGGCCTGGACGCGGCGCTCGCATGGTCCCTGCTGGCGGCGACGGCGTTGTACTGGCTGCCGATCCTGGCCATCACCTTCGGGCTCGCCACCGGCGCGATCGGATCGATGGACACGCAGGCACCGAAGGGCGAGCCCGACGCCCCATCACCGGGAGCGGTCGAGAATCTGCGCCGGCAAGCCGCGATTCCCTACGCGATGATGAGGCTCGACGCCTGCAGGGACGATCTCAGGCGCCTCCAGGCGGACCTGGATCAATCGGCCGGCATGATGCTCCGCTTCATCGCCGCGCCACAGAAGGAACCACTCGCGTTCCGATCCTACCAACCCCTGGGGGAGCTCTACGTGGCGGCGCGGGCGAAGGCCTCGCAATGCCTGCAGATCGACTTTCCGGAAAACGCGCTCGCCGTGAACGAGAGCCAGATGAACACGCCGGCACCGGGCGAGCCGACCGACAATCTGAGCCAGATGTACCGATACAGAAAGTTCTACCTGCAATCGTCCCAGGCGAAGCGCGTCCTCGCGGATTTCCTGGCGAAGATCAGGATCCGCAAGGGAATGCTGCGGAGCGAACGCGCCGAATAGGCGGCTCTCACCGCTTTCCCTCGGCCCAGGCCCGGTCGCGCTCGTCCTGCGCCTCCCGCACGGATGCGCCCTCGGCATCCTGCTGGGCGTAGACCTCGCGCAGGCGCCTCTCCTCGCGGGCGGCCTTCCGCTTCAGGCGCGCGAGGTTGGCCGCCTTCTGGACCAGGATCTCCTCGACGGTGATCGGGTCGGTGCGCAGCGGCGGTTGCTCGAAGGGATAGGGCCGCCGCGCAGCCCGGGCGGATCCGCCCGTTCGCGCCCGGAACGGCGCCGCGCGCGCGGCATCGGCGTCTGCCAGGCGCAGTGCCTCACCGAGGCTCAAGCCGGCGGCCGCCGCGACCCGGATCGCCGCCGCCTCGCCGGCCGCCCGCTCCCCGGCGGTCGCCCCGCGCTCCATCATGGCGCGGCACTTGGCGAAGCGGGCCCGGTCCAGCCCGCGCTCAGACATGCCGCCGCCGCGCCTCGGGGCCGCGATCGGGGAACCGGAGGCAGGCGAGCGTGAGGCCGTCCTTGCGCCTGAGGGCGAAGCTCCCGCCGAGCTGGGAGGCCATGCCGCGCATCACGCGCTGCCCGAGGCCGCCACCCTCCGGCACCCCCTCGCGCGGACCGTCGCCGTCGTCGGACACCGTCAGGGCGAGCCATCCGTCCGCGTCCTTGCCGAACGCGACGCGGATGCTCCCGGCCCGATCCTCGGGAAAGGCGTATTTCACCGCGTTGGTGACCGCCTCGTTGAGGACGAGCCCGACCAGCACGGCCTGATCCGTCGTGAGGCGATGGGGCGCGATGGCGGTCTCCAGCGAGACCGCTCGCAGCCCGAGATGGGCGGCGCGCAGTTCGTCGCAGAGCCCCGCCAGGAAGGCCCCCATCTCCAGCTTGCCTGAATGCCCGGACGTGGCCCGCAACCGCCGGTAGACGCTGCCGAACACGTGGATCCGGTCGGCGAGGCTGCTCAACGCGCGCCGGCTCTCCTCGTGCTCGGCCTGGACCGCCTGCAATTCGGCCACGGAGACCAGGGCGCCGAGGTCGTTGCCGATGCGATGGGAGATCTCCTTGAGGAGCGCGGCGAGGTTGTCGTTCTGCGCGTCGAGGCTGGCAAGGCGCCGGTCGGCGATCGCCATGCGCGTCCGCAGGGTGCTGACGGTCAGGACGATGCAGAGGCCGGCGGCGATGAAGGCGAGCAGGCCGAGGGCCTCGGTCGGCTCCGACACGGCGAGCCCCTCCCCCCGAAGGAGGAAATAGGCGACCGCCGTGGCGCTCAGCCCGACGGCCCAGAGCGCGGCGATGCGGCCGATGCGGTAGGCGATGAGCGCGAAGGCCGCCTCGTAGACGACGTAGCCCTGGCTCGGGGTCTTCGGGAAGAGCCGCAGGCATATCGCCGTATAGGCCGCCAGGAGCGCGAAGGCGCCGAGCGTCTCGAACGGCGTCGCCTTGCCCGGCCGGAGCGTCGGGGTCTCCTCATCCGGCGGCTCGGCCGCGGGGTCGCTGGCTTGGGTATCCCGCACGATCGCGTCTCAGCGCTCGTCCCGTGTCCCAGCCGCCGCATCAGCCGCCAAGAGCGGCCGGGCGTCAGCGATCTGCCTGTCCGTCGGGATCGGATGCTCGGTCTGGCTCATATCGTTCGGGAGGCTGCCACAGGGCGCGCGGAGAGCCCCCATATCACCACGAAACCCATGGTCAACGGATAGGCAGTCCCTGGCGGAGGCGGCCCGCGTCATGCCGCGCGGGCAAGACCGGATCAGCGCCGCCCGGTGCCCACGCGGACATAGGTCCGCAGCGGCCCGAGATCGGTGTCGGTGCGGGCGTCGAGGGCGAAGCGGCCATCGGCCTCGGGCCGGGCAGCGGTGCCGTCGCGGCCGGAGCGCACGGCGATGCCCCCGGCGGCACGGCCGGACAGGCGCAGGCAGGTGGCGCTGCCGGGCATGCGCACGAAGCCCGGCCCCTGCTCGGGACAGGGCTGCGCCTTCGCCTCGGAGGCCGTCGCCCGGCGGCGCGGGGCGGCCTCGGCGATGGTCGCCGCATCGGCGGAGAGCCGGGGCAGGTCGAGATCAGGCGTCTCCGCCGCCGAAGCCGCAGGCACGAAGGACAGGACGATGAGAAGCGCTCCCGGCAGGGCGCGCCGCTTCAAGGCGATCGGGCCGGATTCGAGTGGGTTCACGCTTCGGCCCGCGTCATGTCCCGGAACAGCAAGTCGATATAGTGCTCGACCTCGGTGAGGAATGCGTCGAGGCCGGGCTCGCGGTCGCGCAGGCGCGCGGCGTCGCGCAGCAGGATGTCGAGGGCGAGGGGCTGCTCGTCGCCGGGGAACGCGGCGAGGAAGGTGTCGACGGCCTGTTCCGCCTGGACGATGGCGCCGGCCCGCCCCTCGAGCCCGAGGCGGCCGATCATCCGGATGGGCTGGGCGAGCTGCATGGTCGGATCTCCCGGCATCGGCATCCGGGAGCCGACGCGCGCGCATCCTGAACCGTCGAAAGCGGCAAGAATTGGGTAAAGAACTCGCCCGAACTCAACTCATATAGTTGACGAGGGTTAGTTTTGAGAGGGTGGAGGTGATCTGGTAGCTCGCCTGCAGGCGGTTCTGCACCGCGAGCAGCTTGGCCGCCACCTCTTCCATGGGTGCCGCCTCGACGCCCTCGATGGTGTCTTGAAGCGCGTTGCGGGTGGAGGCGTTCAGGCTCTTGGCGTTCGACATGCTGCTGGAGGCCAAGCCGAAATCGGTGGCGATCTCCTGCACGCTCGGGCTCGTGCTGACGGCGCCGAGCAGGCTGCCGGCCCGGTCGGCGAGCGCCTGCCAGCGCACGTCGGCGGTGGCCGTGCCGCCGGTGGCGCCGACCGCGGCGGCGGCCATGCCGGCGAGCACCGCGCGCAAGGGGGCCTCGTTGGCGCGCACGCCGGTCGCGACCGTGTTGCTCGCGCCGATGCGGGTGGTGACCGTGTTGCGCGGATCGGTCCCGGCATCGTCGCCCCGGTACCAGATCACGGTCTTGGCCTGCGGCGTCTGCGCATAGCCCGTGGCGTTGCCGGCGGCATCGAAGGTCAGGCGGCGGGGCGCCAGGCCCGTGCTGCTCGAGCCCGCGAAGAAGTCCTCCGAGGCCCGCACGGTGGCGCTGGCGCTGAGCGTGGTGTCGGCGGCCGCCCCCACCGCGTTGCCGAGCGCCTTGGCGAGGTTGTCGGCGGTCTTGGCGGGGTCGGTCGGGTCGATCGCGAACTCGCTGGCCGAGGTCGATGCGGCGGAGGCCCGCGCGGTGAGCGTGATCGAGGTGGTGGTGCCGTCGTGCAGCGCGAGCTTGATGGTGATGCTGTCGCCGACGGTCGGCTGGGTCGGGGGCGTGCCGAGCCCGACCGTGAGGGAGGCCGGGCTGCCGCCGGCGAAGCTCAAGGAGAGGCCGGGCCCGGGCGGCGTGTCGGTGGGCGCCGCGCTCTGCACGCTCGCCAGCGTGCCGGGGGCGATCAGCGTGGCCAGCGCGGACTGGGCCGCGGCCGGGTCGGCCACCACGGGGAATGTGTCCACGTCGCCCGAGGCGGGGTTCGCCCGGGCGGTGAAGTCGATGGTCTTCTGCGTCCCGTCCGGCTGGTTGACGACGACCCGGAAGCGCTGCCCCTCGGTCGGCGCCGCCGCGAAGGTGGCCGTCGCCGTGGCCGCGCCGGCCGGCGTGTAGCTCGCCGTCAGGGCGCCCCCCGTCACGGTCGGGGCGGTGGGCAGGGTGAAGCCGAAATTGGCGCGCACCGCGGCGCTCGCATTCTCGGTCAGGCTGACCGAGGTGGTGGTCGGACGGGCGGTGGCGAGCCGGCCCATCCCGTCCGTGCCGAGATCGGCCGTCCGCTGCTGGGCGACCAGGGTCTTCAGGCCGTCGAGGCCGAGGCCGGGATCGCCGTCGAGCATCTGGTCGTAGCCGATCACCGGCGCGGTCTCGCCGTTGCGGCCGGAGAAGACGTAGGTGCCCGCCGCCGACTGGTTCAGGGCGTCGATCACCGCGGCGAGGCTGTTGCCCGCGAGCGTGCTGCTGCTGATCGTGCCGTTGGCGTTGCGCACCAGCCCGTTCTGCAGGTCGGCGCTCAGGCTGTTGCCGAGGGTGATGACCTGCGTGAGGCTGGTGGCCGCGATGTTGGTCCGCGTCTGCGCCGCGGTGATCGCGGCGTCGTAGCCGGCGAGCGCGCTCACCGTCGCGCGCGCCGAGAGGCTCGTCGTACGCGCGGCGCCGAGGCCGCCATAGGTCTCGGCGGCACGCCCGGTGCCGAGCTGCGTCGTCAGCGTGTCGAGCTGGGACTTCACGTCGAGGATCTGCTGCGTGTTGCGCGTCGCGGTGTAGCTGCCCGCGGCGAAGGGTCGGATCGTGGTCATGGCCGGGGCCCTCTCATGAGCCGCGTCCCGGAGAAGACGGTCGGCCCCTTGGGGATGGAGGATCGGACGTCACTCGGGCGCCGCGCGGACTCGTGCATGGTCAGAGCCTCAGCAGGGTGTCGAGCATGTCGCGGGCGGCGGTCAGCACCCGGGCATTGGCGCTGTAGGCCTGCTGCAGCGAGATCAGGTTCGCCATCTCCTCGTCCACGCTCACGCCCGCGCTGGTGGCGAAGCGGCTCTGGGCCGTGGAGAGGGCGACGCTCTGGCCGTCGTTGAGGTTCTTGGCCTGGTCGGCGGCCGCCCCTTGCGCGGCGATGACGTCCTGCGCGAAGGCGGCCACGGAGGTGACATGGGGAGCGGAGACGCCGCCGATGCCGCTCGACGACGAGAAGGTCGTCTGGGCGCTCGTCAGCGCGTCGTAGATGAAGTTCGCCCGCGCGCCGTCCGTGCCCGTCCCCGTCGCGCCGCTCGCGGTGAGCACCGAGGTCTTGGCGGTCACGGCCGGGTTGATGGTGAGGCGCTGGGCGAGGCCGGTGCCCTGCGCGCCCGCATCGAGCGAGCCGGTGACCAGCTTGTTGCCGGACCCGTCCACGAAGAGCGCGATCTGCGGATAGGCGCCGGTGAGGTCGCTCGCCGAGGCCGGAAGCGTGATCGACGCGCTGGCCCCGGTCACGCGGGTGCCGGACGAGCCGGCGACGGTGATCGAGGCGGAGCCGCCGCTCGCCGTCAGGGTCGGGATGCCCGATGCCGGATAGCCCTGCGCCGCCGCGCGGCTCGCGACCGCGTCGAGCGCCTCCTGGATCTTGGCGGCGTAGGTGGCCGGGCCGCCCGAGATGTCGAAGGTCTGGGCGAAGGCGGTCGCGTCGTCGGTGAGCCGTGGATCGACCGCGGCGCTCGTCTTGCTCGAGGCGACGAGCACGACGTTGCGCATCGAGCCGTCCGGCATGGTCACCGGCAGGGTCAGGCTGTTGCCGGCCTGGATGCCCGAGAGGTCGATCGTCGCCGCCGTGCCGCTCACGGTGCCGGTCACGGTCTTGTCGGTCATCGCGCTGGCGAGGCCCGAGGCGAGGTCGTCGAGCTGGCGCTGGACCTGGGGCAGCACGCTGTCGCGCAATTCGAGCTGCGCCGCCATGCTGCCGGAGCGCAGCACGCCCGGCGCGCCGAGGTCGATCGAGCCGCTGCCCGGCATGGTGGCGGTGATGGTGCCGACGCTCCGGGCTGCGGAATCGGTGCTGTAGGCCGAGTTGGGGCCGAGGCTGGAGCGGGCGTCGAAGGTGAGCGTGGCGGCGTTGCCGCGGTCGACCAGGGTCACGCCGGTGCCGGTCATCAGCGTGACGGTGCCGTCGCGCTGGGCCACCGTCTGCACGTCCATGTAGGCGGAGAGCTGCGTGATCTGCTGGTCGCGCTGGTCCTCCAGGTCGGCGCGGGCGGCCGCGTCGCTGGTGCCCTGGATCTTCAGGTTGAGGCCCGCGATGCCGCTGAGAAGCGCCGAGGCCGAGCGGGTGTCGGTGGCGAGCTGGGCCTCGATGCCGGTGCGCAGGTCCTGCACGCCGCTCGCCATGGTGTTGATGCCGGAGGCGAGCGCGGAGGCGGCGTCGATGACGCCGCTGCGCGCCGCCGAGATGGTGGGATTCGCGGCCAGCGTCTGCAGGGAGAGCGTGAAGCCGTTCACCAGCCCGTCGAGGGCGGTGGCGCTGCCCGGCGTGCCGAACAGCCGGTCGATCTGCGCCGCGACGTCGGCGCGGGTCGCGGTGTAGCCCGAGCCCGCCGTCTCCAGGCGGAGCTGCTTCAGGGCGGCCGCGTCGAAGCTGCGCGCGACCGTGCCGGTGGCGACCGAGCTGTTGCCGAGCCCGGCGACCGCGGTGAGCGTGCGCTTGGTGTAGCCGGCGGTGCCGGCATTGGCGACGTTCTGGGAGACGATCCCGATCGC
Source organism: Methylobacterium dankookense (assembly GCF_902141855.1). GTDB lineage: Bacteria > Pseudomonadota > Alphaproteobacteria > Rhizobiales > Beijerinckiaceae > Methylobacterium > Methylobacterium dankookense. The sequence goes on along the minus strand of NZ_CABFVH010000032.1, from coordinate 14,218 downwards.
CGCCTGCGTGGCCTTGAGGCCCGCCGTCGCCGTGGACAATGCGCTCAGGGTCATCCTGCCGCCTCCAGCCCCTCACGCTGCGACCGCGCGCCCGGCGGAGCCCTCCGGACCCGCGGCGGCATCAGCGGATGACGTTGAGCAGGTCGGACATCATCTGCTGCGCGGTCGACATGACCCGCGTGTTCGCAGAGTACGCCTGCTGGGTTACGATCATCTTAGAGAACTCATTGGCAATGTCGGTATTCGACTGCTCGACATTGCTGCCCACCACCGTCGAGCCGCCGAGGCCGGCGAGCGGATCGCCCGAATCCGCGGTCTGCGCGAAGTTGCCGCCGGACTCGACCTTCAGCCCGTCGGGATTGGCGAAGCGCGCGATGCCGACATTGGCGAGCGCCTTGACCGAGCCGTTGGAGAAGGTGCCGAGGATCTGCCCGGTCTCCGAGACGGCGATGTCGCTGAGCGTGCCGGCGGAGAAGCCGTCCTGGCTCAGGGCGTTGGTGGTCGCGGCGCCGGCGGTCGAGGCGTATTGCGTCAGCGTGGTCTTGTCGAAGGCGAGCTTCACGGTGCCGAGATTGGTGCCGTTCACGGTCAGGTTCGTGAGCGGCAGGTTGCCGCCCGAGGGCTGGAGGAGCTGGCCCGCGGAATCGAAGGTCACGCCCGTGCCGGCATTGATCCAGTTGGTCTTGTCGTTCGCGACCGTGGTGTCCGAGGCGTAGAACATGTTCCACACCGCCGGCGTCGCCGCGGTGGCGTCCTGGATCTTGGCCCAGCGCGTGGTCAGCGTCACCGGCGCGCCGTTGTCGGTGTAGAGGGTCAGGGTCGGGCCGGCGATGCTGCTGTTGATGAAGTCGCCGGCATTGGCCGCCGTCACCATCTTGCCGGTGGTGCTGGAGCCGTCGGTGGCGGTCACGAGCGCGGAGGTGTCGGCCGGGGCGTAGAGGGCCGAGGTGGAGCTTGCCGAGGCGGTGGTCTTGGGCGTCGCCGGCAGGTTCGCGCCGTAGGTGATGATCGAGGACTTCTTGGCCGCCAGCGTCGTGTCGGTGATCTGGATCGGGCCCGTGGCGCCGACCTGCCCCGTGGCGGGATCGATGTTCTGGCCCTGCAGGTAGCTGCCGGCGCCGTTCACGAGGTAGCCGCTCTTGTCGAGGGTGAAGTCGCCGCGCCGCGTGTAGAGGTTCTGGCCCGTGAAGGTCGCCTGGCTGTTGGCGTCGCCGGTCCGCTGCTGCACCACGAAGAAGCCGTCGCCGCGCAGCGCCATGTTGGTCGCCACGTTGGTCGCCGTGATGTTGCCCTGGAGCGTGTTGGTGAGCTGCGACTGGGCGAGCACGGTGCCGGCCACCTCGCGGGTGCGCGACTGCTCGGCGATCAGGTCCTCGAAGCTCGTGTCGATCCGCTTGAACCCGGTGGTCTGCGAGTTCGCGATGTTCCCCGAGATGTTGCTGATCGCGTAGGATTGCGCCTTCAGACCGGAGACCGCCGTCTGCAGCGCCGAAAAGATGTCCATGAGGGCCCATTCCCGTGAGCGCACCGCGCCGGCGGTCGCCACGGCCTCGGCGCAACGGCCATGCCAGCGCCAAGCCCTTGGAATCGTTGGATGCCGTAGGGCGGGGCCGGCAGGAATCGCCCCATCTCTCCCCCGCCCCCCGGCAGATAGTGCCGAGTGCCGTGCCCGTTTACGCGCCGTTATCGCCGCCCGTCCTAGGGTCGGCGCGGGCACCCAGGATACCCGCCAGGATCCCCGTCATGCGCGCCAAGCGGACGAGCCTCGTCCACCTGATCTACTTCTCGCGGCTGAACCTGTCGTCGGACCCGCAGCTGCGCGTCGGCCAGATCGCCGACATCACGCGCCAGGCGCAGAAGAAGAACGAGTTCTCGGTGATCACGAGCTTCCTGCTCGTCGACCAGAATTTCGCCGCTCAGGTCATCGAGGGCGAGCGCACTTCCGTGCACGAGACCTTCAACCGCATCGCCGAGGACCAGCGCCACCGCGACGTGCAGATCTGCGAGTGGCGCGAGATCACGAAGCGCGAGTTCGTGAACTCCTTCAAGAACGTCGTGCGCGGGCCGGCGAGCGAGGCGCAGTTCGCCAAGGCCAACCTGCTGCCGATGCTCCAGCGCGGCACCCCGAAGGCGAGCGCGATCCACGCCCTCGCGGTGGCGCTTCAGTCCGAGGCGATGTCCAAGCAGGGCATCGACCACCTGTTCATCTAGAGTCTGTGCATGGAAACCGGGCATCCACGATTAGCGCCTCATGCTTGCGCGGCCTGCCCCTTCCGCCCGGTCCGATACGGCGATTGACCTATGAGCGATACCCCTCCGATCCTCGTTGTCGATGACCAGGAAAAGCTCCTGCGCCTCGTCATCATGCTCATGAACCGCATCGGGTTTCCGGAGGTCGACGGCGCGACGAGCGGGCCCGAGGCCATGGAGCGCCTGCGCGAGCGCCGCTACGCCCTGGTCATCAGCGACCTCGACATGGAGCCGATGGACGGGATCGCGCTGCTGCGCGAGATCCGCGCCGACGACGGCCTGATGAACACGCCCTTCATCCTCACCGAGGCGTCGTTCGACTTCGAGGACATCAACGTGGCGCACCAGGCGGGCGCCGACGCCTTCATCCTGAAGCCGTTCGACATGGCGGTGCTGAAGACCAAGCTGAAGCAGGTGCTGAACTCGAAGCCGCGCAAGCGCGAGGCGCCGGTCGCCGCCGAATCGAGCCTGAGCACCGACTTCCCGATGCTCGGCAAGTTCTGAGGCGCGGCGGGGTCAGGCCGCGCGCTTCTGGTAGTCCTTGATGTCTGTGAAGCGCACCGCCGGGTAGCGCTCCTCCTCGTAGCGCAGCGAGAAGGCGGTGCTGGCCATGAAGACCGGGGCGCCGTCGAGGTCGCGCGCCATGCTGGAGCCGTGGCTGTCGACGAACTTGTCGAGCTCTCCTTCCGAATCCGACGCGACCCAGCGGCAGACCGAGAAGCGCGAGGTCTCGTAGTCGATCGGCAGGCCGTACTCGGCGGCGAGCCGCTCCTTGAGCACGTCGAGCTGCAGCGCGCCGACCACGCCGACGATGGCCTGGGAGCCGTCCTGCGGCACGAAGACCTGCACCACGCCCTCCTCGCCCATCTGCTGGAGCGCCTCGCGGAGCTTCTTGGCCTTCATCGCGTCGGTGAGCTTGATCCGGCGCAGGATCTCGGGGGCGAAGCTCGGAACGCCGCGGAAGCGCAGGTCCTCGCCCTCGGTGAGCGTGTCGCCGATGCGCAGCGTGCCGTGGTTCGGGATCCCGACCACGTCGCCGGCGAAGGCCTCGTCGGCGATGGCGCGGTCCTGGGCGAAGAAGAATTGCGGCGCCGAGAGCGACATCGGCTTGCCGGTGCGCACGAGCTTGGCCTTCATGCCCCGCCGCAATTGCCCCGAGCAGACGCGCATGAAGGCGATGCGGTCCCGGTGGTTCGGGTCCATGTTCGCCTGGATCTTGAAGACGAAGCCGGTCATCTTCGGCTCGGTCGGCTCCACGGCGCGCTTGTCGGCCTCCTGGCCGCGGGGCGGGGGCGCGAAGCGGGCGAGCCCGTCGATGAGGTCGCGCACGCCGAAATTCCGCAGGGCCGAGCCGAAGAAGACCGGGGTCAGGTGCCCCTCGCGGAAGGCCGTGAGGTCGAAGGTCTTGAGGCCGCCCTCGGCCAGCTCGACCTCCTCGCGCCAGGCATCGGCCGCGCCGTTCTCGGTGAGCAGGCTGTCGAAGAGCGGGTCGGCGGGGCCCGAGACGGCGATGGTGCCGGCATCGTCCGCGGCGTCGAGCCGGCGCACGCGGTTGCCGCCGAGCTCGTAGGTGCCGGCGAAGTTGCGCCCGAGCCCGATCGGCCAGGTCACCGGGGCGACGTCGAGGGCGAGCGTCTTCTCGATCTCGTCCAGCGTCTCGAACGGGTCGCGCGCCTCGCGGTCGAGCTTGTTCACGAAGGTGACGATCGGGATGTCGCGCAGGCGGCAGACCTCGAAGAGCTTGCGCGTGCGCGCCTCGATGCCCTTGGCCGCGTCGATCACCATGACGGCCGAGTCGACCGCGGTCAGCGTGCGGTAGGTGTCCTCCGAGAAGTCCTCGTGGCCCGGCGTGTCGAGCAGGTTGAAGACGCAGTCGCCGTACTCGAACGTCATCACCGAGGTGACGACCGAGATGCCGCGCTCCTTCTCGATGCCCATCCAGTCCGAGCGCGTCGAGACGCGGTTGCGCTTGGCCTTGACCTCGCCCGCGAGCTGGATGGCGCCGCCGAACAGGAGCAGCTTCTCCGTGAGCGTGGTCTTGCCGGCATCCGGGTGGGAGATGATCGCGAAGGTCCGCCGCCGGGCGACAGGATCCGCCTTCGCAGCATCGGACGGGGTCTGGGTCTGCATCAGCATGGCGGGCTCGGGGAGCGCGCGGGCGCGCGGCTCGGTCGGTTCGGTGGCTGCGGGAACGCGAGGGCCGGAGCGCGGGCCGGCGATCGCCCGCATGTAAGCCGATCGGCCCGGAATCGCAAAAGGCCTGGCGCCTCAGCCGCGCCCGAGGAAGGGCATCGCCGTCGCCGCGATGGTGAGGAAGGGCACGTTGGCCGAGAGCGGGAGCCCGGCCATGTAGACCACGGCCTCGGCCACGTGGCGCGCCTCCATCATCGGCTCGGGCCTGAGCGAGCCGTCCGCCTGGAGCATGCCCTTGGCGAAATCATGCGTCATCTCGGTCGCCGCGTTGCCGATGTCGATCTGCCCGCAGGCGATGTCGTGGGCGCGCCCGTCGAGGGCGGTGGCCTTGGTCAGGCCGGTGAGGGCGTGCTTGGTGGCGGCGTAGGGCGCCGAGTGCGGGCGCGGCACCTGCGCCGAGATCGAGCCGTTGTTGATGATGCGCCCGCCGCGCGGATCCTGCGCCTTCATCTGGCGGAAGGCGGCCCGGGTGCAGAGGAAGACCCCGGTGAGGTTGACCTCGACGCTCGCGCGCCAATCCGCGAGCGTGATGACATCGATCGGCGCGGCGCGCGGGAAGATGCCGGCATTGTTGAACAGCACGTCGAGGCGTCCGAACCGCTCGATGGCGGCCGCGAACAGGGCCTCGACCTCGCTCTCCACGGTCACGTCCGTCGGGACGGCAAGCGCCGAGGCCCCGGCCTCGGCGGCGACCGCCTCCAGCGCGTCGCGGCGCCGCCCGGCGAGCACGACACCGTAGCCCGCCGCGGCGAGGCCGAGCGCCACGGCGCGCCCGATCCCGGAGCCCGCCCCCGTCACCATCGCGACCCGCCCCGCCATCCCGACCTCCTCCGATACTCGTTCCCGCGCTCATAGCTGTTGCCAGGGGCCGGATCCACGGCTAGACAGCCCCGGCTCCCGGTGGGGCGTCGCCAAGTGGTAAGGCAGCGGTTTTTGGTACCGCCATTCCCAGGTTCGAATCCTGGCGCCCCAGCCAATCTCCTGAGCAGCAAGCGGTATCAAAGACTTACGCGCAACCAGGCCGTTTCGGCGACACGGGTGGCGTAACAATGCGCCGCGCGCCATGGCCGGGTGGAACAAACCAATCGAAATCCAAGGGAAGCGCTCGATCACGCGAACGCCGCGAAGCCGCCGCCGGTCGACGGATCGGCCCGCATGCGGTGGTCCAAGCTCGAAGCTGGTGCAGGGTCGATCACATCCTCAGGGAGCCGCGGTCCGCGTCTCGTCCTGGCCCGGAAACGCGCTGAGGGAGACACGCGCGACCTCCCGCAAGGCGTCCCGGTCGGCTCCGGACGAGGCGAGGACGCCCATGCCCGAGGCGACCGTCGAGAGGAACCGCGCGAGCGCCGCCGGATCGGCGGCATCCGCAAGGTCGCCGTCCCGCTTCGCCTGAACGAAGCGCTCGCGCAGCTCGGTCTCGGTCAGCGCGCGCCGCGACGCCAGCTCGAACGGGATGTTCTCGGAGCCCTCGCCGCAGGCGAGGCCGCCCTGGACCAGCAGGCAGCCGGGCGGATTGGCCGGATCCGTGTGGCTCTCGGCGATGCTGCTCAGGAAGCGCTCGGCCACCTCGCGCGCGCTCGCCCCCGCCAGCACGTAGCGCATGTGCTCGGAGCGGCGTTGCGCGTAGCGGTCGAGGGCCGCCTTGAGCAGTCCCTCCTTGCTGCCGAAGGCCGCGTAGAGGCTCGGCGGCTTGATGCCCATCGCCTTGGTCAGCATGGCGAGGCTCGCGCCGTCATAGCCGTGGCGCCAGAACACCTCCATCGCCTCGTCGAGGGCCGTGTCCGTGTCAAAGGACCGGGGCCGCCCCATTGCCATTGTCCGCGGGCTCCAACTTTTGTATCGAGTGGTAGATAAGTCTCTTGACGCGCCGCGTCCATGCCGACATGTGTAGCGAACCATACATATGTCAGAGCCGGCCGTGGATCCTCGTCGCGACACTTCCCTAGGCCAATTCCTGGTCCGGCGCAGCGCCGGGATCGGCCTCGTCCTCACCCTGCTGGCGGGGGTCGCCTATCCCTTCCTCCCGGCGACGCTCTTCGAAGGGAACGCGGCGGTCGCCGCGACGCCGCAGCCCGAGCAGGCCGCGCCGGCCTCGGTCGCCACCGTCGAGCCGCGTGACGTGATCCTCTGGGACGCGTTCTCGGGCCGGCTCGAAGCCGTCGACCGCATCGACGTGCGGGCCCGCGTCGGCGGCGCAATCCAGGCCACGCACTTCGTCGAGGGCGAACTGGTCAAGGCCGGCGACCTCCTCGTGACCATCGATCCGGCGCCCTATGCGGCGGAGGTCCAGCGCCTGGAGGCCCAGCAGGCCGGTGCCGAGGCGCGCGTCGCCCTGACCGCGAGCGATCTGGAGCGCGGGCGCAGGCTCTCAGACCAGCAGATCGTCACGGCGCGCGACCTCGACGTGCGCGCCAACGCCTTCAAGGAGGCGAAGGCGAGCCTCGACGCGGCCAAGGCGGCGCTGGAGGCCGCACGCCTGAACCTGAGCTACACCCAGGTCCGGGCCGCGGTGGGCGGGCGTGTCGGGCGCCGCGAGATCACGCCGGGCAACCTCGTGGCCACGGGAGCGGGGGCCGCGGTGCTCACCACCCTCGTCTCGGTGGATCCGGTCTATGCGAGCTTCGACGCGGACGAGGCCGTCGTCCTGAAGGCGCTCTCCGCGATCGCCGAACCCGCGGGCGGGCGCGGCAAGCTCGACCGCATCCCGGTCGAGATGGAGACGGCGGAGGGGACGCGGGCTCGCGGGCATCTGCAATTCATCGACAACAAGGTCGATGCGCGCAGCGGCACGGTCCGGGTGCGCGCCACCTTCGCCAACGGGGACGGCCACCTCATCCCCGGCCAGTTCGCGCGGATGCGGCTCGGCCAGTCCGTGCCCGAGCGGCTGCTCCTCGTCGACGAGCGGGCGGTCGGCACCGATCAGGACAAGAGGTTCGTGCTCGTGGTCGGGGCGGATGACCGCGCCGCGTTCCGTGCCGTCACCCTCGGCCGTGCGGTCGAGGGCCTGCGCGTCGTGACCTCGGGCCTCTCCGCCGGGGAGCGCATCGTCGTCAACGGATTGCAGCGCATCCGCCCCGGGAGCCTCCTGCGCCCCGAGCCGGTGGCGATGGGCGTCCGCGCGCCGACGGCCCCCGGGACGCGCCAGCTCGCCGAGCGCTGACCCCCCGCCTCACCGCCACCTCCGCTTCCGGGACAAGACCCGCGACCGCCCCCCGGCGGCCGCCCGGCCCTCTTGCGCCCGATCCCCGCCCCCGGAGGGCGACATGAACCTCTCCAAGTTCTTCATCGACCGTCCGATCTTCGCGGGCGTGCTCTCGGTGCTCATCTTCATCGGCGGCCTCATCTCGCTCTTCGCGATGCCGATCTCCGAGTATCCGGACGTGGTGCCCCCCTCGGTGGTGGTGCGCGCGACCTTCCCGGGCGCCAACCCGAAGGTCATCGTCGAGACGGTGGCGACGCCGATCGAGGAGCAGATCAACGGCGTCGAGGGCATGCTCTACATGTCGAGCCAGGCCACGACGGACGGCATCATGACGCTGACCGTCACCTTCCGGCTCGGCACCGACCCGGACAAGGCGCAGCAGCTCGTCCAGAACCGCGTCTCGCAGGCCGAGCCGCGCCTGCCGGCCATCGTGCGCCAGCTCGGCATCGTCACGGTGAAGTCCTCGCCCGATCTCACCATGGTCGTGCATCTCGTCTCGCCCAACGGGCGCTACGACATGACGTATCTCCGCAACTACGCGGTGCTGAACATCAAGGACCGCCTCGCCCGCCTCGACGGCGTCGGGCAGGTGCAGCTGTTCGGCTCCGGCGACTACGCGATGCGGATCTGGCTCGACCCGCAGCGGGTCGCCGAGCACGGCCTGTCGGCGGGCGACGTGGTGCGCGAGATCCAGGCGCAGAACGTGGAGGCGGCAGCCGGCGTCATCGGCGCCTCGCCTGCCGTGCCCGGCCTCGACCTGCAACTCTCCCTCAACGCGGAGGGGCGCCTCACCAGCGAGGAGCAGTTCGGCGACATCGTCGTGAAGACCGGGCCGGAGGGCGAGATCACGCGGCTGCGCGACATCGCCCGGATCGAGCTCGGCGCCTCTGACTATGCGCTCCGCTCGCTCCTCGACAACAAGTCGGCGGTGGCGATCCCGATCTCGCAATCGCCGGGCTCCAACGCGATCCAGATCTCGGACGAGGTCCGCCGGACCATGGCCGAGATCAAGAAGAACATGCCGGAAGGGGTCGACTACCAGATCGTCTACGACCCGACGCAGTTCGTGCGCGCCTCGATCGAGGCGGTGATCCACACGCTGCTGGAGGCGATCGCCCTCGTCGTCCTCGTGGTGATCCTGTTCCTGCAGACCTGGCGGGCCTCGATCATCCCGCTGCTCGCCGTGCCGGTCTCCATCGTCGGCACCTTCGCGGTGATGCATGCCTTCGGCTTCTCGATCAACGCGCTGAGCCTGTTCGGGCTCGTGCTCGCCATCGGCATCGTCGTCGACGACGCCATCGTCGTGGTCGAGAATGTCGAGCGCAACATCGAGGCGGGCCTGTCGCCGCGCGAGGCGAGCTACCAGGCCATGCGCGAGGTCTCGGGACCGATCATCGCCATCGCGCTCGTCCTCGTCGCCGTGTTCGTGCCGCTCGCCTTCATCAGCGGCCTGACCGGCCAGTTCTACAAGCAGTTCGCCCTGACCATCGCGATCTCGACGGTGATCTCGGCGATCAACTCCCTGACCCTGTCGCCGGCCCTCTCGGCGCTCCTGCTCAAGGATCATCACGCCCCGAAGGACCGGCTGACCCGCGTGCTCGACACCCTGCTCGGCTGGTTCTTCCGCCGCTTCAACCGCGCCTTCGGGCGCGCCTCCGACGGCTACGGGCACGGCGTCGGCTTCGTCGTCTCGCGGAAGGCAACGATGATGGTCGTCTACCTCGTCCTCGTCGGCGTGACCGTGGTGCTGTTCCGCCAGATCCCCGGCGGCTTCGTGCCGGGCCAGGACAAGCAGTACCTCGTCGGCTTCGCGCAACTGCCCGACGGCGCCACCCTCGACCGGACCGAGGCGGTGATCCGCACGATGAGCGAGATCGCCCTGAAGGAGCCCGGCGTCGAGAGCGCCGTCGCCTTCCCGGGGCTGTCGATCAACGGCTTCACCAACTCGTCGAATTCGGGAATCGTGTTCTCGACGCTCAAGCCCTTCGCGGAGCGCAAGGATCCGTCGCTCACCGGCGCGGCCATCGCGCAATCGCTCAACAAGAAGTACGCCGCGATTCCGGAGGCCTTCATCGCGATGTTCCCGCCCCCGCCGGTCAACGGCCTGGGCACCATCGGCGGCTTCAAGCTCCAGATCGAGGATCGCGCCGGCCTCGGCTACGAGGCGCTGAACGAGGCGACCAAGGCGTTCATGGCCAAGGCCGCGCAGGCGCCGGAACTGGTCGGCCTGTTCTCGAGCTTCCAGATGAACGTGCCGCAGCTCTTCGCCGATATCGACCGGACCAAGGCGCGCCAGCTCCGCATTCCGGTCACCGACGTGTTCGACACGCTGCAGATCTATCTCGGATCGCTCTACGTCAACGACTTCAACAAGTTCGGCCGCACCTACTCGGTCCGCGTCCAGGCCGACGCGCCCTTTCGCGCCCGCCAGGACGATGTCGGGCTGCTGAAGGTCCGGGCCGGATCGGGCGAGATGGTGCCGCTCTCGGCCCTGCTGCACGTCCGCCAGACCGCGGGACCGGAACGGGCCATGCGCTACAACGGCTTCCTCTCCGCCGACATCAACGCGGGCGCAGCCCCCGGCTATTCCTCGGGCCAGGCCCAAGCGGCCGCGGCGCGCATCGCCGCCGAGACCCTGCCGCGCGGCTTCGCCTTCGAGTGGACCGACCTGACCTATCAGGAGTTCATCGCCGGCAATTCCGGTGTCTGGGTCTTCCCGCTGGCGCTGCTACTGGTCTTCCTCGTGCTCGCCGCACAGTACGAGAGCCTCGCCCTGCCCCTCGCCATCCTGCTGATCGTGCCGATGGGCCTGCTGGCTGCCATGTTCGGGGTCTGGCTCTCGGCGGGCGACAACAACGTCTTCACGCAGATCGGCCTGATCGTGCTGGTCGGCCTCTCGGCCAAGAACGCCATCCTGATCGTGGAATTCGCCCGCGAGCTGGAATTTGCCGGCCGCAGCCCGATCCAGGCCGCCATCGAGGCCAGCCGACTGCGCCTGCGCCCGATCCTGATGACCTCGATGGCCTTCATCATGGGCGTGCTGCCGCTGGTCACCGCGACCGGGGCCGGCTCGGAGATGCGCAGCGCCATGGGCGTCGCGGTCTTCTCCGGCATGATCGGCGTGACCGCCTTCGGCCTGTTCCTGACGCCGGTCTTCTACGTGCTGCTGCGCCGCCTCTCCGGCAACCGCCCGCTCAAGCACCACGGTGCAGGCGCACCGATCACCGGCGGAGACAGCATCGGGCACGCTGCGTAGCGGCTTCGGTCCCCGTTGCGAACAAGTCGGCTTTGCGGTCGAGGCTGCAGAGGGTTCCGCTTTGGAAGCGACATCGGGGTGGTCTGTCGGGCGGACCACTTCGATCTGGGCGGATCACCGCCGGACCCTGTCAGGCGCCGGTCCGCGGATTGTCCTACCTGCCGGTGCGCGCCACCCTGCAAAAGCTCGGCATCAGCTCCAAAACACGCGACCGCAGTTGGTCGGGTTTCACGAGAACCGTTCTGCGACCCACTCATTTTTGGTACGCGCCTGCCTCCGGCACGACCGCCGTCGCTTCGATTTCGACCAGAGCCTGGGCTTCGACCAGGCGGACGACCTGAACGAGCGCCATGGCGGGAAAGTGCTGGCCGAAGACGTCGCGGTAGACGCCACCGAGATCTCGGCGGGCTTCGAGATAGGCGTCCATGTCGGTGACGTACCAAGTGAGCCGTACGAGATGGCGCGGCTCGGCGCCCCCCTCGGCGAGGATGGCGCGGATGTTCCGAAGCGCCTGCTGCACCTGGGCGACGAAGCCCTCGGGGAAGCGCTCCGCCTCGTCCCAACCCACCACGCCGCCGGTGACGACAACACGGCCGGAGGCGGCCATGCCGTTCGCGTAGCCCCGTGGCGTCGGCCAGCCGGCGGGCTGCAGGACGGCTGCGCTACCCTTCGCGGTATCGATCATCGTGCTCACGGATTGTCTCCCAAGGCTCGGTTGTCAGGATGCGTGTCGCGGTAGCGTTCGGCGGCCGCGCGGAGGTCGTCGGGAAGGGGAATCGCACGGCGTTCGGCGAGCGAGGTGGTGACGATCACGAGGCGGGCAGCGAAGACGATCTCCTCGCCGCGAAACGCCGTCAGGACGAGGGCGAGGGAGGATCCGCCGATCCGGGCGATCTGCACGAACACGTCGAGATCGTCACCCCAGAAGCCCGGACGGACGAAATCGGCCTGCGCGTGGGCATAACCGAGGCCGATCCCGCGCTGCTGGTGGAAGCCCCGGTAGTCGAGGCCGAGCGCCTCGCCGAACCAGTCCTCGACCGCGCCGTTCATCAGGTCGAACCAGCGCGGGAAGTAGACGATCCCGGCCGGATCGCAATGCGAGAAGCGAACGCGCAAGGCGGCGGCGAAGAGGCCTTCATGCGCCGCCCGCTCCCCTGTCCCGGTCTGGGGGGCGGCGGTCACGCGGGCACCTTGCGGCTCTCCGGTGTGGGGATGGCCGCAGCCTCGGCCGCGCGGCGCCGCAGTTCGAACCGCTGGATCTTGCCGGATGCGGTCTTCGGCAAGCTTGCGACGAACTCGATGGCGCGGGGATACTTGTAGGGCGCGATCTCAGCCTTGACGAAATCTTGGAGCGCCTTGGCGAAGGTCGGATCTGCCTTCGCTGCCGGAGCGGCCACGACATAGGCCTTGACGACCATGCCGCGCTCGGGGTCTGGCGCGGCGACGACGCCGCATTCGAGTACGTCCGGATGGCGCAGGAGCGCTGCCTCTACTTCCGGCCCGGAGATGTTGTAGCCGGAAGAGACGATCATGTCGTCGCAGCGGGCCTGATACCAGAAATAGCCGTCCTCATCCATGAGATAGCTGTCGCCGGGATAGTTCCAGCCATCGACGACGTAGGTGCCCTGGCGCGGGTCGGCGAGATAGCGGCAGCCGGTGGGCCCGCGTACGGCCAGCCGCCCGACGGTACCGGGCGGAACCTCCTGCCCCTGCTCGTCCACCACGCGCGCCTCGTAGCCCGGCACCGGGCGCCCCGTCGCGCCGGGGCGCACTTCGCCCTCGGGCGAAGCGAGATAGATGTGCAGCATCTCGGTGCCGCCGATGCCGTCGAGCAGCGTGAGGCCGGTCGCCGCCTTCCAGGCGTCGAACGTTACCCGGTTCAGCGCCTCGCCCGCCGAGATGCAGCGGCGCAGCGAGGACAGATCGGAGGTCGCGAGCTTGGTCAGCATCGACCGGTAGGCCGTCGGCGCGGTGAAGCAGACGGTGGCCCGCTCACGCCCGATCGCCTGCGCGAGTTCATCGGGACCGGCCTTCTCCAGCACCACCGCCGAGCCGCCCACCCGCATCGGGAACAGGATGATGGCGAGGCCAAAGGTGAAGGCGAAGGGGGCCGAGCCGATGAAGCGGTCGTCCGGCCCGGCGCGCACCACGTGGCGGGCATAGGTGTCGCAGATCGCCAGCATGTCGCGGTGGAAATGCATCGCCCCCTTGGGCTCGCCGGTCGTGCCCGAGGTGAAGGCGATGAGGCAGACGTCGTCCGCGGCCGTGTCGGCGGCGGTGAAGGCCGGGCTCTCGGCGGCCATCAGGGCTTCGAGCGAATCCGGGCCGCTCCCGCCCCAATAGACAACGCGCTCGAGCCCCGGCGCATGAGCGCGTGCCGCTTCCATCTCTTCGGCGAGGCGATAATCGCACAGCGCGATGGCGATGCGCGCCTTGTTCACCGGATAGGCGATCTCACGGGCCCGCAGCAGCGGCATGGTGGCGACCACGATGCCGCCCGCCTTGATCACCGCGAGGTAAGTCGCAACCATCATCGGCGTGTTGCCTGAACGCAGGAGCACTCGGTTGCCGGGACGCAGCCCGAGACGGTTCACCAGGACGTTGGCGATGCGGTTCACCCGCTCGAACAGTTGCCGGTAGGTCAGCGATTCGTGTTCACCGATCAGGCACAGGGCGTGGCCGCGCCCCTCGGCGACCCAGCGGTCTACGAACTGCGTCACGCAGTTCAGGCGGCGTGGATAGAGCAGTTCCGGCAGTGCGAAGATCAGATCGGGCCACGTCTCGCGCGGGGGCAGATGATCGCGAGCGAACGTATCGACGCTGGAACCGGACTCGGACATCACATCCACGGAGAAGCCCTCATGGTCGTCCAGCGGACACCGTGCCCGCCGATTGATTTAGGCTTAAAGCATATTGCCCGCCCGCGCAAGATGCTTTAAGTCTGAAGGATATCGGGGCCTGGGCGCCGCCGTGTGGAATCTGGGAGAGTGCGATGGGTGAGGTCGGCACGTCACGCGTGGATCGTCGGACACCGCTGCGGATCGCCGTGGTCGGCGCAGGGCCGGCAGGGCTCTACCTCTCGATCCTCGTCAAGAAGCGCTTCCCCGATGCGGCTATCACCGTCTACGAGCGTAACCGCGCCGACGACACCTTCGGCTTCGGCGTGGTGTTCTCCGATGCCACCCTCGACATCTTCGAGCGCTACGATCCCGAGAGCTACGCCCGCATCACCCAGGAATTCGCCTACTGGGACGACATCGCCATCCACGTGAAGGACGAGGTCCACCGCATCGGCGGCAACGGCTTCTGCGGCTGCG
>NZ_CABFVH010000031.1 GCF_902141855.1 Methylobacterium dankookense | reverse complement strand
CGCCGGGCTTCTCACCGTGATCCTCATCGGCCTTGTCGTGGAGAACCTGATCTTCCAGACCATCGAGCAGCGCACCATCAGGCGATGGGGCATGCAGGCTTGAGGTCGCATCCGATCAAGAGTGCCTAACGGAACGGGCACGGATGGGGCGTGCGGGCGTTGGCTGGGATGGCTCGCCCCCTTCACCAGCCTCGCTGCAAGCCGCATCACACTCAACCAGATCAAACGGTTCTGTTAGACGCTCTTAAATCCCTGGGTCGGCTCGGATAGAGATCGGCCGCATTGCACAGGGCGACGCACGACGATCCACGATCCGGGTTCCGCAGCCTCCATGCGGTTCTTGCTGATGGCCAAAGTTTTATCCACAGCTGCTGCAGGCTTCGGCGGGGGGGCGCACGCGGGAGCCAGGGCTTGGCGCGAACGGCGAACGAGGGTAGCCCCAAATGATAGCGATTCAGTCGAAAACGGGGGTGACCGGAAAACCCTTCACCATCGCGAGCGACGCCCTCCTCACCCACATGATCGCTCAGGCCACCGACCTCGCGCCGGGCGACCTCGTGCACAGCTTCGGCGATGCCCACCTCTACCGGAACCACTTGGACCAGGCGCGCCTGCAACTCGCCCGTGAACCGCGCCCGCTGCGGCGCCTGCGCCTGAACCCATCGGTGCGCGACCTCTTCGCCTTCCGCTTCGAGGACATCGCGATCGAGGGCTACGACCCGCATCCGGCGATCTCCGCGCCGGTCGCCGTCTGAACGGGATCCGCATGACCGAGCCCCGCATCACCCTCGTCGTCGCGGTCGCGCGGAACGGCGTCATCGGCCGCGACAACGGCCTCGCCTGGCACCTGCGCTCGGACCTGAAGCGCTTCAAGGCGCTCACCATGGGCAAGCCGATGCTGATGGGCCGCAAGACCTACCAGTCGATCGGCCGGCCGCTGCCGGGCCGGCGCACCCTGGTTCTGACCCGCGACCCGGCCTTCGCCGCCGAGGGCGTGGAGGTGGTGCACGATTGGGAGGCCGCGCGCGCGGCCGCGCGCGGTGCGGAGGAGCTGATGGTGGTGGGCGGCGCCGAGATCTACCGCCTCGCCCTGCCGCAGGCCGACGCGATCCACCTGACCGAGGTGGCAGGCGACTACGACGGCGACACCCGCTTCCCCGATTTCGACCGCGCCGCCTTCCGCGAGACCGCGCGCGAGGCGCATGCGGCCGGGGAGCACGACGAATGCGCCTTCGCCTTCGTCACCCTGGAGCGGATCCGCTGACGGCCACGACGCACGGGCCGCGACGGACGGGCAGGGCGCCGCGGGTGCGGCATCGCGATTGCCAAGGTTGCGGTTGCCAAGCGGGCCCGCGATGCCCACCTGCGAGCCTTGACAGCAAGGGCGCTGGCCCCGCAGGTGCTGAGGGAACCCCGGAAGCGGCAATCCGGGGCGGCTCCCGACAGAGCGGGCCAGTGGATGAAAGCGGGCGCGGCGACCGTCCGTGCATGAGGTGCGGACTGTCTCGCCGCGGGAGGAGAATTCGGCTGGCATGCCTTGGAGCAATCAGAGCGGCGGTGGTGGTGGCGGCGGTCCATGGGGCAACCGCGGCGGCAATGGCGGGGGACCCTGGGGCAATGGCGGGGGCGGCAAGACGCCGCCGAACCTTGAGGACCTGCTCCGCCGCGGCCAGGATCGCCTGCGCGGCGTGATGCCGGGCGGCGGTGGCGGCGGCTCCATCGGCGGCGGCCGCAGCGCCCTCGTCGTCGGCGCGATCGCCGCCTCGGTCTGGCTGCTCACCGGCTTCTACACGGTGGCCCCGAACCAGGTCGGCATCGAGACCATCTTCGGGCGCTACGTCGGCTCCAAGGGCGAGGGCCTGCGCTACAACTTCCCCTATCCGGTCGGCGGCGTGGTCAAGCCGAATGTCGGCCAGATCAACTCGATCCAGATCGGCTACCGCAGCGGCGCCGGTGCCCAGGCGCGCCTGCGCGACGTGCCCGACGAGAGCCTGATGCTCACCGGTGACGAGAACATCGTCGACCTCGACTTCGAGGTGCAGTGGCGCGTCAACCCGCTCAAGGCCTCCGACTTCGTGTTCAACCTCCAGAACCCGGAGGGCACGATCAAGGCCATCGCCGAGAGCGCGATGCGCGAGGTGATCGGCCGGCGCAACATCCAGGCGATCCTGACGAACGAGCAGTCGAGCGTGGCGCAGGAGGTCAAGGAGATCGTCCAGAGCGCGCTCGACGAGTACGGCGCGGGCGTGCGCATCGAGGTGGTGCAGCTCGTCTCGGTCAACCCGCCGCCGGAGGTCCGGCCCGCCTTCATCGACGTGAACGCGGCCCAGCAGGACGCCGACACCGCCCAGAACGAGGCCAAGACCTACGCCAGCCGCGAGGTGCCCCAGTCCCGCGGCCGCGCGGCGCAGATCGTGCAGGCGGCGGAGGCCTACAAGGCCAAGGCCACGGCCGACGCCACCGGCCAGGCGGCCCGCTTCAGCGAGGTCTACGAATCCTACAAGGTCGCGCCCGCGGTCAGCCGCGAGCGCCTCTTCCTGGAGACCATGGAGAAGGTGCTGGGCTCCGTGAACAAGGTGATCATCGACCAGAGCGGGCAGGGCGCGGCCTCCGCCGGCAACGCGGCCGGGGTGCTCCCCGTGCTGCCGCTCGGCGAATTCGCCCAGCGTCCCCAGAGCTCCGACCGGACGGGAGCCGCCCGATGAACGCCCAGGCCCTCCGCACCGGCCTCCTGGTGCTCGTCGCCGGCATCGCGGTCGCCCTCTACGCCTCCGTCTTCACGGTCGGGCAGATGCAGCAGGCCCTGGTGCTGCAGCTCGGGCGTGTGCGCGCCGTGCTGAACCAGACCAACGAGGACCGGCCCGGCCTCTACTTCAAGGTGCCCTTCGTCGAGAACGTGGTGCTGTTCGACAAGCGGGTGCTCGACCTCGACCTGCCGGTCCAGACGCTGCTCACCGCCGACCGCCAGAACCTCGAGGTCGACGCCTTCGCCCGCTACCGGATCACCGATCCGCTGCGCTTCTACCAGTCGGTGAACAATGTCGGGCTCGCCAACCAGCGCCTGCAGAGCTTCATCAACTCGTCCCTGCGCAACGTGCTCGCCCGCTCCGACCGCGACGCGATCATCAAGACCGACCGCAACCGGATCATGGACGAGATCCAGAAGGACGTGAACCGGCAGGCCAACGCGCTGGGCATCGAGATCGTCGACGTGCGCATGACCCGCGTCGACCTGCCGGCGCAGAACTCCTCGGCCGTCTACAAGCGCATGAAGACCGAGCGCGAGCGCGAGGCGGCCGACATCCGGGCGAACGGCGAGCAGATCGCCGTCACCATCCGGGCCAAGGCCGACCGCGAGGTCACGGTGATCCTGGCCGAGGCCCAGCAGACGGCCGAGCAGCTGCGCGGCCAGGGCGATGCCGAGCGGAACCGCATCCTGGCCGAGGCCTTCGGCAAGGACGCGGACTTCTTCGCCTTCTACCGGTCCATGCAGGCCTACGAGACCGGGCTGAAGAGCAACGACACCCGCCTCGTGATCAGCCCGAACTCGGACTTCTTCCGCTACTTCAACGATCCGCAGGGCCGGCCGGCCACCGCGCGCCCCGCGCCAGGCACCACCGGCTCGACGGCTCCGGCGCGCTGAGCCGGAGAGGCGGGGCGGGGCGGTACCGGCAGAGCCGCCCTTGAACGCCGCCCCGCAGGTCCGATCTATGCTCTCGCCTGGGGCGCGGCCTCGCACGCCCCGGGCGACGAGATGTCCGAGAAACGCGTTCTTCCGAAGAGGTCGACCATGCACCCCGTCACGGGCGCCCCCGCGGCGCCGGGCATTCCCGCGCTGGCCCGGGCCCGCGCCGGCCTCGCCGCCGCCCTGATCGGCCTCTCCGTCGCGGGCACCGCCCTGCCGCTGCCGGCCTTCGCCCGCGGGCCGGAATCGCTGGCCGACCTCGCCGAGCAGGTCACCGATGCGGTGGTCAACATCTCCGCCTCCACCACCGTCGAGGCGCGCTCCGGCCGCGGGCCGCAGCTCCCGCCCGGCACCCCCTTCGAGGACCTGTTCGAGGAATTCTTCAACCGCCGCGGCGGCCGCGGCGGCGGCGAGAGCGAGGCCCCGCGCACCCAGCGCAAGTCGAACTCGCTCGGCTCCGGCTTCGTCATCGACGCCTCCGGCATCGTGGTGACGAACAACCACGTCATCGGCGACGCCAACGACATCCAGGTCATCCTGCACGACGGCACCAAGCTGAAGGCCGAGATCATCGGCAAGGATTCGAAGATCGACCTCGCGGTGCTGCGCGTGAAGCCCACCGCCGAGCGCCCGCTCAAGGCCGTGCCCTTCGGCGATTCCGACAAGATGCGCCCGGGCGACTGGGTGATGGCGATCGGCAACCCGTTCGGGCTCGGCGGCTCGGTCTCCGCCGGCATCGTCTCGGCCCGGGGCCGCAACATCGAGTCCGGTCCCTACGACAACTACATCCAGACGGATGCGGCCATCAACAAGGGCAATTCCGGCGGTCCGCTGTTCAACATGAGCGGCGAGGTCATCGGCATCAACACGGCGATCCTCTCGCCCACCGGCGGCTCGGTCGGCATCGGCTTCGCGGTGCCCTCGGGCTCGGCCAAGCCCGTCATCGACCAGCTGCGCGAGTTCGGCGAGGTTCGCCGCGGCTGGCTCGGCGTGCGCATCCAGAACGTGGACGACACCACCGCCGAGGCGCTGGGCCTGAAGGGCGGCGCCAAGGGCGCCCTGGTGGCCGGCGTCGACGAGAAGGGCCCGGCCAAGACCGCCGGCCTCGAGGTCGGCGACGTGATCGTGCGCTTCAACGGCAGCCCGGTGAAGGCCTCGAGCGACCTGCCGCGCATCGTCGCCTCGACCCCGGTCGGCCAGAAGGTCGACGTGGTGATCGTGCGCAAGGGCGAGGAGCAGACCAAGCCCGTCACCCTCGGCCGCCTGGAGGATACCGAGAAGCCCCAGCCCGCCAACATCCGCCAGCCGGAGCCCGAGAGCGCGGTGCGCCAGGCGCTCGGCCTCAACCTCTCCGGCATGACGGACGAGCTGCGCCGCCGCTACGGCATCAAGGACAGCGTCAAGGGCGTGGTCGTCACCCGCGTCGATCCGAACTCGACGGCCTCCGACAAGCGCATCCAGGCCGGCGAGGTCGTCGTCGAGGTCGGCCAGGAGGCGGTGAGCACCCCCGCCGACGTGACGAAGCGCGTGGACGCCCTGAAGAAGGAGGGCCGAAAGTCCGTCCTCCTGCTCGTGGCCGCGGCGAGCGGCGACGTGCGCTTCGTGGCCCTGGGGCTCGACTAGACTTTTTAACGGTCTGCCGGGCGGGACCCGATGCGGACCCCGCCCGTCCCCTCCTCCACCTCATCTTAAGGTGCCGAAGTGGAGCGGAGGCCTCGCAGGAGGCCTCCAGAAGACGCCCCGATCCCTGGAGCCCTCCTTCGAGGCCCGCTGGCGCGGGCGCCTCAGGATGAGGCGGAGAATCGGGGAAGCCTCTCCGGCCCATCTCGCGAAACCGACCAGACCTTTCGCGGCGCCCGGCGGATGACACCCGCCGGGCGCCGTCGTCTTGTCGCACCCGCAACGGCAACGGTTCAGCAAACTTTCAGCGCGAGCGCCGTTGAATGCACATCACGCCGGGCGATCCCGTGCCGGCGTGAGGGCATCCGGGCCGCAGATCGCATCCTCGACATCGGCCGGGACACCCGTCCCCTTCAGCATTCCCCCGAACTGCTGTCACTCAAACCTCGGTTCGCCGCGTGAAGATCGCTGTCATCGCCCATCTGAAGTATCCGATCGGCCAGCCCTACGCGGGCGGCCTCGAGATGCACACACACCTGATGACACGGGCCCTGCGCCGACGCGGGCACGAGGTCACGCTGTTCGCCTCCGAGGGCTCGGATCCGGCGCTCGCGACCTTCGTCTGCCCGCCGACCGGCGAGGATCTCGGCGATCCGCTGCGCTGGGCGGCGATCGAGAAGGCCGAGCGCGAGGCCTACCGGTCGATCATCGACGCGATCCGCGCGGGCGATTTCGACCTCGTGCACAACAACTCCCTGCACGCCCTGCCGCTCATCGAGAGCGGAAGCTTCGACATCCCCTGGGTCACGGTGCTGCACACCCCGCCCTTCGAGTCGCTGGCCGCGGGCGTGCGCGCCGCGCGCGCCGACATGCGCTTCCTCTCCGTCTCGCAGACGCTGACCCGCGAGTGGACGGAGCTGCTGCCGGATCTCGAGGTGGTGGCCAACGGTATCGATCTCGCCACCTTCCCCTACAGCGCCGAGCCGGACCGCGAGCCCCACGCCTTCTGGTTCGGCCGCATCGTGCCGGAGAAGGGGCTGCACCTCGCCATCGACGCCGCCCGGCAGGCCGGCCTACCCCTCGTCTTCGCCGGCCCGAAGCTGAACCCGGCCTATTGGGAGGCCGAGATCGCGCCGCGGCTCGGGCCCGACCTCACCCATCTCGGCCATCTCTCGCACCGCGACCTCGCGACCCATCTCGGCCGCGCGCAGGTCGCCGTGGTGACCCCGCGTTGGGAGGAGCCCTTCGGCCTCGTGGTCGCCGAGGCGCTCGCCTGCGGCACGCCGGTGGCGGCCTTCCGCCGCGGCGCCATGCCCGAGATCCTCGACGCCTCCTGCGGACGCCTCGCCGAGGCCGACGATCCGGCCGACCTCGCCCGGGCGATCCGCGGGGCGGCCGCCCTGCGCCGCCGCGACGCCCGCCATCGGGTCGAGGCGCATTTCAACGCCGACACCATGACCGCGCGCTACGAGGCGGTCTATGCCGAGATGCTGGGGCGCCACGCCCTCGGCCGGCAGCTCCTCGACGCCGCGGAGTAGGACCGGTGCGCGCCGTCGTCTGCATCCCCGCCCGCGACGAGGCGGAGCGCCTGCCCCGGCTGCTCCGCTCGCTCGCCGCGCAGACGGGCCTCCCGGCTGGCCTCTCCGGGGCCCTGCGCGTGGTCGTGCTCGCCAACAACTGCACCGACGGCACGCCGGACATCGTCCGTCGCCTGGAGGCGGAGGGCGCTCTCGCATCCCTGGCGCTGCGCCTCCTCGAGGTGCGGGTCGAGGGGGCCGAGGCCCATGTCGGCACCGCCCGCCGCATGGCGCTGGAGGCCGGCGCCGACTGGCTCGCCGAGGATGGGGCCGCGGAGGACGGCGTCCTCCTCACCACCGATGCCGATGCCTGGGCACCGCCGGACTGGATCGCGGCCAACCTCGCCGCGCTGGAGCAGGCCGACGTGGTCGGCGGCCGCCTCGTGATCGACGCGGATGCGGAGATCGCGCCGGCGCTTGCCGACCTGCACGCGCGCATCGAGCGCTACTGGTCGGCCGTGCGCGCGCTGGAGGACATCCTCGACCCGCCGGCCCACGATCCGGCGCCCCGCCACGGCGACCACACCGCCGCGAGCCTCGCGATGCGCGCGGGCCTCTACCGCGCGGTCGGCGGCCTGCCGGCCATCCCCTGCGGCGAGGACAACGCGCTCGTCGCCCGCCTCACCCGGGCCGGCGCCCGCCTGCGCCATTGCCCGCGGGTGAAGATCCACGTCTCCGACCGGCACGAGGGCCGCGTCACCGGCGGCATGGCCACCGAGATGGCGCGCCGGGCCGAGGCGGTGCGCGCGGGCGGGGACTACGAATTGCCCGAGGCCGCCCTCTGGCACGGCCTCGTCGCCCGCCGCGCGGCGCTTCGGCAAGCTTGGCGTCAGGGCTGGCACCAGGGCGAGGCCGCCCGCCGCCGCGCCTGCCAGTCGCTCGGCCTCGACGCCGCCGACCTCGCCGCGATCGAATCGGAGCCCTGCCCGAACGACATCGCCTTCGTCGAGCGCGCCCATGCCCGGCTGGAGGCGCGCGCCGAGCCCGCCCGCTTCGTCCCTCTCGACGCGGCGATCGCCGATCTGGAGGCCCTCGCCCGCGGCCTGCGCGCGGCGGCCTGATCGCGCGCTCTCCTCTCCGCAAGGGGGAGGGAACCGGTGCCGACACCCCGCCAAAGGGACGATCCCTCTGGGATTCCGGTCACGAGAACGAGCACGGCCATGACCCGCGGCATCGGCTACTACGTCCACCACCAGGGCGTCGGGCACTGGCAGCGCGCCTGCGCCATCGCCGCCGCCCTCGACCGGCCCTGCACCCTGATCGGCACCCTCGCGGGGATCGACACGGCGGAGGCCCCCGGCCCCGTGCTCGACCTGCCCGACGACCGGCTGGACGACGGTTTCGGCGGCCAGGACGGCGAGGCGGAGCGGCCCCACGCCCTGCATTACGCACCGCTCGCCCATCCCGGCATCCGCACCCGCATGGCGCGCATCGCCGCCTGGGCGGCCGAGACGGACCCGCTGCTCCTCGTGGTCGACGTCTCGGTGGAGGTGGCGCTCTTCGCCCGCCTGCTCTCGCTGCCGACCCTGGTGTTCCGCCTCGCCGGCACGCGGACGGATCTGCCGCATCTGGAGGCCTTCCGCTCCGCCGACCGTCTGATCGCGCCCTTTCCCGCGGCCCTGGAGGCGGAGGGCGTGCCGGATTGGGTGCGCGCCAAGACGGACTATGCGGGCTTCCTCGGCCGGCCGGTCGCGCAGCGCCCGGGCGTGGATGCGGGCGCCGGGGGGCCCATCGTCGTGGTGTTCGGCCGCGGTGGTGATGGCGGCGCGCTCGCCGACCTCGCCGCGGCGGCGCGCGCCGTGCCGGAGCGTGACTGGCATGTCCTCGGTCCCGTCACGGGGGAGGGCGAGCGGCCCGCCAATCTCCACCTGCACGGCTGGGTCGCGGATGCGGATGCCTGGATCGCCCGGGCCGGCCTCGTGGTGGGCGGGGCCGGCGACGGGGTGGTGGCCGCGGTGGCGGCGCGGGCCAAGCGCTTCCTCTGCCTGCCCGAGGAGCGGGCCTATGGCGAGCAGATCGAGAAGGCCCGCGCCCTCGCCCGGCTCGGCGCGGCCATCGTGCACGAGGGCTGGCCGGAGGCGGCGCTCTGGCCCGGCCTCGTCCGCGCCGGACTGGCGCTCGACCCGAGCGCCATCGTGGCCCTGTCGGATCCGCACGCGATCCGGCACGCCGCCGCCCTGATCGAGCGGCACGCGCGCCGACGGGATCCCATGGTCACGGGATTAGGCTGATCGCAAAGCGGCCGGAGAAGACGCGGGTCCCCTCTCCCGAACGGGAGAGGGAGCAGGTCGCGCCCAGCAGCCTGGCGCCGACGAGATCCGTGTGCGCTACGAAATCAAGTCGAGCTTGGCCGCCTCGATGCCGCTCGCGCGGAGCGTGTCGGGCAGGGCGGAGAAGTCGCGGTATCCGGCCTCGCGCGCCATGGCGTCGAGGGCCGTCTGCTCGTCGGCGGCAGAGCCGGTCCAGAGGACCGCGCCGCTCGATTTCTGCCTGATCTGGAAGATGCTCATGGTCCCGCTCCCCACACTTCAATTCGCTTGTGCGAACACAACGTTCGTACGCGATCCGGGTTGCAGGCCGGCGGGCGCGATGTCGCATTTCGGCATCAAGTCTGGTGTGCGCCGCAATCTGACCCCGCGACGCCGTAACTCCGCCGCACGGTCCGGTGTACACTCCGTCGCATCCCGACCGCCGGCTTCGCCCCCGGACCGGGAGCCAGATCCGCGCCCGTGAGGCCCGCCTTGTCCGACCGCACCCACCGCCTCCTTCTGGGCGCCGCCTGCGCGGCTCTCCTCGCCGCCGCGCCCGCCCGCGCCGTCGAGCCGGCCGCGGTGCCGGATGCCGCCGCCATCGCCCCGGCCGTCACCGTGGCGAAGGCGGAGGGCCGCGAGATCGTCGAGCGCGCCGTGGTCACCGGAACCCTGGTGCCCCGCGACGAGATCCTGGTCGCCCCGGAGATCGAGGGCTACCGCATCACCGAGCTCTTGGTGGAGGAGGGCGACCGGGTCGCCAAGGGCCAGGTGCTCGCCCGCCTGTCGCTGGAGATGATCGTCACGCAGGAGGCCTCGAACGCCGCGGCGGTGGCCCGCGCCGAGGCGGCGATCGTCCAGGCCCGCAGCCAGATCGTGCAGGCCGAGGCCGCGCAGGTGGAGGCCAGGCTCGCCCTGGAGCGTGCCCAGGCGCTGGTGCGCACCGGCAACGCCACGGCGGCGGTGCTGGAGCAGCGCGTCTCGGCCGCGCAGGGGGCGGACGGCAAGCTCGCCGCGGCCCGGGGCGGCCTGCAATCGGCCGAGGCCGACCTCGCCACCGCCAAGGCCGCCGGCGCCGAGATCGCCCTGCGCCGCGCCCGCACCGAGATCCGCGCGCCCGAGGCCGGCATCGTCAACCGCCGCACCGCCCGCATCGGCGCCACCGCGACGGCGGTCGGCGAGCCGCTGTTCCGGCTGATCGCCCGCGGCGAGATCGAGCTGGAGGGCGAGGTGCCCGAGACGCAGCTCCCCCGCCTCAAGGTGAACGATCCCGCCGCCCTCGACCTGGAGGAGGGCGGCCGCATCGCGGGCCGCGTGCGCCGGGTCTATCCGGAGGTCGACCGCGCCACGCGGCTCGGCAAGGTCCGCATCGCGCTCGCGGACGATCCCCGCCTGCGCATCGGCGCCTTCGCCCGCGGCACGGTGGAGATGGCCCGGCGCCGCGGCGTGGCGGTGCCGGTCTCCAGCCTGCTCTTCGCCGCCGACGGGCGCGTCGGCGTGCTCGCGGTGAAGGACGGGCGCGTCGAGGCGCGCGCCGTCGAGACCGGCCTCACGGCCGAGGGCTTCGCGGAGATCCGCTCCGGCCTCGCCGAGGGCGAGATGGTGGTGGCCCGCGCCGGCAGCTTCCTGCGCGACGGCGACCGGGTCCGCCCGGTGGCGCCGGACGCCGTGAAGCCGCTCGCGGACGCCCGCTGAGGACGACCAAGCCATGCGCCTCAACATCTCCGCCTGGGCGATCCGCAAGCCGCTGCCCTCGATCGTGCTGTTCCTCGTGCTGGTGGTGCTCGGCCTCGTCAGCTTCCGGTCCCTGCCGATCACGCGGTTTCCCAACATCGACATCCCGATCGTCTCGGTGACGATCACGCAGTCCGGCGCCGCGCCCTCCGAGCTCCAGACCCAGGTCACGAAATGGGTCGAGGACTCGGTCGCGGGCGTGAAGGGCGTCAAGCACATCATCTCGACCATCACCGAGGGCATCTCGACCACCACCATCGAGTTCCGCCTGGAGGTGAACCAGGACCGCGCCGTCAACGACGTGAAGGATGCGATCTCGAAGATCCGCATCAACCTGCCGCGCACCATCGACGAGCCGGTGATCCAGCGCGTCGAGATCGCCGGCCTGCCGATCATGATCTACGGCGCCTCCGCGCCCGCCATGACGCCCGAGGACCTGTCCTGGTACGTGGACGACGTGGTCGCCCGCTCGATCCAGGGGGTGAAGGGGGTCGGCGGCGTCGAGCGCCTCGGCGGCGTCGCCCGCGAGGTCCGCGTCACCCTGAAGCCCGACCGGCTGCTCGCGCTCGGCATCACGGCGGCCGACGTGAACCGGCAGCTCCGCCTCACCTCCGCCGACATGGCGGGCGGGCGCGGCGAGGTCGGCGGCCAGGAGCAGTCGATCCGCGCGCTCGCGGCCTCGGCCAGCCTCGACACGCTGGCGGCCACGTCGATCGTGGTGCCCGGCAACCGCAAGGTCCGCCTCGACGAGCTCGCGACGCTCTCCGACACGGCCGAGGAGCCGCGCACCTTCGCCCGCTTCAACGGCGAGCCGGTGGTCGGATTCGCGATCTCGCGGGCGATGGGCGCGAGCGACGCGCAGGTCGCCGACGGCGTCGCCAAGCGGGTCGCCGAGCTGCACGCGGCCAATCCCGACGTGCGCTTCGACCTGATCGACACCAGCGTCGTCAACACGATCGGCAACTACCACTCGGCCATGCTCGGGCTGCTCGAGGGTGCCGCGCTCGCCGTCGTGGTGGTGCTGCTGTTCCTGCGCGACTGGCGCGCCACGCTGATCGCGGCCATCGCCCTGCCGCTCTCGGTGCTGCCGACCTTCTGGGTGATGAGCGCGCTCGGCTTCTCGCTGAACGCGGTCAGCCTGCTCGCGATCACGCTGGTGACGGGCATCCTCGTGGACGACGCGATCGTCGAGATCGAGAACATCGTCCGCCACATGCGCATGGGGAAGTCGGCCTACCGGGCGGCGCTGGAGGCGGCCGACGAGATCGGCCTCGCGGTCATCGCCATCACCGCGACCATCATCGCGATCTTCGCCCCCGTCTCCTTCATGCCGGGCATCGCGGGCCAGTACTTCAAGCAGTTCGGCCTCACCATCGCGGCGGCGGTGTTCATGTCGCTGCTCGTCGCGCGGCTGATCACGCCGCTGCTGGCCGCCTATTTCCTGCGCGACCACGGGCCGGACCATGCCCGCGAGGGCGCGGTGATGCGGGCCTATACCCGGCTCGTCGCGTGGTCCGTGCGGCACAAGTTCGTCACCCTGGTCGCGGGCCTCGCGTGCTTCGCCGCCTCGATCTGGTCCACGAGCCTGCTGCCCTCGGGCTTCCTGCCGGCCGAGGACCAGGCCCGCACCCTGTTCGTGGTGGAGTTGCCGCCGGGCGCCCGCCTCGCCGACACGGTGCGCGTGAGCGACGGGCTGGTGGACAGGATCCGGGCGCTGCCCGAGGTGAAGAGCGTGTTCGTCGATGGCGGCCGCCAGCTCCCCGGCAAGAAGGAGGTGCGGCTCGCGAGCCTGACCATCAACCTCGTGCCGAAGACCGAGCGCCACCGCACGCAGAAGCAGGTGGACGTCGCCATCGCCGCCATCCTGCGCGAGGAGCCCGACATCCGCTTCTGGGCGCTGCGCGAGGGCGGCCAGCGCGACCTCGCCCTCATCATCAGCGGGCCCGACAAGGCCGCGGTGGCCGAGGTGGCCGCGCGCCTGCAGCGCGAGGCGGCCGGCGTGCCCTACCTCGTCAACGTGATCTCGACGGCGCCGCTCGACCGCACCGAGATCCGCATCCGCCCGAAGCCCGGCGTCGCGGCCGATCTCGGCGTCTCGACCGATCTCATCGCCGAGACGGTGCGGGTGGGCACCATCGGCGACATCGGCGCCAACCTCGCCAAGTTCAACGCCGTCGATCGGCAGGTGCCGATCCGCGTGCAGCTTCCTGAGCGCCTGCGCGGCGATCTCGACGCGCTGGGCGCCCTCAAGGTGCCGGTGAAGGGCGGCGCCGCGGTGCCGCTCGCCACGGTGGCCGAGATCAGCCTCGGCCAGGGCCCCACCGCGATCGACCGCTACGACCGCTCCGTGCGCGTGGCCATCGAGGGCGACATGCGCGGCACCGACGCCCTGGGCTCCCTCATCGAGCAGGTCCTGAGCCTGCCCGCGGCCAGGAACCTGCCGCCGGGCGTCACCATCAAGCAGACCGGCGACGCCGAGGTGATGGGCGAGGTCTTCGAGGGCTTCGCGCTCGCCATGGGCGCCGGCCTGATGATGGTGTTCGGCGTGCTGATCCTGCTGTTCGGCTCGTTCCTGCAGCCGATGACGATCCTGTTCTCGCTGCCGCTCTCGATCGGCGGCGCGATCCTCGGGCTCCTCGTCTTCCACATGCCGATCTCGATGCCCGTGGTCATCGGCATCCTGATGCTGATGGGCGTGGTGACGAAGAACGCCATCATGCTCATCGACTTCGCGGTGGAGGAGATGGCCCGCGGCGTCGACCGGGTGACTGCCATCGTCGATGCCGGCCGCAAGCGCGCCCGGCCGATCGTGATGACGACCATCGCCATGGCCGCCGGCATGGTGCCCTCGGCCCTGGCGCTCGGCATCGGCGGCGAGTTCCGGGCGCCGATGGCGGTGGCGGTGATCGGCGGCCTGATCGTGTCGACCCTGCTCTCGCTGGTCTTCGTGCCCGCGATCTTCATCCTGATGGACGACCTCTCGCGCCTGCTCGGGCGCCTGTTCGGCCGCTTCGTCGGCGAGCGCGACGATCCCCTGGACGAGGCCCCCTTCGCAGGCCCGGACCATCCGGCCAATGACGGGCGGGCCTATCGCGCGCCGGTGGCGGCGGAGTGAGACGCTCCTTCTCCCCTCCCTGAAAGGGGGGAGGAGAGCGTGCCCCGCGCGGCGAAAGCGCGGGCGTTAACGCCACCTCAAGGCCGCCGGGCTTGGCTGTCCCGATGCCGACAGCCGCTCAAGCCCTCCGCGCACCGAGCCCGCTCATTCCCGGGGACGAGGCCCTGCACGCCGCGATGCGCGGCTGGCTCGCCGCCCTCGCGCAGGAGCGGCGCATGGCCGCCAACACCGTGGTCGCCTACGAGCGCGACCTACGCCAGTTCCTCGCGCATCTCGCGGTCCGCTCCGGCCCGCCGACCATCGCGCGCCTGATCGCCCTGAAGCCCCGCGACATCCGCGCCTTCATGGCCGCGCGCCGGGCCGACGAGATCGGCGGGCGCTCGCTGATGCGCGCGCTCGCCGGGCTGCGCTCCTTCGCCAAGCACCTCGAGCGCGAGGGCCACGGCACGGTGGCGGCGCTCGGCGCCGTGCGCTCGCCGAAGGTGGAGCGGCGCCTGCCGCGCCCGCTCCCCGTCGCCGCGGCCAAGGCCCTGACCGATGCGGACCTCCACGCCGACACGGAGCGCGAGCCCTGGATCCTCGCCCGCGATGCGGCGGTGCTGGCGCTGCTCTACGGCTCGGGGCTGCGCATCTCGGAGGCGCTCGGCCTCCTCCGGCGCGACGCGCCCCTGCCCGGCATCGACGCGGTCACCGTGCTCGGCAAGGGCAGCAAGCAGCGCATGGTGCCGGTGCTGCCCGTCGTCGCCGAGGCGGTCGCGGCCTATCTCGCCGCCTGCCCGCATGCCCTGCCGCCGGAGGGCCCTCTCTTCGTCGGCGCCAAGGGCGGTCCCCTCTCGCCCCGCATCATCCAATACGCGGTGGCGCGCGCCCGCGGCGCGCTCGGCCTGCCGGACAGCGCGACGCCACACGCGCTGCGCCATTCCTTCGCCACCCATCTCCTCGCCCGCCAGGGCGAGCTGCGCGCCATCCAGGAGCTGCTCGGCCACGCCTCGCTCTCGACGACGCAGCTCTACACGAAGGTGGACGCGGCCCGGCTGCTCTCCGCCTTCGAGGCCGCGCATCCGCGCGCCGGCCGGATCGCCGCCGGGCTCGACCCGGTCCAACTGTAAACTCTGCAATCGTCCTTCAAGTCGAGGCGCGATAGTTAAAGTTGTACGGGCGCGATTTCGGCATCCGGTTTCGGATTAAGGCACCGCTCACCTTTATGGCTCATATCGGGGCTGTCAGCACCATGGACAGGACCCCATGCCGTACAGCACCCTCGGCGCACGCGTCGTCATCGCGGACAGCGATCCGGGCCGGCGCGCGACGCTGTCCGGGATCGTGCGCCGGTTCGATGCGAGCGCCCGGATCCGCGAGACCGATGCGGGGCCCGAGCTGATCGAGATCATCCGGGTCGAGAAGCCGACGACGGCCTTCGTCGGATTCCAGCTCGCCGGGCTGAGCGGGCCCGAGGCGGTCGCCGTATCGCGCAAGACCGGCGGCGTCCTGGGGAGCCTCGTCCTGATCACCGCCCGGGTCATGCCGCAATGGCAGGATCTCGCCACCAGCCTCGGCGCCTACGAGGTGCTGAAGACGCCCCTCGACCCGGCCCATATCGAGAGCCTGATGCATGCCGATGCCCGCCGCCGGCAGCCGACCCACGTCCTGCTCGCCTCCTCCTCCGAGGGCGCGCGCAACGCCATCGGCCGCGTGCTCGCCCGCAGCGGCTTCAACCTCGTGGTCGACGAGACCGATGACGGGCGCCACGCCCTGAAGCAGCTCGGCCTCGCGCAGTACGACCTCGCCTTCATCGACGCCAAGCTCGGCGGCCTCGACGGGCTGGAGCTCGCCTGCCAGGCGCAGCCGCTGGGTCTCTCCACCCGCATCACCCTGCTGACGGCGGGCGATCCCGAGCCCATCGCCCAGGCCGCCCGCTTCTTCGGCGTCGACTCGATCCTGCGGATGCCCTTCTTCGCCCGCGACATCGACCTCGCGCTCCACCACGCGCTGGGCCTGCGCCGCCCCTATCTCCTCAACGCGGTCACCGCGCCCCCGGCCCCCACCGCGCTCCTGCGCATCGCCGACCTCGCCCCGACGCGCCGCTCGGCCTGACGGTTCCGCACCGCGGGAGCCCCGACGC
Source organism: Methylobacterium dankookense (assembly GCF_902141855.1). Classification (GTDB taxonomy): domain Bacteria; phylum Pseudomonadota; class Alphaproteobacteria; order Rhizobiales; family Beijerinckiaceae; genus Methylobacterium; species Methylobacterium dankookense. The sequence goes on along the minus strand of NZ_CABFVH010000031.1, from coordinate 54,931 downwards.
GCCGAGCGCCTTCTCCCTCTCCCGCAGAGGGGAGAGGGCTGCGATGGGGGATCGGGCTCCCCCACCCGAAAGGCCGCCTGTCAGACGTGGATGGCGCGCTTGGCGACCGCGAGGGCGGCCTCCTTGACGGCTTCGGTGAGCGTCGGATGCGCGTGGCAGGTGCGGCCGATGTCCTCGGAGCTGGCGCCGAACTCCATCGCCACCGCCACCTCGGCGATCAGGTTGCCGGCATCCGCGCCCACGATGTGCACGCCGAGCACCCGGTCGGTCTGCGCATCCGCCAGGATCTTCACGAAGCCGTCCGTGGTGCCGTTGGCCTTGGCGCGGCCGTTGGCCGTGAAGGGGAACTTGCCGGCATTGTAGGCGACGCCGTCCTTCTTCAGCTCCTCCTCGGTCCGGCCGACCGAGGCGACTTCGGGGAAGGTGTAGACCACGTTCGGGATCACGCCGTAATTCACGTGGCCCGACTGGCCGGCCAGGATCTCGGCCACGGCGACGCCCTCGTCCTCGGCCTTGTGGGCGAGCATCGGGCCGGCGATCACGTCGCCGATCGCGTAGATTCCGGTGACGTTGGTGGCGAAGTGCTCGTCCGTCTGGATGCGGCCCTTGTTGTCCACCTGCACGCCGACGGTCTCCAGGCCGAGCCCGGCCGTGTAGGGCACGCGGCCGATGGCGACGAGCACCACGTCGGCCTCCAGCACCTCGGCCTGCCCGCCGGCCGCCGGCTCCACCGTGACCTTGGCGCCCTTCTTGGCCACCTCGACGCCGGTGACCTTGGTGGACAGCCTGAAGGCGATGCCCTGCTTGGTCAGGATCCGCTGGAACTGCTTGGCCGTTTCGCCGTCCATGCCCGGCAGCACCCGGTCGAGATACTCGACCACGGTGACCTCGGCTCCGAGCCGCCGCCAGACCGAGCCGAGCTCGAGCCCGATCACGCCCGCGCCGATGACGAGGAGCTTCTTCGGCACCGCGCCGAGCGCGAGGGCGCCGGTGGAGGAGACCACCACCGTCTCGTCGATCTCGACGCCGGGGAGCTTCGCCACGTCCGAGCCGGTGGCGATGACGATGTTCTTCGTCTCCAGCATCCGGTTGCCGCCGTCCTCGGAGACCACCTCGACGCGACCCGCGCCGGCGATGCGGCCGGTGCCCTGGTAGCTGTCGACCTTGTTCTTCTTCAGCAGGAACTCGACGCCCTTGGTGTTGCCGGCGACGCCCTCGTCCTTGAAGCCCATCATCTTCTTCAGGTCGAGCGTCACTCCGCTCACCTCGATGCCGAGATCGGCGAAGTGGTGGTTGGCCTCCTCGAAGGCCTCCGAGGCGTGGAGAAGGGCCTTGGACGGGATGCAGCCGACATTGAGGCAGGTGCCGCCATGGGTCGCCCGCTTCTCGACCACCGCGGTCCGCAGGCCGAGCTGCGCCGCGCGGATGGCGCAGACATAGCCCCCGGGGCCGGTGCCGATGACGACGAGATCGTAAGCGCTCATGGTCCGTTCGTTCCTAACCGTTGTTCAGCGATGCCCCGGCCGCGGGGCGATCCTGGAGCGTCCGCTGCGCCTCAGCGGCCCCCGGTGACTTGCAGGACGGCGCCCGTGGTGTAGGCGGCCTCGTCGGAGAGCAGCCAGACGACGGGCGCGGCGATCTCGTCGGCCGTCCCGGGCCGCTTCATCGGGATCTGCGACGCCAGCGCCCAGGCCCGGTCGGGCTGGCCGCCGCTCGCGTGGATCTCGGTGTCGATGATGCCGGGCGCCACCGCGTTGACGCGGATGCCCTCCTCGGCGACCTCGCGGGCGAGGCCGAGGGTGAAGGTGTCGATCGCCCCCTTCGCGGCGGCGTAGTCGACATATTGCCCCGCCCCGCCGAGCCGTGCGGCCACGGAGGAGAGGTTGACGATCGCCCCGCCCCGGCCGCCGTTGCGGGTCGACATCCGCCGCACCGCCTCGCGGGCGCAGAGCAGGCTGCCGACCACGTTCACGCGCATCATGCGGTGGAGGCGCTCGGCTCCCATCGCCTCGACCCGGGCGGCGACGTCGACCACGCCCGCGTTGTTGACGAGGCCCGCCACCGTGCCGAGCCGGTCGGCCGCCGCGAACAGCGCTTCGACGTCCGCCTCCGCGCCGACATCGGCCCGCACCGCACAGGCCTGCCCGCCCGCATCCGCGATCGCGGCGACCACGGCCTCTGCGGCGGCCGCGTCCGAGACGTAGCTCAGGCAGACCCGCCAGCCGCGCCGGGCCGCCAGCATCGCGACGGCGCGGCCGATGCCGCGGCTGCCGCCGGTGACGACGGCGACCTTGTCGGCGATCTCGGGCATGGCGCGGGCCTTCGGCGTCGCTCAGAGGTCCAGAACGAGGCGCGCCGGGTCCTCCAGGGCCTCCTTCACGCGAACGAGGAAGGTCACCGCCTCCTTCCCGTCCACGATGCGGTGGTCGTAGGAGAGGGCGAGGTACATCATCGGCCGCGCCTCGATCTTGCCGGCGCGCACCACCGGCCGCTCCTCGATGCGGTGCATGCCGAGGATGCCCGATTGCGGCGCGTTGAGGATCGGCGTCGACATCAGCGAGCCGTAGATGCCGCCGTTGGTGATGGTGAAGGTGCCGCCCTGCATCTCCTCGATGGAGAGCTTGCCGTCGCGGGCCTTCTTGCCGAAGCCGGCGATCGTCTTCTCGATGCCGGCGATGGAGAGGTCGTCGGCGTCGCGCACCACCGGCACGACGAGGCCCTTGTCGGTGCCGACCGCGATGCCGATGTGGTAGTAGTTCTTGTAGACGAGGTCCTGCCCGTCGATCTCGGCGTTGACCGCCGGCACGTCCTTGAGCGCGCCGATCACCGCCTTGGTGAAGAAGCCCATGAAGCCGAGCTTCGTGCCGTGCTTCTTCTCGAACACGTCCTTGTACTGGCTCCGCATCGCCATCACGGCCGACATGTCGACGTCGTTGAACGTCGTCAGCATCGCCGCGGTGTCCTGCGCGTCCTTGAGGCGGCGCGCGATGGTCTGGCGCAGCTTCGTCATGCGCACGCGCTCCTCGCGCGCGGCGTCGTCCGGCGCGGAAGGCGCGCGCGGCAGGGTCGGGCGGGCCTCCTTCTGGGCGGGCTGCGACGCGCCGGCCGCTCCCCCCTTGGCGATGGCGCCGAGCATGTCGCCCTTGGTGACGCGGCCGTCCTTGCCGCTGCCGTTCACGCCCGACGGGTCGAGGCCGGATTCGCGGGCGAGCTTGGCCACCGCCGGGCCGTGGTCGCCGACCGGGCGGTCGCCTTGGGACGCCTGCTTGGCGGGCGCCTCGCTGCGGCTCTCGGCCTTGGTCTCGGCGGCCTGCTTCGGGGCGGGCTTCGCCTCGCTCTTCGCCTCGCTCTTGGCCTCACTCTTGGCGCCGCCCGCGCCCGCCTCGACGATCGAGCCGAGGATGGCGCCGGGCTCCACCGTCTCGCCGTCCTTCACCAGGATCTCGCCGAGCTGGCCGGCCGCGGGCGCGTTGACCTCCAGGGTGACCTTGTCGGTCTCGAGCTCCACCAGGGGCTCGTCGGCGGTGACCGTGTCGCCGGGCTTCTTGAACCAGCGGCCGATCGTGGCCTCGCTCACGGATTCGCCGAGCGTCGGGACGAGGATGTCGGTTGCCATGCTCTCACTGCCCCGCGCGGGGGCCTCCTCTGGCTAACGGGCCGCGGCCTCTAGCGCCGCAGGATCAGGGATGGAACGGGCGAGACGGTGTAGGCGAAGCCTGTCTGCGCCTTGATGACGGGATCGGCGGCGCCGAGTTCCTGGGCCTGGGCCTCGTCCGCCGCCTCGACGAGGGCGAGGCCCCAGGCGCCGCCGGCCTCGAAGACCGGCCCGACCGCGACGGCCTCCCCCGAGGCCGCCCGCTCCAGCCAGTAGGCCGAATGCTCCGAGAACAGGGCCTTCTCGGCCTCCGTCGCGTCGAAGGGGAAGCTCGGACGCGGCGGGTTCAGGCGCAGGAGGAAATAGGCCATTGCCTCGGGCTCTCGGTGGTCAGACCGCCAGCGCCTCGTTGAGGAAGGCCTGGAGCTGCGCCTGGTGCTTCGACATCAGGCCGACCGCCGTGGAGGCCGAGGCCGGGCGGCCGACATAGCGCGGACGCCGCACGGAGGCGTTCGCTTGGCCGAGCACCCATTCGAGATAGGGCTCCACGAAGCTCCAGGCGCCCATGTTCTTGGGCTCCTCCTGGCACCAGATCACCTCGGCGTTGCGGAACCGGGCCATCTCGGTGGCGAGCGCCTTGAGCGGGAACGGGTAGAGCTGCTCGACGCGCAGGAGGTAGATGTCGTTGAGGCCCCGCTTCTCGCGCTCCTCAAGCAGGTCGTAATAGACCTTGCCCGAGCAGAGCACGACGCGGCGGATCTTGTCGTCGCGCACGAGCTTGATCTCGCTGCCCTCGTGCTCCGCATCGTCCCAGAGGATGCGGTGGAAGGTCGAGCCGTCGCTGAGCATGTCGAGGGGCGAGACCGCCCGCTTGTGGCGCAGCAGCGATTTCGGCGTCATCAGGACGAGGGGCTTGCGGAAGTCGCGCTTCAGCTGCCGGCGCAGGATGTGGAAGTAGTTGGCCGGCGTGGTGCAGTTGGCCACCTGCATGTTGTCCTCGGCGCAGCCCTGCAGGTAGCGCTCGAGGCGGGCGGAGGAGTGCTCCGGCCCCTGGCCCTCGTAGCCGTGCGGCAGCAGCATCACGAGGCCCGACATGCGCAGCCACTTGCGCTCGCCCGAGGCGATGAACTGGTCGATGACGACCTGCGCGCCGTTGGCGAAGTCGCCGAACTGCGCCTCCCACAGCACCAGGGAGTTCGGTTCGGCCAGCGAGTAGCCGTACTCGAAGCCGAGCACCGCCTCCTCGGAGAGCATCGAGTTGATGATCTCGATGTTGGCCTGCCCCTCGCGGATCGAGTTGAGCGGCGTGTAGCGCTGCTCGTTCTCCTGGTCGATCACCACGGCGTGGCGCTGCGAGAAGGTGCCGCGCTCGACATCCTGGCCCGAGAGACGGACCCGGTTGCCGTCGAGCAGGATCGAGCCGAAGGCCAGCGCCTCGGCGGTCGCCCAGTCGATGCCGACGCCGGTCTCCACCGCCTTGGCGCGGTTGTCGAGGAAGCGCTGGATGGTGCGGTGCAGGTGGAAGCCGGGGGGCGACTGCGTGATCCGCTGCCCGATCTGGCGCAGCGTCTCGGCCGGCACGGCGGTGCGGCCGCGGCGGGGATCGTCCACGTCCTCGTGCACGGCCTTGAAGCCGGACCAGCGCCCGTCGAGCCAGTCGGCCTTGTTGGCCTTGTAGTTCGTCGCGGTGTCGAGCTCGCTGTCGAGCATCTCCCGGAACTCGGCCTTTCGGGCGTCGAGCGCCTCCTGGCTCAGGGTGCCGTTCTCGACGAGCTTGCGGCCGTAGCTCTCCAGCGCGGTCGGGTGCTTGCGGATGCGCTGGTACATCTTCGGCTGGGTGAAGGCCGGCTCGTCGCCCTCGTTGTGGCCGAAGCGGCGGTAGCAGAGCATGTCGATCACGACCGGCTTGCCGAACTTCTGCCGGTACTCGACCGCGACCTTGGCGGCGAAGGTCACCGCCTCCGGATCGTCGCCGTTGCAGTGGAAGATCGGCGCCTCGACCATCTTCGCCACGTCGGACGGGTAGGGCGAGGAGCGCGAGAAGCGCGGATCGGTGGTGAAGCCGATCTGGTTGTTGATGATGAAGTGCACCGAGCCGCCGGTGCGGTGGCCCTTGAGGCCCGACAGGCCGAGGCACTCGGCCACCACGCCCTGGCCGGCGAAGGCCGCGTCGCCGTGGATGAGGAGCGGCAGGACCGTGCGGCGCTCGACATTGGGCTTGGCCCACTGGTCCTGCTTGGCGCGGACCTTACCGAGCACGACGGGATCCACGATCTCCAGGTGCGAGGGGTTGGCGGTGAGCGAGAGGTGGACGTTGTTGCCGTCGAAGGCGCGGTCGGACGACGCGCCGAGATGGTACTTCACGTCGCCCGAGCCCTCGACCTCGGCCGGCGAGGCCGAGCCGCCCTTGAACTCGTGGAAGACCGCCCGGAAGGGCTTGGCCATCACGGTGGTGAGCACGTTGAGCCGGCCGCGATGGGCCATGCCGAGCACGATCTCGCGGACGCCGAGGGCGCCGCCGCGCTTGATGATCTGTTCCAGCGCCGGGATCATCGCCTCGCCGCCATCGAGGCCGAAGCGCTTGGTGCCGGTGTACTTGAGGTCGAGGAACTTCTCGAAGCCCTCCGCCTCGATCAGCTTGTTCAGGATCGCGCGACGCCCCTCGGGGGTGAAGGAGATCTCCTTGTCCTTGCCCTCGATGCGCTCCTGCAGCCACGCCTTCTCGGCCGGATCCGAGATGTGCATGAACTCGACGCCGAGCGTCTGGCAGTAGGTCCGCTCCAGGATGTCGACGATCTCGCGGATCGTGCCGAATTCGAGCCCGAGCACGTTGTCGAGGAAGATCGGCCGGTCCCAGTCGGCTTCGGTGAAGCCGTAATGCTGCGGGTGCAGCTCCTCGTGGTCGCCGCGCGGCGCCAGCCCCAGCGGGTCGAGCTTGGCATGCAGGTGGCCGCGCATGCGGTAGGAGCGGATCAGCATGATCGCGCGGACGGAATCCTTGGTGGCCTGCTCCACCGAGACGCCGGTCCTGGCCACCACCGCGGCGCCGTCCACGGGCTTGCCGGGCTTGGCATCGCGCGCCAGGATCTTGTCGCCGAGGCCCTTCTCCAGGGCCGCCCAGTTGCCGTCGAGCGCCGAGACGATCTCGCCGTTCAGCGGCACCGGCCAGTTGGGCTTGGTCCAGGAGGCGCCGGCGGCGTTCTTCTCCACCAGCGTCTCGTCCTCGCCGAGCGCCTTGAAGAAGTTCTGCCATTCGGGATCGACGGAGGCCGGGTTGCGCGCGTAGGCCGCCTGCAGCTCCTCGATATAGGCGGCGTTGCCGCCGTAGAGGAACGAGGTTTCGAGGAGCGCTTCGTTCAGGTCCTGGCGTGCCATGGTCCGTCCATCCTGCTCGGGTGTGCGGCCCGCAATCCGGGGCGGACCGCCCTCAACCGTCCCGGATGCATCCCCAGCCCTCGCGCGGGGCGCGCGGGCGCATCCATCGGAAAGTCCGTCGCGGGGCATGCCGGTCGGCACGCCCCGGTCGTCGCGCCTCCAGGCGCCTCGGGATCCCCCGCACGCCCCGATGGGCACGCGGGGGGTAGGGTTCAGCCCTTCAGGACATCGACCAGCGTCGAGCCGAGCCGGGCCGGCGAGGGAGAGACGCGGATGCCCGCCGCCTCCATCGCCGCGATCTTGTCCTCGGCGCCGCCCTTGCCGCCCGAGATGATCGCGCCGGCATGGCCCATGCGGCGGCCCGGAGGCGCGGTGCGGCCCGCGATGAAGCCGACCATCGGCTTCTTGCGGCCGCGCTTGGCCTCGTCCTTCAGGAACTGCGCGGCCTCCTCCTCGGCCGAGCCGCCGATCTCGCCGATCATCACGATCGACTCGGTCTTCGGATCGGCGAGGAACAGCTCCAGCACGTCGATGAACTCGGTGCCCTTGACCGGATCGCCGCCGATGCCGACCGCCGTGGTCTGGCCGAGGCCCGCATTCGAGGTCTGGAACACCGCCTCGTAGGTCAGCGTGCCGGAGCGCGACACGATGCCCACCGAGCCCGGGCGGAAGATGTTGGCCGGCATGATGCCGATCTTCGATTCGCCGGCGGTGACGATGCCGGGGCAGTTCGGGCCGACGAGGCGCGACTTCGAGCCGGCGAGCGCCCGCTTCACCCGCACCATGTCGAGCACCGGGATGCCCTCCGTGATGCAGACGATGAGCGGGATCTCGGCGGCGATGGCCTCGCAGATCGCGTCCGCGGCGCCCGGCGGCGGCACATAGACGACGGAGGCGTCGGCGCCCGTGGCCTCGCGGGCCTCGGCCACCGTGTCGAACACGGGCAGGCCGAGATGGGTCGAGCCGCCTTTGCCGGGGCTCGTGCCGCCGACCATCTTGGTGCCGTAACTGAGCGCCTGCTCGGAGTGGAAGGTGCCGTTCTTGCCGGTGAAGCCCTGGCAGATGACCTTGGTGTTGGCGTCGATCATGACGGACATCGGATCAGGCTCCCTTCACCGCGGCGACGATCTTCTGGGCGGCGTCGTCGAGGTCGTCGGCCGGGATGACGTTGAGGCCGGACGAGCGGATGATCTCCTTGCCCTCTTCGACGTTGGTGCCCTCCAGGCGCACCACCAGCGGGACCTCGAGGCCCACCGCCTTCACCGCCGCGATCACGCCGCGGGCGATGACGTCGCACTTCATGATCCCGCCGAAGATGTTGACGAGGATGCCCTTCACCTGCGGGTCGGCGGTGATGATCTTGAAGGCCGCCGTGACCTTCTCCTCGCTCGCGCCGCCGCCGACATCGAGGAAGTTCGCCGGCTCCTCGCCGTAGAGCTTGATGATGTCGAGGGTGGCCATGGCGAGGCCGGCGCCGTTGACCATGCAGCCGATCGTGCCGTCGAGCGCGATATAGGCGAGGTCGTACTTGGAGGCCTCGATCTCCTTGGCGTCCTCCTCGGTCTCGTCGCGGAGCGCCACGATGTCGGGGTGGCGGTAGAGCGCGTTCGAGTCGAAGGAGATCTTGGCGTCGAGGCACTTGAGATGGCCGTCGCCGGTGAGCACCAGCGGGTTGATCTCGAGCATGCTCATGTCCTTGGCCGTGAAGGCCCGGTAGAGCTTCTCCGTCAGCTCGCCCGCTTCCTTGGCTTGGGCGCCGGACAGGCCGAGCGCCTTGGCGACCGCGCGGCCGTGATGGGGCATGATGCCGGTGGCCGGATCGACCGAGAAGGTGATGATCTTCTCAGGGGTGTCGTGGGCGACCTGCTCGATGTCCATGCCGCCTTCCGTCGAGACGACGAAGGCCACTTGGCCGGTGGCGCGGTCGACGAGCATCGACAGGTAGAACTCGGCGGCGATCGAGGCGCCTTCCTCGATGTAGAGACGGTTGACCTGCTTGCCGGCCTCGCCGGTCTGCACGGTCACCAGCGTCGCGCCGAGCATCTCGGAGGCGAACTGCACCACCTCGTCCTTGGACTTGGTGACGCGCACGCCGCCCTTGGCGCCGGCGGGAGCCCCCTTGAAGGTGCCCTTGCCGCGGCCGCCCGCGTGGATCTGGCTCTTCACCACCCAGACCGGGCCGCCGAGCGCGTCGGCCGCAGCGGCGGCCTCCTCGGGCTTGAAGATCGCGACGCCGCGCGAGACCGGCAGGCCGAACTCGCGCAGTACCCCCTTGGCTTGATATTCGTGGATGTTCATTGGCGTCCTCCTCGCGTCCCCAACGAAGGGCTTCGATACCCTGAGTCACGGCACGCGCGGTGCTGGCATACCAGAGCCGCGCGTGCCACGCGAATGGCTCAGGCGAGGGCGCCGTTGATGCCCTTGCAGGCCTCGATCAGGCCCTTCACCGAGGCGATCGACTTGTCGAACATCGCCTTCTCGTCGGGGTTGAACTCGACCTCGAGGACGCGCTCGACGCCCTCGGCGCCGATCACGATCGGCACGCCGATGAACAGGCCGTCGATGCCGTACTGGCCCGACAGGTGCGCGGCGCAGGGCAGGACGCGCTTCTTGTCGCGCAGGTAGCTCTCGGCCATCGCGATCGCGGAGGCCGCCGGCGCGTAGAAGGCCGAGCCGGTCTTGAGCAGGTTGACGATCTCGCCGCCGCCCTTGCGCGTCCGCTCGACCATGGCGTCGAGCTTCTCCTGGGTGGTCCAGCCGAGCTTGACGAGGTCCGGCAGCGGCACGCCGGCCACCGTCGAGTAGCGCACCAGCGGCACCATGTCGTCGCCGTGGCCGCCGAGCACGAAGGCGGTCACGTCCTCGACCGAGACCTTGAACTCGTCGGCCAGGAAGTGGCGGAAGCGGGCGGAATCGAGCACGCCGGCCATGCCGACGATCTTGTTGGTGGGGAGCCCCGAGAACTTCTGCAGCGCCCAGACCATCGCGTCGAGCGGGTTGGTGATGCAGATGACGAAGGCGTTCGGGGCGTATTGCTTGATGCCCTGGCCGACCGACTCCATCACCTTGAGGTTGATGCCGATGAGGTCGTCGCGGCTCATGCCGGGCTTGCGCGGCACGCCGGCGGTGACGATGATCACGTCGGCGCCCTCGATCGCCGCGTAGTCGCTGGCGCCGGAGAACTTGGCGTCGAAGCCGTCGACGGGGGCGGACTCGGCGATGTCGAGGCCCTTGCCCTGCGGGATGCCGTCAGCGATGTCGAACAGCACGACGTCGCCGAGCTCCTTCAGGCCCGCCAGATGCGCCAGCGTCCCTCCGATCTGGCCGGCCCCGATGAGCGCGATCTTGCTGCGTGCCATGTGGTCAGAACCTCTGCTGTGCCTGGATCGACGTTCAGTTGATGCGGGTACGCGGGGTACGCGGATGCGTCCGGAGCGGGCTCGCGGCGGGCGTCCCGAGCGGCCGGTTCGTTCGAGCGGCTGTGTGGCCGAAAAGCACCTCTGCTTCAACCCGACGAAGGTCCAGCAAGCATGCATCGGGCCAGCGCCGCGGGGGCGGGCTGGCCGGGAGGCGCCGTGGAAAGCTCAGCCGGTGGAAGCGCTTAGGCGCGGCCGGGCCACGCCGGATTCGGTGGCAAAGCTTCGATGACAGATTCTGAAAGTTGTCATTTCGCCCTTTGCCGGCCTCGCGAAGCGGTGCGGCCGGAGGCCCGGACCGGGCGCTCGGAACAGGGCGGATCGGGGATTCGCAAGGCCCCGTGACGGGAGCCCGGCCGCGGCGGCCGGGCTCGTCGCGGCGTCAGAGCACGCCGGTGCGCAGCACGCGCTGGATCGCGTGGATCACCGCGCCGAAGCGGGCCTCGATCAGGTCGCGCGGCACGTCGGCATCGTGCTGGATCGCCAGCGGATGCGTGAAGCGGTAGCTCGCGTCGAAGATGTAGGCGATCGCCCGCTCGCGGTCCCGGGCCGAGAAGGTCCCGGCGACGATGCCTTCCTCGACCACCCGCTCGACCAGGCTGCGCAGGCGCACCCGGTGGCGCCGGGCGATGGGCCGGGCCGCCACAGTGGCGTCGAGATGGACGGCGAACAGGTTGGGCTCGTTGCCGAGCGCATCCCGCTGCAGGGTGGCGAGCGCCGTCAGCAGCCGCTCGATCTTGTCGTCGGCAGGGTCTGGCGCGTCGGCGATGCCGGCGAGATACGCCTCGATGTCGCGCAGCCAGCGCCCGGCCACCGCGTCGAGGAGCGCGTCCTTCGACGGGAAGTAGCGGTAGACGTTGGCATGCGTCATGCCGGCTTCCGCGGCGACGGCGACCACCGTCACGCGCTTCGGGCCGAGCCGCGCGAGATGCTCTGTGGCGATGCCGAGAAGGCGCACGTCCGCGGAGACGGGTGCCGGCCGGGGCCGCAGGGAGCCCGGCCGCGGGGCGGGTTTGGCACCGGCATGGAGGGCTGTGACCTCGGTGCCGGCCTGTTCAGCCTGACCGGCCGCTTCCTCTGGCGCGTCGCGCGATCGTTCAGATTCCGGATGAACGAAAGGAAGTGGCAGGCGGGATGTGGAAAGGTGGTAGGGCGAGACGAACCCCCATCTGACCGGCGAAGCGAGCCCACGCTTCGGTGAATATCAAGATCTCCCCCCGGGAGTCTCTTTGGACGGGCCATTCAGACCCCTCAGGGTCCGTATGTTCATTTCTGTTTGAGAACGCAACAAATTTTTCTTGTCGTCACCCGTTCAGAAGCGGTTCTTCCACGCCCGAAGGGCCACGAACACCGCCTCGGGCTCGGTTCCGGGCGGCAGATCGACCGATTCGGCCAGGGAAGGCTCCGCACTGCGCAGGAAAGGATTGGTAGCCCGCTCCTGCTCCAGGGTCGAGGGCACGAGGAAGCGGCCTTCGGCCTGCGCCCGGTCGGCCTCTGCGGCGCGGGCGCGCAGGGCGGCGTTGCCGGGCTCGGCGGCGAGGGCGAAGCGGGCGTTCGAGAGCACGTAGTCGTGCCCGCTGAAGATCTGCGTGGCGCCGGGCAGCCCCTCGAATCGGCGGAGCGAGCGCCACAGGGTCTCGGGCGGGCTCTCCATCACCCGGCCGCAGCCGAGGGTGAACAGGGTGTCGCCCGCGAAGGCGAGGCCGGCCGCGGCGAAATGATAGGTGACGTGGTCGAGGCAATGCCCGGGCGTCTCCCAGACCTCGCCCTCGAGGTCGCCGACGCGCACCCGGTCGCCCTCGGAGACGTAGACGTCGGCATCCGGCACGTCCTCGCGCGCCTTGACCGGGGCGGTGAGGCGGGCGCCGGTGGCGCGCCGGACCTCGGGGATGCCCTCGATATGGTCGATGTGGCGATGGGTGACGAGGATGTCGGTGAGCCGCCAGCCGGTCTCGTCGAGGGCCCGCAGCACGGCGCCGGCCTCCGGCACGTCGATGGCCGCGCAGGCGCCCGTCCGGGAATCGCGCAGCAGCACGCCGACATTGTCGCTGCGGCAGAGGAAGGTGCGGAACTCCGCGCTCAAGCCGTCTCTCCCTGTCGGGCCCGTCGTCGCGGGCTTGGGCAGACAACCGTGACCGGAACCCGTGGGTTCCGGCCGCAGGTGCCGCCATGGAACTTGCCGGGACGCCTCCGGCTCCCCATTGAAGCAGGGCGGGCGCCGGCGCGAGGGCTTGCCCGCTCCGAACCGAATCCCGCGAACCCTCATGCGCCTCGACGTTACCGACCTGCGGGCCTTCTACGCCAGCCCCCTCGGCGCGGTGACCCACCGCCTTGTCGGCCGGGCGATCCACGGATTCCTCGGCTCGGTCTCGGGCCTGCGCGTGCTCGGGCTCGGCTACGCCACGCCCTATCTCGGCCCCGTGCACTGCATCGCCGAGCGCACGCTCGCCTTCATGCCGGCGACGCAGGGGGTGGTGAACTGGCCCGGCGCCGGCCGCTCCTGCGCGGCGCTCGCCGATCCGACCATGATGCCGCTGCCCGAGGCCGCGGTGGACCGGGTGATCCTGGTTCACGCCCTCGAATCGGTGGAGAGCCCCACCGAGCTGCTGCAGGAGGTCTGGCGCACCCTCACCCCCGGCGGGCGGATGATCCTGGTGGTGCCGAATCGCCGCGGCGTCTGGGCCCGCCGCGAGGCCACGCCCTTCGGCCACGGCCAGCCCTACAGCCGCTCGCAGCTCGGCCGGCTGATGCGCGACACCCTGTTCTCGCCGGAGGGCTGGGCCGAGACCCTGTACATGCCCCCGGTCCGCTCGCGCCTGATGCTGCGCACGGCCCCCGCCTGGGAGCGCTTCGGCACCTCGCTCGCCATGCCGTTTGCCGGCCTGCACGTGGTCGACGCCACGAAGCAGCTCTACCGGCCGGTCGCCGTGCAGCAGGTGCGCCGGGCCCGGCGGCTCGCCCCGGCGCGGGTGCTGGTGCCCGCCCCCGCGCCGGGCTGACGGCCTCCCGACTTTGCCGCCGCGCTCCAACTGCGTTAGGCCCGTGCCCGGTCGCGTCGCGAGCAGGAACGAGCCTAAGCTCTTGTTCCGACGCGCGCTCTCGCGCCGGACCGGTGCCCGTTATCGGCGGGGAGCGCTCCAGGCGTCTCCGACGTGGAGCGAATCATGCCCATCGAGTCGGCCCTCCAGAGCTTCCTGCTCGCGCTGTCGAGCCTGTTCTCCATCGTCAACCCGATCGGCGGGTCGCTGATCTTCGCGCAGGTGACGGCGGCCAACAGCCATGCCGAGCGCATCGAGCTGGCCCGCCGGATCGGGGTCTACGCGGCCCTGGTGATGGTCGCCGCGCTCTGGGCGGGGGCGCCGATCCTCAGCTTCTTCGGCGTCTCGCTGGGGGCCCTGCGCATCGCGGGCGGCCTCGTGGTCGCGACCTCCGCCTGGGGCCTGCTCAACCGGCCGGAGGCGCGGGAGGCCCGCAAGCAGGCGGAGGTGGGGGAGGCCGGAGCAGGGCCGCCGGCCAGCCCCGAGACCGCGCGTCGGGGGCGCGAGGCCCTGGCCGAGATCGCCTTCTTCCCGCTGACCCTGCCCTTCACCACCGGGCCCGGCACCATCGCGGTCGCGATCACGCTCGGCTCGAACCGCCCGGCGCTGCCGGCCGACCGGATCGCCTTCTATGTCGGCGTCTCGGCCGCCGCGCTCTGCGTCGCGGTCACGGTGGTGCTGCTCTACGCCTCCGCCGACCGGGTGGTCAGCCTGATCGGGCCGGTGGGCGCCCGCGTGCTCGGGCGCCTCTTCGCCTTCCTGCTCCTCTGCGTCGGCACCCAGATCACCATCAGCGGGATCATCGACGTGTTCGGCCCGATGTTCGCGGGCCGCTGAGCCCCGCCCAAACGGCAGCGGCCGGCCCGAAGATCGGACCGGCCGCCATTCCAGACCGCGTGCGCTCGTCAGATCACCGGCACGCCCGTCAGCTCGGCCGGGCCGCCGAAGAGCAGGGCGTGGCCGACATAGTAGAGGGCCAGGAAGCCGGCGAGCGCCGCGCCGTAATAGGCCGGGGCGAGCACCACCTGCCGACGGCTGGCCACGGCGCGGGCGTCGTCGGCGGCGATGCCGAGCAGGACAACGATGATGCCGGAATGGCCGATCGCGTCGATCTTGCCGAACTCGAACACCGCCGAGATGAAGATGCCGGCCAGGATGATCGCGCTCATCCGGCGCACCAGCGGCGTCCAGATCAGGGCGAAGGCGAGGGTGAACTCGATGACGCCGGCGGCCTTCATGAACAGCTCGGGCGAGGCGCCCATGGTCATGGCGGGCTTGGCCGCGATCAGCGGGTCGGTCCAGTGCGGGTAGGCCCATTTCTCGACCGAGGCCCACATCAGGGTGATCGCGGCGGCCCAGCGCACCACGTCGATCGGGCGCAGGCCGAGCACGGTGACGCCGAGGCCGGTGAGGATCAGGTAGGCCGCCACGCCGAGGAAGACGGGATAGTCGGCGAGGTGGAAGGTGCCGTACTGCGCGGTGGCGTAGGCGAACAGGAAGACGATGCCGAAGCCGACGAAGGGCGTCGTGCGCGGCGAGATCAGCAGGCCCGCGAGCCCGAGCTGGAGCCAGGGGATCCAGGCCGCGTCGGTCTTCAGTTCCGGCGTCAGGATGATGCCGCCGAGCGACCAGAGCGAGACGAAGAAGAAGCCGAGCGTCACCCGCACCAGGAAGTGCGTGTCGGTGCGGATGCGGGTGGTGACCCGGTCGAGGGCGTTGAGGAGCGCCGTGCCGACCGGCGTGCCCTCGGCGAGGCAGCCGAGCATCAGGCAGGCCAGCGCGATGCCGACGAGCCACTCGAAATCGGCGCAGAGCACCTCTTCCAACCCGCGGGGCTGGCCGGCGACGTCGAAGGCGCAGAACCATTTGACGTGGGCGCTCGCCTCCGTGGCGAACGCGGCGAAGGGGACGGCGAGAGCCGCCGCGGTGCCCAAACGACCCCTGAAACCCCGGACCGTCCGCATGGAAGCCTCGCCGAACTGCGGCTCTGTCTGGCCGACATCGGCATTTACGGACGGTTCACTTTGATCGACAAGGTTGTGTTAAGAGTTCTTTACCGGGACAGTTAACGCTGTGGGTTGCGTGCAGAACGGAGTGCCGGCGGCGCGCCGATCCACAACGATCGAATTAGCCACGTGAACTTAAGCCTCTGCTCAGGATTTCTTGCAATGACTCGTCCGCAGTCGAGCTTGGAGGATCCTGAATGGTCGGTTTCGCAAGCGTTGCGAGCCTCGGTCTTGGCGTCGCGCTGGCGGTTGCCGCGCCGCGCGCGGGCCTTCGTGCACAAGCCTGCGAGACCTATGGCGGCCTGTTCCTCGTCTCGGGGCTCGCGCTGCTCGGCTGCTGCCTGCCGCTGTTCCGCTGATTACCCCTGATTGCAGGCTTCTGACCCGCAGGCCCTTGCCGGCCGAGGCGTGGTCCGCGCGGGCGCCCTAGAGCCGTTCCCGATCGCGTTGCGACGGGGCACGGCTCTAAGCCTTTGTTTAGGCGCGCTTTCTTTCGCCGAACCGGCATCCACTTCGGCGGAGAGCGCCCTAAGGCGTCGGCGGCGTCTCGGTCAGTTCGGCCACCGCCGGCGCCGTGGAGGGGCCGGCGGTCAGCGTGCGCAGGAAGGCGAGCAGGTCCGCCTTCTCTCCGGCGCTGAGGGTGAGGGGCCGGATCTCGCGGGAGCGGCTCGGGCGGTCGATGCCGCCGCGGTCGTAGAGGTCGATCACCGCCTCCAGGCTCGTGAGCGAGCCGTCATGCATGTAGCTGCCGCGCTGGGCGACGTCGCGCAGCGTCGGCGTCTTGAAGGCGTAGCGCAGGGCGAGCGAGTTCGGCTTCAGCCGCCCGCGCCCGATATCGCCGTCCCGGCCCACCCCGATATCGTGGAACGAGCCGTCGCTGAACGACCAGCCGCTGTGGCAGGCGGCGCAGTTCGCCCGGCCGTTGAACAGGTCGAAGCCGCGCTTGGCCGCCTCCGGGATCGCGCCCTCGTTGCCGGCGATCCAGCGGTCGAAGGGCGCGGGCGTGGAGACGATCAGGCGCTGGAAGGTGGCGAGCGCCGCCTCGATGCGCGGTCGCGTCACGGTCGGATCGGGGAAGGCCGCGGCGAAGGCGGCCCTGTAGTCCGGCTCGGCGGCGAGGCGGCGCACGGCCTCGGCCTCGCTCAGGCCCATATTGCCGGGGGCGATGATCGGGCCGAAGGGCACGGCCTCCAGGGTGCGGAACTTGCCGTCCCAGCCGAGCGGCCCGTCCTGCCACGCCACGTTGAGCAGGCTCGGGGTGTGCAGGTCGAGATCGCCGCCCTGCTTGCTCTGCGCGCGCGGCCGCCCGTCCGCCCAGGCGAGGTCGGGGACGTGGCAGGTGGCGCAGGAGCGGTCGCGGTCGACCGAAAGGACAGGATCGAAGAACAGCCGGCGGCCGAGCTCGGCCTTGGCCGAGCTGTAGGGATTGTCCTCGGGGAAGGGGATCGCGGCGGGCGTGCGGTATCCCTCGCGCCATTCGGCACGCTGCGCTGCCGGCCCCGGCAGAGCCGAGCCCGCGACGCCTGCGATCACGAGGGTCACCGCGGCGGCGGTGCCGATCTTCCACGCCATCCGACCTCTCTGGGGAGGAGGACTAGGCGCAACCCGTTGATGAAACGTGAATCCGGGCGGTCCTGTAGACTTTGGTCCTACGGCCACGCTTCAGGAGACCGGGATTCCAAAGGGATCATCCCTTTGGCGGGGTGCCGGGGCGGAGCCCTGGCTTGAAGCCCCAGGGCGCTGCCCTGGACCCGCGAGAGGGGTGACCCCTCTCGACACCCGGGATCCGCTCACTCGATGCGGACCACGACGCTGTCGCTGCCGCCGGCCGCGTCGAGGACCGAGATGCGCGCGAAGCCGGCCCCGTCCGGCTTCCATTCCGACTGGCGCCGGGCACTCACCTCCACGGGCAGGCTGTTGACCATCCAGGTCAGCGGCGGCACCCCGCCGAGCGCCTTGAGCGCGAGGCCGGCGGGATTCGCCTCGGCGAGGCCGAGATCGATCCGGGCGCCGTCCGGCGGGTAGGCGATCTTCAGGGCCTGGGCCGTGCCCGGCAGCTTCTGGTCGGGCCGGATGTGGCGCAGCGGCGGGGGCAGGGCGGCATTCGTCGCCGCGAGCACGCCCTCGGGGCGGGGCACCGGCACCGGCTCGCCGCCGTAGCGGCTGAAGGCGTCGAACAGGATCGGCGCGGCGACGAGCCGGCCGACGAGGCCCGGCACCGCGGCCCCGTCCGCCCGGCCGACCCAGACCGCGACGGTGATGCGCCGGTCGAAGCCGACCGCCCAGGCGTCGCGGTAGCCGAAGGAGGTGCCGGTCTTGTAGGCGATGCGGTTCGGCAGGGCGTTCTCCGGGGGCGGGGCCCCGCGCAGGGTGTCGGCGACGTACCAGGCAGCCACCGGTTCGGCGATGCGCCGCTCGCCCTCTGCCGGCGGCCGGTCGGCCCGACGGGTCAGCGCCGGCACCGCCCCGCCCCGGGCGAGGCCGGCATAGAGCCGCGCGAGGTCGGTGAGGGTGATGCCGAGGCCCCCCAGCGCCACCGGCAGGCCGGGGGCGGCGTCGCGCGGCAGCAGGATGTTCGCCCCGCCCGCGCGCAGGCGGGCGATGAAGCGGGCCGGCCCCACCGCCTCCAGAAGCTCCACCGCCGGCACGTTCAGCGAGAGCTGCAGGGCGCGCCGGGCCGTCACCGTGCCCTGGTAGGTGAGGTCGAAATTCTCCGGCGCGTAGGTCGCGGCGAAGCGGGCGGGCCGGTCCTCCAGCAGGGTCTCGGGATGGGCGAGCCCGGTCTCGAAGGCGAGCGCGTAGATGAAGGGCTTCAGCGCCGAGCCCGGCGAGCGCACCGCCTGGGTCATGTCGATGGCGCCGCGCCGGTCCGCGTCGAGATAGCCGGGACTGCCGACCTGGGCCAGGACCGTGCCGGTCGCGTTGTCGAGGACGAGGATCGCCGCCGACAGGCCGGGCCCCGAGGCGGTCGCGCGTTCGCCTGCAAGCGCTTCGAGGCTCGCCTGCAGGCGCGCTTCGAGGCCGAGGCGGATGATGCGGGCCTCCGGATCGGCCGCCACCGCCGCCTCCGCGGCATGGGCCGCCAGCATCGGGAAGGGCCGGCGCCGGGCCGGCACCGGCTCGGCCTTGGCCGCGGCGGCCTCCGCCGGCGTGATCAGGCCGCGGGCGGCGACGATGTCGAGCACCCGGTCGCGGGCCCGCCGCGCCCGCTCGGGGAATCGGTCCGGCCGGCGCGCCTCGGGCGCCTGCGGCAGGGCGACGAGCAGCGCGGCCTCGGCGAAGGAGAGCCGGGCCGGCTCGCGGCCGAGATAGGCGAGCGAGGCCGCCCGCACGCCCTCGACGGGCCCGCCATAGGGGGCGAGCGCGAGGTAGAGGTCGAGCACGCCGCGCTTGCCGAGCCGCGTCTCCAGTTCGCGGGCGCGCAGCATCTGGCGGAGCTTGGCTGCCAGCGAGCGCTCCGGCCGCGGCTCCACGAGGCGGGCCACCTGCATCGACAGGGTCGAGGCCCCCGACACGATCCGTCCGTGCCGCAGCCACTGGCCGGCCGCGCGCAGCAGAG
Organism: Methylobacterium dankookense; assembly: GCF_902141855.1. Lineage (GTDB taxonomy): Bacteria > Pseudomonadota > Alphaproteobacteria > Rhizobiales > Beijerinckiaceae > Methylobacterium > Methylobacterium dankookense. Next base: position 35,942 of record NZ_CABFVH010000031.1, on the reverse strand, counting down.
CGGCCGGATCAACGCCGCCATGCTCGGCGAAGCGCCGGTCCTCGTAGGCGGTCAGCATGGCGATGAAGCGCGGGTCGACGGAATCCGCGCTCACCGGCAGGCGCCAGCGCCCGTCCGCGGTGGCGAAGGGGCGCAGCAGGGTCCCGGCCCGGTCGGTGACGATGGTCGAGCGCAGCTCGGCCTGCGCCAGGTCGAGGGGCGGCAGGGCCGCGAGGGGCCGGAGCGCGAGGGCGCCGGCCGCCAGGGCCGGGACGGCGAGGGCCGCGAGGGCGAGGCGCCGCAACGCTTTCCCGCCCCCCTTTGCGGGGGCGGGAGCCGGATCCGGCCGCCTGCCCATCGCCCTACCGCGCCGCCGCGATCTCGACCGAGCCGAAGGCGGTCCGGCCGAAGCGCTCGGGGCGGTACATGTCCTCCACCGTGGCGCCGGGATGCACGTAGCTGCCGGGCGAGACGGCGCGCACCGTGTAGGCCACGGTGAAGAAGGCCGATTGCTCCGGCGTGCGGTCGTAGGCGGCCACGAAGCGGTCGTCGCGGAACTCGGTATGGGCCGGGGCGACGTCGGTCTTGACGAAGCTGAGGCCCTGGACCGCGTCCGCGTCGAGGAGCTTCGGATTGTCGATCTCGAGGCCCGCGGGCAGGCGGTCGACGAGGAGGAGACGGGCGGCGCTCGCCTGCTTCTCGGTCACCTTCAGAACCACCACGAGGCGGTCGTTCTGGCGGATGCCCTGGGCCGGATCGACGGCGCTGCCGTCGAGGCGGTGATAGCTCCGCTCGATCGCGTAGCCGCGCGATTCCGCGGGCTCGGGCGCGATCGGGTTCCCGTTGATGCCCACCGCCACCTGAACCGGCGCGCGGCCGGTATTGACCAGCGTCACCGGCTTCGCCTCCAGGGCGGCGCCCCGGTAGGTGCGGGCGAGCGAGCCCGTCAGCGGCGCGCCGTCGAGGCTGAAGGACAGGTTCTGCGCCTCCTTGGTCAGGCCGGCGGCGGCCAGCACCATCCAGGCATTCTCCTGTGTGCTGGTGGTCCGGCCCGAGGCGCGCTCCTCGGTCAGCACCGCGGCCACGGGGGTGAGGGCCTCGCGGGCGAGGCCCGACTCGGCGGCGAGCGCGAGCAGGCCCGCCCCGTCGCGCAGGCGCGAGCCGTAATCGGCCCGGTAGCCCTGCCCGTCGCGCTCGCTCTTCAGGACCCCGAGGGCCGAGTCGAGCGCCTTGGCGGCGCGGGTGCGGTCACCGAGCAGCGCCAGCGCCGCGGCGATCTGCGCCCGGGCCAGCGGCGTGGTGAACTCGCCGAGCTTGGTGTCGGCGAGGTAGCGCAGGTCCCCGCTCACCGGGCGGCCGTTGCGGGCGAGCACATAGGCCGCATAGGCGAGGTCGAGGCCGCCGTCGCGCACCTCGGTGGTGTTGGCCACGGCGTTGCGCAGGCGGTCGAGGGCGAGGTTGAAGGCGGTCTGCGGCACCGCGAAGTTGCGCTCGCGGGCCCGCGTCAGGAAGTCGGTGACGTAGGCGTCGAGCCAGAGGTCGTTCGACCCCTGCGCCGACCACAGGCCGAAATCGCCGCTCGAATCCTGGCGCGCGAGCACCCGGTCGATCGCCCCGCGCACCCGCTCGTCCAGCCCGTCGTCGATGGCGAGCTTGTCGAGGCTCGCCAGGCTGTTGACGTAGAGGAGCGGCATCGCCCGGCTCACCACCTGCTCGGAGCAGCCATAGGGGTAGCGGTCGAGCGCCTGCAGCAGCGCGGCGACGTCGAGCCCCGGCAGGGCCGAGGCCGAGACGGAGACCGTGCCGGTGCCGGGCAGGATGTCGGCGAGCAGATCCGGCGTGATCTGCAGGCTGGCGCCGGGCTCCAGGGTGCGCAGGCTGCGCCGCACCAGAGCGCCGGTGCCCGGCGAGACGGGGAGGCTGAAGCTCTGGCCGACGCCCGCGGGCAGGCCGGGGCCGGAGAGGTTGAGGTCGAGCCGCGCCGTGCCCGGGCCGGCCGCGGTCAACGGCACCACGAGCTGCCCCTTGGCGCCGGCGGCGAGGGTCAGCCTGCGCTGCGCCGCCTCGGCGCCGACGAGCACCGGCCCCGCGAGATCCAGATCGACCGTGTACTCGCCGGCCTGTCCCTCGACATTGTCGAGGGCGACGAAGAAGCGCGAGCGGTCGCCCGCATTGAGGAAGCGCGGCAGGGTGCCGGTGAGGACCACGGGGTCGCGGATCACCACGTCGGCCTGGGCCTGGCCGGTGCGGTTGCCGCTCCAGGCGGTCACCATCACGCGGCCGGTGCCGTTGAAGGCGGGCACGGGGAAGGTCACCGCGGCGCGCCCGTCCGGCCCGACCGTGACCACGCCCGAATAGAGGGCGAGGGGCGCTTGGCTCGGGGGCGAGTCGGCGAGCTCGCCCGCGCTCGCGTCGCCGCCCGAGCGGATCGCGCCGAGCGTGCCCTGCATGCCGTCGATCAGGTATCCGTAGAGGTCGCGGATCTCGGCCGAGAGGGCCTTCTGGCCGAAGAAGAACTTCGTCGGGTCCGGCGCCTCGTAGCGGGTCAGGTTGAGGATGCCGACATCGACCATCGCCACGGTGATGCGCGCCTCCTCGCCGGGCTTCAGCCCGGTCAGGCGCACCGGCAGGGTGAGGTCCTGGCGCGGGCGCACCTTCTGGGGTGCGTCCACCGCCACCTCCAGGCCGCGCGCCCCGCGATCGACGGAGAACCAGGCGAGCCCGAGCGCCCGGCCCGGCAGGCGCTTGGCCGCCTGGTCGAGGGGGCGGTAGGCGGTGGCGACCAGATAGGCGCCCGCGCCCCATTCGGCCTTCACGGGGAGGGTGACGGTGGCGCCGCCCTCCGGCACCGCCACGTCCATGACCTCGTGCACCCGGTCGCTGACCACGGCAAGAGTGGCACGGCCGCGGAATTTCGGCGCGAGCCGGGCCCGCAGGGTCTCGCCCGAATTGTAGGCCGCCTTGTCGAGGGTGAGGTCGAGGCGGTCGGGCACGTCGGCGGTCTCGGAGCCGCCCCAGCCGACCTCGAAGGTCACGCTGGCGGCCTGCGCCGCCTGGCCGGGCGCGGCCACCTCCAGGCGGTACTTGCCGAAGCTCAGCGGCGTTGCGATCCGCCCCGGCGCGTCGGGGTTGAGGGCGAGGCTGCCATCGGCGACGCGGCGCACCGACTTCACCGGCTCGAAGGACCAGCGCCCGTCCGCGCGGTACCATTGGTAGGTCTGCTCGATCCGCGACAGGGTCCAGGTCACGCCGCCTTGCGCGAGGCGGCGGCCGTCGGGCGTCGCCATCGCCACGTCGAAGGTCGCGGTCGCGCCCTCGGCGAGGTCGGACGCGAAAGTCTTGCGGATGGCGAGCACCGGCCCGTCCGGCAGGATCGGCAGGGTGAGGCTGCGCGAGACCGCGCGGCCGCCCGGCTCGCCGACCGCCAGCGTGATCTTGGCCTCCAGCGGGCGCGGGCTCGCCGGGCTCGGCACCGGCACGGTCATCGCGGCGGAGCCCTTGGCGTCGGTGGTGCCGTGCCCCTCGATCTCCTGCGTGGTCGCCTCGAAGGATTCGTCGTCGAGCCCGACCGTGAAGCCCTCCAGTCCCGGGATGCCGCTGCTGGCTGCGGCCTGCACCGCGACGCTGCCCGAGACGTCGAGGCCGGAGCCCGGCGCGCCGTAGAGGTAGCGCGCCGCGACCGCGATCTCGGCCGGCTCGCCCTTGCGGAGCGCGGGCTTGGCCGGCTTCAGATCGATCTCCATCCGCTCGGGGACGTAGTCCTCCAGGAGGAAGCTCGCCTCGCCGAGGGCGGGCGCCTTCGGATCGGTATAGGCGGCGATCCGCCAAGTGCCGTGCATGGCGTTCGAAAGCAGCGGCAGCGACAGGCTGCGCCCCCCGAGCCCCTGGTCGGCGACCTGGACGCGGCGAAACTCGACGCCGTCCGGGCGCTTGACCACGAGGATGAGCGGCAGGTTCGGCACCGCCGCGCCCTTCGCGTCGCGCAGGAGTGCGGTGACCTGCACCGTCTCGCCGGAGCGGTAGACCCCGCGCTCGGGGAAGAGGTAGGCCTCCACCGCGCCCGCATCGGGCCGGCCCTTCACGCCGCGGTCGGTGAGGTCGAAGGCCGAGAGGTTGAGGTCGAGGAAGCCGTAATCCTCGCCGCTCTGCGCCACTACGAGGCCCGGCGCGATGCCGCCCTCGCCGCGGGCGAGGCCCGGATCGAAGGCGGCGTAGCCGCGCGCATCGGTCTTGCGGGTCGCCAGCACCTCGTTGTTGCGGGCGATCAGGCGGATCTCGGCATTCGCCACGGCCTCGGCGGAGGCCAGCGAGCGCAGCACGACATGCACGCCGTCGCGGCCCTTGAAGGCGGTGAGGCCGAGGTCGGAGACCACGAACCACTGCGTCGCCTTCTGCTCGTAGCCACCCTCCTCGCCGGTGGCGGGTGCGACGCCGGTGGGTGCGGCCTGCATGATGTAGATGCCGGGCTCCAGCCGCCCGACCGCCTGCAGCACGGGGAAGGCGGTCACCGCCTCCTGGTTCTGCTCGGCCTTGGCCGTCTCCAGCGTGCCCTTCCAGACGCGCACGCCCTTCTGCTCGGCGATGGTCTGCGCGGTGGCGCCCGTGAGCTGGCTCAGGAACTCCTCCGAGCGCAGGGCGGGGAGCAGGCCGCGGTCGCCGATGCGCAGCACCTCCACGTCGAGCTTCGGCGCGTTGACGGAGAGCAGCGGCACGCCGGCCTGGCCGGTGCGGGGCAGGACGTAGTTGCGGCCCGTGAAGCGCACCTGGGGCGAGCGGTCGCGGACGTAGATCTCGTAATCGGCCGCTTTCAGCAGGGTCTCGCCCACCGAGGAGGGCAGGCCCTGGCGCAGCACCACGGCGTATTGGCCGCCATGCTTCAGCCCGTCCACGCAGACCTGCGAGCCCTCCGCCGTCACGGCGGCGTTCGACGCGCCCGAGACCGCGACGAAGGGCGTGAAGTCGATCTTGGGCGCCAGCGTCTCCGAGAAGGTGAAGCAGGCCCGCGGCGCGGCGGCATCCGCATCGACCTTGTAGTCGAGGATGCGGAAGCCGTGCTCCTCGCGCAGCGCCTCGTAGGTCTCGCGCACGGTCTCGCGGTCGTCGAGGGCGAGGCTCGCGCGGTAGGCCTCCAGCGCCGGGCGCCACTCGGACTGGTGCGCCTGCGCCTCGCCGAGGAAGGCGAGCGCCCGGGCCTCGGCCTGGGGCGTCGCCGCGCGCAGATAGGCCTGGTAGGCGGCGGCGAGCGCGGCCTGTCGGCGCCGGTAGCGGTCGTTGTAGCTGCCGGCCTTCTCGTCGTTGCCGAAGGCGTCCGCGGCGCGCGCATAGGCGAGCCAGTTCTGGGGGTCGGCCGGGTCCGCCGTCACCGCCGCCGCGAGGAGGGGGAGGGCTGTTGTGGCGCGGCCGGACTGGAGCTGCGCCTCGCCCTCGCGACGGGCCTGCGCGGGGTTACGGCCAGGCGCGTTCGCCTCCGCCGCGAGCGCCGCCTCGAGGCGGACGCCGGCGGAGGCGAGGGCCTCGCGCTGGAAGGACTTCTTGGCCGGGGGCTTGGCGGCCGGCCTCGCCGGCATCTGCGCGGCGGGTGGCGGCGCCTGCTGCGCGCCGACGGGCCCGGCCAGCGCGAGGGCGCCTGCGAGCAGCGCCAGACGGCGCACGACACCCGACGAAACCGCCATCACCCGCTCCGCGGCTGGACCCGGCCGGATCGACGAATCCGGCGCGACGGGGCGGGACGGTAGCATCTGCCGCGGGCGCCGCAATCGCTACCCTCGTGCCAGCCCGCACGCGGCGGTGGGACCGTCGGCCTCCGCTCTGGCTTTCGCCCGGCGGGCCTGCCACCTTCGCCGCGGATTTGTCGATGGGAATCAGCGCCCATGCCGCGCCGTCTCGGGCTCGCCCTCCTGCTCGCCGCCGGCCTCGGCGCGCCGGCTTCCGCACAGGCGCCCTTGCAGGCGCCCTTGCAGGCTCCTTTGCCGAAGCCGGCCCCGAAGGCCCCGGCCGCCGCATCCGCGCCCGCCGACCCGGCCTTCGAGGCGGCGAGGGCCGCGTTCGAGGTGCTTCCCGAGGCCGAGCGCAAGGCGCTGCAGGACGCTCTGGTCTGGACCGGCGACTACAACAGCGTCCTCGCGGGGACCTTCGGCCGGCGCACCTTCGAGGCGCTGAACGCCTTTCAAGGGCGCAACGGGGGCGGCGACCCGCTCGCCCCGCCCGTGCGGGCGAAGATCCTGGCGGCCGGCGAGGCGGCACGGAAGGCGGCGCGCTTCACGGCGAAGGCGGATCCGGCGACGGGCGCCGTGCTCGGCGTGCCGGAGCGGCTCCTCGCGAAGCGCAGCCCGCTGCCGGGCCCGCTGCCCGCCGGGACCCGATGGCAGAGCGCGGACGGCCGGGTGACGCTGGAGAGCCGCGCCTTCCCGCCGGGGGCCGCCGATCTCGACGGCCTGTTCGAGCGCGCCACCGCGCCGATGCCGGAGCGCAAGGTCACCTACAAGCTGAAGCGGCCGGACTTCATCGTGGTCACCGCTGAGACGCCGGGCGGGCGCTCCTATGTCCGCTACGCCGCGGGCGCGGCGGGGGTGCGCGGCTTCGCGCTCGGCTACGACCGGGCGCTCGCGGGCGAGGTCGACCGCCTCGTCATCGCCATCGCCAACAGCTTCGTGCCCTTCCCCGATGCGGCGCCGGCTCCCGCGCCATCCGCGGCATCCACGCCCGTGCCGCCGCCGGCCGCGGCGGCGCGGCCCGCACCGGCTGCCGCCCGGATCGCCGGGACCGGTCTCGTGGTGGCGCCGAACCGGGTTCTGACGGCGGCCGCGATCGGGGAGGGCTGCGCCCCGCGGATCGGCGGCGCCGCGGCCAAAGTCCTGCGCAGCGATCCCGCGAGCGGCCTCGCCATCCTGGAGGCGTCGGGCCTGCCGGTGCCGGTCCCGCTCGCCGCGCGCACGGAGCCGCTCGCCGCCGAGGAGAGCCTCGTCGTCCTCGCGGCGGGTGCGGAGGGTGTCGCGGTCGCGCCCGGCACGGCCGGACCGGGCGGGCTCGTCGCGCCCCTGCAGCCGGGTGCCGCGGGCGCGCCCGTCTTCGACCGGGCCGGACGCCTCGCCGGCCTCGTCGCGCGCTATCCCACCGCCCCGCGGCTGGTCGCGGGCGTGGTGCCGCCGCTGGCGGTGCCGCTCGCCGCGGGCGCGGCTGTCGCGGATGTCCTCGGCGCGGCCGGGATCGCGCCGCGCGATGCGGGCAAGGGCGGCGCGATGAGCCTCGGGGCGGTGGCCGGCGCGGTCCGGCCGGCCGTGGTGGCGGTGAGCTGCGCCCGCTAGAGCGCTCTCGAGCCGAAATGGATGCCGGTTCGGCGCGTGTGATCGCGTCGAACCGGCAATGTCAGGCGAGCGTCAGATCCCACCCCTCACCAGCAGCACGATCAGGATGATGAGCAGGATGCCGCCCAGGCCGAAGCCGGGGCCGCGATAGGCGCCGCCGCCGTAGAACCCGCCGCCACCGAAGGCGAGGATGATCAGGATGATGAGCAGGATGGTGACGAGGGACATCGGGGTTCTCCGGTCGTCGCGCGGGGCGCGAGCTTGACCGTGCAACGCCGAAATCGGCCGGACCGTTCAACCGAAGATCGATTTTAATCCGCTATACCACCTGTGTTTTCAGGCTCAGGCCCGCCAGTCGGGCAGCGGGTCCGGGCTGGCGCCGAGCCAGTCGGGCTGGGGCAGGCCGCGCTCGGCCAGGAAGGCCGGGTTGAACAGCTTCGAGGCGTAGCGAGCGGCGCCGTCGCAGAGGATGGTCGCGATGGTGTGGCCGGGCCCGAGCTCCCGGGCGAGGCGGATCGCCCCCGCCACGTTGATGCCCGACGAGCCGCCGAGGGAGAGCCCCTCCTCGCGCATCAGCCGGAAGACGATCTCGAGCGCCTCGGTATCGGGGATGCGGTAGGCATGGTCGGGGGTGAAGCCGGCGAGGTTGGCGGTGATGCGGCCCTGGCCGATCCCCTCGGTGATCGAGGAGCCTTCCGCCTTGAGCGTCCCGGTCGTGTAGTGGGCGTAGAGGGCCGAGCCCTCGGGGTCGGAGAGGGCGATCCGCACCCCGGCCTTGCGCGTCCGCAGCGCCTCGGCGACGCCGGCGAGCGTGCCCCCGGTGCCGGCCGCGCAGACGAAGCCGTCGACCGCGCCGCCCGTCGCCTCGTAGATCTCGGGGCCCGTCCCCTCCACATGGGCCTGGCGGTTGGCGACGTTGTCGAACTGGTCGGCGAAGAAGGCGCCGGCGGCCTCCGTCGCCGCGAGCCGCTCGGCGAGGCGGCGGGCCACGTGCACGTAGTTGTTCGGGTTGGCGAAGGGCACGGCCGGCACCTCGACGAGGCGGGCGCCCGCGAGCCGCAGCGTCTGCTTCTTCTCCTCGGACTGGGTCTCGGGGATGACGATCACGGTGCGGTAGCCGCGCACCGAGGCGACCAGGGCGAGGCCGATGCCGGTATTCCCCGCCGTGCCCTCGACGATGGTGCCGCCCGGCCGGATCAGCCCGCGCGCCTCGGCATCCTGCACGATGGAGAGCGCGGCGCGGTCCTTCACCGAGAGGCCGGGATTGAGGAACTCCGCCTTGCCGAGGATGGTGCAGCCCGTCTCCTCGGAGGCGCGGCGGAGCCGGATCAGCGGCGTGTTGCCGATGGCGGCGAGGACGTCGGGGCGGGGGGAGAGATCGGGGGCGGCGCGGCTCATGGCATCCCTCATAGCGCATCGCCCGGAGAAAGGGGTGCCGGGATTTCGGGCCAAGCATGACCGGACCGCTCCGGAGGGCGGCCTCGCGGAGAAGCCGGATCTCCTCAGGCCGGCGCGAGGGCGACGAGCGGCTTGTCCTTGTCGACCACGTAGGTGATGGCGAGGCGCAGGGGCTTCTCCACCTTGCGCACCCCGTGCGGCACCTCCGGCGGGATCTGGAAGCCCTCGCCCGGCCGCACCGGCACCGCCTCCTGCCCCTGCACGTAGAGCTCGGCCTCGCCCTCCAGCACGAAGGCCGATTCGATCCCCGGATGGGTGTGGCGCGGAACCTCGACGCCCGCCGGGACCTCGACCTCCATCAGCAGGGTGACGAGGTTGCCCGTTCCGGCCTCGGTCCGCTTCAGGAGCTTGCGCTTGACCTGGCCCGCGGGCGCGCCCTGCGCCGCCGCCTCCGTGGCGGCGAAGCCGTCGACGCCCGCGCAGATCAGGCAGGCTCCGAACCAGCGTCGCGTCAGCATGCCGACCTCCCCGTGCTCCGTTTCCCGGATCGGATACAGGTTAGGATGCGCCAGGATGCGGCGGAAGTCAGCTTCCCGTGACTCGTTCCCGGGTGAGAGGCAGGCGCTCAGCCGTTCGGCTTGGCCGGCGCGTCCTCGTCCGTGCTGTCGATGGTGCAGGAGACCGCCTGCACCGCCGCGTTGGCGGCCGGGCGCTGGCTCGGCAGGCCGGCGATCACCCGCACCACCACGAAGCCCTGGCGCTCGGGGGCGACGATGCGCACGTCGCGGCTCGGCTCGTTCTCGTCGTCGTTGGCGAGCGCCGCGTCGTACTGGGCGCGGGTGAGCACCACGAGGTCGAGGGCGCCGCGCACCGCCGCCTGGTCGGTCACGGCGTAGAAGGCGCCGCGGCGGCCGTGCACGGCGAGCGAGAGCGCCAGCGGCCCGGTGCGGGCCGAGACGCGGGTCGGGCCGTCGTCGAGGTCGTAGGCGCAGACGCCGACCGCGACCGAGGGGTCGGGCGCCGGCAGCCACGCCTCGGCCGGGGCCGGGTTCTCGCCGGTGGCGAGGGTGTAGATCGGCAGCGGATGGTCGAGGCTCTCGCTGCTGCCGGCGCGGGAGAGCGCGTCCGATTCCGAGAGGCGCGGGATCGCCAGCACCGTGGCGATGTGCACGAGCCCGGCCAGGACGAGGCCGCAGGCGGTGGCGTAGGCGAAGCGGAACGTCATGAGCGGCACGCCACCCGCGTGATCGCCGGGACGGAATCCCGGTCCAGGGAGCCGGCGCTCGCCGCGACCGGGGTGTCGTAGAGGCGCAGCGCGAGGCGCAAGGGGCCCTCGGCGCGGGGGCTCGGCAGCCAGTTGCCGGGCTCGGCCTCGGGACCCAGCGTGATCGCGAAGCGGCCGTCCCGCTCGCGCAGGACCTCCGTGGAGGTGAAGCTCTCGCGGATCACGGGCCGGGCGGGATCGACCGCGCCGCGGCCGGTCACCGTCAGGGTCCAGGCCCGGGCCGGCGGGGTCGCCCCGGTGATGCTGTAGGTGCAGGCGGCGTCGAGCGTCCGGCCGGCATCGTCGGCCGCAGCCGTCATCAGCAGGCCCTCGCCGACGGCGAGCGGGATCTCGCCGCGCCGGGCGTTGACGGCGCGGGTATAGGGGTCGGCCGCGGTCGAGCCGGCCCGCGGCCACAGCGTCCAGGCGCCGACCGTCACGCCGCCGAACGGGTAGCCGCCCCGCGTCGCCCAATCCGCGCTGGCGAGCCCGAGCACGCCGCCGAGCGCGAGCGCGTAGAGGGCGAGGCCGACGCCGGAGCCGCGCCGCCAAGTCGATCGCAGCGCCGATCGCAGCGCCGATCGCAGGATTCGCAAGGTCGGAGGGCGCGCCGCCTCCACCTCGGTCTCCGCCGTCCGCAGGGTCACGGACACCTCACCGGGTCTCGACGCGGGCGCCGGCCGGGCGTCCGCGCTCGGCCACGCCGCCGGCGAGGTCACGCAGGCTCTCGGCCTCGACGCGCGAGCCCGGCTTCGCGGCCGGCTCGATCGCGCGGAACAGGCCGTTGACCCCGCTGATCACCTCGAAGGAGCGCCGCGAGAGCTTGCCGTAGGTGCTCGCCGCCGGGTTGGTCGGGGCGCTCGGCGCCGCCGCCTGCGCGCCGGCCTGCGGCGTCTTCAGGCCGGGCAGGGGCTTCAGCTCGATGCCCTGGTGGGCAGGCTCCATCACGTCGTGCCAGGTCTGGGCGGGCAGGGAGCCGCCGGTCATCTTGTTGGTGGAGGTGCTGTCGTCGTTGCCGTACCAGACGGCGGCGACGTAGTTGCCCGTATAGCCCACGAACCATGCGTCCTTGTAGCCGTTCGTGGTGCCGGTCTTGCCGGCGATCTTCACGCCCTCGATCTGGACGCGGCGGGCCGTGCCCTCCTCGACCACCTTGTTGAGCATGTAGTTCATGTCGGCCACGACCTGGGTCGAGAGCACCTGCTCGGGCTTCTCGTCGGCGTGCCGGTAGATCACCTCGCCGGAGGAGTTCTTCACCTCCATGGCGGCGTAGGGCTTGGCGCGCTTGCCGCCGTTGGCGAAGACCGCGTAGGCCGCCGCCTGGTCGATCACCGTGACCTCGGCCGAGCCGATCGGCAGCGAGACCGAGTCGGTCAGCGGCGTGGTGATGCCCATGGCATGCGCCGTCTCGATGATCTTCTGGCGGCCCGCCTTGGCGGCCCGGGCCTCGTGGCTGATGCCCATCCCCTTGCCGAGCGCGATCGAGACCTTGATCGGGATGGTGTTGATCGACTTCGCCACCGCGAGCCACATGGGCTGGCGGCCCGAATAGGAGCGGCCGTAGTTCTGCGGGCACCAGTTGCCGATGCAGACGGGGGAATCGACCACCGTGGTGTCCGGCCGGAACAGGCCCGAGGACAGGGCGGCGGCGTAGACGTAGGGCTTGAACGACGAGCCGGGCTGGCGCAGCGCGTCGGTGGCGCGGTTGAACTGGCTCTCGCCGTAATCGGAGCCGCCGACCATGGCGCGCAGCGCCCCGTCGGGATCGAGGATGACCATCGCCGCCTCGTCCACGTCGTAGGCGTCGCCGGACTTGCGCAGCACGTTGGCCACCACCTCGTCCGCCCGCTTCTGGATCGCCACGTCGAGCGGCGTCTTCACGGTGAGCACGCGGTCGCTGCGGAACTTGCCCGCATCGGCCATCGTCTTGATCTCGCCGAAGGCCCAGTCGAGGTAGTAGTCGGCCGTGATGTCGCGGGTGCGCGTCACCGGCGTCGCCGGGTTGCGCAGGGCCGTCTGGATCTGGCCCTCGGTGACGAAGCCCGCCTCCACCATGTTGTGCAGCACGTCCACGGCGCGGGAGCGGGCGGCGGGCAGGTTGACGTGGGGCGCGTATTTCGTCGGCGCCTTGAACAGGCCGGCCAGCATGGCGGCCTCGGCGAGGCTGATGTCCTTGAGCGGCTTGCCGAAATAGTAATCCGCCGCCGCCACCGCACCGAAGGTGCCGCCGCCCATATAGGCGCGGTCGAGATAGAGCTTCAGGATCTCGTTCTTGCTGAGGTGGAACTCGAGCCAGAGGGCGAGGAAGGCCTCGTTGACCTTTCTCTCGAGGGAGCGCTCGTTCGTCAGGAACAGGTTCTTGGCGAGCTGCTGCGTGATCGAGGAGCCGCCCTGGACGTTGCCGCCGCCGCGCGAGTTGTTCACCAGGGCGCGCATCGTCCCGATCGGGTCGATGCCCCAGTGCTCGTAGAAGCGCCGGTCCTCGGTGGAGACCAGCGCCTTGATCATGATGTCGGGAAACTCGTCGAGCTTCAGCGAGTCGTCGTGCTTGATGCCGCGGCGGCCGACCTCGACGCCGTAGCGGTCGAGGAAGGTGACGGCGAGGTCCTGCTGCTTCAGCCAGTTCTCGCTGGTCAGGTTGAAGGCGGGCTGGGCGAGCGCCAGCATCAGCAGGAGGCCGCCCGTGCCGATGGTGACGCCCTCGCTGGTGAGGTCGATCGCCGCGCGCTTCCAGCCCCGCACCGAGAAGCGGTGCATCACGGCCTGGAAGCGCCCGTAGCCCTCGCCGGTCGAGCGGCCGCTGTCGTAGAGGGCGGCGTTCACCCAGGCATCGAAGCCGAGCGCGGCGTGCTGGATGCGGGTCCGGATCGCTTTGAGGTTCGGCAGACGCACGATTCTGGGATCCGGCTTCTCGGGCACCACGCGGCAGCGACGGGAGCCGACCCTTCTTACCAAGCCCCGCGCCCGTCCGCGAGGCCGGGCGTCGACCGGATCGTGCGGACGGGTCCCGGAGACGGAACGCGCGAGGCGGGGTTCCGGGTGCGGGGCCGCCGCAGAACGCAGCGTTAACCTTGCCGCGCGAATGGGGCGCAGCGGTGGCGGGGCCCGCTCCGCTTGCTCCCGCCCCCGCCTTGCGGCAGAGGAGGGCATCCCGCTCCCCGATCCGAGAGGCATTCCCGATGGGAAGCCCGAAGGCCCCGCGCCGCCCCGGCGCGGTCGCCGCCGTTCCGTCCGAGCCGTTCTGGCGCACCAAGTCCCTCGACGCGATGACGCCGGAGGAATGGGAGAGCCTGTGCGACGGCTGCGGGCGCTGCTGCCTGATCAAGCTGGAGGACGAGGATACCGGCGAGGTCCACCACACCGATATCGGCTGCACGCTGCTCGACGGGATCGGCTGCCGCTGCCGCGACTACGCCCGGCGCCAGAAGCGGGTGCCCGATTGCGTGCGGCTGACCCCGGAGGCGGTGCGGACCATTCCCTGGCTGCCCCCGACCTGCGCCTACCGCCTGGTCCGCGACGGCGAGCCGCTCTTCGCCTGGCACCCCCTGGTCTCGGGCCGCGCCGCCAGCGTGCACGAGGCCGGCATCTCGGTGCGGGGCCGCCTCTCCGGGAACGAGGAGGAGTTCGCGGACGAGGAGTATCCCGAGCGCATCGTCGACTGGCCGGGGCTGATGCCCGAGGACGAGGAGTGCTGAGGGATCAGCCCCGGGCGAGCAGCCGCCCGCCCGCGAGCCCGTTGAGGGCGATCACCGCGATCACCGTCGCCCCGTGGATCGCGATGTCGGTGGCCGTCGCCTCCTCCGGATGGAAGGGCACGAGCAGCGTCGCGGCCGCGGCCGCCGTCGCGAGGCCGCCGAGCGCCGCGGTGAGGTTCGGCCGCAGCGGGCAGGCCCGGCGCAGCATCAGCACCAGCAGCGCGGAGAGCGGCAGCGACACGGCGGTCAGGAAGCCGAAGCAGCCGAGGCCCGTCTGCGCGTGGGCCTCGGCGACCGGCGCGAGATAGGCCTTCAGGCAGCCGAGGCCGCTCGCGCCGATCCAGAGGGCGGCGGCGGGCAGGGGCAGCAGCGCCCAGGCGGCGGGCCGCCCCGGCACGCTGGTGGCGAAGGCGGCATAGGCCGCCGTGACCGCGGTGAGCAGGGCGCCGGCCGCCGCCATCCGCAGGTCCGGCGTGGCGAGGCGCTCGCGCAGGTCCGGAATCTCGGCGAGCGCCGCGAGGGCGAAGCCGATCAGGCAAGCGGCGCCGAGCCAGGCGAGCGCCCGCAGGCCGGGCGGCGGCAGGGGGCGGACCGGGCGCAGGTCCCGGACGAGGTCGCCGACGAGGTCGTCGACGGGGCGGGTGCGGTGGACGGCCATCGCTCACGCCCCCCTGTCGGAGCCGCCCGCGAGGCTCGCCCGCAGGGCCTTGATGGCCCGGTGCAGGTTCACCTTCAGGGCGACCTTGCTGCGCCCGGTCGCGGCCGAGACCTCGTCGAGGGAGCGCTCGCGCAGGGCGAGCTCCTCCACCGCCTGGCGCTGGCCGGCGGGCAGGGCGGCGACGGCGCGAGCGAGCTCCGCCGCGCGCTCCCGCGCCTCGATGGCCTGCCCGGGCGGCGGAAGGTCGTCGATCTCGGCCTCGTAGGCGACGGGGTCGTGCACCTCGCGCGGCCGCCGGCCGGTCCGGCGGAGCGCGTCGATCGCCCGGCGCTGCGCGATGGCGCGCAGCCAGGGCAGGAACGGCCGGGCCGGATCGTAGCTCGCCCGGGCCCGGTGCAGGGTGATCAGGGTGTCTTGGACCGCATCGTCCACCGCCTCGCCGCGCAGGCCCTGCGCGCGCAGGCTCGCGGCGATCACCGGCAGGCAGTCGCGCAGCAGCGCGCGGTAGGCCGCGGCATCGCCGCCCTGCGCCGCCCGCATCGCGCCGGCGAGCTTCTCCTCAAGCGCCATCGCCGCTCCGCCGCGTCCCTGGGCACCGGATTCTAACGCCCTCACGCGAAGGGGGAAGTGCGGACCGGGGGCGAGGGTGAGAAGCATGGCGGATCGCGGTTGCCGGCACGGCACGCGCCGCACCATCCGCCATTCGCCGGCGCGGCGCGGCGGTTACTCCGGCGCCTCGCCGATCAACCGGCACGTGATGGCGATCGGCTTGGCCCGCGCGACGGCGACCGCATCGTCGAAGAGGTCGCAATCGAGCAGGTTGTCCGGCGCGGCCTTCCGGGCGGAGAAGACGTTGATGTTCACCTTGACCGGATTCTTCCCGATCGCGGCCACATCCGCACCGGGGACGCCGCGCCCGGCCATCGCGGCGGTGCCGCCGGCGGCAGGAAGGGTCGCGGTGTCTCCCGTGATCTCGATCTGATCGGGCTCGCGCCCTTCGGCCCGCGCGCGCTTGATGTCGGCGCGCGTCGGCTTCCGTTCCATCGTGCCGTAGTAGAAGGATCGCACGGTCACGCTCTCGGAGATGTCCGTCAGCTTCTTGAGCGCCTTGGGCGAGAGGGACACCTGGACCGAGAAGCCGTAGGGGCCGGCATCCGTCTGCGCGCCGGCCGGGACCGCGAGGACGGTCATCAGGGCCGAGAGGGCAGCCGCCCAGCGGCAGGTCGAAGTCGCGCGGACGGTCATGTGCTTCCGTGGAGAGCCGAAAACCAAGAAAAACGGGGCACCGTTGGGTGCCCCGATGGGTGGCATCGTGAGATCGCCGATCTCAGTAGCCGTAATAGGGATCGTAATAGCCGTAGGCCGGGGCCGGGGCGTAGTAGCGCGGCGCCTGTGACGCCGCGATGGCGCCCCCGATGATGCCGAGCGCGGCGCCCGCGGCCAGGGCGCCACCCACTCCCGGACCGCGCCGGTAGCCGTAGTGACGATAGCCGCCGCGGTATCCATAGCCGCCGTGATAGCCATGGCCGCCGCGGTAGCCGGGACGTGCCTCGGCCGCCGGTGCGATGAGGACGGTGCCTGCGACAGCGGCTGCGAGAGCCGTAAGGGCGAGCGTCTTCATGGTCCCTCCTTTCGTGGTTCACGAGCGCGTGATGGTACGGCTACGCTGACCCTGTCGTAAAGTGCAGGGCCTCTGCGCGGCCTGGGCCCGGTCTCCTCGTCGGCAGCCTGACGAAGCGCTGCCCGTCTGAGACCGCGTCCGGTCGGACCGGAATCGGCGGCGGAGGATGCCGGTCGGCCGACTGGTCGTCATCTCAGCCGGATGGGGACCGCGGCCTGGCCCGAGCGCGTCGCCGCATTCCGAGACCCTTCAGCCTGGATTCGCGTGCGGCTGTGCTTGATGGCGTGGCGACCGCCGCGACCCGAGGCCTTGGCAAGGCGTCCGAGATCAGCCAGGATGCTGAGTTTGCCGCAGGCTGCCAAGCTTATGTCGGCGGTCGCATGATCTTGTGCTTGCCCTGAGCGGAATAGCGGGCAAGGATGATTGCCTTGCTTCCATGTTCCGAGTGGAGGGCATCATGACCGTCAAATCTTGGAACCATCCCAGCCCACTCTCTGTGTTTGCAAAGGGCGGCTTCGCCGGCGGAGCCTGGACCACCGTGCTCCGCGACGCCATCAAGATCTTCAACGATCTGATGTCGAACAATGGTGTGAAGGTGTCGCTGACCGAAGCCAAGGAAGAAGGCAGCGCTCAGATCATCGTCGACGCCGTGGCAAAACAGGCATCTTTCAGCTATCGCGGCGCCTCATATTCCAAGGCCTTTTCCGGGGACGGGCTGCACGGGCTTACGGTTCCCGTGACGGAGCAGGATACGGGCTTGATCGATCGTTCCTTCATATTCGTTCCGGCCACGCCGCGGATCGACGATGCGAACAAGAAGTCACGTGAGGTTGGCCCCGACGCGCGCCGCTTCATCCTGGTGCATGAGTTCATTCACGCCGCCGGACTGAGCAACGATGAGCACACGCTGGAGGATGTGTTCTGCTATCCCGGTGAATTCGTGCAAGGAAACAGCGCAGGTGCCGACAAGATCCAGCCTTGGGGCGGTCTCGGCAAGCCCATGCCGCCGTGCACGATCATCGCGAAAACCGTTTCCAATCTGCAGAAGGCGTGGCCGTGAACGGTCTTCGCGCCGTCGTTGTTTTGAAATGTAACGCATGGAAGGAATAAATAAATTTCGGAAAATTCGATCTATCAGAGATATCTTGATCGTTCTGTGCGGATCTGAATCGTCAGACGTTTGGCGCAAGAAATAAGACTATTAAGAACAGTAATGATGAATGTGAGAGGTGAATTTTCTTCCAGGCCAGTGCCTCTGGAAGAGACGAGGCTGACCTTGCATGTCTCATACGACATCCGGGTGATCCCCCCGGGATGGCGGATGTCGCCCTCGCTCAGGCGCCGCGCGGGCTTGACCGAGACCGCGTCCGGTCCGATCAACCGGACGCGGTATCAGGCATGGCACTCTCACCCTGACGATGAGACCTCAACCCCCGCTCACGTCAGAGATCGTGGGTCGGTCTCGCGGCCGGGATCAGCGCTTCGGCTCGCTGGAATGTACAAGCTCGAAGCCCGCCGCCTCGAGCCGCTGCAGCAGCCGGCCGCGGGCATCGCCGAGAAGACGTTCATGCCGCGCGCGCGTGCCTGAATCCGCCTGTCCGGTCTCGGCTATCGCGAGCGCTGCCCGATGCAGGTCGTCGGCCGCGGCATCCAGGCCGGGATCGCGCTCGACCAGCGTCAGGATGTCGAGCAGGTGATCCCGCAGCGCCTGCACCGCCGATGGCTGACCGAGCCGGGCCTGCACGAGCGCCGCCTCGATCCCGTTGAGGCGATCCGCCAGCATCTCGGAGGCCAGGGCCGGCGTCACGATCAGGCGCCCGGCGTCCAGTCGATCCTGGGCTGCTGCGACAGGATTCGCTCGAAATAGTTGGCCACCGCCTGAGCCCCGTCCGCATGCATCATGGCGACCGGGTGCGCGAGATAGGCGCGGGCCAGATCGAGCGGGATCTCGCCGGCCTGCAGCGCGCCGAGCACCGCGTCGATGAAGGCGTCGTTGGCCTCGTTGAACTCGCTGGAAAGCTTCTTGCGGTCGTTGAGCGCCTTGATCGGCATCGTGCGGCTTTTCCTCTGAAAGGGTGCGTTCGGCGCTCAGCCGGTCCTGCCGAGGTGTCCATCCTTGGCGGTCAGCCGGCATGCGTCATCAGACCGCACGATTCGTCGCGGGCCTGCCTGCTGCTTCCGCAGACCCATTCCGAACGAGGCCAGGATAGAGCTAAATCATTGAGAAAATTGGCGCACCCGACACGATTCGAACGTGTGACCTTTGCCTTCGGAGGGCAACGCTCTATCCAGCTGAGCTACGGGTGCTGAGCCGCCCTGTGATTAGCCGAACGGCATCGACCGCGCAACGGGCATGCGGAAGAGATTGGGCTCGAAGGGATCCTCGCGCAGCCCTCCGCAGGCAAAGGTCACACGGTCGAATCGTGCCGGGTTGCGCGCGGTGCCGGCGGGAGGTTGCGGGTGCACCGCTGCTGCGCCCCGGATGCGGACGGCGCGCGGCGTGGTTGAAGTGTGCTTTTACGCGAGGGCCGCCGGCCGTAGAGCTTTGACCCACTGCTCAGCTGACTGAGCTCCCGAGACAGCCCACTGCTGGTCGACGATGAAGAAGGGCACGCCGCTGATCTGCATCTCGGCTGCCTGGGCCTCGACGCTCATGATGAGTGCGCGCAACTCATCGCTATTCAGGGCTGCCAATGCCGCCTGCCGGTCGAGACCCGCTCCATCGGCAACGTCCAAGAGGACCGCCTCATCGCCAATGTCGCGGCCTTCCTCGAAGTAGGCCCGGAACAGCGCCTCCATGAGTGCTCCTCCCCCGCCCTGCTGGCGGGCGGCCGCGATCAGCACGTGAGCCTTTCGCGTGTTGGGCGTGCGCCGCATGCGGTCGAAGGCGAAGCTGATCCCGACCTCACGCCCCAGCTCAGTCATCTGCGCGTCGAGTTCAGCGCTGCGCTCCGCCCCGAACTTTCGTGCGCGGTAGACGGAGCGCTTGATGCCCTCGGCCGGCATGTCGGGGTTGAGCTCGAAGGGGAGCCACTCGACCTTGGTGATCTCGTGCAGTCCGAGCTGATCAAGGGCGTGCTCAAGGCGGCGTTTGCCGAGGTAGCACCAGGGGCAGATCACGTCAGAGAACACGGAGATGGTCAGCGGCATGGAGTGCTCCTTCTCGTGCACCACATGGCTGTCGGCAGCCTGAGGCGCTACGCCTCCCCCGCCATGGCATGGAAGGCCCGTAGAACGCGCACAGAGCGCCACAGACAGGCTTGGCAGCCCTCGGCTGCCCAGAGCAGCCAGAGAACTTGGCGCCAGCCAGTGGCCATCGTAGCAGCTTGGCCGAGACGGCCAGCTCGCGCGGCGGTCGCACCCGCATGTTGCCAGCCCGCGGCGATCCAATGGTGCGGCGAACCATGGCAAGCGGTCGGCTCATGGTGCAGGATCGCACCGAGACCATTCTCGTAGGGCGTGCAGAGGGGAGAGCAGCCCATGGCCGGTGGATCATCCGACGAGCACAGCGATCCGTGCGACCTCATCACCGAGCTTGCAGCCATCCTCGCCACGAACCTGCATGCCGAGATGGCGCAGTTCGAGCCAGGCGAGTTCAAAGATCCTGATGCAGAAGGTGTTCTCGAGCGTGCGCGCTGCTTCCTGGTCCGCAACGCTCACCACGTTCCGCTGATCGTTGATAAGGTTCTGGACGGGGCGCCCAAGCCAGAGGGGACCTGACAAGAGGCGTCTCAGCTGGTGCCGTTGTAGGACGATCTGAGACGAGTCCCACAACAGTGGTCAAGCCGGCCCGCGGTGCATGACCTTCTACGCGCATGCCCGTCACCTGGTCGCTATAACAGCGTATACGAGAGCTGCATCGGTGAGCCCACCCCGGCTGTGGTGGGTTCTCTCCGACGGAAATTACTCCTCGCGAGCGGTTGTTGTGCTGGATTGACACTAAGGTTAAGCAATGTCTCTGCCCAAAATGGACAATACTTGTGTAGGCGGGAGCCTGACGGGTGAAGCTAGTCCACCTTTCCCGCCTATGGATCCGGCAGTAGAAAGGGAAGCAAAATCAAAACCCAAGCAGCTGCTGGAAGTTATTCGCAGCTACAAGGAGAAATTGGCACAGAAGAAGAAGGCGGATAGTGAGCGCTACGAGGCTGCTGAGAGAGCGAGCCGGGACGCACGTGCCGAGAACAAGCGCGCGGCATCGAAGGTGAGGCGCAAGGTGAAGCGCCGCGTCGACCAGAAGAACTATCGCGATCGCGAGCGGAACAAGAAGGAGGCCGAGAGGGCGGAACTGCAGATCATACTCGCCGATCTTGATATGCCGTGCATCAGCGCGGAGCTCGAGGCAGCTGAGGTGGAAGCGTTCAAGCGGTGGCTCGAGACCGAGGGATCCCGGCAGCGGCAGTATCGGGCGCGCGCTGCCGACTACCTCGTAAGCCGGCTCTTCCTCGTGAAGATGCGCACAGAGCTCGACGGAGCTGATCCCCGGCCTACCGAGTTCGCGAGGCGCATGACCCGGGAATCAACCGAGACTTGGGACCGCCGGAAGGCTCGGGATCGGCTCAAGCTCCTTCTTGGGCTTGAGGATGAAGGCGGACCTTGGAGCCGGCAGTCCACTCTCGACGATCAAGCCGAAATGCCGCTCGCCGCCGGTCAGGTCGGGTGATCACGCCGAGGCGACGGACCCTCTCGGGCCCATGACGGCAACCGGCGCTCGCTCATCAAGCTAAGTCATTGACTGAAAATGGCTTCGCTCCCAGGCCGGAAGCTGATCACCGACGAGGGCCCGTCGCCTACGCGTGATCACTTTTCCCTATATATATTTATATCCTTTTATATAAGTAGATCCCATATATCTGCCGGAATGATCACGCGACTTTGACGGACCCTCTATATCTCTGTTCCGGCTGCCTGCTCCGGGTGGGTAGAGCTTATCACGAAGAGGGAGGGCACCCTCATACATAAGGGAGCCTCCGGGTGCCGGTCGTGGTAGGCGTCACATTTACCGGGAAGAGCGGGCTGCGTCGATGAATTCCGCCGCGTCACCAGGAAGCCCGGCAGCCCCAGTGCGGAAGGCGCCCGGAAATCGACTCAGATGGGCCGCCAGAGGTCACGGATACCTGCGAAGCTTGCCAACTAGGCTAGACCTCCGAAAGCCGCCAGCGGCTCGCTAATGCGATTTTCTGCGACTCGCGGAAACCGGCAGGCCAAGGAGCAGGCGCGACAGGTTGTTCGTGATCAACGAAGGCGCTCTGCTAAGTCAGCGGCGCGGAGGTGCGTGTAACGCTGCAACATGCGCAGCTCTCGGTGGCCCGAGATCGAGGCGACCTCGACCGTGTTGAAACCCTTCTCGAACAAACGCGAGACAGCCTCATGGCGCAGGTCGTGTAGGTGCAGATCCTGAAGGCCTACACGGCGCACCAGTCGCTCCCAGGCGAGCCGCACTGCGTTCGGCGCTGCCGTGAACACCGTCTTGGTCTCGGCTGCCTGTAAGCGCCTGAGCGTCTCCACGGCACGGCCCGACAAGGGCACGTCGCGACTGGTGCCGTTTTTGGTCATGGACAGGTGCGCGACGCGTTGGGTCAGGTCCACGTGCTCCCAGCGTAGCGCCAGCAACTCGCCCCTGCGCATGCCGGTCTCGATGGCGAGTTCGATCAAGGGCCTCAAATAGCGCACGCGACCGGCATCAGCAGCAGCGAGTAGGAGCTGCTCCTCGTTGCCCTCTAGTCGGCGTGTGCGCCCCTTCGGCGGAGAGGGGCGGCGAACGAGCTTGCACGGATTCTGAGCCATGTAGATGCCCCACTCCCGGCGTGCGGTGTCGATGGCGTGCGAGATCGTGTTCAGTTCTCGGATCACCGTGGCTGGGGCGACTTTCTTTAGGCGTTCATCGCGATACGCTGCCAGATCAGCAGTCGAGAGGAGAGCGAGAGTGCGGTAGCAGATCGGCCGGCGCAGGATGGCGCTGAGGCGCGAGACCTCAGAGACATGGCTGCGCTTTGTCGGCGAGACCTCGCTTCGATAGCGCGTCAGGATCTGCGCCAGCGTAGTGTTCTCGGCCAAGCGCGTGTCGGGCAGTGTCCCGCAGCGATCGAGCTCGGCCTCGAGGTTGCGTGCCCACCGCTCGGCCTCGCCCTTGGTGTCGAAGCTCTTCGAGCGCGGTGCCATGCCTTTGCGGCGCACGGCTGCCTGCCAGCGGCCCCGTAGCTTCCGGATCGATGCCATCGTCGTTCTTGCGCCCTGTTGCCCCGGTCCCCCAATGAAAGGACATCGGTCGTGGGCGGTGAAGGGCTTTTTCCTGAGGGTGCTGAGGAGGCAAGAACTAAAAATCTGACCTGGTTTCTTTGTGCTTCCTTTGAGCTTTTGTTTCCTTAGTCGATTGCCGCATCCGGCGGAAGTTGAGCTACCTCTACCTGCGCGGAGCATCTAGCTGAGGGTCCTGGCGGGCTCTCCTCAGAGACATACGGGAGGAAATTCAATACCTTCCGGCAGGCATACCGCGATGACGGAATATGCAAACTTGCCGTTCATTGCCGACACCCAAGGCGAAAACCGCGGATGCGGCGAGAGCAGAGCGGATCTTCGGCGAAACAGCCTTTCCGTAGCTGCGCCCCTATTCGCGGTTATCCAAGGACGTGATGCGAATGGTCCTGGGCCCAGAAAGCATGCCCTTCGAGACCTGCTGGTCGTTCTGGGACTTCGCCCTGTGTGCTGCGCAGCTTGCCCCTAGGCGCTGCGTTTGTCCGCGCCAGGACCATGCAGGGGACGCTCCTCCATGAGGCTGAGGCAGCCCGCGGCCAGGACGAGGCCGAGGCACGCGGCGATGAACACGAGACGGAAGGTGAGCCCGAGCTGGCCGGCATCGGCCCCCTGAAGCAGCACCGCCATATCGTGAGCGGTGCCCGCGCCGTCGTTGCTGCCCACGCCACCCAGGACGAGAGTGCCGAAGATCGCCACGATGATCGCGCCACCGAGCGAGCGGAAGAAATTCATCGATGCAGTCGCGATGCCGAGCTGGTGCGGCGCGACGGCGTTCTGGACCACGATCGTTGACAGCGGCAGCACTGTGCCGATCCCCATTGAGAGCAGCACGAACAGGATCTCGAGCAGCCAGAGCGGCATTTCCCGGCTGCCGAAGGCTAGCAGAGCGCAAACCACAACGCTCAGCGCCAGAGCCGCGAGCGGAATGCGCTTGTAGTGCTGAAAGTGCAGCATCGACCGGCTCGACAGCGTGGCGCCCGCGACCGTCCCAACCATCAGCGGCACCATGGCCGCGCCCGACTGGCTGGCGCTCAAGCCAACGACCCCTTCGAGAAAGATCGGAACGTAGATGCTCAACCCGATCAGCGTGCCCATCGCGAAGCAGGCGGCCAGGGTTGCGGAGTAGACGACTTGGTCGCGCAGCACACTCGTCGGGATCAGCGGTTCGGGGGCAGTCAGCAGCCGAGCCACAAAGCCGACGCCGACGAGGAGGCCGAAGGCGGCGAGCCCGAGAACCGGGGCCGCCCCCCAGGGATAGCGCACGCCGCCCCAGCTCAGAGCCAGCATCAGGCTCGTCGAGCTGAGGATCAGCAGACCCGCTCCCGGATAATCGACGCTGTGCCGCCGCTCATTGCGAGGTAGGAGCCTGAGCTTGTCGTTCGTGAGGGCGAAGGCGAGGAGGCCGATCGGCAGGTTGATCCAGAAGATCGCCGACCAGTGCAGGTGCTGGGCGAACACTCCGCCGAGCAGGGGGCCGGCCACCGAGGCCAGGGCGAACACCCCCGCGATGTAGACCTTGTAGCGGGCCCGCTCCTTGGGCGAGAGGATGTCGGCGAGGATCGTCTGGGCGAGCGCTATCAGGCCACCTCCACCGATGCCCTGAAGTCCGCGTGCCAGCGCGAGCTCCACCATCGTCGGCGCCAGCGCGCAGAGCAGGGATCCGAGACTGAAGATCGCGATGGCGACCAGCAGCATGATGCGCCGGCCGTGGATGTCGGAGAGCTTCCCGTAGAGAGGCGTGACGGCTGTCGAGGCGAGCAGGTAGGCTGTGACGATCCAAGGCAGGTTTGCGGCATCGCCGAGTTCGAGTCCGATCGTCGGCATGGCTGTCGCGACGATGGTCTGGTCGAGAGCAGCGAGCAGCATCGCGGCGACGAGGCCGATGATGATCGAGCGGATCTCGGCGCTGCTGAGGCGCACCTGCGCGGCGCCACGTTGGGGTGCGTTCACGTCCGGTTTGCATTGGCGAGGAGGAATGCTTTGGTAAAGCCCGTGTCGCTCTCTATCGAAAACGGATGACGGTGCGCCGCAGCAGTTCCAGTCACGCCACACAGGTTCTCATTGGGGCGAGACGAAGGCGTTCGCGCTCGCGCCGTCTTGAGGCGGCGCCGTCCGACACTCATGGGTTCACCGATTGGGCCAGCCGTCTCGCTGCTCGTGCAACTGAAGCCCCTGCATCCTGCGGCACGGGCTCGGCGGCACGCCGCGCGCCAGGATCGAGGAGGCACTAGCATTACCGATGCGCGGGCCTGCCAGCAGCACCCGCTTCACATTCGCGTCCCGGCATCTTGCCTCAGGCGTTCTAGCGTTGAGAGCGCGTCGCCTGTGGCCGCGAACGCTGCCGTGTTGTCAAAGATGCACCAGATCTGCAGCCCGTCCCGCGCTTCGGCTGCGAGACGCGCCGCCAACACATCGAGCACAGGCGCCGTGTAGGCGGAGTAGTAGATCCGTGGAGATCCGTGCAGCCGATAATATGCCAGGCCCCGCCAGCCGCCCGGGTTGCTCGCCTGAGGCACCGGCGCCGGATCCGCCGCGACCCGGGCAATCTGCAGGTCGGCCAGAAGCGTGTCGACGCCAGGTGCAAACCACGTCGGATGCCGCGGCTCGCAGACGATGCTTCCCGAAAAGGCCTCTCTGAGACGCTGCAGGAACGCGCCAGCCGTCGCGGTGTGAAAAGGAAGGCTTGGCGGCAGTTGCAGCAGAAGTGGTCCCAGCTTCGGCCCGAGCCCAGCAACTTCACCAAGGAATCTCGTGAGCGGCTCGTCCACGCTATCGAGGCGCCGCTCATGGGTAATTGAGCGCGGGATCTTCACGGCAAAGCGGAATGGCTCCGGCACTGTCGCGGCCCAGCGCTCATAGGTCGTGACACGATGCGGCCGGTAGAACGAGGTGTTGATCTCCACCGCGTTGAAGCGCTGTGCGTAGCGTTCGAGATGACTGCCGGATTCCTGAAACCGATCGGCGTGAGCCTTCGGCACGTTCCAGCCTGCCGTCCCGACAGCAGTGAGGCTTAGCAAACCCATGCCTTATCAGTCAGCCTTGCCGCCTCGCTGTTCCCCACCTGGTCCCGGTCGACATCGACGGATGCGCGGCAGGTTATGGTGGCAGTCACGAGCCGGGCGCGCACTTCCGCGCTTGCCGGGCCAATCATGTAGCCCGCATCACGATCACTGATCACGATCGAGGCGTTGCGCGGCGCAAGGCGCCAGTGCGAGCCGATTAGCGCACACTTTGCGAGAACCTCGGACGGCGGCCTGGCGACACAGGTAACGAGCTTCTCCTCCGATTGCGACATTCTGGCACATCTAACGCGCATGCCGCCCATCGCCTGCCTATAAATCAACTTGTAGCCAGCGCTGGAGTTGTTATGTCCAATATGTCAAGAAAATCTCCCAGTTTTATCTATCTTGAAAGAGAAGAAATAACAGATCTCAAGATAAAGGCCTCTATATCATATTTGAAGCAAATGGACCGCCGCGATGCGGAATATGTCCCAGAACTATGCTGTCCGGATTTAAAAAACTCGAACATCTATGTGGTCGAAAATGCAGATCGATGCGGAAAGGACAGGCACTACGTTAGGCTTGTGATAGATGGATACTTCGCAGTTTTCCGGGTTCGGCCAGACAAGCGCCTTCGCAGGTTGAAGCGTTACCCGGACTGCCTCGCCTACGCAATGGCCCCAACCGCTGATCAGTGGAGAGATATGATTTATCGCGATCTGGATTTAATATTTGAGGAGCTAAATAGAATGGATAATTGAATATTTTGCCTTCCAAATCCTGCCGAGTATTTTTATACTCGGCAGGATTATTGAGCACCTCGTCAATATTTACCGGATTCAAGCCATTCTCGTAACCTTGTCCATCGTGACTTCATGTTTCCACCCCGCACCGCGATGCCGATGGCCTTGCGCTGCCCGATCAGCACGACGAGCCGCTTGCCCCGCGTGACCGCCGTGTAGAGCAGATTGCGCGCCAACATCGTCCAGTGGCCCGTGGTCAGCGGGATAACCACTGCCGGATACTCGGAGCCCTGCGACTTGTGGATCGTCGTGGCATAGGCAGGCACCAGCGTGTCGAGCTCGCCGAACGGGTAGACGACCTCGCGACCCTCGAATGTGACGATCACCGTGCCCTCGTCCTCGTCGATGCGCGCCACCGTGCCGAGGTCGCCGTTGAAGACCTCGCGGTCGTAGTCGTTCTGGCTCTCCATTACCCGGTCGCCCGGCGAGAAGCGCCAGCCGAACCGCTCGATCGAGGTTGGCGGGTTCGGGTTCAGAACGGCCTGAAGCTCGTGGTTGAGGTTGCGCGCGCCGAGCACTCCGCGCTGCATTGGTGTCAGAACCTGCACATCGCGAACCGGATCAAGCCCGAACCGAGCTGGGATGCGCTTGGTCACCACCTCGATCAGCTTGGCGACGCCCGCTTCCGGCTCGTCTATCTCGATCAGGTGAAAATCGCTTTCACGGCCCCGTTGCGCGCCCTCGGGCATCTTGCCCGCGTTGATGCGGTGAGCGTTGACGACGATGCGGCTCTCGGCTGCCTGCCGAAATACCTCGGTGAGACGTGCTACCTGCACGCAGTCTGAAGCGATGATGTCGGCCAGCACTTGGCCAGGGCCGACAGAGGGCAACTGGTCGACGTCGCCAACAAGCAAGAGGCCAGCATGTTCTGGCACCGCC
Organism: Methylobacterium dankookense; assembly: GCF_902141855.1. Taxonomy (GTDB): domain Bacteria; phylum Pseudomonadota; class Alphaproteobacteria; order Rhizobiales; family Beijerinckiaceae; genus Methylobacterium; species Methylobacterium dankookense. The sequence continues at coordinate 9,087 of NZ_CABFVH010000031.1, read as the reverse complement.
TTTGTCAGCGCGTTCATCAGCGGCACGTCGACCATCGAGGTCTCGTCCACGACGAGCAGATCACAGGCGAGCGGGTTCTCCTCGTTGCGCGAGAAGCCGCCGTGCTTCGGGTCGATCTCGAGTAGGCGGTGAATGGTCTTGGCCTCAAGACCAGTCTGCTCGCTCATGCGTTTGGCCGCGCGGCCGGTCGGTGCAGCCAGCAGCACGCGCGTGCCCTTGGCGCGAAGGATGCGTAGGATCGTGTCGAGCGTGCTCGTCTTGCCCACACCAGGGCCACCCGTGATCACCGCGAGCTTCGCGCCGAGCACCAGACGCACAGCATCGGCTTGTGATGGTGAGAGCGTCTTGCCGGTCTTCCCCTCGATCCAGGGCATCGCCTTGCCGAGGTCGATCTCGGGCCAGGGGGGCTTGCCCTGACTGCGGCGGCGCAGGCGCTCGGCGATAACGCGCTCGGCCGCATGCAGGCCGGCGAGGAAGATGCAGGCTTTGTCGCCGACGATGTCCTGCACGACCTCGCCCGTCTCAAGCACGTCGAGGAGCGCGGACCGGATCAGCGGAGACTCGACGCCGAGAAGTTCGGTCGCGAGCTTGACGAGAGCGGCTACCGGCAGGGCGCAGTGCCCCTCGTCTGTGGCGGTCTGCAACGCGAACGAGATGCCCGCCCGCAGCCGTTGCGGCGCCTCCTTGGTCAGCCCGAGCTTCATCGCGATGGCGTCGGCTGTCTTGAAGCCGATGCCGCGGATGTCACGGGCGAGCCGGTAGGGATCCTCGGTCATGACGGCGATCGCCTCATGGCCGTAGGTCTTAAAGATGCGCACTGCGCGGGCTGTGCCGACACCGTGGGCGTGCAGGAACAGCATGATCTCGCGCACGGCCTTCTGCTCGGCCCAGCCAGCGACGATACGAGCAGCGCGCATGGGCCCGATACCCGCGACCTCCTTCAAGCGGTCCGGCTCAGTCTCGATGATCTCGAAGGTGGCCTCGCCGAAGGCTGCGACGATGCGTTTGGCCATGGCTGGCCCGATGCCGCGCATATGGCCGGAGGCGAGATACTTCTCGATGCCCTCGACACCCGTCGGTGGCGTGACCTTCAGTGTATCAGCCTTGAACTGAAGGCCGTGCTGCCGATCGGTGATCCAGATGCCTGTTGCGGTGATCCACTCACCTGCGCCGATGGCTGGTGCATGACCTATGACAGGCACAAGGTCGCGCTTCCCGCGGGCCTGCACCTTCAGCACACAGAAGCCGGTCTCGGTGTTGTGAAAGGTCACGCGCTCGATCGTGCCGGCAAGCGTCTCTTTCTGCGGGCCCGATGAGGAGACTGTTTGCAGGGTAGCCACGACGGGCATAGGATCCAGATGAGACGCACGTTGCAGACGACCCATGTCGCCGGTGTCTTAGCTGACTCGATTTAGGAGGTCTGTCACGCGCTACGTCTCTCCGAGGTGTCGCGCTCGTCGCTTCAAAGTCACGCTCGTTCAGGCTTACGGGTTTGCTTCTAACCGGCCACAGTGCTTCTTGATATGTGCTGAGGATCAGGCATGCAGGCTGAAGCGATATCCACCGGTCTCGTCCGCTCGAGCCCCGCTCGGCGGCTTGCTGGACTGGGGCCGAGATCGGCCCTTGCGTCCGCAACCGCGCTCGCGGTCGTAGCGGCGGCAACGTGGGGCTTCGGCACGCCACAGATGGGCCTCGACGCGGACCTGGCCCGAGTGCTGCGCTTCATGGCTGCGATCAAGCTCGCCTTGGCTGCAATCGCACTGACAGCTTCCTGGTGGCGCCTGGGCCGACCGTGCGACGGGTGGCGCACCATGGCCTACATTAGCGGACCGCCGCTCGCTGTCGGCGGATCGATGCTGCTGCTGGCCCTTCATAGTTTCGGCGTCGCAGCCGTAACCCTGCATGGAGGTCTGCTCGCGGTTCTGGTGGCGTCCCTGACCGATCGAAATTTCTTCGCGAACCGGCAGCTTTGACATCAGCGCGCGCAGAGGTTGGTTTCGGCATTGTCGAGGGTCACGCGCCCGAATGCGTCAGCCCAAACTTTCTCTAGTGTCACCGAGGGTAAAGTGGCTTGATGAGCTTGCGAGATCAGTTGAGCTAGCGCGGACGAGCTTTAATTCGCGGCTCGCGCAGCTGCGTCATTCGGCAGAAACGGATTGCACGGATTGAAGCGGTCCTGCTTTGTAGTGGAGACTTAGCGCTAAAAGCTTCAGGCTACTGCATGAATTCGGGGCGAGGCTCGCGTTCCAGGCTCGCCAACCAAGAATGGAAACACAGCGCTGAGAAATTCCTGTGGCGACTGCAACTGTGGAACATGTGCACAGCCGGGCAGGACCGTGAGCTGGGCATCTGGGAGACCAGCTGCGAGCTCCTGTGACATCGCGGGCGGCGTTGCCTCGTCCTGCTCACCGACAAGCACCAGGACCGGGACATCAACTTTCGCGAGATCGGGTCTCAAATCGAGACCGCCCAGCGCCTCGCATGCCGCACGAAAGACTGCGGGGTCGGTGCGGAGGAAGGCTGCGAGCCGCTCCCGCATCAACGCAGGGTTCGCCGCCTGGAAGTCCGGGGCGAACAGCCGGCGCATCGCCGTTTCGGAGAGGGCGTCGAGGCCCTTCGCGGCCGATACGGCGGCCATGGTCCGGAAGGCTTGGCGGCCCGGCTCCGAGAAACAGGCGCCGCAATCGGCGAGGATCAGACGGCGCACGAGCCCGGGATGCCGGATGACCATCTGAAGCGCCACGAAGCCGCCGAAGCCATTCCCCAACACCATGGGCCGATGTGAGCCCTGCAGGTCGCACACGGCTTCCGCCATGCGATCCGCGACGGCCTCGAGGCCGCCGGCGACCACCTCCGATGCGCCGAAGCCCGGCAGGTCCGGAACGATCACCTGAAAGCGCTCGGCGAGCGGCGCCGTGATCCGGTCGAAGCTCGTCCTGTCAGCAAGTAGCGAGTGGAACAGCAGCAGCGGTTGGCCCGATCCCAGAGCTTCCGCCGCGATCCGTCCACCAGCGAACGTGATTCGCATCTTCTCCTCCCCTCGCGTGAGGCAGGCCGCCCGCTTGCGCGTGTTGCCTGCAAAAACCCGTTGACGTGATATTTCACGACTGCGATGTTGAGGCAACCTGATCGGGTCAGAGCCGTGCTCCTTCGCGACAATATCTACCACGCCATTCGCTCCGAGATCCTTGCCTGTCGCATGCCGCCAGGTGCGGAGGTGCGAGAGCAAGAACTCGCCGAGCGCTACGCGGTCAGCAGGCAGCCAGTGCGTGAGGCGCTCCTTCGCTTAGAGCGAGAGCGCCTAGTCACGGTTCACGCCCGTCAGGGATATCAGGTGAACCCAATTTCGATCGCTGATGCGCGCGATCTGCTGCAGTTTCGCCTCGTGATCGAGCCGGCTTGCGCAGGCGACGCCGCCGAGGCGGGGTCGGCCGAGGCGCTCGCAGCGCTCGACGCCTTTCGCACCTTAGACGCGGGCACCGACTTCATCGACTACAACCGGGCCTTCCACACTGCCCTGGCGCAGGCCTCTGGCAATCGCCGCATGGCCGCGACGGCGCGGGATCTGATCGAGCAGGCCGACCGCCTTGTGCGGGTCAGCCTCGCTGCCATCAAGGGCCGAGAGCCAGCCCAACTCATCGCCGAGCATGCCGAGATCATCGACGCCATGCAGCGACGCGATGCCCGCACGGCCCGGCGCCTCGTGCGCGAGCACGTCGCGCAGGCGCAGCGCCGCATCATCCCGGCGCTGGAACGCAGCGCCATCATCCGGTGAGGGAGAGGACGCCATGAACATGGTCACGAGACCGGATCTTGCCGTCGAGACGCGCGGCAACTTCGTCGATGGCCGCGAGATCGAGGCTGGCGACGGCACCCTGATCGACGTGCGCAACCCGGCCACCGGCGCCGTCATCGCGCGCATCCCGAACTCGACTGAAGCCGACGTCGATCGCGCCATGCGCAGCGCCCGCGCGGCCTTCGAGGCGAGAGAGTGGGGCGGGATGGACAACCGGTCCCGCGCGCGGCTGGTCAACCGCCTCGCCGACGCCTTCGAGGCCAACCTCGACACGCTCTACCGGCTCGAGACGCTCAACAACGGCCGCCCGATCAACGAGACGCGCGCGCAACTCTCGCGCCTGCCCGATTTCTTCCGCTACGCTGCCGGTCTTGCCCTCGCGCGCCGCGACGCCGTGATCCCGGTCGAGGGAGCCTATCTCAACTATACGCGGCGCACGCCGATCGGCGTGGTGGCGAACTGCACGCCCTTCAATCATCCACTGATGATCCTCTGCAAGTCGCTGGCGGTGGTGCTCGCCACCGGCTGCACCACGGTCGTCAAGCCATCCGAATACACGCCGCTGACTACCCTCAAGCTCGCGCAGATCTTCACCGAGGCCGGGCTGCCAGCCGGCGTGTTCAACATCGTGCTGGGTCTCGGCCCGACCACGGGGCGGCATCTCGCCGAGCACCGCGACATCAACAAGCTCGTCCTCACCGGCGGCACCGAGGCGGGGCGGATCGCGGGCAGCGCGGCGGCCAAGGTCTTCGCCCACCAGACGATGGAGCTCGGCGGCAAGACTCCGGTCATGGTCTTCGACGACTTTGATCTCGATCAGGCGGTGAACTACGCCGCCTTCGGCGCCTTCATTGGCGCGGGCCAGACTTGCGTCTGCGCAAGCCGCCACCTCGTCCAGGCCTCGATCTACGACGCCTTCGTGGAAAAGCTCGCCGCTAAGGCCAAGAGCATCCGCATCGGCGACCCCTTCGATCCGGCGACCCAACTCGGCCCGGTGATCTCGGCAAAGCAGCGCGATCGCGTGCTCGCCTATGCCGGCTACGGCCGCGACGAGGGCGCGCGGGCAGTGGCGGGCGGCCAGGCGGTGCGGATCGCGGGCGGCGAGGAGGGCTACTTCGTCGAGCCGACTGTCTTCGCCGACGTCCGCTCCGACATGCGCATTTTCCAAGAGGAAGTCTTCGGGCCCTTCACCAGCGTCACGCCGTTCCAGGACGAGGCCGAGGCGCTGCGGCTTGCCAACGACTCGCCCTTCGGTCTCGCGGCGGCCGTGCGCACCCGCGACGTCGCCCGCGCGCACCGGGTCGCGGCCTCGGTGAAAGCGGGGATCGTCTGGGTCAACGATCACCACCGGCTCGACCCTGCCTCCCCCTGGGGCGGCGTGGACGACAGCGGTCTCGGGCGCGAATGCGGTCTCGAGAGCTTCGACGACCACTTCAACGTCAAGAGCATCATGGTCGCGACGCACGACTCTCCCTTCGACTGGTATCGCGACACCGCGGGCCAGCGCCGGCTCAACTGATGATATGACCTTGAGGGAGGGCTGAAAGCCCGCGTCAGACGGGCGCTCTCCGCTTCGGATTCTCATTTCGCGGAGGAAACGCCATGACGCCGACCGTCAATGCGGGAGGCCGGCTCGACCGGCTTCCGATCGGCCCGTTCCACTACAGGATCATGTGGCTGATCGGCATCGGGATGTTCTTCGACGGCTTCGACATCTACATCGCGGCCACGGTCCTCGGCTCAACGCTGAAGAGCGGCTTCTCGACCTTGCCGGAGAACGCGATTTTCGTCTCGGCGACCTTCGTCGGGATGATGGGCGGCTCGTTCCTGACGGGCTTTCTCGGGGACCGCTTCGGCCGGCGCTTCACCTATCAGGCCAACCTTCTCGTCTTCGGTCTCGCATCCATCGCCGCGGCCTTCGCACCCAACATGGCGACGCTCATTGTCCTGCGCTTCATCATGGGGCTCGGGCTCGGGGCGGAGAACGTTGTCGGTTACTCGACCATGACCGAGTTCGTGCCGGCCCGCTCGCGCGGACGCTGGCTTGGCCTTATGGCGGTGTTCGTGGTGACCGGCCTGCCCGTCGCCTCGCTCGTCGGCTACCTCGTGATCCCGATCTTCGGTTGGCGCGCGATGTTCGTGCTCGGCGGCCTCGGGGCGTTGGGTGTCTGGTATCTGCGCAAGAACCTGCCGGAATCGCCGCGCTGGCTCGAGGCGGTTGGGCGGACCGAAGAGGCCGAGACGTTGCTGCGCAAGATCGAAGACGAGGCGGCGCGCGGCGGTGTCCTACCGCCTCCGACCCCGATCACGTCTCCGGTTCCGAAGATCGCCTTCACCACGCTGTTTCGGCCACCGCTGCTCGGACGCATGATTGTCGGCTGTATCTGCCTGATCGTCATCAACACGCTGCTCTACGGCTTTGTGACTTGGCTGCCGACCTTCTTCATCAAGCAGGGCTTGAGCGTCGCGACATCCTTCGGCTACTCGCTGCTGATGGGGTTGGGCGCTCCGATTGGTAGCGCTATCGGCGCGCTGACCGCAGATCGCTGGGGCCGCAAGCCGACGATCGTTGGTGCATCGGCAGCGGCCATCCTATTTGGGATCCTCTATCCGCTAACCAGCGATCCCTGGCTGCTGCCGCTCGTCGGCTTCGGCCTCACGGTGCCGATCTACGTGCTCGTGGCGCTCCTGTTCGGCATCTATATCCCGGAGCTGTTCCCCACGGAGGTTCGTCTGCGGGCCTCGGGCCTGTGCAACACCTTCGGTCGCGGAGCAACCATCATCACGCCCTTCATCGTCGTGTCCCTCTTCCAGGAATATGGGATCGGCGGCGTAATGGTGCTGATGATCGGCCTGCTCATCCTCCAGATCGTTACCGTGCTGACTCTTGGCGTCGAGCCGCGCCAACAGAGCCTCGAGGAGATCGAGCTGCCTCTGGAGCCCGAGTTGCGTGCCGAACGGACCGCTTCCACTCAGCGCGGCCTGGCATAGCGGCCACTTCGATCAATCCCACAGCGAGGCGGGCACTGGTCCAGGACCGGTAACCGCCTCGCATCATTCAAGACGTATGGTCGTGGCGGGCAGTGCCGGCTTCAGGAGACAATTCAGGCATAGTGCGGGGATCTTCAAGTTCTGCCTTATGGATCAGACTACAAAGGCAGCAAGCATCGATCGGAGCAGCATACGCGGCGCGATGAGCGTCGGTTGGGTCCACTTCATGCGGGCGCCGTGAATGGTGATCCGGGTGTAGCAGCATGCGTCAGGCCGCGGGCCAAGACAGCGCCAACGAGTGCTACGGCCGCTACAAGACCCATCACGCCGAATAATCCTGCAAGCGGATAGACTATCGCTCCTCCGGTTACGCCCAAACTGCCACCCAAGAATGTGCAGGCATTTATCAAGCCTGAGCTCTGGCCCGCAGCCTCGGGCGGCAGTGCCATGAGAGCAAGGCGCGGGGCGGTGGCGTAGGGAACGGCGAGGCCGGCTCCGAACAGGAACAGACCGACGCTGAGAAGCTCCTCCGCGCGGTGATGCGCCGCTGCGGCGATTAACCCGCAGGCAAATGCGACGACGACAAGGCCGCCCGAGAGCGCGCCGGCTGGACCGATCCGGCTCACCAGCCGGGGCGCAAGCCGCGCCAGGGCGAGCAGGCCAAGGCTCAAAGGCAAGAGCATTATCCCCGCACCGACCGGCGTCAGTCCGAGCCCTGTGGCGCTCTGAGCGTCGATGTTGAAATAGAGAAGCATTGATAGGATGGAGAACATTGCCACCGCTCCAATCCCGGCTGCCCGAAGGAAGAGCGCAGAACGAAGAATTTGAGGGAGGTTCACGAAGGGCTCTGCAGTGCGTCGCTCTCTGCGCACGAACAGGACGGCGGCTGTGACCGTTGCGGCGAGTGGGAATGCGACGTGCAGCGGCGCCTGTCCCGCGCGCGGGAGGCCGTTTAGCGTGAGAACGGCCGACACCATCAGGGTCGCGAGGAGAACGAAGCCGCCTCCATCGATTTGCGACGATCGCGGCAACGCCCTTGCCTCCTCCGCAGGGGCGGTCAGAAGTCCGACTGCAGCGGCGATGAGGGCGACGGCGGTGCAGCCGAACACGCTACGCCAGCCGATCACGTGCGTGAGCGTGCCGCCGACGAGAGGCCCGAGGCTGAATCCCAACATGAGTGCACCCGCCCAGGCGCTCAGGGCTGCGGCATGACGCGAGGGGTCTGCCGCCTGCCCAATGCAGGCGAGAGTTGCGGGCACCGCGAGGGCCGCCCCAAGTCCCTGGACCGCGCGCCCAGCCAGCAGGAGATCAGGCCCCGTCGCCGCGGCGATCGCGGCCGAGGCGACGCCAAAGAGGAGCAAGCCGGCTAACGCGACGAGCCGTGCCCCAACTCGGTCTGAAGCTTTGCCTCCCAAGATGATGCAGGCGGCAGAGGCGAGCAGGTAGCTATTCACCGCCCAGGTCACCTCTTCTGGGTCGAGGGTGAGATCCGCGCGCATGGTTGGGAGGGCCGCCATGATAGCTGTCCCGTTGATGCCTACAGCAAGCATGCCGAGGCAGCAGGCCAAACGAATGCGGGGATACGGAGAATCAGTCGTCGCGCTCACGCGGGTGCTCCAGAGCCTGGTGGCTAAAGGATAGCGCCGGATCATGCTCGGCGTGTTATAAACCCTGATGCTCCCAGCCCACTGCACGGGCAGAATCGCGCCTCAGCAGCACTCATTGCGTAGACGGGTTCAGTCATGCTGATCACCGGCCATCGAAATAAAACTGCATATGCTCATCTTAGGGCAATTTACGAAGTATCTACAATCTGGTTTGCGGCTAAGCTTGGTGACAGTGGTGGTGAGAATGAGGAATCGATATCCTTGATGTTAAGAATTTCTGGCGGCAATCTGCGTGGCCAGGGATTCGCGCCAAAGCGCACAAGGTATCTAATTCCGAAAAGGACATAGCATGTCCATCCTTTCGAATTTAATCGACGTTGGCTGGGAGCCCAACGCACCGCGCTGGAGGGGACCAACAATCGATACATATGATGGCTACGACCTTGCCATCATCGAGTTTGACGATCAGGGCTGGTATCACGATCCGGAAGCACAGGGAGCTTTGGCGCGGTATCTCGACAGAAAGCGCCATGAGAACCTGACCATCATCGTCTTCATACACGGTTGGCGACATAACGCTGCCGAAGGCGATGCTAGGGCCTGTCGTCACTTGATCCAATCGAGCGTGGCCGCGAGGCAGAGGACGCTGGTGAAGCTGACGGCGGTCTTCTCGTAGCGGGTGGCGACGGCGCG
>NZ_CABFVH010000030.1 GCF_902141855.1 Methylobacterium dankookense | reverse complement strand
TCGCCACGCGCTACGACAAGGACCCCGACAACTTCCTCGCCAGCGTCAAGCTCGCAGCCCTGCGGGTCTGGCTGCGAACTTAATGAGTCCGCGACCTAGTCCGCACCGTCAGGTCGCCTGAAGGGCGGCCTTCACCTTGGCCGGCGTGAACGGCACCGAGCGCAGCCGGGCGCCGGTGGCGTCGAAGATCGCGTTCGAGATCGCCGCGGGCACGATGGCCGCGGAGGGCTCGCCCGCGCCCCAGGGCTTCTCGGTCGGCCGGTCGATGAGGTCGCTCACCACCTCGGGCACGTCCGGGAAGGCGAGGATCGGGTAGCTCGCCCAGTCCAGGCTGGTGACGGCGCCCCGGTCGAAGGTGACCTCCTCCATCAGCACCCGGCTCACCGTCTGGATGACGTTGCCGTCGAGCTGGTTGCGCACCCCGTCCGGGTTGATGATCTGGCCGCAATCCTGGACCACGAAGAAGCGCGGCACCCGGACCCGGCCCGTGCCGCGGTCGACCTCGACCTCGGCGACGCCCGCCACGTAGGTGCGGTTCAGCTCGTACTTCACGTAGGAGATCCCGCGCCCGCGCAGCACGTCGCCCGAGGCCTCCTTCACCGGCGGGGTCCGGGCCTGCCACCCGGCGATCTCGGCGACCCGCTTCAGCACCGCGATGCCGCGCGGATCCTTCAGCGCGCGCAGGCGGTAGTCCAGCGGGTCGGCGCCCGCCGCCGCCGCGCACTCGTCGAGGAAGGCCTCGTTGGCGTAGGTGTTCTGCATCCGGCCCGGCGTGCGGATCCAGGAGGGCCGGAACGGCGTCGTGGCGAGGCGGTGGCAGACCGTGCGCACGTTCGGGAAGGCGTAGGGCAGCGCCGAGTTCTGGATGACGTTGCCCGGCGCCAGCGCGGTCTCGTGCGGCAGCCCGGCGAGGTCGGCCGCCACCAGGGGCACGTTGCCGGCCGCGCCCTCCGGCACGTGGAACTGCGAGGACCAGGCGGAGACGTTGCCCTGCCCGTCGAGCCCCGCCTTGAGGTCGATCAGGGTCGGCGGTCCCTTCGGGTCCCAGCCATGCTCGTCGGCGCGCGACCATTGCACCCGGACGGGTCGGCCCACCGCGCGGGCGAGGAGGGCCGCGTCGCCGGCCGCGTCCTCGTGCCCGTTGCGGCCGTAGCAGCCCGAGCCCTCCACGTAGATGCAGCGCACCGCTTCCGGTGCGAGCCCGGTCATCGCCGCGAGCTGCTTGCGCAGGGCATGCGTCATCTGCGAGGCGGTCCAGCAGGTCAGCAGGCCGTCCGCGAACACCGCGATCGCGCAGGACGGGCCGATCGAGCCGTGGGTGTGGATGGCGAAATCGTAGCTCGCCTCCAGGGTCCTCGCGGCCTGGCCGAGCGCCGCCTCGGCATCGCCCGTGCTGCTCGTGACGTCGTCCTTCGTGACCTTGGTGGCGCGCACGTGCTGCCAGAGCTTGTCCTGCTCCGGCAGGCCCTCCCATTTCGACCACGTCGCCTTGATCAGCCCGGCTGCCTTCACGGCCGCCCATTCCTTCTCGGTGACGACGGCCAGGAAATTGCCCTGGCGCACCACCTTGATCAGGCCCGGAACCGACGCGACCGAGGCCTCGTCCACGCTCTCCAGGCGCGCGCCGATCGTCGGCGGGCGCACCACGCGGGCATGCACCATGCCGGGCACGCGGTAATCCTGCATGTAGGTGAAGCGGCCGGTGATCTTCTCGGGGATGTCGATCCGCGCAACCGACTTGCCGACGAGGGCGAAGGTCGCCGGGTCCTTGGTGGCGACGGCCGGGTCGACCTTCAGGTCGAGGCGGCCGCCCCTGACCAGTTCGGCATAGTTGATCGCCTTGCCGCCGGATTTCGGGCGCACGGTGCCGTTCTCGGTCGCCAGGGCGTCGGCGGGCAGGCCGAGCCGCTCGCTCGCGAGCTGCACGAGGCGGGCGCGGGCGGTCGCCGCCGCCTGCCGGATCTCGACGCCGCCCTTCTGGATCGAGAGGCTGCCATAGGTCGGGCCCTGGTCGGGGGTCAGAGCGGTGTCGCCCTGGACCACCGTGACGCGGTCGAGGGGGAGATCGAGCTCCTCGGCCGCGATCTGGGCCATCGCCGTCTCGATGCCGGTGCCGAGATCGACCTTGCCGGAGAAGATCGTGGCGCGGCCATCCGCGCCGAGGGCCAGGAAGCTGTCGACCTGGTCCGGCGCGACGGGCTTCGAGAATCCGTCGGTCGCGACCGGCGCGAAGATCTGCGCCTGGGCGTTCCGGCCGGACAGCGCGAAGCCGACCACGAGGGCGCCGCCCTGGAGGAGCAGGTTGCGGCGCGAGAGCAGGGGCGCGTTCATGGGCGGACCTCCCTCAGAGCGTGCCGGCGGCGCGCCGGACGGCGCGCACGATCCGCAGATGGGTGCCGCAGCGGCAGAGATTCTGGGCGAGCGCCTGCCGGATCGCGGTTTCGTCGGGCTTCGGGTTCTCGTTGAGGAGGGCGGCCGACTGCATGATCATGCCGTTGATGCAGTAGCCGCACTGCGCGGCCTGCTCCTCGATGAAGGCCGCCTGCACCGGGTGCAGCCTGTCCGGCCCGCCGAGGCCCTCGAGGGTGACGATCCGCGCTCCCGGCTTCAGGCCGGAGACCGGGGTGATGCAGGAGCGCACCGCCTGCCCATCGACATGCACCGTGCAGGAGCCGCACTGGCCGAGGCCGCAGCCGAAGCGCGGCCCGTGCAGGCCGAGGTCGTCGCGCAGGACATAGAGGAGCGGCGTGTCGGGATCGTCGACGGTCAGGTGCGCGGCGCGCCCGTTCACATCCAGCGACAACTGGTGTGCCATGGGCCATCTCCCTGGAACCATTCTGTTGTGCTTGGCCTATACCCGGCGCGGATCCGGGGCAACGCACGCATGTGACAGGGAGCGGCGGTTCGTTGCGCGCAATGCTGTTCGTGCCGCCTCGCCCGGACGGCGACGGATCTCCGGGTCTTCAGGCCGTCGCGAAGGCGTCCGCCAGCGCGGCGACGAGGTGGTCGTCGCCCGGCCGGCCGACGAAGCACAGGGCGGAGGGCAGCCCGTCGGAGCGGGGCTGTCCGGGCACGGTGATCGCGCAGAGGTCGAGCGGGTTCACGAAATAGGTATAGGTGCCCATCGCCGTGTTGCGGGCCATCGGCTCGGCCAGCATCGCTTCGATCGTGAAGATGGTCGGCACCGTCGGCACGACGAGCGCGGCGGTTCCCTCCAGCTCCGCGTAGGTCTGCCGCTTCAGGGCCTGCAGCGCGTAGAGCGCCTCGAAGGCGTCGCGAGCGGAATAGGTCGTGCCCGCCGCGATCGCGGACCTCACTGCCGGATGGATCGCCTCCGGCCGCTCGGCGAGGATCGCGCCGTATTCCACGAGGCGCTCCGCCACCAGCGCCGACTGGAAGACGAAGCGTCCGGCCTCTGCGAAGGGCGCGAAGGGGACCTCGCGGAAGCGGTGGCCCTGGCGCGTGAGCGTCGCGAGGTTCGCCTCGTAGCTGGCCCGCGCCCGCTCGTCGCCGAAGAACGGCATGTCGTCCGGGCGGAACACGGCGAGCAAGGCCGGGGCCGCCGGGGCAGGGCCGCGGGCGATGGCGTCGGCATCGGGCCGGCTGTAGGGGTCCTGCGGGTCGTGACCGCGGATGAGGTCGAGGACCTCCCAGGCGTCGGGGCAGGTCTTCGCGAAGACGGGGATGCAGTCGAGGATGCGGCTGTTGAGCACGAGCCCGCGGGTGCTGACGAGGCCGAGCGTCGGCTTCAGGCCGACGATGCCGTTGCAGGCCGCCGGGACCCGGCCCGACCCGCCGGTATCGCTGCCCAGCGAGAAGGCGACGAGGTCGCGCGCCACCGCGACCGCCGAGCCGGAGCTCGACCCGCCGGGGATGTAGGCCGGGTCGACGGCGTTGCGGCAGAGCGGCTCCGGGCTGCGCGTGCCGTTCAGCCCGGTGGCGAACTGGTCCATCGTGTTCTTGCCGACGAGGACCGCGCCCGCCTGCTCCAGGCGGCTGATCGCGGGCGCGCTCTCCGCGGGATGGATCGAGAAGGCCGGGCAGTTGCAGGTCGTCTCCATCCCCGCGACGTGGAGGTTGTCCTTGACGCTGAAGGTGAGACCGAGGAGCGGCAGCGCCGCGCCGGCCTCCGCGCGCGCCTGCAGCGCCTCGGCCCGGGCCAGGGCCTCCTCGGTCGGCACGAGGGCGGTGAAGATGCCGTCCCCGGCGCAGGCTCGCGCGCGGCGGCAGCTCTCCGCCACGAGGTCGATCGCGGCGACGCCGTCGCGGCGGGCGGCGCGGACCGATGCGAAGTCGAGAGGGAGCGAAGCGAGGGTCATGGCCTGTCCGAAACCGGCTTTCCGAGCGGGGCGGGGAGGGATCAGCGCTTGCCTTCCCAGTGGACGATCCGGCGCCCGAGGAGGGCGATGGCGCGGTCGCTCGCCAGCCCGATCAGGCCGACGAGGACGATCCCGGCGAAGACGTAGGTGGTGCGGAAGAAGCTCGACGCGTCGAGGATGAGGAAGCCGAGGCCGCGGTCGCCGCCCAGCAGCTCGGCCGCGACCAGGATCGTCAGCGCGGTGCCCATCGCCACCCGCAGGCCGGTCATGATCTGCGGCAGCGCCGAGGGCAGCACGACGAAGCGGAAGGCCTGCCAGCGGCCCGCGCCCATGGAGCGGGCGGCGCGCAGGGCGTCGAGGCTGCAGGCCCGCGCCCCGGCCTGGGCGTTCACCATCGCGATCAGGAAGACCGAGAGGAAGATCAGCAGGATCTTCGAGGTCTCGCCGATCCCGAACCACAGGATGAAGAGCGGGATCAGCCCGAGCGGCGGGATCGGCCGGACGAGCTCGGAGGGGACGAGGAACAGGGCGTCGATCTCGGGCACCCGCCCGCGCAGCAGGCCGATCGCGGTGCCGAGGAGCGCGCCGCCGCAGAAGGCGATGCCGACCCGGCGCAGGCTCGCCAGCACATGGGTCGCGAGATCGACCCCGGAATAGCCGTGGCCGACCATGTCGGTCAGGCTCGCGAGCACCGCGAGCGGGGAGGGCAGGATCGTCGGCGTGGCGAGGCCCTGCGCCGTCACGAAGGCCCAGGCGCCGAGAAGGGTGAGCGGCGAGAGGACGGCCAGGATGCGGTAGCGGCGCCGGGCGGTCGCCTCGTCGGTGCTCATGGGTTCTTCCGGTCTGCGGCCTCAGCCGTGGTGGCGCATGCGGCGGTAGATCGTCTCGCGCAGGCTCAGGAAGCCCGGCGCGAGGCGGTTCTCGGGCGCGTCGCGCGGGCCCGGCAGATCGACCGCGAAGCGCTCGAACCGGCCCGCCCGGATGTCCTCGAGGAGGAAGATGCGGTCGCCGAGGAACACCGCCTCGTCGATGCTGTGAGTGACGAAGACGATCGTGCAGCCGGTGCGGTCGCGGATGCGCAGCACCTCCTCCTGGAGCGCCTCGCGGGTCTGCACGTCGAGGGCCGAGAAGGGCTCGTCCATCAGCATCACCCGCGGCCGGGCGGCGAGCACCCGGGCGAGGCCGACGCGCTGGCGCATGCCGCCGGACAACTCGTAGGGATAGGCGTCCTCCCGGCCCGCGAGCCCGACGAGGACAGCCATCTCCTCCGCGACCCGCCGCCGCTCGCGCCGCGGCCGCCCGGCGCAGCGCAGGCTGAAGGCGATGTTCTCGGCGACCGTCATCCAGTCGAACAGGGCCGCCGCCTGGAAGACGACGCCCCGGTCCGGGCCGGGTCCGGCGATCGCGCGGCCGTCGAGCAGGGCGACGCCCTCGGTGGGCGCGAGGAAGCCGGCGATCATGTTGAGGATCGTGGTCTTGCCGCAGCCCGAGGGGCCGAGCAGCGCGACGATCTCGCCGGGAGCGACGCGGAACGAGACGTCGCGCATCACCGCGCGGCCGTCATAGGCGAAGCCGACCCCTTCGAAGGCCAGGACCGGCCGCGCCGCCGCGGGGACGGGGTCCGCCCCGGCCTCCGGGCGGGCCGGCCGGACCACGCGGAGCGCCGTGCGGATCATTGCGAGGCGCCCTTTGCGACGCCCTTTGCAACGCCCTTGGCGACACCTGCGGAGGCGCCCGCGAGGTAGGCCTGGATCGGCTTGGTGTCGAACAGGCCGGCCCAGTCGGCGGGCGGGGCCTGGATGCGCTTCTCGCCGACGAGGAAGGCCGCGATGCCGTGCAGGTGCTTCATCAGCCGGGACTCGCCCTCCTGGCCGGGCGCGCCGAGGAAGTCGGCGGTGAGGGTCTGCCGGAAGCTCGGATGCGCCACGCTCTGGCCGGCGACCAGCGCGTCGAAATCCGGCCCGCTCATGCCGATGCGCTTGGCCTCCGCCGCCCGCACGCCCGCCGGATCGGCCGCATAGGCATTCTGCGCCGCATCCCAGGCCTTGAGGAAGCGCTGCACGGTCTCGGGCGAGCCCGTCACGAAGGGCTTGCGGGCCACCCAGACGCCGCCGGTGATCATGCCGAGGCTCTTCGTGGTGGCGATCGCCTTGGCGCCCTGGCGCTCCATGGCGCCGACATTCGGCTCCCAGACGAAGGCGGCGTCGATCTGGCCCGCCGCGTAGGCCGGCGGCATGTTGGCGGGGGTGAGGTTCACGAGGCGCACGTCCTCGGCCTTGAGCCCGGCCTGGGAGAGGGCGCGCAGCAGGTGGTAATGGCTGGTCGAGCCGATCGCGACGCCGATCCGTTTCCCCTTCAGGTCGGTGGGGCTCGCGATGCCGGCGGCCGGGTTGGCGACGAGCCGCACGTTGGTGGCGTCGATCCGCTCCATGAACAGGATCTCGATCGGCAGGCCGTTGGCGTAGCCGGTCACCGCCGGGAACTCGCCCATCCAGGCGAGGTCGACCTCGCCCGCGGCGAGCGCCGGCAGCATGGCCGGGCCGGCGGGGAACTGCGCCAGGGTGACGGCGAGGCCCTCCTTCTCGAACAGGCCGGCGGCGACGGCGTGCGAGAGCAGGACATTCACCTCGCCCGTCTGGAAGCCGATGCGGATCGGCAGCTTGGCCTGTGCGGTCGCGGGCGGGCTGCCGAACAGCAGGGCGCCGACGAGGGCGAGCCAGAGGGCGAGGCGTGTCATGGGCGGTCTCCGGGCCGGAAGCGGCATCACTCTGTTCCGAGCAGGTCGAGGATCGTGAGGGCGAGGATGCGGGTGGCGGCCACCGCCTTGTCGATGTCGACGTACTCGTTGACCGGCGGCCAGCCGTCCTCGCCGGGCCCGAAGGTGATCGCGGCGTGGCCGCGCTCGGCGAAGCGGATCGTGTCGTTGAAGGCGTTCTTGCGATAGATCCGCGGTGCCTCGCCGAGCAGGCGCCCGTAGGCGCGGGCGAGCGCGGCGGTCGGATCGGCCGCCTCGTCCTGCTCCGGGGTGCCGTCGACGAAGAGCGCGCCGGGATAGGGCCGCGCCTCCGCCCGCAGCTCGGGATCGGCCTCTGCTGCGGCCTCGATCACCGCGCGGATGTCGGCCATCACGCTCTCGGGGCTCATGCCGGGCAGGATGCCGACCACCGCGATCACGGCGCGGCAGAGGTCGGGGGTGAACTGCATCTCCCGGGGCAGGCCGCCCGAGACGCGCAGGATCGCGGTGCGCGGCGGCGTGCCGCCAGCGAGCCGGGCGGCCCTGTGCGTGAAGGTCATGGTCTCGAGGGCCCCGAGCAGGCGCGCCATCGTGGCGACGGCGTTCACGCCCGTGTCCGGCCGCCAGAGATGGGTCTTCACCCCACGCGTCTCGATCTCGACGAGGTAATGGCCGCCATTGGCCACGGCGACGCCCATACCCCAGGAGCCGTCGGCCCTCGTCCAGCCGGTCGGCTCGCAGACGATGGTGTAGTCGGCCTTGAGCCCCTGCTCGTCGAGGAGGAAGATCGAGCCGTCCGGCCCGTTCTTCTCCTCGTCGACGGTATAGACGCATGTGAGCGTCCCCTTGAGGCGGATGCCGGCCTCCCGGATCGCCCGCACCGCGAGGAGCGTGCAGGCGAGGTTGCCGCGGGTATCCGAGGTGCCGCGGGCGTAGAGGCGGTTTCCGTGCCGGGGCGGCCGGGACGGATGGCCGCCGGGCATCGTCCAGGCCGACCACTCGCCGGCAGGGTAGGTGTCGAGGTGGTCGTTGAGGATCAGCGAGGGCGCCGCCGGATCGCTGCCGGGCAGCACGCCGACGACGTTCGGCCGCCCGGGCCGCTTGGCGACGAGGTCGACCGGGATGTCCATGCTCCGCAGGATGTCGGCGATGAACAGGGCCGCGCCCTCCTCGCGGGCAGGCGGCTCGTCCGGATCGAGCGGGTTCTCGGCCTCGGGCTGCCCGGCCGGGATCAGGGCGCAGGCGAGGTCGAGCCAGGCCGCCTCGTCGATCCGCGCCAGGACCCCGCGCTCGATCCCGCTGAGATCCGCGCCCGCGCTCGTGTCCGATCCCAGGTCGTATCCCACGTCGTGCTTGTCCCGTTCTGTGAGGAGTACCGCGCGCCGCGAATCGTCGCGCGGCGCGGGTCGGGTCGATGGCCCGCGAAGACTATCCGCGACAGTCCGAGGCCGGGTGGCAATCACCCGAAACCTGTCGGATAATTGCCTTCATCGGCGGATGCTGCCCGTTGGAAGCCCAAGGATGCGCATTCCTTGATCAGGGATCGCGCAGTTCTTAGGCCGCTCCCGCAAGCGGCAGGCCGAGCGGCGTGAGGCGCGGCAGCGGCGGCCTGCCGTCCCGCGGGCGCAGCAGGTCCAGGCAGCGCCGCTTCAGGGCGACGAAGTCCGGATCGGTGACGAGGTCGCGCCCGCGCGGCCGCGGGAAGGCAAGGGGGATGTCCTCCAGGATGCGCCCGGGCCGGGCCGACATCACCAGCACCCGGTCGCCGAGGAACAGGGCCTCGTCGATGTCGTGGGTGACGAAGACCACGGTGGTCGGCAGCCGCGTCCAGATGTCGAGCAGCAGCTCCTGCATCATCAGCCGCGTCTGCGCGTCGAGGGCGCCGAAGGGCTCGTCCATCAGGAGCACGCGCGGCTGGTTGATCAGCACCCGCGCGATCTCGACCCGCTGCTGCATGCCGCCCGACAGTTCGGACGGGTAGCGGTCGGCGAAGTCGGCGAGGCCGACGAGGGCCAGGAAGTCCCGCGCCCGGTCCAGCCGCTCGGCGCGCGGAACCCCGCGCATCTTCGGGCCGAAGGCGACGTTGTCGAGGACGCGCCGCCAGGGCAGCAGCGTGTGCTGCTGGAAGACGATGCCGCGCTCCGGATGCGGCCCCGCCACGGGCTGCCCGTCGAGGCTGAGGCTGCCGCGGGCGAGGCCGAGATGGCCGGCGAGCGCCCCGAGCAGGGTCGACTTCCCGCAGCCCGAGGGCCCGAGCAGGCAGACGAACTGGCGCGGCGGGATGGCGAGGTCGATGTCGCGCACCACCTCGAAGGCGGCCGCCCCCTCGCCGAGCCGGATCCCGGCGCCGGCGATCGCGATGCGGCCCGCGGGCGGGGCCTCCGTCAGGGAATCCGTCACGACCGTCCTCCCGCGCGCGTCCAGGGCATGGCGAGGCGGCCGGCGGCGCGCACCGCGACGCTCGATCCCATGCCGAGCAGACCGATCAGCAGCATGCCGACGACGATGTCGTCGTAGTTCTGCAAGGTGTAGGATTCCCAGGTGAAGTATCCGATCCCGTACTGGCCGGAGATCATCTCGGCGGTGACGAGGCAGAACCAGGCCGTACCCATGCCGATCGCCGCGCCGGTGACGATGCTGGGCAGCGCTGCCGGGATCACCACCTCGCGCAGGATCGCGGCCCGCCCCGCGCCGAGGCTGCGGGCCGAGGCGACGAGGCGGGGACTCGCGGCCTCGGCCTCGTGCACGGTGTTGAGGAGGATCGGGAACAGCGCGCCCGTGAAGGTGATGAACACCATCGAGGCTTCCGAGGACGGGAATATCAGGATCGCGAGCGGGATCCAGGCCACCGCCGGGATCGGCCGCAGCACTTCGAGCGGCGGCAGCAGGAGGTCGCCCGCGAGCCGCGAGCGGCCGATGGCGAGGCCGAGGCCGATCCCCGCGACGAGCGCCGCCATGAACCCGCCCAGCACCCGCGCGAGGCTCGCCCCCACATGGGCGCCGAGCTTGGGCGAATGCGCCAGCGCCCAGGCCGCCCGCGCCACGTCGGCCGGCGTCGGCACGTTTCGGAAGGTGACGAGGCCGAGATCGAGCTTCTGGCTCGCGGCGAGGTGCCAGGCGAGGAGGCCGAGGCCGAGCGCCGCCGCCCGCGTGACGAGGCGGCGCAGCGGCAGGCGGCCTTGCGCGCGCCGGCTCTCCGCCTTCGGCGGCGCCAGGGCGGCGCCCGGGGCTTCGAGGGTCGCGGCGCTCATCGGGCGCTCAGCCGCGCCACGCCCGCCCGGGCGGCGGCGAAGTCGAGCACCTCGCCGCCATGGGCCTTGGCGAAACCCTCGGCATCGCCCTTGAGCAGGAAGGCGCTGAGGCGGCGCTCGGCATCCCGCACGTACCAGCCTTGCGCCGCGAACAGCTTGATGCCGCTGTTGCGGTCCTGCGCGTAGACGACGCGGGCGCTGCCGCCCTCCCGTTCGAGGGTTGCGAGGGCGGCGAGCGCCCCCTCGGGCGAGGCGTAGTGGCGGACCTTCGCCTCGCCCTTCACCCAGATCTGGGCGACGCGGGAGACGTCGGTGATCGGCTGGCCGGTCGCGGCGTCGGACGCCGTCAGCGGCGCCTGGGCGTAGTCCTTGAGGTGGGCTTCGTAGTCGATCCCGGCCTGAGCGGCGGCGGCGCGGACGAAGCGGTCGTCCACGAAGCGGTCGACGTCGAGGTCGCCATCCGCCTTCTTGAGCAGCGTCAGGGTCTCGATCGAGGTCTTCAGCGCCTGCCGGTACTCGGGCTTCCAGGTGATGTCCCGGGTCTGCAGGCCGAGCGGCCCGTGGAACAGGTAGGCGACCTCGGCCTCGATCCCGGTCACGCGCTCGATCAGTTCGGCGTAGCGCTCGGGCTCGGCCGCGACCAGCCGGTCCGCCTCGATCGCGGCGCGCAGATAGGCGGTGACGATCTCGGGGTAGCGCTCGGCGTAAGCCGCATCGACCAGGGAGCCGTGGAAGGTCGGGGCGTTGGATTGCGAGCCGTCGTAGATCTTGCGCGCGATGCCGCGCCAGGGGAACAGCTCGGCGAAGGGCACGAAGTCGGCATGGGCGTCGATCTTGTTGGCCTTGAGCGCCGAGCCCGCCACCTCCGGCGCTTGCGTGATGATGGTGACGTCGCGCTCCGGGTCCCAGCCCTGCGCCTTCACCGCGCGCAGCAGCAGGCCGTGGGAGGTCGAGGCGAAGGGCACCGAGATGGTCTTGCCCTTCAGTTCGGCGAAGGACTGCACCGGCGAGGCGACCGGCACCACGACGCCGTTGCCGCTGCCCTTGACGCTGCCCGAGAGCACGCTGAGGAACAGGCTGCGCCGGCCGGCCTTGGCGAAGGCGGCCCCGTTGAGCGAGCCCGGGAAGTCGGCCATCGCGCCGAGGTCGAGCTTGCCGGCGACCATCTCGTTGGTCAGTGGCGCGCCGCTGGTGAAGTTGCGCCATTGGATGTCGTAGGTCGCGTCCTTGTACTTGCCGTCCCGCGGCAGGAACTTCTCCAGGAGCTTCAGCTCGCGGATCAGCAGGCCGCCGGTGGCGCAGTTGATCGTGGTGTCCTGCGTGCCCACGGCGACGCGGATGGTCTCGGCCCGCGCCGTGGTCACGAGGGCGGAGGCCGCGAGGAGGGCGGCGGCGAGGCGGCGGAGGGGGATCACGCAGGCGGCTCCGAAGGCGAGAGGCCCGGCGGCGGAGAGGACGGCCCTGGCCGTCCGTCATGCCGCAGGAACAGGCCGAATGTTCGCCCTCACCAGGGCCAGCAAAACAGCAATTAATTGCGATGCCCCGTAGATCTCGTTGCAAATCGCGGGCATGACGCAATGTAAAAAATAAAATCTCTTTACGAGCGTGTGAAAGAGATGAAATTCTCCACCCGGGAAAATGTTTGGAATGGTTCGAATCGGCCGCGCGCGCATAGTTGCGGGGCCGCCCTCCACCCATCCGGGATCGCCATTCCATGTCGCCGTCGCTCGTCGCCCTGACCGTTCCGCCGCGCGCCCCCGCGCCGCTGATCGTCAGCGCCCTGTTCCTGAGCGAGAGCACCGAGGGCCTGGACGAGGGCGCCGGCTTCCTCGACGGCCTGGGGCCGGCCGACGTCGCCCGCCTGCGCGCGGCCGGCCGCACGCTCACGCTGGCGCCGGGGCAGAGCGTGTTCCGGCAGGGCGAGCCGCATGCGGGCATCTTCCTCATCGACGAGGGCCGGGTGCGGGTGTTCTACACTGGGCCCTCGGGCCGGCAGATCACCCTGGCCTACTGGACGCCGGGGCATTTCATCGGCGGCCCGAGCCTGACCGGGGGCGGCAGCCACCAATGGTCGGGCGAGGCGATCGAGGCCTGCCGCGTCACGGCGCTCTCGGCCCCGACCCTGCGCAGCCTGATCCGCCAGATGCCCGATTTCGCCCTCTGCCTGATCGAGGCGCTGGAGGCGAAGGGCCGCTGCTACACCGCGATGGCGCAGATGCTGGGGACGCGCTCGGTGATCGAGCGGCTGGCGCAGCTCCTCCTGAACCTCGGCGACCTCTACGGCCGCGAGGTGGCCGGCGCCCGCGTCATCGAGCGCCGGATCACGCATGACGAGCTCGCCGCCCTCATCGGCTCGACGCGACAATGGGTGACGATGATGCTGAAGCGCTTCCAGGCGGACGGCATCGTCGCGGTCGACAAGTCCTTCATCCGCATCACCCGCCCGGAGCGGCTCGCCGCCATCGTCCAGGCCGCCCAGTGACCCCGTCCGACCCGTAGATCCACACCCCGATATGGTCCCGATCCCGGTCGGCGCGGCGGCGCTGGTCCGCAGGGCAGGGGAGGCCGGCCAGCCCGCGCGAACGGCGATCTGTTCGGTTGCAAGATCGCATCGTCCCTTTTAAAGAACGCGGTCGCAGGGCCCGGCCAGGTTTCGCCGGACCGAGACACGCGGAGAGAGGGCGACCCGATGGCGGATGGGAGAGCGGCGCGCACGATCGCGGCGACCAACGGTGTGGCGCAGGACACGGCGTTCGGAGCGGTCATCGCGCCGATCCACCTGTCGACGACCTACAAGTTCCCCGCCTTCGAGAAGCCCGGCCCCTACGATTACTCGCGCCTCGGCAACCCGACCCGCGACCAGCTCGCCGATACGATCGCCAAGCTCGAAGGCGGCGCCCGCGCCGTCATGGTGTCGAGCGGCATGGCCGCCCTCGACCTCGCGCTCTCGAGCCTGCGGCCCGGCGACCTCCTCGTCGCGCCGCACGATTGTTACGGCGGAACGCACCGCCTGCTCAGCATGCGGGCCGCCCGGGGATATTACGCGGTGGCCTTCGTCGACCAGACGGACGAGGCGGCCCTCGCGGCGGCGTTGGCGCGCCGGCCCAAGGTCGTGCTCGTCGAGACGCCGAGCAACCCGCTCATGCGCGTGGTGGACATCCGCCGCGTGACCGGCCTCGCCAAGGCCGCCGGTGCGCTCGCGGTGGTCGACAACACCTTCCTGTCGCCCGCCCTGCAGCAGCCGATCGCCCTCGGCGCCGACCTGGTCGTGCATTCCACGACCAAGTTCCTCAACGGCCATTCCGACGTCATCGGCGGGGCCGTCATCGCCGCCGACGCGTCGGTCGGCGAGGAGCTCGCGGCCTGGGCGAACACGATCGGCGTCACCGGCTCGCCCCTCGACGCCTATCTGACGCTCCGCGGCGTCCGCACGCTGTTCGTACGGGTGGAGGCCCAGCAGCGCACCGCCGGAGCGCTCGCCGCCTTCCTCGACGCGCATCCGGCCGTCGCCCGCGTGCACTATCCGGGTCTTGCCTCCCATCCGGGCCACGCGCTCGCCAAGGCGCAGCAGAGCGGCTTCGGCGCCATGCTGAGCTTCGAGCTGGCCGGCGGGCTCGACGCCGTGCGCGCCGTCGTGGCGACGTTGCAGGTCTTCACCCTGGCCGAGTCGCTCGGCGGCGTGGAGAGCCTGATCGCGCATCCGCCGACCATGACCCATGCGGCGATGGACCCCGAGGCGCGGGCGATCGCCGGCATCACGGACGGGCTGCTGCGGCTCTCGGTCGGCCTGGAGGCGGAGGACGATCTCCTGGCCGACCTGTCCCGGGCGCTGGACGCGGCCGCCCGCGTCTGAGCGCGGCCCGCGCCGGGGCTCAGGCGGCGGGGGGCGAAGCCGCGCGCGAGCCGAGATGCCCGCGCAGCGTCCGGCCCTCGTAATCCTGCCGGAACAGGCCGCGGCGGCGCAGCTCCGGCAGGACCAGCTCGATGAAGTCGTCGAGCCCGCCGGGCAGCGTCGCCGGCATGATGTTGAACCCGTCCGCGCCGCCGGCCCGGAAGCGCTCCTCCATCTCGTCGGCGATCTGGGCCGGCGTGCCGACGATCTGGGAATGGCCGCGCGCGCCCGCGATGCGCAGGTAGAGCTGGCGCAGGCTCAGGCCCTCGCGGCGGGCGAGGTCGAACATCAGTTGCTGGCGCGACTTGGCGCCGTTGGCCTCCGGCAGCGCCGGCACCGGCCCGTCCACGTCGTAGCCCGACAGGTCGAAGCCGCCGACCATGCGCTCCAGGAGCGCGAGGCCGACCACGGGGTCGATCAGGTCTTGTAATGCCTCGAACTTGGCCCGCGCCTCCGCCTCGCTGCGCCCGACCACGGGGAAGAGGCCGGGCATGACCTTGAGGTCGCTAGGCGCGCGGCCGTAGCGGGGCAGGCGCTCCTTCAGGTCGCCGTAGAACGCCACCGCCTCGGCCAGCGTCTGGTGGGCGGTGAAGACGATCTCGGCGGTGCGCGCGGCCAGATCCTTGCCCGGCCCCGACGAGCCGGCCTGCACGAGGACCGGCTGCCCTTGCGGCGTGCGCGAGATGTTGAGCGGGCCCCGCACCTCGAAATGCTTGCCCCTATGGTTCA
Organism: Methylobacterium dankookense; assembly: GCF_902141855.1. GTDB lineage: Bacteria > Pseudomonadota > Alphaproteobacteria > Rhizobiales > Beijerinckiaceae > Methylobacterium > Methylobacterium dankookense. The sequence goes on along the minus strand of NZ_CABFVH010000030.1, from coordinate 56,304 downwards.
GCGGCCGAAAGCCGTCCGGCTTCGAGAACTGGCCGCTCTCCCGGTCGATCACCACCGCGTCGTCGTCCCAGCCGTTCCAGAGGCCGAGGACGACGTCGACGAACTCTTCGGCGCGCTCGTAGCGGTCGGCATGCCGCGCGATGCGGTCGTTGCCGAAATTGGCGGCCTCGGCGTCGGTGGTCGAGGTGACGAGGTTCCACCCGGCCCGGCCGCCGCTGAGATGATCGAGGGACGCGAAGCGGCGCGCCACGTTGTAGGGCTCGTTGAAGCTGGTCGAGGTCGTCGCCACGAGCCCGATCCGGCTGGTGACGGCCGCGAGCGCGGAGAGCAGCGTCACCGGCTCGAAATGGGTCGAGCGGGCCGTGCGCTCGCTGGAGCGCAGGTTGGAATCGCGGATGCCGGTGCCGTCCTCGAGGAAGACGAGGTCGAACTTCGCGGCCTCGGCCTTCCGCGCCCAGCCGACATAGCGCTCGAGGTTGATGCCGCCATCGGCCTCGCTCGAAGGATGGCGCCAGCCCGCGATGTGGTGGCCGGTGGCGTAGAAGAAGGCGCCGAGGCGCAGGGTGCTCTGTGTCATGGATCGATCGTGAGGGATGAGGGGGACCGCGCGCCTGTGCGGGCTCGTGCCGTCCGCCGACGTCAGCGGACCATGCCCCAGCGCCGCACCGTCAGGCGCTCCAGGCTCGCGAAGACGAGGTTCTCGACGACGAGGCCGATGGCGATGACGAGGAGCAGGCCGGCGAAGACGCGGTCGGTGTAGAGCTCGTTGCGGTTCTGGAAGATGTACCAGCCGAGCCCGCCCTTGCCGGAGGCCGCGCCGAAGACGAGCTCCGCCGCGATCAGGGTGCGCCAGGCGAAGGCCCAGCCGATCTTGAGGCCGGACAGGATGGCCGGCAGCGCCGCCGGGATCAGGATCTGCCAGACGTACGGCAGGCCCCTGAGCCCGTAATTGCGGCCGGCCATGCGGAGCGTCTCGGGCACGCCCTGGAAGCCCGCATAGGTGTTGAGCGCGAGCGGCCACAGCACCGAGTGGACCAGCACGAAGACGAGGCTGCCGGATCCGAGGCCGAACCAGAGCAGCGCCAGCGGCAGCAGGGCGATGGCCGGCAGCGGGTTGAACATGGCCGTCAGCGTCGAGAGCAGGTCGCGGCCACCCTGCGTCGAGACGGCGAGTGTCGTCAGGCCGAAGGCGAGCACGACGCCGGCGAGGTAGCCCTGGGCCAGGACGCCGAGCGAGATCCGGACGCGCTCCAGGAGCTCGCCGCTCGCCAGCCCCTCGCCGAGCGCCGACAGGGTCGCGAGGAAGCCCGGCAGCAGCAGGTCGTTGTCCTGAAAGCGCGCGAGCGCCTCCCAGGCGACGGCGAGCGTCGCGAGAATCAGGCCCTTGCGCAGCCATTCCTGCTGCCAGAGCCGGGTCGAGAGCGGCAGCGCGCGCTCGACCGGCGCCTCGACGAAGGGCGCGAGCACCCGGTCGTATTCCGGGCGGATCGGGGGGAGGACGTGCTGGTTCATCACGGGACCGGGGAGGCGTCGGGTTCCGGGCCGGCCTCGAACAGGCGTCCGTGCAGGCGCTGGACGGCGGCCTGGAAGTCGCGGCTGCCGATGTCGCTCAAGGTGAAGTCGTGGGCGTTGACCTCGCTGCGGACCCGGCCGGGATGGGGCGAGAGCAGCGCCACCCGGTTGCCGACCACGAGGGCCTCCTCGATGGAATGGGTGACGAAGAGCAGGGTGAAGCGGACCTCGTCCCAGAGGGCGAGCAGCTCCTCCTGCATCTTGCGCCGGGTCAGCGCGTCCAGCGCCGCGAAGGGCTCGTCCATCAGCAGCACCTTGGGCTGCGTGGCGAGGGCGCGGGCGATGGCCACGCGCTGCTTCATGCCGCCCGAGAGCTGGTGCGGGTAGCTGTCGGCGAAGCGCGTCAGCCCGACCTTGTCGATGTAGTGGCGCGCCCGCGCCTCCGCCTCGCGGCGGCCGAGGAGACCGGCGGCCCGGAGCGGGAAGGCGACGTTCTGCGCCACCGTCTTCCAGGGCGGGAGCTGGTCGAATTCCTGGAAGACGACGATGCGGTCCGGCCCCGGGCCCCGAACCACCTCCCCGCCGACCCGGATCTCGCCCTCGACCGGTTGGTGGAATCCGGCGATCGCCTTGAGCAGGGTGGACTTGCCGCAGCCCGAAGGGCCGAGCAGCACGAAGCGGTCGGCCGCGTAGACGTCGAGATCGATCCGGTGCGTGGCCCGGACCACGCGCTCCGGCGTGCGGTATTCCAGGCTGACGCCGGAGACCTGAAGGAGCGGCACCGACGTCGGTGCCGGGGCCCGCGGCGGGGCGGTGGCCTCGCTCAGCCCGCGGCCGGACGGCGCGGGCCGGGGACGCGGCTCGAAATGGCTCTCGCGCGCGGCGACGAGGGTCATGCGCGTGATCCGCTCAGCTGCCCGCGGCGACGCGAGGATTGCCGAAGAAATAGTCCTCCAGCGCCTTGGGCTCGTTCTTGATCGCGCCGACGCGGTGCATGAACTGGCCGAGCCCGAGGGTGTTCTGCGGCTCGATCTTGAAGGTGACCTCGGGGTTCTTGATCACCTTCAGGAGCAGGTCGCGGTCGATCTTGCTGTTGTTCGCCTTGATGTAGATGTCGGCCGCCTTCTCCGGGTTGGCGGTGATGAACGTCGCCGCCTCGTCGAGGGCGTCGACGAAGGCCGCGTAGGTCTTCGGGCTCTCCTTGTGGAACCGCTCGGCGGCGTAGAGCACGGTCGAGGAGGCGGGACCGCCCTGCACGTCGTAGGATTTCAGGACGATGCGGGCTTTGGGGTTCTCGGCGAGTTCCTGCTCTTGGAAGGGCGGGTTCGCGAAATGGCCGGTGATCTCGGTGCCGCCCTTCACGATGGCCGCGGTGGCCTCCGGGTGCGGGACGGCGACGCTGATCCGGTCGAGCCTGGCGAATTCCTTGTCGCCCCACAGCTTGGCCGAGGCCCATTGCAGGATGCGCGCCTGCACCGAGACACCGACAGCGGGCAGCGCGATGCGGTCCTTGTCGGTGAAGTCGGCGATGGTCTTCACCTCGGGGCGGTTGCTGACGAGGTAGTAGGGAAAGTTGCCGAGCGAGGCGACGCCGCGGACGTTCTGCCGGCCCCTCGTGCGGTCCCACAGCGTGAAGAGCGGGCCGACGCCGGCGCTGGCGACCTCGATATTGCCGGAGAGCAGCGCGTCGTTGACGGCTGAGCCGCCCGAGAGCTGCAGGTATTCGACCTTGATGTCGAGCCCCGCGGCCTTGCCGTGCTTCTCGATCAGCTTCTGATCCTCGGCGACGTTCAGCAGGAGGTAGACGACGCCGAATTGCTTGGCGATGCGCAGCTGGCCCTCCGCCGCCCGGGCCGGCACGAGGGCCGCGCCGGCCAGGGCGAGGCCGCCGAGCAGGGCGGCAGCCTGCCGGCGCGAGAACGGACGGCGTCGCGTGAACGTCATGGGATCCTCGGTCGTACCAGCCACCGCCAGGGTGAGGGAGCGGTGCGCGCCCCGTGGCCGGCGAAAAATCTGCCTCCGGTCTACAATTGGATCGACAAAATGTCATATTTGAAGAATATTCGATCGGAGATCGTCCGTCTCTCGGCCGGGCTGCGGGGAGAAAGTTCTATGCCGCCGCCCGCAGGACCTTGCGCCGCCCGATCGTCCGGACGGGAATAGGGACGCGCACGGCAGGAGAGAGGCGCCGGACCTCGACGCCGGTCAGGCGCTCACCGTCGCGTGGGCGGCCAGGAAATCGACGAAGGCCCGCGTGCGCCCCGACAGCCGGGCGTGGCCGACATAGAGGGCGTGGACGTCCTCGGCATCGCCGGGGTTGAAGGCTTCCAGCACCGGCACGAGGCGTCCGGCCGCGAGATCGGACGCGACGTGGAACAGGGCGAGGCGTGCGATGCCGGCGCCGCCCAGCGCCATGAGGCGCACGACCTCGCCGGAATTGCCGAAGAAGTTGCCCTGGATCGGGCGCTGGCCGATTCCGGAGCCGACGCGGAACGGCCAGGTGTCGAGCGAGCGGCGGAAGCTGAAATTGAAACAGTTATGCCGCGCGAGATCGTCCGGATGCTCCGGAATCCCGTGCTCGGCGAGGTAGCCCGGCGCCGCGACCACGGCCATCCGGCTGCGCCCGAGGCTGCGCGCCCGCAGGCGCGTGTCGCGCAAGGGGCCGATGCGGATCGCCACGTCGGCCTGGCTCGCGGCGAGGTCGATCACCTCGTCCGTGAGGGTGAGGTCGAGGCTCATGCGCGGATGCGCAGCGAGGAAGCGCGGCAGGATCGGCAGGATGACATGGGTTCCGAACGGGACCGACGCGTTGACCCGCAGCCGGCCGCTCGGCTCGGCCGCGCTCTCGGTGAAGGTGCGCTCGATCGCGTCGAGATCCTCCATCAGCGCGGCGGCCTGCTCGCGGTAGGTCTCGCCCTCCGGCGTCAGGATCAGGGAGCGGGTGGTCCGCCGCAGCAGGGCGACGCCGAGGCGCGCCTCCAGGCGCGCGACTGCCCGGCTCACCGCGGAGGGGGTCTGGCGCAGCGCCCGCGCCGCCGCCGCGAAGCTGCCGCGGCGCACGACCTGGAGGAACGCCTCCATCTCGCCGAGCCGGTTGTCCATGGCCGCCCCATTCGTGCGCTCGATGCACGATGATCGTGCCGCGGTGAGCGCTACTCATCAATCGCCGTCGCGTCCATCTCACCGGGACCGACGCAGCCGACACTCGAGGGAGCCATCATGGATCTGCAGCTCACAGGACGGACCGCACTGGTCACCGGCTCGACGGCCGGGATCGGCCTCGCCATCGCCAAGCGCCTGGCGGCCGAGGGCGCGGAGGTGATCGTCACCGGACGCCAGCCGGCGAAGCTCGACGCCGCGGCGGCGGAGATCGGCACGAGCGGTCGCGTCCGGGCGATCCTGGCGGATGCCGCCACGCCCGAAGGGGCTGCCGTGCTGGCGCGCGAGGCGGCCGAGGTCGACATCCTCGTCAACAATCTCGGGATCTACGAGGCGAAGGACTTCACCGCCATCTCGGACGCGGACTGGCACCGCCTGTTCGAGGTCAACGTGGTGGCCGGCGCCCGGCTCGCCCAGGCCTACTTCTCGCGGATGCGCGCGCGCGGCTGGGGCCGCATCGTGTTCGTGTCGAGCGAATCCGGCCTCGTGCCGCCGCCGGACATGATCCACTACGCGGTCACCAAATCGGCCCAGCTGACGATCGCGCGGGGGCTGGCGCAGCTCACCAAGGGCAGCGCGGTGACGGTGAACACGGTGCTGCCGGGCCCGACCCGCTCGGAGGGGATCGGCGACTTCCTGAAGAGCGTGGCCAGCAGTCCGGACCTGTCGCCCGAGGCGATGGAGGAGGAGTTCTTCCGCCTGCACCGGCCGCTCTCGCTGATCCAGCGCATGATCGAGCCGGACGAGATCGCCGCGCTGGTCGCCTATCTGGCAAGCCCGCTCGCTGCGGCGACCAACGGCGCGGCGCTCCGAGTCGAGGGCGGCATCGTGCCGACCATCGCCTGACCCCGCGCCGCCGGTCGGGCGCGGATATGGAAACGATGCGTTTCCTTCGTTTCCATTTTCTCGCCGGCCCGCTTGCGTCAAGGTGCTTCCGGTCGATGCCCCATCCGGGGCATTGCGGGATCCGGGCGGCGGGCGCGTCCCGACGGCGCGCCCGGTCCCGGAGCGAGAAGGAGCAGGCGCGATGAGCTGGCACAGTGCGGACGATCCGGTCCCGGGCGACCATTTCAGCTGCGACGCGATCCGGACCCTGGTGGTGCCGCGCTCGCGCGACCTCGGCTCCTTCTCCGTGCGGCGGGCGCTGCCCTCGACCGAGTGCCGGATGGTCGGCCCCTTCATCTTCTTCGACCAGATGGGCCCGTCCGAGTTCCTGCTCGGCGCCGGGATGGACGTGCGCCCGCACCCGCATATCGGGCTGTCCACCGTCACCTACCTGTTCGACGGCGAGATCATGCACCGGGACAGCCTCGGCACCGAACTGCCGATCCGGCCGGGCGAGCTGAACTGGATGACGGCCGGGCGCGGCATCACCCATTCCGAGCGCACCGGGGCCGACCTCCGGCAGACCGGCTCCCGGCTGTTCGGCATCCAGAGCTGGGTCGCCCTCTCGGCCCGGGACGAGGAGAACGCTCCGGCCTTCGAGCATTACGACGCCGCCGCGCTGCCCGTCCTCTCGGGCGAGGGCAAGACCGTGCGCCTGATCGCGGGCGAGGCCTTCGGGGCGCGCTCGCCCGTGCGCACCTCGAGCCCGATGGTCTATGCCGACGTGGTGCTCGAGGCCGGCGCGATGCTGCCCCTCGACCCGACCTACGACGAGCGCGCGATCTACACGGTCTCGGGTGCGATCGAGATCGCCGGCGACGGCTTCGGCCCCGGCCAGCTCCTGGTGTTCAATCCCGGCGACCGCATCAGCGTGCGCGCGACGCAGGCCGCCCGCTTCATGGTGCTCGGCGGCGAGCCGATGGACGGCCCGCGCCACCTCTGGTGGAACTTCGTCTCCTCGCGGCCGGACCGCATCGCGCAGGCGAAGGAGGATTGGCGCCAGGGCCGGTTCGACACCGTGCCGAACGACGCCGAGTTCATCCCGCTCCCCGAGGAGCCTGCGCCCGTCCGCTACCCGTAAGTTGACGCGGGCGCGGTCCTCGTTCACGGCGGCGTGATCGCGGTCGCCCCGACGTCCCGCGCCCGCTCGGCGGCCCCCCATTCACGAGGTTGGACCACCCATGGCTGTCGAAGCGTCCGGAACCGCGAGCGAGCTCGTCCAGGTCGTCTCCCTGCTGGCGGCGGGCGTCATCGCCGTTCCGCTCTTCAAGCGGCTCGGGCTCGGCTCGGTCCTCGGCTACCTCCTGGCGGGGCTCGCCATCGGGCCGTTCGGCCTGGGCCTGTTCACGGACGCCCAGGCGATCCTCCACGTGGCCGAGCTCGGCGTCGTGATGTTCCTCTTCATCATCGGGCTGGAGATGGAGCCGTCGCGGCTCTGGGGCATGCGGCGCGAGATCTTCGGCCTCGGCCTCGCGCAGGTCGGCGCCTGCATCGCCGCCCTCACCCTGGTGGGCGTCGCCCTCGGATTCTCGGTCAGCGTGGCCTTCGTGGCCGGCACCGGCTTCGTGCTGACCTCGACCGCCATCGTCATGCAGCTCCTGGAGGAGCGCGGCTCGCTCTCGACCCCGAAGGGCCAGCGGATCGTCGCCATCCTGCTCTTGGAGGACCTCGCGATCGTGCCGCTGCTCGCGGCGGTCGCGCTCCTGGCCCCCGGCGGCGCCGAGACGAGCGGGACGGAGCGCGCCTACGCCATCGCGCTCGCGCTCGCCTCGGTCGGGGCGCTGGTGGCGGCGGGCCGCTGGCTGCTCAACCCGCTGTTCCGGTTCTTCGCCGCCTCCAAGGCGCGGGAGGTCATGACGGCGGCGGCCCTACTCGTCGTGCTCGGCTCGGCGCTCGCCATGCAGCTCGGCGGCCTCTCCATGGCCATGGGCGCGTTCCTGGCCGGCGTCCTGCTCTCCGAATCGAGCTTCCGCCACCAGCTCGAGGCCGATGTCGAGCCGTTCCGCGGCATCCTGCTCGGCCTGTTCTTCCTCGGGGTCGGGATGTCCCTCGACTTGTCGGTGATCGCCGCGAACGGGGGGCTCATCCTCGCGAGCGTGGCCGCCTACATGGTGGTCAAGAGCCTGCTCATCTACGGGGTCGCCCGGGCCTTGCGGGCCTCGCATTCCGAGTCGCTGGAGCGCGCGGCCCTGATGGCGCAGGGCGGCGAGTTCGCCTTCGTGCTCTACGCGGCGGCCACGGGCGTGGGCATCATCGACGGCACGACCAACGCGATCCTGACCGCGACGGTCATCCTGTCGATGGCGATCACGCCGCTCACGGTCATCGCCTTCGACCGCTTCGGCCCCAAGGCCTCGATGTCCACGGACGGCGTCGAGGTTCCGGAGAACCTCGTCGGCAGCGCGCTGATCGTCGGCTTCGGCCGCTTCGGGCAGATCGTCAGCCAGCCGCTGATCTCGCGCGGATGCTCGGTCTCGATCATCGACACCGATGCCGAGCGGATCCGCCTGGCCGAGGGGTTCGGCTTCAAGGTCTATTACGGCGACGGCACGCGCCTCGACATCCTGCGCGCGGCCGGCGCCGCGACGGCCCGCGCCATCCTGATCTGCGTCGACGATCCCGGGACGGCCAGGCACGTCGCCGAGATCGCGAAGGCGGAGTTCCCGCTGGTTCCGGTCCTCGCCCGCGCCCGCGACCGCGAGCACGCGGTGGAGCTGATCCAGGCAGGCGTCGCCTATCAGATCCGCGAGACCCTCGAATCCGCGCTCGCGCTCGGCGAGCAGGCGCTCCTGACCATCGGCGACGACCCGGAATCCGCGGCCGAGGTCATGGCCGAGGTCCGCCGCCGCGACGCCGAGCGCCTCGACCTGGAGACCGTCGGCGGCATCCATGCCGGGCTGGAGCTGATCCGCGGCAACGCGGCGGCCCCGACCCACGGGATCGGCTGATCGTCCCGGCTGTGGGCGCCCCCCTCTCCCCGCAAGCGGGGAGGGGGGATCCGTGGCCGTCTGCTCCGATCAACCCAGCGACCGTACGACCTGCACGGCCTGACTCGTGCGGCAGGGCCATTGCATCCGCCGCGCTGCCTCGGATAAAATATACGAAACGATCCGAGGCACCGATGCCCCCAGCGGCTCCCACCAAACCGGCGCCCGATCGGTTGCGCCACAAGACCGTGTCCGCCGCCGTCGCCGACGCGTTGCGGCAGCGCATCCTCAACGGGGAGTTCGCGCCCGGCGTCGCCCTGCGCCAGGACGCGCTCGCGGAGGAGTTCGGCATCAGCCGGATCCCGATCCGGGAGGCCCTGCTCCAGCTCGAAGCCGCCGGCCTCGTGAAGATCGTGCCGCATCGCGGCGCCGTCGTCTCCGGCCTCACGGTGGAGGAGGTCGAGGACATCTTCCAGCTCCGCGTGCAGCTGGAGCCGCCGCTCCTGATGCTCTCGGCGCCCCGCTTCTCCGAGGAGGACGTGCGGGCCCTGCGCAGCCTGACGCTGGAATACGGCGCCGCCCTCGAGGCCGGCCAGGTCGAGCGCTGGGGCGAGCTGAACCGGCGCTTCCATCTCGATCTGCTGCGCCATGCCGACCGGCCGCGCTCGCTCAGCATCATCTCCGGCCTCCTGCAGGATTGCGACCGGCCGACCCGCCTGCAGCTCTCCGCCTCCGGCGACGTGGCCCGCGCCGACCAGGAGCACACGCAGATCGTGGCGCTCTGCGAGGCTGGCCGGATCGCCGAGGCCGCCGACCTCCTGCGGGCGCATATCGAGCACGCCGGCACCTCGCTGGTGGCCATCTACCGGCGCGCCCACGCCGCCTGAGCCGCGCGGCCTCCGGGAGCGGCGGGCATCGGGCGCTTGACTGCCTGGAGATTTTATACAATCTACAAAATAGGGATTCGGCGAGGCGGCCATGTCGGATTGCGCGTTGGAGACGGAGGGGCTGACCAAGGCGTTCGGCGGCTTCACGGCCGTGCGGGACGTCGACCTCAAGGTCCGCCGCCACACGATCCACGCGCTGATCGGGCCGAACGGGGCCGGCAAGACCACCTTCTTCAACCTGCTGACGAAGGTCCACGCGCCGACGCGCGGGCGCATCCTCTACGAGGGCGCCGACATCACGGCCGAGAGTTCGGCGGCGATCGCCCGGCGCGGCATCGTGCGCTCGTTCCAGATCTCGGCGACCTTCCCGCACATGAGCGTGCGCGACAACGTCCGGGTCGCGCTGCAGCGGCGCCTCGGCACGCAGTACCGGTTCTGGCGCTCGGTGCGCTCGCTCGCAATCCTCGACGACGAGGCGCTGGCGCTCCTCGCCGATGTCGGCCTCGCCGACTACGCCGAGGCGAACGCGGCCGACCTGTCCTATGGGCGCAAGCGGACGCTGGAGATCGCCACCACGCTCGCTCTCGACCCGCCGCTGCTGCTCCTCGACGAGCCGACCCAGGGCATGGCCATCGACGATGTCGACCGCATCAAGCGCCTGATCCGCCGGATCGCGGTGGGCCGGACCATCCTGATGGTCGAGCACAACATGTCGGTGGTGGCCGACCTCTGCGACACGATCACCGTGCTCCAGCGCGGCGAGATCCTGGCCCAGGGCAGCTATGCCGAGGTCTCCGCCGACCCGGCGGTGAAGTCGGCCTATCTCGGAGGCGGGCATGCCTGAGGCCGCGACCGGCACTGCGACCGTCTTGGAGATCCGCGGGCTCGAAGCGTGGTACGGCGAGAGCCACGTCCTGCACGGGGTCGATCTCAGCGTCCGCGAGGGCGAGTGCGTGACGCTGCTCGGGCGCAACGGCGCCGGCCGCAGCACCACGCTGAAGGCGATCCTCGGGCTGACCGACCGGCGCGCCGGCTCGGTGCGGGTGCGTGGGCAGGAGACGATCCGGCTCAGCACGCACAAGATCGCCCGGCTCGGCCTCGGCTACTGTCCGGAGGAGCGCGGCATCTACCGCTCCCTCACGACCCAGGAGAATCTCACCCTTCTGCCCCGGCTCGGGCCCGACGGGATGTCGGTGTCCGAGGTGCTGGCGATGTTCCCGAACCTCGCCGAGCGCGCCGACAGCGGCGGCGGCAGGCTCTCGGGCGGCGAGCAGCAGATGCTGGCGCTCGGCCGCATCCTGACCACGGGCGCGCGCATCCTGCTCCTCGACGAGATCACGGAAGGGCTCGCGCCGGTCATCGTCGAGGCGCTCGGCCGGGCGGTGGCGCTCCTCAAGAGCCGCGGCTTCACCATCGTGCTGGTCGAGCAGAACTTCCATTTCGCCCGCCACCTCGCCGACCGCCACTACGTGATCGAGCACGGGCGCGTGGCGGCGGAGATCGCGGCCGGCGAGGTCGCGGCGCGCGAGGCCGAGGTCGGGCGCCTGCTCGGCGTCTGAGGCCGATCCGTATTGGGAAACTGAGGAGGAGGCGGGGTCATGCGGTCACGGTTCATCGGTTGCGTGCTCGGCGCGTCGATCGCGTCGTTCGCAGGCGCGGCGCTCGCCGCCGACGCGGTCAGCGACGGCGTCGTCAAGATCGGCATCCTGAACGACCTGTCGGGCATCTATTCCGACTTCACCGGGCGCGGCTCGGCGGTCGCCGCGCAGATCGCCATCGACGAGATGGGCGGCAAGGTGCTCGGCGCCCCCATCGAGCTCGTCGCGGCCGACCACCAGAACAAGCCCGACATTGCGGCCAACCTCGCCCGCGAATGGTTCGACCAGGGCAAGGTCGACATGATCGCCGACTTCCCGACCTCCTCGACGGCGCTCGCCGTGATGGAGATCGCCAAGCAGAAGAACCGCGTGACCATGCTCTCGGCCGGCGTCGCCATGGCGGCGATCAACGAGAAATGCTCACCGCTCAACGCGCAGTGGATGGTCAACACCTACGCGCTGGCCGCCGGCACCGCCAAGGCGCTGCTCAAGACCGGGCGCAAGAGCTGGTACTTCGTCACCGCCGACTACACCTTCGGCCATTCCCTGGAGAAGGACGCCTCCGCCGTGGTCGAGGCCGAGGGCGGCAAGGTGCTCGGCGTCTCGCGCCACCCCTTCCCGGGCGGCGACTTCTCCTCCTTCATGCTGAAGGCGCAGGCGAGCGGCGCCCAGGTGATCGCGCTGGCGAATGCCGGCAGCGACACGATCAACGCCGTGAAGCAGGCGGCCGAGTACGGCATCGGGCGCAGCGACAAGCAGGTGATCGCCCCGCTGCTGACCTACATCACCGACGTGAAGAGCCTAGGCCTCGCCAAGGCCCAGGACATGTACCTGACGGAAGCCTTCTACTGGGATTACGACGACCGCTCGCGCGCCTTCGCGGAGACGTACTTCGCCAAGATGAAGCGCATGCCGAGCGCCTCGCAGGCGGCGGTCTATTCGGCGGCCCTGAACTACCTCAAGGCGATCCATGCGGCCGGCACCGACGAGGCCGGCGCGGTGATGGCCAAGCTCCGCACCATGACCATCGACGACGCGGTGATCCGCAACGGGCACCTGCGCGCCGACGGCGCCCTCGTCCACGACATGCTGCTCCTGCAGGTGAAGAAGCCGGCGGAATCGAAGCGCGACTGGGACTTCTACAACGTCCGCGCCGTGCTGAAGGGCGAGGACGTGTTCCCGAAGCCCTCCGACGCCTGCCCGCTCAACGCCAAGGGCTGAGCTAGGGGCTGAGCCTCAGATCCTCCCCCCTCTGCGGGGGAGGGAGATCCCGCCCACCCCAACCCGCCGGTGACCCCATGACGGACATCACCCTCCAGGCCTTCATGGCCCAGCTCACGATCGGCCTCATCGGCGGCTGCTTCTACGCCATGCTCAGCATGGGGCTCGCGATCATCTTCGGGCTCTTGAACATCATCAACTTCACCCACGGGGCGCAGTTCATGATGGCCGCCTTCCTGGCCTGGATCGGCCTGACCCAGATCGGCCCCTGGCTCGGCTATCCGGACTTCCAGATCAACTTCTGGGTCGCGCTGGCGCTGGCGCCGCTCTGCGTCGCGCTGTTCGGCATGGGCATCGAGCGCACGCTGCTGCGCCGGCTCTACCACCTCGACCACCTCTACGGCCTGCTCCTGACCTTCGGGGTGGCGCTCGTGATGGAGGGGGCCTTCCGCTACGCCTTCGGCGTCTCGGGCCAGGGCTACGAGCCGCCGGAGATCCTGCAGGGCCCGGTCGATATCGGCTTCATGCTGCTGCCGAAATACCGAATCTTCGTCGTCGCCGCCTCGCTGCTGATCTGCTTCGCGACCTGGTACCTGTTCGAGCGCACCAAGCTCGGCGCGTATCTCCGCGCCGGCACAGAGAATCCGCGCCTGCTCCAGGCCTTCGGCATCAACGTGCCGGTGATGATCACGCTGACCTACGGGTTCGGGGTGGCGCTCGCCGGCATCGCGGGGGTGCTCGCCGCGCCGATCATGCAGGTGACGCCGCTCATGGGCGGCAACCTCCTCAACATCGTCTTCGCCGTGGTGGTGATCGGCGGCCTCGGCTCGATCCTCGGCTCAATGATGACCGGCCTTGCGCTCGGGCTGATCGAGGGGCTGACCAAGGTGGTCTACCCGGAGGCCTCGACCGTGGTGGTGTTCGTGATCATGGCGATCGCCCTGCTCGTGCGCCCGGCCGGCCTGTTCGGCCGCGAAGTCTGAGCGGAGGGCTCGATGTCGACCACCTTCAAGATCTTTCTCGTGCTCTGCGCGGCGGCCCTCGTCGTGCCCTTCGTGCCGGGACTGATCTACCCAATCTTCGTGATGAAGGTGATGTGCTACGGGCTGTTCGCCTGCGCCTTCAACCTGCTGCTCGGCTTCACGGGCCTCGTCTCCTTCGCCCACGCCGCCTTCCTCGGCAGCGCGGGCTACGTCACCGGCGCGCTGATGATCCGCTTCGGCAGCCACCCGCTCGGCATGCCCGTAGCCTTCGTGGCGGGCATCGCGGCGGCGGCGCTCGTGGGCTTCGCCATCGGCGGCCTCGCGATCCGGCGGCGGGGCATCTACTTCGCGATGATCACGCTGGCGCTCTCCCAGATCGTCTATTTCCTGGCGGTGCAGTTCCGCTGGACCGGCGGCGAGGACGGGCTCCAGGGCATTCCCCGCGGCAGCCTGTTCGGGCTCGACCTCACCTCCGACACCACGATGTACTACGTGACGCTGGCGCTCTTTGCCGCGGGCTTCCTGTTCGTCGACCGGGTGGTGCACTCGCCCTTCGGCCAGATCCTCCAGGCGGTGCGGGACAACGAGGCGCGCGCCGTCTCGCTCGGCTACGACGCCGACCGCTTCAAGCTCCTCGCCTTCGTGCTCTCGGCGGGCGTCGCGGGCTATGCCGGCGCGCTGAAGGCGCTGGTCTTCCAGCTCGTCTCCCTCAACGACGTCTCGCTCCACACCTCGACCGAGGTGGTGCTGATGACCCTGCTCGGCGGCGTCGGGACCATCTTCGGGCCGCTCGTCGGCGCCGCCCTGGTGGTGGGCTTGCAGAACTACCTCGCCACGATCGGGGACCTCGTCACCCTGGTGATCGGGCTGATCTTCATCGTCTGCGTCTCGTTCTTCCGGCGCGGCTTCGTCGGCGAGTTCCTGCATCTGCGCCGACGCCGGGCCGAGCGGAGCACCCGGCGCCCGGCCTTGCGGCCCGAGCCCGAGACGGCGCCCGCCGCCGAGGCGGCCTGACGCACCACGCCCGAATTCCGCCTTTCACGATTCACGCGCAACCCAAGGACGAACGACCATGTGGACCGGTGTCATCCCCGCCGTCACGACCAAGTTCAACGCCGACGGCAGCCTGGACCACGCCGAGATGGAGCGCTGCTTCGGCCTCCAGATGGAGGCGGGCTGCGACGGCCTCATCGTCTGCGGCTCGCTGGGCGAGGGCCCGATGCTGTCGCAGGACGAGCGCATCGCGGTGCTCCAGCGCGCCCAGGCGGTGGCCCAGGGCAAGCCCGTCCTGATGACGGTCTCCGAGGCCGGCACCCGCGAGGCCTGCGCGCTGGCCGAGAAGGCGGCGAAGGCCGGGGCGAGCGGCCTGATGGTGGTGCCGAGCCCGATCTACCACACCGACCCGGCCGAGACGGTCGAGACCCTGCGCGCGGTGGCCCAGGCCGGCGACCTGCCGGTGATGATCTACTCCAACCGCGTCGCCTACCGGGTCGACGTGACCCCCGAGATCATGGAGGAGCTGGCCGCCGACAGCCGCTTCGTGGCGATCAAGGAATCCTCCGACGACATCCGCCGCACCACCGAGATCATCAACCGCCTCGGCGACCGCTACGCCGTGCTCACCGGCGTCGACAACCTCGCCTTCGAGGCGCTGGCGGTCGGCGCCTGCGGCTGGGTCGCGGGCCTCGTCTGCGCCTTCCCCGATGAGACGGTGGCGATCTACCGGCTGATGAAGGCCGGCCGCTACGACGAGGCGCTGGCGATCTACCGCTGGTTCCGCCCGCTGCTCGACCTCGACGTGTCGACCTACCTGGTCCAGAACATCAAGCTCGCCGAGGCCCTCGCCATCGGCTCGACCGAGACCGTGCGGGCCCCGCGCCGGCCGCTCACGGGCCAGCGCCGCGCCGAGGTCGAGGCGATCGTGCGCGCCGCCATCGCGGCCCGCGCAACCCTGCCCGCCGCGGCCTGAGCTCCGAGGACGCGTCGCGCTCCGAGGATCGCTCGAACGAGCCTCGGAGCCGGCAAATGATCCGGCCGTTGCTTGGCGAAGAGGGTCGTCCGCGCTTCCAATAGCCGGACAGATCTTCTAAATGCTCTGGCCAACTGCCGAATCAGGAGCCCAGCGTCCCCCCGCATGAGCCTGACCACAGCCCAGATTCTCGATCTCGCGCCGGACGCGTCGAGCCGCAAGGCCGGCCAGGACCAGGCGAAGCCGGCGAAATGGGCGGGGCTCGGGCGCAGCGGCCCGGTGATCTGGGGCGAGATCAAGGGCAGCGGGGCGGCGCCCTACCGCACGGTCGCCGACCTGTCCGGCCCGGCCTCGAAATGCACCTGCCCGAGCCGGAAGTTCCCCTGCAAGCACGCCCTCGGGCTGATGCTGGTCGATGCCGGCGCGCCCCTCGCCGAGGCCGAGCAGCCGGACTGGGTGGCGGCCTGGGCGAAGGGCCGGGAGAGCCGCAGCGCCGCGGCCGAGACCAAGGCCCGCGAGCCGGCCAAGCCCGTCGACGAGAAGGCCCAGGCCAAGCGCCGGCAGGCGCGGGAGGAGCGCGTCGCGGCCTCCCTCGACGAACTCGACCTCTGGCTGCGCGACCTGATGCGGCGCGGCCTCGCGAGCGTGTGGGGCGAGCCCTACGCCTTCTGGGACCGCATGGCCGGCCGCCTCGTGGACGGGCAGGCCCCGGGCCTCGCGCGCCGGGTGCGCGCCTTGCCCGGCCTCGTCGCCGCGGGCGCCCGGCCCGGCGCGGCACGGCCGGAGGCGGCCCTCGCCCTCGGGCTCGGCCGGATCGCGCTCCTCGTCCGGGCCGCGCGGCGCCTCGACGCCCTGGAGCCCGAACAGGCGGCGGGGGTACGCGCCGCGATCGGCTACCCCGTCACCGCCGAGGAGATGGCGGCTCGGCCCGACCGGACGGACGATTGGGCCGTGCTCGCCCAGGCGGTGGACGAGGAGGACAAGCTCACCGCGCGCAGCGTCTGGCTCGTCGGGCGCGGGACCGGCGCCCTGGCTCAGGTGATCGACTACGGCACGGCGGGCTCGCCGCTGCCGCCGGCCCCGCCCGCCGGCCAGGACTTCACCGGCGCGCTCGCCTTCCACCCCGGCGACCCGCCCCTGCGCGCCGTCTTCCGCGAGGGCCGTGCCGGACCCTCTCCCTCCGCGGACCTGCCGGGCACCGGCAGCGTCGCCGAGGCCCTCGACCATTTCGCCGCGGCGCTCGCCCGCGCGCCTTGGACGGAGCGCTGGCCGCTGCGTCTCTCGGGCGTGCGGCTCGGGCGCCTCGCCGATGGCAGCGCCCTGGCGGCGGGCGACGCCACCGGCTGCCTGCCCCTGCGGGCCGCCCCGCACCTGCCGGCCCTGATGGCGGTGGCCGCGGGCCGCCCGGTCGGGCTGTTCGGCCTCTATGACGGGTTCGGCCTCGATGCCCTCGCCCTGGTGGCGGAGGGCCGGCTCTACGCGGTGCCGGCGCAGGATGCGCGCCCGATCCTAATGCGGGCGGCCTGATGGGCGTGGCCGATACCGGGGCCGACACGATCGGTGATACCTGGGAGACGGCGCTCGCCGCCGCCCTGCTCGGCGCCGACCGGGCGCCGGCCGGCGCCGCCGCGACGCCCTGGGGCGAGGTGGACTCGGGGGCCGATCCGGGCGGCGCCCTGCTCGGGCGGCTCGCCGGCCACGGCGTCCATCACCTCGCGGGATCGGGCTTCGCGGCCGAGGTGCTGGTGCCGGCCGAGCCCCGCGCGGCGGCGGGGCCCGAATGCCCGCCCGCCGCGGCCGCGCGCCTCGCCCTGCTGCTCGCGGGCGGCGGGCGCGACCGGCTGCGGGAATGGTGCGACCTCGCCGCCACCGCGGGAACGCGCGCCCCGCCCTGGCTGCTGCCGGCGCTCGCCGGCCACCGCTCCGACCTCGCCGGGGCGGTCGGGCGGATCGCCGGGGCCGAGCTCGCCTGGCTCGACCGAGCCTGCGGCGACGGGACGGACGAGGCGGACGGCGCCCCGTCCGCGGATTGGCTGGAGGGCACGCCGGCCGAGCGGCGCGCCGCCTTCGCGGATTTCCGGATGCGCGATCCGGAGGCCGCCCGCGCGGCCCTGGAGGCCGGGTTCCGGGCCGAGAAAGCGGAGATGCGCCAGACCCTCGTCGCCACCCTGGAGGTCGGCCTGTCCGAGGCCGACGCGCCCTTCCTCGAAACCTGCCTCGACGACCGCAGCTCCGGCGTGCGCGCCACCGCGCAGCGCCTGCTGCCCAGCCTGACCCGCTCGCTCCTCGCCTCCCGCATGGCGGTTCGGGCGACGGCAGCGCTCGCCGTCACGGCCAAGACCAAGCTCCTGGGCGGCACCGCGCACACGCTGGTTGTGACCCTGCCCGAGGAATCGCCGACGCTCGCCCGCGACGGGGTCGAGCCGCGCCCCTACGCGCGGCAGGGCGGCGGCACCCGGGCCCTGCTCCTGCAGGAGATCCTGGCGGCGGCCCCGCTCCACGCCCTCGGCGAGCACCCGCCGCGGCTCTGGATCGAGCTGGCGCTGCGCAGCGAGTGGGCCGACCCGGTCTTCGAGGGCCTCTTCGCCGCCATCCGCCGCGAGCGCGATGCGGACTGGGCCCGTGCCCTGGCGGAGGTGCTCGGCGAGGCCCATGCCGGCCGCCTCTCCGGCATCCGGCGCACGAATCCGCTGCGCGAGAAATGGGCCCGGGCCGCGGCGCTCCTGCCCGCGCCGGACTGGGAGCGGCTGGTGGAGGAGGCCTTCCGGGGGGGCGAGGCCGAGATCGTCCTCCCCCATCTCAGCCACGGGCCGGCCGCCTTCTCCGCGCGCTTCACCGCCGCCCATCTCGACTGGCTCGCCGCCGTGACCCGCGGCCCCCGCGCCGACCGCGACGCGCTGGCCAAGACCTGGCTGATCGACCGCCTCGCCGACCGGGCCTTCCCGGGCGAGGACGAGGCGGCCTCCGCCGCCGCGATCCTCGCGCGCCTGCCCGAGGATGCGGACGAGCGCCTGCGCGGCCAGGTCGCCCGCCTCGCCGAGACCCTGGAGCTGCGCGCCGCGATGCGGCGCGAATTCGGACCGCCAATCACCGCAGGGGAGAGCGCCCGAGGATGACGTCGACGAACGGGAGCAAGGCCGCGCAGCTGCGTCAGGCCGCCGAGGACGCCTTCGCCGAGGAGATCGCGGCGCTCCGCACCGCCGATGACAGGGCCCGGCCGCCGAACTGGCAGATGTCGCCCCAGGCGGTGGTCACCTACCTGATGGGCGGGCGCCTGCCTTCCGGCTTCGAGGTCAGCCCGAAATATATCGGCGACCGGCGGCTGATGGAGATCGCGGTGGCGACGCTCGCCACCGACCGGGCGCTGCTGCTGCTCGGCGTGCCCGGCACCGCCAAGAGTTGGGTCAGCGAGCACCTCGCGGCGGCGATCTGCGGCACCTCGCGGCTCATCGTGCAGGGCACGGCCGGCACCAGCGAGGAGGCGATCCGCTACGGCTGGAACTACGCGCTGCTGCTGGCCAAGGGCCCGAGCCGCGAGGCGGTGGTGGGCTCGCCGGTGATGCGCGCCATGAACGAGGGCCGCATCGCCCGCGTCGAGGAGCTGACCCGCATCCCCTCGGAGACGCAGGACAGCTTCATCACCATCCTCTCCGAGAAGACGCTGCCGATTCCGGAGTTGAACGCGGAGGTGCCGGCCCAGAAGGGCTTCAACCTGATCGCCACGGCCAACAACCGCGACCGGGGCGTCAACGAGCTGTCGAGCGCGCTCAAGCGCCGCTTCAACACCGTGGTGCTGCCACCGCCCGCCACCATCGAGGCGGAGATCGCCATCGTCGAGACCCGGGTCGCCTCCCTCGGCCGCGCCTTCGAGATCCCGGCCGAGCCCCCGGGCGCCGACCAGATCCGCCGCGTGGTCACGATCTTCCGCGAGTTGCGGGAGGGCGTGACGGCGGACGGCAAGAGCAAGGTCAAGCAGCCTTCCGGCACGCTCTCGACCGCCGAGGCGATCAGCGTCGTCGGCAGCGGCCTGGCGCTGGCCGCGCATTTCGGCGACGGCCGGCTCTCGGCGCACGACCTCGTCTCCGGGATCAGCGGCGCGGTGGTGAAGGATCCGGTGCAGGACGCCATCGTCTGGCGGGAATATCTCGAGACCGTGGTCAAGGAGCGCCCGGACTGGAAGGACTTCTACAGGGCCGCCCGCGAGACCGCCTGACGGGGCGCCCCGATGCCCGAGATCCGCCTTTTCGGCATCCGCCACCACGGGCCGGGCTCGGCCCGCTCGCTGCGCGCGGCCCTCGACGCGTTCCGGCCCGATTGCCTGCTGATCGAAGGGCCGCCGGATGCCGAGGCGCTGATCCCGCTCGCGGCCGAGGCGGGCATGGCGCCGCCCGTCGCGCTCCTCGTCTACCGGCCGGACCGGCCGCGCGACTGCGTCTTCTTCCCCTATGCGGCGTTCTCGCCCGAATGGGTGGCGATGCAGGGGGCGCTCGCCTCCGGCCTGCCCGTGCGCTTCATCGACCTGCCGCACGCGATCCAGCTCGCGGACGGGTTCGGGCCGCCCGGCGACGCGACGGAGGGCGCCGAGCCGATCGACGCGGAGCCCGTCGCCTCGGCGGCCGGGACAGCGCCCTCGGATGACCCTCCGGATGCGCCCCAAGATGCGCCCCAGGATGCATCCGAGGAGCCGCCGACGGCGCCCGCCGCCTTGCGCCGCGACCCGCTCGGCGAGCTGGCCGCCGCCGCAGGCTTCCCGGACGGCGAGCGCTGGTGGGACGCGCTCGTGGAGAGCCGGGCCGGCGCGGACGGCGACGTGTTCGCGGCGATCGCCGAGGCGATGACGGCTCTGCGCGAGCAGGCCGAGCCCGACGCGGACGAGCGCTTCCGCGAGGAGGCCCGCGAGGCGCATATGCGCGGCGCCATCCGCCGGGCGGCCAAGGACGGCTTCGCGCGCATCGCCGTGGTCTGCGGCGCCTGGCACGTGCCGGCGCTCGCCCGCCACGATGCGAGGGGCCAGGCGGGCCTCGATGCCGCCACCCTGAAGGGCCTGCCCAAGACCAAGGTCGCCAGCGCCTGGGCGCCCTGGTCCTACGAGCGCCTGGCGACGGCCTCCGGATACCGCGCCGGGGTGCTCTCGCCCGAATGGTACGACACCCTGTGGAACCATGAGGGCCGGGTCGCCGCCCGCTGGCTCGCCCGGGCCGCCGCACTCCTGCGCGCGGCCGATCTCGACGCCTCGCCGGCCTCGGTGATCGAGGCCGCCCGCCTCGCCGAGGCGCTGGCGGGCTTCCGCGGCCGGGCGCGGCCCTCGCTGGAGGATCTCGACGAGGCGGCGCAGGCGACCCTGTGCTTCGCCGATCCGGCGCCGATGGCGCTGATCCGGCGCAAGCTCGTCATCGGCGAGCGCCTCGGCGCCACGCCGCCCGACAGCCCCGGCACCCCGGTCGAGGCGGATTTCGAGGCGCAGTGCCGGCGCCTGCGCCTCAAGCCCGGCGCGGATGCCGGCGAGATCACCCTCGACCTGCGCAAGGAGACCGACCTCGCCCGCAGCCATTTCCTCAACCGGCTCCAACTCATCGGCATCCCCTGGGGCAGCCGGCGGCAGGCGCGCGGGCGCGGCACCTTCAAGGAGGGCTGGTTCCTCGCCTGGCAGCCCGAATGGGTGGTGGAGCTGGTCGCCGCCTCCGCCGAGGGCGGCACGGTGGCCGAGGCCGCCGCCGCGCGGGTGCGCGCCACGGCGCAGGGGGCGACCCGCGTCGCGGAGCTCGCCGGGCTGATCGCCACCCTGCTCGACGCCGACCTCGCCGCGGCGGGGGCCGAGGTGGTGCAGGCTCTCGACGACCGCGCCGCGGTCTCGGCGGACGTGTTCGACCTGATGGAGGCGTTGCCGCCGCTGGCCGAGCTCGCCCGCTACGGCTCGGTGCGCTCGTCAGACACCGCACCGGTCCTCGCCGTGGTGCGCGGGCTGGTGCCGCGGGCCGCCGCCGGGCTGGTGGCCGCCTGCCAGAGCCTCGACGACGACGCCGCCGCCGCCGCCAAGGCCCGCATCGTCGCCGTCTCGCAGGCGGTGGCCCTGCTGGAGGAGGCCGCGCTCAAGGACATCTGGCACGAGGCCCTGCGGGCCCTGGCCGACCAGGAGCACGTCCATGGCCGCGTGGTTGGGCGTGCCGTGCGCCTGCTCTACGACGACCGCGCGATTCCGACGGAGGAGGCGGGGGACCGCCTGCGCCGCGCCCTGTCGCGCGCGGCGGGCGCGGTGGCGGCGGCCGCCTGGATCGAGGGCTTCCTGGAGGAGAGCGGCACCGCGCTGATCCACGGGCAGGGCCTGCTCGCAGTGGTGGACGACTGGCTCTGCGGCCTCGACGCGGAGGCCTTCACCGAATTGCTGCCGCTGGTGCGCCGGACCTTCGCGACGATCGCTCCGGCCGAGCGGCGGATGATCGGCGAGGCCCTGGCCCGGCCGGATGGCGGCGGGCCGGAGGGCGTCGGCACGATGTTCGACGCCGCGCGCGCCGCGCGGGTGCTGCCGATCCTGCGCCTGCTCCTCGGGCCCGAGCCCGCGACGACGGAGGATGCCGGTTGAGCGAGCCCGAGACCGAACGCCTGCGCCGCTGGCGCCTCGTCCTCGGCGGCGGTCCCGCCGAGGGCACCGGCTGTGCGCTCTCCGAGCGGGACCAGCGCCTCGACCGGGCGCTCGGCGCCCTCTACGATTCCGACCGCAGCGGCGGCCTCGGCAGCTCGGCGCCCTCCGTGCCGCGCTGGCTCGGCGACATCCGCGACTACTTCCCGGCCTCCGTCGTGCAGGTGATGCAGCGCGACGCCTTCGAGCGCCTCGACCTGAAGCGCATGCTCACCGAGCCCGAGATGCTCGAGGCGGTCGTGCCCGACGTCTCGCTCGTCTCGACGCTGATCTCGATGCGCGGCCTCCTCGGCGGACGGACCAAATCCACGGCCCGCCTCGTTGTCCGCAAGGTGGTCGACGCGCTGCTGAAGAAGCTCGAGGAGCCTCTGAAACAGGCCGTGAATGGGGCGATCGACCGGGCGAGCATCAACCGGCGCCCGCGCCATGCCGAGATCGACTGGAACCGCACCATCCGGGCGAACCTGCGCCACTACCAGGCGGAGTACCGCACCATCATCCCGGAGACGCGCCTCGGCCATGGCCGCAAGAGCCGCGGCTCGCTGAAGGACGTGGTCCTGTGCATCGACCAGTCCGGCTCGATGGCGAATTCCGTAGTCTATTCGAGCATCTTCGGCGCGGTGATGGCCTCGCTGCCCGCAGTCTCGACCCGGCTCGTGGTGTTCGACACCGAGGTGGTCGACCTCTCCGATTCCCTCGACGATCCGGTCGAGGTGCTGTTCTCGGTGCAACTCGGCGGCGGCACCGACATCAACCGCGCGGTCGGCTACTGCGAATCCCGCATCACGCGGCCGGAGGACACGATCCTCGTCCTGATCTCCGACCTCTACGAGGGCGGCGTCACGGCGGGGCTCCTGGCCCGCGCGCTGCGCCTCGTGGCCTCGGGCGTGCAGATGGTGGCCCTGCTCGCCCTCTCCGACGAGGGCGCCCCGGCCTACGACCGGGCGCTCGCGGCGAAGCTCGCGGCGCTCGGCGTGCCGGCTTTCGCCTGCACGCCGGACCTCTTCCCCGACATGATGGCGGCGGCGATCCGCAAGCAGGATCTCACGGCTTGGGCGGCCAGTGCCGGAATCGCCGCGGTGCCCGCGGACCCGGGCCCGGCCGTCGAAGCCTGACAGCGGATCATCGCGACCGAACTCCGCGTTCGGCCGCTCGGCCGGCGCATCCGCACGGCCGTCCAGACCATCTTCCATGATCCTTGGATCGCGGAAAATGGTCCATCTCATTGATTGAGCCGCATTTTCTTTCGCGGAACCGGCAACCACTTCCGCGAAAGATGCTCTCGCGAGAGGCCCTGCGCGTCGTCGCAGATACCGTTGGGATCTCCCGACGCAATACTGGATTCGGGCGGTCGGTCCGGCCGTCTGGCGCTCCGGGATCTACATCGAACGGGCAATCCGGCACGGTTCCTGCTTCGGGGTTCGCCGATCGGGCTTCGCACCGATAGTTCCTATCAAGAAAAATCATTTCATTATAGGAATAATCCGATTGACGCCCTTGGCCTCGTCGTATCATCATTGAGGATATGATGTTCACCATGTGGATATTCAGCCCGATGGAGCCGTCCTTCCCGAGGGGAATCCGCGTCCGGAACGCCATCCTGCAACGGTTGCGTGAGGGCTGCCGATGAAGCCGTCGCTGTTCGAATACGCCGCTCCGCGGAAGCTCGACGAGGCCGTGGCGCTGCTGGCGGGCGATCCGTCCGCGATGGTGTTGGCGGGCGGCCAGAGCCTCGTTCCGGCGCTGAACCTGCGGCTCGCCGCGCCCGGGCGCCTCGTCGACATCCAGCATGTTGAGGGCCTGCACGCGCTCTCGGTCGCGAACGGCTGGATCTCGGTCGGGGCGATGGTCCGCCACCGCACGCTGGAGCTGAGCCCCGAGGTCCAGCGGGCGAACCCGCTGATCCGCGCGGCGATGGCCCATGTCGCGCACATCCCGATCCGGACCCGCGGCACCGTCGTCGGCAGCCTCTGCCACGCGGACGCCGCCGCCGAGATGCCGATGCTGCTCGTCCTGATGGACGGGAGCGTGGTCGCGCAGGGGCCGCAGGGGCGTCGCGAGATCGCCGCCGACGCCTTCTTCCAGTTCCACCTGACCACGGCCCGCGCGCCCGACGAGATCGTGGTCGAGGCCCGCTTCCCCGTCCTGCCCCCCGGCACCGGCTGGGCCTTCGAGGAATTCGCCCGCCGCCGCGGCGACTACGCCCTCGCCGCGGTGGGCGCCCTGATCCGCCGCCGACGAGGCGGCCCGCACGCGGTGGCGCTCGCCGCCTGCGGCATCGCCTCGCGACCGGTCCGCCTCCGCCTCGCCGAGAAGATCCTGGCCGAGAACGATTTCTCCGAGGCCGCCCTGCACGCCGCCGCCGAAGCCGCCCGCGACTCAGTCACCGCGCCCGACGACGCCCACGCCACCACCGCCTACCGGCGCCACCTCCTCGCCGGCCTCCTCCGGCGCGCGGTCGCCGCCGCCCTGTCCCGCGCCCAGTAGAGGGATCCCCCGCCATGTCCCGCGGCAAGATCAGGCGCCCGCTCCCGGAAGTCTCCGCCGACCCGAGGATTGCTGTAAGCCTCACCGTGAACGGCGAGGCGTTGACCCGCGAGGTCAGCGTCCGCACCCTGCTCTCCGACTTCCTGCGGCACGAGCTCGGCCTCACCGGCACGCATGTGGGCTGCGAGCACGGGGTCTGCGGCGCCTGCACCGTGATGATCGACGGGGTGGCGGCCCGCTCCTGCCTGACGCTTGCCATGCAGGCCTCCGGCTGCCGGGTCCGCACCATCGAGTCGGTCGCCGCCGAGGACGGCACGCTGCACCCGCTGCAGGAGGCCTTCCGCGACTGCCACGCCCTGCAATGCGGCTACTGCACGCCCGGCTTCATCATGAACATCCTGAGCCATTTCGAATCCGGCGAGCCCGTAGACCTGTCCGAGGAGGGGATCCGCGACGTGCTCTCGGGCAATCTCTGCCGCTGCACCGGCTATCAGGGCATCGTCGCGGCCTACCGCCAGGCCGCCGCGCGCCTGGCGCTCCGCTGAGGGGAAGGCAGCCCGTGTCGACCCGCTCCTTCGGCGCCCGGATCCGCCGCAACATCGATCCCAAGCTCCTGCGCGGCGAGGGCTCCTTCGTCGACGACATCCCGCTACCGAGCCCGCTCCACGCGGCCTTCGTGCGCAGCCCCTTCGCCCGGGCGCGGATCCGCTCGGTGGACGCGGCCGCCGCCCGCGCGCACCCGGGCGTCGCCGCGGTCTATACCTGTGACGAGATCGGCGCGCTCGACATCGAGCTGCCCCAGCTCATCCCGCACCCCTCGATGACCGACCCGCGCACGCAGCGCCCGCTCGCCCGCGGCGACGTCTTCCATGTGGGCCAGCCGGTGGCGATGGTGGTGGCGGTGGACCGCTACACCGCCGAGGACGCCGCAGCCCTCGTGGACGTCGATTACGACCCGCTGCCGGTCGAGGTCGACCTGGAGCGCGCCGTGATGGACGGGGCGCCCCTGGTCCACGCGACGCATCCCAACAACGTCGCGGCCCATTTCCGGCAGGTCTCGGGCGATCCCGCCCGGGCCATGGCGCAGGCCGAGCACGTCACCCGCATCCGCGTCCAGGTCGACCGCTCCACCGCGGCGCCGATGGAGTGCCGGGCGGTCGCCGCAATGTTCGACGCCGTCACCGGCGAGCTGACGGTCTGGGACGGCACCCAGGCGCCGATCTCGGTGCGCGGGGCGCTGGCCTCGATCCTCGGCCTCGACGAGGACAAGGTCCGAGTCGTCGCCCCCGACGTCGGCGGAGGCTTCGGCCAGAAGGTCTACCAGTTCTATCCCGACGAGCTTCTGGTGCCGATGGCGGCCCGGGCGCTCGGCCGCCCGGTCAAGTACATCGAGGACCGGCGCGAGAACTTCATCGGCTCCTCGCAGGAACGCACCCAGATCCACGAGATCGAGCTCCACGCCCGCAGGACAGGCGAGGTGATCGCCCTGCGCGACCTCTTCCTGCACGATACCGGCGCCTTCATCCCCTACGGGATCGCCATCCCGCAGGTGGCCTCGACATCCATCGCCGGCGCCTACCGGATCCCCAACATCGAGGTGGAGTTCCGCTGCGTCTACACGCCGACGGTGCCGGTGACGCCCTACCGGGGCTGCGGCCGGCCGCAGGCGACCTTCGCCATCGAGCGCGCCCTCGACCAGCTCGCCGAGGAACTCGGCCTCGACCGGTTCGAGGTGCGCCGCCGCAACCTCGTGGCCGACCACGAATTCCCGCTCCTGCGCTCGGGCCTGCTCTTCGCCGACGGCCTGCCGGTGAGCCTCGACAGCGGGCAGTACCACCGGGCCCTCGCCCTGCTGGCCGAGCGCCTCGGCGCGGCCGGCTTCGCCGAGGAGCAGGAACTCGCCCGGGGGCAGGGGCGCTATCTCGGCCTCGGCCTCGCCTTCTACGTGGAGGGGACCGGCCTCGGCCCCTACGAGGGCGGCCATGTCCGGGTGCATCCGATCACCGGCAAGGTCTACGTCAACACGGGCTTGACCAGCCAGGGCCAGGGCCACGACACGGTCTTCGCCCAGATCGTCGCCGACCAGCTCGGCGTGGCCGTCGAGGACGTGATCGTGGTCGAGGGCGACACCAAGGCCTTCGACTGGGGGGTCGCCACCTTCGCGAGCCGCGCCGCCGTGGTCTCGGGCAACGCCATCCACCAATCCGCCGCGCTCGTGCGGGCCAAGGCCATCGCGGCCGCCGCCAACATGCTCGAGGTCGACGCTGAGGCGATCGACCTGCGCGAGGGGGCGGCCTGGGTGCGCGGCACGAACCGCCACGTCTCGCTGGCGGCGGTGGCGACCGCCACGAACCCCCTGCGCTACGCCTTCAACGAGGCCGCCAAGGCCGCGACCCAGTTCGCGCCCGCGAGCCGCCACGACGGGCCGGCCCTGCGGCCGGGCGAGCATCCGGGCCTGGAGGCCACCGACTATTACAGCCCGCCCTGCGCCACCTGGGCCTACGGCGTGCACGGTGGCCTCTTTGAGGTCGACCCGGTGACCTGCGCGGTCAAGGTGCTACGCTACGTCTGCGTCCACGATTGCGGCACGATGATCAACCCGACCATCGTCGAGGGACAGGTGCTGGGCGGCATCGCCCAGGGCTTCGGCGGCGCCCTCTACGAGCGGATCGAGTTCGACGAGGACGGCAACCCGATCAACGCGAACTTCGTCGACTTCCTGATCCCCTACGCCACCGAGGTGCCGCCGGTGGAGATCCTCCACCTCGAGACGCCCTCGCCCCTCAATCCGCTCGGCGTGAAGGGCGTCGGCGAGGCCGGCTGCATCCCGGTCGGCGCCGTGGTCGCCTCCGGCATCGAGGACGCCCTGCGCCCCCTCGGCGGCGCCCCGTTCCGGCATGTGCCGATCACCCCGAGCATGATTCACGCCGCCGTCGCGGGCACCTGAGCCCGCGGCCCGCACGGCCTTCAGGAGCGCCGGGCCGCCGGTCCGACGCCCACCGAGAATCCGATGCCGTGCCCGGCGCGCGAAGTCTGCGACCGGGCAGCATTGAAGCGGACGCCGACCGTATCGGCCGGCCGCAGGAGACAGATCAGGCTGTCGTCGCCCCGGGCGCGCGCCGTCGCGGCCGGTCCGGCGGCCGGACCGGCATGCGCCGAGGGCGAGCGCGCCCGCGGCAACGCACGAATTCGCTGAAGAACGGGCCGATCCACGGCCGGCGAAGACAAGGGGACATCACATGATCCGACGCGTTGCCACCTGCGCGGCCCTCGGACTGGCTCTCGCCGGCCAGGCCCAGACCGCCTCCGCCGCCCCGTTCAAGCCGGAGGGCACGCCCAAGGTCGCCATGGTCCTGTACGGGCCCAGGACCGACGGCGGCTGGTCCCAGGCCTTCGAGGAGAGCCGGGTGCGCACCGAGCAGGCGCTCGGCATCCAGATCGCCGTGGTCGAGGGCATCAAGGAGAGCGCGAGCGCGATCCGCCCGGCGGTCGAGCTGTTCATCAAGCGCGGCTACAACGTCATCATCGGCACCGCCTTCGGCTATTCCGACGCCTTCAAGGAGCTCGCCGAGAAGTATCCGAAGGTCGCGTTCCTGAACGGCTCGGGCACGACCAACGGCCCGAACCTCGAATCCTTCTACGGTCGCACCTACGAGTCGCATTATCTCTGCGGCATGGCCGCCGGGGCGGTCTCCAAGGAGGGCAAGCTCGGCTTCGTTGCCGCCAACCCGTTCGGCGTCGTCAACTGGACGATCAACGCCTACGAGATGGGCGCCCGGCAGATCAATCCGAAGGCGACCACCACCGCGATCTACACGGGCTCCTGGAACGACCCAGTCAAGGAGCGCGCCGCCGCCGAGGCGCTCGCCGGCCAGGGCATCGACGTGATCGGCCAGCACGTCGACACGCCGACCCCACAGATCGTGGCGCAGGAGAAGGGCATCCACGCCACCGGCCACCACCGCGACATGAAGGAGTTCGCCCCCAAGGCCTCGGTCTGCTCGCTCGTGTGGTTCTGGGACCGCTACCTGATCCCGACCATCAAGAAGATCGGCGCGGGCACCTGGGAGCCGTCCCCCTACGGCGCCTTCCTCTCGATCAAGGATGGCGGGCCGGACATCGCCTGCTGCGGGGCCGACGTGCCGAAGGAGGCCGCCGACAGGGTCAAGGCCGAGCGCCAGGCGATCATCGACGGCAAGAAGGTCTATGGCGGGCCGCTCGCCGACCGCGACGGCAAGGAGCGCGTGGCGGCCGGCGCGACGCTCTCTGACGCCGACCTCTGGAAGATGGACTGGTTCGTGCCCGGCGTCGTCACGCAGCGCTGAGCCCCTGAGCCCGCACCGCCGGCCCTGCCGGCGGCGCCCCATTCCCCGCCGTCTTCCCAGCCGGAGCCGCGACTGCCCATGCGCGCCGCCCTCGACATGACCGCCGTCTCGAAAGCCTTCGACGGCTTCCGCGCCCTGTCCGAGGCCAGCTTCGCCGCCTATCCGGGCGAGGTCCACGCCCTGCTCGGCGAGAACGGCGCCGGCAAGTCGACGCTGATGAACGTGGCCGTCGGCCTCTACCGGCCCGATGCCGGGCAGATCCGCGTCCACGGCACGGAGGTGGTCATCGACGGCCCGCGCACGGCCAAGCGCCTCGGGATCGGCATGGTTCACCAACACTACAAGCTGGTGAAGGCCTTCACGGCGCTGGAGAACATCCTCCTGTCGCAAGGCCCGCCCTCTTACGGTGCCGGGCTGCGCGCCGTCGAGGAGGCGGTGCGGCGCCACTGCGAGGCGCTGGGCTTCGCCCTCGACCTCGACCGGCCGGTCGGCCTTCTGTCGGTCGCCGAGCAGCAGCGCGTCGAGATCCTGAAGGTCCTGGTCGAGGGCGCGCGCATCCTCGTCCTCGACGAGCCCACCGCCGTGCTCACCGACCGCGAGGCGGAGCAGATGCTCCTGACCATGCGCCGCCTGGCCGAGGAGGGCTGCGCCGTGGTGCTCGTCACGCACAAGCTCGGCGAGGTGAAGCGCCACGCGGACCGCGTCACCGTGATGCGCGGCGGCCGGACGGTGGCGAGCGCCGACCCCGACGCGCTCTCGCTCCCCGAGCTGACCGCCCTGGTGGTTGGCGCCTCGGTGGAACGGGAGCGGATGCCCGCCAAGCGGATCGGCGACCCGCTCCTGCGGATTGCGGCCCTCGCCGGGACCCGGGCCGACGGCCTTCAGGTCCTGTCCGACGCGACCATCGTCGTGCGGGCGGGCGAGATCTACGGCATCGCCGGCGTCGGCGGGAACGGGCAGACCGAGCTCGCCGAGATCCTGATGGGCGTGCGCGCGCCGTGCGCCGGCAGCATCGAGCTCGACGGGGCAGGGGACCTTTGCCGGATGACCACCCGGGCGCGTCGCGGCCTCGGGCTCGCCGCGATCCCCGCCGACCGCTCCGCCTACGCGCTGGCCGGCGGCCTCTCGGTCGCCGAGAACTACGCGGCCGGCGCCGTGCTCTCGGGTCGGTTCGGGAGCTGGTTCCGGCTCGACCGGCGCGCCGTGCGCGCGGCCACCGCCGAGGCGGTCCGGGCCTTCGACGTGCAGGGTGTGCGCGCGCCCCGCCAGAAGGCGAGCCTGCTCTCGGGCGGCAACGCCCAGAAGCTCGTCGTCGCCCGCGAATTCGCCGACCCGCCCCGGGTTGTTCTGGCCCACAGCCCATCGCGCGGTCTCGACGTCCGCGCCTCGGGGGCCGTCCACCAGCGCCTGCGCGCGGCGCGGGACGCGGGCGCCGCCATCCTCCTGATCAGCGAGGATCTCGACGAGGTGCTCCTCCTGTCAGACCGCGTCGGCGTCATGAGCCGCGGCCGGATCGTCGCCGAGTTCGACACCCCGGCCGACCGCAACGCCGTCGGCGCAGCCATGGTGCACCATGTCTGAGATCAGCCCCGCCCTCCACCGGCCCCTCCCGGCCGCCGCTGCGACCGCGCCCGGCCGCCGCCGGCGCGGCCGGCTCGGCGTCGAGATCCGTCAGCACGCCTCGGCGCGCCTGCAGGCCGCAGCGCTCGCGGGCGGGCTCGCCGCCGGCATCGCCTGCGCCTGCGCGATCCTCGTCGGCGCGGGCGTCGGCCTCGCCGACCTCGCGCAGGAATTCGTGGTCTCGATCCTGACGAGCCCGGAGAGCCTCGCCGCGGTGCTGATCCAGGCCGCGCCGCTCGCCATCGTCGGGCTCGGCGCCGCTTTCGCCTTCCGGGTCCGGTTCTGGAACATCGGCCTCGAGGGCCAGATGATCATCGGCGCCGTCCTCGCCACAGCGGTCTCCCTCGCCGATCTCGGGCCGGAGCCGGTCCGCCTCATCCTCATGGCCTGCGCCGCCGCACTCGGGGGCGCGGCCTGGATGCTCGCGCCGGTGCTGCTGCGCCTCCGGATCAGGCTCAACGAGATCATCTCGACGCTGCTGCTCAACTACGTCGCGCTGAACCTCCTGCTGCACCTGCTCTACGGCCCCTGGCGGGACCCGGCGACCAGCTTCCCGAACTCCGCCCTTTTCGACGCCTCCGAGCGGCTGGCCGAGATCGGCTGGCAGAACCTCAATTGGGGCCTCCCCCTCGCCCTCGCCCTGGTGCTTGCCGGCGCCTGGCTCGTCGGCGGCAGCCGGGTCGGCTTCCTGATGCGGGTGGCCGGCGACAACCCGCGCATGGGCCGGGCGCTGGGCCTGCCGATGACGGGAACCGTGCTGGCGGCGACCCTGCTCTCGGGTGCGCTCGCGGGGATGGCCGGCTTCGTGATCTGCGCCGGCGCCGAGCACCGGCTGACCCAGTCCTTCGCCACCGGCTACGGCTTCTCCGGGATCCTGATCGCCTTCCTCGCCCGCAACACCCCCCTCGGCGTGCTCGTCGCCGCCTCCCTCGTGGGCGTGCTCTTCGTGGCGGGGCAGAGCCTGCAGGTCTTCTACCAGATCCCCGGCTCTGCGGTTCAGCTCATCCAGGCGGTGATCGTCCTCTGCGTGGCGGCCTCCGACTTCTTCGTCCGCCACCGTCTGCGGTGGATTGCCTGAGGCGCGCGCCATGCTCATCGACTTCCTCGTCAACTGGCTCGCGGCGGTGCCGGAATTTGCGGTGCCCTTCGCCCTCGCCGCCCTTGGCCTCCTCGTGATCGAGAAGGCCGGCGTGCTCTCCCTCGGGGCCGAGGGCTTCATGCTCGTCGGCGCCCTCGCGGGCATCGGCGCGATCCTCGGCCTCGGCGATCATCCGGCCATCGCCCTCGCGGCCGCCGCGGCCGCCGGGGCGGCCCTGTCGCTGCTCTTCTCGCTCCTCGTGGTCACCCTGCGGGTGAACCAGGTCATCGCCGGCCTCGGCCTCGTCTTCCTGGCGCAGGGGCTGACCGGCCTCGTCGGCACGACGCAGGGCTGGGTCAACCGCCCGATCGGAGGCCTCAGCGCCCTCTCCTTCGGCCCCCTGTCCGAGCTGCCCGTCGTCGGGCCGATCCTGTTCCGGCACGATGCGGTCGTCTACCTCACCGTCCCCGTCTTCGCCCTGGCCGCCTGGATCCTCGGGCGCAGCATGGTCGGCCTACGGCTGCGTGCCGTCGGCGACGGTCCCGACGCGGCGGACGCGGCCGGGGTGAGCATCGGCCTCATGCGCTTCGGCGCGACGGCCGCCGGGGCGGCCCTCGTCGGGCTCGCCGGGGGCTACCTCTCGGTCGGCATCGCGCGGATCTGGATCGAGGGCATGAGCGGCGGGCGCGGCTGGATCGCCATCGCGCTGGTGATCTTCGCGCGCTGGCAGCCCTGGCGGGCGCTGGCCGGCGCCGTGCTGTTCGGCGCGATCGAGGCCCTGATCCCCCGCGTCGCCGCTGCCGGCATCCAGGTGCCGCAGTATTTCGTGGGGATGATTCCCTACCTCGCCACCCTCGGCGTCATGATCTGGACCTGCACCCGCTCCGGCTCCCGCTCGCTGGAGCCGCGGGCCCTGGGTCTCGCCCATGCCCGCGAGGATCGCTGAGGCGCCGCGAAACAGCGCGGCGGCAGCCGTTCCCGGCACCGTCGGGGAGCGGATTGCACCGCCAAACCCTTGGCGCGGCGCGCGTCCCGGTGCCGGACCAGCCTTTCGAGGCGACGGAGAGGGCCCGGGCGCCTGTGGCGCGGACGCAACGGATCTGGCCGGGGCGCGCAAGACCCTCGAATGCAATATTGATTGTAGAGAAAATGATTTGACTCTCAATAAATCAAGACAACAATCTCCGAAGTCTCAATTCGCAGAGGTGGGCATGTCACGAAAACTTCGAACTCTGGCTCTTGCGGCCGGAATGGTCATCGCCTCGGCCGGCGCGGGCGCTGCCGACCTCAAGCAGGCGGCCCCCGTCGCTCCCCCTGCAACGCCCTCGTTCTTCCTGTTCTCCGACACGCAGGTGAGCTACTACTTCCTGGCCAGCGCCCGAGAACCCGGGGTGACCGGCGGCCGCGCCGGCAATTCCCTGGACGGGCGCTCCATCCCGAAGAACGTCCTCAACATCTCCCACGCGGATGCCTGGGCCTACGGCACCAACTTCTTCTCGCTGGACATCCTGAAGTCCGGGTCCCAGGATCCGGCAGGGACCGGCTCACCGCGCTTCGACCTGTACGATTACGGCGCCACCGAGGCCTACGGCATCTACCGCGGCACGCTCGGCGGCAACGAGGTCTTCGGCACGAAGACCTTCACGGTGGGCGGCCTGATCAAGAACATCTCGTTCGGCTACGGCTTCGATCTCTCGACCAAGAACGTCCAGTTCGGCCCCGAGACGCGCAAGCTCCTCGCCGGCGCCGTCTTCGCCTTCGACGTGCCCGCAGGCTTCCTCAACCTCGGCGTCTACGTGCAGAAGGAATGGAACCGCAACGGCTTCGTCACCGAGCCGTTCCGCAGCGTCGAGTTCGACCCGGTCCCCCATTTCGAGCTGGTCTACAACTTCCCGCTCGCCTTCACCGGTCTGCCGCTGAGCATCGCCGGCTTCAACACCATCAACCTGCCCAAGGGCAGGGACGGCTTCCGCGCGCAGACCGAACTCGAGTTCCTCTCGCGCACGAACCTCGTCCTCGATGTGGGCAAGCTGATCTGGGACAGGCCGGGCCGCCTCGATGCCTTCGTCGGCTTCCAGTACTGGCTGAACAAGTTCGGCAACGACCCCCGGACGGTCCAGGGCTCCGAGGAGAAGACCTTCCTGGCCGGCGTCAGCATCCACGTCTTCTGAGATCGGCTCCGCTCGATCGGAGCGGAACGGGCAAAGCACCGAAGCGAAGTCCAGATCCGCTGGTCCGAAAGGATAGAGCGGATCTGGTATATCCGCGCACCCGACACTGCCCGTTCGACCAGGATCGGTGGGATTCTCCGAGCAGAGATCGGCGTATCCCGCTCAGAACAGGCTCCGAAACGCGTGCGGCGCCGGACGATCCCCGGCAGGGTTGTCCAGCGCCGTGCTTCGCCAGGACCGCCTTCAGGCCCGCGGCCCGGGTTCGACGACGTATCCGAACTCCGCCGACGCCGCGGTCAGCCAGTCCCAGAAGCTCCCGGCGAAGCTGCGCGCCACGGCGATGTCGTAGGTCGGCTCCGCGTCGCGCTGCCAGAGCTGCGCGCCGATATGGGCGATGCCGGTCACCGCCGTGCGGCCGGGCCCGAAGGCGCGGGGGTGCAGGTCGACCGTCACGCCCTTCGCCAGCGCCTCGCGCGCGCGCCCCCCCGAGACGCGCACCACCGCGCGCCCGTCGCTCTGGTCGGTCACCGCGGCCACCCCGTCGAGGAGCGTGTCGAGCTCCCGCAGGTCCTCCGGCGCCTCGGCGAGGGCGAGCCACTGGCCGGGCGCCGCCCAGATCAGGCCGCGCTCCCCCGCGATCCGGGTCCGGCCGGGCTCGGGCAGGCTCCAGCCGAGATGCGCGGCGAGACGGTTGCCGAGCTCCGTATCCCGCCCCGGCGCGGCGATGAGGAGGGCGAGGCCGCTGCGGCCGCGCGGCTGCAGAATCAGGCCTGGCGCGCCCTCTGCGCGGCCGTGCCGCCCGGGCCGGGCATGGCCCTCCCACGGGCTGCGCGGCTGCCAGGCTGATGACGCCGGACGCGCGGCCACCTCGGTTTCAGGCATGCAGCTTCTCCCCGTTCGGGTCCACGAAGGCGGGCGGACAGATCTCGACCACCACGTCGCCGCCGCGCACCGGGTCGTAGGCCCGCACGCGCTCGCCGTGGCGCGCGCTTCCGCGCCGGATCAGGCCGAGCCCGATCCAGTGGCCGAGGGTTGGCGAATAGGCCACGGAGGTCATGGAGCCCTCGTCGGCCGCGAGGCTCGGGGTGGCGCAGAGGCCGAAGAAGTGGGCGCCTGCCCGTAGCCGCGCGCCGCGGTCTACGGGGTGGAAGCCGGCGAGGACCGGGCGGTCGGGATCGGCGAGGCCAGGCCGGTCCTTCATCAGGCGCCCGACATAGTCCTTGTCCGCGGCGAGCAGCGCGCCGAGGCCGAGATCCCCCGCCGTGGTCTGCCCGTTGATCTCGGCGCCGGCCGGATAGCCCTTCTCGATCCGCATCACCGAGAGCGCCTCCGCGCCGTAGGCGCAAATCCCGTGGGCGGCGCCCGCCGCCATCAGCGCCCGCCAGGCGGCGTCGCCGTAGCCTGCGGGCACGGCGATCTCGTAGGCGAGCTCCCCAGAGAAGGAGAGCCGGAACAGCCGGGCGGGGATGCCGCCGCCCACCGTGACCGCGGCGCAGCCGAGGACGGGCAGGGCGGCATCGGCGAGGTCGAAGTCCGGATCGACAATCCCGCGCAGGGTGTCGCGGGCGCGGGGGCCGGCCAGGGCGTACTGCGCCCATTGCTCGCTCACCGAGGCCATCCGCACGTCGAGCCCCGGCCAGAGCCACTGGCGGCAGAATTCGAGGTGCTGCATCACCTTGGCCGCGTGGGCGGAGGAGACCGTTATCACGAAGCGGCTCTCGCCGAGTCGCGCGACGGTGCCGTCGTCCATCATCAGCCCGTCCTCGCGCAGCAGCACCGCGTAGCCGCAGCGCCCGACGGGCAGCGTGCCGATGGCGTTGGCGCAGACGCGGTCGAGGAAGGCGGCGGCGTCCGGTCCCTGGATGTCGATCTTGCCGAGGGTGGTCATGTCGCAGAGGCCAACGCGGGCCCGCACGGTTTCCACCTCCCGGCTCACGCTCACCATCCAGTCGCCCTCGCCCGGCCGCGGGACATAGGCGGGGCGCCGCCAGAGCCCGGCCTCGACGAAGACGGCCCCGTTCTCCACGCACCAGGCATGCGAGGCGACCTGCCGGGTCGGCCGGAAATCCCGGCCGCGATGGTGGCCGGCGAAGGCGCCGATCGCCACGGGCGTGTAGGGCGGCCGGAACATGGTGGTGCCGACCCCCGGGATCGTCCGGCCGGTCAGCTCGGCCATGATGCCGAGGCCGGACAGGTTGGAGGTCTTGCCCTGGTCGGTGGCCATGCCGAGGGTGGTGTAGCGCTTCAGGAGCTCCACCGCCCGGAAGCCCTCCCGGTGCGCCAGCTCGATGTCGGATGCCGCTACGTCGTTCTGGAAGTCCACGAAGGCCTTGCCCCGCGATCGGGGCGCGCGCCAGAGCGGCACGTGCGCGACGCCCTCCGGATCGGTCGTGGGCACGGCCGGCGCAACGGCGGCGAAGCCGCAGGCGGAGGCCGCCTCGGCGCCCGCCCGGCCGCCCGTCTCCAGGCATTCCGCGAGGGTGAGGCGGCCTGCCGCCGCGCCCGCGGCCCGCATCCCGGCGTCGGGGCCGTGACCGTGACCGGGGCCGGGCACGAAGGCGTGGATCGCCTCCGACCAGACGGGCCGGGCGGAGAGGTGGGAATCGAGGTGGACGAGCGGGTTCCAGCCATTGGCCATGGCGAGGCAGTCGCAGGCGATCCGCTCCGTGCGCCCGCCCGCCCCTGCCACGTCGACGGAGGCGAGGGCGAGGCGCCCGCGCGTCCCCGCCACGTGGCCGCCGGCGATCACCCGCGCACCGAGCGCCTCGGCCCGCCGCCGCAGCTCCGGCGGCGCCTCGGCCCGGGTGTCGATCACCGCCGCCACCCGGCCGCCCGCGGCGGCGACGTCGTCCACCGTCCGCCAGCCATCGTCGCCCGAGGTGAGCACGGCGACGCTGTGCCCCGGCAGCACGCCGAAGCGGTTCAGGTAGGTCCGCACCGCCCCGGCCAGCATGATGCCCGGCCGGTCGTTGCCGCCGAAGACGTGCGGCCGTTCGAGGGCGCCCGCCGCGAGCACGGCCTGCCGGGCCGCGATGCGCCAGAGGCGCTGGCGTGGCGCATGCTCTGGCGGGACCGCGAGATGATCGCCCTCCCGCTCGACCGCGCCGTAGGCGCCGTGGTCGTAGACCCCGAACAGGGTGGTCCGTGCCAAGAGGCGAACCTCCGGCAGGCTGCGGAGCTCCGCGAGGGTCGCGGACAGCCACTCCGCGGCGGGGCTGCCATCGATCTCCCGCCGCTCGGCGTTGAGCCGGCCGCCGAGGACGAAATCCTCGTCCACGAGGATGACCCGGGCGCCAGCCCGGCCCGCGGCGAGCGCCGCCGACAGGCCCGCCGGGCCGCCGCCGACGACGAGCACATCGCAATGGGCATGGACCTTCTCGTAGGCGTCGGGATCGTCCGCCCCGGCCGCCCGGCCGAGCCCCGCCACGCGCCGGATCATCGGCTCGTAGAGCCTCTCCCAGAGGGCGGCCGGCCACATGAAGGTCTTGTAGTAGAAGCCCGCCGCGAGGACCGGAGCGACGAGCCCGTTCACGCCGAGCGCGTCGAGGGCGAGCGAGGGCCAGCGGTTCTGGCTCGCGGCCTCCAGCCCGGCATAGAGCTCGGCCACGGTGGCCCGCGTGTTGGGCTCGCGCCGCGCGCCGCCGCGCAGCTCGACCAGGGCGTTCGGCTCCTCCGAGCCCGCCGCGAGGAGACCCCGCGGCCGGTGGTACTTGAAGGAGCGCCCGACGAGCCGGACGCCGTTGGCGAGGAGGGCGGAGGCCAGGGTGTCGCCCTGGACGCCCATGTAGCGGCGCCCGTCGAAGCTGAAGGGGAGGGGGCTGCACCGGTCGATCAGGCCGCCCGAGACGGTGCGGAAGGGCTGGAGCCGGAGGGCGGAGGGCGGCGCGGCGGCCGGCCCGGCACCCTCCAGGCGCGTCAGCGTCGTCGTGCTCATCGGCCGGCCTCCCGGGCCAGCGCGACGTCGCGGGCGGCGGCCACCCCGGCGATCGCGTGGGTGCGGGTGTCCCGGGTCACGACGAGCCAGCTCCGGCAGCCGGCCGCGTGATACCAGAGCTCGCGGATGGCGCCGGCCGGGTTGTCGCGCAGGTACACGTAGTCGAACATCTGCGCGGGCTCGGCCGCCATCCCCTCCGGCCGGCGGGGGGCCGCGTCACCGAGATAGCTGAACTCGCCGTTGTCGCGCGCGCCGCAATACGGGCATCGGATGCGCATGGCTCCCCTCCTCAGTGCAGGTTCGGCTGCGCGCCCATGCCCTTCTCGTCGATGAGATGGCCGGTGGCGAAGCGGTCGAGGCGGTAGGCGGCGGCGTCCGGATGCGGCGCGTCGCGGGCTATCAGATGGGCGAAGCAGAAGCCCGCCGCGGGGGTGGCCTTGAAGCCGCCGTAGCACCAGCCCGCATTGAGGTAGAGGCCCTCGATCCCGGTGCGGTCGATGATGGGCGAGCCGTCCATGGACATGTCCATGATGCCGCCCCAGTGCCGCAGCAGGCGCAGCCGCCCGAGACCCGGCCAGAGGGCCATGCCGCCCTCCATCACGTCCTCGATGGTGGCGAGGTTGCCGCGTTGCGCATAGGAATTGTAGCCGTCGATGTCGCCGCCGAAGACGAGGCCGCCCTTGTCGGACTGGCTCACGTAGAAATGCCCGGCCCCGAAGGTCATGACGCCGTCGATGAGCGGCTTCACCCCCTCGCTGACGAAGGCCTGGAGCACGTGGCTCTCGATCGGCAGGCGCAGGCCCGCCATCGCCGCGAGGCGCGAGGAGGAGCCGGCCACCGAGAGCGCGACCTTGCGCGCGCCGACGAAGCCGCGGCTGGTCTCGACGCCGGTGACGCGGCCGTTCTCGCGGCGGATGCCGGTGACCTCGCAGTTCTGGATCACGTCGACACCGCGCCCATCGGCCGCCCGGGCATAGCCCCAGGCCACCGCGTCGTGGCGCACTGTGCCGCCGCGGCGCTGGAGCAGGCCGCCCTTCACGGGGAAACGGGCATTGTCGAAATCGATGACGGGGACGAGCGCCCGCACCCCCTCCCGGTCGAGGAGCTCGGCATCGGCCCCAGCGATCCGCATGGCGTTGCCGCGCCGCGCATAGGCGTCGCGCTGGGCGTCCGAATGGTAGAGGTTCAGCACGCCGCGCTGGCTGACCATCGCGTTGTAGTTGATGTCCTGCTCCAGCCCCTCCCAGAGCTTCAGCGAGCGCTCGTAGAAGGGAATGTTGCCGGCAAGCCCGTAATTCGAGCGGATGATCGTGGTGTTACGCCCGACATTGCCCGAGCCGACATGGCTCCGCTCCAGCACGGCGACGTTCGTGATCCCGTGTTCCTTCGCGAGGTAATAGGCCGTGGCGAGGCCGTGGCCGCCGCCGCCCACCACGACGACGTCGTATTCGGGCTTCGGCGCCGCGTCGCGCCACTGGGGCGTCCAGTCCCGCTGCCCGCGCAGGGCCTGTCCGAGGACGCTGAGGAGCGAGTAGCGCATGGGGAACTTGCGGTGCCGGCCGCGGGCGGGAGCGCCGCGATCCCTGTGCGATAGCTGCTCGTCCGGAGGATAGGCTTGCATTTCGCGACACGATTCCGGCATATCGCGCAGAAATGCGCAGCGATCCCTTGCCCTCCGCAAGCCCCCGGCCCGGCCGCTGTCCGCCGCGGAGCGAACCACCGGCGCCGCGGACGGTGGGGTTTGTGCTGGTGCCTGGGTTTGCTTTGATGTCCTACGCGGCGGCCGTGGAGCCGTTGCGTGCGGCCAATGTCTTATCGGGTCGGCCGCTTTATGACTGGTGGCACGCCGCGCCTGGGGGCGGCGAGGCACGCGCCTCGAACGGGCTCGCCATCCTCACCGACGTGGCGGTCGGGGCTCCGGTGCCGGGGACAGAGCGGGTCTTCGTCTGCGCGGGCGGCAACCCGGCCGCCTTCGACGACCCCGCCCTGTCGGCCTGGCTGCGCGGCCTGGCGCGGCGCGGGACGAGCATCGGCGGCATCTCGGGCGGGCCCTATATCCTCGCCCGGGCCGGCCTGCTGGAGGGGCGGCGCTGCACGCTGCACTGGGAGCACGTGCCGGCCTTCGAGGCGCTCTATCCCGGCCTCGACGTGGTGCGCTCGCTCTTCGAGATCGCGGGCGACCGGATGACCTGCTCGGGCGGGATCGCGGCCCTCGACCTGATGCTCTCCTTGATCGAGCGCGACCACGGGCCGGCCCTCGCCCGCGGCGTGAGCGACTGGTTCCTGCACAACCAGATGCGGGAGGGTCTGAGCCCGCAGCGCATGGACCTGCGCCTGCGCTTCGGCGTGCGCGACCCGCGGCTCCTGCGCGTGCTCGCCGCCATGGAGGCGAACCTGGAAACGCCGCTGCCGCGCGAGGCCCTGGCCGGGCTCGCCCATGTCTCGGCGCGTCAGCTCGAACGGCTGTTCCACGACCATCTCGGTTGCGGACCGCACCGGCACTATCTCGCCCTGCGGCTCGACCGGGCCCACCAG
This sequence comes from Methylobacterium dankookense, assembly GCF_902141855.1. Lineage (GTDB taxonomy): Bacteria > Pseudomonadota > Alphaproteobacteria > Rhizobiales > Beijerinckiaceae > Methylobacterium > Methylobacterium dankookense. The sequence continues at coordinate 16,376 of NZ_CABFVH010000030.1, read as the reverse complement.
CTCCGCCGGGAGACTTCCCTGCCCGCATCCGAGATCGCGGCGATGACGGGCTTCGCGAGCGCCGACGAGCTCTCCCGGGCCGAGCGGCGGCGGGCCCGGCGGGCTGAGGACGCCCCCGTCGGGAGCGCGGGCGAAGACTGACCCGAACTGGCCCCCTTCGGCGGAGGGCGCCCGAGGGTATTTTCCGTGGAAGTGGTTGCCGGTTCTGCGAAAGAAAATGCAGCTTATCACGACGGGGCGCCACTTCGCCGAGCAGATCGCGCAATCCTTCGCCTTCGCGCTGGTGGATGCGCCCGAGGAACTCGGCCGCATGACGTTCTACATGCTCTGGCACGACTGCAAGCACCATTCGCCCGCCCATGCCTGGCTGCGCCGCACCATCCGGTCGGTCGCGGCCGGCCTGCGCGCCCTCGATCCGGCGCCGGCCTTCCTGCAGCCCTCCGCCGCTTCGCCCCTGCGCATCGGCCTCGTCGTGGAGACGGGCGCCGAGACGCCGACCGACCCGGCGCGCGCGCGGAGGCCGTGGAAGCGGCCGGGCGCGTCCTGGAGCGGCTTGGGCACCGCCTCGTCCCGATGGATTTCGGAACGGTCGAGGCCGCCGCACGCGCCAGCGGGCGCATCTTCGCCGGCATCGCCGCCGTCAACCTCGCCGAACGCGCGGCCCGCACGCGCCTCGACCTGTCGCAGCCGGAGGCGCTGACGCGGAGCATCGCCCGCGCGGAGAGGCGATGAGCGCCGTCGAGATCTGGGCCCTGATGCAGGAGATGGTCTTCGTCAGCCGCGATCTCTGGCGGGTCTTCGACGGGATCGACGGCCCGCTCACGCCGATGCTGTCAGGCGCGCCGAGGCCGCTCGGCAGCTTTCCCACCGATCACGGCGACATCGACCTGCATGTCGGGCGCATGCTCGCCTTCGCGCCGCTCGCGCTGCTCGCCAACGTGGCCGGCTTTCCCACGCTGACGCTGCCCTTCGGCGCGGATCGCGACGGGCTCCCGCTGCCGGTGCAGATCCTCGCGCCGATAGGCGGCGAGGGGCGGCTCCTCGCCCTCGCCGCGCAGCTCGAGGCGGAAGGGCGCTGGCGCCACCGGCACCCTGTTACGGGCCTCGCGACCTAGAGCGCTCTTAAGCCGAAGTGGATACCGGTTCGGCGCAAGAGAGCGCGTCAAAACAAAAGCTTAGCGCCGCTCCTCGTAGGAGCCGCGCAGGGTGCGGAAGGTCTCCTCCAGGGTGTCCACGACGATGTCGATGAAGGCCTGGCCCGCCTCGGCGGTGGCGCAGGAGGGGTCCCCGAAGATCGCGGCATGGCCGGCCGCGGGCCGCGGGCGGCGCATATAGGTGCGCACCGGCTCCGTCGGGGCGACGAGGTCCCAGCCCACCGGGCCGTAATGGGAGCCCGCGAGCCGGTCCATCTTCACGAGCTCCGGCCGGGTGGCGAGCTGGAAGCCGGTCTCGAACTCGCAGCCATGGCCCATGCCGCCGGGCACGGACCTGCGCAGGGCGTGGATCCGCTCGGCCGCCGGCTCCCAGTAGCTCAAGGCCGAGACCTTGAAGGCGTGCTCCGCGTCGAGCTCGTCCACGAGGTGGCGGGCCACCGCGTCGTTGGCGGTGCCGTTCGGGCGGTTGCCGTTGAGGATGATCAGGTGCTCGAAGCCCTGCCGGATCAGGCCGGCGCCGATCTCGAACAGCATGGCCTGGTAGGTCGGGATCGAGAGCGAGACGGTGCCGGGGAAGAACTCGAAGGTCTTCGAGATGCCGTAGGCCACCGGCGGCGCGACGAGGGCGCCGAGGCGCCGCGCCAGCAGGCAGGCGATGTGCTCGACCTGGTGGGTATCGGTATCGGTCGGCATGTGCGGCCCGTGCGCCTCGGTGGCGCCGGTCGGCAGGATCACGGCGCGCTTGCCCGCGATCGCCTCGGCGATCTCCATCTGCGTCATCGCCGACATGCGGACCGGCAGGGGGGTCTCTGTCATCTCTTCGCTCCGTCCTCGTGCGATGTCCTGCGGATGGTTCTCGCGAAGGTCTCCGGGATGGCCCGGCGGGATCAGGCGGCGCGCCCGAGCATCCGCCGGACCAGGGCGGCGATCACCGCGCCGATCAGCGCCAGCACGCCGATGCCGCGGGGCTCGGCCGGGGCGGCGATGGGGGACGCGGCCTGGGCAGCCGGCGCGGCCTCCGGAATCGCCGCGAGCCGGGCCTCCACGTTGGTCGCGAACTGACCGATCAGCACGCCCGCGGTCTCGTTGACGATGCCGGTGCGGCCGAACTGGGCGACCGGCCCGGCGAGCTGCACGTCCGCGTCGATGTCGACGCGGGTCGCCCCCTCCACCTCGGTCAGGCGGTAGTCGAGGGCGAGCTTCGAGCGGCTGCCGCCGCGCTTGTCGACGCCGCGCCCCTCGGCATGGCCGCTCCGGCTCGCCGCGTCGGCGGTGACCTGGGCCTCGCCCTCGAAGGAGGCGCCGAAGGGCCCGAGCTTGATGCTCACCCGCCCCGCATAGGCGCCCCCGCCCTTGTCGTCCGTCAGCTCCGCCCCCGGCATGCAGGCGGCGACGGTGGGAATGTCCTGGAACAGGGCCCAGACCGCCGGCAGCGGCCGGCGCACTTCGAAGGACCGCGTGATCTTCATGGGGTACCGCTCCTCAGGCCACCGGCCGCGCGAACCAGCCCGCATCGGGGTCGGGGAAGCCCTCCGGCCGCGCCACCTTCCCGGCCGCCTTGAGGGCTGCGAAATACGGGCCGCGGTCGAACATGGCCGGGATGCCGCGCGCCTTGGCGAGGCCGGCGCGCTGGGCCTCGGTGGCGGCGAGGTCGGCCTGCCAGATCCGGCCCTCGCACCGGAGCACGACGCCGTAATCGTGCCGGGCCGAGGATTCGGTGACGAGGCCGCACTGCACGTCCGCCACCACCCGGGCCACCGGCCGCGCCAGGGGATCGCCCCAGCCGCCGCCGCCCGTGGTGACCACCCGGATAGTCGCGCCGGCGGGCACCGTGACGGTGTCGCTCATGCCCGGATGGACCGTCTCCTCGCCCTCGGCATCGATCACCGAGACCTGGTAGTTCTCGCCGGCCTTGCCGCCGTTGACGCCGTAGCAGCCGAGCAGCGAGCGGTCGGCGTTCGAGATCAGGCGGCATTCGTCGAGCACGCGGATGCGCTTGTCGTAGCCGAAGCCGCCGCGGTGGTAGCCGGGGCCGCCCGAGCCCTGCTTGAGGCCGAGCTCCTCCACGAGGATCGGGTAGCGCGTCTCGGAGAATTCCGCCGGCAGGTTCTTGGAGTTCGGCACGATGTGCACGACGTCCGAGCCGTCGGCCCAGGGGCGGCCGGGGCTGCCGCCGCCGAGCACCTCGCGGAACAGGTAGAAATCCTCCTGCCGCCGCCCGCCGGTGACCCCCCAGATGCGGATCGTCTCGTGGTCGGCCGGCATCCGCCCGCCGGTGGCCTTGGACAGGCAGGCGGCGAAGGCGCCGAGCGTGCGCAGCATCAGGAAGAAGCGCATGCCGGTGGGCTTGCCGAAGGTCGGGGTGATCAGCGTGCCCTTCTCGGGGAAGACCACGTCGATCACGTCGAGCACGCCCTCGTTCGAGTCGATCTCGGCGGCGCGCTCCGGGGAATCGGCGAGGGAGCGCAGGGTCGGGGCGAGCCACTTGCGGAAGTAGCGCCCCTCGGCCTCGTCGAGGGCCCAGTTGATCGGCCCCTTCGCCTCCGGATCGGTCCCGGTGAAGTCGAGGACGATCCGGTCCGGGGTCTTGATCATCGTCACGCGCAGCGCGTGGAGCCGGTCCTCATCGACGCCGTCATGCTCGATATAATCCTCGAAGGTGTATGCGCCGTCGGCGATCTTCGGCAGGATCTCGCGGCGGAAGACCTCGGCGGTATTCCTCAGGATCTGGTCGAAGGCCGCCTCCAGCGTGTCGATGCCGTAGCGCTCGGCCAAAGCGACGATGCGGCGCGAGCCGAGGCGGGCCGCCCCGATCTCGGCGTCGAGATCGCCCGCGAGATGCTCCGAGAGGCGGGAATTGCGCACGATGATGCGGAAGGCCGCCGCGTTGAGCTTGCCCCGCTCGTAGAGCTTGATCGGCGGGATCATCGTGCCCTCCATCCAGCTGTCCGTCGCGTGGACGGGCAGGCTGCCGGGCACGGCGCCGCCGATGTCGTCGTGGTGGCCGAACACCTGGCTGAAGCCGATCAGGCGCTCGCCGAGGAAGATCGGCACCGTGGTGCAGAGGTCCGGCACGTGGCCGATGCCGCCGCAGGAATTGTAGGGGTCGTTCCAGAAGAAGACGTCGCCGGGATGGATGTCGTCGGCGCCGAAATACTGGAACACCGGCTCGACGATGGCCGAGTAGGACCGGCCGGTGAGCTTGCGGCCCTTGGCGTCGAACAGGGCGACCCGGTAATCGTGCTGGTCGCGGATCATCGGCGAGCGGGCGGTGCGCTCGACCGCCGCCTCGATCTCCAGCTCGGCGGCGCGGATGGTGCCGTGGATGACCTCGAGCTCGATCGGGCCGAGGGTGCGTTGCGTATCGGTCATGGTCTCGCCCCTCACAGGCTCTTCTCGAGGATCCGGTTGCCGAACGGGTCGGCCCGCACGCTCCAGCTCTCGGCGACGACGACGGTCGAGCCGTACTCCTCCACGATGGCCGGCCCGGAGACGGACTGGCCGAGGGCGAGCTCGGTGCGGCGGTAGAGCGGGCAATCGACCCAGCCCGTCCGGCGCCAGTAGGCGCGCCGGCTGCCGAAGGGCGCGGCCGGCGCGCGCGCGGTGGAATCGGCCTGGATCCGGGGCCGGCTCTGCTCGCCGATCGCCTGGATGCGCAGGTTGACGATCTCGACGTCCTGCTTGTCCCGGTAGTGGAAGCCGAAGGTCTGGTCGTGGACGCGGTGGAAATCGTCCCAGAGATGGGCGAGCGCCGCCTCGCCCGCGAGACCTTCGGGGATCGTCACCTGGACCTCGTGGCCCTCGCCGAAATAGCGCATGTCGGCGATGCGCTGGATCCGGATCCGCTCGGGCGCGATGCCTTCGGCCTCGATGTCGGCGAGGCCGGTGGCCGCGAGTTCCGTCCAGGCTCCGAGGATCTCGCCGCTGTCGGCGGCGGATTGCTGGCGCACCAGGGTGCGGATGTAGTCGCGGCGGACGTCGGAGACGTGCAGGCCGAAGGCGCAGAGATTGCCGGGATTGGGCGGCGAGACCACGGTGCGGATGTCGAGGAGGTCGGCGACCTCCGTCGCGAACAGGCCGCCGGCCCCGCCGAAGGCGACCATGGCGTAGGCGCCGGGCTCGCGCCCGCGGGTGGTGGTCACCTGCCGGATGCCGAAGACCTGGTTGACCGCGGCGATCTCCAGGGCGCCCGCGGCCACCTCCTCGGCGGGCAGGCCGAAGCGGGCGCCGAGGTCCTCGTAGGCCCCACGGGCCGCCGCGTCGTCGAGGCGGATCGCGCCGCCGATCAGCGCCGAGGGCAGGCGCCCCAGCGCGATCGCGGCATCGGTGACGGTGGGCTGGGTGCCGCCGCGGCCGTAGCAGATCGGGCCCGGATCGGCGCCCGCGCTGCGGGGCCCGACCTTGAGCTGGCCGTACGGGTCGACCCAGGCGATCGAGCCGCCGCCGGAGCCCACCGTGACGATGTCGAGCATCGGCGTCTTGACCGGGTAGCTCTCGACCATCGACGACGAGGTGTACATCGGGGCGTAGTCCTCGATGATCGCCACGTCCGTGGAGGTGCCCCCGACATCGACGGTGAGGATGTCCTTGTAGCCGGCGAGCCGGGCCATGTGGATCGAGCCGAGGATGCCCGCGGCGGGCCCGGAGAGCAGCATGGTCACGGGCTTCTCGCCCGCGGTGGAATGCTTCACCACGCCGCCGTTCGACTGCATGATGAGGAAGGGGATGTCGCCGGACTTGGCGCGGATCTCGTCGGCGGCGCTCTGCAGGTAGGTCTTGCAATAGGGCTTCACGAGCACGTCGATCAGCGTCGTCATCGCACGCTCGTACTCGCGGTATTCCGGCAGCACGACCGAGGAGAGCGACACGAACACGTCGGGGAACTCGGCGCGGACCAGCTCGCCGATCCGGCGCTCGTGGGCGTCGTTGGCGTAGGCGTGCAGCAGGCAGACGCCGATGCAGCGCACGCCGTCCTCCACCAGCTCGCGCACCGCATGGAGCACCGCGCCCTCGTCGAGGGGCTCGATCTCGGCGCCCTCGAAGGTCATGCGGCCGGGCACCTCGCGCACGAGATGGAGCGGCACGAGGCGCGGCGGCTTCACCCAGAAGAAGGAGTTGCCGTAGCCGTCCGGCACGGACTGGCGGGCGATCTCGATCATGTGCCGGAAGCCCCGGGTCACGACGAGGCCGAGGCCGGCGAACTTGTGCTCCAGCACCGCGTTCGTGGCCACCGTCGAGCCGTGCAGCAGCATGTCGAGGTCGGCATCGTCCGCGCCGACCTCCGCCAGGACCTTCCGCACGCCGTCGAGCAGGCCGATGCTCGGATCGGCCGGCGTCGAGGGCGTCTTGACGGCGGTGATGGCGCCGGTCGTGCGGTCGATGGCGACGACGTCCGTGAACGTTCCGCCGGTGTCGATGGCGATCTGGAGACCCACGAAACCCTCGCTTGATGTCCATTATATGGATATAATATCCAAATGATGCATATGAAAAGGCTGGCGGGCAAGTCCTTCGCCCGCACAAATAATCGGCGCGCGCCGCTCAGGCCTTAAGCAGAAAAGCTGTCCACCGGGCGTCCCGGCCGGATCGGCTCAAGCAACCGGAGCGCATCGCCAAGAATTCCGGCGCATTGAATTCCGGCACATTGAATTCCGGCGCATTGCCCGCCGGGGAGGGGGCGCCGTGCGAACCGGCGTCGAGGGACCGGATCAGCGGGGGCGGCGGCCGCCACGCCGGCCGGCACCGGCCGGCGTGGCGGCCTGTGCGGAGCCGTCGCGGGACCGAGCCGCACCGCGCTGCTGCGGCGCCTCGGCATATCCGGCGACGGAGGTGGCCGCCGGGATCCCGGCGGGCGCGGTGTAGCTCTGGGCCGACGCGCCCGCGGGCAGGCCCGCGATGAGAGCGAGGGTCGCGACGGCGGCGAGGCGGGACATGACGGATTCCATCGGCGTCCGAGGGACGGGTGACCCATCCGATCATCCGAGGTTAGAGCCGCTCCCGATCGCGTTGCAATCGGGAGCGGCTTCAAGTCCTTGTCTTGACGCGCGCTCTTTCGCCGAAGCGGCCTCCACTTCGGCGAAAGAGCGCTCCAGCGGGGCCCGGCCGCATCCGAAGGGGGCGGCAGGACAGCGCGTCCGCGGCGGCGCCGGTCCCGATGCGCATCGCCGGCCTGTGCGCGGGAGCACATGGCGCGCGCCTGCGGCCACGGCCGCGGGCAGGCCCGAAGACAGGGCCAAGGCCCTGATGGAACGAGGCTTTCCGAAATCGATCCTGGATTTCGAGCCGTCTCCGACCGAAAAATACTGTCGTCGCTCGAATCAGGCGCGGCGGATAAGCGGGAACTTCTCTGTTCGTCGCATCTTGTGCGCGTCATCAGAGCAATCGCCCGCGGGGATGACCATGATCGTTCGCCTGTTCACCGGAGCCGCCCTCGGCCTCGTCCTCTCCACCGGCGCCTTCGCGCAGAGCTTCACCGCCCCCTCGGGCATCCCGGCGGCCGTCGCCCCGGGCGGCCTCGACGGCGTGGCGGCCCCGCACAACCTGCGACGCTACGAGGCCTCGGGCCACCGCTTCGTCATCATGCCGGCGGATGCCGTCACGACGGGCTCGACCGCGCCCGGACGGCCCCTGCCGACGCGCTGAGCGTTCTTAAGCCGAAGTGGATGCCGGTTCGGCGAAAGAGAGCGCGTCAAAACAATGATTTGGAGCCGCTCCCGATTGCAGCGCGATCGGGAACGGCTCCAAGCCCGTCGCTCGAACCGGATTCATCGCGTGAGGAGACCGGCGCCCCGGCGGGCTGCCGGTCTTCGCGTTTTCAGCCCCTGTCAGGATCGCCAGGCCTCCAGCATCTCGGCGCCGTCGGTGACGAGGCCGAGATGCATGGCGACGATGCGCAGCGCGGCCTCCTCCAGGTACGGGTTCGTGCCGGCCACGAGGTCGCGCGCCACCACGACCCGGTAGCCGAGATTGGACGCATCGAACGCCGTGTTGAGCACGCAGCAATCGGCGAGGCAGCCGTTCAGGACGAGGGTTCCGACGCCCATGTTGCGCAGGAGGAAGTCGAGATCCGTCGGGTAGAAGGCCGAGAGGCGCTTCTTGCCCGAGACGACGAGGTCGTCGGCCTCGACCTCGGTGACGAATTCCGTCCAGCGCGTGCCCTCGATGGCGTGCGCGTCCGCATTGCCGATGGCGCCGACATGGAGCGGGAAGACGAGGCGCCAGGCCGCTTTGCGGCCGGCCACGTCGTCGATGCCGCCGGCCCGCAGGGTGCTACGCACGTGGATGACCGGGACGCCGAGCCTGCGCGCCTGCGCATGGAAGGCATCGACCGGGGCGACCACGTCGCGGGCGCGCGGCGCCGGGCAGGGGCAGAGCGGATCGTCCTCCAGATGCCCGCGATGCAGGTCGATCGAGACGATGGCGGTGCGGCCCCGGTCGAAGAACTCGGAGAATTCGGGGCCGAGGTCGCGGAGCGCGCCGTCGATGTAGCTCTTCATGGATCCGCATCCTCGCGACGGTGCCGGGCCCTTCCGCCACGGCGTCGGCTTCAAGGTTTTAAGATGTGATCGCCGTGTCTTCCAGGATCTTCGCCGCATGAAAACACATCATGCCCGCATCAATCCTGGCCTTCTCGACCGGCAAATGGGCATTCCGATCGATGATCCCGATCGGGTTGTATGGATCTTCGAATCTGCAGCCGGGGCGCGAGGACGGAAATCGCTCACGAGAGCCGGCGAGGCACGCCGAGCCTCTCGCCGTCCTCTCTGCACCGGCACGATACCGGGCAGATCAGCACAGAAGCCGAGCCGCGGCTCAGCGGCCGTGGCGCCAGCCGAGATCGAGGGAGATCGAGTGGGCGGCGTGGACGAGCCGCTCCTGAAGAAGGTCCTGCCGGCCCTCCTCCTTCAGGATGTTCTTGCGGAACACGAAGCAGAGCGCGGCGACGACCTGGCCGCCCGCGTCGCGGATCGGCGCGGACATCGAGGCGGCGAAGAGCTGCACGTCCCCGACGGTCAGCGAGAAGCCCGTCTCCCGCACGGAGTCGAGGATGCCGCGCAGGGCCTGCGGATCCGTCACCGTCTCCGCGGTCAGCCGCTCCAGGGGGCGGGCGAGATAGGACTCGATGAAGGACGGGGCCGCGTTGGCGAGGAGCACGTGCCCCTTCGAGGCGCAGTGCAGGGGGAAGTGGTAGCCGTAATGGGCCTTGGTGATGTCCTCGTCCACGTGCTGGTGTGAGTAGATCACCACCGATTGCCAGCCGATCCGCTCCACGACCTGGATGGCGATCCCCTCCATGTCGGCGAGGCGGGCGAGGTAGGGCGTCGCCGCGGTGAGGACGCGGTGGGTGGCGAGATAGGCCGAGCCGATATGCCAGAGGCGCGGGCCGATATGGTAGCGGCTGGTCTCGGGGTCGCGGCGGAGGAACTGTGCCTTCTCCAGCTGCACGATGGTCCGGTGGACGGTGGCCCAGGGCAGGTCGAGCGCCCGCGTCACGTCGACGACCCGGCCCGGCGCCGCGGCGAGCAGTTCGAGGACCGCGAAGGAGCGGTCCATGCCCTTCAGGGAGCCGGGATCGCTCAACGGGATGATGGGCTGGCGCGGCTCCGGCCGCCCCGTATCGGCCTCCGGGGTCGCCGATGCCCGCCGGCGCGATCTCTGCACGGTCATGAATGTCCTTGCGGCCCGGAGCGAGGGGAGCCGGAGCATCGCGAGCGGCGACTATCCGACATCCCGGTTGAGCTGTGAAGACCGGAACAGGCCGGAGCTTTGTCTCAGCAATCCAGCGTCGTGTCGCGCTCCCACTGGGTGAGATGCCTGCAATAGGCGCCCCATTCCTCGTGCTTGAGCTTGAGATAGCTCGGGATGAAGGCGCCCAGCGCCTCGTTGAGGACCGGGCTCTCCTCCAGGGCGCGCAGCGCGTCGAGCATGTTGAGGGGCAGGCGCTTCACGCCCTCCACGGCATGGCCCTGCGTGTACATGTTGATGTCGAGGCGGCGGCCCGGGTCGCGCCGGTTGTAGATGCCGTCGAGCCCCGCCGCCAGGATCGCCGCCTGCAGCAGGTAGGGGTTGGCCGCCCCGTCCGCGAGGCGGAACTCGAAGCGGCCCCCGCCCGGCACGCGGATCATGTGGGTGCGGTTGTTGCCGGCATAGGTCACCGTGTTCGGCGCCCAGGTCGCGCCCGAGGCGGTGCGCGGGGCGTTGAGGCGCTTGTAGGAGTTGACGGTGGGGTTGGTCAGGGCCGCCAGCGCCTCGGCCGAGTGGATCAGGCCGCCGATGAAGTGGTAGCCGGTCTCGGAGAGGCCGAGCTCGTCCTCCGGGTCGGCGCAGAGGTTGCGCCCATCGCGCCACAGGGAGATGTGGGCGTGGCAGCCCGAGCCGGTCAGGTCGGCGAAGGGCTTGGGCATGAAGGTGGCGCGCAGGCCGTGCCGCTCGGCCACCGTGCGCGCCATGTACTTGAAGAAGGCGTGCCGGTCGGCCGTGACGAGGGCGTCGTCGTAGGCCCAGTTCATCTCGAACTGGCCGTTCGCGTCCTCATGGTCGTTCTGGTAGGGCTGCCAGCCGAGCGCCGTCATCGCGTCGCAGATCTCGGCGATCACGTCGTAGTGGCGCATCAGGGCCGACTGGTCGTAGCAGGGCTTGGCCTGCCGGTCGGCGGTGTCGGCGGGCTCCAGCCCGTCCGGCCGGGTGAGGAAGAACTCGGGCTCGACGCCGGTCTTCATCTGCAGGCCCGCGCGGGCTGCCTGCGCGATCAGCCGCTTCAGGATGTTGCGCGGGCCCTGCTCCACGGCCGCGCCGTCCATCACGAGGTCGGCCGGGAGCCAGCCCACCTCCGGCTTCCAGGGCAGCTGCACGAGGCCGGCGGGATCGGGCACCGCGAGGAGGTCGGCATCGGCCGGGCTCATGTCGAGCCAGGTGGCGAAGCCCGCGAACCCCGCCCCGTTGCGGCAGGTGCTCTCGATCGCCGCCGCGGGCACGAGCTTGGCCCGCTGCGTCCCGAACAGGTCGGTATAGGAGACGAGGAAATATCGGATCCCGCGCTCGCGCGCAGCGCTCCCCAGTTGAAGCGACATCGCCAACGCTTTCGTTTCGGCCGGCAGCCCGGAGGTGGTCGAGGGCGAGCCGCCCGCGGGCGGCCCGGTTGGACAGAGGGCCCGCAGGCCCGCGCTCAGAGGCCCGTCTTGCCGGGGATCCAGCCGGTGCCGGCGAGCGGCACCCCGGCCATGGCGGCGGCCTCGATGGTGAGGGCCGCGAGATCCTCGGGCTCAAGGTTGTGCAGGTGGCTCTTGCCGCAGGCCCGGGCGATGGTCTGGGCCTCCAGCGTCATCACCGCGAGGAAGTTGGCGAGGCGCCGCCCGGCGAGCTCGGGGTCGAGGCGCGCGGCGAGAACCGGGTCCTGCGTGGTGATGCCGGCCGGGTCCTTGCCCTCGTGCCAGTCGTCGTAGGCTCCGGCCGTGGTGCCGAGCGCCTCGTATTCCGATTGCCAGCGCGGATCGTTGTCGCCGAGCGCGATCAGCGCCGCCGTGCCGATCGCCACCGCATCCGCGCCCAGCGCCAGCACCTTGGCGACGTCGGCCCCCGACCGGATGCCCCCGGAGACCACGAGCTGCACCGCGCGGTGGAGCCCGAGATCCTGCAAAGCCTGCACGGCGGGCCGGATCGCGGCGAGCGTCGGGATGCCGACATGCTCGATGAAGACGTCCTGCGTCGCCGCAGTGCCGCCCTGCATGCCGTCGAGCACCACCACGTCCGCGCCGGCCTTCGCGGCGAGGGCGGTGTCGTAATAGGGGCGGCTCGCCCCGACCTTCACGTAGATCGGCTTCTGCCAGTCGGTGATCTCGCGCAGCTCCTCGATCTTGATCGCGAGGTCGTCCGGGCCGGTCCAGTCGGGGTGCCGGCAGGCCGAGCGCTGGTCGATGCCCGGCGGCAGGCAGCGCATGCCGGCGACCCGCTCGGTGATCTTCTGGCCGAGCAGCATGCCGCCGCCGCCGGGCTTGGCGCCCTGTCCGATCACCACCTCGATGGCGTCGGCCTTGCGCAGGTCGTCCGGGTTCATGCCGTAGCGGGAGGGCAGGTACTGGTAGACCAGCGTCTTCGAATGCCCGCGCTCCTCCGGCGTCATGCCGCCATCGCCGGTGGTGGTCGAGGTGCCGGCGAGCGTCGCGCCGCGGCCGAGCGCCTCCTTGGCGTTGGCCGAGAGCGAGCCGAAGCTCATGCCCGCAATGGTCACCGGCGTCTTCAGGTGGATCGGCTTGGCGGCGAAGCGCGTGCCGAGCACCACCTCGGTGCCGCAGCGCTCGCGATAGCCCTCCAGCGGGTAGCGGCTGATCGAGGCGCCGAGGAACAGGAGGTCGTCGAAATGCGGGAGGCTGCGCTTCGCGCCCGCACCGCGGATGTCGTAGATGCCGGTGGCCGCCGCGCGGCGGATCTCGGACATCACCTCGGGGGTGAAGGTCGCCGAGAGGCGCGGGCTGGTGCGCGGGGCTTCGGGATGCTCGGCCATCAATAGGCTCCGGCGTTGTCGACGTGGAAGTGGTAGAGGGTGCGGGCCGAGCCGAAGCGGCGGAACTCGCCCGGATCGACCTCGCCCGCGAGCCCCGCGGCCTGGAGCCTGGCGTGGAGCTCGGCGCGGTGCACGTCGCGCATCTCCTTCTCGACGCAGTCGGCGCCGAGGCTCGTCACGCGTCCCCGCACGTAGAGGCGCGCCTCGTAGAGCGAGTCGCCGAGCGCCTCCCCGGCATCGCCCAGCACGGTCAGCGTGCCCGCCTGGGCCATGAAGGCCGACATGTGGCCGACCGAGCCCTTCACCAGGATGTCGACGCCCTTCATCGAGATGCCGCAGCGGGCGCCCGCATTGCCGTCGATGACGAGGGTGCCGCCATGGGCTGTGGCGCCGGCCGACTGGCTGGCATCGCCCCGCACCCGGACGAAGCCCGACATCATGTTCTCGGCGACACCGACACCGGCATTGCCGGCGACGAGGATGCTCGCCCGCTTGTTCATGCCGGCGCAGTAATAGCCGGCATTCCCCTCGATCTCGACCGAGACCGGGGCGTCGAGCCCGCAGGCGATGGCGTGGCGGCCGTCCGGGTTGAGCACGGTCCAGTGCGTCTGGTCGGTCTCGGGCGCCAAGGCGTGCAGGGCGCCGTTCAGCGCGCGCAAGGGGGCGAGGCGCAGGTCGAAGGTCGGCATCAATGGCGCTCCCAGGCGTAGACGCGGGCCGGCTCGGGCTCGAAGACGCGGGCCGCCTCGATGCCGGGCAGGCCGACGAGGGCGCGGTACTCGGACCCGAAGGCCACGTAGTCGTCGGTCTCGGCCATCACGGCGGGCTTGCAGGCGATGGGGTCGCGCACCACGGCGAAGCCGGTCTCGGTGCCGACGACGAAGGTGAAGAAGCCGTCGAGGTCGGACAGGCTCGATTCGAGCGCCTCCTTGAGCGAGGCGCCCGCCCGCATCCGCCAGGTGAGGTAGCCGGCCGCCACCTCCGAATCGTTGCGCGTCGCGAAGGCGAGGCCCTCGCGCTCCAGGCGGCGGCGCAGGCCGTTATGGTTCGACAGGGAGCCGTTATGGACGAGGCACTCGTCGCGCCCCGTGGAGAAGGGGTGGGCGCCGTCCGTGGTCACCGCGCTCTCGGTCGCCATGCGGGTGTGCCCGATCGCGTGGCTGCCCGTCATCGCGGCGAGATCGAAGCGCTCGGCCACCGCGCGGGGCAGGCCGACCTCCTTGAAGATCTCCATGCGCCGGCCGGCGCCGACCACCTCGATCCCGCGGGCATGGGCGCCGAGCCAGGCGCGGACCCGCGCCTCGTCCGAGGCGGCGAGGGTGAGCACGGTGTGCGTGTCCCGGGCGGTCGCCTCGCAGGCGAGGCCGAGGTCGCGGCGCATCCCGTCGAGGGCGTCGGCCAGCAGCGCCGGATCGGCCGCGCGCAAGGTGAGCTTCAGGCCCTCGGCACCCGTGCCGTAGACCGCGAAGCCGGCACTGTCCGGGCCGCGATCCGTCATCGTGCAGAGCATGCCGGACAGGAGCGCGCCGAGCCTGGGCTCGAGCGCGCCGTTCTTCAGAAACAAACCGACGATGCCGCACATCCCATTCGCTCTCGCCACCGAACTCTCGGCGTCCGTGCTCGCACGGCGCCGGCACTCCCGTCAACATAGGAGAACAAATTTTTCTCTAGAAGAACAGATCGACCGGCCTCGCGACGGGCTGCCCGAGGGGCGGTGCGCGACGACCCGGCCCGCGACGCGGTGAGCCGGCTCCGCTACAACGGCGGCGCGAGGGCCGCCTCCGGCCGCCCTCGCGAAAATCGCGCCGGACAGCCATCAGGGGAGCGGACGGGAACCATGGAGAGCCGCGGACAGGACGAGGACGGCATGCTGAACACGGCCTCGAACGCGCCCGGGGTCGAGGAGCGTCCCCTGGAAAAGGCGCTCGGTCATCAGATCCGGATCCTGCGGCGGGAGCGCGATCTCTCGGTGGTCGATCTCGCCCATGCGGCCGGCATCTCGCCGGGCATGATCTCGAAGATCGAGAACGGCGCCATCTCGCCCTCCCTGTCCTCGGTCAACGCCATCGCCGGCGCCCTGAACGTGCCGATCACGGCACTGTTCGCGGCCTTCGAGGAGCGGCGCGACTGCTCCTATGTCCGCAAGGGGGGCGGGGTCGTGATCGAGCGGCGCGGCACCAAGGTCGGGCACATCTACGAGCTTCTCGGCGCGGGCATCGGCGGTGATCTCGTCGTCGAGCCCTACCTGATCACGCTCCAGGCGGAGGCCGAGGCCTATACGAGCTTCCGGCACGCCGGCACGGAGATCATCTACATGCTGACCGGCGAGGTGCTCTATCACCATGCCGGGAACGACTACCATCTCACACCCGGCGATACGCTGATGTTCGATTCCAACGGTCTGCACGGCCCAGCCAAGCTGCTCAAGCTGCCGATGACCTATCTGTCGGTGATCATCTACCAGAGGAATTAGGCCGCGCATTCATAAGGCATGCCCCGCTGGAGCGGCGGCTTGACGAGCGCCATACCCGGAGAGCGCGATGAGCGAGGGGGACGGAACCTGGGTCTGCGCCACCGTCCCCCGAATACGGAACGCCCGAGGTTTCGAGTTCAGATCCCGAATGTCGAGCGTGGATTGGCTCGAAGACGGCCGAGATGGAGCGGGCCGAGAAGGGACGATTCCTGCGCCGAGCCCTTCGAATGCGGTTTCGCGAACGCGATGGAGGTGGTCAGTACCGGATCGCGCGCGGTGAGGCTCGATTCCCAGAAATAGCAGGCGACGCCGCGGAAACCGGCATGCGCGGTCCCGTCCTTCGCATCGAAATATTCCGCATCGAAGCTCTCACCGAGACCATTGCTGAAGGTATGGTTCGAGTTGGTGAAGCCGAGTTCGGCGATGAACCGGTTGAGCGCGTTCCTCGCTCGGGTCGTGGACAGCGTCTTGTTGTAGCTGTCGGACCCCGTCCGGTCGGTGATCCCGTAGAACTCGAGTGCGCCGGAGGACTCTCCAAAGGTTTCGCGCACCTGCGCAACGGCCTGCTTCACACCGGAGACGTGGCGCGAGTCGATATCCATCGCATTATTGGCGTATTGATGAAGAATCAGCAGCGCGCCATTTCCGAACGGCGACGGATCCAGGAAGAACTTGGACGGAAGACCCTGGAACGAGAAGCATCCCTTGGGATCATCGAACGGCTTGAACATGGCCACCCCTCCATTCGTCATCCCTTGCAACACGCCGAAGCCGCGGCATTGTAAGCTTGCGCACATCTTCTGCGCTATCACTTTTCCGGAATAGCCTCAGCTCGGCTCCAGCGCGGATGAAATTTGCAGCCATGGCCGCTTTCGGCCGTCACCCGAGCCCAAGACTGATCCCGCGGGATCACCGAAATCGAGAAGACCTGCGCCATCGCGACCACCGCGCGCGACTCGCGCAGCGCGATCGGGAAATCACGAACGGTGGCGATGCTTCGGATCGCGCGTCGCGCCGTGAGGAACGGAGCATGAATTGCCCGTGTGGAACGCGACGGGTGAACGCGAGATCAGCTTGAGAAGCGGGATCAATACTGTTGAGCGCGGTGGCGAGGAGCTTCGTCTGCTCGTTGAAGACGAGGCTCACCCCTACAGCGGTTTCTTGAGGAGCTTGGCGAACAGCCCGACGATGCCCTCGCGGAACAGCAGCACGCAGAGCACGAAGACCGCGCCCTGGATCACCGTCACCC
>NZ_CABFVH010000029.1 GCF_902141855.1 Methylobacterium dankookense | reverse complement strand
ACCGGCATCCCGGTCGGCCTCGGCAGCACCGGCGTCACCGTCGTCTCCGGCGCCACCAACCGCCGCAACGACACCGAGTTCGCCGTCGTCCGCGCCGGCATCAACTACAAGTTCGGCTCGTACTAAGACCTGCCGGGCCCTTCGGGGCCCGGACGGCTCCAGCCGAAACGGAAAGCCCGGCCTCACGGCCGGGCTTTCTGCGTTTCAAGGGTCCGGGATTCCAAAGGGATCATCCCTTTGGCGGGGTATCGGGGCAGAGCCCCGATGATCTCCAGGGCTCTGCCCTGGCCCCGCCGAAGGGACTTGTCCCTTCGGGATCCCTGGATCTCAGATGTCGAGGTCGGTGCCTTCCGCGAAGGCGGCGCGCTCGGTGATGAAGGCGAAGCGCGCCTCGGGCTTGTTGCCCATCAGCCGGTCCACCGTGTCGCCGGTCGATTCCCGCGCCTCGTCGAGCACCGCGACCCGCAGCAGCGTACGCTTCTTCGGGTCCATGGTGGTCTCCTTGAGCTGCGCCGGCATCATCTCGCCGAGGCCCTTGAAGCGGCCGATCTCGACCTTGCCGTTCTTGAACTGGGTCTTGATCAGATGGTCCTTGTGCGCGTCGTCGCGCGCATAGGCCGTCTTGGTGCCCTGCTGCAGCCGGTAGAGGGGCGGGATCGCGAGGTAGAGATGCCCGCGGTCGATGAGCTTCGGCATCTGCCGGTAGAAGAAGGTGATCAGCAGCGAGGCGATGTGGGCGCCGTCCACGTCGGCGTCCGTCATGATGATCACCTTCTCGTAGCGAAGGTCCGCCTCGCGGAAATTCGCCCCCGTGCCGCAGCCGAGCGCCAGGGTCAGGTCCGAGATGAGCTGGTTGGCTCCGAGCTTGTCGCGCGAGGCCGAGGCGACGTTCAGGATCTTGCCGCGCAGGGGCAGGATCGCCTGGGTGGCGCGGTCGCGCGCCTGCTTGGCCGAACCGCCGGCCGAGTCGCCCTCGACGATGAAGATCTCGGAGCCGGTGGTGCCGGCGGCCGAGCAATCGGCGAGCTTACCCGGCAGCCGCAGCTTGCGGGTGGCGGACTTGCGCGCGACCTCCTTCTCCTGGCGGCGGCGCAGGCGCTCCTCGGCCCGGTCGATCACCCAGTCGAGGAGCTTGTTGGCCTGGGCCGGGGAGGCGGCGAGCCAATGGTCGAAGGCGTCGCGGATCGCGGTCTCGACGATGCGGGAGGCCTCGACGGTCGCGAGCTTGTCCTTGGTCTGGCCCTGGAACTCCGGCTCGCGGATGAAGACCGAGAGCATGGAGGCGCAGGTCGCCATCACGTCGTCGGTGGTCACCGCATTCATGCGCTTGGCCTGGTTCACACGCTCGGCATGCTCGCGCAAAGCCCGCAGCAGCGCGACGCGGAGACCCGCCTCGTGGGTGCCGCCATCCGGCGTCGGGATCGTGTTGCAGTAGGAGGAGGAGATGCCGTCGTCGGTGACCATCCAGGCCACCGCCCATTCGAGCGAGCCGTGGCTGCCGGGCTTCGTCACCTTGCCGGAGAAGATCGCGTCGGTGACGAGCTCCTTCCCCTCGATGTCGCGGGCGAGGTAGTCGCGCAGGCCGCCGGGGAAGCGGTGCACGGCTTCCGCCGGCACGTCCGCTAGCCCTTCGAGGAGGGCGGGGGCGCAGCGCCAGCGGATCTCGACGCCGCCGAACAGATAGGCCTTGGAGCGCGCCATCTTGAACAGGCGGCGCGGGTCGAACTTCAGCGAGCCGAAGATCTGCGCGTCCGGGTGGAAGCGCACCTTGGTGCCGCGCCGGTTCTGGACGCGCCCGACCGGCTCCAGGGCGCTGGTCGGCAGGCCGCGGGAGAAGGTCTGGCGGTAGAGGGTCTGGTTGCGGGCGACCTCGACCTCGAGCAGGTCCGAGAGCGCGTTCACCACCGAGATGCCGACGCCGTGCAGGCCGCCCGAGGTCTCGTAGACCTTCGAGTCGAACTTACCGCCCGCATGCAGCGTGGTCATGATGACCTCGAGCGCGGACTTGCCCGGGAATTTCGGGTGCGGGTCGACGGGGATGCCGCGGCCATTGTCGGTGACGACGAGGGCGCCTGTCTCCTCCAGCTCCACCTCGATGAAGCTTGCATGCCCCGCCACCGCCTCGTCCATCGAGTTGTCGATGACCTCGGCGAAGAGGTGGTGCAGGGCCCGCTCGTCGGTGCCGCCGATATACATGCCGGGCCGGCGCCGCACCGGCTCCAGCCCCTCCAGCACCTCGATGGCCGAGGCGTCGTAGCCGCCCTCGGCCGCCTGCACGGCGGCGAGCGGCGCCACGGCCGCGCTCGTGTCGAGGCGGCGCCGCTCGGTCGGCGTCGGGCTCGCGGCGGGCGCCTTGCCCGCGAAGAGGTCGCGCGCGGGATCGCTCACGCGACGGCTCCGCGATGCGGGTTTTGCGGCATCGGCCGCGGCGGGAGAACGTGCAGCATTCGCCTTCATCCTCTGACCGTACCGGAACAAACCGGAAACAGAAAGGGGCTATCGCACCGCAGGAGCGGCCGGGCAGGGACCGGCGCGAGCGACGCGACCTCCCATGACATGGGATGGGGTTGGTTAAGAAGGGCTGATCGCGGCAGGGGAGGGGCGCGCGGGAGGCGGGAAGGGGCGGCTTTCAAGTGTCACCGCGGCCGCATCCGGCCGCTCGCCCGCGAGGGATCTGCGTTACCCCTCGTAGCCGGACGCATGCATCGAAGCCTGCGGAAGAGCGCAACGCGCTCCCTCTCCCATTCGGGAGAGGCTGGGGTGAGGGTCGAGAACGCGCCGGAGAGGTCGCGACGGTTCACGCTGGGCCTCTCCTCCCCCTTGCGGGGAGGGGAGCCGCGCTCAATGGGAAGCCCCAATGTGGCGGGATCAGCCCGCTCGAATGACGGGGCTTTACAGAACCCGATCCGGAATCAGGTTCCCACCCGGCCGCCGCCGCGCTTGGTGATCGCCACCACGGCGGGGCGGGGCGGCAGGGTCGGGTCGAAATCCGGCCAGCGGGTGGCGGGCTTCTCGAAGGTGGCGGGCTCCGCCTTCAGGTCCTCCTCGTCGGCCTCGCCCGGATGCTGCACGGCGACGAAGAAGGTGGTGTCGTCGGGGGTGAAGTAGGGGCCGCACATCTCGGCGCCGGCGGGCACCTGGAAGAAGTGCTTGGCGGTGCCGCGGCCGGCCCCTTCGGTCTCCATCGCCCAGATGCCGTCGGCGCGGCCGGTGCGGGCGGCCGAGTTGCCATCGGTGGCGACCCAGAGCCGGCCCTGGCTGTCGACCGCGCAATTGTCGGGCATGCCGAACCAGCCGTCCTTCGTGGTGGCCGAGGAGAAGGTGGCGCCGACCGACGCGACCGAAGGATCGCCGCAGCGCACCAGCACCTCCCAGGCGAAGCCCGGCGCGGCGAAATCGCCTGCGTCCGGGCCGATCTCGACGATGTGGCCGAAGCGGTTCTCGGGCCGGGGATTGGCCGCGTCGACCTGATCGGCCTTGCGGCGGCCGTTGTTGGTCAGCATCACGTAGACCTTGCCGGTCTTCGGATTGGCCTCGACGTCCTCGGGCCGGTCCATCTTGGTGGCGCCCAGGAGATCGGCCGCGCGCCGCGTCTCGATCAGGACGTCCGCCTGGTCGCGGAAGCCGTTGGCCGGGGTAAGCGGGCCCTCCCCGAAGACCAGCGGCAGCCAGGCGCCGCGCCCGTCCGCGTCGAAGCGGGCGACCGAGAGCGTGCCGCGGTCGAGGATGTCGCGGTTGGCCGCCTTGTCCTGGCGATCGACCGTCGCATCGGTGACGAAGCGGTAGACGTAGTCGAAGCGCTCGTCGTCGCCCTGGAAGACGACGTAGCGGCCGTCCCGGGCCAGGATCCCGGCAGCGCCCTCATGCTTGAACCGGCCCATGGCCGTGCGCTTCTTCGGCACCGAATTCGGGTCGAAGGGATCGATCTCCACCACCCAGCCGAAGCGGTTCGGCTCGTTCGGCTCGCGGCCGAGGTCGAAGCGCTCGTGGAATTTGCCCCAGGCGTAGAGATTGCCCGGGATGCCGAGCCGCTTGTGGTTGCGGGCCTCCAGGGAGTCGGGGGGAAGCGTGCCGGTGAAGTAGTAGTTGATGTTCTCCTCGCAGGTGAGCCACGTGCCCCAGGGCGTGGTGCCGCCCGCGCAGTTGTTGATCATGCCGAGCACGGAGCGCCCCTCCGAATCGGCCGCCGTGCGCAGGCGCGCGGAGCCCGCGGCCGGGCCGGTGAGGGTCATCGGCGTCGTCGCGGTGATGCGGCGGGCGAAGGCTGAATCCGGCACCACCCGCCAACGGTCGCCATCGCGCCGCACCTCGATCACCGAGCCGCCATGGGCCGCCATCTCGATGTCGACGAGGTGCTTCGACATGCCGGCGAAGGCGGTCTTGCCCTCCTGCCGGCCGAGGCCGGGGAACATCAGCTCCTCGTTGGTGTATTCGTGGTTCACCGCGAGCAGACCGTGCCCGGCCGGGTCGGCGGCGCCGGGCAGGGGGAAGTATCCGAGGAAGTCGTTGTTGTAGCCGAACTGCTTCGCCTGGGCCTCGGGCGTCTGGGCGTGCGGATCGAAGGGCGGGGCGCCGGGGAGGACGGGGTCGCCCCAGCGGATCAGCACCTCTGCATCGTGGCCCTCGGCGACGTGGTGGTGCTCGTCGGATCCGGCCGGCAGCTCCCGGAAGGGGAAGGGCGAGGCGTCCGCCGCCGCGAGCGCCCGGGGCCCGACCACCGCGCCGATCGCGCCGACCGCCAGCGCCCCGCGCAGCAGGTCGCGCCGGTGGAAGCGGGCGGCCACGACCTCGCCGAGGGTCGGGTTCGCGCTGGCATTCGAGCCGGCATCCTCGGCGGCCTCCGCCTCCTGCGAGCGGTTGAGCGCGGTCATGGCAGGGCCTCCTGGAGCGCCCCAAAACCGAAGCGGATGCCGGTCCGGACGGAGGGCGCGTCAAAGCAAGGGGACCGGGGGCCGGTCCCGGATGAGGCGGCTACACGTCGCGCATGGCGCCGCGATGACGCTTCGTCGGGAGGCCCCAAGCGGATGCCCGCCCGGAGGGCTGTGCCGCGAAAGAGACAGGGGCGGGCCCGCTGCTGTGGATGGCGGCGGCTGCCGCGGAAGCGTCAAGCTTTGGGCCCGACACTGCCAGGATCGGAATCGATCCGGTCACACCATGCTTGCAACGTCCCGCGTCGTCATTCTCGAGCACCGCGAAGTCGCTGCCGTCGCCGCGACCTCCGCCCTGTTCTTCGCAGGCCTGTTCCTCGTGACCTGGCTTTTCGCATAGGCGGCCTCCGCCGCCTATCGGCACGAGCACGCGGCAGTCCGTCGCCGATCGAGCGCGTTCGAGGGGAGCACGCGGGTCCTTGCCCCCCGCCGATCCGATTCTCGACCTCATCCCGAGAGCTTGCTTGTGCGGGCCTCGAAGGAGGCCTCCAGGGATCTCGGCGCTATCTGGAGGCCTCCTTCGAGGCCTCCGCTTCGCTACGGCACCTCAGGATGAGGTGGGGGATGGGAAGGGCGGATCTCTGCGCGGGGATCGGCTGGATCAGTGGCTGCCGCCGAGATAGGCCGCGCGCACCGCCGGATCGTTGCGCAGCTGCTGAGCCGGGCCCTGGAAGCGGATGCGGCCGTTCTCGAGCACGTAGGCATGGTCGGCCACGCCGAGGGCCGCCATGGCGAACTGCTCGACCAGCAGCATCGTCACCTGCTCGGCCTTGAGCTGCCGGATGATGCGGAACACCTCCTCCACGAGCTTGGGGGCGAGGCCCATGGAGGGCTCGTCCAAGAGGAGGATCTCCGGGCGCAGCATCAGGGCCCGGCCCATGGCGAGCATCTGCTGCTCGCCGCCCGAGAGCGTGCCGGCGAGCTGGGTGCGCCGCTCCTTCAGCCGGGGGAACAGCTCGAAGGCGCGGTCGCGGTCGGCCGCCACGTCGCCCTTCGGCCGCGAGCCGGTCAGACGCGGGAAGGCGCCCAGCGTCAGGTTGTCCTCCACCGAGAGGGTCGGGAAGACCCGGCGTCCCTCCGGCGAGTGGGCGAGGCCGAAGCGGGCGACGTCGTAGCTGTCGAGCCCACCGATCTCGCGCCCGTTCAGGCGGATCGAGCCGGCGCGCGGCCGGATCATGCCGGAGAGCGCCCGCATGGTTGTGGTCTTGCCGGCCCCGTTCGAGCCGATCAGCGCCACCACTTGGCCCTTGGGCACCGCGAAGTCGAGGCCGTGCAGCACCTCGATCTGGCCGTAGCCGGCCGAGAGACCCGAGACCTCAAGCATGGGCCGTCTCCTCATCGGCGACCGGGCTGCCGAGATAGGCCTCGATCACCTTCGGGTCCTCCTGCACCGAGCGGGCGCTGCCCTCGGCGATCTTGTGGCCGAAATCGAGCACGCTGACGCGATCGCACAGGCCCATCACGACGTCCATGTGATGCTCGATCAGGATCACGGTGATGCCCGCATCGCGGATCTTGCGGATGATCGTGGTCAGCTCGGCGATGTCGGGGGCGGTCAGGCCCGCCGCCGGCTCGTCGAGGAGGAGCAGGACCGGGTCGAGGGCGAGCGCCCGGCCGATCTCGAGGAGGCGCTGCTTGCCGTAGGGGAGGTTGCGCGCCTCCACCTGGGCCAGGGAGCCGAGCCCGACGAAATCGAGGATCGACATGGCGCGGGCACGCTGCTCGCGCTCCTCGCGGCGGCGCCGCGGCGTGCCGAGGATCGCGTCGAACAGGTTGCCGCGGAAGCTGTGGTGGAGGCCGACCAGCACGTTCTCCAGGGCCGTCATCTCGCGGAAGAGCTGCACGTTCTGGAAGGTGCGGGCGACGCCCGACGCCGCGATCTCGGAGGGCGTGCACCCGTCGAGGCGCTTGGCGCCGCCGGCCCGGGCCAGGGTCACCGAGCCCGCGGTCGGCTTGTAGATGCCGGTGAGCACGTTCATCATCGTGCTCTTGCCCGAGCCGTTCGGGCCGATCAGCCCGTGGATCGTGCCCGGCCGCACCGTGAGGTCGACGCCGGCCAGCGCCTTGAGACCGCCGAACTGCATCAGGGCCTGCTCGACGGTGAGGAGCGGATCCGCCCCCGCGCCGCCGCTCTGGGCGCTGAGGGCCACGCCGCCGGCCTCGAGGCTCTTGCCCTCGGCCGTGTGGGCCGGGCGGAGCGCCGGGATCTTCTCGCGGAAGAAGCCGACGATGCCGTCCGGCAGGTAGTAGACCACGAACAGGATCATCAGGCCGAACACCGTCAGCCGGAAGTCGGTGACGGATTGCAGCGCCAGCGTCGCCGGGAAGAAGGCGAGGCAGAGCCCGACCGGCACGAGCAGCGCGAAGCGGTTCGCCTGGCGGCGCAGGAAGGCCAGCGCCCCGACCACCAGGGCGGCCGCCGCGATGAGGCCGGCCATGATGCGCACCAGCTCGATATCGGCCAGGACGTTGGGCATCATCACGATGATCGCGGCGCCGATGATCGGCCCGGCGCGGGATTTCCGCCCGCCCATGGTGACGGCGAGCAGGAACAGCACCGTCAGCTCGAAGCCGTAGGAGTTCGGCGCCACGTAGCGCTCCGACCACGCGAACAGCGCGCCGGCGAGCCCGGCGAGCGCCGCCGAGATCACGAAGGCGTAGACCTTGTAGCGGTAGACGCTGACGCCCATGCAGTCGCAGGCGATCGGCGAGTCGCGCAACGCCTCGAAGGCGCGGCCGAAGGGCGAGCGCACCACCCGGTTCACCACCACGATGGTGGCGAGCAGAGCCGCGCAGGTGAGATAGTAGAATTCGAGCTTGCGCCCGGCCGCGCCCCAGGGCGCCTGCATGCCGAGGAGGGAGAAGTCCAGCACGCGGGCCGGCGGCAGGGTGATGCCGAGCGGGCCGTTGGTGAGCGGCGTCAGCTCGTTGATGAAGATCTGGATGATGGTGCCGAAGGCGAGCGTCACCATGGCGAGGTAGGGGCCGGTGACGCGGAGCGCCGGCACGGCGAGCAGCACGCCGAAGGCCGAGGTGACGCCGATTCCGGCCAGGATCCCCCACCACAGCCCGAGCTTGAAGTGGAGGAACAGCACCGCTGCCGCGTAGGCGCCGACGCCGAACAGGCCGGCATGGCCGAGGCTGACCTGGCCGGTATAGCCGACCACGATGTCGAGCCCGAGGATCAGGATCGCGTAGATCGCGATCACCACCACGAGGTGGACGTAGTACGAGCTCGTGACCACGTGCGGGAAGGCGGCGAGGAACACCACCAGCAGGACGGCTCCGAGGAGGCCCGCATAGCGCGACAGGCTCGGGGCGGAGGCCGGCGCGGGGGCGTCGGCGGGGGCGAGGGTCTGAGCCATGGCGTCAGGCAGCCGTGAGGATTACGCGGGAGGACACGCTCAGACCTTCTTGATGACCGCCTTGCCGAACAGGCCGACGGGGCGGAGCGAGAGGACGACGAGGAGCAGGATGAGGCCGGGCACGTCCTTGTAGCCGGTCGAGATGTAGAAGCCGGTCAGCGTCTCCGCGACGCCGAGGATCAGGCCGCCGACGATGACGCCGAGGCCGGATTCGAGGCCGCCGATGATCGCCACCGCGAAGGCCTTCAGCGCCAGCACCGCGCCCATGGTGGCGCCGGTCAGCGTCACGGGGGCGACCAGCACGCCGGCGAAGGCCGCCGTCATGGCGCTGATCGAGTAGGACAGGGTGATGACGCGCTGGGTGTTGATGCCCATCAGCCCGGCGGCGTCGATGTCGTTGGAGGTGGCCACCACCGCCTTCCCCCAGATCGACTTGCGGTTGAAGATCTCGACCGCGAGCATCATCAGCAGCGCGCCGCCGACGATGAGCAGCTCCATCGGCAGGATGCGGATGCCGGCGACCTGGATCGCGGTCTCGGGGAGCGGGGAGGGGAACTTCAGGTCGTCGCGGCCCCAGACGTTCTCGGCCACGTTCTTGAAGATGATGCCGAGCGCGATGGTGGCCATGATCCACCCGTACTCGGACTTGATCTTCACGGCCGGGCGCACGCCCAGGCGCTCGACCACGGCGCCGAGGGCGAAGCCGAAGACGAGGACCAGCGGGATCATCAGCCAGTAGCCGATGAAGGGCACGAGCGTCAGGCCGAACAGGGCGCCGAGCGCCAGCGCCTCGCCCTGGCCGAAGTTCAGCGTCTTCGAGGTGGCGAAGGTCAGCTGGTAGCCGAACGCGATCGCCGCGTAGATCATGCCGACCGCGACGCCGGACGCGATGAGCTGGAGCAGGATGGCCATGGGAGCGCCGTGGGAAGGGTCGGGATCGGGGAAGGCCCGCGGCGGTGCCGCGGGGGTCGGTCTGCGCACGCCCATGCCATCGCATATGACGCGCGAGGCGGGATCGGAGGCGGTCCAAGATCGCCGGCCGATCATCTGCTGATCCCGCTCGCCACCTCATCCTGAGGTGCCGGAGCGGAAGCGGAGGCCTCGAAGGAGGCCTCCAGACACCACCGCGATCCCTGGAGGCCTCCTTCGAGGCCGCTGCCGCGGCACCTCAGGATGAGGTCGAGGGGTGGACGGACGCCTTGTGGGGCGGCCGAGGCGTGATGGCACGCCCCGGCCCGCGGCCTCAGTTCGAGGACTTCTCCTTGACGCGGACGACGCCCGCGTTCTTGGCGTCCTCCGGCTTGGCGTAGACGATCTTGCCGTCCTGCACCTTCCCGAACACGACCATGTTGCGCGAGATCGCGTTGTGGTCCTTGGCCGTGAAGGGCTTCTCGTAGGTGGTGACGACGCCCTCGACCTTCTCGTTCAGGTTCTCCAGGGCGGCGCGGATCTTCGGCCCATCGGTGCCGCCGGCCTGCTTGATCGCGGCGGCGAGCAGGTAGATCGAGTCGTAGGCCTGGGCGCCGGCCACGGGGGTCGGGATCTTCGTCACGCCGTAGGTCTTGTAGTAGTTCTCGAGGAAGGCCTTGCGCTTCGGGAGGGTCTGATCCTCGATGAAGGTCTGCGGCATGATCACGCCGTTGCCGTTCGAGCCGGCGATATCGAGGAAGCTCTGCATCGACGAGGGCCAGCTCGTGATCATCGGCACCTTCCAGCCGAGCTTGGCCATGCCGTTGGCGACCTGGGCAAGCTCCGGCCCGATGCCGTAGGCGAGGATGACGTCGGCGCCGGCCTGCTGCGACTTGAGCAGCTGGGCCGTCATGTCGACGTCCTTGATGTTGAACTTCTCGACCGCGACCGGCTTCACGCCCTTGGCGGCGAGATACTTCTCGATGTCCTCGCGGCCGAGCTGGCCGTAATTGGTCGAGTCGGCGAGGACCGCGATCTTCTTGTGGCCCTGGGCGAGCGCCTCGTCGACCATCAGGCCGGCCTGGAGCACGTCGTAGGCGGAGTTCCGGAAGACGTAGTTGGCGTCGTAATCCGGCTCCTTGAACTGGTTGGTGATGATCGTGCCGGTGGCGACGTTGTTGAACACCGGGATCTCGGCTTCCTGGTAGAAGCGCTGCGCAGCGAGCGCCACGCCGGTATTGATGAAGCCGACGGTGGCGACGACCTTCTCCTTGTTGATCAGCTCCTGCGCGACCTGGGCGCCGACCTCGTTCTTGGCCTCGTCGTCGCGCTCCACGAGCTGGATCTGCCGGCCGAGCACGCCGCCGGCCTTGTTGATCTCGGCGGCGGCGAGCTTGGCGCCGTCCCGCATGGAGACGCCCATCGAGGAGGAGCCGCCGGTATAGGGGCCGCTCAGCCCGATCTTGATCGGGTCCGCGGCCCAGGCCGGCGCGAAGGCGATCGAGCACAACAACGCGGCGGCCGCCGCGCGTACCGTAAAGGTCATCGTTTCCTCTCCTGATCGACCGCTGGCGCGGCGTGCCCTTCGTCGTGGCACTCTGAATGCAACATTCTCGAAGCGCAGGGGACCGTCAAGCTGCGGTTCTTTACGCGCGCGATCGTTCAACGCTCATTGTTTGGGCAATGTCACACAAGCCCTGACAGTCGACTGCAACGTTCGGCTCGCAGGCCCCGAACGGCGGGATTAAGAGCATCCGGCCGAACGTCGCGACGCGGCGGTCCGGAACCGTGAAGGCTAGGCGCCGGTTCAGGGCGCGCGCAGCGGGAGCCGCAGCTCGAACGCCGCGCCTGCCTCGGCGGGGAGGACTGCGATCGTCCCGCCATGGGCGTGCAGCAGCGCCCGGACGATGCCGAGCCCCATGCCGGTGCCGCCGGCCTCGCCCCGCGTGGTGAAGAAGGCCTCGAACACGCGGGCCCGGTTCTGCTCCGCGATGCCCTCGCCGTCATCCTCCACGCGCACGCGCGGGTGCGCGCCCTCCACCCGCGCCGCGAGGCATAAGCGGCCCGCGCCGTGGCGGGCGGCGTTGTCCGCGAGATGCGCGAACACGATGCCGGCATTCTCGGCCGACATCGCCACCGGCCGGTCGAGCGCGCCCTCGGCCGCGACGGCGAGGCCCGGAACTGCGCGCGGCAGCGCGCGTGGCCGTAGAACACCGGTCGCCCAGCGCGATCAGGGCGAGGACGAGGATCCATCGCGGTCGCCAGGCGAGCGGAACCGGATTTGCGGCGGGGGACTCGATCATCGGCAAGCGGCCTTGGTGGGGGATGGGATGCGCCGGCCCGCGGGGCGTGTCCCGGTCGCAGAGCCCACCAGCCGTCCCCCACGAGGCGATCGGGCAGGCGACGCACAAGGCAGGGCGGGCTGGACGGGCTCATGCGCGAAAGATGCGCGGACGCTCAGCAGCCGCGATGAAGGCCGAGAGGAGAGGATCGGGCGTTTCGTGCAGACTTCGTGCAGAGGGGCCGCCCGCGCGGCAGGAGCCGCATGCAGGGCAGGGACGTGCGCAAAGGTTTGACGCCGAGGTCCAAATTTGGCATTCGTGCGCCCTCGATTGAGGAACATCGAGTTTTATTGAGGATCAGAGTTGAACCGCACACCGGATTTAAATTGCAGGACACAATCCAAAGAGGTCATATAAACTACATATACCTTCTGAAATCAGGAACATTTGCCGGAGACATCAATTTTTTAGGAACAGCACAAATATTTGTGTTGACTTAGTGCATTTTAATACGAAGGTAACCGACGCTAAATCAGCTTAGAAAACGAACTTCATCTCCGAGGATTAATTCGTGCGCATCAAGCCTTTCAACATCCTCGGCAAACTGTCAAAGAATAAATATCTTTCAAGCCGAACTCGGAAAATCCGAAGCACCGAGAGCGGAGTTACACGGCAGGTCCGTTCGATCTTGGATCCGGACTGGTACAGGGCTCAAAATCCGGATGTCGACTTCAGCGCGATCGATCCGGTGACGCATTATATGGAGATCGGCGCCAGGGAAGGACGCTGGCCTCATCCCCTGTTCGACCCCGCCTGGTATGTCAGACAGGTTCCCGATATCGCAGCCGATGCCAACCCGCTCGCGCACTTTCTCGCGAGCGCCGACCCCAACAAGAGTCCGCACCCGCTCTTCGACTGCCGGTGGTATCTCGAGCGCTATGGCGACGTTCGGGACGCGAAGCAGAACGCGCTCGAGCACTACATCCGGCACGGTGCGAGGGAGCGGCGCGACCCCCATCCCCTCTTCGATGTCAAATGGTACTGCGCGCACAACGCGGATTGCTCCGACAACCCCTTGTTGCATTATATTTCCGGAAAGGGACATAATCCGCATCCGCTGTTCGACGAGTCCTATTACCGGGCGCAGGTCGCGGATCTCGATTTCGACAACAGGCCGCTGCTGATCCATTTCATCCTGCGCGGCGCCGCGGCAGGCTACAACCCAAACGCGCTCTTCGACTGCGCATGGTACGTGGGCAATCACGAGACGCTCTGGGAGACCGGCGAGAACCCGCTCGCGCATTTCGTGCGCGCGGGCGTGCGGGAGGACCGCGACCCGCATCCGGACTTCGATCTCGACTGGTACCTGTTCTGCTACCCCGATGTCGGGCGCGCCGGCCTCAACCCGCTACAGCACTTCCTGTCGTCCGGGCGGGCGGAAGGGCGCAAAGGTCATCCGCCGGACGTCTCGGATGATACCTGCCAGGTCCTCGACATCCCCTACGAGATCCGGCGCGCACCGGCCATCGACGGGAAGAGCGACGTCTGCGTCTTCGTCACCTACTCGCAGGACGGGGCGATCGCGCCGCACACACAGATCTATATCGAGGCCCTGCAGGAGAACGGCGTCGACGTCATCCTGACGGTGGTCACGGACGGCCTGAACCGAGACCTGCCCCCCTTCACCGACACCGTCGCCGGCCTCGTGGTCCGCACGAATCACGGATGGGACTTCGCGGCCTGGGCCACCGTCCTGGCCGCCATCCCGGCGGTCTGGACGGCGCGGTCGCTCATTCTCACGAACGACAGCATCTTCGGGCCGACCGATGCCGCCCGGTTCCGGACGGTCATGGAACGCGTGCGCGCGAGCAAGGCCGACATCGTCGCCCTGGCCGAGAGCCATCAGACGCAACACCATTTGATGAGCTTCTTCACCGTCCTGAAGGGCGCGGCCCTGAAGTCCAAGGTGATCCAGCAGTTCTGGAACGATGTCCGCAGCATCCGCGACAAGGATGCCGTGATCTACCGCTACGAGGTCACCTCGCTGCGGCTCGTGAAGGAGGCCGGGCTCAGCCACGAGGTGCTCTTTCCCGTGGCGAAGCGCTTCGATCGCCCGCGGAATCCGACGCTGGAGGATTGGCGCAGCCTTCTCGACCAGGGCTTCCCCTTCCTGAAGGTCCAGCTCCTGCGCGACCAGGACCGCCTCGCCTATACCGACACGACCGGCTGGCGCGCGCTTCTGGAGACCAATCCGCCCCTGCTGGCGGCGATCGATCGCCATCTCGAAGCGGCCAAGGAACCGAAGCGGACGGCCTCGGCGAGCCGGCCGGTGCCTGGGCCGCGCAAGCGGTTCCAGCGCAGCAACGGCCTGACGACGTTCTACGGTGCCGTGCAGAGCACACGCCCGAGCGAGCGCACCGATCTCTGCCTGGAGGTGCCGTTCCGCAGGCCCGTCGAGCCCGACGCCCTGCCGGACAAGGTCGCGGTCCTGGCGCACATCTTCTATCCCGAGCTGTGCGCCGATATCCGTGTTGCGCTAGGCAACATCCCGGTCAGGGCCGACCTGTTCATCTCGACCGACACGGCGGCGAAGAAAGCCGAGATCGAGCGGGGCTTCGCGGGCCATCGGGGCGACGTCACGGTGACGGTGTTCCCCAATATCGGCCGCGACGTCGCACCGATGCTCGTCGGCTACGCCTCGGTCTTCGAGCGCTACGAGATCTTCCTGCACATCCACTCGAAGCAGTCGCTCCACACCGCGCGCTACGCGCCCTGGCGCTCGTTCCTGCACGACAACCTGCTCGGCTCGCCGGAGATCGTGTCCTCGATCCTGGCCCTCCTGACGCGGACGGATGTCGGCATCGTCTTCTCGGATCACTTCAAGCCGGTCCGCAGCGTCCTCAACTGGGGCGGCAATTTCGACCGGGCCCGGTCGCTGCTCCGGCGCGCCGGCGTGGAACTCAGCAAGGACCTCGTCCTGGACTTCCCGTCGAGCTCCTTCTTCTGGGGACGCACCGACGCGCTCCGGTCCCTGCTCGCGCTCAAGCTGGACTGGGCGGATTTCGATGCCGAGGCCGGTCAGACCGACGGCACGCTCGCCCATGCCATCGAGCGCGCGATCCTGTATTTCGCCGAGGCGCGGGGCTATGCCTGGGCCAAGGTCGGCCGGTCGGACCGCGTCGACCCGAGCCGGCTCGTGCCGGTCTGGCGCTTCGAGGACGCCGCGCGCGTCAATCAGCGCCTGCTCGGCAACCGGCTACCGCCCTTCGTCGACCGCGGGCTGGTCTCCGAGATCGTGTCGATCAGCACCAAGCCCGACCGCCGCTCCGACCGTCCGCGCTTCAATCTCGTGATACCGACCCTGGCGCCGGAGCACATCTTCGGCGGCATCACGACGGCCCTGCGCGCCTTCAACGAGATCGCGGCCTCGCTCGGGCCCGATTACGACCTGCGCATCATCTGCCAATCCCTGCCGCTCGATCTGCGCGCGATGATCGGCTTCCCGGATTACTGCCTCGTCCCGCTCGGCGGGAAGGACGACATGCCGCGGGTCATCGTCGACATGTGCGACCAGGAGAGCGGCGAGCTCGGCATTCGCGCGGGAGACGTGTTCCTCGCGACAGCCTGGTGGACGGCGGTGGTGGCGTTCGACTTCCAGACGCGGCAGAGATCCTATTTCGGCCACGCGCACCGGGTCGTGTATCTCATCCAGGATCACGAGCCGGACTTCTACGGCTGGTCGACCCAGTACGGCCTGGCCCAGCAGACCTACAGTCACGGCAAGGACATGATCGCTCTGATCAATTCGGAAGAGCTGTCGTCCTTCATGACGCGCACGTACGACATCCAAGACGCCTACGTGGTCCGCTTCAAGATCAATCCGACGATCGCCAGGAGCCTGAAGCCGTTGCCGCGGGAGCGCATCATCTGCATCTACGCGCGCCCCAATACGCCGCGGAACGCCTTCTCTCTGCTCTGCGCCGGCATCGGCCGCTGGCAGCGCAACAATCCCGAGGCGGCCCGGGTCTGGCGCATCGTCGCGGCCGGCGAAACCTTCACGCCGGACCGCGCCGCCTCGATCGCGAACATGGCCATCGTCGGCAAGCTCTCGCTGGAAGAGTACGGGGAGCTCCTCTCCAAGGCCTCGGTCGGCATCTCCCTGATGCTCTCACCCCATCCGAGCTACCCGCCGCTGGAGATGGCATCGGCCGGCATCCAGACGATCACCAACAGCTTCGCGTCGAAGGACCTCTCCCTCCGGAGCCCGAACGTGATCAGCATCGCTCACGTCACCGCCGAGGCCCTGGCGGACGCCTTGGACGAGGCGGTGACCCGTGCGGAGCCCCGAATCGGCGAGGTCGTTCGCGGATCGGAGATCGCGGGACTGCCCTGCGCGCTGCCCGATTTCGACGCCGCCATCCTTGCCGGACGGGTGCGCGAGATGGTGGCAGGGCCGTAGGCGGCTCGCCACCACGCGCAGGGCCGGGGCGACGGTCAGCCTTCACGCGGGGCGCGGGCTTCAGCGCAGCATCGCGGATGGCTCCGCGCTCGTACCAGCCCTACGAACGGTTCACGATCCACACCACCGTGAGCATCAAGCGGTAGCGACGCGATGACCGTGCGCATCGACGACGCGCGCGCCATCCTCCTTCACGAACGCGCCCTGCTGCGCGGGCAGCAGGGCGAGCACGGCCTCGGACGGCCGGCACAGGCGCACGCCCTTCGGGCTCGCCACCAGTGGCCGGTTGAGCAGGATCGGATGCGCCGCGATCGCGTCGAGGAGCCGGTCGTCGGTCAGGGCCGGATCGGCCAGGCCCAGCTCCGCGTAGGGCGTGCCCGTCTCGCGGAGCACGTCGCGCACGGAGAGCCCGCCACGCGCCAGGAGCTGTCCGATCAGCGCCCGGTTCGGCGGCGTCTTCAGGTACTCGACCACGTGCGGCTCGATGCCGGCATTGCGGATCATC
This sequence comes from Methylobacterium dankookense, assembly GCF_902141855.1. Taxonomy (GTDB): domain Bacteria; phylum Pseudomonadota; class Alphaproteobacteria; order Rhizobiales; family Beijerinckiaceae; genus Methylobacterium; species Methylobacterium dankookense. Next base: position 55,956 of record NZ_CABFVH010000029.1, on the reverse strand, counting down.
GCCAGCGTGTTCCGCGACGTGCCGCAGGCGGGGTTGTGGTAGATCACCACGTCGATGGGATCAGGCATGGGCGGCGTCCTCCGCAGGCGTGCAGCAGGTGGCGAGCGCGACGACCGCCGGCGTGCAGACCTCCGGATGGCCTTGGCAGCAATCGCGCATCAAGAACTGGATGAGGTCGGACAGGGCCGGGTAGGCGGCTGTGTAGATCACGGACTTCCCCTTGCGGCGGGACTGGATCAGCCCGGCATGGGAGAGTTCCTTGAGGTGGAAGGAGAGATTGTTGCTCGCGGTGCCGACCGCCTCGGCCAGCACCCCGGCCGCGAGACCGTCCGGACCGGCCGCCACGAGAGCCCGCACGGCCCGGAGGCGGTGTTCCTGGCCGAGGGCCGCGAAGACGGAGAGGGCTTGTCGTTCGTCCATCGGAAGATCATCATATCAACGATCGTTGAAACGTAGAGGATGCGTCGTCCGTGAACAAGCCCGAACAGCCCTTCGCCGATGGGTTGCCGAACGTCTCCGAGGCGCATTTCGAGGTGCCGGCCTGCGCGCGCCTGGACGGGCCGCAGCCCTTCACCCACGCCCCGCGCTTCCTGATCCTCTACGGTTCCCTACGCGAGCGGTCCTTCAGCCGGTTCCTGGCCTACGAGGCCGCACGCCTGCTGGAGGCGATGGGCGGCGAGGTGCGGATCTTCCATGCCCACGGCCTGCCCCTGCCGGACGACGCCACCGCGGATCACCCGAAGGTCCGGGAGTTGCGCGCCCTCTCGGTGTGGTCCGAGGGGCATGTCTGGGTGAGCCCGGAGCGGCACGGCAACCTGACCGGCGTGATGAAGAGCCAGATCGACTGGCTGCCCTTGAGCGAGGGCTCGGTTCGGCCGACGCAGGGGCGGACGCTCGCCGTCATGCAGGTGTCCGGCGGCTCGCAATCCTTCAACGCCGTGAACGCCTTGCGCGTGCTGGGACGGTGGATGCGGATGGTCACCATCCCGAACCAGTCGTCCGTGCCGATGGCCTACAAGGAGTTCGACGAGGCCGGCCGGATGAAGCCGGGGCCGCTCTACGACCGCGTGGTCGATGTGTGCGAGGAGCTGATGAAGTTCACGCTGCTGACCCGCGAACGCGCCGAGTATCTGGTGGACCGCTACAGCGAGCGGAAGGAGCGGGCGCCGGAGCGGCTGCAGGCGGTGGCCGCCGATGTGGGCTTCGTGAAGCGGTAGAACATCCGCTTCGCGTCAGCTCCGGGGATGAGGGCCGGGAGCGGGCCCTGGCGACGACCGCGCGCGACCTGGGCGCCATGAGAGGACATGACACGATGGGACCCGACCGCGTTGCGATCTATGTCGATGCCGATGCCTGTCCGGTGAAGGACGAGGTCTATCGCGTCGCCGCGCGCTACGGCCTGCACGTGTTCGTGGTCGCCAACAGCGTCCTGAACGTCCCGCGCGAGCCCTGGATCGAGCGCGTCATCGTCGGCGACCGGCTGGACGAGGCCGACGACTGGATCGCCGAGCGCGTGGACCGCAGCGCCATCGTGGTGACCGCGGACGTGCCCCTGGCGAGCCGCTGCGTGAAGGCCGGCGCGACGGTCCTGTCGCCGGCCGGCAAGCCGTTCTCGGACGCATCGATCGGCATGGCGCTCGCGACCCGCAACCTCATGCAGGACCTGCGCGAGGCAGGCATGGTGACGGGCGGACCGAAGCCGTTCTCGGCCAAGGATCGCTCCGCCTTCCTCGGCGCGCTCGATCAGGCGGTGCGGCGGGTGAAGCGCAACCTGGACAGCCCGAAGCCGGCGCCCCCTCCGCGATGAGGAGGCCGCCGGGCTCCTACGCCGCCGGGCTCCTACGCCGTCGGGGTCAGGTCGTCGGCGGACCACGTCTCACAGACGTTGCCGACATCGACCTCGTAGGCCTCACCCTGATTCCAGACCCCGACCACCGACCCGACGCGCCCATCGGGCAGGCGAACGAGATCGAGAAGCGCGAACGGAGAGAGCGTCATGTGGGTGTCCTCCTAGGCTCTCAACGGCTGCGCGCCGCATTCGATCCTTGGCGGTGTGATCTCCGTTCACCGATGACGCGACGGGCGCACTGCTGCGAGGCCTGCTCTCATCACCGACGCTTGCGGGTCATAGGCACGCAGACCAAGCCGCCGTCGATTCGTCCGCCTGAGAGAATGGCCATGCGAGCATCGCGCCGAACGATGACCTGCCGCGTCTTCGGGCTGCCTCAAGCTGATCGCCAATCTGATTGGCTTTGAATTGACCGAGATCGACCGCATAACGCGCACCAAACCTTGGTGACGGTCGCAGAAGACAGATGAGGCCGCCCCTTGCGGAGCGGCCCCGACTCTGGAAGCCGACGAGCGGCTCAGACGCTCTGAAGCTGTCCAGCCGCTTCCTTGCCGGACTTGCGATCTTTCTCCAGCTCGTAGGAGATCTTCTGTCCCTCAACCAGCGTGCGCATGTTGGCACGCTCGACGGCGGAGATGTGCACGAACACGTCCTTGCCGCCATCATCGGGTTGGATGAAGCCGAAGCCCTTGGTTTCGTTGAACCACTTGACGGTGCCGATAGCCATATCTGATCCTGTTGGTTAAGGAAGTCGAGCGCGTCCCTTGCGCCCAGGTGCTCACCCCAGAGCGTCCAGGATGATCTTGCGCAGTTCCTCGCGGGTCAGGCCGCAGGAAATCGGTTTCTTCGTTGCGTAGACAGGTACCACTTGGGTAGCAATAGGCTGCGGGCATGGCTGCGCCGCTGCGGCTTTCAATTTGGATGTAGGGTGCATGTTGATCCGTGGACCGCTCGGCTGAAACCGTAACACGGCCGATGAACAAGGGATATTGCGCGCCGTTGCGGCACGAGACGCGATGCGGCTTCCGCACCAATCAAATTTCGATTTAAGCGGGAAACCGGACTCGGCGCTCGATCGGGAGCAGGAGAGCGGGCCGAATGATCAAATCCGATGCCATCGCTCTAACCGACCACCGTCGCCTTTTCAAGGGTCACCCGCGAAATCGGGGGACGGCATGCCGATCATGCAAGGCCTTTCCAGAGCCCTCTTCGCCGAAGTGGATGCCCGCTCCGCGCGAGAGCGTGTCCCGACAAGGGCTTCGCACCGTCTTCCGGCGCCTGCGCCGCTTCAGCGCTCACGGCTGCAGAACAGGCCCGTTTGACACCGGCCTTCGGCGAAGCGCATCTCACCGGACGCAGCAGTGTCACGACGAGGCTTACATGGACCACTCCGAGCGCGGGACGAAGCGGATCTGCCCTACAACCGGAAGAAAATTCTACGACCTCAACCGCGATCCTGTGATCTCCCCCTATACAGGCGAGATCGTGCCGACTTCCGCGGCGGCCTCCTTCACGCGCAGTTCGCCGCCCGCCTTCTCGCGCAGCAAGGCCGTTGTCGAGGAGGAAGAGCCTGAGACGGAGGGCCCGGAGATCGTGTCGCTCGACGAGGTGGAAGCCGAGGAAGCCGACGCATCCGATGACAGCGATACCGGGGGCGACGACGATCTGAACATCGAGGAAGACGCCGACACCGCCGATGACGATACGCTCATCGAGGACGAGGACGACGATAGCGCCAGCGACTTGGTCGACGTCGAGAACGACGACGAGGACTAGCGAGCTCTCCGCCGAAATGGATGCCGGCTCGGCGCGAGAGCGCGCGTCAAGACAATGACTTGGAGCTGGTCCCGCTTGCGATGGGATCGGGACCAGCTCTGGAGCATTTTCCGCGGAAGTGGTTGCCGGTTCCGCGAAAGAAATGCGGCTCAACCAATGAGATAGAGCATCTTCCGCGATCCAAGGATCACGGAAGATGCCCTAGCGCCTCGTCGGCCGAGCCATCAGCAGGGCCGAGCGGACAGCCATGCGCCGTGAAGGAGCATGGCTGTCCGTCAGCTCCGCGATTTGCTCTGCCGAGGCGTGCTGCGTCACCGCATCGGCCAGATCGAGGGAGAAGTTCTCATCGAGCGGGTGCTCGCCGGTCGTGGGATCGGCCAGGTACGCGTCGACAGCCACCGCGACATCCTCGATGGCGATCTGCTCGGTGGATACCAAGTCCCACAGCGTCGGCTCGTCCAGCATGCGGGCTCTCTAGGTCCTAACCCGGACATACGCCACCAGAACCAACCGGCGGCTCGAGACCCGCACCGAGCCGCGCCAACGCCCACGGTCGCCGAATGACGCCTCCAGGAACTGCGGCCAGACCTGCCTCCGACCGAGAATGCGGACATTGTACGGTCTGCTGCCGGATACTGGAGATCAGGGCACTCGGTAAACCGGCCGGCATCCTGTGCCCGCACAACACGGGCATGGCATGCGGCATCTACCGCGAGCGTCCGGACGCTTGCGCCAAGTGGTACTGCCTCTGGCGCAGGATCGATGCCTTGCCGGACGAGCTGAGGCCTGATCGGTCGGGTGTGGTGTTCTCATTGGAGAGTCGCCCCCCTGTCGCAGGTGCTCCCGAGGGCGCCTGTATCGTCGGTCGCGCCGTGGATGGCGTGGCAGCCCTCGACCGATGGGAGGTCGTCGAGGCATTCGCCATGTTCATGCGAGACGGGTCGTTACCGGTGTGGAAGGTGTCCGGCCAATCCGCGACCCAGATGCACGCCGGCGGGCACGGCGAGCGTCAATAGCGTATCGGGCCCAGAGGCCATAGCGGTGCTACAGTCGTTGCTCGAAACCCGTTCTTGCTCAATACCTTGTTGCGCATCAAGCGCTTGAGGGGAGGGTGGTGGGCCCGGCAGGACTCGAACCTGCAACCAGACCGTTATGAGCGGTCGGCTCTAACCATTGAGCTACAGGCCCCACGCCCCTGCGCGCCGGTGAGGGATACCCGAGCGGCGGTGTTTCGTCACCCCGGATTCCGGAGCGGGGGAGGGCGCCGGCGGATCCTTATGGGACGCTGATGGAATTGCCCGCGCGTCCCGCTCGAACCCTTATGCGCGGCGGCGCAGCTTGGGGATGCGGTCCCTTGAGGATCGCGCGAACCCCGAACGCATGATGCCCCCTACCGTCCAGGCCGTCCTCCAGGCCGTCGAAACCGCCGCCCCAGCCGCCATCCGGATCGAGGCGGCGACCGACCCGGCCCGCTTCATCGTCGGGCAGGACCGGTGTGGGCACTGGGTCGCGGTCGAGGTCCACGGCCGTGCCGGCGGTCTGTTCCGGAGCCGGGAGGCCGCGATCGGCTTCGCCGCGGACGAGACCGGCCACCGGCCCGATGCCGTGCTCCTCTCCGGCACGCGCATCGAGCTGCGGCTCTGACGCGCGGACGCCGGCCCGGCCTTGACACGCAGGGGGCCGACTCCAGGATTAAGCGGATCGCGTGGGGGGACGGCGGCATACCGGCGCCCGCTTCGTGCCGCTTGCGGGAGGCGACAGCGAAGGGAGGACGAGCGATGTCCGGGATCACCGCGACGGCGCCCCTGGTCCTCGTGGTCGACGCGGATGCGGCGGCGCGAGCCCGGGCCGAGGCCCTGCTGGAGCCGACGGAGCTCGGTGTCATCACCTGCGCCAGCGGCGAGGTTGCCGTCGAGGTGCTGCAGCGCTGCGGCGACGACGTGATCATGCTGCTCACCGCCGACGCGCTCCATGGCGGCATGGACGGCCACCGCCTCGCCGCCGCCGCCGGCACGCTGCGGCCGGGCATCCGCGTGGTGGTCAGTTCGGGGACGCCCGAGGCCTGCCGGGCGCTGATTCCCCGCGAGGCCGTCTGCACCGGCCGCCCCTGGCTGCCCCTCGACATCCTCGTCCAGGCCCACGCCGCCCTGCGCGAGCCACGCCGGGCGGAGGCCTGACCGGACCGGGGCCTTCGATGTCCGGGATTCGCATAAGCTGATTCCTTAGGATTCTCGGCGTTACGACATCCGGGCCGGGCGTGGACGGAGCGAGAGGCGACGGAGCCGCACGTCCGCGGGCCACAGTGCTTCCGTCGTCTCGACGGAACGGTGCCGGCATTCGCGCACAGATTTGCGCACAATCGACGCAAATCCTTGCCGACTATAGGGTTCCATCAATGTTGCGGGGCGGCAACATGGGGCCGGAACCAGCCCCGAGGGCGTGAATCCACGTTGCTCCGGTTCCAAGCTTCGCCCAGAGTGCGACCGCACTGGGGGCGTCGCAAAAGCGAGCCCGCAAGAGCCCACCGCACCAAAGACGTGGGCCACGCAAAACAAGTCCGGAACCAGACGGCGAATGCCGCGGCCCCCGGGCCCCTCTCGGGTCTCGAAGCTTTTGGAGATATCGATGAAGCTCTTGAAGAGCTCCCTTCTCGGCTCGGCAGCGGCCGTCGCCGCCGCCCAGGCCGCCGACCTTCCGGTCAAGAAGGCGGCTCCGATCGAGTACGTCCGCGTCTGCTCCGCCTACGGCGCCGGCTTCTTCTACATCCCCGGCACCGATACCTGCCTGCGTCTCTCGGGCCGCGCCCGCTTCGAGTACGGCTACCAGGCTCCGCTCGCCCGCAGCGCCGGCAACGGTGACTACAGCGGCTACCGCGGCCTCGCCCGTATCAACCTCGATGCGCGCACCCAGACCGCCTACGGCACGCTCCGCGCCTTCGTCCGCCTAGAGACTGCCAGCCGCACCGGCTTCCCGACCATGCACTCGGGCACGCAGAACCGCATCGGCAACGCCTTCCCGGCGCTCGGCGTCGACGGCTACGGCCGCGTGCAGCAGTACTTCAACACCGACAAGGCCTTCGTGCAGTTCGCCGGCTTCACCGCCGGTCGCGCGTCCTCGTTCTTCGACTTCTACGCCCACGACTTCGAGATCCAGGCCGGCACGCTCGGCTCGGACGTCGCCTCGACCAACCTCGCGGCCTACACCGCCACCCTCGGCAACGGCTTCTCGGCCACCATCTCGATGGAAGACCCGAGCTTCCGCCGCACCCCGACCTACTCGCCGGCCAACGTCGCCGCCGCCGCCGCGGTGCTCGGCAATTCCAGCCTGCAGACCTTCGCGGTCACGCAGTCGCCGGTTCCGGTCTTCCTGGGCTTCAACGCTGCCGGTCTCCCGGTCGGCCTGGGCTTCGAGGACGCGATCCAGCGCAACCGCATGCCCGACTTCGTCGGCGTGCTGCGCTACGACCAGCCCTGGGGCTCGGCCCAGATCTCGGGCGCCGTGCACGAGATCAACTCCGGCAACCTCAACACCGCCGCTGCCCAGATCATCGGCGTGAACCCCGGCACCCTCGGCCGCACGGCTTCCGAGTACGGCTGGGCGGTTCAGGGCGGCCTGAAGATCAACCTGCCCTTCATCGCCCCCGGCGACACCCTGTACCTGCAGGGCGCCTATGCCGAAGGCGCGCAGATGTACGCCGGCGCCTCCGCTTGGGCGGGCTCGTACATCCAGCAGGCCACCTCGCTGCAGGGCGCGCCGTTCTCGCAGTTCTTCAGCGACGCGGTGCTCAACCCGCTCAACAACCGCCTCGAGCTGACCCAGAGCTTCACGGTGGTCGCCTCGCTGCTGCACTACTGGACCCCGACCCTGCGTTCGGCCCTGTTCGGTTCGTACGGTGAGGTCGCCTTCGCTCCCGGCGCCCGCGCCGCTCAGGCCTCGTATAACGGTCTCGCGATCGCCGGCATCACGAACATCGGCGCATTCGGCTCGAGCTACTTCAACCTCAACCAGATCCTGCGCGACACCTACGCCTTCAACGTGGGCGGCAGCCTGATCTGGTCGCCGGTGAAGGACCTCGATATCGGTGTCGAGGGCGTCTACCAGAACTACGGCGTCCAGAGCGGCCGCGTGATCGACGCGAACCGTTCGCCCGGCATCACCTCGCAGGCGCTGCTGAACACCGCGATCGCCAACGGCACCCTGCGCACCGTCACCAACGCCGACGTGTTCCAGGTCCGCGCCCGCGTCCAGCGCGACTTCTAAGCCACGACATGGCCCCGCGCGGATCCTTCGGGATCCGCGCGGGGACGGTATCCGAAAGCTTCAGACTCGGATCGGCCCGGCTGCAAAGCCGGGCTTTTTCGCGTTCGGGGATGGGGTTCGCTCTTTGCTCGGATCGGGCCGGATCCGATTGGGAGGAGCGTGATGCCCGAAGGGCATCGGGAGGGACGGCGTCCGGACATCCCGGGAGCCGCGACGCGCCTCCTCTCCGGGTCGGGAGAGGGCTGGGGTGAGGGATGATATCGCGTCCGGCTGATCAGACCGGGCCCGGTCTCAGCAAGCCCGCGCGGCGCCTGAGCGAAGGCGATATCCGCCATCCCGAAGGGATCATCCGGATGTCGTATGAGAAGGTTTCGGAGGGGTCGCGACGGTGAGGCGGCGCCCACTCCGCTCGGTCCGGACGGTTCTCGACTCCCACCCTGTCCCTCTCCCGAACGGGAGAGGGGACCCGCATTTGATCCGGCATCGCCACTGGCCGCTCCCAACCCATTGTCCGGAAGAGGCGCCTTCCCCGCCCCCTTGCGGGGAGGACAGCGGGCCCATTCTATGACAATAAGCTTGACATGCGAGAACAAAACACGTACGCACCTGCCCATGCGCTGTCCCACGGCGCGACGGGTCCTGCAACCCGGCGCGCCGTGAGCAGGGAGCCCGAGCCGGATGACCGCCGGCAAGGACCAGGACAGCGCGGCGGTTCCCGCGTCGCCGGCCGGTCAGCCGGTGCCCCGGGCGCCTCTGCGCGACACAGGGCCGTTCTCGGCGCCAGCCCGGACGAACACGGGACAGCGCCGACAGTCCGGCCTGCAGGTCGAGGAACCGATGCCGGGCCCAATACGAGGCCGGGTGCAGGACACGTTACGTCTGCCGAGGACGAGGCTGGGATGGGGGACGCACCGCGTCGCGGGTCCAACCCCGATACCAGGCCATCCGAGGTCGGGGTCGATGCAGGCGGGTATCCAAGAAACCGCGACGCTCAAATCGGATGAGACCGGGCCAGACGCCTCTCTCATCCGCGGGACGCCGGGGGACCGGTGTTTGCGCAAAGTCCTTCAGGGTTCCGCGGCGTCCCGCGTCTCCCTCTCCGGCCAAGCCTCCGGCGTCACACGACGCGCGGAGCCGAAGGCGCATGAGGTCCGGGTGTCGAGAGGGGTCACCCCTCTCGCGGGTCCGGGCGGAGCCCGGGACCAAGCCGGGGCGCCGCCCCGGCACCTCATACGACATCCGGGTGATCCCTTCGGGATGGCGGATGTCGCCTTCGCTCAAGCGCCGGGCGGGCTTGCTGAGACCGTGTCCGGTCCGATCAACCGGACACGGTATCAGATCACCGGCAGGCCGCAGCCCTTGGCCTTCTCGCCGGGCTCGACATGGATCGTGACGACGGCGCCGGGGATGTCGGCCTCGAGCGCGCCCTCCAGGCGGTCGCAGATCACGTGCGCATCCCGCACGCTCATCTCGCCGGGCACCACGAGGTGGAAGTCGACGAAGGTGGCCTGCCCAGCCGAGCGGGTGCGCACGTCGTGCGCCTCCAGCGCGCCGGCGCCGTGGCGCGAGATCAGCGCCCGGATCTCGCCGACCATCTCGGGCGGCGCGGCGCGGTCCATCAGGCCGTCGACCGAGTCGCGCACCATCTGCCAGCCCGACCACAGGATGTTCAGGGCGACGAGGCCCGCCACCACCGGATCGAGCACCGGATAGCCCGTGGCGAGCACCGCGCCGAGGCCGATGAGCACGCCCACCGAGGTCATCACGTCGGCGAAGACATGGCGGGCGTCGGCCACCAGGGCGGGCGAGCGCCAGGCCCGGCCCCAGCGCATCAGCGCCCAGGCCCAGCCCGCATTGACCACCGTGGCGAGCCCGTTGACCGCCACGCCGAGCACCGGCGCGTCGAGAGGCTTCGGCTCCAGGAGGCCGAAATAGGCCTCGCGCAGGATCAGCAGCGCCGCGACGATGATGAGGGCGCCCTCGACCACGGCGGAGAAGAACTCCGCCTTGTGGTGGCCGTAGGGGTGGTCGGCATCGGCCGGCCGCCCCGCCACGCGCAGGGCGAGGAAGGCGCCGCCGGCCGCGACGACGTTGATGATGCTCTCGACGGCATCCGAGTACAGGGCGAGGCTGCCGGTGAGCCACCAGGCCAGGAACTTGAGTCCCATGACGGCGAGCCCGACCCCGGCGCTCGCCAGCGCGGCCTTCTGCGTGCGGTCCATGCTCTCCTGCCCGGTTCGTCCGGGCCGGCGCATACGGGATCGACGCCTCACAAGGCCACGGCAAAGGTCTTAGCCTGGGCTATTCCCGGACGGCTCGGCCGGGACCGGCTCCCGCCCGCGGGCCACCTCGCGGGCGCGGCTACGCTCGCCCTGGGCCCGGGCATAGGCGGCCTTCCGTTCCAGGCTGCGCCGCTGCCAGCCGAACCGTGCCTCGGCGGCGAGCGCGTCGAGCCGGGCGGCCTCCCGCTCCCAGTAGCCGACGAGCTGGCCGTCGAGCGTGACCCGGCGAATGCGCTTGGCGGCAGGCATCTTGGCGGCAGGCATCTTGGCGGCAGGCATCGTGGCGGCAGGCATGGCGCGTCCCTCCTCGGGCCCGCGGGGAACCGGCGCGCAGGACCGCAGCAGTGGCGCGGGGCGCGAATCGTCACCCGAGGGCGGAAGGGAATCGCGGATCTGCGCCGCCGGTTCCCGTGCCACCGCAGCGGCCCGAAATTGATTCGCGGACGCATTCCGTGCAAGCGGCAGCCGATGCGTGTGGACCTGTTCGATTTCGACCTGCCCGAGGCGAGCATCGCGCTCCGCCCCGCCGAACCGCGCGGCTCGGCCCGCCTGCTCGTGGTGGAGCCGGGGGGGACGCTTGCAGACCGGCACGTCGCCGACCTGCCCGGCCTGCTCCGGCCGGGCGACGCCCTCGTCTTCAACGACACCCGGGTGATTCCCGCCCGGCTCAACGGGGTGCGCACCCGCCCCGGCGCCCCGGGCCAGCGCTGCGAGGCGATGCTGCACCTGCGCGAGGCCGCCGATTCCTGGCGCGCCTTCGCCCGGCCGGCCAAGCGCCTCGCCCCCGGCGACCGCATCCGCTTCGGCGCGGAGGGAGAGGGCACCGCCTGCGAGCTCGCCCGGCTCGACGCCACGGTCGCCGAGAAGGGAGAGGGCGGCGAGATCCTGCTGCGCTTCGATCTCTCCGGTCCCGTCCTCGACGAGGCGATCGCGGCGCTCGGCACCCTGCCGCTGCCGCCCTACATCGCGGGCAAGCGCGCGGTCGATGCGCGGGACGCGGCCGATTACCAGACGGTCTATGCCCGCGAGCCCGGCGCGGTGGCCGCCCCGACGGCGGGCCTCCACGTCACCGACGACCTCCTCGCCGCCCTCGACGCGGCGGGGACGACGCGCCACCACGTCACGCTGCATGTGGGCGCCGGCACCTTCCTGCCAGTGAAGGCCGACGACACCGCCGACCACCGCATGCATGCCGAGGTCGGCCATCTCGACGCCGCCACCGCGGAGGCGCTCAACGCGGCACGGGCGCGGGGCGGGCGCATCGTGGCGGTTGGCACCACGGCGCTCCGCCTGCTGGAGAGCGCGGCGGACGAGGCCGGGCGCCTGCATCCCTTCGCCGGCCCGACCCGGATCTTCATCACGCCCGGCCACCGCTTCCGGGCGGTGGATGCGCTGATGACCAACTTCCACCTGCCACGCTCGACCCTGTTCATGCTGGTCGCCGCCTTCTCCGGGCTCGAGACCATGCGCACGGCCTACGCGCACGCCATCGCGACGGGCTACCGCTTCTACTCCTACGGCGATTCGAGCCTGCTCTTCCCGGCCGAGCCCGGCCCTACAGGACCCCGATGACCGAACCCACCGCGACCCCCGAGTTCCGCTTCGCGCTCCACGCCACCGACGGGCAGGCGCGCACCGGCGCCATCACCCTGCCGCGGGGCGTGATCCGCACGCCGGCCTTCATGCCGGTCGGCACCGCGGCCACCGTGAAGGCGATGTATGCCGACCAGGTGCGCGACCTCGGCGCCGATGTGGTGCTCGGGAACACCTACCACCTGATGCTGCGCCCCGGCCCCGAGCGGATGGCCCGCCTCGGGGGCCTGCACCGCTTCATGCGCTGGGACGGGCCGATCCTCACCGATTCCGGCGGCTTCCAGGTGATGTCGCTCTCCGCGCTCAGGAAGCTCGACGAGGACGGCGTCACCTTCCGCTCGCATGTGGACGGCAGCGCCCACCGCATGAGCCCCGAGCGCTCCATCGAGATCCAGGGCCTGCTCGGCTCCGACATCCAGATGCAGCTCGACGAGTGCGTGCGCCTACCCGCGCCCCCGGAGGCGATCGAGAAGGCCATGCGCCTGTCGCTGCGCTGGGCCGAGCGCTGCCGCGCCGCCTTCGGCGAGCAGCCCGGCAAGGCGATGTTCGGCATCGTGCAGGGCGGGGACGTACCGGAGCTCCGCGTCGAGAGCGCCCGGGCGCTCGTCGATCTCGACCTCAAGGGCTACGCCATCGGCGGCCTCGCGGTCGGCGAGCCGCAGGCGGTGATGTTGGCGATGATCGAGACGGTGGAGCCGCACCTGCCGCGGGAGAAGCCGCGCTACCTGATGGGCGTCGGCACGCCGGACGACCTGCTGCGCGCGGTGGAGCGGGGCGTCGACATGTTCGACTGCGTGATGCCGACACGGGCCGGGCGGCACGGCCTCGCCTATACCCGCCACGGCCGGGTGAACCTGCGTAACGCTCGCCACGCCGAGGACGTGCGCCCCCTCGATGAGACCTCTCGCTGCCCGGCCGCGCGCGACTATTCGCGGGCCTACCTGCATCACCTCGTCCGCTCGGAGGAGATCCTCGGCATGATGCTGCTGACCTGGAACAACCTCGCCTATTACCAGGACCTGATGGCCGGCATGCGCGCGGCGATCCGGGAGGGCCGGTTCGCCGCCTTCGCCGAAGAGACGCGCGCCGGCTGGGCCCAGGCCGAGGCGGCGGCGAAGGCGGGAGCCTGACGGGTGATCCTCTCCCTTCGGAGCGGCCCGATGAGCATCCGCCTCAGGCCCTCAGGGATGGGCGAGCACCCGGTAGAAGCCGCCGGGATCGTCCGCCCCGGTCTCGGCCGCGGCCTTCAGCCCGGCGACGATCCGGGCCGCCACCGGCAACCGGTAGTGGAGGGCGTCCCAGTAGTTCGAATCCTCGGTCGTGACCGGAGAGGGAATGCGGAAATCCACCACCAGCGCGCCGCGCCGCCGGCCGATCTCGGCCACGCGTGCCTTGCACGCCGCCTCGCGCCGGCCCTGCTCGGTCCCCGCCGCCCCCTGCGCCGTCGCATGGACCGGCATGAAGGCGACGATCCGGCGCGCCGAATCCGGGAGCGCCGCGAGCAGCACATCGAGCCTGTCGAGAGCCGGCATGGCCGCATCCGGCCGCTCCTGCGCGGCCGCGGCCTCGTCCGCCTCCGGATCGATCCGGGTGCCGGCGCGGATATGGAGGCGGGCGCGCTCCAGATCGTAGGCGGCCTCCGGCGGGGTGAACACGCCGTAGCCGTCCGCGCGCAGGCGCACCGGCGCCAGATGCAGGGCATGCAGGGCGACACGGCCCGCGACCGCGAGGCCCTGGAGGTTGGCCTGCTTCAGCGCGCCCCAGGACGCTCCCGGCTCGTAGAGCCAATCCGGGAAGGGATGGGCGGTGCGCGGCGGCGGCTCGGCCGCGCACCAGGTCGCATCGAGCCCGAACAGGGCGGCGCGCACCGGCCGCCCGGCGAGGAACAGCTCGGCCAGACGGCGCTGCTCGTCCGGCGTGGCCGCATTGACCGCGAGATTGGCGAAGCGGGCTCCGAAGGCCCGGTCCAGATCATCGGGGTCGAGCAGGCGCGCCGTCGACGTGCCGAACACCGCCGCGTCGAAGGCGCCGCCGCGGGCGATCTGCGGGTACATGAAGCGCTGGTTGCGATCCATGATCGCCCCCCCCGGCCGCCCCGGCGCGGCACGCAGGCCGTAGGGGTCCATCGCCGCGACGAAGGCGATAGCCGCAGCGCCGATCGCCAGGGCGGCGACGACGAAGTCCCAGCTGAAGCGGCGCCACGCCGCGGGCACCGGTTCCAAGTGGGGAGCCCGAAGGCTGGGGTCGGTCGGGCTGTGATCCTGGCGCATCGCTGCCCGGCTGCCACGGGACCATGGCGCCGGCAGGGCAGGGGCTACGCCGAAGCGGTTGACCCCATCCCGACGCTCACCTATTGCGGGCCACGCTTCCTCCCGGCTCCCTGGCCCGGCAGCGAGCGAGCGCGTAGCTCAGTTGGTAGAGCAACGGACTTTTAATCTGTAGGTCCTGGGTTCGAGTCCCAGCGCGCTCACCACAGATTTCGCCCGCCAGGTCAAGAACTTAGCGGGCTTTTTGCTGACCCGATTGGGCTCTGATGGTGTTGCATCACGCTGCAACACGGCCCCTGCTTTTACAATGGGTTACGCCTGGACCTCCGCGGCTCCGCGCAACACGGATCGAACACGTCCGGGGCTGCTTGCGGCTTCCGACCGGCCGTCCTGCCGCGACCGTCGCCTTACTCTCCCGTGGCTTCCTCGGCGCGGGCGTCGATCCACTTGGCGAGATCGGCGAGGTGAACGTGCTTGGCGCGCCGCTCGCTGGCCTCGATACCGTCACCATGCAGAAGCCGGTGGATGGGAGGCGAGACGAGCACTGAGGGAGCTGCAATACTGGCCATCCGCGAGGCCTTCTCAGAGCATCTGAAAGCGAAGGGCGACCCGAAATGAAGATGCTGGCTTTGATCGGTCTGATGGCCGTCGTTGGCCCGGACGCCTTCGCGCAAGGCGCCCGAGACGTCCCGGTGGAGCGTGATCTTGACCGAATGGACCGCTTAGACAGGCGCCTTGACCGGAATCTACCTCCGCCGGTCGATCCGAATGTGGCCCCAGACAATCCTGATGGTGTCGTTGGTTTCGACGATGTGCCCGATGTCTACGGCGATGACATTTTGGACAGTGGGCCGCTCGCGCCAGGGTCGCCGGCCGACATCGACGATGATTGAGAGACGATCCTCCAGGCGTCTCGCGGAGCGTCTAGAGATGAAGGGCCAACCGAATTGAGCGACCACCGCCCTCCTGCCCCTCCGACACAGGCAGACCTGGACCAAGCGCAGATCGGCCGCGCAGCGGTCGGTGCGCTGGCACTTGGCGCCTTCGCGATCGGCGCCCTGGCCGTAGGGGCATTCGCGATCGGGCGGCTGTCGGTCGGACGAGCGCGGATAGGCCGGCTCGAGGTCGGCGAACTCACGGTCGGCCAGCTCCGCATCCATCGCGAAGACTGACACCAGCACCTGTGCTAAAATCTCACAGCCGCCCATGAAAAGGCCGGCCCGTATTCAAGCAAGGGAATAACGAAGGACGGGGGTAGCCGAAAGCGGAGTATGCGCGATGACTGACGCCAACGGCGAGCCCAACAAATTGGCCGAGGTTCTGCGTCTGGCAACTTTGGTCGCCGAGCGAGTCCTTGAGGCACAGCTCATCGAGCGCCCCGTACCTTCGGATCAGTTCAACGCGCTCGTCAGCGCCGTCAGGCTCCTACAGGATCAGAACGTGCCGTTACCGCCGTTGGTGGAGCAGGTCGTGTCCGAGCTCAGCAAGCGGCTGAGTCAAGTCGAGGCTGCTCCCGACGACTCCTCTTCGGAACCTGAGGCTGAGCATGACAGCGTAATCGCTGGCCTGACACGGTTCCTGGGCGCATTCCGGCGGGAGTGAAGGTGCTCCTCACGAGCGACGGTGGGGAGCAGCGCCGCCACGGTCCCCGCGAAGGCGTATGCACTGTCACCGTCGTCGCACATTCGGAGGCGGGCCACCTGCGCCAGCATCGCGGTCCAATAGGCCGCCCAGAGGCTCGCGACGCAGTCCGACCAAGCCGACATGGGGTAGCCTGTTGTGCACGCCGGATGCCGACCCCAATGAACGAGGCCGTGACGAGGGCGCAACCACCAGCCACCCGCGCAGAGGTCAAGAAATTTGCCCCCCGGCTTCGCTGTCCTAGATGACTATCGAGGCAGCCAGAGGAGAGCATATGGCCGATCTGCTGAGCAATACCCACCTTCGCCGCACCGTTTCAGCGGTGCGACAGGATGATCGGCAGATGAAGGCAGCGGCTATATGGGACGAGGTAGCGGAAGAGCGGCAAGCCTTGGAGGACCGTACGTCACGACTACGAGCGCTGCGGCTCGCTCGCGAGGCAGACAGCCGATCGTGAAGGCTCACTGCCACCCCGCCAGCACGACGACGCTGGAGAAGGTCAGAGCCGAGGCCATGATCGTGAGGGCTGGCGCATCCATGCGGGATGGCCAGCGGCCGACTTGAAACTCGACCATATCGCCTCTCGGCCAGGGCGCGGCGATTCAGGGTAGCACCGCACTACCGCCGGCCGAGCAAGCGGCGTGGTGAGCTTGCCAGGGCCACCATACCGGCAAAGCCAAGGATGGCCGCGCCAGCGACACCTGTCAGCAGCAGGTCGCGGTCGCGGCTCGTCCAGAACTCCTGGCGGGTCGTGCGCGTGCGGGTCGAGAACCGCCCATCGATTGCGGCCTCACCCGGGACTGGCTCGAACAGGTTGCCAGCGCGGTCCGGCTTCTCCGCCTCCTCGAGCTGCGCATCCCACATCGCGGCGGCCTTGCGGTCCGCGAGGCCAGGGGCGAGCGCCTGGGCTGCGGCCATCATCAGCGACGTCCGACCCACCCAGACCTCACGCTGCGGGCTCTCGACCGCATGAAGGATCGCCTCGGCACAGAGGCGCGGGTCGAAAACAGGGTCGGGCGCGTTCTGCCCGTGGCCCGTGCGTGTCCGAGACCAGCCGAATTGCGGCGTGTTCACCGCCGGCAGGTAGACGACGCTCAGGCTGACATCGACACGGTCGTGGATCAGCTCGCATCGGAGGGCATCCGTGAAGCCGGAGACCGCGAACTTCGCCCCGCAATAGGCGGCCTGGAGCGGCGCGGCTCGGATGCCGAGGCCCGACGAGACCTGGATGATGGCGCCCCGGTTGCGCGGCTTCATGTGCCGGAGTGCGGCCAGCGTCCCGTACACCTGGCTCAGATAGGTGGTCTCGGTGACGCGCCGATATTCCTCGGGGGTGATCTGATCGGCCGGGCTGACGACCGTCGACATGGCGTTGTTGACCCAAGCGCGGATCGGCCCGAGTTCGGCCTCGATCCGTGCGGCTGCTGCCTCTACCGCTGCCGCGTTCGCGACGTCAGCGGAGATCGCCAGCACTGGCCGGCCATACTGGGCGAGGAGCTTCTCCGCTTGGCGCAAGCGCGTCTCGTCGCGGGCAATCACCGCGACCGTCCAGCCTCGCGCGGCGAAGAGTTGCGCCGTCGCGAGCCCGATACCGGCAGTTCCACCCGTTACGACCGCGACCCGTGCCATAGGCGCCTCTCCTCGACGACACCGCGAGAACGGCCGGGCTCAGTTGGGGTTGCCAGGCGCGCGGAAGCGTCACGTCCCGCTCTGTCTCGCCGCTCGTGGCGCAGATCCTACCTCACTCTGGCTCGGCCATCCTGGCTGGGCAGAACCGCCGCGATATGGCGGACGGAGAGGAAGCCCAATGCGCACGTGCATAATGGCCGCGGCCCTGCTGACCGGCTTCGGCGCGGCATCGTTCACGGCACCGGCCTCGGCGGCACCGGTCGGGCCGTCTCAGGCGCTGACAGCCGGCACCACCATGACGGAGCAGGTCAAGATGAAGCGCAGCCGCCCGCATGGCGTCCGGAAGATCCCGAAGAAGAAGGGTCTTTGAGCGCAGCGGCGCATCGTGGGCCTGCCGCATCGCGCGGCAGGCTGATCTGCTGAAGGTGGCCTATGCGGACCCGGTGCCTGGCAGAGGCGAGGCATGGCATCGTCCACCCTGTTCTGATCGGACTGAGGATTCTGCTCGCCATCGCGACATAGTCGCCAGCCCGTCCAACCAAGCTGGCTGACACGCGTTGGTGAGCATCTCCCAGCCGAACTGAGAGCTTCAGATGCGCATCGCCTTGGCAGCCCTCATCGTCGCCCTGTCCGGCCCAGCCTTCGCCTTCGGTGGTGGAGGCGGCGGCGGCAATGGCGGAGGCGATGGCCTCAACCCCTACGCTGAGCTCAGCGGCAATGGACGCACCGGCGGCGTCAACAGTGGCCCTTACAACCCGCCAGAGTACAACACCTACCTGCGGGCGTATGGCCCGGATGGGCCGGGCCGGCGGCGGGTCCGCGACCACTATCGTCCTGCGCCTCGACCCTACTACGGCTCCCCCTACTGAGCAGCTGGCGACGAGAGGCCTACCAATGACATCGCGAGGCGCGACCCTGCCTTGCGGCGGCATCCCTAACCCAACGGCGGTGAGCCATGCCCGAAAGGCCTTGATCGCCGCGATGTGGGCCACCTCGTCCTTCCAGTTCGGGAGCAGGGCCGAGACCGTGTGGCGCTTCCCTAGTGTCAGGACTCGGAGCAATCGGATTAGCCCTGCCAAGCCGATGATCTGACCTGACCGGCTGGCTTTGGACCGAGCTGATTGAGAGGATCAGCAAGGCCCATGGCCGCGTCCCCGGCACGCGGCCGCTCTATCTCGGACACCCCCAGTTCGAGGGTTTCGAGACAATCGGAATTTCGACGACCGCGTGAGGAGCGCCCCGTTCGCGCGCTGCCGGCAGCGCGCGAACGGGACGAAGCCTGTTTTCAACAATGTTCGGCACGCCGCTTCGGAACTCGAAGGGCCGCCTGGACGTAGGTCCGAGGCCCGTAGCATCCTGACAGGGTGTTGCCATGACCACGAACCTCCTGGTGTTCACTGCCCTCCCGCTCTTGATCGGCCTCACCGCTGCCGTGGGGCTGCTCATCGCAGAGCATCGCGGCGAGCACCTTCCCTGAGCCTCGCCACAGGCTCCGCTCCGGCGCGCAGGGCAGCGTGAGAGCGATGACGGCTGCGGCCGACGAGAGTCTCCCGCCGGCATCTCAGCACCCGATGCAGATGTCCCGCACGAAGCGCTCGCGCATGGGGCCGACCTGCTGGTTCGGAAGACGACCGGCCGCCGGAACAGGTGCGACCCGGCGGACCGACGGCGCGCGCGCTATGCGCCCATCCATGCCCGGAGCCGCGTAAGTCGCGGGCGAGGGCGGAACGAACTTGGCAGTCCGATAAAAGGGGCTCGACCGATGCGGGGACATCGGCGCGGCATGGGCGGTCGGCTGCGCTGCAACCAGTGCAACGGCGAGGGTGCGAACGAGCATGGACGCCTCCTCTCTGACCAACGCCGCCGCGGCCATTTCGTTACGGCTCAGGCAACCGCCACGCGTATGCGGTCGAGGCGATAGAGGATGCGTCGGCGTGCGGAGGCGTTGAGGCTACCCGGATCTATCAGGCCTGTATCCGGCGGAAAAACCTGACGCCCTTCACATTGACTCGCCCATGCGAAATCGATCGAAGATGTCACCTGCTGGCAAGGCTGGAGGCACCATGTCATCCGTCTCCCTCAGAGACAATCATCTGTTCTCTTCTATCGTGCGCCTGCTCGATGTCGGGCAACGATTCTACATGCGCGCGGTGTCCTATATCAGCCCGGTGGAAGAGGTCCGAACCAGCTTCGGGACATTGATGCGCTGTCACTCGCGGGATTTCGTCCAGAGGCGGATCCGGTTCTTCAAGATCTTCGAACACAACCTCACATATTATACGCTCAACGCCTTGCGGCCGGGCGACTATTATCTCGATATCGGCGCAAACGTCGGGTACTTCACGCTCCTCGCCGCAAAGACGGTCGGCTCCGGTGGCAAGGTCATCGCCGTGGAGGCTGACCCGAGAACCTGCGAAGCCTTGCGGAGCAACGTCGCCCTCAACGGTTTCTCCAATGTCGATATTCGCAATGTTGCAGCGACCGAGAAGCGCTGTCAGGTCGATATTTGCCCCGGCGAGAAGCATAATTCTGGCAGCAACAGCATCGCGGTGAGCACCAGCGCCGGCACCGTGCAGGGGCTTCCGCTCCGAGAAATCGCAGGCGCCGACCTTTCGCGTATTACGTTTATCAAGATCGATGTCGAAGGGGCCGAAACCCCGATTCTCCAAGCCATATTGGATTCACTGGCTGAACTCCCCACCAACCTCATCGTTGCCGCGGAAGTAAGTCCGAAATCATCGAAATATATCGACCTCTTCGCCGAAGCCGGTTTTGAGGTCTCCGCCATGCAGAACATCTATACGATCGATTATTACCTCACCCGCTCATATTTGAGCCGATACGGCGAGGCGGACAATGTCCATATCATACCGATCAGTCATTACGACGACAAATATACGGATTACGTATTCAGCAGAAAGTCGTGACTGAGATCAAAAATCTTATCCGACGGCATTCGCTTTCCTCAGAGCCATTTCCATGGCCATAGGAACAGCCTATAACCGGATTCTGGCCTGCGACTCCCATCCCAGTCGGCAGCGCTCAGCAGCCAACGCGACTGCGAGACGCTACAGCGCCGCGGCATGAGGTCCATTCGTTCCGCGTCATACGTCTCCAGTAACCTGCCGCCCTTCCGTAGCGCACCTTGAGCAGACCCAGCATGGACGGCGGACCTAGCAAGTGATTCTCTTCCGAAGATAAGATCGGAAGACCTGTGGATTCCGTGAATCCTCGGGACAACCGTCCGCGTATGCAATCCACGTCAGTGCTGCCGGCAAAGCACTGAAGACTCATCGCTTTTTGCAAGGCATTCTGGAGACATGGAACAGACTCCGAGAGGTTGTCATGCAGTTCGAGGTCCGGCTGGCTGGTAATGTGTGGGAATGGGTTCTCTTGAATGATGTTCGAGAGATTCTCGCCGCGTCGCACCGGACTTTTCCGACCTCGACTCAGGCATCCGCCGCAGCTCTCGCTTGGTCGCAGATGGTGAACAGGGCAGCCAGGACCCTTACGAAGCAAAGCTCCGTCTCTCTGCTGTAAAACACCGACCAAGAGCCCCAGCGATTCGGATTTTTTGGACAACGAGGAGAGAACTTACTCCCATCGGATCACCTCTCTGTGCGATTCGATGCCTTAAAAATCAATTCGACCTGCAATTACGACTGGACAGTTACTCAATCTCAGCTTTTCCGATACACCTCACCCATATCATCAGCCAATATCGGCCTTGACATATAATGTTGGCAGGATGCCCATAATGGCGCTGGCGAGTCGCGCCGCTGGAGTCTGAACATGGCGGGGAAGAAGCTCAAGCTGAACATCGCTTGCTTCAAGACTGGCGATTCGGATTGGAAGCGGGTCTATCGTCCCTACATTGAGGGAGCCAATGCGCTCCTGAAGCCGCACAACATGGAGCTCGGCATCCCCTCGGGCGATCCGATCGGCATCCCGTATCAAGGTCCGGTATGGCCGGATGCCGGGGATCCGGGGACACTGAGGGCCCAAGCTCACAATGCTCTATCCCAGGGCGTGGGCATTCCTCTCATATTCTGCATCCTGGGCGATCCAACCGTGTTCGGCATGACGATCAAGACCGAGGATGCAGCAGCCAATAACGGGATAGGCTGGCTGCCTTACATTCTCATTTCAACATCCATGAGGAACAGAGCCGGCGACACGATCGTGCATGAGATGGTCCACACCACTTTCCCTCATCGGGGCGATATACACGATAGTGATCCGCACAGTATCTTCAGCGAGAATGGAAACATCAGCGACAACGTGTCGGGCCCCGAAGTCGAGAAACGGCTCTCCAAGATTTACGCCGAGAGGCTCAGGCACGCATATTTCAAGAGCGCCTAGGCTGTTGATCTGATCGATGCCAGAACGGGGACGGCTGAGGCGTAGGTCCACGCCAGTCTGTCATTGCGGATCATCGGGCTGCCTGGCGGATCCAGTCCGATGTTTCACCCTGCCTTTGCGCAAACCCCACCATCCGCATCGGCGACCCGGTTCAGGATAGGGGCATACGCGCCCTCGTAAGCGCCGCGAGCCTGACGCTATGAAGATCGCGCGACGCTCGGGCAATCTCTGTGGCCGTGATGGGATAGGGCAGGGGGAGCCGGCACATCCTGATTGCCCGCAATTGAATGCCAGCCAAGCAATTCATGATATTAGCCTTTGTTACAGCGCAGCTGAAACCAGCGCGATCCACCGTCGTTCAAATGAAGGTATTACATGGATTAAGGAGCATCCCGGTGCGTAGCCAATCATCGCCGGGCAGGAGGGTTCATGCGTCGTGGGGACGATATGCTTCAGTTTTCGGACTGTGGGAGCGCCAATCCCACGGCACACGGCGTCGCGAACCGCCTGGCCCCAGCATATGATCGCCTCATCGATGTCGAACTCCCGCCGAGACTCGGCGAACTCGTCCTCCTCCTTCAGGACCGCGATGCGGTCGGGCTGAAGGGCCGCGGCGTTCGCTCCACCACAACGAACCCCACACGGATCGTCGTCGTCGTGGAGGCCGATGCCCTCCTGCGGGAACTCGCCGTGGCGATGCTGGAAGAGACGGTCCTCGATGTCGTTGCCTGTGCCAGCGCCGAGGAGGCGATCCGCTTGATCGGCGAGCACCCCGACGAGGTGGCCATGCTGTTCACCGACATTCGGCTCGCTGGCGCGATGGATGGCGTTCAACTGGCTGGCCTAGCCAGCAGCACCTGGCCGAATATCCGTCTCGTCGTGACCTCCGGCGGAGGCGGCGACCGGGTCGAGGAACTGCCCGGCCAGGCGGTCTATCTCGACAAGCCCTGGCGCGCGCTCGACGTTCTGGTGCAGGTCGATCAGGCCGTTCGGCAGCCAGGACCCGCACGATCCTGAACCCGGGCTCTACCGAAGCCGCACGGGCCGCGGCCGCCCCATCAAGCCCCGTCGTGCAGCTTGGGGAAGCCGGTGAACGCCTGCTCCTCGCGGCGGGCGACCTCCTGGCCGAGACGATACAGCAGCACGCGCATGATCTGTTGCAGTTCTTCCGACCCGTGATCAAGGACAAGCGTCCCAGCTTCGATGCAGGCCTCTACCATCTCATCGAACTCGTCGCACTCGATCATGGCAATCGCGAAGATCCACTCAACCTAAACGCGAAGGAGGTCTAGCGCATTCCAGCCGTCTGGCAATGGCCCCCCGGGATGCGAATTCTGACAACTGGAACGGCTTCCATCCTGGGTTGCATGGCCTTATAGAAGGGCGGTCGGTCGCGCTTCGAATATCCGGAATGGTAGATCGCTCTCATCCAAACGGCGTGTATCCCGGTCCGCGGAATGCTCGCATCCAGCTCGCACGGATCGCCGCCGCGCTCGGCCGGCCGGTGGAGGAGCTGACCCTGGATTCCGGCGACCGGGACGACCTGACCGGCGCCGCCGAGCTGCTGAGCCTTTGGTTCGCCATCGCGGACGCGGATGCGCGGGCTGAGGTCCTGGCCGTGGCACGGGCTGCCGCAGCGGAGCGCTGATCGCAGTTTCGGGGGCCGTCCCGATGCCTCTCTCCTGAAACCGCAAGGGCCCGCCGTGGTCGCCTGCATCGATCGTGCGACCGCGGAGCGACGCATCGGGCGATCCGGCGTCAGGTCGGCGACCAGCCACTGTCGCGGTCAAGCGGCAACCAGCAGCCACTCGCAGAACGCCCGCACGGCGGGGTCCTCCTTGCGGGCTTCCGGGACGTAGGTGTGATAGCTGCGCGCCGGCAGCGCGGGGCCGGGGAAGGGGAGCGTCAGCCGGCCCGCCGCCACGTCGTCGGCGACCAGCCGGGTCGGGCCCATCGCCACGCCCAAGCCGTCGAGCGCCGCCTGCAGCGTCAGGTAGAAATGCTCCAGCGTGATCGAGGCCTGCGGCTCCAGGTCCGGCACGCCGGCCGCCTTCAGCCAGTGCGGCCAGACCTCGGCCAGCGTCGCCGCATGCAGGAGCGTGTGGTGCTTGAGCTGTGCCGGCTCCCGCAGCGGCTGGCGCCGCAGCAGCGCCGGGCTGCATACCGGGATGCGCTCCTCGGTGAGGAACTCTCGCCCGACATATCCTGGCCGCGTGTCCGGTCCACCTCGGATGGCGACGTCGAACGGCTCGGCGATGTGCGCGAGCGGAACGTTCGAGGTCGTCAGCCGGATCTCGATGGCGGGGTGGGCGCGCTGGAAGGCGGAGAGGCGCGGGATCAGCCAGCGCAGCGTGAAGGTCGCGAGGGCGTTCACGTGAAGCACGCGCTCCTGACCGCGCTCCACCTGCCGCGCGGTCGCGAGCGCCACGCGATCGAGGGCCGCACCGATCTCGGCGAGATAGCTGCGTCCGGCTTCCGTGAGCACCACGCGCCGATTGTGCCGCTCGAACAGCAACACCCCGAGCCACGCTTCGAGCGCCTGCACATGCCGGCTTATCGCGCCGTGCGTGACGCGCAGCTCGTCCGCGGCCAGGGTGAAGCTCGCATGGCGGCCGGCCGCCTCGAAGGCCTTCAAGGCGTTGAGCGGCGGCAACCGGCGATGCATGCGTCAGATTTCCTCACGTGAGCGTCAGCATAAGGCGTTTGTCAGCGCGAGACGAGCGGACCATCCTGCGGGGCATGACGACCGAAACCCGGATCTCGCCCGCACTGCGCCCCGGCACGGCGAAGGATATCTCCCCCACCTCCCACGATGCACGGCGCTCGCTCACGGTGGTCGGGGTCAACCACGCGCTCCACGACGGCTATACCGACCTGATCTACGTGCTCCTGCCGGTCTGGCAGGCGGAGTTCGGCCTCGGCTACGTCGCGCTCGCGGTGCTGCGGTCGCTCTATGTCGGCGCGCTGGCCGGGCTGCAGATGCCCGCCACCGCGGCAGCGCGCCTGCTCGGTGCGCGCGCCGTACTCATGCTCGGCACGCTCACGAGCGCGGGCGGCTACGCGCTCGCCGGTGCATCCGGGGGCCTCCTCGGCCTGTGCTTGGCCCTGGCGCTCTCGGGTGCCGGCAGCAGCACGCAGCATCCGCTCGCCTCCGCGGTGATCGCTCGCGCTTACGGACAGGCCGCTCGCGGCCCGCTCGGCACCTACAATTTCGCCGGCGACCTGGGGAAGGCGGCGCTGCCACCGCTCGTCGGCTTCCTCCTCACACGTTCCGACTGGCGCCCGGTCCTGTGGCTCGTCGCCGGTCTAGGATTCGTCGTCGCGCTCGGCATCGGCCGCCTGCTCCCGCGCGAGCCCCTCATGCCCGGCGAGGCACACGGGACGGCGAAGGCGATCCGACACGATGGCACCGGCCAAGCCGGCCGGACGGGCTTCGGCCTGCTCGTGGCGATCGGCATGCTCGACAATGCCGCGCGCCCGGCCTTTCTCATCTACCTGCCGTTCCTGCTCCAGGCGAAGGGGGCGGCGCTTGCGACGGTGGGCGTCGCGTTCGCCCTCGTCGCGGTCGGCGGCGCGCTCGGCAAGGCGGTCTTCGGCCGGCTCGGCGAGCGCTTCGGGGTGACGCGCAGCGTGATCCTCACGGAAGCCGGCACGGCCGCGGCCATCCTGGCCGTGATCGCCCTTCCGCTTGCCCCCGCCCTCGTCGTGCTGCCGGGGCTCGGCCTGATGCTGAACGGGACGTCCTCCGTCCTCTACGGTACGGTGCCGGAACTCGCGCCGGGGGGACGGGTCGAGCGGGCCTTCGCGATCTTCTACACCTGCACCTTGGGCGGCAGCGCTCTCGCGAGCCCGTTGTTCTACGGCCCGCTCGGCGACGCCGTCGGGCCGAGCGGGGCGGCGGTTGCAGCCGCGGCGACGGCCTTCGCCGTGATCCCGCTCATGCTCGCCCTGTCGCCCCGGCTCGCGACGCCGAGAGCGTCGTGAGGCGCCGAGGCGACGACCGCGCATGACCCCGCTCGTCCTCGCCGGCGTCGTGTGCGCCGCGATCCTGCATGCCGGCTGGAACGCGGTGCTGCGCGGCGGCAGCGACCGCCTCTGGTCGATGACGCTGATGATGATCGCCGTCGCCTGCGCCTCGGCGGTCGCGATGGCGTTCCTGCCCTGGCCGAACGCGGCGAGCTGGCCCTACGTGATCGCCTCCGCCCTCATCCATACCGGCTACAATCTGTCCCTCGTGCGGACCTACCGCTCGGGCGACCTCGGGCAGACCTACCCGATCTCGCGCGGCTCCTCGCCCGTCCTCGTCGCGCTGGGCGCGGCCATGTTCGCGCACGAGACGCTCGGCGTCGTCCCCATCATTGGCGTCGCGCTGGTGTCCGGCGGCATCCTCTCGCTCGCTATCCAGGGCGGGCGGGTGCGAGCCGACTTCCTCCCGGCCGCGTTCGTCACCGGCATCTTGATCGGGGCCTATACCGTCGTCGACGGGATCGGGGTGCGTCTGTCCGGGAACAGCCTGTCCTACGCGGCGAGCATGTTCCTGCTGTGGAGCCTGACCATGCCGCTCCTCTATCTCGCGATGCGCGGAACGCCACCGGCCTATACCGGCCTGCAGACGGCGATGGCGCTGGGCGGCGGGCTCGTTTCGATCCTGGCCTACGGCATCGTCATCTGGGCCATGCAGTCCGATGCGATGGGGGCGGTCTCGGCGCTGCGCGAGACCAGCGTGGTCTACGCCGCCCTCATCGGACGGCTCTTCCTCGGGGAGGAACTGAGCCCGCGTCGGATCGCGTCCTGCCTCGCCGTCGCAGTCGGCGCGGCGTGCCTGGCCTGGTGATCCATTCTCCAATGAACAGGTAGATAGGGGACTTGGGCACCATGACTGTTCGGGCTGGCCAGTGCCATTGCGGTGCGGTGCGTTTCGCGGTGTCGCTCGGCGACGGCTTCGATTCGGTCCGCCGCTGCACCTGCTCCTACTGCCGCATGCGCGGCGCCGTTGTCGCCATGGCGGAGGCGGGCGGGATCAAGATCCTGCAGGGCGAGGATGCCCTGACGCGCTACCGCTTCCATACCGGATCGGCGCAGCACTTCTTCTGCTCCCGATGCGGAATATACACCCATCACCAGAGGCGATCCAACACCAGCCTCTATGCAGTGAACGTCGCCTGTCTCGACGGGGTCAGCCCGTTCGACTTCTCCGAGGTGCCCGTCACGGATGGGATCAATCACCCGAACGACACCGGCATGCCAGCGCGTCGCGCCGGCACGCTGCGCTTCATCCCGGCGGATTGACGATCGCGGCCCACGGATCCGTTTCGGGAGGCGGCCTGGTGGGTCGGGCTGCTGCGAATCTCGGTCGTTCCAGGCCAATCATACGACATCCGGGTGATCCCTTCGGGATGGCGGATGTCGCCCTCGCTCAAGCGCCGCGCGGGCTTGCTGAGACCGCCGGCAAGCAGATCTTCCCAAGGCCCGAGATGCCTCTCGGATCCTGACCTCACTGAGCGATCAGCTCACGGATGCGGGCGGCCAGAGTATCCACTGCGAAGGGCTTGGTCAGCACCGCCATGCCCGGCTCGAGCTGGCCGTTGCTGAGCAGGGCGTTCTCGGCATAGCCGGTGATGAACAGCACCTTGAGCTCCGGCCGGGTGACCCGCGCCGCGTCGGCCATCTGGCGGCCGTTGAGACCGCCGGGCAGCCCGACATCGGTGATCAGCAGGTCGATGCGCGCATCGGATTGCAGCACCTTGAGGCCGCCGGCGCCGTCCGCCGCCTCGACCGCGGTGTAGCCGAGATCGCCCAGCACGTCGGTGACCAGCATGCGCACGGTCGGCTCGTCATCCACGATCAGCACGGTCTCGCCGTCCTCGGCGACCGGCAGCAGCCCGGCTTCTGGCAGCACCTCGTCGTGCTCGGCCTCGCCCTGGTGGCGGGGCAGGTAGATGCTGACGGTCGTGCCTTCGCCCACACTGGAGTGGATGCGCACCTGCCCACCGGATTGCTTGGCGAACCCATAGATCATCGACAGGCCGAGGCCGGTGCCCTGCCCGAGCGGCTTGGTGGTGAAGAACGGGTCGAAAGCCTTGGCGATCACCTCCGGGCTCATGCCGGTGCCGGTATCGGACACGCTGAGCGCCAAGTATTGCCCCGCCGGCATATCCTGCCGCTGGGCCGCCTCCCGGTCGATCCAGCGGTGGTCGGTCTCGATCGTGATCCGGCCGCCCGCCGGCATGGCGTCGCGGGCATTGATGCAGAGGTTCAGGAGGGCGTTCTCCAGCTGCGACGGATCCACCAGCGTCGGCCAGAGATCGCTCATGCAGACCGTTTCCACCTGCACGCTCGGGCCCACCGTGCGCTGGATCAGCTCGAGCATGCCGCTGACCAGGGTGTTCACGTTGGTCGCCTTGGGGTCGAGCGTCTGCCGGCGCGAGAACGCCAGCAGCCGGTGGGTCAGTGCGGCCGCCCGTTTGCTCGCCCCCTGCGCGGCGACCATGTACTTGTCCACGTCCTTGAGGCGGCCCTGGCCGATGCGGGTATTCATCAGCTCCAGGCTGCCGGAGATGCCGGCCAGCAGGTTGTTGAAGTCGTGCGCGAGGCCGCCGGTCAGCTGGCCGACCGCCTCCATCTTCTGGGACTGGCGCAGCAATTCCTCGGCCTGCATCAGCTCGGCGGTGCGCTCGGTAACGCGCTGCTCCAGCGTCTCGTTGAGGGCGCGCAGCGCGTCGGCATAGGCGTTCGCGCGCGCTTCGGACACGCGCAGGTCCTTCTCGCCCTGCGCCCGCTCGGTCGCGGCCCGGATCCGTTCGGTCACGTCACGCACGAACAGGATCTCGTCGTCCGTCCAGGCGCGCGGTTCCGTCTGCCCGACATAGAGGAGGGCCACGAAGCGTCCCTGCTCGAAGATCGGCAGGTTGATGAAGGCGCGCGCGCCGATGGCTTCGAGATCCGCCGCATACGCAGTGGTCCGCCGATCCTCGGTGACATCGGCCACCACGACCGTCTCACCCTGGCGCAGGTTGTCGAAGTAGCTGCCGAAGTCGCGGAAGTGGATCAGGTTCGGCAGGGCCCGGACGCCCGCGATGGACCAGTCCTGCTCGACGAGCAGCGTCTCGGCCGCGTGGTCCACGGTGCCGTAGCCGACCAGACTGGCTTCCAGCGTCGTGCCGAGGATCTGGGCCGCGACGGAGGCGATGTCGCGGGGTTCCGTCAGGTCGCGCAGCCGATCGCTCAGCTCCTGCGTGGCCGCGTTGCGGGCCTGGAGCTGGCGCCGTGCCGTGACGTCGTTGAAGAAGATCGCGATCTGCCGCTCGTCGGGTTCGCCGACGGGCACGGCCCGGACGTCGAACCAGCGTGCGAAGGCTTTGGCATAGCTCTCGAAATTGGTGGGTTCCCGGGTCTTGGCGACCCGCCCGTAGGTCTCGAACCAGAACCGCTCCAGGTTCGGCGCGAACTCGGTCACCCACTTGCCGCGCAGGTTGACGCCCGCCTCCCGCTCGAAGGCGGGGTTGGCTTCCAGGAAGCGGTAGTCCACCGGCCGGTCGTCGGCATCGAACTTGACCTGCACGATGGCGAAGGCGGCCTCGATCGTGTCCAGGATCGTCCGGAAGCGCTCCTCGCTGACGCGCAGGGCGCTTTCCGCGCTGCGCATGCGGGTCAGGTCGAGCATAGCGCCGATCATCCGGCAGGCACGGCCCTCGCCGTCGCGGATCACGTGCCCCCGGTCGAGTACCTGGGCGTAGGAGCCGTCTGCCTGCAGGAAGCGGTACTCGTCGGTCCAGGCACGACCCGTGCCGTCGATCACCGCATGGATCGAAGCGTCGATGCGGGCCCGGTCGTCGGGGTGGATGTGGCCGATCCACCAGTCGCCGGTCGGCTCGATCGTCGCCAGGGGGTGGCCGTAGGCCTCTTCCAGCGCCGCGTTCCAGAGCACGTGGTTGGTCGTGAGGTCCCAGTCCCAGATCGCGTCGGTGGTGGCCTGCAGGGCCAGCCGGTAGCGCTCCTGGGTCTGTTCGAGGGCGGCCCCCGCCAGGTGCTCGGCAGTGCGGTCGCGCAGGATCTTCAGGAAGCCGAGATGGCCCCTGTCGCTGTCGACGAGCGGCGTCATCTCGCCCGAGGCCCAGAACCGGCTGCCATCCTTGCGCAGGTGCCAGCGCTCGTCCGCGGCCCGCCCTTCCTGCAGCGCCAACCGCATCTCGTGCTCGACATAGCCGCTGGCGCGGTCTTCGGGCGTGAAGAACCGTGCGGTGTCCTGGCCGCGTATCTCGTCCGCGCTCCAGCCCAGCACGTGTTCGGCACCCGGGTTCCAGTCGGAGATGATCCCGGCCGGGTCCGTGACGATCATGGCGAAGTCGACGGCGCTCACGAAGACCGCGCGCTGTCGCGCCGCGCTATGGGCATCGTCCTGCGCGGCACGGGACCGCTGATCGGCCTGGTGGCCACCGAGGCGCTGCGCGTCGATCCCGGCCTCCGCCAGCGCAACTCGCAGGCGCGCGTTCTCGGCTTCAAGCTCCTCACGCGTAAGGGAATTCAACACGGCCCCGGACACACTTCGCACGTTCCTCGCGGTCGCGTTTTTACCCGTAAGCTGCGCTGCCCACAATCGAATCGGCGTTCTGGAGCGGTCCAGGCAGGATGACATGCCGCCGCGCTCGGCACATCCGGCAGTCGCCGGCCGGCCGCGACGATACCGGCGGCGAGATCCGCCTGGGACGGG
This sequence comes from Methylobacterium dankookense, assembly GCF_902141855.1. Taxonomy (GTDB): domain Bacteria; phylum Pseudomonadota; class Alphaproteobacteria; order Rhizobiales; family Beijerinckiaceae; genus Methylobacterium; species Methylobacterium dankookense. The sequence goes on along the minus strand of NZ_CABFVH010000029.1, from coordinate 25,587 downwards.
TCCCCCAGCTTGGCTCAACGCAGCGGCGTGTGCAGCCTGTTCCACAACCCACGGCACGGCGCGGGACAGGCGCAACCCTGCTTCCCGTCTGCTTCCTGAGCACGACCGTCAGGCAGCAGGCCAGAAATGCAAAAAGGGGCCAGCGCTCATGCCAACCCCTTCGAAAGGTCCTGCGATTCGATGGTACAGCCGCCCCGGCTCGAACGGGGGACCCCCAGATCCACAATCAGATTTTCAAGCCTAACAGGGCCGAACAATCAGGTGGTGGTCAGATGGTCGACGGCTTTGCCAGCGCTGGCAAAAGCTGCCAATGTTAGGCTTCGTTCCTAACTCGGGGTAACAGCCCTTAACGGGCCATTTCTGTTACCCCTGGTTACCCCGGCGGAGCACCAGATGGCGGCGCGGGTACTGACCGTGCAGGCAATCGAACGGATGAAACCGGACGCCGCGCGTCGCGCGGAGATCCCGGATGCGACGCTGCCAGGGCTCTACTTTGTCGTGCAGCCCAGCGGCGCAAAGAGCTGGGCCGTGCGGTACCGCCACGCCGGCAAGACGCGGAAGATGACGCTGGGGACCTATCCGGCGCTCGACCTCGCCAGGGCCCGTGAGCAGGGCAGGGCGGCTCTCCACCTCGTGTCGCTCGGGCGTGACCCCGCGCAGGAGCGAGAGGCCGCGAAGGCTGTGCCTGCGCCGGAGCCTGATCGCGACCTCGTCAGTACCGTCGTGGAGAGCTTCATCGAGCGCCACGTCAGGAAGAAGAACCGCCCCCGCACGGCCGAGGAGACGACTCGCCTGCTCCGTTCCAAGGTGCTTCCAGCCTGGGGCACCAAACGGATCCACGAGATCGGCCGCCGGGACATCATCGAGCTGCTGGACCAGATCGTGGACGCCGGCACGCCGATCGCGGCGAACCGAACCCTCTCGGCCGTCTCGAAGCTCTTCAACTGGTGCATGGATCGCGGGATCCTTGACGCGAACCCATGCGTCCGGGTGAGGGCACCGGCCGCAGAGACGAGCCGCGAGCGCGTACTGGAGGAGGCCGAGATCCGGGTGCTCTGGCGCGCCTGCAACGAGATCGGGTGGCCGTTCGGGCCCTTCGTCCAGTTACTGCTGCTCACGGCGCAGCGGCGAGACGAGGTCGCCAAGATGCGCCGGTCGGAGCTGCGTGAGGGCGGCACGCTCTGGACCATCCCCGGCGAACGGTCGAAGAACGGCGTGGTGCACGACGTACCGCTCTCCGGAGCCGCCCAGAGCCTTCTGACGAGCCAGCCACGGGTGGCGGGCAAATCGGGCTACGTTTTCACCACGACCGGCCGAACCGCGATCTCGGGCTACGCCAAGGCCAAAGCGCGGCTCGATGCGACCATGCTGGCGATCCTGAAGCGGGTTGAAGCCGAACGGGGAGGGGAGACGGACAGCGTGATGATGACACCTTGGCGCCTCCACGACCTCCGGCGCACGGCGACCACCGGCATGGCGAAGCTCGGGCATCCGGTGCATGTCACTGAAGCCGTGTTGAACCACCACTCCGGCACGATCAGCGGCGTGGCCGCGATCTATAACCGCCACCAGTACCTCGATGAGAAGCGCGCGGCGCTGGAGGCCTGGGCGCGGCATGTGAGTAGCTTAATTCAGGAAAATGAAGCGTGACCGACTACGTGCCGCCGGGCTTCGTCTCCATTGCACACGCATGCGAAGCAGCTGAGAATTCTTGGTACGCGGCTGAAATAAAAGCTGCCGCGCAGCAAATTGAGGCAGCACAGAAGGAGCGTCCAAGAGTCGACGATGTTCTGGGTCGAGCTATATCTGGACAATTCGAGAACGAAAATCGGAAAAGAGCGCTGAATTACGCATTAGGCCCGATCAGACTGGAAGTTTGTCGCAAACTTCGAGACGCTTTTTTTCTTGGTCAACTCACGGCTCACTACTTCGATCCGGTTTTTGGCTCGTCCGATCTCAGATCGATACCGACGCGCGAATGGGCTACCCCAAGGGTCGATAGCGTATTCGAAATCGGTTTTTATTTCCCATTAGGGAAGCCTATTCGGACATCAATCTTCTCTCGGGAAGATCTAACTGGCGCTGCGCTGGTCCTCATAGCTCAGCAGGAACTGAATGAATTTCTGTGTGGCCAGACTTTTTCTTCAGTATCTGCAAAGCCAGACACAAATACTAAGCCCAATAAACGCGGTCGCCCCAAGGGTTCAATATTCGCAGAACTTGATATTGCCTTATTCCCGCAGATTGATGAGCTATTAAAAACTGGCAAAGCCCAAGGCGCGAATGGCGCTGCGCTCCTTATCGTAAAGCAAATCGCGGGCTCTGGGACGGACGTGAGCCGTGCGAAGCGGGTAGCCAACCTCTATAACAGCAAAAGAAAGCTAGCGTAGAATTTTCACTGAAATGGCGCGGCCAAATCCTCGAATTCCGCTCCATTCAAATTCAGTGACTTAGACTAAGACATCGAGCCATCTTCAGCGTGTTCCAACAAGGAGCAACGCAATGCCTTCTGTTGTCCAAAGCACTAACAGCGATCTTCTACCGGCCTCAATGGTCAGGCGCCGCTATGGCGTCAGCGACATGACCGTCTTCCGTTGGGTGAACGATCAGAAACTCGGTTTCCCGCAGCCGATCTACATCAACACGCGCCGCTACTGGCGCCTTGCCGATCTGGAGGCCTTCGAGGCTCGACAGGCCGCCAAGAGGGAGGCTGCCTGACCGATGGCCCATAAAGTCAGAACCCCCGCCGCGGGCACGGCGAGGGTCCTGGGAAATGACTGCTTGGCGGCTGTCACCCAGGATTATAGCGCGCCCACCTTCATTATCCAACGGCTTTCGCGTCGGCTCGGCGTGTCAATCGAGGTCGCAGGCGTGCTCGCCGAGTTGGCCTTCCCTGCCGCCGACAACTGGCGGAAGCGAGCATGAGTGAGTCGCGCACCATCGCTGAGTTCACGAAGAACAACGCGGAGACGATCCGCGTCGCGCTCGTGGATCTCGACGGCTTCCTGCTCTGCGATATCCGGACCCTGTCAGCCAATTGCGGTGATCAGGGCGAGCGCCGGCCGACCCGCGCCGGCATCTGCATCCGGATCGGGCTCATCGCCGACCTCATCGCCGCCTTGCAGGATGTGCAGCGGGAGGCGGTCCAATGATCTCGCGCCGCCTCGACCGCGAGGACTTTCTCTGGGCGCTGGACAACAGCCGGCGCCGCTACCGGGTCCGGCCGACCCGACGCAATGATCTGAGCGCCTATCCCATACAGGATCCCGCCGGCTTCATCACCGTGGTGATGGTCCGCGGCGGCGCGCCGGTCGTGATGAAGGACACCTGCGGCATCTCCCCAGGCCCCTGGTTCGATACCGACGCCTACGCCGACTTCCGGTTGCTGGCGATCAACCGTGCGCGTGCGCTCCGTCAGCAGGGAGGCGCCGCGTGACGCTCCACCAGGCTCCCCCCGTGACCGAGTTGCGCCTCGCCCTGCGCGAGCGTGGCTACCACCCCGTGCCGGTGTCAGCGCCTTCGATGAAGGTCAAGGACGCCGGCAAGCGCCCGATGATGAGCGCGTGGCAGGTGCGCTGCCTCGACGCGCCGCCCGGCGAGATCCAGCGCTGGTCGCGGGCCGAGCCGGACTGCACGAACACCGGCCTGCTCTGCGGCACGCTGATCGGGCTCGACATCGACGTGCTGCAGCCGCAGCTCGCGCAGGCCATCGAGGCGCGCGCGGTGGAGATGCTGGGCCCCACCCCGCTGCGGCGGGTCGGGCGGGCCCCCCGGACGCTGCTCTGCTACCGCGTGGCGACGGCACATCGCAAAATTCAGACGGCCGATCTCTTCTACTCGGCCGATCCGGACGAGAAGGCGACCAAGGTCGAGGCCCTGGCCGAGGGTGAGCAATTCGTGGGCTTCGGCTGCCATCCGCAGACTGAACGCCCCTACGAGTGGTCCGCCGGCTCGCCCCTCGACGTGCCCTTCGCCGACCTGCCGGAGACGGATGCGGATCGACTGAGCGCCTTCGTGCGCGAGGCTGAGGCCATGATCCGGGCGACCGGCGCCGAAACCCGGGCGGAGCAGCGCGAGCGGATCCGCCAGCGCGAGGAGGAGGCACAGGAAGCCTCCGGCACGTCGAAGCACGAGAAGCCGTCACGCGCGACGGTGGAGGACTTGCTGCGCCACATCCCGAACGACTGCACCTATGACGAGTGGGTGCAGGTCGGGTTCGCCCTCTACGATGGCCTCGGCCCGGAGGGGAAGGACGTCTGGGAGGCGTGGTCGGCGCAGTCGCCAAAGAACGAGGCCGCCTTCACGGCCAAGAAGTGGGATAGCTTCAGCAAGCCGGGCGGCATCACAGTCGGCACCCTGTTTTGGCTCGCCAGGCGGAATGGATGGGGACCAGCGGAAGGTGATAAGGCGGAGGCTCCACCCGCCAGTATCAGCGCCGAGCCGTTCGCCTGGTGCGATCCGAGGACCATCCCGTTGCGCGAGTGGCTGCTCGGCCGGCACTACATCAAGCGCTTCGTCAGCGTGACGGTGGCGCCTGGCGGCGTCGGCAAGTCGAGCCTTGCCATCGCCGAGGCCCTGGCGATGACGAGCGGCCGGGACCTGCTCGGCGAGCAGCCGGCCAGCCTGCTCAAGGTCTGGTACTGGAACGGAGAGGATCCGCTGGACGAGCTGCAGCGGCGCGTCATGGCCACCGCCATGCACTACGATCTCGGCCGCGAGGACGTGGAAGGGCGCCTGTTCCTCAACTCCGGCCGGCAGACCGAGATCGTCATCGCGGAGCAGACCAGGAACGGCATCACCATCGCGGTGCCCGTGGTCGAGGCGGTGAAGCGCACCATCGTGGAGAATGGCATCGACGTGGTCATCATCGACCCGTTCGTGTCCTCGCACCGGGTGTCGGAGAACGACAACAACGCCATCGACCGTGTGGCGAAGGCTTGGGGCAAGGTCGCCGAGGAGACGAACTGCGCCGTCGAGCTGGTGCACCACGCTCGCAAGACCGGGGGCAACGAGGTGCAGATGGAGGATGCCCGCGGCGCCGTGGCCCTGATCTCGGCCAGCCGGACGGGGCGGATCCTCAATGCGATGACTAGGGAAGAGGCCGAGCGGGCAGGCGTGGAGCGCCGTCGCCTTCACTTCCGGGTCGACAACGGCAAGGCCAACCTTGCCCCACCGCCGGAGGGTTCGGACTGGTTCAAGCTCGCATCCGTGCCGCTCGGCAACGGGCCGCTCGGCACGGACGGCGACAGCATCGGCGTGGTCACGCGCTGGAAGTGGCCCGATCCGCTCGCCGATCTCAGCGTGGACGATCTACGCCGCGCGCAGGCCGCCGTGCGGGCCGGTGGCCCCTGGCGCGAGAACGTCCAGGCCGCCGATTGGGTCGGCAAGCCGATCGCTCAGGCGCTCGGGATTGATCTGTCGGACAAGCTCCAGAGGGAGAAGGTGAAGCGCCTGCTCAGGATCTGGATCGCCAATGGGATGTTCGTGGTGGTGACGGGTCAGGATGAGAAGAGCCGACCGCGCCCGATGATAGAGGTGGGCGAGGCCGCCAGCGACTGAGATGTTTGGGGCGCCATTCATATCCCTCCGTCCGTCCCCACCCCCACCACCCCCACTCCCATATAGGGAGGTGGGGAAGTGGGGAGGTGGAGAAACGGACCCAAGCCTCCACCTCCCCACCTATCTCCACTCCACTTCGCAAGGTGGGGAAACTGGAGAAGCAGGACCCATCGCAAGTTCTTGAGGGATGGCAAATTCCAAACCGACCGCCGCGCTAAAGGACGCTATTCGCGGCTCAAGCGATGTCGGTTCGAGCGCATGCGAGCAGTAGCGTCACCTACAGAGTGCTGTTGTGGGGCAAGATTTCTAGGCGCGGTCTGGGACGGCGCGCCATCCATCCTGGGAAACAGCAAAAATCGAGAGGGATCGCATGGACGCTGAGACTGACGACCTGCCGCCGCTCTCCGATGAGGGGGCCGTGATGCTGGCCTCGGCCGTCACGATGGTGGAGCGGGTGATGGAAGCCCTCGGCGGCATGGGCACGGATGACGACGGGGCCTTGGCCCGAACCCTGACGCTGGCGGCGCTCGGCGGCTTCATCGGGAGCGGCGGCTTCGACATGGACGACGACGACCAGGCCATGACGAAGCTGATGTGCACTGAGGTGATCTACCAGCTGGAGGCTAGGCAGCACGCCCATTGACCGGCGGACTCTATGCCAGTTACAAATATCTCAACGAAGGTTGAGGTTGTTGTTATGGCCAGCGGCAATCACGTCCTCTACTACCGCGTCAGCACGGACCGTCAGGGCAAGAGCGGTCTCGGCATCGAGGCGCAGCGCAAGGCTGTGGCCGACTTCCTCAACGGTGGCGCCTGGAAGGTCTGTGCCGAGTTCGAGGAAGTCGAGAGCGGCAAGGATGCCGACCGACCTGCGCTGGTGAAGGCAATCGAGGCATGTCGCCTCTACGGCGCCCGGCTCGTCATCGCGAAGCTAGATCGCCTCTCCCGCGACGCGCACTTCCTGCTCGGGCTTGAAAAGGCAGGCGTGGACTTCGTCGCTGCCGACATGCCGAACGCCAACCGCCTCACGGTCGGCATCATGGCGATGGTGGCGGAGGAGGAGCGGCGCATGATCAGCGCACGCACCAAGGCCGCTCTGGCAGCCGCCAAGGCCCGCGGCACCAAGCTGGGCGGCTTCCGTGGCTACGTGCCGACCGCAGCCGACAACGCAGCCTCCAAGGCCGCCTTGAAGGCCAAGGGTGACGCTCAGGCGGCCCGCCTCGCTCCGGTGATCGCTGGCCTGCGCGCCGAGGGCATCACCTCTGCCACCGGACTCGCTAAGGCCCTGACGGCCCGCGGCATCCCGACAGCACGTGGCGGAGAGGTGTGGACAACAATCCAAGTGCAGCGGATCTTAGCTAGAGTCGTATAAATGGCTACATCACAAAGAAGTCGTTTCTATGCTGCCCCACTCCGAAAGCGCTCCAGTGTCAACTTCTCGCCAGGCCCCAACTTGCATACGAGTTTTGCCGGTACAGGATTGACCAAAGTGTATTGAAGAGCACCAGTTCCTGCAGGGAAGCCAGCTGCATCTGTTTTCTCGCCGGCTTTCAGCGGTATCCCGTCCGGGAGCGTGGTATACCCACGAACCTCGAATTCGTGCGGCTCAGGAACCCTCAGCAACTTGTACACGAAAGCTCCTGTGATCAGATCCGTGTCTTTCAGCCCGAGGGTTTTTCGTATCTCATCGGTATCCTTGCCCGCTAGGGCAGTCCAGATAGTGAAGTAACCCTTCGCTGTATTTCTCTCATCAACAGGGTTTGTGACTCTTACCAGCTTTCCAGCGCCAACAGATTTCATTTTCTCCCAATGATGAGCTTTTACGTGCTTGTTTCCCTGAAGATCTCTTGGATTAAATTTTGGTTCGTTCATCTCGGCACCCACCGAACCCGCAGCCCGCTCTTTCAGTGCGACCCTTACCAATTTTCAGCCGAGAAATCTCATCTATCTCTGGGTAAGGATTGAAGACTGCGCCAATTTGGTCCGGCACATGTGTGGACGCCCCTCTGAGCGCCATGCGCCTTGTAGGCACGTCGACAAACCCGCAATAATTTTTCAAGAAGATACCGACCGAAGTCTAGCAATACAGATCTTTGTAAAACATTCCATTACGGTGACAAGACTGACGTATTCGACCATATTGGCTAAGCAGAGCCAGACACCCTGAAGGCGCTGCGGCCCGTCCAATAGCGGAAACTTCAGCTCCGTGGCTCCGCAACGTCTTCGTGGCGGTCAAGCTGGAGATGGTCGCGCAACCAATTGAGAGGTCACGACACAGCCATGACCGGACGCCTCCCCCAGCGAGACCCGCGAGCCCGCACTCGCCTCACCAACGGGAAGACGCTGTTTCTGGGCGAGGTCGACGGCCGCACCGAGATCGGCCGCCGCTACGGCGACCTCATCGCGGATCTGATGGCCGAGCGTGGTGGCCAAGCCGCAATGGAGCTGCATCAGATCGAGGCCATCCGCACCTATGCCGGCCTCGCCATCCAGCGCGACCTCTTGCACAGCCGCATCGCGGCGGGCGAGCGCGTCGATACGGAGGAGCTTGGCCAGATCGGCGACCGCATGGACCGCCAGGCGCGTCGGATGGGGCCGCCCTTGGCGCCCGAGCGCAAAAGCCTGCGTGAGCACGTCGCCGGCCGTGGAGGCCGCCCTTGAGCCGCATCTGCACCATGCGGCAGGCGCTCACCGATCCGGACATCTTCGGCACCATCCTCCCTGGCGAAACCTGGGCAGCGTGGCGCACGGTGCTGATCGCCAGTCAGGGTGAGCCGCTGACCGAGGACGAGCGTACCATCTTCCGCGAGCTGAGCGGTCGCGAGCATGAGCCTGACCAGCCTTGCGACGAGGTCTGGGGCGTGGTCGGTCGACGTGGTGGCAAGACCCGCGGGTTCGCCGTGGCTGCCGCCTACATGGCCGGCTGCGTCGACTACGAGGGCAAGTTCGCTCCGGGCCAGCGCGGGCGTCTTCCGGTGATGGCGGCCTCGAAGGATCAGGCCACCGAAGCCTTCCGCTACCTGCTCGGCATCTTCACGGAGGTGCCGATGTTCGCCGACATGGTGGACGGCGAGCCGACACAGGACACGATCCGGCTCAGGAACCGCGTCGACATCGTGGTGCAGCCGGCGAACTTCAAAACAGTGCGCGGTCCGACGCTGGTTGCGGCCGTCTGCGACGAGATCGCGTTCTGGCACATCGAGCAGGCGGCCAACCCCGATCGCGAGGTGCTGCGGGCGCTCCGTCCAGGTCTGATGACTCTGAATGGGCCGCTCTTCGTGCTGTCGAGCCCCTACGCCAAGAAGGGCGAGCTGTACGCCGCCTACCGGCGCGACTTCGGCTCCAAGGGCGATCCCCGCGTGCTGGTGATCCAGGCCCCTACGCTCGCCATGCATCGCAGCCCCAAGATCGAGCGGGAGGTGGCGCGGGCCTACGAGCGCGATGCCGAGGCGGCCAAGGCTGAGTATGGCGCGCAGTTCCGCGAGGGCATATCCGACTTCGTCAGCCCCGAGGTGGTCGACGCCTGCACCGATCCCGGGACCACGCAGCGCGATCGGCAGCCGCATGTGAGCTACACCGCCTTCATCGACCCGGCCGGTGGCTCGGGACAGGACAGTATGACCCTCGCCATAGGGCATCGTGACGCGAACGGCTGTGCCGTCCTCGACCGTGTAGAGGGCATCGCGCCACCCTTCTCGCCGGAGAGCGCCTGCACGCAGTTCGCGGCGATCCTGAAGACCTATGGGGTCAACCGTGTCGTGGGCGACAATTATGCGGCCGAGTGGCCCAAGGAGGCGATGCTCAAACAGGGCATTTCCTACGAGCGCTCGGACAAGCCGAAGGGCGCGATCTACGCCGAGTTCCTGCCTCTCCTAAACAGCCGCAAGGTCCGCCTCTTGGAGCACGACGCCATGCGCAAGCAGCTCTGCAGTCTGGAGCGCCGAACCGCTTGGGGCGGTCGAGACACCATCGACCATCCGACCAACGGCCACGACGACTTCATCAACGCCGCAGCTGGAGTGCTGGTCGGGATCGGCGTGGGTCACGTATCGATCATGGACCTGCTCTGATGCGGCCGGTCCCGCAGGTACTCATCCCCTGGATCCCAGCCGAGGCGATTACAGTGGCCCAAGCTGCCATCATCGCCAAACGCTCGCCCCGGACGGTGCGCGAGTGGGCCGCCCGTCACGACATCGGGCGCCGCATCGCGGGCGGCGATTGGATGGTCTCGCGCGTCGCGCTGCTGATGCTGCTGGAAGGCGATGCTGCGGCTCTTGCTCTGTACCTCAGCGGCGAACGACAATCGGCAGATGTGGATCGATATTTTTCCCGACTCAGGTGCAACAATTTTGCGGAAATATCGGCCAAAACGGCGATCCCGGTAGATTTGGAGAAACTGACCTAGCAAAATTGCTGATTTTGCGGCAGCTTTTTCGCATGAAACTTGTCGAACTGCAGGCGCCAAATTTCGCAGACGGGCGCGGACTCTACCACGAACGCCTCGCGGTTGGCGTTCCCCGCGGTCTGACCGAGGCCGCCCAGCAGTCTGCACGATCTGAGGGCGTCAGCCTCGCCGAGTTCGTCCGCCGGGCTGTGGCCGTTCGCATCAGCGTGTTTCAGAACGCCGCGACGCTCGAAGGTGAGGCATGACCGTCGAGGAACTGATCGCCAAGCTCGGGTTCAAAGCCACAGGAATGGGCGAGGCTCGCAAGTTCGTGGCAGAGCTTGAGCGCGTAAAGAAGGCGGCCAGGGAGGCCGGCAAAGGCCTCAAGCTCAACTTCAGCGGCAATACGAGCGGCCTGGGCAAGCTGGCCGCCGAGTTCGAGCGTGCGGCCAGGAACGCTCGCCGGTTTCGCCAAGAAGCGGAGCGGGCATCCCGCGTGCGCTTCCGTCCCGGCAGTGGGCCCGGTGCTGATGGCGGCGGCAAGGTGCGTCCCGGCGATGGTGGCTATGGTCCAGGCCATATCGCAGCGGGCGTCGCTGCCGGGCGGTTCAGCCGGGCGCAGGCCGCAGTCGGCGGCGCGGCTGTGGCGGCGGTCGGTGCGATCACCCTCAAGCGCTACGGCAATCTGGAACAGGCCGCGACCGAACTCGGCATCACCGCGGGCAAGACCGCGGAGGAGGTCAAGCCAACAATCGAGATGTTCGAGCGCGAGGCGCCGAAGCTCGGGGTGACGGCACAGAACATGACAGAGGTTGCTCAAGCCTTTGCCGCGGCCGGCATCGATTACGAGACGGCAGTGCAGTCGGCGGTCGCGACGACCAAGGCGGCCCGGGCGTCCTATACCGACATGAACGACGCGGCTCAGGCCGGCATCGTCACAATCCAGAACTTGGGCGTGAAGATCAAGGATATCAAAACTGCTTACGACTATATGATTGCTGGCGGCAAACTAGGCAAAGCAGAATTCAAAGAACTTTCAGGTGCGATGCCGCAGCTAGCTTCGTCGGGTGCAAAGATCGGTCTGAAGGATCTGCCGGGCCTCCGCGACATTGTGGCGGCCTTGGAGGTTGTACGCGAGGCGTCAGCCACGACCGGCGATGCGGCCATCCACCTCAAAGACTTCTTCGAGAAGATGAACGACCCGGTGACGCGCCGGTACTTCAAGAAGCATGCCGGCATCGACGTCGAGAAGGAGATGGCGTCCGCGGACAAGAAGGGTCAGTCCCGTCTCGACCGGATGCTTGATATCACTCAGCGCTTCACGAAGGGAAATCCCTTCCGTCTTGCTGAATTGTGGCATGAGCAGCAATCGCGAGACGCCATTCAGCAACTTCTGACAAAGCGCGACAAGTTCGACGAATTCCGGCAGACGATCGACAAGACTGCGCCCGGCACGACGGAGGTTGACCTTGCTCGCGTTATGGACACCTTCAACGCGAGCGTTGACAAGTTCAGCGCCAGTGTGGACCGCCTCGCCGACCAGATCGGCGAGAAAGGTTCTCCCTTTGCCAAGGCCATCCTTGATATCGGATCCGCTGCTCTGCAGGCTGCCGAGGACGGCAAGGGCTCGACCGACGCCGAGCGCAACGCCACCGTGTCGAAGCTCAACCGGATCTTCGGCAAGCCGAACCTGGGCTCGCCGGAGGAGACGGCCCGGAAGCTCGGATACCCCGGGGCCCGCAACAACGATCTTCTAGACCGCTTCAGGAACGGCATGAGCGGCCCGAAGCGGCCAACGTTCACGCAGCCACAGCCCAGCGGGATGACGATGCCGAACTTCGGCAGTCTCGGCGACCGCTTGGGCTGGATAAAGCAAGGCATGGCGCAGGTGACGCACAACGTCACGAACAACAGCGATGTCGGCAACGATCACCGAACACAGAGCGTCACGGTCAACCAGACGGTGAACGGAGTTCCCGGCGTCGCTCAAGCGGCGGCGGCGGGAGCCAAGAGCGGCCTCTCCTCAATGGGCCCCTCGATCACGAAGGGCAATCTGACCTCGACCGGCGCGACCACCTCACCGTGAGAAGAAGATCATGGCAAGCATTTTCTTTAGGCAGTCTGACGGCATGCCGGTCACGGTCGATGAGGCGATGCAGAACGGCATATTGAAGCCCGGATACAGGATGCATATGCGCTTCGGCGACGGTGCTCCGGTGCAAAACGATGGAGCTTTTCTTATGGCTGATAGTCCGGTCCGGTTCATGGACAACCTTCCGACCGCCGATAGCACTCAGATCGGCAGCATCTTGGCAGACTTCGGAAGCAACGAAGTCTTCCGGGTGCGCCGCGCGGCCGACAGCGCGCGCATGCTCAGCTACACCATGTTCGCCGCCGGCTCCGGCGCCACGCCCGGATACTTCGGTGACTCGCAGGTGGCGGCAGGGGAAGCCTCGAACTGGCTTCGCTCACTCTCGGAGCAGGCCATGAAGCGCGTCGGCGAGATGTACGGCGCTTCGGCGCGCGGCGACACCAGCATCAACGTGGGCGTCGATATGGCTGCGGTAGAGGCCGGGCGCGCCGCCTACATCAAGACCCTGGACAACGCATGGAAGCGTCCCGAGCCGCAAGTGTCGTCCGCCAACCAGGGTGAGCCGCAGCCGGTTCAGGACGGCCGAAGCGCCTACGACCAGATGTGTGATCGACTTTCGAATGCTTGGAGGCGCTGATGACCGTGGTTGCCCTGAAGACCGACAAGACCAGCGAGCCGATCATCACCCTGCGCCAGCGCGTAGCGGACGCTCTGACGAAGGACACGACCTCGGGTGAGGTTCGCGCCTGCATCGCCCATACCCAGGCCGACTTTGCTCGCGTCGAGCGCGATTTGGCGTCGGCCAAGGCGCGCGCTGTCGACCCCCTCGCATCGGAGGAGGAAGCGACTGCAGCGAAGCGTGAGTGCGAGAACCTGGGGTTTGACCGGGAGCGCTTGGAAGCCTCCCAGAGGCGGCTCACAGCCCGTCTTGCCCAGATCGAGGACGATGAGGCGCAGAGCGGCCTGCAGGCAACCTACGACGAGGTACATGCTGAGCGCGCGGCCCTAATCGTGGAGATGCGAGAGCAGTACCCTAAGCTTGCAGGCGGGCTAATGGCACTGCTCACGCGAATGCAGACAGTGGAGCATCGCATTGCTGAGGCAAACAACGCGCTTCCCCGCGGCGCTTCTCGCCTGAGCTACATCGAGAACACACTCAGTGAGCCGCTTTCATACGGCCCGAACCTCGGCTCGGCGCAGGTGCCGCCGCTCTACGCGAGCGTGCAGCTTCCGCGGTTGATCAGGACGGGCGGCAACGACGACTTCCTGAAGATTTCGCTCCGGAACACGCATGGGGTGTTACCCTACTAACGATGGAGGCTATGTGGCCGATCGGTCCGCAGGTTCAGCTGCCCGCGTGCTATGGCAGCACGAAAACGTGGATGCGGGGCCCTGTCAAATTTGAATAGGTCGTGCCGCTGTTGTGCTAGGCCTGCTTCAAATCCCTAAACAAAAGCAGCGGAGCCTCAGGAATGTCCCTAAAACATTCGATGTATTCAGAGTAATCCGATCTATCAACTAGATCTATTTCTAGCTGCTCACCGGAGGGGACATCTACAACTACCCGCGGATTTGAATTGAAATCTATCGATTTTACTGGAACAGCAAAGACAAGCAATTTTCCTCCCAACGGGATAAAGCTAATCAATCTTCCTCCCGTGCCGTCTTCTACAAGATCAGATCGGGAAAAATCAAAATCTATCGTTATTGGTTCTGCTGACTCGCTTCCAAAGCAAAGGGTGTGAGCGAGTTCAATTTGATCGCAACTGCCCATCATTGCGTGGAGAGTGAATTTTTCATCAACTCGACTATGGGTCAATGCGACTAGTTTTTGCAATCTTTGGGCAACAAGAGTTGCCTGCTGTAGATTATCCTTACTGACGTGTTGCATTGACTCTTTGAAACGCTCATTTAATAATTTCTTACCTTGAGATCGAAGCTCAAATACAAAATTACCATCAACCATTATTTTGAGTGCCTTAAAGTGCGAAAGCCAATCCGATAGGCTCGCCTTTATGTTCAGCTTGCCGGCCTCCAGGGCAGTAATCGTGCAAGACTTAGCCTTCATCCGGATGTCTAGCAGGCCAGTATCTAAACGAACTTGAGGTCCACCCAGTCGTGCAGCCATAGCTGGAGGTATGCTATACATTGTCGCCACAAGGATTACGGGCAACCCTCCCTTCAAACTTCTTAGCGCGATGGTGTATGTTCCCGGATTAGTTGGCTGTATACTTAGACGTCCGGGACCATTAATGCCAAGAATTGGGAGTGGAATGCCAAAACGGCTCTCCACCCCCTCAAACCGAGAAACTTCCAAAGCTTCGCCAGAGCCCAAGAACGCTTCTGCGATCTGTTTTGGCGGAACCTTGAAAGTCACAGAAAACGTCAATCTATCTTGTTCAAAACCGAGGTTCCTGAGCTGACTTGATTTTTTGCTTGTATAGGCTTCGAAGCTATCGCCTATTTGTTTCAATATGGTCCTTTCTATCTCGCCCCCATCAGGCTTGATTTCTATGCCTATCTTGGACGGGCGGATAGCTACTTCTTTGTTGTTGATTTTAGATATACCTTTAGCAGACTCTGATCTTAAACGCTTTAGCACGAGAGCCAAATTGTCGTCCAATAGATGGATAAAGTAAAGCTTCGTGCATTTGAGATCAGGTCCGAATTTCAGAACGCAAACGAAAGTTGGGCCAGGATCTTTTGCAAGCCTCTCCAAAGAAGAAAGTCTGAATTTCACCTCATCGTTGTCCTCCCACATTGCCTTGATTTGTATTTTACAAGAATGCGGGTTATTTCTCACGTCTAAAGGAATGTTTGACTGGGCCTCCTGTGGGAATTCTATGAGGAAATCCCAGCCCGTCAGATCTCTTTTGACGCTATTGACAATCAATTTTGTAGAAGAGCAGAGGCTATCAAACTCCTTTTCACCTCTGTTGCCAAGTTCTTCGCTCGACAACTTGCGCACGGTGCCCATAATTTTCGCTTGATAGTTTGATGATCTACGGCTATTGCGAGATTTTATATCAGAACAAATCTTTAGCTAACCCGATCAAATCGTTGGTCAGCCGAGCCAGTACGCTAATCCCAGATACTTTAGCACCGATTGATTGAAGTAGCGCACCAATCACTGCAGGCTTGCGCTTGGCTATCACTTCAGAGGTTAAAGCCTGAATAAGGTCTATTATCTCATTTTTCTGAGCTTGCGACACCTCTGTTGATTTCAACAACGCCTCTGTGAGGATTTGGACTTTTTGTCCAAATATTTCAGCATCAGATCCTCGACTGAGAGTAATCGCGGCATCAATTTTGGCAAGTTCGCCCGTATTGATGACGCCGATCTGCGAATTATTCACGTTGAAATTGTTAAACGTATGACCCTTTTGCATAGCTTTAGCAAACTCCCCAACAGGAACTTTAGGAGTTGGAGGGCCGAATGGCGCCACTAAGTCCATTTCGGCCGCAGCTTGGTTCATCATAAGTACACTCTTCAAAAATTCCAGATTTATTACTTCTGAGAATTTAGAATAGCAGTGCACGCATAATGGAATTTGCCTCTCATCGCCCACTGAAAACATGGCTGGCCTATCGCATTGATGGCACTTCATTTCCGGGCGCTCTTGGCTTTATTCGCTGCTTATCAAGCTTAATCGGACGGTCATCTCATTTCAGATAGCCCTTCGCCTTCAGGTGCTCTGAGACCGCCTCTCGAATAGCTTCGGGGCGGCTGGGCTTGGGCTCGGGATGATCGGCGATCCAGGCGTCGAGGGGGGCGAGCTGGTCAGGTAGCATCCGCACGCCAACTGTCTGGCCGGTGCCAGTCGTAGCAGGCCGACCGCGTTTTTTAGTGCTAGCGCTAATTGACGACCCCATGAATTGACGCTAGCGTAAAAAACGAGCCGGGACAAGGCTGGAACCCTCGCCCCGGCTCTCACCCCACCACTCTGTTGAGGAGAGCGGCATGGCTACCCGTGCCCATAGCACACGCACGCCCTTATTACCCCGCGCTGGCGCTCGCCCACCCTTATTACCTCGGGGGTCGAGCCGGCAGCTCGGCCCGGTCACCCTGGCCCTCCAGGCCATGCAGGCTGCCGACCCCGACCGCATCCGCGCGCTGCGCAAGATGATCGCCGACCGCATCGAGGCTGACATCGCACTGCTGGACTGTCTCGACCACGAGGCCGACGAGCGCGAGGCCGATTTCGTCGCGCACCGCTACCTGCCGGGCGTCGGCGTCTACAGCATCGGCCTGACGAGCGACGACGAGGCAAGCCTGTGCGGCGTGTCGGTGGGCGCGCCCGCCTGCCACGACGACCGCGAGCATGACGATAGCGACAACGAGCCGTCGCTCGCTTCGCTGGGCGGCACAGCCGAAGGATGCCACGGCGATCAAAGCCGGTGGAGTGACGGCGGCCTCAATGACTGGGAGGAGCAGTGCGAGGACGAAGGCGCGTCCTGCGAGAACCGTGACGACGATGGCGACACTGAGGACCACCTTCAGCCGCTCATGATGACTGGCGGCTCATACGCGGCTGACAGCTTCGAGAGGCGCGCATGAGTGCCCCCTCATCCCGCCGCGGCTTCCTGCGCGGCCTGACCACGCTGCCACCGACGAGCGGGAGCGTGGTCCTCATCGGCGCGCCGTCCGCGGTCGCCGTCCCTATCACTGAGCGACTGCTCGACAGCTATGACGCATGGCTTGAGTACGAGCGGCGCCATCTGCAATGGGAGCGCCATCGCGGCACGGAGATGGAACGGCGGCTGCATATGCCGTTCGTCTTTCAGATGTACGACCGCGAAGGCCATCCGAAGGGGCCCGCCAGCTCTTGCGACTTCATCCCGGCAGCCAATGCCGGGGCGAGCTTTCACGGCATCGACACACTGGAGCCTTCGACCCGCGCTGCGCTCGTCCTGAGTGCGGTGGGCTGCAACTGGCGGAGGGGCGGACTATGACGCGTCCAGCCATCAAGCCCCGCCTCGCCACCGAGAACGGTCGGCGCGTCGGCAAGACCACAAAGGCTCAGCGCCTTGCCGCGCACCCAGGAGCTGAGAACGCCCGGCTTATGCGCTCCCTCGCTCAGATCCGAGCCGAGATCGAGGAAGCGCAGCGCCTGTCCGACGAAGCGCTGAAGGTGCTAGAGGCGGTCTTTTTTGCAGCCGGAGGCAGCAAACCGGATCCGCTCATCGTCCGCGCCCTCGCTCGCGAGGCCCTGATCGAGTGCGGATACGCCATGTCGTTTCGGGGCATTCATCGCACAGTCGAGATGGCGGAGGAGGGCACGCTATGCGCCTGATCCGCGCTTTGCATCATCTCTGGCTGATCCGGGCCTCCCGCCAGGACCTTCAGCGCGCCAACCGCCTGATGCGGCGGGCGGCAAATCGGATGGAGGCCGCTGGCCTTCATCCCCTCTCCGCCGCTTCAGGCGTGCCGGCCTGCGTGCGGGCAAGGTGGCGAACAAGGCCATGACCGCTGTCACGCTCGTATCGCTTTTCGATATGGGCAGGAGAGGGGTGCCGCTGTTACCCTGAGCGTTACCCCAGTGCGAATTTCGAGATCCCTGAAATCCGCTAAGTGATGGTACAGCCGCCCCGGCTCGAACGGGGGACCCCCAGATCCACAATCTGGTGCTCTAACCAACTGAGCTACGGCTGCACTGCGGCGCGATGTATCCTGCGGCGGCGGGCATTTCAAGCCGCCTGTGCGGCTCACACGCACGCTGTGGATGCATGGTGTGGACGCGTCGGCCCGCGCGCCCGTATGAGGGGGGCGTGAGCCAGCGTTCCAACCGCACCGCGAAGCCGGCAGCCGCGAAGCCGGGGAGCACCGCCAGGCCGGCTCCGGCGCGGCCGGGCGGGGAGGGCGGGCGCCGGGCGGCCTGGCTGCTGGCCCCGGAACGGCTGCGCGCCTTCGTCCGCCGCAGCGAGGCGGGCATGGTGGTGCTCGCCGCGCTCACCGGCTGCATCGGCGGCCTCGCCGTCTCGGTGATGAACCTCGCCACGCAGGGGCTGCGCGAGGCGCTCTACCGGCTGCCGCACGGCAGCCGCCTCAGCGCCGCGCAGGATGTCGATCCGCTGGCGCTGCTGCTCGCCCCCTGCCTCGGCGGCATCGCCCTCGGCCTGCTGCTCTTCGCGGTCGGCCGGATCCGGTCGATGCGGCGGCGCCCGGCCATCGACCCGATCGAGGCGAACGCCCTGCACGGGGGCCGGATGTCCCTGCGCGACAGCCTCTATGTGGTGGTGCAGAACGTGATCTCGAACGGCTCGGGCGCCTCGGTGGGGCTGGAGGCCGGCTACACGCAGATCTGCTCCGGCATCGCCTCGCGGCTCGGGATCAGCTTCGAGATGCGGCGCGCGGACCTGCGCACCCTCGTCGGCTGCGGCGCCGCCGCCGCCATCGCCGCCGCCTTCGGCGCCCCGCTCACCGGCGCCTTCTACGCCTTCGAGCTGATCATCGGCACCTACGCCATCGCCACGCTCACCCCCGTGGTGGTGGCCGCCCTCTGCGGCAGCCTCGTCGCGCGCGGGCTCGTCCCGGCCGATCCGCTGGTGGATGTCGCCAACATGCAGGCGGTGACCACCTCGACGGTGACGAGCTTCGAGACCCTGCCGAGCCTCGTCCTCGGCCTCGTCTGCGCCGGGCTCGGCATCCTGATCATGCGCGGCGTCACCCTGGTCGAGCGGCTGGTCCAGGCGAGCCGGATCCCGCGGGCGGCGGCGCCGGCCGTCGGCGGGCTCTGCGTCGGGGCGCTGGCGCTCGTCGCCTCGCCGCAGGTGCTCTCGGGCGGCCACGGGGCGCTCCACCAGCACTTCGCGGAACATGCGGAGGATTACGGCATCCTCGGGCTCGCGCTGCTGTTCGCCGCCAAGGCCACGGCCTCGGCGATCTCGATCGGCTCGGGCTTCCGCGGCGGCCTGTTCTTCGCCTCGCTGTTCCTCGGCGCGCTCGCCGGCAAGCTCTTCGCGCTGATCGGCCCGCTTCTCGTGCCGGCAATGGCGGGCTTCGGGCTGACGCCGCTCGCCTACGCAGTGATCGGCATGAGCGCGCTCGCGGTGGCGGTGATCGGCGGCCCGCTCACCATGACCTTCCTGGCGCTGGAGGTGACGGGCAGCCTGCCGATCACCGGCCTCGTGCTCGCCGCGGTGATCGCCTCCTCGCTCACCGTGCGCAAGACCTTCGGCTATTCCTTCGCCACCTGGCGCTTCCACCTGCGCGGCGAGAGCATCCGCAGCGCCCACGATGTCGGCTGGATCCGCACGCTCACGGTCGGGCGCCTGATGCGCAAGGACATCCGCCCCGTCCCCCTCGACACGCCGCTGGCGAGCTTCCTGCGCGCCCACCCGATCGGCTCGCCCTCGCGGATCATCGTGGTCGATGCCGAGGAGCGCTATGCCGGCATGGTCCTGGTGCCCGAGGCGCATGCCGCCGCCCGGGAGGCGCAGGAGGGCGACGAGCCCCAACTCGCCGACGTGGTGCGCTATCCGACGGAGTTCCTGACGCCCGAGATGAACGCCAAGGAGGCGGCGTCCGTCTTCGACCGGGCGGAGAGCGAGGCGCTCGCCGTGGTCGACGGCCCCGCCGAGCGCCGGGTGATCGGGATGCTCACCGAGAGCCACACCCTCAAGCGCTACAGCGACGAGCTGGAGCGCCAGCGCCGCACCATCGCGGGCGAGCCGGTCTGATCGGTGCCGGACCGGGGCGATTGTCAGGCCGGGGCGTTGACCGGGGGCGTCCGCTTCGTCAGTCCGGGGCCCGACAAGGAGGAGACCATGGCCAGTTCCGAGCGCAGCTACCGCATCGCGGTCATCCCCGGCGACGGCATCGGCAAGGAGGTGGTGCCGGAGGGCGTCCGCGTGCTGGAGGCCGCCGCCAAGCGGCACGGCTTCAGGCTCCAGCTCGACTGGTTCGACTTCGCCTCCTGCGACTACTACGCCCGGCACGGGCAGATGATGCCCGCGGACTGGAAGGCACAGATCGGCTCCCACGACGCGATCTTCTTCGGCGCGGTGGGCATGCCGGAGCAGGTGCCCGACCACATCTCGCTCTGGGGCTCGCTGATCCTGTTCCGGCGCGAGTTCGACCAGTACGTGAACCTGCGGCCCGTGCGCCTGATGCCCGGCGTGCCGAGCCCGCTCGCGGGCCGCAACCCCGGCGACATCGACTTCTGGGTGGTCCGCGAGAACACCGAGGGCGAGTACTCGAATGCGGGCGGCAGGATGTTCGCCGGCACGGACCGCGAGTTCGCCGTGCAGGAATCGGTCTTCACCCGGCACGGCACCGACCGGGTGTTGCGCTTCGCCTTCGAACTCGCGCAATCGCGGCCGAAGCAGCACCTGACCTCGGCGACGAAGTCCAACGGCATCTCGATCACGATGCCCTACTGGGACGAGCGCGTGCGGGCCATGGCCGAGCACTACCCGGACGTGCGCTGGGACCAGTACCACATCGACATCCTGACCGCGCATTTCGTGCTGAACCCGGACCGGTTCGACGTGGTGGTGGCCTCGAACCTGTTCGGCGACATCCTGTCGGATCTCGGCCCCGCCTGCACCGGCACGATCGGCATCGCGCCGTCCGGCAACATCAACCCGGACCGGCTCTTCCCCTCGGTGTTCGAGCCGGTGCACGGCTCGGCCCCCGACATCGCAGGGCAGGGCATCGCCAACCCGATCGGCCAGATCTGGTCGGGGGCGATGATGCTGGAGCATCTCGGCGAGCGGACGGCCGCGGCCGAGATCGTGTCGGGCATCGAGCGCGTGCTCTCCGAGCGGACCCTGCGCACCCGCGACCTCGGCGGCAACGCCGACACCACGGCCTGCGGCCAGGCGGTGGAGCAGGCGCTCGGCTGAGGACGGGGTCCCGCATCCGAGGAGCACACGTGCTTTCGGCCCCGCGCGCTGCTGCGCCGGGGGCATGGCCCAAAGTCGGGGTGACGCGGGACGCCGCGAAGCCCGAAGACGCAACGTTGCACAAAGCCGGCTCCCCGGCGTCCCGCGGATGAGAGCCGGATCGCCCGGCCGATCATCCGATTTTGCGTCCGGTGTCCGTCACGCGAGGTCGCGAGCTGGCGCTAAGACAGTCCCGAGGTCAGAGCCCTCGGCGCTTCCGAGCGAGCCTTCGTCGCACGCCATCCCGTAGTGGATGGCGCCGCAGCTTCCCTCCGCACCGCCCAGGTCAGGGTCGGGCCTGGGGCATTTCCTCCCCAGGCAGGTCGCCCAGCCCGAGCCGGGGGTCGTGTCGCGTCCCGCGCCCGGGGCTGCCGCAGCCGACGGCAGACGCAGGCACCGTCCTGTCGCACGCCGTCCCGGCGGCTGACCGGGGCGGCGCCCCGAGGCGTCTCACGACGCGTCGCGGCAGGCCCCGGCAAATGAGCACAAAACAGGAACATTGTCAAGACGGCAGACCCGCATTGCTCCACCCATCCACCTCATCCTGAGGCGCCGGAGCGACGCGGAGGCCTCGAAGGAGACCTCCAGATAGCGCCGCGATCCGTGGAGGCTTCCTTCGAGGCTCGGCTGACGCCGCGCGCCTCAGGATGAGGTGAGGAGATGGGATACGCCTGCCCCACGCCGTCCTGCATCACGCGAAACCATGATGCTTAAGTATTAGACGCCCTAGAGCCGTTCCCGATCGCGTTGCAATCGGGAACGGCTCTAATCTCTTGTTTTGACGCGCTCTCTTGCGCCGAACCGGTGTCCACTTCGGCGGAGAGCGCTCTAATCTTCAGCGTAAGACTTGTGCGAATTCATACCCTGCCGCATCCTCGCCCACCTCAAAACAAGAAAGCAGGTCGGAGGATGCCACCATGCGGTACATGCTTTCTGCTGAAGACGAGAGTGATACTGCGTATTCCTGCCTCCTGATCATGAACCTTCCCATCACGCCCCAGACGGTCAACCGGCACACCAATTACCCCTGGTCGGTCTTCGGAAACTCGCTGTCCCATATCAACGGTGGAACGATGGTCGGATTGAAGGCAGGCATGCTGTCGCCCGTCAGTATCCGCTGCGGATACAACAAGGGCGGCCTCGGCTGGGTCTACGGCATGGTCATCGAGAACATGTTCGGCGCGACGACGCTGGTGAACAGCGCGGGACGCGGCCGGATCCTCCCGGCATGGCACAAGGGCGGATACAGCGACGGGCCCGGCAAGGCCTGGCGCACCATACGCTGGAACCTCGAGGCCGCGCCCTCGGCCTCCGACCTGTACGAAGAGGCCATGGGTTAAACAGGGGCGTCGAGAGGGGCTCGGGGGCCCCTCCCGCTCGCCCCCTACACCACCACCGTCACCGCCTCGGCGGCCCGGGTCAGGCCGGTATAGAGCCAGCGGGCGCGGTGCTCGCGGAAGGCGTAGGATTCGTCGAACAGGACGACCTTGTCCCATTGCGAGCCCTGCGCCTTGTGCACGGTGAGCGCGTAGCCGTAGGTGAACTCGTCGGTCTCGCGGCGGAGATAGAGCGGGATCTCCTCCTCGCTGCCGGCGATGATCTGGCGCAGCACCTTGATGTCGGTGGCCCGCCGCCGCAGGGCCGGGTCGTCGTCGGGCACCACGTCGAGGCGGACCATGTCGGGGCGCGGGGGCGCGCGCAGCGCCTTCACCGTCCAGGTCGAGCCGTTGAGCAGGCCCTTGGTGCGGTCGTTCCGCAGGCAGACCAGCTTCTCGCCCACCGCCGGCATCGGGTCGGTATGGCCGGCGAGCTCCCGCAGGCGGTTGTTGTAGAGGCGCCGCGTCTTGTTGAGGCCCACCAGCACCTGGTCGCAGTCGAGCACCTGCTCGGGATGGATCTCGCGGCGGGAGACCACCTCGCTCGCCCCGTAGCGGCCGGGCGCCAGCCGCCCGCCCTCGCGCACCGTCATGGCCATGCGCACGATCGGGTCGTCCTCAGCCTGCCGGTGCACGTCGGTGAGCATCACGTCGGGCTCGGCCTCCGTGAAGAAGCCGCCGCCGCGCACCGGCGGCAGCTGCGCGGGGTCGCCCAGCACCAGAACCGGCTTGCCGAAGGAGAGGAGGTCATGCCCGAGATCCGAATCGACCATCGAGCACTCGTCGATGACGATGAGGTCGGCCTTGGCCGCGGGCCCGGAGCGGTTGAGGGTGAAGGTCGGGCCGCCCTCGTCCGCCTCCTTGGTGCGGTAGATCAGGCTGTGGATGGTGCCGGCGTCAAAGCAGCCCTTGGCGCGCATCACCGAGGCCGCCTTGCCGGTGAAGGCGCCGAACAGAACCGTGCCGTCCACGTCCTCGGCGATGCGGCGGGCGAGCGTGGTCTTGCCGGTGCCGGCATAGCCGAACAGGCGGAAGACCGGGGTCTCGCCGCCCTTGCGCCAGTCGGCGATCGCCTTGAGCGCAGCTTCCTGCTGCGGCGCGAACCGGGTGGGGACGCCCGCGCTCACGGCCAGCGGACGGTGGGGGGCAGCGAGGACAGGATCGAGGCGACGTTGCCGCCGGTCTTCAGGCCGAAGATCGTGCCGCGGTCGTAGAGCAGGTTGAACTCCACGTAGCGCCCGCGCCGCACCTGCTGCTCGTAGCGGTCGGCCTCGCTCCAGGGCGTGGCGAGGTTGCGCCGGACGATCGCCGGATAGGCCTCGAGGAAGGCCAGCCCTACGTCGCGGGTGAAGGCGAGGTCTTCCTGCGGCCCGCCGGTCCAGTGGTAGTCGTAGAAGATGCCGCCGATGCCGCGCGGCTCGTCGCGGTGCTTCAGCCAGAAATACTCGTCGCACCAAGCCTTGTAGCGCGCGTAGTCGACCGCGGGCGCATGCGCCTCGCAGGCCCGGCGCAGGGCCGCGTGGAACAGCTCGGAATCCGGATCCTCCTGGGTGCGGCGCCGGTCCAGCACGGGGGTGAGGTCGGCCCCGCCCCCGAACCAGGCCTTCGTGGTCACCACCAGCCGCGTGTTCATGTGCACGGTCGGCACGTTCGGGTTCCAGGGATGGACGATCAGCGAGATGCCGGTGGCGAAGAAGCGCGGATCCTCCGCGGCGCCGGGGATCTGCGCCCGGAACTCGGGGGCGAACTCCCCGTGCACCGCCGAGACGTGCACGCCGGCCTTCTCGAAGACCCGGCCCTTCAGGATCGCCATGGTGCCGCCGCCGCCGGGCCGGCCGTCATGGTCGGTGCGCTCCCAGGGGGTGCGCACGAAGCGCTGCGGCCCGGCCGGCGCGTCCGCGTCGAAGGGCCCCGCGGCCTCCGCCTCGATGGCCTCGAGCGACGCCGTGATGCGGTCGCGCAGGCCGGCGAACCACGCGCCGGCCTCCGCTTTCAGGGCCGCGATGTCGGCCTCGGAGGGGAGGGGATGGGGCAGGTCGGGCCGTGTCATGGCGGCAGGGTCTCCCATCTGCCCGGGCGAGCGTCAATGCGATGAATCAATGCAGGTTTTCGGGCGGGCTCAGCCGCGCGCACCGATCGCCTCGACCTCGACGAGGTAGCCGTGGTTGAGCGCGGCCACCGGCACCACGGTGCGGGCGGGCTTGGCCGCCCCGAACATCTCGGCATAGACCCGGTTGAAGATCGGCCAGTTCTCGACGCCGACGATGTAGGCGGTGCAGCGCAGGACGCGCTCCGGCCCGCACCCGGCCTCGGCCAGGATCGCGAGGAGGTTCGTCAGCGCCTGCCGGGCCTGCACCTCGAAGGGCTCGCCCGCCGTGTGGCTGCCGTCGCTGCGGGGCCCGAGCTGGCCGGAGACGAAGACGAGGTCGCGCCACGCGGTGGCCTGCGCGTAATGCCCGGCGGGCGTGGGCACGGCCTGCGTGGCGATGCGCTCGATCGGGTCGCTCATGCTCGTGTCGCTCCTGTCGGCCGCGGCGCTGGCCCGTGCCCCCGGGATACGCGCCGGGGCGCCGGCACGCCAGTGCGGTCCGGAGCGATGTGCTCGAACGCACGTCGCGGCCGGGATGCGGGCACCATATCCGTCTCGTACGAGAACAAAGGCTCCTGTCGGCGGGCTATTTTCAAGACTTCGCGAAGAGCACGCCCGGCAGTTCAGCCGCCAGAACATGATGGATACTGTGATGAAGACCCGTTTCGCTACCGCCGCTGTTGCCGTCGCCCTGAGCCTGGCCGCCCCGGCCGCGTTCGCCCAGGCCGGCAACTGGCCCCATCCCGGCCGCGCCCCGGTGAGCGTCTTCGATCCCGCCACCACCGGCTCGATCGCCGGCGCCCGCAGGAGCGTTCGCGACTGGAACGCCGTCGATTCCGCCAAGGCCGGCAACGCCAACCAGCAGGAGCGCCTCGTGCCGCAATACGGCCAGACCTCCGGCGGCCCGGCCTACTGAGCCGTCTCACAACGAGCGATGCCATGGAGGCGGGGCGCGAGCCCCGCCTTTTTCGTTTGCCCCCTTCCTGTCAGCGGCGCCGCTTTGTCCCCGGCTGAATGCGAAATGCGGTGGACGCCGCTCGCGCTTCCGGTACAAGCTCGCCGCAATTGCATGGGAGGGTTGCGCTTGGCTCAGGACATCATCCTGGCGACGAGCGGATTGACGAAGGAGTTCAAGGGGTTCCGCGCCGTGAGCGGCGTGACCCTTGAGGTCGCGCGCGGCACGATCCACGCGCTGATCGGC
>NZ_CABFVH010000028.1 GCF_902141855.1 Methylobacterium dankookense | reverse complement strand
ATCCGTCAGGTCGAACCGCGCCATCCAGAACCCTCCCTCGCCAGAGGGTTAACGACGGCACGCCTCACCCGTGCCCACCGTTATGGGTTCGCGACCTAGGGCGGCGCGCGAGCCCGCTCGGACTGCTGAACCGGATTGATCCGGTCTCATACGATGTCCGGGTGATCCCTTCGGAATGGCGGATGTCGCCTTCGCTCAGGCGCCGCGCGGGCTTGCTGAGACCGCGTCCGGTCCGATCAACCGGACGCGGTCTCAGGTTGATCATCGAGGATCCCTTCTCCCCGCCCGGTGGGGAGAGGGGGACGCCCTCCGCCGCCTCAGCGGGCGTTCGCCTCGCTCGATGCGATCGCGTCGAGCAGGCTGAGATAGAAGGCCACGGGGCGTTCGGCGCGGGCCTCGAGGGCGCTGACCTCGGTGGCGTGGGTGATGTCGAGGGTCGGCGAGCGTGCGAGATTCGTCGCCAGCGGGACCTTGATCTCGGGATGGGCCGCGAGGATGCCGGCGAAGGCGGCGCGGGTGAGCTCGAACACGAGGCTCTGCGTGACCGCGCCGATCGGGGCCGGATGCGGCAGGTCGGACAGGAAGGCGCGGCGTCCGAAGGCCTGGGTCGCGACGTAGCGCTCCTCGACGAAGCCGGGTCGGTCGGGCCGCGCGCGGAGCCGCTTCATCAGGCCCTCGCCGACGATGAAGAGCGAGGAGCGCACCGCGCCCGCCGCGATGAGCGCGGCGCCCGCCTGGACCTTCTGCTCGATCAGCGCCTCGGCGATCCGGGCCTGGACGTCCGGCGGCAGGCCGCGGAACAGCTCGCATTGCTGCACGAGCACGCGCCGGTCGACGGTGCGGTCCGCGACGCGGATCCGGCGCTCGGCGGTGACGACCTCCTGCTTCGGATAGGAGACGCCGATCCCGGCATCGCGCAGATGCGCCAGGATGCTCTTGATGACCGCGTGATCGGAGGACAGGCCCAGGTCGTGGTTCGCGATCACGTAGCGGATCGCGTAGACCACGCCGTCCCGATCGAGCCGGATGGCGTGGACCCGCGGCGCATCGACGAGCGAGATCCCCGCGGCCCCGATCACCCCGGCGAGCAGGATCCGCTCCGCGCTTTCCGCCGTGACGTCGTAGTCCAGGCAGATCTCGATGACGCGCTGCTCGCTCTTGTCCGGCCGATCGAAATTCGTGATCGATGCCGTGCCGAGGGCGATGTTCGGAATCGTGACGAGGCGGCGCGCCTTGGTCAGGATCGTGGTGCTGCGCCAGGTCGACTGCACCACGGTCCCGTCGACCTCGCCGATCTTGACGCGGTCGCCCACCATGAAGGCGTTCTCGACGTTCAGGGCGGCGCCGTTGAAGACGGCGAGGATGACGTCCTTGAGCGCGAGGCCGACGATCGCGAGGCTCAGGCCACCCGCCGCGACGACGGCTCCGATGTCCCAGCCGTACACGCCCGTCATGATGATGGCGGCGCCGACGACGAGGACGAAGAGGCTCGCCACGTCGCCGATGAGATGCGGCAGGGCCTTGCCGGCCCGGCGCTCCAGCAGCCCGTGGATCAGGTCACGCCGGACGAAGCGCGCGGCCAGGAGGGCCGCGAGGCCCAGCAGGAGCGCCATCTCCCCGCGCCGGACCGCCTCGAAGCTGATGCCGGTGAGAAAGGTGAAGGGACGCGCGAACAAGTCCTCGAGGAGCAGCAGCCCCGAGACGGCCAGGAAGGACAGGATCAGGGCCAGCGGCAGCTGCGGGACGGGGCGGTCGCGCATCAGGCCGCCTTCAGGCTGAAGTGGAACCCGACCCGGTTCGGCTCGCCCTCGAGGATGGAGAGGGAGCCGTTGAAATGCTCGAGGGTGAGCCGGGCCAGGATCAGCGAGCTGCCCGCCCCCTCCTCCGTCGCCGCGCCGAACGCCACCAGCTCGTCGAGGCTCGGCAGGGCGCCCTTCCAGGCGCCCGATCCGGCGACGCGGCCGACGATCATGCCGTCCTCGGCCTTCAGCGCGACGACGATGGATGGCGCGTCCGAGCGCCGCTGCAGCATGAGGATCGTGGTTCGCAGCGCCGCGCGCAGGAGCGAAGCGTTG
The DNA here is from genome assembly GCF_902141855.1 of Methylobacterium dankookense. GTDB lineage: Bacteria > Pseudomonadota > Alphaproteobacteria > Rhizobiales > Beijerinckiaceae > Methylobacterium > Methylobacterium dankookense. The sequence continues at coordinate 70,733 of NZ_CABFVH010000028.1, read as the reverse complement.
CAGCGGGCCGGGGGCAGGCCCGCCGGCACGCTGAGCTGGACCGCGGGCGCTCCGCCGGCCTCGGCGGCGATGCCGGAGGCCAGCGCCGCCACGTCGACGGGCTCGGCCTCGGCGCGCTTCAGGCGGTCGCGCATCAGGAGCATCGTCGACTGGTCTTCCACCGCCGTGTTGAGGCGGCGGACCTCGTTCGCGGCGAAGGCGAGGGCCGGCCCTGCGGTCTCGGAGCCGCCGCGCATCGCCGTGTCGATGGCGCCCTGCACGGCGGTGAGCGGATCGCGGATCAGCAGGATCAGCTCGGTCAGAAGGCCGAGCTTCCAGGCGTTGAGGTCGTGCAGCGACTGGCGGATCTGGTCGTAGGCCCGGGCCTTGCTGCGCACCTCCTGGAGACGCCCGGAGAAGCTGCGCTCCAGGCGGGCGCGCAGGGCGCGGAACTGGAACAGCCCGACCAGGACGATCGCCAGCAGGATTCCCGTCCCCGTCGCGGTGTAGAGGACGATCCGATTGCGGGCCTGGGCGAGGGCATCGGTGAGGTCCTCCGCCACGGTGATGTGGATCACCGGCTGGCGGCTCACGTCGAGGATCGGGACCGTCTGCACGAAGACCTCGCGGCCGTCGCCGCGCGTCGCCACGGGGGCTGTCTCGGCCGGGTTGAAGGGCACGGCGGCGAGCAGGTCCCGGGCCTCTGGCCGGGAGAAGCGCATGTAGAGCACCTCGCCCTTGATCAGGTCGGAGGTGCCGCGCGGCCGGTCGAGGGTCTCGGCCGTCCGGCGATCGAGCGCGAAGCCGAAATCGAGGCCGGTCGCCTGAGCCGCGATCTGCAGGGCGTCCCAGGGCGAGCTGCCGAGCTCCAGATTCCCGACGAAGGCGTCGCCGGAAACGACCGGCGCGATCACGCGCAGTTCCGGGCCGATGCGGCCGATCTCCAGGCCGGCGACGGGCACGCGCGACTTCATGACGGCGGCGACCATCGCGCGATCGGCCAAGCTGTCGCCGAACAGGTCGGGACGATGGGCCCGGAAGAAGTTGACGTCGGCGGTCACCTGGAAGCCGAGGATGGTGACGCCGAAGCGGGGCTTCAGCACCTGCTCGAAGAGCGGCACCGCACGGCGCGCCAGCTCCGCCCGGTCGCGCTGGGTGAGGGCCGCGACGATCAGCGTGTCGCGCGCGATGATCTCCGCACCGAGGCGCAGCGCCTGGAGGCGCGACTCGGAGGCCTCGCGATAGACCGTCTCAAAGCGCGAGGCCCGCGTCTGCGAATCGCTGACGAGGGCGTGGCGCGCGCCGGCATACTGGCTGACGCCGGCAAGCGTCCCCGCCGCGATGATGAATGCCGCGACGACGAGGGCGAGGATGATCTGCCGCGCGTCCAGCGCCCCGCGTGCCTCGAGCCCGCCCTCGGGCATCGCCGCGAACGGCACCGTCATATCTGCCCTGATCATGTGATCGCGACGTGCTCGCTGAGCCGCGGAGCCGCGTCGGGTCGTACACCGCCTCCTGGCTCAAGCGGTGTCACGCGCCTCGGCATTGCGCTGCGGGAGGTCGGGACAGGCTCGGACCGGCGCCTGCGACGCCGGTCGAAACCCGAATTTCCTCCTGACACCACAGCGCCGCCGCGGGCTGTAACGCATTCGCAACACGACGGAACTTGCGCCTTGGGACGCCCGGTTATCCAGAACTCGGACGAGACCCTATAGCCAAGACTCGCGGCCCTTCACGTGGACCTCCAAGGGTCGGAGACGAGAGCATTTTTTGCGATCCAGGGATCATGGACAATGCTCTCGGAGCGACTGCGCGTCAGCGAACCCCGCCGCTGGCATTGATCTCCTCGCCGGTCACCCAGCGGGCATCGTCGGATGCGAGGAAGGCGACCACCCCGGCGATGTCGTCCGGCCGGCCGGCCCGGCCGAGCGGCGTCTGGGCGACGAAGCCGGCCTCCATCTCCGAGCCGGCGATGCCGGCCGTATGCGTGCCCTCGGTCACCACGAAGCCCGGGCTGACCACGTTGACCCGGATCTTGCGCGGGGCGAGCTCGTTGGCGAGGACGCCCGAGATCGCGTTCAGCGCGCCCTTGGTGCCGCTATAGACCGCCGAGGTCGCCGGATACACGTCGGTCACCACCGACGAGATGTTGACGATGCTGCCGCCCTCTCCGAGATGCTTGGCCGCCGCCTGGGTCGCCAGCAGGACGCCCAGTACGTTGACGTCGAAGAGGCGGCGATAATGCTCCTCGGTCACCTCCTCGATCGGCGAGAACTCGTAGACGCCCGAATTGTTGACCAGAACGTCGAGCCGGCCGAATTGCTTCACCGCCGCCTCGATCAGCCCGTGAGCCTGCTCGGCCTTCGAGACGTCGCCCTGGACCGCGACGGCCTTGCCACCGGCCGCCGTGATGGCCTCGACCACGGCATCCGCGCCCGTCTTGCTCGACGCGTAGTTGACCACGACGGACGCGCCATCCTTCGCCAGCGCCTTGGCGATCGCGGCGCCGATGCCCTTCGACGCGCCGGTCACCACGGCGACCTTGCCATCAAGCTTTGCCATGTGTGCTAACCTTCGACATGGGCCGGCTCCGGGATGGCAGCCCTGGTCCCATAGTTCGGGATTTCGGAACTAACGGAGCACGGATCAAGCCCCCATATGGAAAAATCATGAGGCCGCTGTTCCATCCCGCGATCGAGGACGTCCAGCCGGCAGCGATCCTCCACGCGCTGTCCGACCCCGCCCGTGCCGCGATCTTCGCCAGGATCGCGAGCGCGGGCTGCGTGCAGGCCTGCTCGGCCCTGTCCGCGGTGGGGGATCGGGTCATTCCGAAATCGTCGCTGTCCAGCCACTTCAAGGTCCTGCGCGAGGCCGGGCTGATCCGTTGCGAGCGGCACGGCGTGGAGATGCGGAACCATTCCCGCTGCGCCGAGGTGGATGCACGCTTTCCGGGCCTGCTGGCCGCGATCATGAACGCCTACGCCACGGATGGCGATGGCCTGCGCGGATCCCGGCGCCCGCCGGAGGCGTGATCGGCGCGCCTCCGGCCGAGCGCCGCCCGTTCACCCCCTGCGGCCGGGCCAGGCCGGGAGCTGGTCCCGGCGCAGCCAAGCGAGCAGCGCGCAGAGGAGGAGGAGCACGGCGGCCGGGGCGCCGGGCGTGGGCAGCACGAGGAGATGGGCCAGCACCGCGCCGGCCATGGTGCAGCCCAGCCAGAGGGCGGCGAAGGCGGCGTAGCCGGGGACCAGCAGCGCGAGGGCGCCCGCGACCTCGACCAGCCCGGTCACGATGCGGAACCACTGGCCGAGGCCGATCAGGTCGTAGACCTGCACCATCATCGGTGCGCCGGCGAGCTTCGCGCCTCCGGCGGCGAGAAACACGAGCGCGAGCAGGATCTGCAGCGACCACGCGAACAGGCTGCGGCCGCGTGAGGGCGGCACCGGACTGGCGAAGGTGTGAGGCATGGCGAGGCCCTGGATCAGGCTGCGAGTTGCTGGACGGCGGCGCGGGCGGCGGTGAGCGCCCGGGCCTTGGCATGGTCGCCGGCCGACAGGCCCTCCGCCAGGACGAATTCGGGCTCGGTGATGCCCAGGAAGGCGAACATCGTCCGCAGGTAGCTCTCGGTGTGCTCCGCCGAGACGGCGCCGCTCTCCGGTCCGAAGACGCCGCCGCGGGCCACCGCGACGATCACGCGCTTGCCGCCGGCCAGGCCCTCGGGCCCGTTCGCGCCGTATCGGAAGGTCTTGCCTGGCACCGCGATGCGGTCGAGCCAGGCCTTCAGCTGCGACGGGATAGTGAAATTGTACATGGGCGCGCCGACCACCACGATGTCGGCGGCAAGGAATTCCTCCAGCATCCGGTCGCTCGCCGAGCGGGCAGCCTGCGCCGCTTCGTCGAGAGGTCCCGCCATGGCGGAGGCGGGATGGGCGCTGGGCAGGGTCGCGGGCGTGAGGTGGGGCAGGCTCTCGGCAGCGAGATCACGATAGGCGATCTCGGCCGACGCGTCCCGGGTGAGCCTCTGGACGATGAGGGCGGTCAGCTCGCGCGAGACCGAACCGGGCCCGAGGATGCTGGCGTCGACGTGAAGGAGTTTCATAATGGAACCCGGTTCCTCTTTGTGACCGGGTTATGATATGAGCTTGCTCATGAGCCGCAAGACGGCACAAGAATGATACCGAGGTCACATGGAAGTAACCGCCCCGGCCCCGTGTCGGCCTTCCGCCTGCCTAAAGGTTTCGCAGGTGCTCTCGCGCATCGGGGACAAGTGGAGCGTGCTCGTCATCATGCGCCTGCGTGAGCGGTCATGCCGGTTCAGCGAATTGAAGCGAGAGGTCGACGGCATCTCGCAGCGGATGCTGACGCTGACCCTGCGCAACCTCGAACGCGACGGGCTGGTGAGCCGGACGGTCACGCCGTCGATCCCGCCGCGGGTCGATTACGAACTCACCGCGCTCGGCCACTCGCTCGCCGAGCCGGTCCAGGCGCTCGGAGCCTGGGCCTTCCAGAACATGGCGCAGATCGAGGCCGCACAGGCGCATTACGATGGCGGGGAGCGACGGCCCTGACGCCCGCCAGCCCTTTTCGAGGCGCTCAGGCAGGCCGCCGCTCCCGCCGCCACGCGCTCGGCGTCGTGCCCGTCCAGCGCCGGAAGGCGTGAGAGAAGGCGGAGGGCTCCGAGAATTCCAGGGTCATCGAGATCTGCGCGAGGCTCAGATCGGTGTCGACCAGCAATTGCTTGGCGACGGCGAGCCGAGTCTCGCTCGCCAACAGCCGGAAGGACGTGCCCTCGGCCTTCAGGCGGCGGCTCAGGGTACGCCGGTGGATGGCCATGGCCCGGGCGACCTGTTCGGCGCTCAGTTGCTGGTCGGCCATCGTCACGCGCAGGCGCCGACGCAGATCGTCCGTCACGTCCGATAGAATGGAGGCCTCGATCTGCCGGAGGCGCCGCTCGACGATGTGCCGCGTGAGCGGGTTCACGTCGCGGATCGGCTGCCTGAGCAGGCGCGTCGGGAATACCAGCGCCGCGATCTCCTGCTCGAAGCGCACCGGCGCCTGGAAGAAGCAGGCATAGGGCTGCCGGTCGGCGGGCTGCCGACGCGGCAACAGGACCTCCTCGGGCGCCCAGTCGGCATCGCCGAGATCCCGCAGGATGCAAGTGATGGCCGCGATGGCCCGCTCGCAATGCAGGCCGATGCCCTCGATGTCGGGCTGATAGGGCGCGTAGGAGACGATGGCCAAGGCGCCATTGGTCGCAAGCCCGATGATGGCGCCGCGGTTGAGCAGGCCGTGATGCGCTTCGAGCGCCCGGAGCGCGTCGCCGACCGTCTCCGAGTTCCGCATGAGGACGCCCAGGAGGCCGAACGCGGCGAGGGTCGTGCGCTGGCCGACCAGGAGGGCGAAATGCGGGCATTGGGTCCGTTCGGCGCAGAGGGCGGTCAGCCGGCCGAGGGAGGCGAACGAGATCGCATCCGTGGCCTCGTGCGGATGCGAAGATATGCCGGCGCGATCGAAGAGTTCGTCCGGCTCGATGTCGAGGTCGATGAGAAGGTCGCGGATCGCATGCAGGGCGGCGCCGTGCACGCGATCGACGCTCGCACGAGCGATCCCGTCGGCGTCATGCCGAACCGGATCAGGGCGCGTCCTTCGGACATCGCCGGATCGAGCAGAGGTGGGCAAGCAGCTTCCTCCAGCGTATCCGATTCGTAGCTCGAAGCACCCGGCCAGCGACTGTCTTGCGATCGGCAGATGATGCCGGCCACTTTGCCCCGGAGGCAGAATTGTCGAGGCGGCCGACTCGTTTCATCCCGCGATCTTCGGCGTCGGACTTGGCAAAGGATACCTTGCCATCGAATTTCGCAATTGATTTCGATCAACGGCCCAAGGCGTCCGGACACGGCGGAAACCGTGACGAGTCTCTGCGTCGCGCATGGACATCACCATGTCGCCCGAGCCGCATCGATGCACGCATCGGCCATGGCGTCGAGATTGGCTTGTATTCAAATACTCCAAATCAAATCGCACGGGCGCGCGACTTATCGGATTCTTAGTTTTCTCATTTTCTGATTACCGATATCTTGCGATTCAGTTGAAACTTCATAAGACAGGGGTTAGACCAAATGGAGACAGTAATGGCGCGGATCGGATGCCTACGGCTCCGTGGACACGCGATGCAGGAGCCACATCAGCGCGAACCCGCAGGCCAGGGAGAGGGCGAGCTGTCCCCCGGGCGTCAGGTCGTCGATCGGTGCGAACAGGAAGATCGAGGCGGCAGCAACGGTGCCGATCGCGAGCACCCGGTCCCTCAGCCAAAGCTTGATGGTCATAGGCTCGGCTGCGGCTAACGGAAGCCGGCCTTGAGAGCGAGCCGCTGGCCCAGCGTCTGCAATTGCGTCGATCTGATCTGCAGCTGATCGCCGAGGGCGGCGGACAGCTTGCCGTCGAGCACGAGCCGATCAACTCCGAGCAGGCAGCCGCCCACGATGAGGACCTGCACGGCAATGAGCAGAAGAGGCAGACCCCTCCTCGTCTTGCCGGACCGGCCGGACGTCTCGGCCTGGACGGGTCGCGACGCGCCCAGCAATACGCCGCGTACATTGAGCAGCCGCGCCGCTGCCCGGTTATGCAGGGCGAGATTGCCGAGGTCGGTTTTCTCGCCGTGCGCCATGGCAGACCGGTCCGTCCCAGAGATTCCGGAACACTAGCGGGCGCCGGTTAATCGATTGCCCGTAGCAGTTGAATTGAAGATCGCTTGCTCGCAAGGGATGAAATACGGACGATACGATCAACCTCAGCGACAGATCCGAGCACGATGCTCCCGCGTTTCAGCGGATGCGTGACTCACCTCAGGTGGGATCTGCCTGACACCGCGAAGCGGGTGCCGCTCACATTGATAGCCTCAATAATTGCTATCAATCATATCTGTTTGAACGATGACGTGGCGCCGCACAAATAACCCTCACGAAACGGGGCACGTCCCCTGAAACGTGAGAGGAATCAACATCATGTCCGTCCGTACCGTCATTCTCGCGGCTCTCGCCTCCACCGTCCTGATCTCCGGGGCGATGGCCGAGGATCGCATCAACCTCACGCCGCCGCTCTTTCGTGAGCAGGCTCGTACCACCGCGACCGTGCGCCCGATCTCCGAGATGGCCACCACGCCGCGTCTGGTGCCGGCCGCCCCCGCCGATCCGCGTATCCTCGCCGAGGCGGCGGCTCGCTAGGGCGCTCTCCGCCGAAGCGGTCGTCGCTTCGGCGGAGGACTATGGGTCACAATGTGAGCCGTGCCTGATCGCAACGCGATCGGGTGCGGCTCTCGGCAAGCCCGTCGCCTCCACCTCGCTCGCTCCTGCCCGCGAAGGCCCGGGCATCCGCAGTTGAGGTGCGTTCCGGGTCAGCGCAGAATGCCCGGCGCGATCGAGCGGAGGCGACCGATGTACGAATGGGTCCACAAGCTCCGTATCTGGCTCTGGCAGCGTCAGGCGAGGATGCTGGAGCGCTCCTGCCGGCCGAGCGGCACGAGCGAGGGCGATTGGATCGGAGCCAATGTCGCCGCCTCGGCTGCCAGTTCGGGCACGGGGGCCGGCATGCATGCGGGATGGCACGGCAACCTGCCGACCTGCGACACGGACTCGTCCACCTGCGGAAGCGGCAACTGAGTTCCGTCTCCGTCCGCCCGACGGTCGGAACGCCTTCGAGCGCTCTCCGGGATGGACATCTTCGATCCCAGGCGAGCGCGCGATCGAGAATCGAGAAGCCTGTCCGGCAGGAAGAGGCAGCTTTTTTCGCTGCACCATGCATTCCCGCCCGGTGTCCGGCATCATTGTGCAGTGCAAAAAATTTTGCGGACGTCAGAAGAAATTCTAGCCAGTCGCGTGGCGCATAGCTCGATGCTCAAAACTGGCGAGCCATCACTTCGGGTCGGTGCAGTATATCGGCCGATACGGCTCTGAATGCATTATGGTGCGTTGCGCCATTCGCAGACCGCAGCGCACAAAAACGTGGTTCAATCAGCGCATCGATCGGGGCCCCACCCCATCACATCGGAGACGATCCATGCGCACCATCCAGCTTCTCGCCCTCGCCGCCCTCACCTCGGCCGCGACGCTCGGCACCGCGGTCGCGGACGACCGCCTCCACCTGACGCCGCCGCTCTATCGCGAGCATGCCCGCACCACCGCGGCGGTGCGCCCGGCCTCCGAGCTGACCACCACGCCGTCCCTGACCTCGCGGGCTCCGGCCGCTCAGCGCATCGTCGCCGAGGCCGTGTCCACGCGCTGAGACAGCGCCAACACGTCGAGCAAAGGAAGCCCCGGCCTTGCGGTCGGGGCTTCCTGCATTCTGGGCAGTGCCGAACGGTCTGCGCGATGCCGGCGCTCGGTCAAACCACCGCCGGCCGGGCTTGCTAAGCTTGAGCCGCCAGCACGAGCACTCCGAAGCTGAGTGCGGTGGTGAGCAGCGCGGCTGTGAAAGACATGACACGAACCAACATGGCGATATCCATCGGTTGGTCGCGGTCTCTGACCTGATCAGGGGCCGTGACGGGGCCTGATTGGACATGGGTGCGGGCCCGGCCGCATGGCGTGCGCGCCGGCACCTGCCCCGGGTCTCGAGAGCCCTCCCCGCGTCACGGACCGCGCCTGAAGCTCCTCAAGGGCGCTGGGCAGCCTCCTGCACCAAGGCGAGCAGGCGATCCCGCTCGTCCGGATCGCCGACGCGGCAGAAGGCGCGGATCAATTCCAGACATTGGTGATGCGAAGGCTCGGAGCGGGGCGCGCGAGCGGATCCGGGTCTGTCTTCGGCCGCATGCGACAGATCGCGCAAGGCCGAGGTCGGTACCTCCAGCGTCGCGGCGATCCGCTCGAGCAGCAGGCCGGACCGTGAAACCGCGGCGCGGCGCGACCGATCGCGCGCGTCGCGGTCCGCGCGCTCATCCTCGTAGCGGAGATCGTCGAGAAAGGACGCTCTTGAACCCACTGGGGCCTCCTGTGGGTGCATCTGCACCGCGCCTCCATTTTGCATACAATCTTAGAACGCTTCTATGGTGGCGCACACGCAACAGTTGTATACAATCGATCGCGCGCGACTTGAGCCGGTTCCGGCAAATCGTTAACCCAAGTCAGAGTGTTCCTGTGAGTGGGCTGTCTGATGAAGGCCAAAATTCCTGACGGCCCAACATGTACCGGTGCATCATTTCAGCTCGCCCTCGATGCAACGGATGTGATCGGAAACTGGGAGTGGACTGCGGCCTCGGACCGGGCGCGCGTCGATCCTTTTGTGGCCCTCCTGTTCAACGTCGATCCGGACGAGGCCGAGCTTGGCCTGCCGCTCTCCGCTTTCATCGACAGCATCCATAGCGAGGACCGGCAGCGCATCCTCACCCTGATCCGGCAAAGCGCCCTGGAAGGCAGTTCCTATCTCGCCGAGTACCGGGTCGGCTCCGTCGACGGTCAAACGCGCTGGGTCCTGGCGCGCGGCCGCTTCACCTGCGATTCCGTTGGCCGGCCACTGAGCGGGCGCGGGATCCTGGTCGACATCACGCGCTTGCGGTTGAGCGAGGAGGCTTTCGATGAGGCGGACGCCGTCTTCGCCTCGCCGCTGGACCGGCTGGCCGAGCTCGCCATCGCCACCCGGCTCACGATCGACGAGATGAAGGACGACGAGCTCAAGCGTCTGGCGGACGCGCTGCTGCTCGGTGTCGGGCGCAGGATCGCCCAGCAACAGGTCCGCGACCGCCGCAGGGGCATGAACTAGACCGTCTCGGTCACAGGGTGCGCGCCAGAAGGTCGGCGCTGTCGATGTAATTGCGGTCTCCGCACTCGGCGATGAAGCGCTCGCGCCAGGCCCGGCTCTCGTCGTCCCGTTGTACGCGCAGATGGATGCGCTCCGATGCGATCCGGGGCCGCGGCGAGACGCCGAGCGCGTCGGCGACACAATCGACGGCGGCCTGGGGATCCTTCGCCAGATCCTCGTAGGCGATCGTCAGCGGTGCGATGCCGGTGCGGGCGAAGAACATGTCCCAGCGCGCGTTGCGCTGGCAGACCTGCCCGACATAGGTGCGGATCGCCTCGGCATCGTAGCGGATCTCTCCCTCAGCGGCCTCCGTCGAACGGAACTGCCTGGACTGGATCGACCGCACCCAGGAGATCGCCTGCCCCAGGACGTCGTCCCGACGGAGCCGCACGAAGGTCAGGTTCGGCAGAACCTCCGTGAGCTTCAGGTGCGGGGAGACGGTGTCGAACAGGCCCGGAAACAGCTTCAGGGCATAGATCCCGTTCGGCGTCGCGCCCATCGTCCGGATGCGGGCGATCTGCTGCATCGGGTCGTCGGGATAGGTCGGATCGTCGCGCTGGCGCCGCACGGCGCCGTTGAAGTACTCGCGCGGATGCCCGAGGGCGCCGGTGCTGCTCAGGACCTCGCAGAAATAGTTGCTGCCGGAGCGGGGCGCCCCGCACACGGCGTAGCCGCGCCCGGCCGGAGCCTGCGGTTCTGCGGCAATTCTGCGAGACATGAGGCGTGCGAGGAAGGTCATGGCGGTTGCCTCAGGCCGGATCCTGGAAGGGATCGATGTGGTTCGGATCGCCCCGTTCCGCCCGGAAGCGCTCGCACCACGCGGCGCTCGATCCATCGCGCTGCCGCTGGAAGGGTGAGCGGTCGAGATCGACCCGGATGCGCTCCACGATGCCGACGAAGGCCGCGACGCGCCCGACCTCGCGGTCGGGGTCCGCCAGGAAATCCTCGTAGGTCACGTCGAGGGCGGCCAGCCCGGTGCGGGCGAAGAACATGTCCCAGCGCGCGTTGCGCTGGCAGATCTGACGCAGTCGCAGGGCGATTGCGTCGGCATCGTAGGTGACCTCGCCCTTGCGCGGATCGGAGCTGCGGAACTGCTGGGTCTGGCTCGCCCGCACCCAGGAGACCGCCTGGCCGAGGATGTCCCCGCGCCGGAAACGGACGAAGCTCAGGTTCGGCAAGACCTCCGTCCAGCGCAGATGCGGCGCGACGAGGTCGTGCAGGCCCGGGAAGATCTTCAGGGCGTAGATCCCGTTCGGCGTCGCGCCCATCGTCAGGATGCGGGCGATCTGCTGGTGCGGATCGTCCGGATATTCGGGATCGTCGTAGCTGCGTCGTGCCGCACCGTTGAAATACTCGCGCGGTCGTCCGAGCGAGCCCGTGCTGCCGAGCAGGTCGCAGAACACGTTGCTGCCCGAGCGGGGCAGCGTGCAGACGGCATAGCCCCGCGTCGCGGGCTGCGCGGGGCTGGATGTCCGGAGTCGGAAGAGATGAGCGAACATGCGCACCGGTCTTGAGGCGCGCCCCGCCGGGGCCGGATCCGGCACGACGGGCGCGGGGCGTGAACGACATCGAGCCGCACCCGATCGGGTGCGGCTCCGGGAAGACGGGGCGGCTCTCGCCGCCCCGCCGGCCCTTGGTCAGAAGGCGTAGCGCAGGCCGCCGCGCACCGCCTGGATCGTGTCTGTCGAGGCGAGCTCCGCGTCGTAGCTGACGAAGCCCGTCAGCCCCGGCGCGAGCTCGGTGCCGAGGCCGGCCCCGACGAGGGCGCGGTCCCGGGCGAGCCGCCGTCCGCCGATCAGGAACGGCACGGTCGGGGCCAGCGAGAAGGTCTCGCTGATCGTGCGGCTCACATCGGCGAAGTCGTGCACATAGGCCGCCTTCACCCAGAAGGAGACCGGACGGGCGCCGAAGACGGTGGTGGCCGTCTCCAGGCGACCACCGACGAGGGCGCGCGCCGACAGGAAGCTCTTCGCCGCGACGGTGAGGTCGAACGGCCCGACGCCGGTCTCGCGCACCCGGTCCTGGTCGAAGGTGTTGACCTGGAAGCCGACGAAAGGAGCGACCAGGGCGCCCGGCGCCACGGTGACGCGATAGCCGAGCTCGCCCGCGGAGATGAACTGGTCGCCGCCGACCGTGCCGCGCGTGCCGCCCGGCTGCAGCTGGGGCAATCCGATGCTGCGCGTGACGCGGCCGTCGGCGCGCGCATAGCCCAGGGCCGCGTTGGCGTAGAGCGCCCCGTCGGTGAAGCCGCCATAGACGCCGACCTGCGCGTTGTCGGTATGGGCCCGCTCGCCGGTCCGGTTGAGGCTGACATCCACCGAGCCGTAGCCCGCCGCGATGCCGAGCACGGTGCCGACCTGCGGGTGGAAGTCGATGCCGGTGGCGAGCCCCGCCACGGTCTCGCTGCGGCCCGCCGCGTTGGCGGTGCCGTCGACGCTGCCGAACTGGCCGTAGCCGGTGGCCCAGAGGCCGTAGCCGCGGCTGGTCACGATCTGCTTCGGCTCCGGCACCGGCCCGCGATTCGGCAGGTCGGCGGCGTAGACTGCCGGCGGCAGGGTCATGCTCGTCGGCCCCGTCTCCTGGCCGGCCGCGTAGGCGCGGGCCATCAGCTGGCTGCCGAAGGCGCGGCCCGAGCGCAGCTGCGGGTCGGCGAGCGAGGCGTAGGCCTGGCCGGCGACGCGGTCGAGCAGCGCCGCGTTCGCGGCGTCGCTGCGGTTGTCGATCACCGCGAGCGCCGCATTGTTGCCGGCGAGCGCCGCGTCGAGGCCGCGGGCGGCGCTGCGCTGGTTCGCGGTCTGGCCCACCAGCGCGAAGCTCTGCTGGGTGAGCGTGAGGTAGGCGTTGTTGGCGTCCGTCGAGGCGGTGGCCGCGATCAGGGTCGGCAGCGGGCTCGTCGTCACCGCCGAGAAGCCGCCGCTGACGCCGCCGCCCGCGCTGACCACGGTGTAGCGCGTGCCGGGCACGAAGTAGGTCCCGGCGAGCTGGAGGCTCGCGGTGCCCGCGAGCTGAGCGGTGCCCGTCACCGCGAGGCGCGCGTTGCTGCCGTCCGTCGCGGCGGCCGTGACGAGGGTCGCGCCCGCTTGCTGGGTGTAGTTGCCCGCCACCGCCAGGGTGCCGTAGGGCGCATCCGCCGTGCCCGGCGCCACGGTGCCGGCATTGGCGAGACCCCCGACGATGCGGCCGGTGCCGCCGAGCCCGGCGCCGGCGGCCACCGTCGTGTTGGCGGTGAGCACCCCGTTCACCGTCAGGCCGCCGCCCGCCACCGTCGCGCCGCCCGAGAAGCTCTGGCCGGTGCCGGCCGCGAGCGTCCAGGCGCCGTCGGACTGGCGCAGGGTGGTGAAGCCGGTGACGTTGCTGGCGAGGGTGCCGCTGCCCGCGAGGTTGACGGCATTGGTGCCGCGGCCGGTCGCCGCGATGGCGCCGCCGATCACCGAGCCGGTGCCGAGATTGATCGTGTTGCGGCTGGCGGCCACGTCCGCGAAGGTGATCCCGCCCGTGATCGTGCCGGTATTGGTCAGGGTGTGGTTGCCCATGCCGTAGGCGATGGCACCGGCGATGCGGCCGGCATTGGTCGTGGTGCTGTTGCGACGGTTCGTCGTGGTGGCGTTCTGCGGGTCGGCGTCGGTGAAGCGCACGTCGCCGGTGATGATGCCGCCGGCCGCGTTGGTGAGCGTGGCGTTGCCGGCGCCGTAGACCACGATCGCCTGGCCGGCCGCGGGCCCAGTGATCGTGCCCTCGTTGAGGATGGTGAAGCTCTGCGCGCGGCCCTGGATCGCCCGCACGCCGGTGCCCGTGCCGGTGATGCGCCCGCCCGCCCGGTTGTTGATGGTGAGCGCCGCGACGTCGTCGTCCGAGTCGATGGCCGCGACCGCCGCCGTGCCGGTGCTGGTGGCCGCCCGCGTCGCCGAGACGAGGCCGGTATTGGTCACCGTCATCGAGGCGATGTTCTCGCCCGCATAGATGCCGCGGGAGATGCCGATGCCGTTCTCGGTCACGGCGATGGTGCCGTTGTTGACCACCTGGACGTTCTGGAAGTCGGCCCCGGTGGAGTTGGCGAGCACGCCGTAGACGCGAGTCGCCGCGTTGTTCGCACGGCCTGCCGCACCCGTGCCGGTGAGCGTGCCGTTGTTGACGACGGTGGTGTTCGAGCCGGAGAGGTTGACGGTCTTGTCCGTCAGCGTGTTGTTGACGACGAGCTGCGCGCCCGAACCCGTGACCTGGATCAGGCCGCCGACATTCTGGGTGGAGCCGGCCGCCAGCGTCAGCGTGCCGCCCGCGACCGTGAGGTTGCCCGACAGGGTCTGGGCCGAGCCGGCCGCCAGCGTCCAGGCGCCCGCGGTCTCGGTCAGGCTGGTGAAGCCGGTGAGCGTCCCGGTGAGCGTCCCGGTGCCGGAGAGGTTCAAAGCGTTGGTGCCGAGCCCGCGCGCGGTGATGTTGCCGCCGATGCTGGAGCCGGTGCCGAGATTGACCGTGTTGACGCTGCCGGCCACGTCCAGGAAGCTGATATTGCCGCTGATCCGGCCGGTATTGTTCACCGTCTGGCTGCCGCCGCCGAAGGCGACGTTGCCGTTGATCGTGCCGGCATTGTTGAGGGTGCCGGTGCGGCGCAGGTTGACCACGCTGGTGGCGGTCTGGAGATCTTGGTCGGTGTTGCGCACGTCGCCGTTGATGATGCCGGTCGCCGTGTTGTTGATCACGGTGTTGTAGGCCCGCACCGTCGTCGCGTCGCCGGCATTGCCCGCGTTGAGCGCGAAGGTGGCGATCGCGGCCTCGCCGGCTGTCGTGTTCCCGATCGTGCCGCTGTTGTTGATCTCGAACTGCGCCGCGCGCCCGTTGACCGCACGGGTATTCGTGCCGGTCGCGGTGATGCGGCCGCCGGTGCCGTTGTTCAGGACGAGACGGTCGGTGTCGTCGTCGGAATCGACGCCGGCCACGACGGAGGTCGTCGCGGTGGCGCCCGTCCCGCGGGTCGCCTGGATCAAGCCGGTATTGGTGATGGTGAACAGCGTGGTGTTCTCACCCGAATAGATGCCGCGGGCGATGCCGTTGCCGTTCTGCGTCACGCTGATCGTGCCGCTGTTGTTGACAGTCGTGCTCTCGTACTGCGACCCGTTCGGCGCGCTCGAATAGGCGCCGTAGACGCGGGTCGTGGTGTTTCCGACGGGCGCCGTCAGGGTGATGGTGCCGCTGTTGTTGAGGGTCGAGCGGTCGCCGGCGAGGTTGACGCCGAAATTGTCCCGGTTGAGCGGCGCCGTGTTGGCGATCGTCCCGGCATTGTTGACGATGCTGGTCCCGTTGACCCGGACGTTGGTGAAGCTCGGATTGGCGCCCGCGCTCGTCTGGGTGGACGCGACCGACGCGCCGCCCTGCACGTTCACCGTCAGGCCGTTGACGCCCGGCGGAGCGATGAAGGCGGCCGATGAGCCGGCGCAATTCACCGTCTGGCCGTTCGCCGGACTAGCCGGCGTGCAATCGGCCCTTGCACCTCCGAGCAACGCTGCCCAGGCGGGCACGCTCAACAATAGAGACCGACGCAGCTGCGACCCGATACGAGACACGGCTCCCCCCAAGGACACGAATTGTATGATGATTATGCCGCATCTGGAAAATGCGGCTCGAAGCCTTGTAATTGGGCAATTGTCCCGGCTCAACTTTCATCCCGCCACTGCTAAAGATTCACACAATGAATGGACATTATTGTGGCTTATATATCACGTATTTCACTGCCTTATGGAACTTAGATCGAATTAGGATCTTATTGATCCCGTATTTCAACTTGCCATGTGGCACATCGGGCCGGGAGATTCCGGCAATTCGGTCATCGGCCCGTCCTCGGGTCGGATGGAGAGCCCACCGGGCATCCAGACCGCCGGATTACGACCGGCCCTCGGCTCGATGCGCGACTCGGCCCTCGCCCCTGCTCGCAAGGCCTCAGCGCGGCCGTCCGATCCAGCGCAGAGGCGTCGTCAGGCGCCAGGAGAGCGAGTTCCGCATGCGCGCACGCGAGGCGAGCGCGGCGGCGAGGCGGATCTCCAGATCATGCGCCGTCGCCTGGGCCTGCGCCCGATCGCTGCCGAGGGCCGCCTCCGCGGCGCCGGCCCGCTGGTCCGAGTCCGCGCGCTCGGCATGGGCCCGTGCCAGCGCCGCCTCCGCGTCGCGGATCCGCGCCTCCAGCTCGGCGCGCTCGGAACCCGCCCGCGACAGCCCCGCCTCCGCAATCTCCAGGGCAACCTCGCGGTCGGCGAGTCTGGCCCCGAGCGCGGCGATGCGGGCCTCGCCCGCGTCCACCGCCCGGACGTTCAGCGCGTCGAGCGCACCGGACAGGTGACGCAGGCGCAGATGATCCTCGGGCGTCCGGGCATGCGCGAAGAAGAGGTTCAGCGCGGCGTGTCCATACGCGACCCGCGGCACCCCGGCGGCCAGGGTGGCGACGCGCAGGGGGACGGAATCGGCCGGATCGAAGGCATCGGCCGCCTCGCCCCCGAAAACCTCGTCGAACAGGGCGTCGTCGAAGGCGGCGAAGCGGTGCAGGATCTGGATCGTCTCGAACGGGCTGCGCAGCCGCGCCTCCGGCCGTGCGCTCGTATTCCCGCCGTCGGGATGGATCCGGAAGGCCGTGAGCGCGTCCGGCAGCACGTGGATGGCGTGTCCCTGCGCCAGCATGCGGATCCACATGTCGAGATCCTGCAGGTTGGTGAGCCTCGGATCATAGGGCCCGGCCGCCTCGTAGGCCTCGCGGCGGATCATGGCGCTCGGGGCGCAGAGGCAGTTGCCGTCGTAGAAGAAGGCGCGCAGCCAGGTCCGGCGCGAGAAATCCGGCCAGCGCAGGGGAACGCCGAAATCGTTGAAGGGCGCGGTCGGCCTATCGGCCTCATCGACCGGCCGGGGCATGCCGAAAACCAGCGAAACCTGCGGGTTGGTCTCGAGAAACGCCACCTGCCGCTCCAGCCGTCCGGGCAGGGCCCAGTCGTCAGAGTTCAGGATCGCGAGGTAGCGCCCGCGTGCCCGGGCGACCGTGGCGTTCATCGCCGCCGAGATCCCGCGATTGCTCGGAAAGGCCTCCAGGTGCAGGCGCGGATCGTCGAAGCCGCGCAGGATCTCCAGGGTCCCGTCCGTCGAGCCGTCATCGGTCGCGACGATCTCGAAATCCTGGAACGACTGGCTCAGCACGCTCTCGATCGTCTGCCGGACATAGGCGGCGTGGTTGTAGGACTTGACCAGGACCGAGACGGTGGGCGCGGCCGCCGGCACCGCCGCGGGACGGCTCGGAGGGGCGCGGCGCACGATGTCCGGCCGCGCCGTCCACCAGAGCGGGCCGATGCAGGCTCGGTCCGGCTCGAAACCGGGCGCGGCGAGGTCTGTCGCCTCCCGATCCATCTCGTCCCAGAAGGCGCGCAGGCGCGCCTTCCCCCAGCGATAATGCTGGCCGTAATCGCGGGCGACGTCCGTGGTGCCGAGGCGCAGCGCCTGCTCCGCCTCGCGCGCCGCGTTCCGCTCGAAGCCGAGATGCTTGTAGTGCCAGAGCATCACCGCGTCGCGCATCGGCAGGCGCAGGTCGCCGACGGGCTCGGCGGCGTGCCGGCCGGGGCCGAAGCCGGTCTCGCGCACGGCATCGGGCCGAAAGATGCTGAGCTTGTTGAAGGCGATGCGCGGCCGGCCGCGGGTGATCCGCTCCACGAGGAGCCCGCGATCCTCGGGCATCACCGGATGGTTCATGTCGAAGCCGAGCGCCGGCAGGATGGTCGCGGCCCGCGTCTCCGGCGCGGCGAGGTACTCCGCCATGGATCGGCCGCGGACATGCAGGTGCTCGTCGATCGCCGTGACGACGATCCAGTCCGCCCGGCCGCGGCTCTCCTTCCAGGCCTCGTCCTGCATCGCCTTGTGGGAGAGGACGAAGGAATCCGGATCGACGCGGTCGAAGCGGCGCAGCTCCACCCTGGGATGGGCCCGCAGGATCTCGACCGAGCCGTCGGTCGAGCCGTCGTCGTAGACGACGTAGCGATCGACCCAGGGGTCGTAGTGGCGGAAGAAGAAGCCGAGCATGTCGGCCTCGTCCCAGCACACCGTGTAGAGATGGACGACCGGCTTGCTCACCCGACGGCGAGCCCCCTGTAGCCCCCGATCGCGCTGCGCACGATCCGCGCCGGGTTGCCCACGACGAGGCTCGCGGGCGGCACGTCGCGCGTGACCACCGCGCCGCCGCCGACCACGGCGTTGGCGCCGATCGTCAGTTCCGGCAGCACGGTGGCGCCGGCCCCGATCACGGCGCCGCGGCCGAGCGTGACGTGCCCCGCGATCACGACACCGGGGCCGATCGAGGCGAAATCGCCGATGCGGGCGTGATGCCCGAGGCTGGCACCGCGGTTCACGAACACGAAGGCCCCGATCTCCGAGGCGCTGCCGAGGCTGCAGCCGGCATTGACGTAGCTGCCCGCACCGATCGCGAGGCGCCGCGGCGCGGGAACGCTCGGGTCGATCAGGGTCCACGCATCCGAGAAGCCAGCCGCCCGGGCCTCGCCCAACGCGGCCTGCCGATGGGCGGGCGTGAACAGCGGGATCAGGAAGGGCAGGCCGCGCAATTGCGCGTCGACCGCCGCGAGATCGCGGACGGTCACGTCGTCCGGCAGGTGGCAGGGCCCGGGCCGGTTCCGGATGCCGGCGGCGACGGCGAGCCCGGCCCGGTGAAGGCTCTCCTCGACATCGACGATCACCGGCGAGCCGGTGCCGAACAGGATGATTCCGGTCATCGCAGGGTCGTGCAGAAGCGCCGCAAGGCGGCGGCCACCCGATCGACGGCCAAGGTGGCGACCTCGGGCTGGATCGGCAGGCTGAGGAGCGTCGCCGCGAGGCGATCCGTGACCGGCAGCGGTTCGGTCGCGCCCCACGCGAAGGCGGGGTGCCGGTGCAGGCCGGGCTCGTAATGCACAGCGCTGCCGATCCCGGCCTCGGCGAGGCAGCGCATCAGGCCGTCCCGGTCCGGATGGGTCACGGCGAACTGGTGATGGACCGCACCCTCGGCCTCCGGAGGCAGGCCGAGGCCGAGGCAATCCGCAAGCGCCACACGATATCGCGCCGCGAGCGCCCGGCGCTCGCGATTGCCGTCGTCGCAGAAGGGCAGGAGCGCCGACAGGATGGCCGCCTGGAGCGTATCGAGGCGGGCATTGAAGCCTGGCTCGCGGCTGATCCGCTCGGATCCGGCGAAGCCGTAATTCCGCAGGGACCGCAGCCGCTCCGCGAGGCGGGCATCGTTCGTCGTCACCGCACCGCCATCGCCGATGCAGCCGAGATTCTTGGTGGGATAGAAGGAGAAGGCCGCGGCGTGCCCGAAGCTGCCGAGGCGGCGCCCCACGAGCGTTGCGCCATGGGCCTGCGCACAATCCTCCACGATCGCGAGTCCGTGCCGGTCGGCGAGCGCAATCAGGGCCGGCATTTCGGCCGGATACCCGAACAGGTGGACCGGCATGATCGCGGCCGTGCGGACGGTCACGGCGTCGGCCGCGGCCGCAGGGTCGATGCAGCGGCTCCGAGGGTCGACATCCACGAAGCGGGGCGAGGCCCCGCATTGCAGCACCGCCTGGGCGGAGCCTGCGAAGCTCAGCGCCGGCAGGATGACCTCGTCGCCGGCCCCGACACCGAGGGCGCGGAGCGCCAGGGCTAGGGCCTCCGTGCCAGAGGAGACGCCGACCGCGTGCGCGCAGCCGGCATAGGACGCGAAAGCCGCCTCGAACGCCTCGACGGGGGCGCCGAGGATATAGGCGTCGCCGCCGAGGACGGCCGAGATCGCGGCGTCGATCTCACCCCGGAAACGGGCGATCCGCAGCTGCGGCGCAGCCTGCAGGATCATACGAAATCGTCCGCCATGAAGAGGTGTGGCTGCGGGTGGTCGAAATGCCTCGTGTCTCTGTAGCTCGCCGAAGCGCAGATCAGGAGAACCGTATTCGACTCGAATTCGCGCAGGTTGATGACGATGCCGGACTTGATCCAGAGCGCGCGATCGCGCGTGTCGAGATGCACGCTGCAGCATTCGCGGCCATTGTCGACTTCGACAAGGACCGAGCCGCTCAAGGGCATGATGAACTCGTCGCAGGAATTCGCATGCCCGCCTCGAGTGCGGTCCGGATCGTCGACCTTCAGAAAAAAGACCCGCCGCGGCGGAAAAGGAATATTGTCGAATTCATCAAATGCAGCGAGCTTGCCGCGATCGTCGACGTGGGTGCGGTAATTTAAAATCTCGACCCCTCTGATCAATTGCATGATATTTCTCAAGCAACGCGCTCCCCCTACATGACGATATATTCTCTGTCATCGCGATGCAATTCAGGAAATACTGGCACGGACGATTGCTTAATTATCCCGGCCAAAAGCAGGAGGTTGTGCCGGCAGGGCCGCCCGGCGGCCTTGAACCGCTGCCCATGCGCGGCGGCGATCGGCGCACATCCACCCGCAAGGTCGCGATACGGATCATGCCGCGTCATCAACAGCTATCGGGGACCGGCAGGGGAGCAGTCCATGCCCGCCGCACGCGCCGCGGGACCCCTCCGATCAGCGTCGAGGCGCAGACACGCGACAGTCTCCGGCCGCCGGCTTTCGGGACCGGAGCGATGACCTCGCTAAAGGGACCTTTGCGAACGATCCGATGCCTGTCGTCAGACCGTCCTCGATTGCGCCTCGAGCCTCGGGATCCTGTGCGTCGGCGACGGACGGCACGCGACGACAGGTCTCTTCCTTCTCTGAACGTGGAGGATGCGCGTGGCCGGCCCGCGAACGGGATCGCGGGCCGGTCGATCCGGCAAACCTGACGGTAAGATTACCGGATGGATCGCCTCGACGGGGGGGCCGTAAACAGCGAATCATGATGCGTCTGGATTTGCAGGACCGCCGAAGCGCGATGATCTCCTATCGGTTCTTCGGGGCCTTCCGACTGCTGCTCGCGATTCTCGTGCTCCTGCAGCATTTCATCGCCAATATCGGCCCGGTGGCGTGGATGCGCGCGGCGCACCCCTACGCGATCGGGGAAGTGGCCGTGCTGGCCTTCTTCGCGCTGTCGGGCTTCGTGATCTGCGAGGCGATCGACCGGTTCTACGGGCGACGGCCGGTCGCCTTCCTCCTCAACCGCCTCCTGCGCATCGTCCCGCATTTCGTCGTCGCGGTGCTGCTCAGCCTCGTCGTTCACGCCGTCTTCCTGAAGTTCGGCACGCTGCTCTACGGACGGGACAGCGGCGCGCTCCCGGACGGGGCCTTCTCGTTCGGCAACGTGGTGCTCAACCTGCTCAGCTTCCTGCCGGCGGTGGACCGCGGCATGAGCCACAACTTCCTCGAGATCGCCTGGACGATCCGCGTCGAGATGATGTTCTACGTGCTGGCGTGCCTCGCGATCGCGCTGCCCTCGCTCGGTCTCAGCCGGTATCGGCTGCTCGGCATCCGCGTGGACGTGGCGGCGACGGTCACCGTCTCCACGGCCCTGTTCGTCCTCGCTTTGGCGGGGCGCCTCCCCGCGATGTTCCTGTTCGTGCCGCACTTCGCGTTCGGCGTCGCGGCCTATCTCGCGCTCATGGAGCGTGCCGGCAGCGTCCTGCTCGGCGTCGCCGCGCTCGCCGGGATCACGCTGACGGCCGCTCACCGCGCCGCCGCGCAGGCCTCGCCGGAGGTCGCCGAGGCCTGGATGGCGCAGATCATCCTGCTCTTCGTGCTGCTGGCCGCGATGTGCATGGCGGCAACGATCCGAAGCCGCCGCTTCGCCGCCCTCGACCAGATGCTCGGGAGGCTCACCTTCCCGCTCTACCTCACGCACCAGAGCGTTCAGGTCACGGTGCTGTCGGTGGCGGGCGGCAACTCGGTCGTCTCCTTCGCCATCGCTGTCGCGCTGAGCCTCGCCACCGCCGTCGCCCTGTCCGCCCTCGTCGACCCGGCGGTGGATCGCCTGCGCGACACCGTGCGCGGCCGTCGCCTCAACAACGCGCCCGCGGAAAGCCCGGCGAACGCTTCTGTCGGCCGCTCCGCCGGCGCATCGGCTGCGTGATCGTACCGTAACGCGAGAGCCACCGCCGATCACGCTGCGATCGGCGGTGGCTTCAAACCGCTTGGGTTGATGCGATCTAGCGCAGGTAGGCGACCATCATCTCCGCGACGGCGCGCACCGCATAGGCCGGCGGGCTCTCGCCCCGGCGCACCGGGAAGGCATCGACGATGCGGCGACCGCCCAGCACCTCGTCGACCTCTTCGGAGAGGAGCCCGTCATCGAGGGCCGCAGCGCGGGCCGCGCGGTCATGGATGCAGGCCTCGAACCGGCCCGCTCCGGGCGGCAACAGGATCCGATCCCTGGCCTCACTCGCGATGATAGTCTCGAACATCCGCATGACCTTCCACTGCCGCACCTGATGAAGTCGCCGTCTCAGGAGTAGCAGGACAGTACAGCGGCGATCCGGCCATCATGCCGGAGCGGAAAAACTTGATCATCATCTCGATCCCTCTCCGATGCTCGGTTTGTCGATCACGTTGCACCAGAGGAATCTACGCACGTCACCGCAAAATGTGCTCCCAAAGATCGGAACGCCGGCAGAGGCGCTGTCCCGGACTGCGTCACCGCGATGGAAGGTTCGATATCCGGCGGCTCAGCGCCGCCCGTCCTTGGGACGCGACGAATCGGGATGCCGCATCATGCGGCCCTCGTAGCCGTCGAACCCGCCGGAATGCTCGAAATGCCGGAAGGAGACGCGTCCGGGCGATGACGGCGCGCAGGCCACCGGAGTTGGAACCGGATCCGGAGCAAGGACGGGCGGATCGATCACGACCCGATCGGACGGATGCGGGCTCGGCTCGCCATCCTCGGGCTGCCCGTCATCGAGCCGGATCCGGTAGCCCATCGTCAGGTAGCACCCGTCCGCGTCTTGGCGCGGGAAGCCCGTCGCCGACGGATCGCGGCCATAGACCCGGAAGAACTGACGGCTGTTCCAGTACCGGACCTCGCGCAGCATGCGATCCTCTCCAACGCCACGGAGCTGCATCCCGACCGCGTCGCGGGACGCCTGCTCATTCTATACCCAGCCGGCCGAAACACTCGGATCGCGCGATGTCCGATGCAACCGCGGGGAATGTCCGGGCTGCGGGGCGTCGATCGGGGGCCTGCATAGAAGAAAGGCGCGCCCCGGTCGGGAGCGCGCCGCAGTTTGGAGTGGGCCTTCGAGAGGAAGGTCGTCCATCTTCTAGCCCACTGGCATACAGTATGC
Organism: Methylobacterium dankookense; assembly: GCF_902141855.1. Taxonomy (GTDB): domain Bacteria; phylum Pseudomonadota; class Alphaproteobacteria; order Rhizobiales; family Beijerinckiaceae; genus Methylobacterium; species Methylobacterium dankookense. The sequence continues at coordinate 47,739 of NZ_CABFVH010000028.1, read as the reverse complement.
AAGACTGGGGACCGTGTTCGGGTGGCGCTTTCCACCGATGGCCGCGCCCATCCCTCCATCCCATGGCTCCGGGTCACGAACATCCCATGCGTGCGGGATGCGATGGCCTGGTTCAAACGTCTATCTGCTACGGGAGACGTTGCGGCCGTGGCTGCGGCATTCCCGCTCACGCTTTCCACTTGCAGGGCGCCGCCAGCGATGTCGCGCGACACCGTCCTTCCCTTCGCCCTCGCGGCCGGCTTCACCCTCGGCTGCATCGGCATCCAGAGCGCACGCAAGCACCCCGACGCGGTGACGCTGGTTCTCGTCCTGCTGCTCGGCCTGCTCGCCTCGGCCTATGTCGGCCGCCTGGGCCAGATCCACGCTCCGCGCCACGCCGAGGCGATGGAGGCCTCCCATGTCTGGACGCCGCTGCTGATGCATCCGACCCTGTGATCCGGGCTCGGCGCGCAGCGCCATCGCAGCAGGACGCCTGAGCCCCCTCTGGCCAAGGGCAGCCTTTTGCGCCAGTTTGGCTATATCCAACTGGATATAGCCATGCGAGGTCAGGACGTGGCCCACGGTTCCCATCTCGACGGCGCCGCCTTGCGCGCCCTCACGGCCAGCCGTGGCCAGCCGGCCTTCGTCCCGGCGGAATTTGCCGCGCCCGCGGACAAGCCGCGCGACCGCATCTGGGACCTCGCCGAGACCCTGCACTGCTCGATCGTCGGCACCTGCCTGACCAAAGCCGAGGCGCGCGCGCTGCTCGGCAAGCTCGGCGTGCCCGATGCCCGCACGATGAGCGAGCACCGGCTGCACGGGCAGGTCGTCCACCTCGCCGGCCGGCGCGATGCCGGCGCCAAGCTCCTCCAGAAGATGCTCGACCGCCGCCACGAGCGGGAGATCCGCCGCTTCGACAAGGCGCGCACGGTCGACGAGGTGCGGCTCCTCTGGCGCGAGTACCTCGAACGCGGCGAGATCCCGGGGGCCTATTGGGCCGCGATCACCCATCCGGCCACCGATTGGGGGCTGGTGCAGGACATCTTCGGCGAGGTGCACATGCTCTCGCACCTCGTCGGCCAGTCGAACCGCGCCGACATCCGCCGGCTGCGCCAGCTCGAGGAGGATCTGGCCGAGCGCGACGAGCGCATCGCCGCGCAGGAGGCGCGCATCCTGGCGCTGATGGAGCAGCGCGACGAGATCGGTGCGGAGAACCGGTCCCTCGCGGCCCGGGCCGCGATCCCGGCTGCCGCCACCGCACCGGACATGCATGCGCGCGAGGCCGTTCGGAGCCTGGAGCTGCGCCTGACGCGCGAGCGCGCCCATGCGGAAGCGCTGGAGGAGAAGCTCGCCATCCTCACCCAGGCCTCGGCCAGGCTCGGCGCCGATCTCGAGAGCGAGGTCGGGCGCCGCCGCGCGGCCGAAAGCGAGCTGGCCGCGATCGAGTCCCTGCTCGGAAGCGAGGGCGCGGATGTCGACGCCGGCACGCGGCAGGATGCCGGCCGTCTGGCGAAGGCGACCTTTCTGTATGTGGGCGGTCGCCCCCGTCAGGTCGCGCATCTGCGCCGCTTCGTCGAGCGGCGCGGCGGCCGCCTTCTCAGCCATGACGGCGGCATCGAGGACAGCATGGGCCTGCTCGCAGGCCTGGTGAGCCGCAGCGACCTTGTGCTGTTCCCGGTCGAATGCGTCAGCCACGAGGCGACCGGCCTGCTGAAGCGCCACTGCGAGGCCGGCGGCACGCCGTTCCGGCCTGTGAGGAGCGCCAGCCTCGCGAGCTTCGTCCAGGCCGTGATGCAGGCCCCGCCGGCGGCCTGAATGGAGCTGACCTCCCGCCGGCCGGGCACGGGCGCATGCCGGGCCGTTCCCCCGAGCCACCGGAATCGGTAGGGTCCGGGCCCATGCAGCATATCCTCGGCACCGACCCTGCGCTGAGAGGCGCACACGCGACGGGTGCGGATGGCGCGTCGGTCCCGGCTTACGAACTGGCCGTGCCGATCCTCGCCCTGCAGGGCGCGCCGAGCTCCGAGATCCAGCGCCTGCTGCTCGAATGCGCGCGGCGCTGTCAGGGCGCGGGGCTGCGCGTCGCCGGCCTCGTCGAGGTGACGGACGGGAGCGATCACCGGCTGGAGGATGTCGCGACCGGCGCGCGCTACGACATCCATCAGGATCTCGGCTCGGGATCGACGGCCTGCCGCCTGTGCGGGGCCGGCATCGCCGAGGCCTGCGAGGCCGTCCGGCGACAGATCGAGGCCGGCTGCAACCTCGCGATCCTCAGCAAGTTCGGCAAGCTGGAGGCCGGACGCGGTGGCCTCACGGCCGCCTTTGCGGCTGCCATCGTCGAACGGTTCCCGATCCTGACCGCCGTCGCATCCGGCTACGATCAGGCATGGGACGCGTTCAGCGCGCCGCTCTCGGCGATCGTCCTGCCGGACCAGGCGATCATCGCGAGCTGGCTCGCGGCGAACCTGCCACCGAAATCCTGATCCGCGCCTCGTCCCGCCGGCGCCGCGCCGGACGAGACGGAGATTCAGGCTCGGGACGGCGCGGAGCGCCCCCGCAATCCGGGAGGCGCCCCGCGCCGTCCGGCTACTCGGCGGGGAGGATGCGCGGCGGCGCCTCCGGCTCGACCTCGAACGGGCGCTCCGGATGCATCCGGAAGGCGAGCGCCGCCCCGAGCAGCAGCAGGCCGATCGAGCCCGCGAAGGGGAGGATCCAGTTGCCGGTCATGTCCACGATGAGGCCGAAGGTCAGGGGCGAGACGATCGCCGCGAAGGCCGAGCCGAAATTCATCAGGCCGCTCGCCGTGCCGGCGAACTGAGGCGCGATGTCCATCGGCACCGACCAGATCGGCCCGATGACGAGTTCGAGGAAGAAGAAGCCCGCGCTGAGCAGCAGGGCGACGAGGGTGAGCTCCTTCGTCAGGAACACGCCGGCCAGGCAGATCGCGGCCCCCAGCATGCCGACGCAGATCACGTCCCGGCGCGCCTTCTGCAGGTTTCCGGTCTTCTTGAGGATCCGGTCGGAGATCACCCCGCCGAGCGTGTCGCCGACGACGCCCGCGAAGAACACCCCCGAAGCGAACAGGGCGGAGTTCTTGATGTCGAGCCCGTAGCCTTCCTTGAAGAAGGAGGGCAGCCAGTTGAGATACAGCCAGAGCGACCAGCCGTAGCAGAAATAGGTCAGCGTCACCGGGGCCATGCGCGGCACCAGCCGGCTCCACGGCACGGCCGGCCGCGGGCCGGTCGCCTTGCGCGTGTTGATCGCGAGGCGGTCGAGATCCTCAGGCGTGACGCCCGGATGCTCGCGCGGGTCGTCGCGGTAGTACAGCACCCAGACCGCGACCCAGATGAAGCTGAGAACGCCGAGCACGACGAAGGCGCCCCGCCATCCGACGAACGCCATCATCAGGACGACGAGGGGCGGCGTCACCGCGTTTCCGAAGCGGGCGAAGGAATGCGTGATGCCCTGGGCGAAGCCGCGCTGGTCGGACGCCACCCAGGATTGCATGGCGCGCGTCGCGGTCGGGAAGGTGGCGCCTTCGCCGAAGCCGAGGGCGAAGCGGACGAGGAAAAGCGAGAGCATGCCGCCGACGAAGCCCGTCGCGACGGTGGCCGCTGCCCAGATCAGCCCGCAGATGAAGAGCGTGCGGCGCGCGCCCCATTTGTCGGCCATCGCGCCGCCGACGATCTGGAACACGGCATAGGGATAGGCGAAGGCCGAGAAGACGAGGCCGAGCTCGATGTTCGATAGGCCGAGCTCCGCCTTGATCGCCGGGCCGGCGGTGCCGACGTTCACCCGGTCCACATAGGTGATGAAGTACATCAGGCAGAGCAGGAACAGCACCATGCCGGGTGCCGTGATGCGTCTGGGTATCGTGATCATCCGGCGTCCTCCCGCAAGGATCGGCCCGGTCTGAGCGCCGGGTTTTCCGCCGGGACGACGCGCTATCGACGCCGCGCCCGACCGATCGTGGTCAGCCGTCCGAGCCGGGTCCCTGAGCGCGGCGCCATTCGACGGGCGCGACCCTGCGGCTCACCCGCCACCCTCTTGGAGGCGCGGCGAGCGAGCATGATTGTGCATTCATAATGCGCTTTCGCAAGCACTATCTCGCCTCGGTTCATCCATCGCGGCGGGTGAGTCCGGCGGCGAAGCGGCGCGCATTGCTGACATAGTGCTCGGCGAGCCGCTGGAGGTCGGCGGCGCCGGCCTCGTCGAGGCTGCGGATGGCTTTGGCCGGCATCCCGACGATGAGGCTGCCATCCGGGAATTCGGCCCCCTCCTTCACCAGCGCGTTGGCGCCGACGATGCAGTTCCGGCCGATGCGCGCCCCATTCAGCACCGTCGCGCCCATGCCGATCAGGGCGTTGTCGCCGATGGTGCAGCCATGCACGATCGCCCTGTGGCCGATGGTGACGCCCTCCCCGATCGTCAGCGGGAAGCCGGGATCGGAATGCAGCACGGCGCCGTCCTGGATGTTGGTCCGGGCGCCGACGCGCATCTCCTCGTTGTCGCCGCGCAGGACCGCGCCGAACCAGACGCTCGCACCGGCACCGAGGCGCACCCGCCCGATGACGTGCGCGCCGGGCGCGACCCAGACGCTGTCATCCTCAAGAACCGGGGCATGATCGTCGAGGGCGTAGAGGGACATCGGCGGTTCCGAAGGTGGAAGGACTCGGCTGGGCCCGCGTCAGGTCCCCGACCAGGCGGCCGGGCGCTTCTCCAGGAAGGCGCTGACGCCCTCCCGGAAATCCCGGCTGCCGTAGCAGGCCCGGATGCCGGCGCTGCCGTCGGCCTCCGGATCGACCGCGAGCGCGTTCAGCATCTCACGGGTCACGCGCATCGTCACGGGTGCGTGGCCGAGCAGGCGGTCACACAGTCGCGCGACCGTCGCGTCGAGGGTCTCCGCCGGAGCGATCGCGGCGAGATAGCCGAGCGGCGCCAGGGTCTCGGCCTCGGGCATCTCGGCCAGCAGCATCATGCGCTTCACGGTCGGCAGCCCGAGCGTCGCGGTGAGGCGGCGCAGGTTGGCCGGCGACAGGCAATTGCCGAGCGTCCGGGCGATGGGCACGCCGAAGCGGGCGCCCGGCGTCGCGACGCGCAGGTCGCAGGCATTCGCGATGGCGAGACCGCCGCCGACCGCGAGCCCCTCGACCACCGCGATCGTGGGCACGCGCACGCGCTCCAGCGCCTCGACATAGGCATCGATCCGCGCCTCGTAGGCGACGCCGTCCTCGCCGGTGAAGCCGACGAACTGCTCGATATCGGTCCCGGCCACGAATGCCTTGCCGCCCGCGCCCCGCAGGACGGCGACGCGGATCTCGGGATCCGCCGTGATCCGGGCGAGGCAATCGGCCAGTTCCTCGTACATGCGCCAGGTCATGGCGTTGCGCGCGGCCGGCCGGTCGAAGGTGAGATGGGCGATCCCGCCCTCGGCGCGGTAGCGGACCGCGCCCTCCCGCTCGGCCCCGCTCACGGCGCGAACGCGCCCCCCTGGCGCAAAGTCTCGACTTCGTCCTCGCCCATGCCGAGCTCCGCCAGCAGCGCGTCGGTGTGCTCGCCCAGCAGGGGAGCGTGCATGCGGGTCCGCGGCGGCGTCTCCGAGAACTTCACCGGGAAGCCGATATTGGGCACGCTGCCCTCGATCGGATGCGGAACCTCGATCCGCATCCGCCGGTGTTGGCCGTGCTCGCTCTCGAAGGCCTCGGGGTAGGTGTTCATCCGGCCTGCCGGTATGCCGACATCGAGCATGAGCGTAACCCATTCCTCCGCGGTCTTGGCGGCGAAGCTCTTCTCCAGTTCCTCGATCATCACCTCGCGATTAGCGAGCCGCGCCGGGATGTCGAGGAAGCGCGGATCTTCGACGAGATCGGGTCGGGCCAGGACATCGCAGAGCAGGCGCCAGAGTTTCTGGTTGGTCGCGCCCATCACGAAATAGCCGTCGGAGGCGCGCACGGCCTGGTAGGGCGCGCTCATCCGGTTTGCGGTGCCGAGCGGCTCCGGAATCCGGCCGGTGCCCCAGTATTCGGAGATATCCCAGATCGAGAAAGCGAGCGCCGAGTCGAACAGGGAGGCGTCGATATACTGCCCCTCGCCGCTCGTCTGGCGGCCGATATAGGCGCTGAGGATGCCGTAGATGGTGAACAGGGCGCAGCCGATATCGGCCACGGGAACGCCCGCCTTCACGGGCGGGCCGCCGGGATGGCCGGTCACGCTCATCACCCCCGACATGGCCTGGGCCATCAGGTCGTAGCCGGGCCGCATGGCCCAGGGACCCGACTGCCCGAAGCCCGAGATGCTGGCGTAGATCAACTTCGGGTTGTGTTCGCGCAGCACCTCGTATCCAAGGCCGAGCTTCTTCATCACGCCCGGCCGGTAGTTCTCGACCAGGATGTCGGCTGTGGCCACGAGCTTCATGAACAGCGCGCGTCCGGCCTCGCTCTTCAGGTTGATCGCGATGCTGCGCTTGTTCCGGTTCATGTTCAGGAAGCCCATGCTGTCGGGCCCCTTCATCTTGAACCCCATGGCGCCGCGGGTCTGGTCGCCCGTGCCCGGCGGCTCGATCTTGATCACGTCCGCGCCGAGATCGGCGAGCAGCATGCTGCAGAACGGCCCCGCCATCACCTGCGTCACGTCGAGGACGCGCAGGCCCGCGAGGGGCAGCGGGCGTTGTGCAGCCGGGCCGCCGCCTGCCTCCGTAGCCGGATCCGGCCGAGCGCCATGTCGGTGAGTGTCCATCTGGCCGTCTCCTCAGCTCGCACACCTCGAGGGCGTCGCATTCGCATTCTGCATGCATAAAGCGCTTTTTGGCCAACGCAACATCTGTCCGCTCTGCATGCAAAAAATTGCGTTCTGCATGCAGAATGCGCCTTGCGGACGCGTCGGAAGCCGCGCAGTTTCGCGGCAGGCATACGACGATATGCAACTTCCGGCAGAAAACTGCTTGATGAGGGAGAAATGCCCGATGGGCCTGGGATCCGGCGGCTTCGCCCGCGCACTCCGAACGACGATGACCACGACGCGCGGGCGCGTCTTCGCGCTGCTCTGCCTCGTCTATTTCATCACCTACGTGGACCGGGTGAACCTCTCGACGCTGGCGCCCCTGATGGCGGCGGACCTGCATCTCGACACCATCCAGCTCGGCTTCGCCCTCTCGGCCTTCGGCTACACCTACGCCCTGTTCCAGATCCTCGGGGGATTGACCGCCGACCGGCTCGGCGCGCGCCGCACGCTCGTCGCCTGCGGGATCGTCTGGACCATCGGCACGCTGCTCACGGGCTATGTCGGCGGTCTCCTCTCCCTGGTGCTGGCGCGCCTGCTCCTCGGCATCGGCGAGGGCGCGACCTTCCCGGCCGCCACCACGGCGATGACCCGCTGGGTGCCGGCCGCGGAGCGCGGCTACGCGCAGGGCGTCGTCCATTCCTGCTCGCGGCTCGCCAACACCGTGACGCCGCCGCTGGTGGTGCTGATGGCGGCCTATCTCGGCTGGCGCGGCACCTTCATCGCGCTCGCCGCGGTGAGCCTGTGCTGGGTCGTGGTCTGGGGCCTGTACTTCCGGGACGATCCGAAGACGCATCCGGGCTGCACCGCGGAGGAGCTGGCGGCGCTGCCGCCGTCGCGCGGGCCCGTGGCGGCAGCGACGGAGCCGACCCCGTGGGGCGCGCTGCTGCGCGGCATGCTGCCGACGACGGTGGTCTATTTCTGCTACAACTGGACCCTGTGGCTCTACGTGACCTGGCTGCCGAGCTACTTCGTCAAGGCGCACGGTCTCGACATCAAGAAGTCGGCGCTCTTCGCCTTCGGGGTGTTCGGAGCGGGCGTCATCGGCGACACGCTCGGCGGCATCTGGGCCGACCGGCTCTACCGCCGTACCGGCGACCTCGCCCGGGCGCGCCGGACGGTGATCGTGACGAGCCTGCTCGGATCGATGCTCTGCCTCGTGCCGGTGCTGTTCCTGCACGATCTCAGCGTGATCGCGGTCTGCCTCAGCGGCGCGTTCTTCTTCCTCGAACTGACCGTCGGGCCGATCTGGGCGATTCCCATGGATGTCGCGCCCAAGCATGCCGGCACGGCCAGCGGGATCATGAACACCGGCTCGGCGATCGCCGGCATCGTCTCGCCGCTGGCATTCGGCGTGGTGGCCCAGCTCTCGGGCAGCTACGCGCTGCCCTTCCTCGGCTCGATCGCCCTGCTGCTCGTCGGCGCGATCCTCGCCTGGCGCGCCCTGCCGAAGGGCGAGGTCACGGTATCGGCCAAGGCGCCGGCGCCGTCGCTGCCGGCGGGAGCCGCCTCGCGGGCGGCGACCTGACCGCCTTCTCCCCGCGCGCCGCTGTGACGGCGCGCGGACCCTGCTATGACTTGCCGGAACCGAAGCATCGCCTGGCCCGATGACCACCTCGACCGCGCTCTTCCGCTACAACCTCCACGACGCGCTCGTTGCCGGCATCCGCGAGATGGTGGTGGCCGGCACCCTGCGCCCCGGCGACAAGGTGCCCGAGCAGGAGCTCTGCCAGCGGTTCGGGGTCTCGCGCACGCCCCTGCGTGAGGCCCTGAAGGTGCTGGCCGCGGAGGGCATGCTGCAGCTCCTGCCGCGGCGCGGCGCCATCGTGGCCCGGGTGAGCCCGGAGGAGATCGACGAGCTGTTCCCCGTCATGGGCGCGCTCGAAGCGCTCGCCGGCGAGCTGGTCTGCCGGCGCGCGAGCGACGCGGAGATCGGGCAGCTGCGCGCGATCCACGACCGTATGATGGACGCCTACGAGGCCGGCGACGAGCCGACCTACCTGCAGGCGAACCGCAGCTTCCACGAGACGCTCGTGGCCGCCGCCGGCAACGCGACGCTGCAATCCACCTACATGCAGATCCTGTTGCGCACCCGCGCCTTCCGCTTCGTGGCGCGCAAGAGCGCCGAGAACTGGCGGGCGGCCGTCTCGGATCACCAGCAGATCATGGAAGCGCTCGCGGCCCGCAATGCCAGCCGCCTGTCGCGCCTGCTGCGGCGCCACGTGATGGGCGTGACCGTTAAGATCGCCCGCGACGCTCTCGCCGACTCGGCCGGACAGGGAGCGAGCGCCATGCGGCTGGTGGAGGCAGGGTCCGACTAGAGCGCTCTCCGCCGAAGTGGACACCGGTTCGGCGCAAGAGAGCGCGTCACAACAAGAGCTTAGAGCCGTTCCTGATTGCAACGCGATCGGGAACGGCTCTAGGCCCTGCGGACAGCCGTTCCCCCGGCACGGGACGCCCCGCGCATCGCTGCGGCCGGCTGCACTTGCGAGCCTCGCCCGGCAGGCCTGGCCTGAGCGAAAAATCATGATCGGAAACGAGAAAGGCCCCGTTGCCGGGGCCTCGAAATCACCAATCCTAGCAGAAGCTTAGGATGGTGGGCGCGACAGGGATCGAACCTGTGACCCCTACCATGTCAAGGTAGTGCTCTCCCGCTGAGCTACGCGCCCGGGCCAGAGCCGCAGCTCCGGTGTGGCGCGGCTATAGCCGCTGTCGGGCGGGGGCGCAAGCGGGTTGCTGCAATGATCTGAGGGTGCGGGCCGCTCCCCTCGTCGCCGCTGCATGCGCGCACGAAATGCGCTATGGGCCGGCCTCAAGGATCTCTGGAGCCGCAGCCGGTGGCGTTGCGGCCGGGTGCGGCTCCAGGCCATTGTTTCGACGCGCTCATTCACGACGGACCAACGTCCGTTTCGGCGGAGGGCACTCATGGGCCGCGAAGGATCGCGGCTCCGGACGAACGCCTCAGCGACGGGGACATGCGTTTCTTCATCGATCTCGACCAGGGCGACATGATCCGCGGATGGATCGTGCCCGACAATCCGCTCGCGGTGAGCCGGGTCGTCGTCTCGGTCGATGGCCGGCGCGTCGCCGAGGTGCCGGCCCAGCTCACCGACGTCACCTTCAAGGAGAACGGCTGGCACTCGACCGGGCAATGCACCTTCCAGCTCACCGATGCGGAGGTGCCGGGCCTCGCCGGCCTGCCGCGGCTCGACCTCTATGACGCCGACACCAACGTCCTCGTCTACAGCCGCGCCCCGCGGGACGGGCGGGTGCAGCAGCGCCTCGTGCTCATCAACACGAGCATCCACCCCGAGACGGTGCTGCAGGCGGCCCTGTTCCGCCATTTCCAGCAATGCCATTTCGGCCTCGAGCGCCTCTCGGACGAGATCCTGACGAGCACGCTGGCCTGCCGCTTCGTCGACTCGGCCCTGGTCTCGGGGGCGATCACGGTGCCGCGCTACGAGGGCTTCTTCACGCCCGACCTCGCGCTCTCCGCGATCCTCGTGCACGACCCCTATGTCGAGATGGCGACCCGGATGCTCTTGCTGAAGGCCCTGGGCGAGGCCGCCGCCGACCCGGCCAGGGCCTGGCGCCTGGGTCGCCGCGCCGAGGCGGCCCTGTTCAGCCAGGACTACGACTACACCGACATGCGCAGCCTCAAGCGCTACTTCCGCATGCTGCCGGAGCCCGCCTACCACCTGCTCTACAATCCGCTGACGCGCCAGCTCGGCACGCGCCTGCCGGACGACCGGCTGAACCCCGGCAATTCCATCGTCGCCATCGAGATCCTGGCCCGCGTCGGCATCGTCGGCCATCGCAGCTACTTCGAGGCCTTCGCCTCGACCCTGTTCCACCATCTCGGCCTGAACGCGCCGCTCCCCATCCCGACGCCGATCCCGGCCGAGGCGCTCGCCCTCGCCGAACGCCTGCGCACGGTGCGGGGGGTCGAGGACATGCTGGTCTTCGACATCGCCATGGCGGATGCGGTGACCGCCTCCCTCGCCAAGGGCTGGGCCGGCTAGTCGTGGCGATCTCCGCGATCCTCTCCGGGGGGCTCGGGGCCGCCCGCGCCCTCCCCGTCCGCAGCGGCCCGGACGGGCTCGGCCTCGATCTCGCCGCGGCCGGGCTCGGCGGGGCCTGGGTGACGATCCTCCTCACCGACGATCCCGGCGCCGCGCGCAACGCGCGGATCCTGATGAGCCTCGTCGCGGGCGCCGCCGAGCGTCCCGGGCCGCCGCTTGCCGAGGAGGCGCTCGGCGGAGGCCTGTTCGCCTGGACGGGGCGCCTGCCCGAGGACGTGAAGGAGCTGCGCATCGCCGGCCTCGTGCCCGGGCGGCCGATGTCGCTGGCCCGCATCGAGATTCGCCGGCGCGGCCGGCCGGCGCTGGTGGCGCGCGGCCTCGCCCGCGATCCGAGCCTGACGATCCGCGCCGTCTACTGGCGCAGCCTCGGCAAGCGCGTTCGCGGGCGCGCCTTTCTCGACCGGGCCCTGCGCCATCGCCGCGAGAGCGGCTACGGCAGCTGGATCCGCCGCAGCGCCTCCCTCAGCGAGGCCGACCGCGCCCGAATCCGGACCGAGGTCGCGGGCTGGCCCGACGCCCCCCTGATCTCGGTGCTGATGCCGGTCCACGATCCGGCGCCGCAGGTGCTGCGGGCGGCGATCCGCTCGCTCCAGGCGCAACTCTATCCGAACTGGGAGCTGTGCCTGTGCGACGACGCCTCGCGCGACGCCCGCATCATCCGGCTCACGGACCGGCTCGCGGCCGAGGACCCGCGGATCCGGGTCGTGCACCGGCCCGAGAACGGACACATCGCCCGGGCCACAAACGACGCGCTGGCGCTCGCCCGCGGCCCCTACGTCGCCTTCCTCGACCACGACGACGCCCTCGCCGAGCAGGCCCTCTACGAGGTCGCCCGCGCCGTGCGCGACGATCCCCGCCTCGTTCTGATCTACAGCGACGAGGACAAGATCGAGGGGCGCGGGCGCCGGTTCGAGCCGCATTTCAAGTCGGGCTTCGACCGGGAGCTGCTCTACGGGCAGAACTACATCAACCACCTGACCGTGATCCGCACCGAGGCGGTGCGGGCGCTGGGCGGCCTGCGCCCGGGCTTCGAGGGCAGCCAGGACCACGACCTGCTGCTGCGGCTGACCGAGAATCTCGATCCCGCCCGCATCCGGCACATCCCGATGGTGCTCTACCATTGGCGGGCCGCGGGCGGCTCGGGCACCTTCTCGGACCGGGCGCTCGCCCGCGCCGAGGCGGCACGCCTCCAGGCTGTCTCCGAGGTGGCGGAGCGCCGCGGCGCGCGCGCCGAGCGGGGGCCCTTCGGCTTCACCCGTGTCGTCCGTCCCCTGCCCGACCCGGCCCCCCGCGTATCGGTGATCATCCCGACCCGCGACCGGGCGGAACTCCTGCGCGTCACCCTCGACGGGCTGTTCGGCGCTACCGACTACCCGGACATCGAGGTCGTCGTCGTGGACAACGACAGCCGCGAGCCGGAGACGCGGGCCCTGTTCGAGAGCTACCGGGACGATCGGCGGTTCAGGGTGGTTGCGGCGCCAGGCTCGTTCAACTTCTCCGACCTGTCGAACCGGGGCGCGGCCGCCGCGAGCGGACCTATCCTCCTGTTCCTCAACAACGACATCGAGGTGATCGAGCCGGGCTGGCTCACGGAACTCGTCTCCCAGGCGGTACGCCCGGAGATCGGGGCCGTCGGCGCCAAGCTGCTCTATCCGGACGGCACGATCCAGCATGGCGGCGTCGTGCTCGGCATCGGGGGCGTGGCCGGACACAGCCACCACGGCGTGCCGGACGAGGATCCGGGCTACTTCGCGCGCATGGTGCTGGTGCAGGAGGTCTCGGCGGTGACGGGCGCCTGCCTCGCCATGCGCAGCGACGTGTTCCGGGAGGTCGGCGGGTTCGACGCGGCGGCGCTGAAGGTCGCCTTCAACGACATCGACCTCTGCCTGAAGATCCGCGCGGCCGGCTACCGCGTCCTGTGGACGCCCTTCGCCAAGCTCGTCCACCACGAATCGAAGAGCCGCGGGCCGGAGGACACCCCGGAGAAGCGCGCCCGGTTCCAGGCTGAGACGGCGGTGATGCAGGAGCGCTGGGGTGCCCTGCTGCGGGCCGACCCCTACTATAACATCAACCTCTCGCGGATCTCGGCGCACTACCGGCTGTAGGAAAAATCCCACGGCGCGAAGGCCGTGGGAAAGTGCCTCACAGTGTGCATGTTCGGGCGCAGGGCAGGCCCGCGCCCGTGGCTGTCGTCCTCCGATGACGGAGCCGGCGGGTCCCGGCTCGCCCTCAAATCAGTTCAACTGCGCCGAGATGCTGTTGAACTTGGCGTCGAGCTGGGTTCCGATGATCTTCAACGTGCCGATGATGACGACGGCGATCAGCGCCGCGATCATCCCGTACTCGATGGCAGTTGCTCCACGGCGATCCTTCAGGAATGCGGCGATCAGCTTCATGGTCCAAGGTTTCATGAGGAGGAACGTGACGCCGGAACGATCGGGTCTCCAATCTCGGCCACCTGACGAACTTGTGATGGTGCGCGTTAAAGGAGTCTGATCGTGCGAGGAAAAAATATCGTTCAGGTGCGAATTTCGGTCAGAGCTGACGGACAATCAGCCTTTCTTGTTGATCCAGATTAGAATCCGTTCCCAAATCAATAGCGCGCAATTGATTGGTGGCCATCGACCCCTATCGGCGGGCGGTGAGCCGCGAGGCCGCCAGAACGGCGGCGGTCACCGCGACGACGAGCAGCGTCGAGGCGGCGTTGATCTCCGGGTTCACCCCGAGCCGGACCTGGCTGTAGAGCCGCATCGGCAGGGTGGTGGCGCCGGGTCCCGAGACGAAGCTCGCGATGACGAGGTCGTCGAGCGACAGGGTGAAGGCGAGCAGGAACCCGGCCAGGATGGCGGGCGCCACCAGCGGCAGGGTCACCGTGGCGAAGACCCGCAGCGGGCCGGCCCCGAGATCGGCCGCCGCCTCCTCCAGGGTCCGGTCGAGCCCGCGCAGGCGCGCACCGACCACCACGGCGACGAAGCCGGTGCAGAAGGTCGCGTGCGCGATCACGATCGTCAGGATGCCGCGGTCGAGGCCGATCCCGACGAAGAGCAGCAGCAGCGACAGGCCGATGATCACCTCCGGCATCACCATCGGCGCGAAGACGAGGCCGGTGAGGAGCTTGCGCGTGCGGAAGCGCCCGTGCCGCCCCAGCGCGAGGGCCGCGAGCGTGCCGAGCACGGTCGCGATCGCGCCCGAGAGGAGAGCGACGCGCAGGGACACCCAGGCGGAGGCGATCAGCGGTTCGTCCGCGAACAGCGCCGCGTACCAGCGCGTCGAGAACCCGCCCCACACGGTCACGAGGCTCGAGGCGTTGAACGAGTAGACGGCGAGCACCAGGATCGGCGCGTAGAGGAAGGCGAGGCCGAGCGCGAGCACCGCGCGGAGGAAGCCGCTCACCGCCCCGCCTCCCGCGCGCCCGCGTCGCGGAACAGCACGACCGGGCCGATCACGATCAGGAGCATCAGCACCGCCACCGCGGAGGCGAGCGGCCAGTCGCGGTTCGAGAAGAACTCGCTCCAGAGCACGCGGCCGAGCATCAGCGTGTCGGATCCGCCGAGCAGGTCCGGGATGATGAACTCGCCGATCATCGGGATGAAGCAGAGCAGCGCGCCGGCGGCGATGCCGGGGGCGGCAAGCGGCAGCGTCACGGTGAGGAATACCCGCACCGGTCCCGCTCCGAGATCGGCTGCGGCCTCGCGCAACGTCCCGTCGAGGCGGCTCATCACCGCGTAGAGGGGCAGCACCATGAAGGGCAGATAGGCGTAGACCAGGCCGATCATCACGGCCGTCGGCGTGTTGAGGATCTCCAGCGGCGCCGCGATCAGGCCGAGGCGCAGCAGCGCGGCGTTGAGCAGGCCCTCGGGCTTCAGGATCGCGATCCAGGCGTAGACCCGGATCAGGAAGCTCGTCCAGAACGGCACCACCACGAGGGCGACCAGCAAGGCCTGCCAGCGCGCGGGGGCGCGGGCGAGCGCGTAGGCGAGCGGCGTTCCGACGAGGACGAGGACGAGGCTTGCCGCGCCCGCATAGGCGAGCGAGCTGAGCGCCGCCTCCCGGTAGAAGCTGTCGAACCAGAGGATCGCGTAATTCTCGAAATCGAGCGCTTCGAGGAAGCTCGACCAGCCTTCGAGCCCGGCCTGCCAGTCGAGCACGGGCAGGTAGGGCGGCATGGCGGTGGCCGCGTCCGACAGGCTGATCTTCAGGGTGATCAGGAAGGGGACGAGGAAGAAGGCGGTCAGCCACAGGAGCGGGGGCAGCCGGACCAGGCGGGCCCGCCAGCCGCCGGAGCTGCCCGGTCCCGGCGCGCTCATGCGGGCAGGATCGAGGCCGCTTCCGCGGCGAAGCTGAGATGGACCGGGGCGCCGGCCGGATCGGCCTCCGCGCTCTCCGCCGATCCGCTGGCGCGCAGGGTGCTGCCGTCGGCCATGCGCAGCGTCCGGCTGATGCGGCCGCCGAGGAAGATGCGCTCCGCCACCGTGGCGGGCAGGCCGTGCTCGGCGAGGACGATCCGCTCGGGGCGCAGCGCCACCACCACGGCGGCGCCCGCCTCCAGCGGCTCGGCCGGCGCGCGGGCGCGGAGTTCGCCGAAGGCCGTCTCGACCGCGCGCGTCGGTCCCGGCTCGTCCGGTCCCAGCGTGCCGGGGATCAGGTTCACGTCGCCGAGGAGCCCGGCGACGTAGCGGCTCGCCGGCTGCTCGTAGAGTTCGCTCGTCGGGCCGATCTGCACGATCCGGCCGCGATCCATCACGCCGACGCGGTCGGCGAGCCGCATCGCCTCGTCCGGATCGTGGGTCACGACCACGAAGCTGGTCTCAAGGCGCCGCTGAAGCGCGCGAAGCTCGCTCTGCGTCTCCTCGCGGAGCGCCCGGTCGAGGGCGGTCAGCGGCTCGTCGAGGAGGAGGACCCGCGGCTCCCGGGCGAGCGCCCGGGCCAGCGCCACGCGCTGGCGCTGGCCGCCCGACAGGGTGTCCGGCCGGCGCTCCCCGAACCCGTCGAGGCGCACGAGCCTGAGCAGGGTCTCGACGCGCTGCGCCTGCTCGACGCGCCCGAGACGGTCGAGCCCGTAGGCGACGTTCCGCGCGACGCTCATATGCGGGAAGAGCGCGTAGGACTGGAACATCATGTTGATCGGCCGCCGATGCGCCGGCAGGGCCGTGATGTCCGCTTCGTCGAGCCGGATCGTCCCGGAATCCGGGTGCTCGAACCCGGCGATCAGGCGTAGCAGGGTGCTCTTGCCGCAGCCCGAGGGGCCGAGCAGGCAGAAGACCTCGTTCCGGGCGAGCGCGAGGTCGACGCCGTCGACCGCGCGCGTCCCGCCGAAGCGCTTCGTCACGCCTTCGAGCCGCAGGAGCGGCGCGGATGACCCGGACAAGATCCTAGCTGTCCTCGCGCAGGGCCTCGGCGACGCGCGCCTCCAGGAGGTCCGGCCGGCGGATCACCAGGGCACCGCGCGTGCGGTCAACGAGGCCCTCGTTCGCCATGGCGGTGAACTCGCGGGTCACCTGCTCGCGGCGGCAGCCGATGCGGGCGGCCAGCACGTGGTGGTAGGGCGGCGGGCTCACCACCCGCTCCTCGCCCCCGCCCGCCCGCGGCACCGAGAGGCGCAGCAGCTCCGCGTAGAGGCGGTGCCGGAGATCCAAGAGCGCGTGCTCCATGAGCCGGGTGTTCAGCTCGCGCACGCGCTTGGCGAGAAGCTTCAGCAGGCGGTCGGCGATGGGCTCGGAAGCGTAGACGATCTGCCGGAACACGGCCGCCGGCACCACGCAGACCTCGCCGCGGGTGAGCGCCGTGACGTTGGCCGAGCGACCGACCCCGTCGATGGCCGCCAACTCGCCGAAGAAGGCGCCGCCGCGCATCTCGCCGAGGATCACCTCCTTGCCCGACTGGGTGCGGTTGAGGATGCGCACCTCGCCGGTCGCGAGGAAGTAGACGTCGGTGGAGATATCGTCGAAATCGACCAGCACCTCGTTCTCGTCGAAGCGGCGCCAGTGGCAGCGGGTCTCGTAGGCGCCGAGCTCGATGCCCGGCTCCTTGAAGAACGGTATGGTGGATAGCCGCGCCATCCCAATCAGCCCCTCAGTCGTTCGCCGGCCCCGCGCGACAGCACGGATCGGAGCCGGATCGTCGCGAGAGCCCACCCGTCGTGGTTCGACCGGGTGGGCCCGCACCGTCACGCCGGCAGGCCGGCGTGAGGACAGGGCCGAGCTACGAAGGGGATCGTGACGGGCGGTGCAAGCCCGGTCAAGCCGGATCCGCGTCGAAAGCGTGGATGGCACCGCGCGGCAACGTGACCGCCCCGGGCTTGTCCCGGACAGCACCGTTCGGATACCCAACGGCCCGGATTCGAACGAAGAGGCCGGGAGATCGCGCCCATGCCGGCTGCCCGCGCCGATGCCTGACCCGACGCTGGATGCAGCCACGCCCACCCGGCCGGCCGTGCGGTCGCGCCAGGGCACCCTGGCCGCGGCCTTCGAGCGCAGCGGTCCCGGCCTGCATACCGGCCGGCATGCGCGGGTGCGGGTCTGCCCGGCGCCCGCCGGCCACGGCATCCTGTTCCGGCGCAGCCTGAGGCGGGGGCGCACGGCCGACGTGGCCGCCCTCTGGCGCTATCGGGAATCGCAGCCGCTCTGCACGGCCCTGCGCTCGCCCGAGGGTGTCCTGATCCGCACCGTCGAGCACCTGATGGCCTCGCTCAGCGCCCACGGGATCGACAACGCGCTGGTGGAGATCGACACCGAGGAGTTGCCGATCTTCGATGGCAGCGCGACCCCCTGGTGCGAGGGGATCCGCGCGGCCGGCCGGCGCGAGCAGGACGCGGCACGGCCGGCGATCCGGGTCCGGCGCCCGGTGGAGGTCCGCGACGGGCGGCGCACCCTGCGGATCGAGCCGGACGGCGCCCTGCGCATCTCCGCCTTCCTCGAACTCGCGCATCTCGGCCCGATGCGCTGGTCGGGCATCGTCGATCCGGACAGTTTCGACCGCGACCTCGCGCCCTCGCGCAGCTTCGGGCGCCTCAAATGGGCGGTGCCGCTCAAGATCTACACCTTCCTCACCCGCAAGCCGGTGCTGCGGGGCGCCAACCTCTCCACCACCGCCGGCATCGTCGGCGGCCGCGTCGTCGGCGGCATGAAGGTGCCGGACGAGCCGGTGCGCCACCGCGCCATGGATCTCGTCGGCGACCTGGCGCTCGCCGGCCACCCGATCCTCGGCCATGTCAGCGCCGCCCATACCGGCCATGAGCTGAACCACGCGCTGGTGGCCGCGCTGATGAACGACGCAGGAGCCTGGGAGCTGGCCTGAGAGGCGCCTGCGCGCCGCAGCATCTTGCCACTCAGCGCGCGCGCCGCCAGAACGCCGACCATGCTGCGCGTCAACGACCTCACCTACCGCATCGGCGACCGCCTGATCCTCGACGGGGCGAGCTTCTCGATTCCGGACCGGGCGCGCGTCGGCCTCATCGGCCGCAACGGCGCCGGCAAGACCACCCTGTTCAAGGCGATCCTCGGCGACCTGCCCGTCGACGCCAAGGCGGTGTCGCTGCCGAAAGGCATGCGCATCGGTGCCGTTGCCCAGGAGGCGCCGGCCGGGCCGGAGACGCTGCATTCCGTCGTGCTCGCCGCCGATACCGAGCGCGCCCGCCTGCTGGCGGAGGCCGAGACCGCGGACGGGCTGCGCCGGGCCGAGATCGAGACGCGGCTCGTCGATATCGGCGCACATTCGGCCCCGGCTCGCGCCGCGGCGATCCTGCACGGCCTCGGCTTCGATGCGGAGGCCCAAGGACGGCCGTGCTCGGACTTCTCCGGCGGCTGGCGCATGCGCGTGGCGCTGGCTGCGGTTCTGTTCTCCGAGCCCGACCTTCTGCTTCTCGACGAGCCGACCAACTACCTCGACATCGAGGGCACGCTCTGGCTCTACGACTACCTGGAGAAATATCCGCGCACCGCGATCATCATCAGCCACGACCGCGACCTGCTCGACACCAGCGTCGACCACATCCTCCACCTCGACCGGGGCAAGCTCGCCATCTATCGCGGCGGCTATACGAGCTTCGCCCGGCAATATGCCGAGAAGCGGGCGCTCCAGGCCAAGGCGAAGGCCAAGCAGGACGCCGAGCGCGCCCATCTCCAGAGCTTCATCGACCGCTTCAAGGCCAAGGCCACGAAGGCCCGGCAGGCCCAGTCGCGCATGAAGCGCCTCGCCAAGATGGAGCCGATCGCCGGCCTGATCGACGACGACGTGCCGGTGATCCACCTGCCGAGCCCGGAGAAGCCCCTCTCGCCGCCGATCGTCGCGATGGAGCGGGTGCAGGCCGGCTATCCCGACCGGATCGTGCTCTCGGGCCTCAATCTCAGCCTCGCCCCCGACGACCGGGTGGCGTTGCTTGGCGCCAATGGCAACGGCAAGTCGACCTTCTGCAAGCTGATCGGCGGGCGCCTCCCGCCGCTTACGGGGGAGGTGAAACGCTCCTCCAAGATGGAGGTCGCCTATTTCGCGCAGCACCAGCTCGACGAGCTGCGCCCCGCGGAGAGCGCCTACGCACATGTGCGCACCCTGATGCCCGACGTACCGGAAGCGCGGGCCCGGGCCGCCACCGCCCGGCTCGGCTTCGGGGCGAACAAGGCCGACACGCCGGTCGAGAAGCTCTCCGGCGGCGAGAAGGCGCGCCTGCTGATGGGGCTCGCGGCCTTCCATGGGCCGCATCTGCTGATCCTCGACGAGCCGACCAACCACCTCGACATCGAGAGCCGGCAGGCGCTCGTGGAGGCGATCAACGACTACGAGGGCGCGGTCATCCTGGTCAGCCACGACCGCTTCCTGGTCGAGGCCTGCGCCGACCGGCTCTGGCTCGTCTCGAACGGCACCGTGAAGACCTTCGACGGCGACATGGACGATTACCGCCGCCTCGTGCTGGCGGGCCCGGAGCGCGACGAGCGTGCTTCCGAGCCGAGCGGCGGCAAGCAGGCCGAGGCCCGCCGCGCAGGCGTCGAGCGGCGCGCCGCGCTCGCCCCCTTGCGCAAGAAGCTCGAGGCGACCGAGGCGCGCATCGCCAAGCTCACCGCCGCCATTGCCAAGATCGACGCCGCGCTCGAGGACGGCACGGCCTTCCGCGAGAACGCCGCGAAGGCCGGTGAGATCGCCCGCATGCGCGCCGAGGCCGCGGACGCCCTCGGCGCCGCGGAGGAGGAGTGGCTCGAGCTCAGCGCGGAGATCGAGGCGGCCTAAGCGCGCGCCTCAGCACACGCGCCAGCGGCTCTCGAACCCGGCCCAGCACAGGGCCTCCTGCGCCCGCCCCTCGATCCAGGCCGCCGCGCCGCCGAGCCAGGGCGCGGGCGGGCGGAAGCCGAAATGGCACATGGTCTCGCGCATCACAGCCTCGACCTCGGCCTCGGTCGCGGTCTCGATCGGACCATGCGCCAGCTCGTTCGGGGCGAGGTTCCGGCCGGGCGCGACCACGGCGTCCCAGGGCTGGCCCCAGGCGAGGCGCGCGAAGCGCTCGCGGCTCTCGAAGGTCCGCTCCTCCACCCGCGCCCGGTAGTCGGGCGCGTCGCCACAGAAGGGGACCGGGTCGAGGCCCCGCGCCCAGGCGGCACGGTCGATGACATGCCCGATCTCGCGCGGATGGCCCGGCGTGTGCCGGTGCAGGCCCAGCCGGCGCAGGCGCCGCGACGCCTCCACCGCCACGGGGCCGGACGAGCGGTTGGTGGCGTAGCCGCGCACATCCTGGCCGAGAAGCGGCCCGAGCCGGTCCTGAAGTCCCAGCGCTTCGACGGCGCGGGCGACCAGCGGCGCGTCAGAGCGGCGGTCCGCGAGCGGGACGGCCGTGACGCGCCCGTCCGCCGCCTCGGCCCAGGGGGCGACGAGGGCCCGGTAGTCGAGCCGGGCCGAGCGCCAGTGCAGGCGCAGGTAGTCGCGGAAGCTGCCGCCCTCGCGCACGAGTTGGGCGCGGTGGGCATAGGCCGAATTGAGGAAGGCGAAGGGCGGCTTCACCATCATCAGCACCTCCAGCGCGAAGCCGCGCCGGGCGAAGGCGGCCCGCAGGGTCTCCGGCACGCGAAAGGCGGCGCGCTGCACGGAGAAATCCTCGTAGGAGAGGATCACCGTGTCGGCCGCGGTCGCGGCGAGCGCCCGGTCGAGCCGTCGGAGGGCGGCGGCCCGCTCGGTGCGCGGACGGCGGCCGTCGAGGGCCTCGCCCAGGGGCTGGTGGTTGACGTTCGCCTGCGGGGGCGAGCCCGGTGGGGCAAGCTCCGGATAGAGGAGGCCGGCCGCCTCCAGTTTCGGCCGCAGGGAGGCCAGCACCTCCTGCAGCGAGGTGGACCCCGTGCGGGGCATTCCGATATGGATGATCGCGCGACGCATGCGCCTGAACCTCGAGACCCGTTGACCGCCGCGGCCTGGCCGCGGAGGCGTGTCGTTCCCCCTCGTCTTCCCCCTCGGATCGTGAGCCGATGACCGACCTGACGCTCGAAGCCGCCCGGACCATCGTCTCGGCCGCCCTTGAGGCGGCGCGGGCGCGTGGACTGAAACCACTCGCCGTGGTTGCATATGACGCACGCGGTTCTCTGAAATGTGTCCAGGCGGAGGACGGAACCTCCCTGCGGCGCGTCGAGGTCGCGCAGGGCAAGGCGAACGGGGCGCTCGCCCTCGGGCTCGGCTCGCGCGCCCTCCACGCGCGGGCCGAGACGCAGGCCTATTTCGTGACCGCCGTCGCCGAAATCGCCGGCCCCGCCGGCCTCGTGCCGGTTCCGGGCGGCGTGCTGATCCGCAATCGGGAGGGCCGTCTCCTCGGTGCGGTCGGCATCTCGGGTGACACCTCGGACAACGACGAGATCTGCGCCGTCACCGGCATCGAGGCGGCCGGCCTCGTGGCGGAGACGGGCGCCTGATCCGCCTGCGCCGCCGCGACTGGCTGCTCGGCGCGGCGGCCTCGGCCGCCCTCCCCGCCCGCGCCGCGGGCGCATCCCTCTACCGGCGCGGCAACGACGCCGACCCGGAGACGCTCGACCCGCACCGCTCCTCGACGGTGGCCGAGGCGCATATCCTGCGCGACCTGTTCGAGGGCCTGCTCACCTACGACAATCACGGCGCCATCATCCCGGGCGCGGCGGATTCATGGACCGTCTCGGCGGACGCCCTCACCTACACCTTCAAGTTGCGCCCCGACGGGCGCTGGTCGAATGGCGAGGCGGTGGAGGCCGGCGCCTTCGTCTACGCCCTGCGGCGCATCCTGAAGCCCGAGACGGCGGCGAAATATGCCGAGATGCTCCATCCGCTCCGCAACGCCGCCGCGCTGAACCGCGGCGAGGCGCCGCCCGAGGCGCTCGGTGTCGCCGCGCCGGATCCGCGCACCCTGGTGATCACCCTCGAGAAGCCGACGCCCTATCTCCTCGAACTCCTCACGCACCAGACCACGCTGCCCGTGCACCCGCCCTCGGTGGAGCGCCACGGCGACGCCTTCACCCGGCCGGGCAATCTCGTCTCGAACGGGGCCTATGCCCTGCGCGACCTCGTGCCGAACGACCGCATCACCCTGGCGCGCAACCCGCACCACTACGCGGCGGCGGAAGCCAGCATCCCGGAGGTCGCGTTCATCCCGACGCCGGACCTCGCCGGCGCGGTGCGCCGCTTCGCGGCGGGCGAGCTCGATTCGCTCGCTGACCTGCCCGGCGACCAGATGGCCTCGCTGCAGCGCCGCTTCGGCGATCAGGTGGTCCTGGGGCCGGCGCTCGGCCTCTACGCGCTCGCCGTGAACACGCGCAAGGCGCCCTTCGACGACCAGCGCGTGCGGCGCGCCCTCTCGCTCGTCATCGACCGGGCCTACCTCGCCGAGGCGCTCTGGGGCGGCACGATGAGCCCCGCCTTCTCGCTCTGCCCGCCGGGCCTCGACCATTACCGCGACCCGCCCGAGACGGAGGGACGCGCGGGACTGCCCATCGACCACGAGGCCGAGGCGCGGCGCCTGCTCGACGAGGCCGGCTTCGGGCCGGGCCGCCCCTTGCGCGTCGAGTATCGCTTCAACACCACCGACAACAACCGCAACACGGCGATCGCGATCGCCGAGATGTGGCGCGACCTCGGCATCGAGACCCGCTTCGTCTACACCGACGCCAAGACCCATTTCGCCCATCTGCGCGACGGCGGCGATTTCGACGTGGCCCGGATGTCCTGGATCGCCGATTATGCCGACCCGCAGAACTTCCTGTTCCTGCTGCGCTCCGGCAATGACGGCCTGAATCCGGGCCGCTACGCCAATCCCGACTACGACGCCCTTCTCGATGCGGCGGCCGGCGAGCGCGACGTGGCCGCGCGGGCCGGCCTGCTCGCCCGCGCCGAGGCGATCCTGATGCGCGACCTGCCCTGGATCCCGGTGATGCACACCCGCTCCAAGGCCCTGATCAGCCCACGCCTGCACGGCTACCACGCCAACCTGCGCAACGTCGCCCCGACCCGTTTCCTGAGGCTGGACCCGTGACGGGCGCCGCATGATCGGCCTCGTCCTGCGCCGGCTCGCCCAGGCCGTGCCGACCCTCTTCGTCGTGGTGGCGGGAAGCTTCCTCCTGATGCGGCTCGCCCCCGGCGGTCCGTTCGATCTGGAGCGTCCGCTGGCGCCGGCCGCGATGGCGAACCTGCGCATGGTCTACGGCCTCGACCAGCCGCTGCCCGTGCAGTTCGGCCGCTACCTCGCCGCGCTGATGCGGGGCGATCTCGGCCCCTCCTTCTCCTTCCGCGACCTCACCGTCAGCGACCTCCTCGCCCGCGGCCTGCCCGTATCGATGACGCTCGGCGGCCTCGCCCTCGTCCTCGCGCTCGGCCTCGGCATCGGGCTCGGCAGCCTCGCGGCGCTCCATCGCGGCAGCCTCGTCGACCGCGCGGTCGGATTCGGGGCGGCGCTCGGCCTGTCCCTGCCGAGCTTCGTCGTGGCGCCCCTGTTGCAGATCGCCTTCGGCCTTACCCTGCGCTGGTTGCCGCTGAGCGGCTGGGAGGGCGGCAGTCCCGCGCACCTGATCCTGCCGGTCGCGACCCTCGCGCTGCCGCAGGTCGGCGCGGTGGCGCGCCTCACCCGGGCCTCGCTCGCCGAGGCGCTCTCCGCCCAGCCGGTGCGGACCATGCGCAGCCTCGGCCTGCCGCCCCTGCGCGTGCTCCGCCACGCCTTGCGCGGCGCGCTCCTGCCGGTGATCGCGCTGGCCGGGCCGCTCGCCGCGGGTCTCCTCACCGGCTCGGTCGTGGTCGAGACGATCTTCGGCCTGCCGGGTGTCGGCCGCTACTTCGTCGAGGGCGCGCTGAACCGGGACTACACGCTGGTGATGGGCACCGTGGTGCTGGTGGGCGTGCTCGTGATCGCCTTCAACCTCGTCGCCGACCTGCTGGCCGCCTGGGCCGACCCGCGCCTGAGGCTCAACCGGTGAGCGCCGAACGACCGCTGCGGCGCCTGCTGAAGGATCCGGGCGCCCTCGCCTCCCTCGCCGTGCTCGCCCTGGTGGCGCTCGCCTGTCTCGCCGGGCCCCTGCTCACCGGCCACGCACCGGAGCGGAGCTATCCGGACCTGCGCCAGCTCCCGGCGGGCTTCGCCGCGGAGCCGGGCCCCGAGCGGCTGCGCGCAGCCCTCGACCGCATCGCCTTCCGCATGCGCGCGCGGGTGGAGGAGGCCGTGGTCACGGAAGGCACCCTACGCCTCGTGCTCGCCGCGGAAGGCGGGATCGACCGGCGCAGCCTCGTCTACCTGCCCCGCTCCGACCTCGTCGGCGAGCCCCGCGTGGTCGAGGCCGCCGCGGGCGATCGACGCCTCGTGGTCGAGGCGCCCGTGCGGCGCCTGCACTTCCTCCTCGGCACCGACGTGCACGGGCGCGACCTCCTCACCCGCAGCCTGGTGGCGGGCCGCGTCTCGCTCCTGATCGGGCTGACGGCGACGCTTGCCGCCCTCGTGGTCGGCGTCCTCTACGGCGCGGTCTCCGGCTATGCCGGCGGGCTCGTCGACGCGCTGATGATGCGGATCGTCGACATCCTCTACGCCCTGCCCTTCGTGTTCTTCGTGATCGTGCTGGTGGTCCTGTTCCGGCCGGGCCTCGCGCTGATCCTCGTGGCCATCGCCGCGGTCGAATGGCTCGACATGGCCCGCATCGTGCGGGGCCAGGCGCTGGCCCTGAGCGCCCGCGACTTCGTCCGCGCGGCCCGCGCCCTCGGCCTCGGCCCGCGCGCCATCCTCACCCGCCACATCGTGCCGAATGCGCTCGCGCCGATCGCTGTGGCCGCGACGCTGATCGTGCCGCGGGTCATCCTCACCGAGAGCTTCCTGTCCTTCCTCGGCCTCGGCGTGCAGGAGCCGGAGACCAGCTGGGGCGTGCTGGTAGCCGAGGGCGCGCGGGCGATCGAATCGGCCCCGCACATGCTGGCGGCACCGGCGGCCTTCCTGGTCGCGACCCTTGTCGCGCTCAACACCCTGGGCGATCGGCTGGCCGACGCGCTCGACTTGCGGAGATGACCGCGGCCGGTCGCTCAGCCCAGGCTGCCGAACGCCACCGTCTCGCGGGTCCAGGCAAGCGCCTGTTCGCTGAGCGAGATGCCGAGGCCGGGCCGTGTCGGCACGACCATGCGGCCGTTCTCAAGCGCCAGCCGCTCGTTGAACAGCGGCTCCAGCCACTCGAAATGCTCGACCCAGGGCTCGCGCTGCATCGCTGCGGCGAGGTGGATGTGCAGCTCCATCGAGAAATGCGGCGCGATGGTCAGGCCCGCGAACTCGGCGAGCGTCGCGACCTTGAGGAAGGGCGTGATGCCGCCGACGCGGGGCGCGTCCGGCATCAGGAAATCGGCGCCGTTCTGGCGGATGAAGTCCCAGTGCTCGGAGACGCTCGTCAGCATCTCGCCGGTGGCGATCGGCGTGTCGAGGGCGGCGGCGAGCGCCGCATGGCCGGCGGCGTCGTAGCAATCGAGCGGCTCCTCGATCCAGATCAGGTTGAACCGCTCGAAGATCCGGCCCATCCGCATGGCGGTCGGCCGGTCCCATTGCTGGTTGGCGTCGACCATCAGCGGAAACGCCTCGCCCAGATGCTCGCGCACGGCCGCGACGCGGCGGATATCCTCCGCCCAATCCGGCTGGCCGACCTTCAGCTTGATGCCGCCGATGCCCTTCGCCCGGGAGCGGTCGGTGTTGACCAGAACCTCGTCGAGGGGCGTGTGCAGGAAGCCGCCGGAGGTGTTGTAGCAGCGCACCAAATCGCGCTGCGCCCCGAGCAGCTTGGCGAGCGAGAGCCCGGCCCGCTTCGCCTTCAGGTCCCAGAGCGCGACGTCGAAGGCGCCGATGGCCTGGACGGCGAGACCGCTGCGGCCGGCAGAGGCCCCGGCCCAGGCGAGCTTGTCCCAGGCCCTGGCGATGTCGCTCGGATCCTCGCCCAGCAAAGCGGGCGCGATCTCGCGGGCATGGACGAACTGGCCCGAGCCGCCGGCCCGCTTGGAATAGCTGATGCCGAGGCCGCGATGGCCCTCGCGCGTCTCGACCTCGCAGAACAGGATCGCGATCTCGGTCATCGGCTTTTGGCGGCCGGTGAGCACCTTGGCGTCGCTGATCGGCGTCTTCAGCGGCAGCGCCACCGAGCGCAGCCGGATTCCGGTGACCGTGTCGTGCATCGCGAGTCCTCCGGGCAGAGGGTGTCGTTGCCGCGCCCACCTCGGGGCGCAGCGTCGGGTTCGGCTGATGGGAGAGGCCGTCAGGCGGTCAGGTGATCGGCGCCGGGTTGAACAGCGTGAGGTCGTTGTAAAGGCCCCAGCGGTCGGACCAGGGACGCTTGCGCCCGCTCGCCACGTCGAGGATCAGCTGGAACAGCTCCCAGCCCATCTCCTCGATGGTCGACTCGCCCGTCGCGATGCGGCCGGCATCGAGGTCGATCAGGTCCGACCAGCGCTGGCTCAGCTCGGTCCGCGTCGCCACCTTGATCACGGGCGCCTGGGCGAGGCCGTAGGGCGTGCCGCGGCCCGTGGAGAAGACCTGCACGGTGATGCCGGAGGCGAGCTGCAGCGTGCCGCAGACGAAGTCGCTCGCGGGCGTCGCCGCGAAGATCAGCCCCCGCTCGCGCACCCGCTCGCCGGGGGCGAGCACGCCCGCGATGGCGCTGGTGCCGGATTTCGCCACCGAGCCGAGGGCCTTCTCGACGATGTTGTTGAGCCCGCCCTTCTTGTTGCCGGGCGAGGGGTTGGCGCGGCGGTCGGCGCCGCCCTTTTCCAGATAGTCGTCGTACCAGGCCATCTCGCGGATCAGCGCGTCGGCGACCTCGGGGGTCGCGGCCCGCGGGGTGAGGAGGTGGATCGCGTCGCGCACCTCCGTCACCTCGGAGAACAGCACGGTGGCGCCGCAGCGCACCAGCAGGTCGGCGGCGAACCCGAGCGACGGGTTGGCGGTGACGCCGGAGAAGGCGTCGCTGCCGCCGCATTGCAGGCCGACCACCAGCTCGGAGGCCGGGCAGGTCTCGCGCTGCCGCCGGTTGAGCACCGCGAGACGCGCCTCGGCCATCGTCATGATGCTGTCGATCATGCTGCCGAAGCCCTGGTGGCGCTCGTCCTGCAGCCGGACCACGCTGTCCTCGGCGGCCCCTTTGTCAGCCGGCACGAGGCGCTCGGAGACGAGCTTCTCGCAGCCGAGGCCGACCACCATGACCTCGCCGCCGAAATTCGGGTTCTTGGCGAGGCTCTGGAGCGTCCGGATCGGGATGACGGCCTCGGGGGCGTTGATGGCCACGCCGCAGCCATAGGCATGGGTGAGGCCGATCACGTCGTCAACGTTGGGGAAGCGCGGCAGCAGCTCCTCGCGGATGCGCTTGATCGCCACGTCGAGGGTGCCGGTCACGCATTGCACGCTGGTGGAGATCGCCAGGATGTTCTTGGTGCCGACGCTGCCATCCGGGTTGCGGAAGCCCTCGAAGGTGTAGCCGTCGAGCGGCGGCAGGGCGGCGGGGATGCGGGTGGCCTTCTCCAGGGCGTCGAGGGCCGGCGCTGTCGGGGTCTCGACGCAGGATTCCTCGACCCAGGTGCCCTGGGCGATGTCGCGCAACGCGATGCCGACCACCTCGCCGTAGCGGCGCACATGGCCGCCTTCCGGAATGTCGGCGAGCGCCACCTTGTGGCCCTGGGGCACGAACTCGCGCAGCGTCAGGCCATCGGGGAAGACCGTGCCGGCGGGCAGGCCGAAGGCGTTGACGACGATGGCGACGTTGTCGTCGGCGTGAAGACGGATGGTACGCGGCGCGTCGCCCTCGGCGCGCGGTGCGGTCTCGGCGCTCAGCATTGGTTCCTCCCGCTGGATCTGCGGTGCCGGCCCTGTCCCGAAACCATGTCGGTCGAGCCTGTTGAATCGGACGTTACGGTGCGCGCCGCTCCCGATCCAATGTTGAGTTTGGCTTGATTGTTGCCGAACCGGTCTCGATCGAGGCTTGGCAACAGCATCCGCGCATCAGTCGCTGCGCATCACACCCGAGATGGGGAGGCCCATCCCGGATACCCGCCCTATATCGTGCCAGGACCAGGACGAGAGGGCGCCTTGGACGGGCCTCGGACGACCTACGACCTCGCCGTGATCGGCGGCGGCGTGAACGGCTGCGGCATCGCCCGCGACGCCGCGGGCCGCGGCGCCCGTGTCGTCCTGTTCGAGCAGGGCGACCTCGCCGCAGGCACCTCCTCGGCCTCGACCAAGCTGATCCATGGCGGCCTGCGCTACCTGGAGCAATACGCCTTCCGCCTGGTGCGCGAGGCCCTGGCCGAGCGCGCGGTGCTGTGGCGCAACGCCCCGCACATCGTCTGGCCGCTGCGCTTCGTTCTGCCCTACCACCGCGCCATGCGCCCCGCCTGGCTGCTGCGCCTCGGCCTGCTGATCTACGACAATCTCGGCGGCCGTTCCGACCTGCCGGGCACCGAGACCCTCGACCTCAGGCAGGACCCGGCCGGCGCGCCGCTGCGCGCGGCCTTCACCCGCGGCTTCGCCTATTCCGATTGCTGGGTGGAGGATTCCCGTCTCGTCGTGCTCAACGCGGTGGATGCCGCGGAGCGGGGCGCCGACATCCGCGTGCGGACCCGCGTCGAGCGGGCGGAGCGCGTGGGCGGCCTCTGGCACCTCGGCGTCGCGGGACCGGAGGGCGGCTCGGAGATCGCCGCCCGCGCCCTGGTCGATGCGTCGGGGCCCCGCGTGGGGCGCCTGTTCGGCGGGGCGGCGCCTGCGGTGCGCCTCGTCCAGGGAAGCCACATCGTCACGAAGCGGCTTTTCGCGCACGACCGCGCCTACATCTTCCAGAATCCGGACCGCCGCATCGTCTTCGCCATCCCCTACGAGCGCGACTTCACCCTGATCGGCACCACCGACCGCGACTTCACCGGAGATCTCGCGCGCGTCGAGGCGAGCGCGGAGGAGGTCGCCTATCTCTGCGCGGCGGCGAGCGCCTATTTCCGTGCCCCGGTGACGCCGGCCGACGTGGTGTGGACCTATTCGGGCCTGCGCCCGCTCTACGACGACGGCGCCTCGCAGGCGCAGGCCGCGACCCGCGACTACGTGCTGGCCCTCGACGCGCCAGCGGACGGCCCCCCGCTCCTCTCCGTCTACGGCGGCAAGATCACCACCTACCGGCGGCTCGCCGAATCGGCGCTCGCGAAGCTCGGTCCCCACCTGCCCGCGATACGGCAGGGCGCGGGCTGGACCGCCTCGGCGCCGCTCCCCGGTGGAGACTTCCCGCCACGGGGCTACGCTGCCCTGGTCGCGCGGCTGCGCGCCGGCCGCCCCTGGCTTCCAGAGGCGCTCGCCGCGCGGCTCGCGCGCGCCTACGGCACCCGGGCGGAGCGGATTCTGGCCGGTGCATCCTCGCTGCCGGATCTCGGCCGCACCTTCGGAGCGGACCTCACCGAGGCGGAGCTGCGCTACCTGATGCAGGTGGAATGGGCGCACGAGCCCGCCGACGTGCTCTGGCGCCGGACGAAGCTCGGCCTGCGGATCGGCGCCGACGACAGGGCGGCGCTCGAAGCCTTCATGGCCGCGCAGACCGGAATGGACGCGGTCCGCGAAGAGGCCGCGCCTCAGTAGAACAGTGGGAGACGCCGTGATGCCGCGTTTCATCCTCGCCATCGACCAGGGCACCACCTCGACGCGGTCGATCGTCTTCGATGCGCAGGCGCAGGCCGTGGCCCAGGCCCAGGAGGAGTTCCCCCAGCACTTCCCGGCCTCGGGCTGGGTGGAGCACGAGCCGGACGACCTCTGGGAGACGACGCTCGCCACCGCACGCACCGCTTTGGCCCATGCCGGGCTGGAGGCCCGGGCCATTGCCGGGATCGGCATCACCAACCAGCGCGAGACGACCCTCGTCTGGGACCGGGCGAGCGGCGAGGCGGTGGGCCGCGCCATCGTCTGGCAGGACCGGCGCACGGCGCCGACCTGCGCCCGGCTGCGGCAGGAGGGGCACGAGGCGCTCGTCACCGCGCGGACGGGGCTCATCATCGACCCCTATTTCTCCGCCACCAAGATCGCCTGGATTCTCGACAACATGCCGGGCGCCCGCGCCCGGGCCGAGCGGGGCGAACTCGCCTTCGGCACCGTCGACGGCTACCTGCTCTGGCGTTTCACGGGCGGCGCGGTCCACGCCATCGACGCGACGAATGCCTCACGCACCCTGCTTTACGACATCCATCGCGGCGCGTGGGACCGCAACCTGCTCGCCCTGTTCAACGTGCCCGAGAGCCTGCTGCCCGAGGTGCGCGACTGCGCCGGCGATTTCGGCGAGACCCTGCCGGAATGGTTCGGCGCGCCGATCCCGATCCGCGGCGTCGCCGGCGATCAGCAGGCGGCGATGGTGGGACAAGCCTGCTTCCGGCCGGGCATGATCAAGTCCACCTACGGCACCGGCTGCTTCGCCCTGGTGAATACCGGCACCGAGGCCATCGCCTCCGAGAACCGCCTGCTCACCACCATCGCCTACCAACTCGGCGGCGAGCGGACCTACGCGCTCGAAGGCTCGATCTTCGTGGCGGGCGCGGTGGTACAATGGCTGCGCGATGGGCTCGGGCTCATCGGGCACGCGGCCGAGACCGGGCCCCTGGCCGCCGAGGCGGATCCCGAGCAGGACCTCTACCTCGTTCCCGCCTTCGTGGGCCTCGGCGCGCCGCACTGGAACCCCGACGTGCGCGGCGCCCTGTTCGGCCTCACCCGCAACAGCGGCCCGGCCGAGTTCGCGCGGGCGGCCCTGGAGAGTGTCTGCTACCAGACCGTCGACCTGCTTCAGGCGATGCGCGCCGATTGGTGCGCCGAGGCCGGCACCGTGCTGCGGGTCGACGGCGGCATGGTCGCCTCGGACTGGACGATGCAGCGCCTCTGCGATCTTCTCGACGCACCGGTCGACCGGCCGCGGATCCTGGAGACCACCGCGCTCGGCGCGGCCTATCTCGCCGGCCTCTCGGCAGGGCTCTACCCCGAGCCCGAGCGCTTCGCCGACCTCTGGCGCCTGGAGCGCCGCTTCCGGGTGGGCATGAGCGCGCCGACGCGGGAGGCGAAGCTCGCGGGGTGGCGGCGGGCAGTGAAGGGGCTGCTCGCCAGCGCCGGATAGCCGGCGACGCCCGACATCGTAGAAACGAAAAGGGCGGCCCCGCAGGGCCGCCCTCTCCAAGTTCTGTCACCCGATCGCGGGTCACTCCGCCGCGGGCGGAAGCTCCTCGATGGGCTGGGCGCCGCTCTCGGCCTGCTTCTGCTGCAGGATGAGACCGTCGCGGCGCCGCGCGATCGAGCGGATGTCGGCCACCATCGAGCCGGTGCCTGCCGGGATGAGCGAGCCGACGATGACGTTCTCCTTGAGGCCTTCCAGGGTGTCGACCTTGCCGTTGACCGCCGCCTCGGTGAGGACGCGGGTGGTCTCCTGGAACGAGGCCGCCGAGATGAACGACTTCGTCTGCAGCGATGCCTTGGTGATGCCGAGCAGCACCGGGACGCCGACCACCGGCTTCTTGCCCTCCGCGATCAGCTTCTCGTTGATGTCGGTGAGCTCGGTCCGGTCGATCTGGTCGCCCGGGATGATGTCGGAATCGCCGCTCTCGGTCACTTCGACCTTCTGCAGCATCTGCCGGACGATGACCTCGATGTGCTTGTCGTTGATCGACACGCCCTGGAGCCGGTAGACCTCCTGGATCTCGTTGACGAGGTAGGCGGCAAGCTCCTCCACGCCCTTGATCGCCAGGATGTCGTGCGGCGCCGGGTTGCCGTCGACGATGTAGTCGCCGAGCTCGACCACGTCTCCGTCCTGCAAGTGGATGTGCTTGCCCTTGGGGATCAGGTACTCGACCGGCTCCGAACCGTCGTGCGGCGTCAGCGTCAGGCGACGCTTGTTCTTGTAGTCGCGCCCGAAGGCGATCGTGCCCGACTTCTCGGCGATGATCGCCGCATCCTTCGGACGGCGCGCCTCGAACAGCTCCGCCACCCGCGGCAGACCGCCGGTGATGTCGCGGGTCTTGGCTGAGTCCGTGGAGACGCGGGCGAGGATGTCGCCGGCCTTCACCTTGCCGCCCGGATCGAAGCCGATGATGGCATCGACGGGCAGGAGGTAACGGGCATCCGAGCCGCGCGGCAGCTTGATCGCCTTGCCGTCCTGATCGACGATGACCATCGCCGGCTTCAGGTCGGAGGTCCGAGCCGAACCGCGCCAGTCGATGACGACGCGCTTCGAGATGCCCGTCGACTCGTCGGCCGTCTCGGTGATCGACTGACCGTCGTACAGGTCCTCGTAGGCCACGATGCCGTCGACCTCGGTGAGGATCGGACGGGTGTAGGGATCCCACTCGGCGATCCGCTGCCCGCGCTTGATCTTGTCACCCTCGTCGACGCGCACGCGCGCGCCGTACTGGAGACGGTGCACCGCGCGCTCGGCGCCGTCCGAACCGACCACGACGACCGCCACGTTGCGGCCGGTGGCGACCAGATCGCCGTCCGAGTTCTTGGCAAGAGCCCGGTTGCGGATCTTGATCGTGCCCTCGAAGCTCGACTCGATGAAGGACGAGTCGGCGATCTGGGCCGCGCCGCCGATGTGGAAGGTGCGCATGGTGAGCTGGGTGCCCGGCTCGCCGATCGACTGCGCCGCGATGACGCCGACGGCCTCGCCCATGTTGACGGGCGTGCCGCGGGCGAGGTCGCGCCCGTAGCAGGTGGCGCAGACGCCGCTCTTCGTCTGACAGACGAGCACGGAGCGGATCTTCACCTCCTGGATGCCGGCGGCCGTGATCGCCGGCAGGTGCTTCTCCTCGATGGTCTCGCCGGTGGCGACGATCACCGTGCCGTCCTGCGCGACCAGATCCTCAGCCGTGGCGCGGCCGAGGATGCGGGTCGCCAGCGACGCGACCACCTGGCCGGCATCGACGATGGCCCGCATGCGGATGCCGTTCGTGGTGCCGCAATCCGTCTCGCGGATGACGGCGTCCTGCGCCACGTCCACGAGGCGGCGGGTGAGGTAGCCGGAGTTGGCGGTCTTGAGCGCCGTGTCCGCCAGACCCTTCCGGGCGCCGTGGGTCGAGTTGAAGTACTCGAGAACGTCGAGGCCTTCCTTGAAGTTCGAGATGATCGGCGTCTCGATGATCTCGCCCGACGGCTTGGCCATGAGGCCGCGCATGGCGGCGAGCTGCTTCATCTGCGCCGGCGAGCCACGGGCACCCGAGTGGCTCATCATGTAGATCGAGTTGACCTGCTTGTCGGCGCCGTTCTCGTCCTTCTGAACCGCCGAGATGCGGCCCATCATCTCCTGGGCGAGCTTGTCGGAGCACTTCGCCCAGGCGTCGACGACCTTGTTGTACTTCTCGCCCTGAGTGATCAGGCCGTCGTTGTACTGCTGCTCGTAGTCCTTCACCAGAGCGCGCGTGGTGTCGACGATCGACCACTTGTTGTCCGGCACCACCATGTCGTCCTTGCCGAACGAGATGCCGGCACGGAAGGCGTGGGTGAAGCCGAGGCCCATGATGCGGTCACAGAAGATCACCGACTCCTTCTGACCGCAATGGCGGTAGACGGTGTCGATCATCGCCGAGATCTCCTTCTTGGTCATCAGCTTGTTGACGACGTCGAAGGGAACCTTCCGGTGGCGCGGCAGCGCACCCGAGAGGATCACGCGGCCCGGGGTGGTGTCGTAGAGACGGGTGACGGGCTCGCCGTCCGGGCCGAGGCCCTTCCAGCGCCACTTGATCTTCGAGTGCAGCGACACGGCCTTGGCGGCCAGCGCGTGCTCCAGCTCGCCGAGATCACCGTAGACGCCCTGCATCGGGTTCTCGGTGTTGCCGGGCTTGTACTCGCCCGGCGCACCCTCGGCCACGATGGACAAGTAGTAGAGGCCGAGGACGATGTCCTGCGAGGGCACGATGATCGGCTGGCCGTTGGCCGGGTGCAGGATGTTGTTCGTCGACATCATCAGCACGCGCGCCTCCAGCTGAGCCTCGAGGCTCAGGGGGACGTGCACGGCCATCTGGTCGCCGTCGAAGTCGGCGTTGAACGCGGCGCAGACCAGCGGGTGGAGCTGGATCGCCTTGCCCTCGATCAGCTTCGGCTCGAACGCCTGGATGCCGAGGCGGTGCAGCGTCGGCGCGCGGTTCAGCATCACCGGGTGCTCGCGGATCACCTCGTCGAGGATATCCCAGACCTCCGGCTTCTCCTTCTCGACGAGCTTCTTCGCCTGCTTCACCGTGGCGGAGAAGCCCTTGGCGTCGAGGCGCGCGTAGATGAAGGGCTTGAACAGTTCCAGCGCCATCTTCTTCGGCAGGCCGCACTGGTGCAGCTTCAGCTCGGGGCCGACCACGATGACCGAACGGCCCGAGTAGTCGACGCGCTTGCCGAGCAGGTTCTGGCGGAAGCGGCCCTGCTTGCCCTTCAGCATATCGGCGAGCGACTTCAGCGGGCGCTTGTTGGCGCCCGTGATGACACGGCCGCGGCGGCCGTTGTCGAACAGCGCATCGACCGCTTCCTGAAGCATGCGCTTCTCGTTGCGGATGATGATGTCCGGCGCGCGCAGCTCGATCAGCCGCTTCAGGCGGTTGTTGCGGTTGATGACGCGGCGGTAGAGGTCGTTCAGATCCGACGTGGCGAAGCGGCCGCCATCGAGCGGGACCAGCGGGCGCAGGTCCGGCGGGATGACCGGCACGACGGTCAGGATCATCCACTCGGGACGGTTGCCGGAGAGCTGGAAGGCCTCGATGATCTTGAGGCGCTTCAGGAGCTTCTTCGGCTTCAGCTCCGAGGTGGTGACGGCGATCTCCTCGCGCAGGTCGTTCGCGATCTTGTCGAGATCGAGTTCCTGCAGGATGCGCCGAATGGCCTCGGCGCCGATCATGGCGGTGAAGGAATCCTCGCCGTACTCCTCCTGGGCGCGCAGGTACTCCTCCTCCGAGAGGAGCTGACGCTCCTTCAGGGGGGTGAGGCCCGGCTCGATGACGCAGTAGGATTCGAAGTAGAGGATGCGCTCCAGGTCCTTGAGCGCCATGTCGAGCAGCAGGCCGATGCGGCTCGGCAGCGACTTCAGGAACCAGATGTGGGCGACGGGCGCCGCGAGCTCGATATGGCCCATGCGGTCGCGCCGGACGCGCGCGAGGGTGACCTCGACGCCGCACTTCTCGCAGATGACGCCCTTGTACTTCATGCGCTTGTACTTACCGCACAAGCACTCATAGTCCTTGATGGGCCCGAAGATGCGCGCGCAGAACAGGCCGTCGCGCTCGGGCTTGAAGGTCCGGTAGTTGATCGTCTCGGGCTTCTTGATCTCGCCATAAGACCAGGACAGAATCTTCTCAGGCGACGAGATCGAGATCTTGATCTGGTCGAAGCTCTGAGGCTGGGCCTGCTGGTTGAAAAGGTTCATGACCTCTTGGTTCATGATCCGCTCCTTGCTGACGGGCCGCGCCGCGCCTTGCGCCGCCGCGTCTGGAAAAAATCGAAGCGCCCGGCGCCACCCTGCCGCCGTCCGCCGTTCCGGAGGCCCCGCCCCTCCCCGCTCGGACCGTACCGGCGGACCACGCCGGCACGGGAGGTGTCGTTATCGAGGCTACTCGGCCGCGTTGGCCGGCGGCTCCAGCTGGTCGTTGGCCGCGCCCTGCTTGGAGTTCGTCAGCTCGACGTTGAGGCCGAGCGAGCGCATCTCCTTCACGAGCACGTTGAAGCTCTCAGGGATGCCGGCCTCGAAGGTGTCGTCGCCGCGGACGATCGCCTCGTAGACCTTGGTGCGGCCGGCCACGTCGTCCGACTTCACCGTGAGCATCTCCTGCAGTGTGTAGGCCGCGCCGTAGGCCTCCAGCGCCCAGACCTCCATCTCGCCGAAGCGCTGGCCGCCGAACTGCGCCTTGCCGCCCAGCGGCTGCTGGGTGACGAGCGAGTACGGGCCGATGGAGCGCGCGTGGATCTTGTCGTCCACGAGGTGGTGGAGCTTCAGCATGTAGATGTAGCCCATCGTCACCTTGCGGTCGAAAGGCTCGCCCGTGCGCCCGTCATAGAGCGTCGACTGCGCCGAGCGATCGAGCCCGGCCATCTCCAGCATCGTCTCGATGTCGGCTTCCTTGGCGCCGTTGAACACCGGGGTCGCCATCGGCACGCCGCGGCGGACGTTGTTGCCCGCCTCCGCCAGATCCTCGTCGGAGAGCCCGGCGAGTTCGGAAGGCGAGTAGATCGCCTCCATCTCCTGGCGCAGCGGCGCGATGTCCTGGTTCTTCAGATAGGCATCGACCGCCTTGGAGACCTTGCGGCCCAGGCCCGCAGCCGCCCAGCCCAGATGCGTCTCCAGGATCTGGCCGACATTCATGCGCGAGGGCACGCCGAGCGGGTTGAGCACGATGTCGGCATGCGTCCCGTCCTCCAGGAACGGCATGTCCTCGATCGGCACGATCCGCGACACGACACCCTTGTTGCCGTGGCGGCCGGCCATCTTGTCGCCGGGCTGGATCTTGCGCTTCACCGCCACGAAGACCTTGACCATCTTCATGACGCCGGGCGGAAGCTCGTCGCCGCGCTGCAGCTTCTCGACCTTGTCGAGGAAGCGCTGCTCGAGGCGCTTCTTCGATTCGTCGTACTGCTTCTGCATCGCCTCCATCTCGGTCATGAGACGGTCGTCGACGACGGCGAACTGCCACCATTGCGAGCGCGGGTACTCGCTGATGAGTTCCCGGGTGAGCGTCGTGTCCTTGCGGAAGCCCTTCGGTCCGGCGATCGGCGACTGGCCGATGAGCACGTCCGCGAGGCGGGCATAGGTGTTGCGGTCGAGAATCGCCTGCTCGTCGTCGCGGTCCTTGGCGAGGCGCTCGATCTCCTCGCGCTCGATGGCCTGGGCGCGCTCGTCCTTGTCGACGCCGTGCCGGTTGAACACCCGCACCTCGACGATAGTGCCGGTGACGCCGGGCGGCACCCGCAGGGAGGTGTCGCGCACGTCCGAGGCCTTCTCGCCGAAGATCGCGCGCAGGAGCTTCTCCTCCGGCGTCATCGGGCTCTCGCCCTTCGGCGTGATCTTGCCGACGAGGATGTCGCCCGCATGGACCTCGGCGCCGATATAGACGATGCCGGCCTCGTCGAGGTTCTTGAGCGCCTCCTCGGAGACGTTCGGGATGTCGCGGGTGATCTCCTCCGGCCCGAGCTTGGTGTCGCGGGCCATCACCTCGAATTCCTCGATGTGGATCGAGGTGAACACGTCATCCTTCACGATCCGCTCGGAGAGCAGGATCGAGTCCTCGAAGTTGTAGCCGTTCCACGGCATGAACGCGACGAGCACGTTGCGGCCGAGCGCGAGCTCGCCGAACTCGGTCGAGGGACCGTCGGCGATGATCTCGCCCTTCTTCACGAACTCGCCCACGCGAACCAGCGGCTTCTGCGTGATGCAGGTCGACTGGTTGGAGCGCTGGAACTTCTGCAGGCGGTAGATGTCGACGCCCGGCTTGTTGGCGTCGGCCTCCTCGGTGGCGCGGATGACGATACGGGTCGCATCCACCTGGTCGATGATGCCGGTGCGGCGCGCGGCGATGGCCGCGCCGGAATCGCGGGCGACCACGGCCTCCATGCCGGTGCCGACGAAGGGCGCGTCGGCGCGGACCAGCGGCACCGCCTGGCGCTGCATGTTCGAGCCCATGAGCGCGCGGTTGGCGTCGTCGTTCTCAAGGAACGGGATCAGCGCCGCGGCGACCGAGACGAGCTGCTTCGGCGACACGTCCATGAGGTCGACGCGCTCGGGACCGACGACGATGACCTCGCCGGCGCGGCGGCAGACCACGAGGTCCTCCGTCAGCTTCCGGCTCTCGTCCATCGCGGCGTTCGCCTGCGCGACGTAGTACTTCGCCTCCTCCATGGCCGAGAGGTAGGCGACCTCGTCGGTGACCACGCCGTCGCGCACCCGGCGGAACGGGGTCTCGATGAAGCCGTACTTGTTCACGCGCGCGAAGGTGGCGAGCGAGTTGATCAGGCCGATATTCGGACCTTCCGGCGTCTCGATCGGGCAGATGCGGCCGTAATGGGTCGGGTGCACGTCGCGCACCTCGAACCCGGCGCGCTCGCGGGTCAGGCCACCCGGGCCAAGCGCCGAGAGGCGGCGCTTGTGCGTCACCTCGGAGAGCGGGTTGGTCTGGTCCATGAACTGCGAGAGCTGCGACGAGCCGAAGAACTCGCGCACCGCGGCCGCAGCGGGCTTCGCGTTGATCAGGTCCTGCGGCATCACGGTGTCGATGTCGACCTGGCTCATGCGCTCGCGGATGGCGCGCTCCATGCGGAGCAGGCCGAGCCGGTACTGGTTCTCCATCAGCTCGCCGACCGAGCGGACGCGGCGATTGCCGAGGTGGTCGATGTCGTCCACCTCGCCCTTGCCGTCGCGCAGCTCGACCAGCGCCTTGACCACCGCCAGCATGTCCTCCTTGCGCAGCGTGCGCACGGTGTCGGCGGCATCGAGGTCGAGGCGCATGTTCATCTTCACGCGGCCGACCGCGGAGAGGTCGTAGCGCTCGGAGTCGAAGAACAGCGAGTGGAACATCGCCTCGGCGGTCTCGAGCGTCGGCGGCTCGCCCGGGCGCATGACCCGGTAGATGTCGAACAGCGCACCCTCGCGGGCCGAGTTCTTGTCGACCGCCAGCGTGTTGCGGATGTAGGGGCCGACGTTGATGTGATCGATGTCGAGCACCGGCAGCTCGGTGACGCCGACATCGTCGAGCGCCTTGAGCAGCTTGTCGGTGATCTCCTCGCCGGCCTCGGCCCAGATCTCGCCGGTCTTCATGTTGACGAGATCCTCGGCCACGTACTGGCCGACCAGATCCTCGTCCGTCGCCTTGA
Organism: Methylobacterium dankookense; assembly: GCF_902141855.1. Lineage (GTDB taxonomy): Bacteria > Pseudomonadota > Alphaproteobacteria > Rhizobiales > Beijerinckiaceae > Methylobacterium > Methylobacterium dankookense. Next base: position 8,634 of record NZ_CABFVH010000028.1, on the reverse strand, counting down.
GGAACTTGGTGCCCTTCTCGGCGATGAGGCGTGCGTTCCGGGCGTTGAGCTTCTTGCTCGCCTCCAGCACGACCTCACCGGAATCGGCGTCGATCAGATCGACGGTCGCCTTGAAGCCCTTCAGCCGCTCCGCATCGAAGGGCACGCGCCAATCGGCGCCGTCGCGGTCGTAGACCACGCGGTTGTAGAAGGTCGAGAGGATCTCCTCGCCATCGAGCCCGAGCGCGAACAGGAGCGCGGTCACCGGCAGCTTGCGCTTGCGGTCGATGCGGACGTGCACGATGTCCTTGGCGTCGAACTCGACGTCGAGCCAGGAGCCGCGATACGGGATGATGCGCGCGGCGAAGAGCAGCTTGCCGGACGAGTGCGTCTTGCCCTTGTCGTGGTCGAAGAACACGCCCGGCGACCGGTGCATCTGCGAGACGATGACGCGCTCGGTGCCGTTGACGATGAAGGTGCCGTTCTCCGTCATCAGGGGCATGTCGCCCATGTAGACGTCCTGCTCCTTGATGTCCTTGACGGACTTCGCCTGGGTATCCGGATCGACATCGAACACGATCAGGCGCAGCGTCACCTTGAGCGGGGCGGCGAAGGTGATGCCGCGCTGGCGGCACTCGTCGACGTCGTATTTCGGCGGCTCGAAGGTGTAGCGCACGAACTCGAGCAGCGCGGTCGAGGCGAAGTCCGAGATCGGGAACACGGACTTGAAGACGTTCTGGAGGCCTTCCTCAGCGCGGCCGCCCTCGGGCTCGTCCACCATCAGGAACTGGTCGTAGGACGCCTTCTGAACCTCGATGAGGTTCGGCATCTCGGCGACTTCCTTGATCTTGCCGAAGAACTTCCGAATGCGCTTGCGACCGACCAGCGTGTTGGCCATGTGACCTCGCTCCTACCCGCGTCCTGGTTGCCCGGGGAAGCGATGCTCCCGCACCGGGCACGTGGCACGCGCCCCGCCGGACCGCGCCACCCGTCTCGAAATCTCGCCGGATCCGTTCCAGGACCCCCCGGCCGCCTCTGAAGCGACCTTAGCCCGCGGGTGCGAACACCCGCGGGCTGCGGTCACGGTCGGCCCGCAAGGACCGCCGTGGGGTGGTGGGCCGGGGCCGGCCCACCTCTGGTCTTACTTGAGCTCGACCTTGGCGCCGGCCTTCTCGAGCTGGGCCTTGAGCTTCTCGGCCTCGTCCTTGGCGACGGCCTCCTTGACGGGCTTCGGAGCGCCCTCGACGAGATCCTTAGCCTCCTTGAGGCCGAGGCCGGTGATCGCGCGGACCTCCTTGATGACCTCGATCTTCTTGTCGCCGGCCGAGGCGAGCACGACCGTGAACTCGGTCTGCTCCTCGACGGCGGCGGCCGGGCCGGCAGCCGGGCCGGCGGCCACGGCGACGGCAGCGGCGGCGGAGACGCCCCACTTCTCCTCGAGCATCTTGGCGAGGTCGGCGGCCTCGAGAACGGTCAGCGACGAGAGGTCGTCGACGAGCTTGGCGAGATCAGCCATGATTCACTGTCCTTGATATCGGTTTGAACGGAAGGGTTTTAAAGGGGGAAACGACCTCAGGCCGCCTCGTCCTTCTTGGCATAGGCCCCGAACACGCGGGCGAGCTTGGCCGCCGGCGCGTTGACGACCTGGGCGACCTTGGTCGCGGGAGCCTGGATGAGGCCCACGATCTTGGCACGCAGTTCGTCGAGGGACGGGAGCGAGGCGAGCGCCTTCACGCCGTCCGGATTCAGGGCAGTCTTCCCCATGGCGCCGCCCAGGATCACGAGCTTGTCGTTAGCCTTGGCGAAATCCACCGCCACCTTGGCGGCCGCGACCGGATCACCCGAATAGGCGAGCAGGGTCGGACCCTTCAGGAGGGGCTTGATGGAGGCGACGTCCGTGCCATCGAGAGCGATGCTGGCAAGGCTGTTCTTGGCGACCTTCACGGTGGCGCCGGCCTGCTTCATCTGCGAGCGCAGCTTCTGCATGTCGGCGACCGTGAGGCCCTTGTAGTGGGCCACGACGACCACGGCGCTGTTCGAGAACACGCCGTTGAGCGTCGAGACAAGATCAGCTTTTGCTGTCCGGTCCACTGGGCTCTCTCCGGTTGGCGGAACCCGTTGCAGGTCCGCCGGTTGCACATGCCGCCGGGAACGGTCGCAGGCCTTGGGTAAGACCGGGAACGTCCTCGTGCGACGTCTCACGGCCCTGTCCCCGGAGGACCCCGGAGGGGCCTACGGGTGAGATGGTTCAAACCGATGCCTCTCCGCAGCCTGCCGGCCATGGCGAGGGTATTGGAATTCGGTCTTCCCCGTCTGTGCAGGCTGGGGGATTAAGCCGGCGGACCGGCACCTGCAGTCTCGGACAGGACATGGCCGGACAGGGCGCCGCCGGGCTTCCTCGCCCATCGTCGCCTTCCGGCCAAAACCACCCGGTTACCCGGGCGGATCGTCTTTCGGAGCGTGGCCTCTCGGCTCCGCTCCGGGAATCCTATGATTGCGTGGCGCTGTATAGAGGCTGGCAAGCCGCCTGCCAAGGGCCGAAGCGCGACTTTTCTGCCGCAGGCAAGAGGCCCGCGCGCAGGGGCCCCGTCCCGTCCGTTCAGGCGGCCTCCCGCTCCGGCGCGAGCCTGCGCCGCGCGGTGTCCCACCAGCTCCGCCCCTGCGCCGCCTTCGCCTCAGCGGCCTTGGCCGCGTAGAACGAGGCGTTGTGCTCGCCCCGCAGCGCCTCGCGGGTGAAGCGGATGAGGTGGTGGGCGACGAAGCCCATGTTGAACACCGCCTCGATCTGGCCTCGCCTCAGGGCATAGCCGGCCGCACGCCAGAACGGCCTGCGATAGTCGGAGAACAGCCCCACCCGCGTGATGATGTTGAAGCCCAGCACCAGGCCGCGGCGCAGGTTCGTCGCGGTGAGCTTGCCCGCGGTCGGCGTCGTGATCCGATTCGGATAGGTCATGTCGCATTGGTGCTTGAAGCGCTCGAAGATCTTCTCGGGCGCGTAGGCGTGGCTGATCGCCCGGCGCCAGCTCCCGACGACGGTGTCGTGGGGCCGCTTGAACAGCACGTTCGATTCGAGGCTCGCGTCGTGGACGAGGCGACCCTCGCGCTCCAGCCTGTCCCAGAGCGGCGTCTTCGGCAGGGCCTGGAGCAGGTTGATGGTCAGAACGGGGATCGCCGAGCGGTCGATGAAGTCGATCAGGTTCTGCTCGGAACGGTCGGTGTCGGTGTCGAGGCCGAGGATGATGCCGGAGGTCACCTCGAGCCCGTAGGAATTGAGGATCTCGATCGCCTCGTACATGGGCACGGCGGCGTTGTGGGTCTTGTCGATGCTCTTGAGGGCGTCGGCCTCCGGCGTCTCGATCCCGACGAAGACCGTCATGAAGTTGGCCTGCCGCATCAGCTCGAGGATCTCGGGCTGCTTGGCCATGTTGAGCGTCGCCTCGCAGGCGAACTGGAGCGGATAGTTGTTCCGCTTCTGCCATTCCACGAGGTGCGGCAGCATCTCGCGCGTGGCCTTGCGGTTGCCGATGAAGTTGTCGTCGACGAAGTAGACCACCGCCGGATGGCCCGGCTGGCTGACGATCTGGTCGAGCTCGGCGCACATCTGCTCGGGGCTCTTCAGCCGCGGCTGGCGCCCGTAGAGCTGCGGGATGTCGCAGAACTCACAGCGATAGGGGCAGCCCGAGGAGAATTGCAGCGAGCCGATCAGGTAGCGCTTCAGCGGCACGTGGTCGTAGGCCGGTGCCGGGAAATCGGAGAGGGCAAGCCGGTCCTTCGTCTCCAGCACGACCTGCGCGGGCGGCGCGCCGAGGCCGGCGTCGAGGATCTCGACCAGACGGTCGGTGGCATCGCCGATCTCACCGATATGGAGGTAGTCGAAATCGGCGTATTTCTCCGGCGCGCCCGAGACCGAGGGGCCGCCGAGCACCGTCACCTTGCCGGCCGCCTTCGCCCGGTCGCGGATCTCGTGGATCTGCGGCTCCTGGATGTGCATGCCGGAGACGAAGACCGCGTCCGCCCAGGCGAATTCCTCGGGTCCGGCGCGGCGGATGTTCTCATCGACGAAGCGGCACTCCCAGCCCTCGGGCATGTAGGCCGCAATCAGGAGCAGGCCTTGAGGCGGCATGAAGGCCTTCACCCCCCCCATCAGGGGGTAGGCGTGGGAGAAGGTGCCGAAGGACGGCGTATAGGCGGGAAAGACGCAGAGGATGCGTCGCGTGGAGGAGACCGGCAGGGTGCATCTCATGGGCCGCTATCTAGCACAGCCGCATCGGAAGGCGCCCCCCTCGGAGACAGTTCCATGTGAGAAGGCGCACACGAAAAAGCCCGGCCGTCGCCGGCCGGGCTTCATCGCATGCGGTGAGCGCTTCGGCTCAGGCGGTCAGGACCGTGCTCGGCTCGACCTTCACGCCCGGGCCCATCGTCGAGGTGACGGCGATGCGCTGGATGTAGGTGCCCTTGGCGCCCGCCGGCTTCGCCTTGGCGACGGCGTCGGCGAAGGCCTTGATGTTCTCCACGAGCTTCTGCTCGTCGAAGGAGACCTTGCCGATGCCGGCATGGACGATGCCGGCCTTCTCGACGCGGAACTCGACGGCGCCGCCCTTGGCAGCCCCGACGGCACCCTTCACGTCCATGGTGACGGTGCCGACCTTCGGGTTCGGCATCAGGCCGCGCGGGCCGAGCACCTTACCGAGGCGGCCGACGAGCGGCATCATGTCCGGGGTCGCGATGCAGCGATCGAACTCGATCTTGCCGCCCTGGACGATCTCGAGGAGATCCTCGGCGCCGACGATGTCGGCACCGGCCGCCTTGGCGTCGTCCGCCTTGGCACCGCGGGCGAAGACCGCGACGCGGACCGTACGGCCGGAGCCGTTCGGCAGGTTGCAGACGCCGCGGACCATCTGGTCGGCGTGACGCGGGTCGACGCCCAGGTTCATGGAGATCTCGACGGTCTCGTCGAACTTGGCGTTGGCCTTGGCCTTCACCATCGAGATCGCCTCGGACAAGCCGTAGAGCTTGGTCGGATCGATGCCCTCGCGGGCGGCGCGGATGCGCTTGCCTTCCTTAGCCATGCTGCCCTCCTTACGCGACGACTTCGAGGCCCATGGCTCGCGCGGAGCCACGGATCATCGCGACGGCCGATTCGACCGAGTCGCAGTTCAGGTCGGGCATCTTCTTCTCGGCGATCTCGCGAAGCTGCGCCTCGGTGATCTTGCCGACGGTCGGGCCCTTGCCGGGGGTCTTGGAGCCGGAGGCCGGCTTCTTGCCGAGCTTCAGGCCCACCGCCTTCTTCAGGAAGAAGGTGACCGGGGGCTGCTTCATCTCGAAGGTGAAGGAGCGGTCCTGATACGCGGTGATGATCACCGGGATCGGGGTGCCCTTCTCCATCTGCGCGGTCTTCGCGTTGAAGGCCTTGCAGAATTCCATGATGTTGAGGCCGCGCTGACCGAGCGCGGGGCCGATCGGCGGCGACGGGTTGGCGGCGCCGGCCGGGACCTGAAGCTTCACGTAGCCCGTGATCTTCTTCGCCATGGGACTGCTCCCAAGAAATGCGCGTCGCCGCACTGCCTAGGCGCGGGCGGACGGGCGGTTGCAGGTCGCGGTGCGGACCGATGCTCCCGGCGGCGAACCGGGCGGGCCTCCCGCGTATGGTGCCGCAGCCGGACGAGGCCGGCGACGGCGTTCGCGGCGGGGCAGGACCCCACCGGAAGGAAAGGCGACCTACCCGAAGGCGGGCGGCCGCGAAAGTCCGAAAGCGATCAGGCCTTCTCGACCTGGGCGTATTCCAGCTCCACCGGGGTGGCGCGCCCGAAGATCGACACGGCGACCTTGAGGCGGGAGCGGCTCTCGTCGACCTCCTCGACGGTGCCGTTGAAGCTGGCGAAAGGACCGTCCGAGACGCGCACCGTCTCGCCGACCTCGAAGGAGATCGAGGGCTTCGGCCGGTCGACGCCCTCGGCGACCTGACCCTTGATGCGCTCGGCCTCGGCATCCGGAATCGGAACCGGCTTCGACTTGTCGGCGCCGAGGAAGCCCGTGACCTTGGGCGTGTTCTTGATGAGATGGTAGACCTCGTCGGTGAGGTCGCACTTCACCAGCACGTAGCCGGGGAAGAACTTGCGCTCCGCATCGACCTTGCGGCCGCGGCGCACCTCGGTGACCTTCTCGGTCGGCACCATCACCTCGTCGAAGAGGTCGGTCAGCCCGCGCTGGGCCGCCTGATCCTTGATGGACTGGGCGACCTTGTTCTCGAAGTTCGAGTAGGCGTGGACGATGTACCAGCGCTTCGACACGGTTCGGTTCAACTCCGGACGGCGGGGCAGCGAGGCCCCGCGCTGAAACTCAAAGGCCGAGGATCAGGCCGACGGCGTAGCGCATGGCCTGGTCGACCGCGGTGAAGAACACGCTCGCCAGGACCACCATCACGAAGACCATGATCGTGGTGACCGTGGTCTCGCGGCGGGTCGGCCAGGTGACCTTACGGCCCTCGTCGCGCACCTGGGACAGGAACTCGACCGGGCCGACGCGCTTCGGCGCGGGCCGCTGCGGGGGAACCTGACGGGGCGGCGTCGGCACGGCGGAACCGCGCGGCGTGCCGCGGGCCTGATCCACCTTCTTGGTTGCTTCGTTCGATGCCATGGCGCCGGGGCTTCGTGCTCTTTCAGAGACTGTCTGTTCTCAAAACGTCGGTGGTCGAGCCGGCCCGGACACCGTCTCCGGGAACGGGCCATCGGGTGCCGGGGGCTCGTGCCCAGCCCGCACCGACGGTCAACAGCGATCTCGGATTGCGCCCGCTCTAGCGCAAGTCGCGCGCCTTGTCGACAGGGCCCGACGTCGCGAAGAGCAGGACAGGATGGGATGGCAGGAGTGGAGGGACTCGAACCCGCAACCTCCGGTTTTGGAGACCGGCGCTCTGACCAGTTGAGCTACACTCCTAGGCGCGACGCTCCTTGCCCGATCGCGAGCCCGGACGCAAGGGGCCTTCCGCATCAGGGCTCGTACTCGGCCCGCTCGCGGACATCGAGCGGGCGTAGACCCGCGTCGTCGTACCGGAACAACTCGTCACTGCGCGCGTAGGGTCCGTTCCGAAAGAGCTTGCGGACGGCGGACGCGAGCGGTTGGCGGCTGACGCTGTCGGGTGTCCAACCGATGACGATCTCGCGGGTCGGAACCGCCGCGACGATCGCGGCAGTTCCGAGGCGTTCACGCATCCGGTCCATGAATCCTGGCAGCAGCAGGCGCGCGGCGGAGTAGCCGTCCTCCGTGGCTGAGCTGGCGAACCGGCCCCGCTCGCCCGTCGGCGAGACCTCGATCGGGACGCGCACCGCCTCGGCCTCCGAATTCCGGCGCGCGATCCGGTCGAGCACCGTCCGGTCCACGCCCCAGCTGGCGAACATCGGCTCCGTGACGACCTGGTAGCGATTCGCTTCGTCGAGGGCGTAAGCGATGAGGAGCCGCTGGGACAGCGGCGCGTGCACGATGCTCGCCTCCTGCTTCAGATAATCGCCTGGAATGATCTGAATGCGCAGGCGCCGCTGTGCGGTGGTGAACGGCTCGAAGGTGGGACTTGCGTCGCTGCTGCCTCCAGCCGGCGAGGGTCCCGACGGCATCGCCTCCGTGAGATAGGTGGCGAGCCTGCGTCGCCGGGGCTCGCCGGCGAGCCCATCGACCATTGCATAGAGGTTGCCGAGATAGAGGGTCGAGGTGCCGACGGTCACTTCGCGGGTATCGCCGCCGAGAGTAATGGGCGCGCCCGGGTAGAGCACCCGCAGGACGGCGACCACCTCGTCGCGGAATCGACCGTCATGGAGCGCGTCGGCGCCGGCCGTCCTCGTCGACAACGCGACGGCACAAGCCCCGATGACGGCGCGGCGCGAGAGGAAGCCGGGGACGGACGGGAATACCATCGTAGCGTTCCATCGGGTGCAGGGACATCCCGATCATCCCCGGACCACGCTCGGAAAGTCAATATTGTATCAAAATTCAGCAGGCTAAATATTTGATTCTTGCGCGGCCAAATCTCAGTTCCAAGATTTATGGAAGAATTTTAACGCTTTCGAACATTTTTCATGGTCGTTGGATTGCGGAACCGGCGACCACTTCCGCGGACAATGCTCTAACCGTTCGATCCCCGGTTTTGATGGTGGCGATTCCACGCCTGCGCGGAGGGGCATGGCTCAGGGCGAGATCCTCGACGGCAGCGCCCGCACGACGGAGGCGGTCCATCGGGCCATGCCGCTCCGTCAAGGGCGTGTGAGAGCGGCGGCCAAGCGCTACGGCATCGATCCGGAGACCGCGGCCAGACGGAAAGCGCGCAGCTCGGTCGCCGATCGACGCACCGGGCCGAAGCCGCCGCGGGAAGCCGCCGCTGGACGGTTGCCTCTATGCGCTTCAGGCCACCGTTCCGCATCTGATACCGCGTCCGGTCTGAGCGACCGGACGCGGTATCATCCCTGTACGAAAACCGTTCGAACGCTTCGGCACACATGAAAGAAGCCGGCCCGTAGGCCGGCTTCAATCCCGTTGCGCGCCGCATCGTCCGATGCGGGCTGCTTTCGATCAGTCGTTGATGGCGGCGACGACGCCGGCGCCGACGGTGCGTCCGCCCTCGCGGATGGCGAAGCGCAGCTTCTCCTCCATGGCCACCGGCACGATCAG
>NZ_CABFVH010000027.1 GCF_902141855.1 Methylobacterium dankookense | reverse complement strand
ACCCGCCTTCGCCGGGCTGATCAGGGGCGTCCCGCCATACCCATCCAGGGGGTCAAAGTTCGACGCCGATCCAGGGTCAATGTTCAACGCTGTTTGACACCGAATGCCTGCTCCCGCCACGCGACCTGCGTGTACGCGCAGTCGCCGGAGCGCTGCAGGCACTTCGGGAAAGACCTCGCCGCCCGTCTGGCTGAATTGGAGGCTGCCCGTGCCGACCGCTGACCTCGCTCACCTGCGTGCCCTGCGGGACCGCCTCGGAGCGGCGATGGGGGATTGCGCATGAACGAAGAACTCTACAGCCAGATGAGGAAGAAGATGTTCGTCGTTTTCGATTTGGACGGAACACTCGCGCTCACGGCTCATCGGGCCCACTTCCTTGACCGTCCGTCCAAGGAGAAGGACTGGCGCGGGTTCTATGCGGCCTGCGACAAGGACGAGCCCTGCCATCCGATCATCCGGACCTTGCTGGCGCTCGACGCGACGGGTGCCGAGATCGAGATCTGGTCCGGCCGCTCGGATGAGGTGAAGGATAAGACGGTAGCGTGGCTCGGCGAGCATGGTCTGAGCCACATCACGATCCGCACGCGCCGAGAGGGCGATCACCGACCCGACACCGTCCTCAAGACCGAGTGGCTGGACGAAGGTCGAAAGCCGGCCCTCGTCTTTGAGGATCGAGCCTCCGTCGTCGCCATGTGGCGGGCCCGCGGCATCGTCTGCTGCCAAGTCGCTCCTGGGGACTTCTGATGGAGCCCCAAGCCATCGCGGAAACCATCGCAGCCCGGATGCGGGAGCTTCGAGAGGCACGGGGCCTGTCGTTGCAGGCCCTGGCGGACCGGGCGGGCATCGCCAAGTCGCATGCTTGGGAGATCGAGCAGGGGCGATCCCGCAACCCGACCATCGGCACGGCGGTCGGGATCGCCCGTGCCCTCGGCGTGTCGCTCGACTATCTAGCCGGGCTTTCGAACGCCAAGCCGGACCTTCATCCCGAGGCGCTACGCATCGCCTGCGAGATTGATGCGCTTCTCCGCCGACCCGCCCTGATCGCCCAGCAGGAGGCCGCATCCCATGCCGAAGCGTGATCCCTACCGCGCCCTGGCTCAGGGCATTGAGGTCGCTCTCGCGGGCCGGCATTGGCAGCCGACAGACCGGGTGACGCTCACCCTCACTGCGGCGGAATGGGGGCTCATCACCGACGCGCTGCGGAAGGCGGCCAAGCCCTACGGCCAAGGGCTGATCGACGCCACTCTGCGTTCAGACGCGGGAGATCAGGGCGCGCCCTCCGAAGGCGGCAAGCGCATCCTCGACGGCCTGAACGATGCTCTCGCCTTCGCTGAGGGCGACACGTCCCGCGCCACCGTTCACCTCTTTGATGTCAAGGGTGGCAAAGCGACGAAGATAGATCTCCCGACATACACCGCAGTGCTTGAACGCGCCGAACTGTTTCCCGAGGGCGCCAGCGCGTCGGGACTAAGGTCGCATTTTGTTCGAGAGGCCGACCAAGGTAGTTACAACTTCGACTTAATCCACGCTGTCGAGGAAGAAGTTGCACGACATCTTCGCAACGGCTTGGATCGGGGAGATCTGCGACTTGTGAGCGGGTTGCGGTATCAGAGGGCGCCCCACTCCCCCGATCCCCTCAGATAAGACAGCAAGGAGAGGGGGGATGGCTAAAGCCCGCTCGCGTGACCCTGACCTGATCCTCGCTATGCCGTACCCGCCGCGCGGCATGTCACGAACGGAAGCCGCCCGGCATATCGGCGTCTCGGCCAGCTATTTCGATCAGATGGTGAAAGACGGACGCATGCCGGCGCCAAAGCGCTTTGGCTCGCGCGTCGTCTGGGATCGCTTCCGCTTGGACGCGGCCTTTGACGACATCAATGACCGCGACGGCGCGGAAGGCGACGGCAAGGGCTGGGAAGACTGGACGTGAGCCGCATCCGCCTGCGCTATGTGGACCACTTCACCGACCGGCACGGAACCGTGCGCTACTATTTCCGCCGGCCGGGCGGGAAGCGCACGCCGCTGCCGGGGCTGCCGGGATCGGAAGCCTTCATGGCCGCCTATGCGGCAGCGATGGGTGCACCCGAGAACAAGCCGGCCAAGCAGAGGGGAGAGCAGGGGACCTTCGACCGGCTCGTCGCCCTCTACTACGAGAGCGCCGAGTTCAAGACCCTCAAGGCCCCGACGCAGCGTGCCTATCGCCTTGCAATCGAACGCCTGCTGATGCTCGAAAAGATGGGACCTCGCCCGGTCCGGGGCTTCAACCGCACGATCATCAAAGGGATCATGGCGAAGCGTGTGGCCACGCCCTCGGCAGCCAACGACGCGCTGAAGAAGCTGCGCATCCTTATGAAGTTCGCTCTCGACCTCGGCTGGCGTGACACCGACCCGACCCTGCGCATCAGCAAGTTCAAGGAAGGGGAGCACCACACCTGGACGGATGAGGAGATCGAGCGCTTCGAGGCGCACTGGCCCATCGGATCCGTCCAACGCACGGCCTTCGCGCTTCTCCTGTTCACCGGCCAGCGGGTCTCCGACGTGGCAGCCATGTCGTGGAAGGACGTGAGCCTGGATGGGCAGCGGATCCGGGTGACGCAGGAGAAGACCGGGACCAAGCTCGACCTCGCCCTCCACGACGATCTGCTGCACGTGCTCGCCGACTGGCCGAAGTGGGAGCACGCCATCTTGCAAACCTCATGGAAGAGGCCGTTCAGCGTGAAAGGGCTCGGCAACAAGATGGCTGATGCGATAGGCGCCGCCGGCTTGCCGGATGAATGCGTGACCCACGGGCTACGGAAAGCGGCAGCTCGGCGCCTGGCTGAAGCCGGCTGCACGGCTCACGAAATCGCGAGCATCACCGGCCACAGGTCGCTGGCGGAGGTCGAGCGCTACACGCGCGCCGCCGGGCAGCGCATCCTCAACGACGCTGCCACCCTGAAACTGGCATCACGCCGACTTCCAAACCAAACTCAGGAAACTCCCTAACCCTGAGAAAAATGATAGCGTTTCCAAAGGGTTTAGAGGTATATTGGAGGCCTCGCCCGGAATCGAACCGGGGTGCAAGGATTTGCAGTCCTCTGCGTAACCACTCCGCCACGAGGCCTCGCGCGCGACCGGCACCCGAAGGGCCTCGCGCGGTCCCGGGCCAGGCGGCCGGCTCCGGGGTTGCGCGTCTCTAGCAGAGGTCGCGGGCAAAGGGCAACGGTCCCGCGCCGGTTCTTTGCCGGCCCCGGGACAGGAGAATCTCAGCTCTGCCAGACCCGGGGCAGGGGCAGGCCGCGCCAGGCTTCGAGGAAGCGGGCGGCGCTGGTGCGCAGGGGGGCGATGGACGGGGCGAGCCAGCGCAGGGCGAGATGGCCGTTCCAGGCGCTCGCCGCCGCCTCGACCCCATCACCGCGCGCGGCTTCGAGGATGTCGCGCGCCCGCTCCAGGCCCGCCTCCGCGCCGGGGGACAGGTCGAGCAGAGTGGCGCAGGCCCCGGCGCCGCCGCCGATCGCCGGGCGGGCGAGGAGGTCGCCGAGCGCGCCTTCGAGCCGGAGGGTGTCGGCATAGACGAGGCGGCCGCTGCGGCGCACCCGCCAGGCATCCTCGAACAGGCCCGCGCGCAGCACCTCGCCGCGGGCGGCCCGGCCGAAGACCACCGCCTCGAAGACGAGGAGATGGGCATCCGCGGCGAGGTCGGCCTCGAAGCTGCGGCGCACCCGCGCCCGGTCGAACAGGATCGTCTCCTGCGGGATCCAGGCCAGCCGCGCGCCGGCCTCCAGCGCGACCCGGTTGGCGAGCCGGCTCACCGGCCCGTCCGAGCGGTAGAGCTTCTCCGCGGCCGTGCTGGTGAAGGCGAGGCGCGCGCCTGCTTCCAGCGCGAGGTCCACCGTGAAGTCGTCGCCGCAGGCCACACCCCCGGCCGTGTTGACGAGCACCGCCTCCGTCTCGGCGGCGCCGGGCGCCCGGTTGGGGAAGCGCAGGCGCAAGGGGCCCGCCTCGGCGAGGTCGACGATCCGGGCCGGGCCGGGGCTTCCGCCGGGGGCGGCCACACGCAGCGCGACGCGGCCGACCGAGCGCTGGCGCGCCGGGGCGAGGGGTCCGGGCATGGCAGTCACCGGCGGTCGGACCCGCTCGGCACCGCGGCGGCGGGGGCCGGCCTGTCGAGGATGCGCCGGCCGAACAGGCTCGCCACCAGTTCGACCAGGACGCGGGCGCTGCGCCCGCGCTCGTCGAGGAAGGGGTTGAGCTCGACCACGTCGAGGGAGCGCACGAGGCCGGAATCGTGCAGCATCTCCATGATGAGATGCGCCTCGCGGAAGGTGGCGCCGCCCGGCACGGTGGTGCCGACGCCCGGCGCGATCCCCGGATCGAGGAAGTCCACGTCGAAGCTCACATGGAGATGGCCGTCCGCGGCGGCGACCCGCTCCAGGATGCGCCGTAGCGGCGCGACCACGCCGAACTCGTCGATCTCGCGCATGTCGGTGACGGCGACGCGCCGGGCGCCGACCAGGGCGCGCTCGCCCGCATCGATCGAGCGCAGGCCGAACAGGTGGATCCGGGCCGGATCGAGGGGCACGCGGCCCGGATCGGCGAAAAGCCCGTCGAAGCCGGGCTCGCCGCAGAGCGCGGCGAGCGGCATGCCGTGGACATTGCCCGAGGGCGAGGTCTCCGGCGTGTTGAAATCCGCATGCGCGTCGAGCCAGAGCACGAAGAGCGGCCGGCCCGCCGCCGCGCAATGGCGCATCGCCCCCTCGACGGTGCCGAGCGACAGGCTGTGGTCGCCGCCCGCGACGAGGGGCAGGCGGCCCTGGCCGAGCGCCGCCTCGACCTCCCGGGCGAGGGCGCGCGTCCAGGCGGCGACGGCGGGCAGGCCGCGATCCGCGGCGGGCCCGTCCGGGCTCGCATCGCCCAGGTCCTCGACGGCGAGGCCGAGATCGCGCAGCACCCGCACCAGGCCGGCGGTGCGTAGAGCCGCCGGGCCCATCACCGCGCCGGGCTCGCTGGTGCCGACCTCGATCGGCGCGCCGATCAGGGCGATGGGGCGGCTGGGCAATCCGTCGGCTTCCAAATCGCGGCTCCCCTCGTGCGGCCCCGGGCGGGGACCCGAGCCCGGCCTGTAGCAGAGGCCGGACCGGAAGGCGACGCGCGGGATGCGGGCCCTGGGGCTGTGGCTGAGCGACTGCCCACAAAGCCGCCTGCGGCGCCGGGCGTTCCGATGGATCCGCGGCTGCTGGCGCATGAATCGCGGTCATACCGCTCCCCGCATCGCCCAGTTTGAGGGCAATTGCCGCTTGTTTGTGCGCATACCGCCCAGCCCGTGCATTCGCTTCAGGCAGTGCCGCCGATACAGCCACAGGTGGTCCCGAAGCGTGCTGGCACGTCGATTGCCTAGAGCCTGCCGCCGCGAAAAGCGGCCGGGGAACGGCATGATGACGAATCTGAAGACGTGGGTTTCGGCCGCGGCGCTCGCCGGCGGCCTGGCGCTGGCCTCCTTGAGCGCGGGCGCGGCACGGGCACAGGAGACCATCAAGGTCGGGATCCTGCACTCGCTCTCGGGGACGATGGCGATCTCCGAGACGACGCTCAAGGACGCGATGCTGATGCTCATCGCGGAGCAGAACAAGAAGGGTGGCCTGCTCGGAAAGAAGCTGGAGCCGGTGGTGGTCGATCCGGCCTCCAACTGGCCGCTCTTCGCCGAGAAGGCGCGCGAGCTGATCGCCAAGGACAAGGTCTCGGCCGTGTTCGGCTGCTGGACCAGCGTGTCGCGCAAGTCCGTGCTGCCGGTCTTCAAGGAGCTGAACTCGATCCTGTTCTACCCCGTCCAGTACGAGGGCGAGGAGAGCGAGCGGAACGTGTTCTACACGGGTGCCGCCCCGAACCAGCAGGCCATCCCCGCCGTCGATTACCTGATGAAGGAGGAGAAGGTCGAGCGCTGGGTGCTGGAGGGCACGGATTACGTCTACCCGCGCACCACCAACAAGATCCTCGAGGCCTATCTCCGGGCCAAGGGCGTGAAGCCGGAGGACATCTCGATCAACTACACGCCGTTCGGCCAGTCGGACTGGCAGACGCGCGTCGCCGCGATCAAGAGCTTCGGCTCGGCCGGCAAGAAGACCGCCGTGGTCTCGACCATCAACGGCGACGCCAACGTGCCCTTCTACAAGGAGCTCGCCAACCAGGGTCTAAAGGCCACCGACATCCCGGTCGTGGCTTTCTCGGTGGGCGAGGAGGAGCTCGCCGGCATCGACACCAAGCCGCTCGTCGGCCACCTCGCGGCGTGGAACTACTTCGAGTCGATCGACACGCCGGAGAACAAGGCCTTCATCGCCCAGTGGCAGGCCTACAAGAAGAACCCCAAGGCCGTCACCAACGACCCGATGGAGGCGCATTATATCGGCTTCAACATGTGGGTGAAGGCGGTCGAGAAGGCCGGCAGCACGGATCCGGACAAGGTCATCGCCGCGCTGCCGGGCACCGAGCAGAAGAACCTCACCGGCGGCACCTCCCAGATGCTCCCGAACCACCACATCACGAAGCCGGTCTTCATCGGCGAGATCAAGGATGACGGCCAGTTCGACGTCGTGAACAAGACCGACGGCCTGATCGCCGGCGAGGCGTGGTCGAAGCAGCTCGACGGCTCGAAGGACCTCGAGGCCGATTGGGTGAAGCTCAACTGCGGCAACTACAACACCAAGACCAAGAAGTGCGGCGGCGCCTGAGCCGACGCGGTCCGGTCGGTCCCGGGCAAGCGGTCCTCGCCCGGGACTGACGCATGACGCGCCATCCCCTCCCGCCGGAGGGGGAGGGGCGGGGGCGGCGCAGAACACGCCGCCCGTGCCCCGACCCGCACAATCCCCGCCTCCGACTCCTCCCCGCACGGCGGAGGAGGGCGCGTCACGCGCGGAGACCTTAGAGTCCGATGATCCGCATCCTCCTCCTGCTGCTGACGCTCGGCCTCTCCGGCCCCGCCCTCGCGCAGTCCGACCCCTATGCGCGCCTCGCGAGCGACAGCTACGGCGACATCGAGACCGGCATCGCGGGCCTCGCCGCCAGCGGCGATCCGCGCGCGGGCGCGGTGCTGGCCGCGCTCGCCGAGGGGCGCCTGCTCTACCGCCCCTCCGACAAGGCCCTGTTCGTGAAGCAGGGCGACGGCCTCGTCGAGGCGCGCAGCGGCGGCGCCGCCACGGCCGAGGGGCTGAAGCCGGTCCGCGCCAACAACAAGATCCGCCGCGCCCTGGAGGCGGCCCAGGGCCAGCTCAACCTCGTGAGCACCGATCCGGGCAAGCGCCGCGAGGCCGCCGAGGCGGTGTTCAAGGCGCGCGACACGAGCGCCCTGCCGGCCGTCGAGACGGCCCTTGCCAAGGAGAGCGACCGCGGCATCAAGCGCCTGTTCGAGCAGGCCCGCGCCGCCCTGCTGCTGGCCAAGCCCGGCACCCCGGAGGCCGACCGGCTCGCGGCGCTGCCGATCCTCCAGGCCCGCGGCGACGGCGATTCCATCGCCATCCTGCGCACCATAGCGGCGAGCGACCCGAGCGAGACCGTGAAGGCGGCGGCCGGCCGCGGCATCCAGGCGATCGAGACCCGGCTCGCCGTGGCGGCCGCCGCCCAGAACGTCTGGTACGGCGTCTCGCTCGGCTCCGTGCTGCTGCTCGCCGCGATCGGGCTCGCCATCACCTTCGGCGTGATGGGCATCATCAACATGGCCCATGGCGAGATGGTGATGCTCGGGGCCTACACGACCTACCTCGTGCAGGACGCGATCCGCGCGCACGCGCCCGGCCTGTTCGACTGGTCGCTCGCCATCAGCATCCCCTGCGCCTTCCTGGTGGCGGGGGCGGTCGGCGTCGTGATCGAGCGCGGCATCATCCGCTTCCTCTACGGGCGCCCGCTGGAGACCCTGCTCGCCACCTTCGGCGTCAGCCTGATCCTCCAGCAGAGCGTGCGCTCGATCTTCGGCCCCACCAACCGCGAGGTCGGCTCGCCGGGCTTCATGTCGGGCGCCTTCGACCTGTTCGGCCTCTCCATCACCTGGGGCCGGATGTGGATCGTGCTGTTCTCGTTCAGCGTCTTCCTCGGCCTGCTCTTCGTCCTCAGGAAGACCGCCTTCGGCCTGAAGACCCGGGCGGTGACGCAGAACCGGCGCATGGCCGCCGCCATGGGCATCCGCACGCCCTGGGTCGACGCCATGACCTTCGGCCTCGGCTCCGGCATCGCCGGCATCGCGGGGGTGGCGCTCTCGCAGATCGACAACGTCTCGCCCAATCTCGGCCAGGGCTACATCATCGACTCGTTCCTGGTGGTGGTCTTCGGCGGCGTCGGCAACCTCTGGGGCACGCTCGTCGCGGCGCTGACCCTCGGCGTCGCGAACAAGCTGTTCGAGCCCTATTTCGGCGCCGTGCTCGCCAAGATCGCGCTGCTGATCTTCATCATCCTCTTCATCCAGAAGCGCCCGCGCGGCCTGTTCGCGCTCAAGGGCCGGGCGGTGGAATCGTGAGCATGACCCGCACCCGCCTCATCGACCCGAAGGGCTGGATCTTCCTCGCGGCGCTCGCCGCCTTCTGCCTGGTGGTGCCGCTCCTGAACCTCGGCATCCCCGAGGGCTCGGGCCTGCACCTGCCGACCTACCTCGTCTCGCTGTTCGGCAAGTATCTCGCCTTCGCGCTGCTGGCGCTCAGCCTCGACCTCGTCTGGGGCTATTGCGGCATCCTCTCGCTCGGCCACGGCGCCTTCTTCGGCCTCGGCGGCTACGCGATGGGCATGTACCTGATGCGCCAGATCGGGCCACGCGGCGTCTACGGCAATCCGGTCCTGCCCGACTTCATGGTGTTCCTGAACTACAAGGAGCTGCCCTGGTACTGGCTCGGCTTCGACCATTTCGCCTTCGCGGCGCTGATGGTGCTGGCCGTGCCTGGCCTGCTCGCCTTCGTCTTCGGCTGGCTCGCCTTCCGCTCGCGGGTGACGGGCGTCTACCTGTCGATCATCACGCAGGCGATGACCTTCGCGCTGATGCTGGCCTTCTTCCGCAACGACATGGGGCTCGGCGGCAACAACGGCCTCACCGACTTCAAGGACATCCTCGGCTTCCCCGTCCAGGCGCAGGGCACGCGCGTGGCGCTGTTCGTGGCGACCGGGATCGCGCTGGCGCTCGGCTATCTGGTCGCCCGCTTCATGACGGTCTCGGCCTACGGCAAGATCCTGATCGCGGTGCGGGACGCGGAATCGCGCACGCGCTTCCTCGGCTACCGGCCGGAGCACTACAAGACGCTCGCCTTCACCGTCTCGGCCATGATGGCGGGCGTGGCCGGCGCGCTCTACGTGCCGCAGGTCGGCATCATCAACCCGGGCGAGTTCGCGCCCACCAACTCCATCGAGGCGGTGATCTGGGTCGCGGTCGGCGGGCGCGGCACGCTGGTCGGCGCCGCGCTCGGCGCCGTCATCGTCAACTATGCCAAGACGGTGCTGACCGGCGCGCTGCCGGATGCCTGGCTCTTCGCGCTGGGCGCCCTGTTCGTGGTGGTGACGCTGTTCATGCCCAAGGGCATCGTCGGCACCCTGATCGAGCGCTTCGGCAGCCGCCGCGCCAGGGCCAAGCTGCCCCCCGAGCCCGAGATCGCCCCGAAGCTCGCCGAGGAAGGACAGGGCTGATGAGCGGTACCGATCTCCTCGAGCCGATCCGGCACGACGCCTCCGTCGGCCCCGCGACCAAGAAGCGGGTCACCGACGCGCTGCTCTACCTCGACGACCTCAAGGTCACCTTCGACGGCTACCGGGCCCTGCGCGGCCTCTCGCTCACCCTCGACCGGGGCGAGATGCGCGCGATCATCGGCCCGAACGGCGCCGGCAAGACCACGATGATGGACTGCATCACCGGCAAGACGCGGCCCGATACGGGCACCGCGCTCTTCGACGGCACCTACGACCTGACCCGGCTCGACGAGCCGGCCATCGCCGACCTCGGCATCGGCCGCAAGTTCCAGAAGCCGACCGTGTTCGAGAGCCACACGGTGGCCGACAACATCCTGCTGGCACTGAAGGGCCCGCGCTCGGGCGTCGCCTCGCTGTTCGGCTGGCGCAACCGCGTCGAGGCCGAGCGCATCGACGCGCTGCTCACCAAGGTCGGGCTGATCGCCCATCGCGGGCGCCCGGCGGCCGACCTCTCGCACGGGCAGAAGCAGTGGCTGGAGATCGGCATGCTGCTGGCGCAGGACCCGAAGCTCCTGCTGGTCGACGAGCCGGTCGCCGGCATGACCGATGCCGAGACCGCCGAGACCGCGACGCTGCTCCGCGAGATCGCCCGCGACCACGCGGTCATCGTGGTCGAGCACGACATGCACTTCGTCCGCGCGCTCGAATGCCGCGTCACCTGCCTGCACGAGGGCGCGGTGCTGGCGGAAGGCTCGATCGACGCGGTCTCCGCCGACCCGAAGGTGGTCGAAGTCTATCTGGGGCGCTGAGAGCCGTGCCTCGGCAAGCGAAAGTCATGGTTTCGAAAGGTCGAGACCTTTCGCGGGTGCAGGGCAGAGCCCTGCAGATCGGCTGTCCCGGCCCGGCTGCGCCGGGTCGGGGCAGCCGAATTCGGGGCTCCGCGCCCCGAACCCCGCCAAAGGGCCTGGAGGCCCTTTGGGATCCCCATATCTCATAGAGGCTCTGAGACGATGCTGACGGTCGACTCCATCGATCTCTACTACGGCGCCGCCAAGGCCCTGCGCGGCGTCTCGCTCACCGCGGAGCCGGGGCAGGTGACCGCCGTGCTCGGCCGCAACGGCGTCGGCAAGACCTCGCTGATGCGCGCCATCGTCGGGCAGCAGCCGATCGCCAAGGGCTCGATCCGGCTCGGCGACACCGTGCTCTCGGGGCTCGCGCCCTACGACCGGGCGCGGGCGGGCGTCGCCTTCGTGCCGCAGGGCCGCGAGATCTTCCCCCTGCTCACCGTGAAGGAGAACCTTGAGACCGGCTTCGCGCCCTGCAAGCGCAAGGACCGCTACGTGCCGGCCGAGATCTACGACCTGTTCCCGGTGCTGAAGGACATGCTGCACCGGCGCGGCGGCGACCTCTCGGGCGGCCAGCAGCAGCAGCTCGCTATCGCCCGCGCCCTGGTGACCCGGCCGCGGCTCCTCGTCCTCGACGAGCCGACGGAGGGCATCCAACCCTCGATCATCAAGGATATCGGCCGGGCCATCACCTATCTGCGCGGCAAGGGCGAGATGGCGATCGTGCTGGTGGAGCAGTATTTCGAGTGGGCCCGCGACCTCTGCGACACCTACGCGGTGATGGACCGCGGCCAGGTGGTCGATGCGGGCACGCGCGGCAGCATGAACGAGGCCGAAGTGCTGCGCTGGCTCTCGGTCTGAATCCGAGTGTCGAGAGGGGTCACCCTCTCGCGGGTCCAGGGCGGAGCCCTGGGCTTCCCGTCAGGGCTTCGCCCCGACACCCCACCAAAGGGATGATCCCTTTGGGATCCCGGAACTTACTCGGCGACGGCCTCGGCGACCTGGGCGCGGCCGGAATCTTCCGTGATGGCCGCAGCGGCGGCCTCGGCGAGGAGCGCGTAGCCGCCATCGGCCATGTGGAGGCCGTCCGAGGCGAAGAGCTGCTTGCGGGTCAGCTTGCCCTCGCGGATCCAGTCCTGCATCAGGTCGGCCCGGCGGATCACCGGCACGCCGAGCTCGTCACCGATCTCGCGCACGGCGTCGCGGAAGCGAGAGGAGCCGGGCGTGGCGTCCAGCGTCGGACACCATTGCGGCTCCATCAGCACGACATCGATGCCGGCCTCCTGCATCCGCTTGATGGCGCCCACCGTCGCCTCGCGGAAATGCTCCACCGAGACGCCGCGCAGCGGGTCGTTGCTGCCGGTCTGCCAGATCACGAGCTGCGGCTCGGCCTGGATCACGTCGCGGTCGAGGCGGCGCAGCATGTCGTCCGTGTGCTCGCCGCCGATGCCGCGGTTGAGCACCGTGACGCCGCCGAGCTGCGGATAGGTCTTGCGCAGCGCCGCCTCGAGCAGGGCCGGATAGGCCTTGGACGGGCTGCTCGCGCCGATGCCTTCGGTCGAGGAGGAGCCGAAGGCCACGATCCGCAGCGGAGCGCCGATGGCGATCTGGCGGGCGACATGCGGCAGGTCCGCCTCCGTTCCCGAATCGACGCCGAGGATGGTGAGGTCGAGCGAGGTCGGCAGGAGGTCCGCGGTGGCCAGCACCGCCGTCGGCAGCAGCATGAGCCCCGCGATCACCCCGGCGGTGCGCGCGAGGCTGCGGAAGGACTTCGTGGCGGTGCGGAGCGGAGCGGTGTCGATCACGGACGGGACCATCGACCTGACGTCTGGAGCTGATACAGGATGCCCCGCCAGCCCGAAAGGTCGGGTTCCGCCGAGCACTTAAATCCCGACCGAATTCGTAACGCAAAATTAAGGCAGAAACGCAGCACCTCGGCCGCAGCCGTCCACGCGATTCACATCGGGGGCGACAGCCGGAGCGGCCGCCCCACGCCGGTGCTCAGGCCGGCACGGCCTCGCGGGCGGATTCCCCGGCGCGGAAGGCGGCCGCGGCCTCCTCCGTGCGCCAGCAGGCGACGCGGTGCCCGGGCGCGATCTCGGCCACCGGCGGCATCTCCTGGCGGCATCTCTCCGCGGCGAGGAAGCAGCGCGGGGCGAAGGGGCAGCCGGGCGGCCGGTTCGCGAGGTCCGGCGGGCTGCCGGGGATGGTCTGCAGGCGGGCGCCCTTGTCCATCGCGCCCTCGGCGCGGCTGCGCAGCAGGCCGATCGTGTAGGGATGGTGCGGATCGAGCACGACCTGATGCGCGCTGCCCGTCTCCACCACGTGGCCGGCATACATCACGCTGATCCGGTCGGCGACCTCGACGGCGGCGCCGAGATCGTGCGTCACCAGGATGATCGAGAGGCCGAGATCGCGCTGCAATTCGCGCAGCAGGAGCAGGATCTGGATCTGCACCGTGGCGTCGAGCGCCGTGGTCGGCTCGTCGGCGAGCAGCACCTGCGGCCGGCAGGCGAGCGCCAAGGCGATCATCGCGCGCTGGCGCATGCCGCCCGACATCTCGTGCGGGTAGTTGTCGAGGCGCCGCTCCGGGCTCGGGATGCGCACCCGCTCGAACAGGGCGAGCGCCCGCTTGCGGGCCTCGGAGGCGGAGACCTTCTCGTGGCGCTGGATCGCCTCGGTGATCTGGCGGCCGACCGTGTAGACCGGGTCGAAGGCGAGCAGGGGCTCCTGGAAGATCATCGACACGGTGCGCCCGCGGAAATCCGCGAGTTCGCGCTTCGACAGGGCGAGCACGTCGCGCCCGGCGACCTTGAGCGTGCCGGTGATCCGGCTGCGACCCTCGGGGAACAGGCGCAGGATGGCGCGCAGCGTCACGCTCTTGCCGGAGCCCGATTCGCCGATGAGCGCCATGGCCTGGCCGCGCTCGAGGGTGAGGTCGACGCCGTCGACCACGCGGATCTTGCCGAAGCCGACCTTCAGGTCGCCGAGTTCGACGGCGGGTGCGTCGGGCATCGCGTCGCTCTTCGTTGCGGTCATCACGTCACGCTCCTGCCGTCAGGCCGCTGCCAGTGCCGCCGGGGCTTCCGGATGTCCGGAGCCGGGCTGGCGCGCGAGGCAGGCGGCGCGGTGGGCCGGCGCGACCGGGTCGAGGGGCGGCTCCACCTGGGTGCAGACCGGGGCGGCGAGCTTGCAGCGCGGGTTGAAGCGGCAGCCCGGGGGCGGATCGATCGGGTTCGGCGGGTCGCCCGCGAGCAGCGCCACCTGGGTGCGGTTGTCCGGGTCGAGGGAGGGCATCGAGTGCAGCAGCGCGCCCGTATAGGGGTGGGCGGGCTCGGCCAGCACCGCGTCCGAGGGACCGATCTCGCTGACCCGGCCCAGATACATCACCATCACGCGGTCGGAGATGAAGCGCACCACGTTCAGGTCGTGGCTGATGAAGATGTAGGTCAGGCCGAACTCGGCCTTGAGGTCGAGGAGCAGGTTCAGCACCTGCGCCTCCACCGACTTGTCGAGGGCCGAGACCGCCTCGTCGAGGAGCACGAGGCGCGGCTCGAGGGCGAGCGCCCGGGCGATGTTCACGCGCTGGCGCTGGCCGCCGGAGAGCTCGTGCGGGTAGCGGCCGGCGAAGCGCTTCGGCTCCAGCCCGACCCGGGCGAGCAGGCCGCGGGCGCGCTCCACCGCCTGCCGGCCCGGCACGCCGTTCACCTTCGGGCCGAAGGCGATCGAGGCCTCGACCGTCATGCGCGGGTTGAGGGAGGCGTAAGAGTCCTGGAACACCATCTGGACCTGGCGGCGATAGGCCCGCCAGGGCAGCGCGCGCGAGCCCACCGCCTCGCCGTCGAACAGCATCTCGCCGGAATCGCGCTCGATCAGCCCCATCAGGAGCTTGGCCGTCGTCGACTTGCCGCAGCCGGATTCGCCGACGATGCCGAGCGTCTCGCCCTTCAGCGTCTCGAAGTCGACGCCGTCCACGGCGCGCACCACCTGCTTCTGGCCGCCGAGCCCCTTCCGGACGGGGAAGTGCTTGACGAGCCCCGAGACCGAGAGGAGGGGCTGGGCCGGGCCGCCGCGGTCGCGGGGATCGATGGAGGGGGTGAGAACGGGCGCGTTCACTGGCGGATCTCCATGGCCGTCCGCAGGCCGTCCGAGAACAGGTTGAACGAGATCGAGACCACGAAGATGGCGAGCCCCGGCAGGGCCGCGACCATCGGGTTCACGTAGATCGCAGTGCGCAGGGTGTTCAGCATCAGGCCCCATTCGGGCTCCGGCGGACGTACGCCGAGGCCGAGGAAGGACAGGCCCGAGGCCAGGATCATCGAGACGCTGATCAGCGAGGTCGCGTAGACGAAGATCGGGCCGACCACGTTGCCGAGCACCTGCACCCGCATGATCGTCAGCGCCGAGGCGCCGGAGAGCTTGGCGGCGTCGATGTAGTCGCGGCGGCGGATGCCCGTCGTCACGCTCTCGGCGACGCGCGCGATCTGGGGCACGAACACGCAGGTCAGCGAGACGATGGCGTTGAAGATGCCGGCGCCGAGCGCGCCCGACAGCGCGATGGCGAGCAGCACCGAGGGGAAGGCGAAGAACACGTCGATGGTGCGCATCAGGATCGTGTTCGTCCAGCCGCCGACATAGCCGGCGAGGATGCCGATGGCCGAGCCGATGGCGAAGGCGATCAGAACCGGGGTCACGCCCATGAACAGCGACAGGCGCGCGCCGACCATGAGCCGGCTCAGCATGTCGCGGCCGAGCTCGTCCGAGCCGAGCCAGTAGGTGGCGTCGCCCACGGGGCGCAGGCGGCGCAGCATCGAGCCCTTGTAGGGATCCATCGGCGTGATCCAGGGCGACAGGATCGCGACCGCGACGATGAACAGGATCACGGCGCCCGCCGCCATGGCGACGGGATCGCGGACCAGCCGGTGGCCGACATGACCCCAGAAGCCGCGGGAGGGGACGAAGGCCTCCGCCTCGACGGGGGAGGCGGTGGCGACGGCGCCGTCGAGGGCGATGGAGGCGGCGGTGACGGGTGCTGTCATGGCTCTCTCCGGCTCAGGCCCGCTCGATGCGCGGATCGAGGGCGGTCTGCATCACGTCGACGATGAGGTTGAGCAGGACGAAGAACATCGCGAGCACCAGGATCGAGCCCTGGAGCAGCGGCAGGTCGCGCTGGAAGATCGCGGCGTTGAGGAGGAAGCCGGTGCCGGGCCAAGCGAATACCGTCTCGATCAGGATCGAGCCGCCGAGCAGGTAGCCGAGTTGCAGACCCATGATGGCGAGGGCCGTCGGGGCGGCGTTGCGCACCACGTGCTTGAACACGCCCCACTCGTCGAGGCCCTTGGCGCGCAGCGCCTCCACGAAGTCCTGGGCGAGGATGTCGGCCACCAGCGCGCGCACGGTGCGGGCGATGATGCCGGTGGGGATCACCGACATCGTGACGGCCGGCAGGATGATGTAGCGCAGGTGCTCGAAATCGGGCCGCCAGTTGCCGGAGCCGTCGGGCCCCGCGCCGGTCGGCGGCAGCCAGCCGAGCGTGGCCGAGAAGATGATCACCAGGACCATGCCGAGCCAGTAATGCGGCACGCTCACGCCGAAGACGGAGAGCGCCGAGGCCGTCCGGTCGAGGACCGAGTTGCGGCGGTAGCCGGCGACGAAGCCGAACAGGGTGCCGAAGGTGAAGCCGATCAGCGTCGCCACCGAGGCGAGGATCAGGCTGTTCACCACGGCGCGGGAGACCTCGCCGAGCACGGGCCGCCCGGTGGCGATGGAGGTGCCGAGGTCGCCCTGGAGCACGTGCCAGAGCCAGATCGCGTACTGGACCGGCAGCGGCTTGTCGAAGCCGTAGGCGGAGCGCATCTCGTCGATGGTCGCCTGCGTGGCATCCGCAGGCAGCACGGCGCTCAACGGATCGCCCGGCGCGAGATGGACGAGCAGGAAGCAGACGACGCTGACGCCGAAGGCGACGGGCGTGACGTAGATCAGGCGTTTGAGGATGTAGAGCAGCATCGGCTGTCTGGTCTCGGTTGTCTCGGGGCATCGTCCCTGCCTCTCCCCGACATTCGGGAAGGGCGCGGGTCCCCTCTCCCGTTCGGGAGAGGGACAGGGTGAGGGTCGAGAACCTGCCGGAGAAGGCTCGCAGGGATCCGCGGCATCGGCGTGCCGGGACCTGAAGCTTCTCATCCCTCACCCCAACCCTCTCCCGAACGGGAGAGGGGGTCTGTCGCGGTTCCGGGGCCTATCGGCCGGCGGTCGCCATGGTGATCTGCGAGAAATCCTGGAACCAGTTCTGGGCCTGCTTGAAGCCCTTCACCTTGGAACTCATGGCGCGCGGATTGACGTCGTGCGTGATCATGATGAACAGCGCGTCGTCGACGAACTTCTCGTGCACCTTCTTGAGGATGGTCTCCTGCTCGGCCTTGTCGAAGGTGTTGCGCACGCCGTCGAACAGCTTGTCCATCTCAGGATCGTTGTAATAACCCCAGTTCGTGCCGTTCGGCGGCGCGAGGTTGCTCTGCAGGTGGCGGATGTATCCGGTGAAGGGGTCCTGGATGAAGTACGAGTAGTTGATCGCCGACACGCCGCGCGAGATGTCGGCCTTGGCGCCGGCACGCCAGATGTTGATCAGCGTGTTCCACTCCACCACCTCGAAATCGATCTTGATGCCGACCTCGGCGAGGCTCTGCTGGACGAACTCGTTCATCGGCAGCGGCTGCATCTGGCCCGAGCCGGAGGCCGAGATGCCGACCTTGATGGCGAGCGGCTTCTGAGGCGTGTAGCCGGCTTCGGCCATCAGCTTCTTGGCGGCGGCCGGATCGTATTTCACGTCGAAGGTCGGCTTGCCGAACCATTGGTGGCCGGGCGGCAGGAAGCCCTTGGCCGGGATGGCGAGGCCGCCGAGCAGCTCCTTCAGGCCCTCGCGGTCGATGGCGAGGTTGGCGGCCTTGCGGATCCGGATGTCGTTCCAGGGCGAGCCCTCGATCCGGGAGAGGTGCCAGGTCCAGTTGTGCGGGTAGGCGTTGGTGACGATCTGGAAGCCGGCCCCTTTGAGCGAGGCGACGGCGTCGGGGGCGGGCGCCTCGATCCAGTCGACCTGGCCGGAGCGAAGCGCGGCGACGCGGGCATTGGCCTCGGGCAGGGGCACCAGCACGAGCTTGTCGAGCTTCGGCACACGGCCCTTGTCCCAGTACGTCGCGTTCGGGACCATCTCGGCCCGCTCGCGGGGGGCGAAGAGGGTCATCTTCCACGGGCCGGTGCCGGACGGCGTCTTGGCGAAGGCGTCCCAGCTCTTGCCGAGCTTCTCCCACTGCGCGGGGGAGGAGATCATGATCCAGGAGAGCTGGTAGGGCAGGGTGGCGTCGGGCGCCTTGGTGACGATCTCGACGGTCATCGGGTCGACCACCCGGTAGCTCGCCACCGCCGGGATGCGGGTGCGCCCCTGCGCCGACTGGCGCGGGTCGTATTGCGGCGCGTCGTTCTTCAGGAGCTTGTCGAAGTTCCACACCACCGCTTCGGCGGTGAAGTCGGAGCCGTCGTGGAACTTGACGCCGGGGCGCAGCTTGAAGGTCCACTTGGTCTTGTCGTTCGGATCGACCGCCCATTCCGTGGCGAGGCCCGGGGTCAGGTCCGAGGGCTTGTCCACCGAGGACAGGTCCCAGTTGATGAGGCCGTCATAGACCGTGTAGCCGGTGAACCGCATGCCCTCGCCGCCATTGTCGGCCTGGCCGGTGGTCAGCGGGATGTCCGAGGCGGTCATGCCGATCCGGAGCACGCCCTGGGCCGATGCCCCGGGGATCGCCACCGTGACCAGCAGGGCTGCGGCGAGCGCCGCGCGGGCGCCGAGTCGTTTCGTCAGGGACAGCATGTCGAGGGGGTTCGCTCCGTGGGCGGGCACCGGGATGCCCGTGGGGACGGCCGGCCCCATGCAAGGGCGCGGCCAAAGGGGGCCGAAGAGGCGGCGCGGTGCGAAGACTTGTTTTTCGCCTCACGCGGCAGCACGAAAAAAATAATCTCTGGTCAGCCCCGGTCCTGCGGGGCCGCGGCACAGCTCACCGGCAGCAAACGGCGCAGGCCGCGTGCCGGAATGTCTGTCGGAGTTCTCGGGCTGGCGCGCCTCAGGGCGCGTCGATCACGCTCACATGGGCGGCGACCACCCGCCAGCCTTCGGGAAAGCGCACCCAGGTCTGGCTCTGGCGGCCGACCTTGCCGGGCGCGTTGTCGCGGGTGAACAAGGTCATCGCGGTGGCGAGGTCACGGCCATAGGTGGTGATCACCGTGTCCTGCAGCGCGCGCATCAGGCCAATGGGCGCGCGGGTACGGCGGAAGGCGCGGATCGCGTCCATGCCGTAGAGGTTCTCACCCGCGCCGTAGCGGATGGTGCGGGGATCGTCGTGGAAGAGGGCTTCGAGCACCGGCACGTCGTTGCCGGTCAGCGCCGCCTCGTAGGCGCGGAAGGCCGCCTCGACCTCTGCCTTCACCGCGGGATCGTCGATGACCATGGACATCCCTCAATCCAGCGCCGCGACCGGGGCGCGGACGGCGCCGGACCGCTCCAGCACGCGCGCGACGCGCAGCGCGTCGGCCTCGCGCCAGGGCGCGGCGATCACCTGCACGCCGAGCGGCAGGCCGTCGTCGAGCCGGACCGGCACCGCCACCACCGGCAGGCCGAAGAAGGAGATCGGCTGCGTGAACAGACCGATATTGGCCCGCACCGGCAGTTCGACGCCGTCGATCACGAAGGTCTTCTGGCCGGAGCGCGGCGCCCGACAGGGCGTGGCCGGGGCGAGCAGGATGTCGACCTCGCGGAACAGGTCCATGACCGCCGCGCGGTACCAGCGGCGGAAGCGCTGCGCCCGCTCCACATGGGGCGCCGGGATCATCGCGCCCGCGATCAGGCGGTCGCGCACGGCCGGGTCGAACTCGCCCGCGCGGGCACGCAGGCGGTCGAGATGAAGCGCGGCGCCCTCGGCGGCGGTGATCAGGTAGGCGGCGGCGCGGGCGCGGGCGGCCTCGGGCACCTCGACCATCCGGGTCGCGCCGAGGGCGTCGGCGACCCGGGCCACGGCCGCGAAGGCCTCGGGGTCGCCGCCGCGGGCGAAGTAGCCGCCGGCCACGGCGACGCGCAGGGATCCGAGCCCGTCCTCCAGGCCCGGCAGCGCCGGCTCGGGCGCGCGGGTCGTGGCGACCGGGTCCTCGGGATCCTCCCCCTGCATGGCGTCGTAGGCGCAGGCGAGGTCGTGGACCGAGCGGGCCATCGGCCCGAGATGGTCGAGGCTGCCGACGAAGGGAAAGCTGCCGGCCCGGGTCAACCGCCCGTAGGTGGGCTTCAGGCCGAAGCAGCCGCAGAAGGCGGATGGAACCCGGATCGAGCCATTGGTGTCGGAGCCGAGGCTGAGGGGGACGAGCCCCGCCGCCACCGCCGCGCCGGAGCCGCCGGAGGAGCCGCCGGTCATGTGGCCGAGGTCGTGCGGGTTGCGGGAATCCCCGTCATGCACGTTCTCGCCGGTGAAGTCGTAGGCGTACTCGCCCATGTTGAGCGCGCCCACGAGCACGGCGCCCGCCGCCTCCAGGCGCCGCACCAGGGCGCCGTCGCGGGTCGCGGGCGCCCGGTCGCGGTTGATCTTCGCGCCGGCCCGGGTCGGCAATCCTTCCACGTCGATCAGGTTCTTGACCGCGAAGGGCACGCCCGCGAGCGCCCCCGGCGCCTCGCCGCGGGCGAGACCGGCATCGACCGCATCGGCCCGGGCCAGAGCCCGCGCGCCCAGCACCGCGGTGAAGGCGTTGGTGCGGGGATCGATCGCGGCGATGCGGGCAAGGGCGGCCTCGGCCACGGTCCGGGCCGAGACCTGCCCGGACGAGACCGCCGCGGCGATGGCGGCAGCGGATGCGGTGCTCCAGTCGGTCACGGTGCTCACGCCTCGAAGACCGGGGCCGCCTCGGCCTCGTCCGGCAGGGGGAAGGCGGCGACGAGGTCGGCGGCGGCGCGCAGCACGCGGAGATTGGCGACGACGGGCTCGATCCAGGCCGGATCGAGGGCGAGGCCCAGCACGGGGGCGGCGGCCGCCGCGTAGGCTGCGAGATCCGGCTCGGTGGTCGGTGCGTCGGGAATTGCCATCGTGCGGTCCGGGCCTGGTTTCGAGCCGTCGCGGTCTCGTGAACAGGCGCGAAGATCCGCAGCAAAGGCACCGGTTGCAAGCGTTGCATTCAATCCGCGCGGCCGGATCTGCCGACCGAGAATGCAGAACCGCTCCAATCTGCACGCCCGGTGAGCAGGGCGCGGGCCGGGGAGATGCCTAAAACTCGTGCATGGAAAACCGCCGCGCCCGCGATGGGCGCGGCGATTCCGGCTCAGACGCGCGGAGCGTTGGCCAGGGCGAGCAGGGTGTGCAGGAGGACGTCGGCGCCGGCCGCGCAATCGGCGGGGGTGGCCGATTCCGACTCGTTGTGGCTGACGCCGTCCTTGCAGGGCACGAAGATCATCGTGGTGGGCACGCGGCCCGCGAGGTTGCAGGCGTCGTGGCCGGCCCCCGAGACGATCCGGCGCCGGCTGTGGCCGAGCGCCTCCGCGGCGGCATCGACGGCGGCGACGAGGCCCGTATCGAAGGGCACCGGCTCCTTGCGCCAGATCCGCTCGATCTGGAGCGCGAGGTTGCGCCGGGCGCCGATCTCGGCGGCGGCCTCGCGGAGCGCCGTCTCCATGGCGTCGAGGGTCTCGGATTTCGGATCGCGCATGTCGAGGGTGAAGCGGATCTGGCCCGGCACCACGTTGCGCGAGGGCGCCCCGATCACCGCCTCGCCCATCGTCGCCACGGCGCTGGGGGCGTGGCCCTGCGCGATCCGCTCGACCGCCAGCGCCAGCTCGGCGAGGCCGAGCAGGGCGTCGCGCCGCCGCGGCATCGGCGTGGTGCCGGCATGGCTCTCGAAGCCCGTCACCGCGCCGTCGAACCACGCGATGCCCTGGCCGCCCTCGACCACGCCGATGGTCTTGCCCTCGGCCTCGAGGATCGGGCCCTGCTCGATATGCAGTTCCACGAAGGCGCCGATGGCGCGGGCGCCGACCGGCTCGGGGCCGCGGCAGCCGATCGCGTCGAGGGCCTCGGCGACGCTGACACCGGCCGCGTCGCGCTTGGCCAGGATCTCCTCGGTGGTGAATTCCCCGGCATAGGCCGCCGAGGCCATCATGGCGGGGGCGAAGCGCGAGCCCTCCTCATTGGTCCAGTTCACGAGGAGCAGGGGCGCCTCGGTCTCGATCCCGGCATCGTCGAGGCTGCGCATCACCTCCAGCCCCGCGAGCACGCCGAGGATGCCGTCGAACTTGCCGCCCGTGGGCTGGGTGTCGAGATGCGAGCCGCAGGCGACCGGGGGCCGGCTCATGTCGCGCCCGCGGCGCAGGGCGTATTGGGTGCCGAGGGCGTCGACGCCGACCTCCAGGCCCGCCGTCTCGCAGGCCGCGCGGAACCAGTCGCGCACCTGCCCGTCCTCGGGCGAGAGCGTCAGGCGGTTGATGCCGCCGGCCGGCGTCCCGCCGAAGGCCGCCGTCTCCATCAGGGTCGCCCAGAGGCGCGACCCGTCGATGCGCAGATTGTGGGTCTTGCCCGGATTCGTCGGTTCTGTAGCCACGCTCTCAATCCTTTTGCCGGCTAATTCGGCGACGCGTCACGCTGTCGATATCCGCCGCTCCGAAGCGGCCTGACCCGGAGCGCAGGAGCAACCGGGGTGCCAGGGGGCGATACGGGCCGGTCATGCGCCGGACGCAGTCCTCTGTCACGGCTCCCGCCGCAGGACGGGCGAGGCGCGGAGCAGCGCCTCCGGATCGACCTTCAGGGCGGCCGCGATCTCCAGGAGGGCCGCCGCCTCGACGCCCGCGATGCCCTCGTGGTCGGCCACGTCCGCGGCGATGAGGAAGATCGCCGCGCGCTGCTCGGCCGGCCGCTCGGCGGCGCCGGCCACGTGGCGCAGGTTCTCGGCGCGGCCGGCGCGGGTGCGCGCCCGGGCGATGCCGTCGTAGAGCTCGGTCTCCAGCATCAGGGCGTCGTAGCCCTTCTCCAGGATCGGGTTGGCCCGCAGGCCGGCGAGCGCCGTCTCGAACTCCTCGCCCGCGACCTCGCCATCGGCCACGATGACGTTGGCGGCGGCCGAGACGGCGGCGAGCATCAGGGTGCTGTCGCCGGCATAGGCGGTCACGGTCTGCGAGACACGTCCGAACAGGTCGCGAAGGAGGCTCATGGCGCGGTGGATCGGGCTCCGGGACGGCGATGCGCCATCAGTCTAGGCCATGGCAGGGGGGCCGCGCGCAAGCCGGCAATCGGCATCCCCCAATCGGACTCTCCCTGCCGCGGGGCCACCGACACATTCCAGCAAAGCGCCTCGCTCAGGCTCCGATACCGCGTCCGCAAGCGACCCCAGCGACGGCGCGGCCAGCGGGCCGGTCCCAACGCCCCCTCCCACGGGATCGGCCCGCTGCATCCGAGAACCCGCGCTTCGTTAACCCAGGTGATGGAAGCGCCTGCCGGCCCTCGGCCAGAAGCGAGGGCAATCACGGCTTCGACCCGAGGCGCGCCCGTGAGTGAGAGCGGACCGCTCCCGCCTTCCCGAGGTGGAGCGCCGCGTGCCCCGGTTCTTCTTCAACATCACCGACGGCATCAGCGTGCCCGATCACGCGGGCCGCGAACTCGCCGACTGGCACGAGGCGCAGCACATGGCGATCCACCTCGCGGGCCGGGTGATCGCCGACAATGCCCAGCGCATGAAGCTCGGCGAGGACTGGACCATGGAGGTCACGAACGAGGCCGGCCTCGTGCTCTTCCGGCTCGATTTCCACGTCTCGGGCTCGGCCGCGATCCTGGGCTCGCACGGGACGGCAGAGGACCCCGCATAGCGCACCATCCGGCCGGTCATACGACATCCGGGTGATCCCTTCGGGATGGCGGATGTCGCCTTCGCTCAGGCGCCGCGCGGGCTGGCTGATCCCTCCGGGATAGCGGATGTCGCCTTCGCTCAAGCGCCGCGCGGGCTTACTGATCCCGCGTCCGGTCCGATCAACCGGACGCGGGATCAGTCCTGCATGTCGGCCCGCATCTCGGCGAGGCCGCGGCGCTGCCGGCCGTCATCCCAGAAGTTCTCCGGGGCGAGCCAGGCTTCCAGCCCCGCCCGCACCCGCGGCCATTCGGCGTCGGTGATCGAGAACCAGGCGGTGTCGCGCGAGCGGCCCTTCACCACCACGGCGTTGCGGAAGATGCCCTCGAAGGTGAAGCCGAGGCGCAGGGCCGCCGCGCGGGAGGGCGCGTTGAGGCTGTCGCATTTCCACTCGTAGCGCCGGTAGCCGAGGCCGAAGGCGCGCTCCATCATCAGCGCCATCGCCTCGGTCGCCGCCCGGGTCCGCTGCAGGGCGGGGCTCAGATGGATGTGCCCGACCTCGATGCTGCCGTTGCCCGGATCGATGCGCAGATAGGAGGCGATCCCGGCCGCGCGCCCGGTCGCGCGGTCCCGGATCGCGAAGAAGATCGGGTCGGATCCGGCGGCCTGCGCCGCGAGGCCCGCCCGGTAGGTTTCGACATCCATCGGCCGCTCGCCGAACATGTAGGTCCAGCTCCGCCCGTCCGGCGCGGCGGTGAAGGCCGCGAACAGCTCCTCCGCATGGGTTTCCGGGTCGAGGGGTTCGAGCCGGCAGGTGCGGCCCTCCATCGGCGTGCGCGGCGGCAGCGGGCGCGGGGTCCAGCCCGACAGGTCGGGGCCGACCGGCTGGCCGTAGGCGTTGCTGCGCGGGCTCACGGGCGGCGCTCCGCGACGAGGGCGGCGACCGCCGCGTCCCCCTCGGCCGCGAGGCCGTGCGCCACGCCCTCCCGGTCCTCGTCCGTGCGGTTCTGGCTCATCTTCCACTTGCCCGCGACGTCGGTGAGCGCGATCTCGACGCCGACGATGGCGCGCAGCTGCGCCGCGACGAAGGGCTCCGGCGCGTCCGAGACCGCCCAGGGCTCGGGCCGGCCGCCCTCGCGCGCGGCGGTGAGGTCGTCCACCTGCCGCCGCAGCCAGCCGGCATCGGAGATGGCGCGCGGCCGGCCCCGCGCCTGCACGGTGGCGTAGTTCCAGGTCGGCACGACGCGGCCGGTCTCGCGCTTGGTCGCGTACCAGGAGGGGGTGACGTAGGCCTCCGGCCCCTGGAACACGACGAGGCAATCCGCCACCGCCTCCAGTTCCCGCCATTGCGGGTTGGCCCGCGCCACATGTGCCCGCAGCACGCCGTGCTCGCCCTCGGCGTAGAGCAGGAACGGCACCGGGTTCGCCATCAGCCCGCCCGGCCCCGCCGTGACGAGGAGCCCGAGCGGGTGGGCGCGCACCAGAGCGGCGAGCGCCTCGCGGCCCTCCTCCCGGAAATGCGGCGGCTGGTACACGGAAAACCTCTCCTGCGGATGCGAGCCTCCGCTTGACGCGAAAGCGGCCCAGGCAAAAGATCCATTTTCGAGCGATCGACTGGACCAATTGCGCCGTGCCTGCACCGGAAATCCCGGGCGGACCCCTACCCCTCGCCCTCGGGCTCGATCCCGGCTCGGGTGGGCCCCTGCACGTCCAGATTCGCGATGCCCTGCGCGAGGCGATCCTGTCGCGCCGCCTCGCGCCGGGCAGCCGCATCCCGGCCTCGCGGGCGCTCGCCTCCGATCTCGGCTGCGCCCGCGGCACGGTGCTGCTCGCCCTGGAGCAGCTCGCTGCCGAGGGCTATCTCGTGGCGCGCACCGGCTCCGGCACCCGCGTCGCCGCCGTGCCGCCGGAGGATCCCGCCCCGCCGGCCCCCGCGCCCGCCGGGCGTTCCCTGCCGCCCCCGGTCCTGTCGCGGCGCGGCGCGGCGCTCGCGGCCTCGGGGCCGCGCGCCTACCTGTCCGGTCCCGAGGCGCCCGACGCCTTCGCCCTCGGGCGGCCGGCCCTCGACGCCTTCCCCTTCGCGGTCTTCGCCAAGCTGATCCAGGCGGAATGGCGCGAGGGGCCGCCGCCCGCGCCCCACCCGCTCGGCCTGCCGGCCCTGCGCCGCGCGGTGGCGGCCTATCTCGCCGCCGGCCGCGGCGTCGCCTGCGAGCCCGAGGACGTGATCGTCACCGCCGGCATCCGCCAGAGCCTGCGCCTGCTGGCGCGCCTGCTGCTCGATCCCGGCGAGGCGGCCTATGTCGAGGATCCGGGCTTTCCCGGCATCGCCCGGGCGCTCGCCGAGGCGGGCCTGCGGCCGGTGCCGGTGCCCGTCGGGCCCGGCGGCCTCGCGGTGGCGGCGGCCCGCGCGATCGAGCCGGCGGGGCGGCTCGCCGTGGTCACGCCGGCCCACCATTATCCGCTCGGCCACGCCATGAGCCTGGAGAACAGGCTCGACCTCCTGGCCTGGGCACGGGCGAATGGCGGCTGGATCGTCGAGGACGATTACGACGGCGCCTACCGCTATGCCGGGCGCCCGCTCGCGCCGCTGCGCAGCCTCGATCGCGAGGGCCGCGTGATCTATGTCGGCAGCTTCTCCAAGGTGCTCCTGCCGGCCCTGCAGCTCAGCTACCTCGTCCTGCCGCCCGGTCTCGCCGCGCCGGTGCAGCGGGCGCTCGCCGAGGCCGGCCCCGCCCCGGCGGGCCTCGGCCAGGGGGCGCTGGCCCGCTTCATCGAGGAGGGCCATCTCGCGGCCCATCTGCGCCGCACGCGCCGCCTCTACGCGCTGCGCCAGGAGGCGCTGCTCGCGGCGGCGGCGCGTCAGGCCGACATCCTGGACGTGGCCCCCCTCGCGGGGGGCATGCATCTCGTCGCCCGGCCCGGCCCGCTCTGGCCGGCCGGCCTCGGCGACGCGCGGGCGGCGGCGGCCTGCGCGGCGGCCGGGATCGCTGCGGTGGCGCTCTCGGCCTATCACGCGGGCCCCGCCGCGAACGCCGCCGCGAGCCCCGGCCTTCTCCTCGGCTACGCCGCCGTGCCGGAGCCCGCGATGGCGCCGGCCGTCGCACGGATGGCCGCGGCCTTGCGCGGCGCGCCGGCGGCGCCGTCGGCCTGAAATCCGGCCGGCAGACGGGATCACCCGGCCGGCGGCGTCAGGGTGAGCTTGCCCGTGAAGGGCTGCGACTGGTTGCGCGCGCTGGTGCAGGCGTAGCTGTGATCGCCGGCGCCCAGGGTGCGGAATCGGAGCGTGCCCTGGCCGTTCTGCTTGACGAGATAGCCCTTCTCGCTCGCCACGTGCACGAGGTCGCCGTCGGCGTGGAGCACATGCGCGTTCTCGAACTGGCCCGGCGCGGTGATCGTGACAGGCGCGTTCACCCGGCTCACCACATGGAGCGCCACGTTGGTGTCGGCCGGCAGGCGCAGCTCGGCGGGCGCGCAGACCGGCTTCCCGTCCGCCTCGCTGATCGTCAGCTCCACAGGCGGCATCACGTCGGTCGCGGGTTTCGGCAGGGGCTTCGATTCGGCATGCGCCGGGCCGGCGAGGGCCAGTCCGAGAGTGCAGGCGGCGAGGAGCTGTCGCATGGGATCCTTCTGGGGTCCTCTCGGCCGGGCGGCCGTCATCCCGAGGACAGGTCCGGCCGCGGGACCCCGGTTCCGACGCGCGACGCGGCGCCGCGTCAGGGCTGTCCGATGATCGTGCGGCGGTCGCCCGCGCGGCGGGTGAAGCCGGCGGCGTCGAGATGCTCCAGGAGCGGGATCGAGAACTTCCGCGAGATGCCGAGCGCCGCCCCGGCCTCGCGGGCGAGGAAGCCCGTCTCCGGCGCGGTCGCGTTCGGGAAGGCCGTGGCGAGGCGCGCGCGCGCGTCGAGGATCGCGTCCTTGTGGAACAGGACCGCGCGGCGCTGCACCCGGTCGACGGCGCGGATCACCGCCCCCGCCCCGATCAGGTAGGTCAGGGCCTCGCGGCGGCGCGGGTCGCGCCCCACCGCCTCGGCCTCGTCGGGGGGCGAGAGGCCGGCGCGGCGGAACACGGCGTCCAGGCGGCGCACCACCTCGGTCTCGTTGCGGGCCGGATCGAACTCCGCCCGCCGGTAGAGGGCGCCGGCCTGGGCCACGGCGCCGCTGGCGATCAGGTCGCGGAGCGCCGCCGAGGCCACGGTCTCGCCGAGTCCGAGCATCCGCAGGATGCGCTCGGCCGCGAGTCCGTGCTCCATCGGATGGTCGCGGTGGTGGCGCCCGAGGGTGGCGAGCAGGCTCTCGCGGAGCGCCCCGAAGGCCTGCGCGCCGAGGAAGCGGTCGCCGATCTCGCGCGCGCCCATGGTCTCGAGCACCCGGCGCACCCGCTCCGGCGCGGCGCCGGCGAGGCGGGCGAGCTCGGGCAGCGGCGTGCCCGCCGCCCCGGCCTGCCCGAGCCGGGTGCCGAGGATGTCGGCCGGCCCGCCGCGGGCCAGCGCCGCGAGGTCGGACAGCACCCGCGGGTCGTGCCGCTTGCGCCGGCGCGCGGCCGGATCGAGCACCCGCCCGCCCGCGACGGTGACCGAGGGCGCGTCGAGGCGCAGGATGAAGGGCTCGCGCGCCGGCACCGCGATCTCGGCCTCCGTGTGGATCTGGGCCTGCGCCGAGGCGCCGGGCTCCAGCGCGTCCCGGTCGAGCAGGCGCAGCCGCGCCGGGACCTCGGTGGTGCCGAACAGGAGGCGGAGGGCGGTGCCGGAGGCGAGCGGCCCCTCCGCGCTCGCCGCGGCGGTGAGCGACACGTCGATCCAGCGGCTCTCCGCGAGCAGGCCCGGCGGGCAGAGAGCCTGGCCGCGGGCGATCTCGTCGAGGTCGATGCCGTAGAGCGCCACCGCGGAGCGCCGGCCGGGCTCGACGCCCTCCACCGAGCGGCCGTGGACCTGCAGCCCGCGCACGGTCGCGATCTTGCCGCCCGGCACGATGGCGAGGGTGTCGCCGACGCTCAGGCGGCCGCGCCGCAGGGTGCCGGTGACCACGGTGCCGAAGCCGGGCCGCGAGAACACCCGGTCGACGGGCAGGTAGGGGAAGCCGTCATCGGCCCGCGGCGGGGCTGCCTCGAGGAGCGCGGCGAGCGCCGCCGTCAGCTCCGGGATCCCCTGCCCCGTGAGCGCCGAGGTCGCCACCACCTCCGGATGGTCGAGCCCGGCGCGGGCCGCCGCCGCCGCGATCTCGGCGCCGCGGGCCGCCAGCATCTCGGGGGTGGCGAGGTCCGCCTTGGTGAGCGCCACGACGCCGCGCCGCACGCCGATCAGCCGGGCGATCTCCAGGTGCTCCACCGTCTGCGGCTTGATGCCCTCGTGCGCGTCGACGGCGAGCAGCACGGCGCGCATGCCGGTAGCGCCCGAGATCATCGCACGCACGAAGCGCTCGTGCCCCGGCAGGTCGACGAGGTCGATCTCGCCGGTGCCGGGCCTCAGCAGCGCGAAGCCGGGCACGATCGAGACGCCGCGCGCCTTCTCCTCCTTGAGGCGGTCGGTCTCCATGCCCGTGAGCGCCCGCACGAGGGCGGTCTTGCCGTGGTCGACATGCCCGATCACGCCGACAAGGAGAGTCTTCATCGCCAGTGCCATCGATTCCGATCAGTCGCGTGCCGTGTCCAGCTGGCCGCAAATTCCTAGCGGGTGGGGGTGGGTCCGTCATCGCCGCGGCCTGCGGCGACACGGGCACAGCCAGCGGCGCAGGATTTGAATTGTGCCAAATCCATTAACGCGCAAGGTAAGCATCGGGCAAGGTGAATTTCTGTGCGACGCACAATCTCCGCGGGCATCGGAGCCGGCCCGCCGCGCTTTCCCTGCGGAGAATGGCCGCCGGCGCCGATCCCGCCGCCATCTCGCGCGTTGCTGAGCGGGGCATGAGCCTGCGAGTATGTGAGACCGCGACACGTTCGCGCCCGGTGCGGGCAGCGGGACGCCGGTCGGCCAAGGGGGATGACATCTGCATGAGCGCGCCGCGCGAGGTCGAGTTGAAGCTGGAATGCGGCGGGCCGGATCTCGCCGCGCTCGCCGCCCACCCTCTGCTGCAGGACGCCGAGGGGGCGCGCGACCTCATCACCACCACCTATTTCGACACCCCCGACGAGGCGCTGCGGGAGGCGGGCCTGACGCTCCGGGTGCGCCGCCGGGACGATCGCTTCGTGCAGACGGTGAAGAAGGGCGAGGGCGGGGCCGGCCTGTTCGACCGGGCCGAGTGGGAGATGCCGGTGGAGGGCGAGCGGCCCGAACCCGCGCTGCTCGCGGACACACCCGTCCCCGCGGTGCTGGACGAGGCCGGGACGTCCGATCTCGTGCCGCGCTTCACCACGGTGGTGATGCGCTCCGAGCGCGCCGTCGCCTACGGCGCCTCGCGCATCCTCGCCACCCTCGACGAGGGCCGGGTCGAGAGCCCGGCCGGCGACACCACCCTGTGCGAGCTGGAACTGGAGCTGGCGGAGGGCGCGCCCGGCGACCTCTTCGCCCTGGCCCAGGCGCTCGCCGAGACGGTGCCCCTGCGCATCGGCGTGCGCGCCAAGAGCGCGCGTGGCTTCGCCCCCCCCGACGGCAAGGGCCTGAAGGGCAGCAAGGCCGAGCCGGTGCCGATGCCGGAGGATGCGAGCGCGGGCGACGCCTTCCGGCTGATCGCGCTGGCCTGCCTGCGCCAGCTCCGGCTCAACGAGGAGGTCTTCCTGGCGCAGCGGCCGCCCGAGGCGCTGCACCAGATCCGCGTCTCGATCCGCCGCCTGCGCTCGGCCTTCTCGCTGTTCAAGCCCGTGCTGGCGGATGATCCGCGGGCGGCGGCGCTCTCGGAGGAGATCAGGCGGGTCACCGAGCCCTTCGGGCCGGCGCGCAACCTCGACGTCTTCCTCGCCACGACGCTGCCCGCCGAGATGGAGCGGCGGCCCGACGAGCCGGGCCTCGCCGCCCTGCGCGAGCGCCTGGAGGCCGAGCATGCCCGCGTCTACGCCCGGGTCTTCGCCGTGCTGGAGGCTCCGGAATGGCGGGTGCTGCTCCTCGACCTCCTCGCCTGGATCGAGACCGGCGCCTGGCGCGCCCTCCCCGCCGCCCGCGAGCCGGCGCAGGATTTCGCGGGCGAGACCCTCGACCGCTTCCGCCGCCGGGTGAAGAAGCGCGGGCGCCATCTCGACCATCTCGACCCCGAGGAGCGCCACCGCGTCCGCATCGCCGCGAAGAAGCTGCGCTACGGCGCCGAGTTCTTCGCCGCGCTCTATCCCGGCAAGAAGGCGGCCAAGCGCCACAAGACCTTCGTCTCCGCGCTGTCGGACCTGCAGGACCATCTCGGCGCGCTGAACGACCTCGCCACCGCCCACCACGTGATGGCGAGCCTCGCCGAGCCGGACGGCACGGCCGCCGACGGCCAGGCCGCCTTCGCCGCGGGGCTGACCGCCGCCGACAACGAGGCCCATGCCGAGGAGCTCCTCGCCAAGGCGGCGGAGGCGCATGACGACCTCGTGGACGTGAAACCCTTCTGGCGCTGATCTCCTTTCCCGGAGGCGCCGGCCCGGTCCCCGCAAGCGGGCCGGCGCATCCACGGAGACGACCCATGGCTGAGCCCTACCGCTTCGGCATCGAGGAGGAGTTCTTCCTGGCCGATGCCGGGACGCGGGGAAGCCCCGGCCCGCGCGCCGAGGGTTTCCACGCCGCGGTCGAGGCGCGGCTGGACCATGCCGAGCGAGAGCTTCAGCGCATCCAGATCGAGACCTGCTCGCCGCCCTCGGACAGCTTCGCCGAGGCCGGGGCGCGGCTCGCCGCCCTGCGCGCCGGGCTCGCCG
This sequence comes from Methylobacterium dankookense, assembly GCF_902141855.1. GTDB lineage: Bacteria > Pseudomonadota > Alphaproteobacteria > Rhizobiales > Beijerinckiaceae > Methylobacterium > Methylobacterium dankookense. Next base: position 47,740 of record NZ_CABFVH010000027.1, on the reverse strand, counting down.
AGATCGGCGCGGAGCACGGCATCCTCGTCTTCGCGGCGGGCACGCACCCGACCGCCCTGTGGCGCAGCCAGCGCGAGACCCCGGCCGAGCGCTACCGCGGCATCGTGCACGACCTGCGCATGATCGGGCGACGCACCCTGGTCTGCGGCATGCACGTCCACGTGGAGGTCGCGGCGCCCGAGAGCCGGGCCGATCTCGGGCGCCGCCTCCTGCCCTTCCTGCCGCTGCTGCTCGCGCTCTCGGCCTCCTCGCCGTTCTGGCAGGGGCGCCCGACCGGGCTCGCCGGCTACCGGCTGCGCGCCTATGCCGAATTGCCGCGCACCGGCCTGCCGGAGCTGTTCGACGGCGCCGACGACTACGCGCGCTACCTGCGGGTGATGACGAAGGCCGGGGCGATCGAAGACGCCACCTTCCTCTGGTGGAACCTGCGCATCTCCGCGAAATACCCGACGCTGGAACTGCGCATCGCCGATGCCTGCCCGAATCTCGCCGACGCGCTCGCGGTCGCGGCGCTGTTCCGCTGCCTCGTGCGCCGGGTCGAGCGGGATCCGGCCCTGAATGCCAGCCTCACCGGCGCCTCGCGGGGCTTCGTGATGGAGAACCTGTGGCGGGCCCAGCGCGACGGCACCAAGGTCGCCCTGATCGACGAGGCGCAGGAGCGCGCCATTCCCCTGCCCGAGGCGGTCGAGGCCGCGCTGGCGCTCGTCGCCGAGGATGCCGAGACCCTCGGCTGCGCGGAGACCTGCGCCCGGGCGCGGACCATCGCCGCGCAAGGGTCGAGCGCCGACCGGCAGCTCCGGACCTACGAGGCGGCGCTGCAGGAGGGCGCAAGGCGCCGCGACGCCCTGAACGCCGTGGTCGATTCGCTCGCCCGGGAGACCGCGGGCGGGGTCTGATAGCGCGTCCGGTTGATCGGACCGGACGCGGTCTCAGCCAGCCCGCGCGGCGCTTGCGCGAAGACGACATCCGCCATCCCGAAGGCATCACCCGGATGGCGTATGAGGCACCCCGCTTCCGGAAGTTCACCGGACCCGCGACGCGCGCCCTCTCCCAAGCGGGAGAGGGGACCCGCGCTCGCTCTTGGGCCGTCGCGTCTCTCCCCAGTCTCCCGTTCCGGAGCGGGGAACGCGATCACCGGCCCTTCAGGAACGCCTCCGCGCTGCGCAGCGCCAGCGCCATGATGGTGAGCGCCGGATTCGCCGCGAGCGAGCTCGGGAAGGTCGAGCCGTCGCTGATCCAGAGATTGTCGATCGCGAAGCTGCGCCCGTACGGATCGACCACGGCGCTGTCGCCATCGCGGCCCATGCGGCAGGTGCCGATGGTGTGGGCGACGCGCTCCAGTACCCAGATGTCGGAGGCGCCGGCCGCCTGCCAGAGGTCGGTCATGAGCGCCGTGGCATGCGCGTTGAGGCGCCGCTCGTTCTCGCCGTAGCCGAAGCTGATCCGCGCCTTGGCGAGGCCCAGCGCGTCGGTCTCGTCCGACAGCGTGAGCCGGTTCTCGTCGCAGGGCAGGGTCTCGCCGTTGATGCCGATCCCGGCGAGGTGGTTGTAGCCGGACAGGCAATCGTGCAGCGCCTCGCCCCACAGGCCGCGGGAGCGCGCCACCGCGTTGGCGAGGGTCAGCGGCTCGACGCCGAGGCTCTGGACCAGATAGCCGCCCGCGAAGTCGGCGCCCTCGGGTCGCACCATGTCCTCGGTGATGAGCGCGGATGGGTAGCCCCGGTTCATGCGGATCTCGTCCGGGAAGCTGCCCCAGACCTGCGTCGCCACATGGCCCATATAATTGCGCCCGACCTGGCCCGACCCGTTGGCGAGGCCGAGATTGAGCAGGAGCCGCGGCGTCTCGACGGCGCCCGCGCAGAGATAGACCGCGCCGCAGCGCTGCCGCCGGTCGAAGCCGCCGCTGCGGTAGATCACGGCCGTGATGCGGCCCGCGCGATCCCGCTCCAGCCCGTGCACCACGCTCTCCGGCCGGATCTCGGCGCCGTGGCGCACGGCGTAGGGCAGGTAGGTCACGTCCATGCTGGTCTTGGCGCCGGTGCGGCAGCCCTGGTGGCAATAGCCGCATCGGATGCAGGCCGCGCGGGCCGGACCGTCCTCCTGCTGGAAATCCCGCGAGACCACCGCCGCGGGCGCGTCGGCGGTGCGGATCCCGAGCCGGGCGCAGGCGGCCGCCATGATCTCGGCCGGGCCGTTGCGCGGCACCGGGGGCAGGGGGTAGCGGCGGCCGGGATCCCACGGATAGTCCGGCGGGCCCGAGACGCCGATGAAGCGCTCCACGCGCTCGTAGAAGGGCAGCAGGTCGTCGAGGGTCAGCGGCCAGTCGCAACCCTCGCCGGTCTCGGTGCGGAGCGCGAAGTCGCGCCGGCCGGGGCGCGGCACGAAGGCGCCCCAGTGCAGGGTCGAGCCGCCGACCCCCGTGCCGCTGTTGTTGGCGCCGAACGCTTCGGGGGTCGAGCCGCCGCTGAGGCGCTCCTGCGTCCAGTAGATCTCGTCGGCGAGCGTCTCGTCGAAGGCGAAGGCGGCGGGCGCGAAATTCGGCCCGGCCTCCAGCGCCACGACCGTGAGGCCCGCCGCGGCGAGCCGGGCGAGGACGGGCGCGCCGCCCGCGCCCGTGCCGATCACCACCGCGTCCACGACCGCGTCCTCGGCGTAGGTCCGCTGCCGGTCGAGTCTCATCGGACGGGCTCCAGGGCTTTCGGCTCCCAGGGCTCCGGGGGACCGGAGGCGCGGGCAAAGCCCGGCAGGCCCTTGGCGAGCCCGTCCGCATCGGTCTCGCCGACGCCCCCGGCGCCGATCCCGGAGAAGCCGATCCGGGCCAGCGCGATGGGGTGGGCGAGATAGCTGCGCACCGCGTCGGCGCGCAGATCCTCGAACCACAGAACCATCCGCTCCGCGTCGAGGCCCGGCCGGTCCATGGCGGGCACGGCGAGCCGCCCCGCCTGCGCGGCCTTCAGCAGAGCGTCCTGCCCGGCCCCGTCGCGGGCGAGGAAGGGCGCAGCCTCGGCCCGGGACGCCGCGTCGAGGCTGCGCAGGCCGGCCCGGTAGGCCTCTCCGTCCGGCGGCAGATCGGCGAAGCGCCAGCCGTCCGAGGCGCCGGAGGCAAGGCGGGCATCGAGCCGCGCGGCGATGTCGAACCCGGCCCGCGGCACCACGCGGGCGACCACAGCCCGGAGCAGCGCCAGCTCGACCGGATCGAGGAGGGCCGGCGCATAGGCCGGGTCGTCGGGCTGCGCCCGCTCGATAAGCGCCGCCCGCAGGCGCGGATTGACGCGCTCCGAGGCGATCAGCGCGGCGTAGTCCGCCGGGATCTCCGGTGCGGGCGGCGGCGGCGGATCGGCCGCGGCGAGGTGGTCCGCGATCAGCCCGGCCACGGCCTCCGGCCGCTCCAGGGGCAGGAGATGGCCGGCGCCTTCGAGGACGGCGATGCGGTGATGGGCCAGATGCGGGGCGGTGAGCGCCGCCTGAGCGGAGGGCCCGAGATCGGCATCCTCGGAGCCCGCCAGGATCAGGGCGGGAATGCGCAGCACGCCGACCCGCGCGCACCAATCCTCGTTCGCACCCGATTCGAGCCAGGCGCGCCAGGCGGCGGGCGCGGCGCGCAGGACGTCGGCGACGGCCGCATCCTCGACCTCCGGGGAGAGCGGCGCGCCGACATTCTGGCGGATGAAGGCGCGGGCCTCGCGGGCGCGGGTCGCGGCATCCGCGTCGATCCAGGCGCGCATCTTCGCGCGCCTGTCCTCTGGGATCGGCTCCGGGCTCGGCGGCGAGCCGGCGACGAGGACGAGGCGGGCGAGCCCCTCGAGCACGGGATCGCCGTCCTCGGCCCGGCGGGCCAGCGCGAGGGCCACCTTCGCGCCCATGCTGTGGCCGGCCAGGGCGAAGCGCCGGGGCGCCGCCGCCTCGATCCGCGCCGCAACGTGATCGGCCATCTCGGCGATACTGAAGCCGGAGGCGCCCGCTTCCGCACCGAAGCCCGGCAGGTCGAGGGCGAGGCAGGGCGTGCCGAGCTGGGCCGCGACCGCGTCCCAGCTGCGAGCGCTCCCCCCGAGGAAATGGAGGCAGACCAGGAGATCGGGCGGGGAGGCAGGGACGTTCATGCGGCCGAGATCGCGCGGGACCGATCCCGATCAAGCGCCGCGAGCCGCGACCCGTAGCCACTGGGCCGGGTTTAATCCCGGCGCTCGTCGATTTCAGGCCGCGGCGGTCGCGGCGAGAGCCTTCTCGATCGCGCCGTCCAGCGCCTCCGGCTTGGTCTTGGGCGCGTAGCGGGCGATCACGCGCCCGTCGCCGCCGGCCAGGAACTTGGTGAAGTTCCACTTGATCCCCTGGAGCCCGAACAGGCCGGGCTTCTCGCGCTTGAGATGGACGAAGAGCGGGTCGGCCTGCGGCCCGTTCACGTCCACCTTGGCCAGGACCGGAAAGGTGACGTCGTAGCTGAGGGAGCAGAAGCGGGCGATCTCGGCGGCGTCACCCGGCTCCTGCGCGCCGAACTGGTTGCAGGGGAAGGCGAGCACGGCGAGCCCGCGGTCGCGGTGGCGGCGCCACAGGTTCTCGAGCCCGGCATACTGGCCGGTGAAGCCGCATTTCGAGGCGGTGTTGACGATGAGAACCGGCCGGCCGCGATACTGCGCCAGCGGATGCGGTGCGCCGTCGGCCTGGCGGGGCGAGAAGTCGTGGATCGTCGTCATGCGGGTCTCAAGGCCTGCTGCGGCGCCCCGAGGCGGGGCGCCGCGCCTCTAGCTAGAGCGCTGTCCGCCGAAGTGGACACCGGGTCGGCGCAAGAGAGCGCAACGCAACAATAGCCTAGAGCCGTTCACGATTGCGACGCGATCGGGATCGGCTCTAGGCCGCGGTGCGCCGCTCCACCAGACGGGCGAGGTAGGCGCTGCCGATCGGGATGATCGTGTCGTCGAAATTGTAGCTCGCGTTGTGGAGCCCGGGGCCCGGATTCGAGCCGAGCCAGGCATAGGCGCCGGGAACCGCCAGGGTCATGTCAGCGAAATCCTCGCTGCCCATGCGCGGCATCGCGTTGACGTCGACCTTGTCGGTGCCCACCACCTCCGCGGCGATCTCGGCCGCCGCCGCGGCCTGCTCGGGGGCGTTCTCCAGCACCGAGAACACGTCCTTGATCTCGACGTCGATCTCGGCGCCGTAGGCCACGGCGTAGCCCGCGGCCAATTCGCGGATGCGGCGGCCGGCCAGCGCCCGGAGGTCGCGGTCGAAGGTGCGGATGGTGCCGGCGAGCTCCGCGCTCTCGGGCACGATGTTGTAGGCCGAGCCCGCCTGGATGCGGGTGATCGAGATCACGATCGACTTCAGCGGGTCGGCGTTGCGCGAGACGATCGACTGCATCGCCTGGGCGAGCGCGGTGGAGATCAGGATCGGGTCGACGCCGTGATGGGGCTGCGCCGCATGGATGCCGCGGCCGCGGACCTTGATGTCGAAGAAGTCGGCCGCCGCCATGATCGGGCCGGGGCGCAGCTTGATCGCCCCGTGCGGCCCGTGCGGCTGGTTGTGCAGGCCGTAGATCTCGTCGCAGGGGAATTTCTCGAACAGGCCGTCGGCGAGCATGGCGCGGGCGCCCCCGAGCCCCTCCTCGGCGGGCTGGAACACGAAGATCGCGGTGCCGTCGAAGTCGCGGGTCTCGGCGAGGTAGCGCGCGGCGCCCACCAGCATCGTGGTGTGCCCGTCATGCCCGCAGGCATGCATCTTGCCGGGAATCGTCGAGCGATAGGGGAGGTTGGTCTCCTCCTCGATCGGCAGGGCGTCCATGTCGGCGCGCAGGCCGATGCGGCGGCCGCTGTCGCTGCGGCCCTTGAGCACGCCGACGACGCCGGTGCCGCCGACGCCCCGGTGCACCTCGATGCCGTAGCTCGCGAGCAGGTCCGCCACGATGCCGGAGGTTCGCACCTCCTCGAAGCCGAGCTCGGGATGGGCGTGCAGGTCGCGCCGCAGGGCGGTCAGCTCGTCGGCGTAGGTCTGGATGCGGTCGATCGGGCTCATCGGGTCTCGGCTCAACAGGTGCGCTTGAACGGGGTCAGTGTCTCGAACTCGCCCACGAGGGCGTCCACATGGGCGCGCTCCCGTCGCAAGTAGTCGGCCACGGCCCTGCGCAACCCTGGGTCGGCAATGTCGTGGGCGGAATGCATGAGCACGGGCCGGTAGCCGCGGGCAAGCTTGTGCTCGCCCTGCGCGCCGGCCTCGACGCGCCGGAGCCCCCGCGCGATCGCGAAGTCGATGGCTTGGTAGTAGCAGACCTCGAAATGCAGGAAGGGATGGTCCTCGATGCAGCCCCAGTTGCGCCCGTAGAGCGCGGCGTCGCCGATCAGATTGATCGCCCCGGCGATGTAGCGGCCCTCGCGCCGGGCCATGATCAGGAGGACGCGCTCGGCCATGCGCTCGGAGAGCAGCGAGAAGAAGCGCCTGTTGAGATAGGGGCTGCCCCATTTGCGGGCGCCGGTATCCATGTAAAAGCCGTAGAAGGCGTCCCAATGCGCCTCGGTGATGTCGGCGCCGGTGAGGGGCTCGATCGTGATGCCGGGGCTCAGGGCGTCGCGCCGCTCGCGGCGGATGGCCTTGCGCTTGCGCGCGGCGAGGGCCTCCAGGAAGTCGTCGAACGTGGCGTAGCCCTCGTTCACCCAGTGGAACTGCTGGTCGGTGCGCTTGAGGAAGCCCGCCGCCCCGGCCCGCTCCCACTCGGCCTCCGGCATGAAGGTGACGTGGATCGAGGAGGCCTCCGTCTGCGCCCGGAGCGCACGCAGGCCCGCGATCAGCCCGGCGGTGACAATGTCCGGGTCCTCGCCCGGGGCGATCAGGAAGCGCGGGCCGGTGACGGGCGTGAAGGGCACGCTGACCTGCAGCTTCGGATAGTAGCTGCCGCCCGCCCGCTCGTAGGCGTCGGCCCAGCCGTGGTCGAACACGTACTCGCCCTGGCTGTGGTTCTTCAGGTAGCAGGGCACGACCCCCAGCACCCGTCCCTCCCGCTCCAGCACCACGTGCAGGGGCAGCCAGCCGGATTTGCGCGCGGCGCAGCCCGAATCCTCCAGCGCCGAGAGGAAGGCGTGGGAAAGGAAGGGGTTGTGGGTCTCGTCCCCGGCGCCCAGCGTCTCGGGCGAGGTGGCGCAGGCATCCCAGACGCCCGCCCCGATCTCCTTGAGGCCGGGCAGGGCGCGCACCTGCAGCGCGGTGGTGGCCTCGGGCGTCGCGCCGGGTGTCTCCATGGCCGGCATGATAGGCGTGCGGCGGGGAGGGGCCAAGCGGCGGTTCGGCTACGCGTGGTCGCGGCCGAGGCTGGACATCGCTGCGGCACGACCCCATAGTATCAACGATCGATACTACGGGGCAACCCCTGATCCAGAGCTTCGCCGACCTGACGACCGAAGCCGTGTATCGAGGCAAGCGGCCCAAGGATCTGCCGGCAACGATCTTCGCGGCAGCGCGCCGGAAGCTCGCCTATCTCGATCAGGCAAAGGATCTCGGCGATCTGCGCGCGCCGCCCGGGAACAGGCTGCACCCGCTTCTGCATGATCGGACCGGGCAGCACGCCATCTGGATCAACGACCAGTATCGGATCTGCTTCCGCTGGACGGAGGCCGGGCCGGCCGAGGTCGAGATCGTCGATTATCACTGATGGAGAGGATCATGGCGCCGATCCAAGCCGAAACGCCGCTCGACATCGTCGAGACGCTGCCACCGCTCCATCCAGGCGAGGTGCTGCGCGAGGAGTTCCTGATCCCGCTCGGCCTCACACCCTACGCGGTCGCGAAGGCCTGCGGCGTGCCGCGCACCCGCATCGAGCGGATCACGCGCGAGGAGGTCGGCATCACCGCCGATACGGCGCTGCGGCTTGCCCGCTTTCTTGGAACCTCCGCCGAACTCTGGCTCGGCCTTCAGACCCGGTACGATCTGGAAACGGCCCTGGCGAAGGCGGCCGACGCCGTCGAGCGGATCACCCCGCTGCCGCGCGAAGCCGCCTGATCCTTCAGGGCACGAAACCCTCGAACACCATCTGGTCCGCATGCGCGGCGGCGCGCGCGCGCTGGTCGTCGTTGCGCACTGTCCAGGCCATCACCGGCAGGCCGCCGAGGAGGCGGGCGAGATGGGTCGCGGCATTCGGCAGGTCGTCCACCCGCCAGGACAGGAAGTCGGGCCGGCTCTCGGCGACATGCAGGAGGTCCGAGAGCGAGCGCCGCTCCGAGGGGGCGAGCGCCGCGTAGGCCGGGTCGTCCTGCGTCGATTCGGCGACGATGCCGCGGGGGACGCGCTCGGGCAGGCGCCCGTGCAGGCCCGCCACCACGCGCGGGTCGAAGGACTTCACCGCGAGCGGGCCTTCGTAATCCGCGACCACGGCCGCGACCCGCTCGGCCAGCGCCAGGTCGCCGTCGAAGCGCGACTTCACCTCGACCACGAGCGGCACCCGGCCGCCGATCTCGGCGAGGAAGGCCGGCAGGGTCGGGATCCGCTCGGCGCTGCCCGCCACCGCGAGGCGCCCCAGCGCCGCGGCGCTCACGGCGGAGACCGCCTCGGCCTCCCCGGTGAGGCGGCCGAGGGCGGCGTCGTGGAACACCATCGCCTCGCCGTCGGCGCTCAACTGCACGTCGCACTCGATGGCGAAGCCGTGCGCGATCGCGGCGCGGGCCGCCGCGATCGTGTTCTCCGGGATGCCCGCCGCCCGGTCGTGCAGGCCGCGATGGGCGATCGGGCGCGCGACGAGCCAGGCGGGGGCATTTATCCCGGCGGGGCCCTGTATCCCGGCGGGGGCCCGCATCAGCGGACCTCGAACATCGCCTCGACCTCGACGGCGGCGTCGAGGGGGAGCTCGGCCACGCCCACCGTCGAGCGGGCATGGCGGCCGCGGTCGCCGAGCAGCTCGACCATCAGGTCGGAGGCGCCGTTCATGATCGGGGCGAGGCCGGCGAAGGTCGGCACCGCGTTGATGAAGCCGCCGAGGCGCACGCATTGCTCGACCGCGTGGTCGAGGTCGCCCACCGCCGCCTCGAGCTGGGCGAGCACGTTGAGCGCGCAGAGTCGCGCCGCCGCCACGCCCGCCTCGTTCGAAACCGTGTCGCCGAGCTTGCCCGTGTGCTCGGCGCTCAGCTTGCCGTCCGCGCCGAAGCAGATCTGGCCGGAGATCACCACGAGGTTGCCCGTGCGCACGAAGGGCACGTAGTTCGCAACCGGTGCCGCCGCCTTCGGCAGGGTGAGGCCGAGCGTCTGCAGCCGCTCCTTGATCGTGCTCATGTCGATTCCCCAAGTGGTTCGTGACCGCGGCGGGTCTGAGCACAGGCGCGGCCGCCCGCGCAAGGGTGCGGCGCCCGGCACGCCCGGCCGTCCGCGAGCATGGCCGCCGCCTCTGTCAAATCATTGACAGAGGAGCAGGGTTTCATAGTAATCGCGCGCGTGCCGCCCCGGTGACGAGGCGGCACTTTCATTTCTGCGGGCGCCCCTGCGCCCGCGTCGCGCGCCGGACAACGGAGATGGGACCTGTGACATCCGTCCTTCTACCGAACTATGTGCGGGCCCCGATCGCGTTCGAGCGCGGCGAGGGCACGTGGCTCGTGGCGCGCGGCGGCGAGCGATATCTCGATTTCGGGGCCGGCGTCGCGGTGAACGCCCTCGGCCACGCCCATCCGCACCTCGTCGCCGCGCTCACCGAGCAGGCGAACAAGGTCTGGCACGTCTCGAACCTCTACGAGATTCCGGAGGGCGAGCGGCTGGGCCAGCGGCTGGTCGACGCGACCTTCGCGGACATCGCCTTCTTCTGCAACTCGGGCGCCGAGGCGAACGAGGCCGCGATCAAGATGGCGCGCAAGTACCATGCGGCCGGCGGCCATCCGGAGCGCTTCCGCATCATCACCTTCGAGGGCGCCTTCCACGGGCGGACACTCGCCACCATCGCGGCCGGCGGCCAGCAGAAGTACATCGAGGGCTTCGGCCCGAAGGTCGACGGCTTCGATCAGGTGCCGGCCGGGGACATGGCGGCGCTCGAGGCCGCGATCACGCCGGAGACCGCGGCCCTGATGATCGAGCCGATCCAGGGCGAGGGCGGCGTGCGCGTGGTGCCCGCGGCCGAGCTGCGCCACCTGCGCGCGCTCTGCGACCGGCACGGCCTGCTCCTGATCATGGACGAGGTCCAGACCGGGGTCGGGCGCACGGGGCGCCTCTTCGCGCATGAATGGTCGGGCGTCACGCCCGACATCATGAGCGCGGCCAAGGGCATCGGCGGCGGCTTCCCGCTCGGCGTCTGCCTCGCCACAGAGGAGGCGGCCCGCGGCATGGTGCCGGGCTCGCACGGCACCACCTTCGGCGGCAACCCGCTCGCCATGGCGGTGGGCAACGCGGTGCTCGACGTGGTGCTCGCGCCGGGCTTCCTCGACCACGTGAACCGCGTCGCGCTCGTCCTCAAGCAGAAGCTCGCGAGCCTGCGGGACCGCCACCCGCAGGTGGTCCAGGAGATCCGCGGCGAGGGCCTGATGCTCGGCCTCAAGCTTGGCGTGCCGAACACCGAGTTCGCCGCGGCCGCCCGGGCCGAGCACCTGCTCACCATTCCGGCCGGCGACAACGTGGTCCGGCTGCTGCCGCCGCTGATCGTCTCCGAGGACGAGGTGGCGCAGGCCGTGGAGCGCCTGGAGGCGGCGGCCGCGCAGCTCGACGGCACGCTGCGCGGCGCCGCGGAATAAGGAGACGATCGCCGGGCGGACACCCGTCCGCCCGGTGCGAGCGCGACTGCGCGTCGGCGCCCATGCGCCGGGTGGCGCAGGGCCGGAGGCCCCGGCCCTTGCGCACCGAGATGACGAGAAACGACGTGTGAGATGATTTCCCAGACGAACGGCCAAGCGGTGACTGCCGCGACGGGCGCCGGCCCGCGCCATTTCCTCGACCTCAAGGACCTCTCCGGGGCGGAGCTGCGCGCCATGCTGGACGCCAGCGCCGCGATGAAGGCGCGCCGCCGCAAGGGCGAGCCGCCGGCCGAGCGCCCCCTCGCCGGCAAGTATCTCGGCATGGTGTTCGATCGGCCCTCGACCCGCACCCGCGTCTCCTTCGACGTCGCCATGCGCGACCTCGGCGGCGAGACCCTGATGCTGACGGGCAGCGAGATGCAGCTCGGCCGCGGCGAGACCATCGGCGACACGGCGCAGGTGCTCTCGCGCTTCGTGGACGCGATCATGATCCGCATCCTCGACCACGGGCTGATGCTGGAACTCGCCGAGTACGCGACCGTGCCGGTGATCAACGCGCTCACCAAGGTCTCGCATCCCTGCCAGATCATGGCCGACGTGCTGACCTTCGAGGAGCATCGCGGGCCGATCAAGGGCCGCACGGTGGCGTGGTCGGGCGACGGCAACAACGTGCTGGCGAGCTGGGTGCACGCGGCCGCCCGCCTCGACTTCACCCTCAACGTCGCCGCCCCGCCGGAGCTGGCGCCGCCGGCCGCGCTGATGGCCTGGGCCAAGGCCGAGGGCGCGCGCGTCAACCTCACCACCGACGCCTTCGCGGCGGTCGAGGGGGCGGACGCGGTCGTGACCGATTGCTGGGTCTCGATGGGCGACGACGACGGCGAGCACCGCCACAACCTGCTCTCGCCCTACCAGGTCAACGCCAAGCTGATGGCGGCGGCGAATAAGGACGCGATCTTCATGCACTGCCTGCCGGCCCATCGCGGCGAGGAGGTGACGGAAGAGGTGATGGACGGCCCGCAATCGGTGGTGTTCGACGAGGCCGAGAACCGCCTCCATGCCCAGAAGGGCGTGCTGGCCTGGTGCCTGAAGGCGAACGGCCTCTGAGCGGCGCCCGCGCCGCCGGCCCCGGCGGGCGCGGCCCGCTCTCGCGAAACCGCGGGCGGCGCACCATATGGGAGCGGCGGGGCAGGCCATCGCCCCTTCCCAGACCCTCCCGGCCCGACCGACGCGCATCAGGACCCGCATGAGCGGGGGGTGGCGTGCTGGGCCGATGCAAGCGGAGCAGACATGACCTCCGAACACGACCGCACCCAGCCCGTCGACGCGAACGGCCATGACGATGCCGTCCTGCCCTTCGCGGTCGAGGCCCTCGACGTGCGCGGGCGCGCGGTGCGCCTCGGCCCCGCCGTCGACACCCTCCTGCGCCGGCACGGCTACCCGGAGCCGGTGGCGCGGCTGCTCGGCGAGGCGGCGGCCCTGACCGTGCTGCTCGGCTCCTCGCTGAAGTTCGACGGCCGCTTCCAGCTCCAGACCCGGACCGACGGCCCGGTCGCGATGATCGTGGTCGATTTCGAGGCGCCCGACCGCCTGCGCGCCACCGCGCGCTTCGACGCGGAGAAGGTGGCGGCCCTGGGCGCCGGCCCGCTCCGGACCGGCGACCTCGTCGGCAACGGGCATCTCGCCATGACCATCGACCAGGGCTCGGCGGCGAGCCGCTACCAGGGCGTGGTGGCGCTGGAGGGCCAGAGCTTCGAGGATGCCGCGCGCCAGTATTTCCGCCAATCCGAGCAGATCCCGACCGAGGTCCGCCTCGCCGTGGCGGAAGCCGTCGAGGGCGACGGCGCGCGCTGGCGGGCCGGCGGCCTCCTCGTGCAGTTCCTGCCGCAATCCACCGACCGGGCGCGCCTCGCCGACCTGCCGCCGGGCGACCTGCCGGAGGGCCACGTGCATCTGGGCGCCGAGGCGCCGGAGGACGATGCCTGGGTCGAGGCGCGCTCGCTCGTCGGCACGATCGAGGACCACGAACTCGTCGATCCGAACGTGTCGAGCGAGCGCCTGCTCTACCGCCTGTTCCACGAGCGCGGCGTGCGGGTCTTCGACCGCCAGGAGGTGCGCGAGACCTGCCGCTGCTCGCGCGAGCGCGTGATGGGCATGATCCGCTCGTTCACGCCGCAGGAGCGCCGGGACATGGTGGCCGATGACGGGCGCATCGTCATCACCTGCGAGTTCTGCTCGCGCCGCTACGACCTCGATCCGGCCGAGGTCGAGCGCGAGATCGAGGCGGGGCCCGCCCAGTAGAGGGCCCCTCCAAGGCCGGGCTCACGGCCAAGCTCGACCTGAATCATCCCTGAAGAGCGGCTCAATCGACGCGATCTTTTTATCGTGAACCCTTTCCGGACTTGCGACGTTTCGGGGCAAGCCAAGTCATCCGGAGGAAATACGATGAACAAGATCGCGGTGGGCCTCGCGGCCCTCCTGTTCAGCACCTCGGTCTACGCGCAGGGCGCGGCCGGCGGCGGATCCGAGTCGGCCAAGGGCGGCATGGGCCGCGGCGGCGCCGAATCCAGCATGAAGGCGGGGGCTTCCGAGGGCCGCGGCGGCGGTATGGAGCGCGGCGGCGCGGAAGCGGGCAGGGGCGGCACGGATCGCAGCGCCGATCGCGGCGGGATGGGCCAGGACTCGGGCAAGGGCTCCGACTCGGGCAAGGGCTCGATGGCCGAGCGCGGCCGCGGCGGCGGTTCCGGCGAGCGCGCCGAGACCCGCGGCGGTCGTGACACCGACCGCACCAACGATCGCGCCATGCGCGGCGAGGGCAGGGGCGAGCGCGACATGCGCGACAACCGCCGCAGCGAGCGCACCGACCTGCGCGACCGCACCGAGCGCCACAGCCGCACGGATGTCCGCAGCCGCACCGACGTGTCCGCGGGCGGCTTCCGCCGCGAAGGCCGCTTCGTCTTCATCGGCGGCCAGCGCGTGGTCTACGGCTCGCCCGAGTATCGCCGCCTCGTCGTCACCGAGAAGCGCGGTTCCCGCCAGCGCTACGTGACCATCCGCGGCCAGCGCGTCCCCTACGGCTCGCCCCAGTACAAGCGTCTCGTCAGCGTCCACGAGAGCGGCCCGAGCACCCGCTACGTGACGATCCGCGGTCAGCGCGTCCTCTACGGCTCGCCGCAATACCGTCGCCTCGTCAGCGTCGGCGAGGAGCGCCGCTACGTCACCGTCCGCGGCCAGCGCGTGCTCTACGGCTCGCCCGAGTATCGCCGCCTGACGGTCTCGTCGAGCCGCGGCGGCACCGTCAACGCGAACTTCAGCGAGCGCAGCCGGACGGATATGCGCCACGAGCGCCGGGACGAGCGCGCCGGCCGCGAGCAGCGCGGCTTCCGCCAGGATGCCGAGCGCGGCGAGGGCCGCAACCAGGGCGGCATGCAGAACCGCGACCAGGGCACGCACAATGCCGGCATGCGCGGCCAGGGCGGCCGTGACGGCGGGCGTGAGGGCAACATGCGCAACGTCTCCGACCAGGGCGGCCGTCAGGGCGGCATGAGCGAGGGCCGCGGCGGTACGGAGCGCGGCGGCATGCAGCAGGGTGGCCGCCAGGGCGGCGGCATGCAGGGCGGTTCTGGCCGCGAGGGCGGCGGCATGGGCGGCAACGGCGGCAGCCGCAACTGACCCGACCGGCCGGTCTTGAAGCGAGAGGGGGAGGCGCCGCCGGTGCCTCCCCCTTCTTCATGCGGCTCCGGCCCGCCGCCTTCGAGTGATCCGGCGTGACCGCTCAGCTCTTCAGCACCGGCTCGGCGATGTCGCCGCCGCCGCGGCTGGCGAGGTAGTCGGGCTGGAACAGGCACATCCGCACCGCGTCGCGGTAGCGGCCGTTCACGAAGAACTCGTCCTTGAGCACGCCCTCGGGCCGGAAGCCGCAGCGCTCGTAGATCTGCACGGCGCGGCGGTTGTCCTTGTCCACGTGCAGGTAGAGCTTGTGGATGTTGAGCACGCTGAAGGCGTAGTCGATGGCGACCCGCGTCGCCTTCCAGGCATAGCCCCGGCCCTGGAAGGCCGGGTGGATCGCGATCTGGAACTCGCAGCGCCGGTGCAGGTGGTTGATCTCCACGAGCTCGACCATGCCGGCCCGCTCGTCACGGTCGTTGGCGATGATGAAGCGCCGCTCGGTCTGGTTGTGGATGTTGCGCTCGTAGAGCTGCGCCAGCTCGGCGAAGGACTCGTAGGCCTCCTCGAACCAGTAGCGCATGATGCTGTCGTTGTTGTTGAGCTGGTGCACGAAGAGCAGATCCTCGCGCTCCAGCGGCCGCAGCTTCACCCGGTCGAGGGGTCTCGGTTCGTGCGGCTTCCCGCTCATGGGGCGCAATCCCGGATCAGGCGACGCAGGAAGGCCTCGCCGTCCTTCAAGGCATCGAGGGTGATGAACTCGTCCGGCTGGTGGGCCTGGTCGATCGAGCCCGGGCCGCAGACCACGGTCGGGATGCCCGCCGCCTGGAAGCGCCCGGCCTCGGTGGCGTAGGGCACCGAGATCGTGCGGTTGCGGCTGGCCAGGCGCAGGGCTAGCCGCTCGGCCTCCGAGCCGGGCTCGGGCGCGAGCCCCGGCACCGCCACCTCCTCCAGGGTCTCGACCCGGCCGTAGGGCCCGTGGCGGTTCAGCCGCTCGGCGGTGACGCGGGCGACCTCGGCGGCGAACAGGGCCGGGATCTCGCCCCCGTCGAGATCGGGCAGGCCGCGATACTCCCAATGGAAGCTGCAGAGCTTGGGCAGGATGTTGCGCGCCGTGCCGCCCTGGATCGTGCCCACATGCACCGTCGAATAGGGCGGATCGAACCGGCCCGAGGCATCGCCGCGGGCGATCATCGCATCGGCGATGCGGTTGAGCCCGGCGACGAGGTCGCCCGCCGCCATCACGGCGTTCGCCCCGAGCATGGGCTTGGAGGAATGCGCCTCGTGGCCGTGCACGGTGGTGAGGCAGGTCACCACGCTCTTGTGCGCGTCGGCGACCTCGAGGTCGGTGGGCTCGCCGACGATCACCGCGCCCGGCCGGGGCAGGTCGGCGCCGAAGCGGGCGATGGTGTCGGCGACGCCGAGGCAGGTGGTCTCCTCGTCGTAGGAGAGCAGGATGTGGATCGGGCGCGTCAGGCCCGCGGCCAGCATCTCCGGCACCAGGGCGAGCGCCAGCGCGCAGAAGCCCTTCATGTCGACGGCGCCGCGGCCATAGGCGCGGCCGTCCGCGACGCGCAGGGCGAAGGGGTCGGAGGTCCAGGCCTGCCCCGTCACCGGCACCACGTCGGTATGGCCGGAGAGCACGACGCCGCCGTCGATGCGGGGGCCGAGGGTGGCGAACAGAGCGGCCTTGTCGCCCGCCGCATTCGGCACGCGGGCATGGGGCACGCCCCAGCCGTCGAGATAGGCGGCGACCCAGTCGATCAGGGCGAGGTTGGAGCGCGTGCTCTCGGTGTCGAAGGCGACGAGGCGCGCGAGGAGGTCGAGGGGCTCGAGCCGCTCACCGGCCGGCATGGGATCCATCCTTCGGGCGCGTCCGGGCCCGCGCCGGGGCGCCCTCCGCCGAAGCGGAAACCGGTCTCAGTGCAGGCTGCGCCGCACGTGCGGGCTGTCGAGGGAGAAGGCGGGGATCTCGGCCTCGAAACTCTCGCCCGCGATCGTCGCCATGGTGTAGCTGCCGGCCATCAGGCCGTCCGGCGTGGTGAGGGGGCAGCCGCTCGTGTAGCAGAACGACTCCCCCGGCTCCAGCACCGGCTGCTTGCCGACGACGCCGGTGCCGCGGACCTCCTGGCAGGCGCCGTGGCCGTCGATGATCCGCCAATGGCGCGAGCGCAGCTGCACCTGCTCGGCGCCGTTGTTCACGATCTCCACGGTGTAGGCGAAGAAGTAGCGGTTCTCGCCCGGAGAGGATTCCTCCTCGACGAAGCGGGGCTCGACGGTCACGCTGATTCCGCGCGTCTCGGCCTTGTACATCGCCCTGTTTCGCCTCTCGCGAGGGTCAAGCCCCATCACCGGATTAGGAGCCGATTCGCAACGGCTTCTCGGATCGCGGAGCCACGTGGTAGTGGGCGGCGAAATCGGCGTCAATTGCGGCGGATTACGTCGCGCCGGGCACCGTACCGCAGGAGAGGAGACCGTCCATGGACACCGTGAATCGAACCCTCACCGGACGCTGCCATTGCGGGGCGATCGGCTACACGATGCCCGCCGACGTGGTGCACAACTGCCTCTGCCATTGCAGCGATTGCCGCCGCCATGCGGGCGCGCCGATGGTCGCCTGGGCGATGGTGCCGGCGGAGGCGGTCTCGATCCGCGGCGAGCCCGCCACCTACGTCTCGTCGGAGCACGGGCGGCGCCTGTTCTGCCGGGATTGCGGCACCGGCCTGTTCTACCGCAACGAGCACATGCTGCCCGGGATGCTCGACATCCAGACCGGCACGCTCGACGATCCCGGCGCCCTGCCGCCGACCGCCCATATCCAGACGGCGGAAGAGGTCGCCTGGATGGAGGACGCGCACGCGCTGCCGCGCTTCACGCGCTATCCCGCGCCGTGAGCAGGGCCGCGCGGCGGGGCGGTAACCGGACCTTAGGCGCGCCCGGCGCACAAGGACCGATCGGTCTGACGGGATTGCGGCACGGGATGGACGAGAGCACGAGGCAGGGTCCCGATGCGCAGGCCGGCATCCTGCCGGCCCAGGCGATCGCCGCCCTCACCGAGGCCGGCGCCATCCGCCCGGCCACCCCCTACGCGTCGGACCAGATCCAGCCCGCGAGCCTCGACCTGCGCCTCGGGCAACGCGCTTGGCGGGTGCGCACGAGCTTCCTGCCGGGCGGACGCCCGGTCTCGGCCTGTGTCGAGGCCCTGTCCTTCCACGCCATCGACCTGCAGCCGGGCGCCGTGCTGGAGACGGGCTGCGTCTACATCGCCGAGCTTCAGGAGGGCCTGGCGCTGCCCGCGGACCTCTCCGCGAGCGCCAACCCGAAGAGCTCGACCGGGCGCATCGACGTGTTCACCCGGGTGATCACCGACCGTGGCAACGCCTTCGACCAGGTGGAGGCGGGCTACCAGGGCCCGCTCTACGCCGAGATCTCGCCGCGCACCTTCCCCGTCCTGGTGCGGACGGGCTCGCGCCTGTCGCAGATCCGCTTCCGCCGCGGCGACCCGCGCCTGCGCGAGGCGGAGCTCGCCGCGCTCCACGCCCAGATGCCGCTGGTCAGCGCGGCCAACCCGTCCTTCCAGGGGGGCGTCGCGGTCTCGGTCGACCTCGCAGGGTTCGACGGCCTGATTGGCTACCGCGCCAAGCGCCATACCGGCCTCGTGGACGTGGACGCGCCGGGCCGCCACCGGGTCGCCGATTTCTGGGAGCCCCTGCCCGCCGACGGATCCGGCACGCTGATCCTCGATCCCGGCCAGTTCTACATCCTGGCCTCGAAGGAGGCCGTGCAGGTGCCCCCCGACCACGCCGCCGAGATGGTGCCGTTCGATCCGCTGGTCGGCGAGTTCCGCGTCCACTACGCGGGCTTCTTCGATCCCGGCTTCGGCCATGCGGGCGCGGGCGGAACCGGCGCGCGGGCGGTGCTGGAGGTGCGCTCGCGCGACGTGCCGTTCCTGCTGGAGGACGGGCAGATCGTCGGCCGCCTCGTCTACGAGCGCATGACGGAACGGCCCGCCACCCTCTACGGCGCGGGCGCCGGCTCGAACTACCAGGCCCAGGGGCTGAAGCTCTCGAAGCATTTTGCCTGATCGGCCCGCCGGGGCCGGCGCGCAGGAAATCGGATTCCCCTTTTCCGCGCCATGCTCTACGAGGCGCGGTCCGAACCTCCGGTTGCGCGCCATGCTTCAGACCACCCCGACCCCGCCCGTCTCCGCCCGACGCATCCTGACGGCGAGCTTCGTCGGCACGGCGATCGAATTCTACGACTTCTACATCTACGCCACCGCCGCCGCGCTGGTGATCGGCCCGGTCTTCTTCCCGCCGGGGGAGCCCGGCGTGCAGCTCCTCTCGGCATTCGCCACCTTCGCCATCGCCTTCGTGGCCCGGCCGATCGGCGCGGCCCTGTTCGGGCATTTCGGCGACCGCATCGGGCGCAAGGCCACCCTCGTCGCGTCGCTGATGATCATGGGCGTCTCGACGGTGCTGATCGGCTGCCTGCCGACCTACGCCACCGCCGGCTGGCTGGCGCCGGCCGCCCTCTGCATCCTGCGCTTCGGGCAGGGGCTCGGCTTCGGCGGCGAGTGGGGCGGGGCGGCCCTGCTCGCGGTCGAGAACGCGCCGCCGGGCAAGCGCGCGTGGTACGGCATCTTCCCGCAGCTCGGCGCGCCGGTGGGCTTCATCCTGGCCAATACCTGCTTCCTGGCGCTGAGCTTCGGCCTCTCGCCCGAGAGCTTCCAGAGCTGGGGCTGGCGCCTGCCCTTCCTCGCCTCGGCGGTCCTCGTCGGCGTCGGCCTCTACGTGCGGCTGAAGCTCACCGAGACGCCGCTGTTCAAGGCGGCGCTCGCCAAGGCCGAGCCCGAGAAGGTGCCGCTCGCCACCGTGGTCACGCAGCACACCCGCGCGACCCTGCTCGGCACCTTCGCGATGGTGGCCTGCTACGCGGTGTTCTACCTCTCGACGGTGTTCGCGCTCGGCTACGGCACGGCCACCCTCGGCTATTCGCGCCCCGCCTTCCTGCTGTTCGAATGCGTGGCCGTCTGCTTCATGGCGCTCGGCATCCCGCTCTCGGGCTGGGCGGCGGACCGGTTCGGGCGGCGCCCGGTGGTGATGTCGGGCACGCTCTTCACCCTCTGCCTCGGCTTCCTGCTCGGGCCGATGCTCGGCTCCGGCTCCTGGCCGCTGGTGCTCGGCTTCCTCTGCCTCGGCCTCTTCGCCATGGGCTGGATCTTCGGGCCGATGGGCGCGCTCCTGCCCGAGCTGTTCCCGACCCGGGTGCGCTACACGGGCGCCTCCGTCACCTACAACCTCGCCGGGATCCTCGGCGCCTCGGCCGCGCCCTACCTCGCGCAGAGCCTGGTCTCCCTCGGCGGCATCGCCTGGGTCGGCGCCTATCTCGGCATCGCCGCGGCGATCAGTTTCCTCGCCGTGCTGCTGATGCCCGAGACGATGCGGCAGGGGGTGTGACCGGGAGGGGCGGAGCGGGGAGCCGACGGCTCCCGGACATCCGCTAGGCGCGTTGATCGCGACCAAGGGTCGGGATCAACGCACTTCGGTATAAGTCATACGACATCCGGGTGATCCCTTCGGGATGGCGGATGTCGCCTTCGCTCAGGCGCCGCGCGGGGCTTGGCCGAGACCGCGTCCGGTCTGATCACCGGACGCGGTCTCAGTTGCGCTTGTCGAGCGGGCGGCCGAGCAGGCGGGCGAACTCGGCCTCGATCTCCTCCACCGAGAACGGGTTGGCGGCGCTTCCCGCCTTGGCCGGGCGCGGCGCCTCGTCGGCAGGTGCCGGCGGCGCAGCGGGCGCCGGGGGCGGCGCGGCGGGGGCGGGCGGCGGCGGAGGCTCCGGACGGGGCTCGGGAAGCGCTTCGACCGGCTCCGGAGGAGGTGGGGGCGCGGGCTCCGGCGCAGGCGGCGGCGAGGGTTCCGGCGCAGCCGCCATGGCGGCGGCCATCGGATCGACCGCGGGCGCCGGCACGGCCGGGGGCGGGGGCGGGGGCGGCGGCGCCACCGGAAGCGGCTCGGGCGCGGGTGCGGGCGAGGATGCCGGCGGCGGGGTCACCGCCGTGGACGAGCGGCCGAGCGCGGCCTGGAGCTGGCGCGCCATGTCGGACAGGATCGCCGGATCGACCGAGCGGCGCGGCGGCCCGGCCGGCATGGCGGGCGGGGGCTCGGCCTCGGCCGGCGCGGCGGGCGCAGGCGGGATCACGGGCGCAGGCGGCGCGGGGGGCGGGGCCGCGGCCGGCTTCGGGTCGACCAGCGCCGGGGCGGTGCGGCGCAGGAGGCGCTTGGCCGGGCCCTCACGCACGGGGGCGGCCGGAACGGGACGGTCCTCGGGCCGCGGGCCGGGCACGATGCCGAGCGCCTCGGGCGCCGGCTCGTCGGGCCCGATGGCGGTCACGTCGAGCGGCTGGGTCACGGGCGGGGGCGCGCTGGAGCGCGGCACGGCGGCCGGCACCACCACCGGCATCTCGAAGCTCGGCTCGAAGGCCGCCGCGGGCCGCGCCTGCGGGATCCCGGGCAGGGTCGGCTGCGCCTCGAGGGCGGGCTCCTCCGGCTCGGGGAGCGATTCCGGGACCGGCTCCGGCCGGAGCGCCGGCTCGGCGAGCGCCCGCCCGCGCTGGATGTTGCGCTCGATCACCACGTCGTTGGGGCCGCCCACGAGGAGCAGGTGCTCCACATTGTCCCGCCGCAGCAGGATGAGCTGGCGCTGGCGGTCGAGCTCGTAGACGTCGACGATGCCGAGCCGCGGCTGGCGCCCGCGCGTGCCGTTCCGTCCCGGGATGGCGAGCCCGCCGCCCGAGAGGCGCCGGACCAGGAGGACGACCACCGTCAGGATCGCGAAGATGACCGCGAAGATGCTGACGTACTGGATGATCGGAGAGCCGTCAGAGCCGAACACGGACTGCAACCATTGCAAGGCTTGCCACTCTCGTCTCGGGGCCGGGGCCCGACCCTACGCAACACACGGCCTCAAGGTTAGCACGCGCCGGGGGGAGCCCGGCAATCGAACTTAAAGCTTCGTTAACAGCTTACCGCGGATCGGCCGGCGCGGATGCTTAACCGCGCGTTAACCCTGTACCCGGCAGATTTTGCCCATCGGGCCGCCGCCCGGGACGCCCCGTCCCGGGATCCGCCCGGAGGGCGCCGCCCGTGGCCATCACCGACCTGCCGCTCCTCTCGATGCTGCGCACGCGGATGCAGTGGTCGCAGGCGCGCCAGCAGCTCATCGCCGAGAACGTCGCCAATGCCGACATGCCGGGCTTCCGCCCGCGCGACCTCGCGGCGCTCAGCTTCGGCGCGGACGGCACGGCGGCGAAGGCGGGCGTCGGCCTCGCCGCGACCGCCTCGGGCCACATCGTGCCGGCGGGCGCGGACGGGCCCGGCGCCGATGCGAAGCGCTTCAAGGGGTTCGAGGTCCGCCCGAGCGGCAACGGGGTGAACCTCGAAGAGGAGATGATGAAGGCCGGCGACAACCAGTCGGACTACCAGCTCGCCGCCTCGCTCTACCAGAAGAGCCTCGACACCCTGAAGATCGCCATCGGCAAGCGCTGAGGGCCCGCGACGAAGGAGCCTTGAGCCGTGGATTTCGACAAGACCCTGACCATCGCCGCCTCGGGGCTCAAGGCCCAGTCCGGCCGCATGCGCATCATCGCCGAGAACATCGCCAACGCCGATTCCGCGCCCCAGAGCGCCACGGCCGAGCCCTACCGCCGCAAGATCCCGACCTTCACGAGCCATCTCGACCGCGACACCGGGGCGAGCCTCGTCGAGGCCGGCCGCGTCCGGCGCGACGCCGGACCCTTCCGCACGAAGTACGACCCCGGCAACCCCGCCGCCAACGACAAGGGCGAGGTGCGCATGCCCAACGTCAACGCCCTCATCGAGAACATGGACATGCGCGAGGCCCAGCGCTCCTACGAGGCGAACCTCAACATGGTCACGGCCACCCGCCGGATGATCAGCCGCACCCTCGAGATCCTGAAGTAGGCGGTCATGGCGAGCAGCAACTTCGCGGCGGGCGCCTACGCGGCGGTCCAGAACATCGGGGCGCTGAAGGGCGCCCCCAAGGTCCAGCCGACGCAATCGGCGGGCGGCGACTTCACCCGCCTCCTCGGCCAGGCGGTCGAGACCGTCGGCGAGGCCGGCCGCCGGGCCGACATGCAGGCCGCCGCCGTGGCCACGGGCAAGGCGAACGTGGTCGACGTGGTCACCGCGGTGGCCGAGAGCGAGACCGCCCTGCAGACCATGGTGGCGGTGCGCGACCGCATGATCTCCGCCTACGAGGAGATCATGCGCATGCAGATCTGATCCACCCCGTGCGGAGGTTTCGTGGCCGAAACCTCCGCGATCCGGCGCATGGGCGCCGACGCGCAGTCGCGCTGTTCGCCGCGCGGGAGGGGGCTCCCGCGCGGCGATCGAGGCTCAGCCCTTCCAGAATTTCGCAGGCATCATGACCGGCCTCGCCATCCTCGACGTCGCCCGCGACGGGATCTTCGTGTTCCTGAAGGTCGCCGGGCCCCTGATGCTGGTGGCGCTCGCCGTCGGCCTCGTGGTCTCGCTGGTCCAGGCGCTGACCCAGATCCAGGAGCAGACGCTGATCTACGTGCCGAAGATCGTCGCGGTCTTCGCCGCCCTGCTGCTGATGCTGCCCTTCATGGGCGACGCGATGGCCGGCTACATGGTGCGCATCGCCGCCCGCATCGCGGCGGGCGGGTGATGCCGGCGGCCAGGACGGCGCCCCGCGCGCCGTGCCATAAGCGGTCGCATGACCCTGCTGCTGCCAGGATTCGCGCCGGGCATCGCGGCGGCCTTCCTGCTCACCTTCGCCCGCGTCGGCACGCTGATCATGCTGATGCCGGGGATCGGCGAGCAGACGGTCTCGCCGCGCCTGCGCCTCGCCTTCGCGCTGCTCGTCGCCCTCGTCCTGTTCCCGACCGTGCGCCCGCTGCTCGGCGCGGGCGAGGCGCTGGCGGGCCCGCGGCTGATCGGGCTCCTGTTCGGCGAGACCCTGATCGGGCTGATCTTGGGGCTCAGCGTGCGCATGGTGCTCGCCGCCCTGCAGACGGCGGGTCTGATCGCCTCGCAGCAGCTCGGCCTGTCCTACGCCATGACCGTCGACCCGGCGATGGGCGGCCAGCAGGCGGCGCTCGGCACCTTCCTGGCCTTGCTCGGCATCACCCTGATCCTCGCCACCGACCTGCATCACATCGCCCTGGACGGGATCGGGCAGAGCTACCGCCTGCTGCCGCCGGACGGTGTGCCGGGCTTCGGCGAGGCGGCCAAGCTCGCCCTCAGGGCGATCGCCCGGGGCTTCACGCTGGCGGTGCAGATCGCCGCGCCCTTCATCGCCTTCGGCATCCTGTTCAACCTCGGCCTCGGCGTCCTCTCGCGGATGATGCCGCAGATCCAGGTCTTCTTCCTCGCCGTGCCGGCCTCGGTGCTGATCGGCATGCTGATCTTCGCCGGCGTGCTCGGCGTGATCATGACCGTCTTCCTCGACGACATGGCCCGCTACCTCGCCGCGATGGCCGGACGCTGACCCTCCGCGCCCCCGGAGGCCTCCATGGCTGAGGGCGCGGAGCAGGAGGACAAGACCGAAGAGCCGACCCAGCGGCGCCTCGACCGGGCGATCGAGAGCGGCGACGTCGCCAACAGCGTCGAGATCAACACCTTCGCGGCGCTCGGCGCCTTCACCCTCGGGCTGATGCTGGCGGGGCCCGGCATCGCGACCATGCTGACCGCCGAGATGCGCGGCTTCCTGATGAACGCCCACGCCGTGCCGGACGATGCCGGCTCGATGGCGCGGGTCGCGGCCCGCGCCGTGTGGCTGCTGTTCCAGGCGCTCGCCATCCCCGCCGGGCTCGCCGTCGCGGCCGGGCTCGCCGCCGGCTTCCTGCAGCATCCGGTCGTGTTCAGCACCGAATCCCTCGGCTTCAAGTTCGAGCGCGTCTCGCCGATGACCGGCATCAAGCGCATCTTCGGGGTCGAGGCGCTGGTGCAGTTCGGCAAGGGGCTCGCCAAGATGGCCGTGGTCGGCGTCGTGGTGGGCACCCTGCTCTGGAACGACCGCGACCGCCTGGAGGTCTTCGCCCGGCTCGATCCCGCCGCCTGCCTCCCCGCGATCCTGGGGCTCAGCCTCAAGCTGCTCGCCGCCGTGCTCGCCGTGCATCTCGCGATCACGATCGCCGACGCCCTCTACCAGCGCTTCCGCTGGCGTGCGCGCCTGCGCATGTCGAAGGAGGAGATGAAGCAGGAGATGAAGGAATCGGACGGCAACCCGGAGGTGAAGGGCCGCATGAAGCAGCTCCGCATGGCCCGGGTGAAGAAGCGCATGATGGCCGCCGTGCCGAAGGCCACCGTCGTGGTCACCAATCCGACCCACTACGCGGTGGCCCTGCGCTACGAGGCCGGCATGGCCGCGCCGGTCTGCGTCGCCAAGGGCGTCGACGCGCTCGCCCTGCGCATCCGCAAGGTCGCGGCCGAGCACGAGGTGCCGGTGCTGGAGAACCCGCCGCTCGCCCGCGCGCTGCACGCCACCGTGGAGATCGACCAGGAGATCCCCGCCGAGCATTACCGGGCGGTGGCCGAGGTGATCGGCTTCGTCCTGCGCACGCGCCGCCGGGCGGCCTGAGGAGGCCCGCGCCGTGCCGGAACGCCTGGGGCGCGACATCAGCAGGCGGCCGCAACCGTTTGGCCCTTGCCGTCTTTCGGACGCAAGCCTAACCGATCTGAAGGGCTTGGGCTGCCAGAACCGGTCCTTCGAGGGCGCATCATGGGCGGCGGGCTTCCGCGCATGATGCTTTGGCGCTGGATTGAACCGTGATGGCCGAGTTGTCAGGACCCACGACGCCCGTGCCGGGCTCGATCGACCGGTCCGAGCGACCGGGCCGGGTCGGGCTGCTGCTCGTCCTGGCCGGCCTCCTCGTCGGCGCCGCGATCGGCCTGTCCTTCGTGGCGAACGAGCAGGCGCAATCGCTCATCGTCTGGCTCCT
Organism: Methylobacterium dankookense; assembly: GCF_902141855.1. Taxonomy (GTDB): domain Bacteria; phylum Pseudomonadota; class Alphaproteobacteria; order Rhizobiales; family Beijerinckiaceae; genus Methylobacterium; species Methylobacterium dankookense. Next base: position 22,405 of record NZ_CABFVH010000027.1, on the reverse strand, counting down.
GGCGCTGCTGGCCATGGCCGGCGTGTTCTTCCTGTTCGCCCTGGCGATCGGGGCGATCCAGCTCGCGGGGCAGGGCGCGCGCGACGACATCACCAAGGCCGTCGTCGACGGCTCGCCCGACGCCGCCCTGGTGGTGGAGGAGGGCGGGCGCCTGATCTACGCCAACGAGGCCTATCTGCAGGTGGCCGGCGGCGACAGCTTCTCGAACCTGCGCTCGGTGGAGCGGGTCTTCGTCGGCTCGCCCGAGGTCTCGGAGGCGATCTACCGGCTCTCGCAGGCCTCCCGCGACGGGCGCAGCCATGCCGAGGAGATCCGGATGTCGCCGCCGCCGCAAGGTGGCATTCAAGGCGGCGTCCAAGGCGGCGTCCAGGGGAATGCGCAAGGGAGCGCCCAGGGTGGCGGCTCCGGCGGCACGGCCCCCGGGCGCGATTTCGCGTGGTACCGCATCCACGTGCGCCCGCTGCCGCGCCCCGGCCGCTCGGCCAGCCTCTGGACGGTCTCCGACATCACCGCCGAGCGCGAGCGCCAGGAGAACGTGTTCCAGGAGCTCCAGCACGCGATCGACTATCTCGACCACGCGCCCGCGGGCTTCCTCTCGATCGATCCGCAGGGGGCGATCGTCTACATGAACGCGACGCTGGCGGCCTGGCTCGGCTACGACCTCGCCACCGTCGGCTCGGGCGGCCCGCATCTCGACGCCATCGCGCCGGGCGCCGAGGTGCTGACCCGCAGCCACGGCCTGCCCGGCGAGGTCCGCACCGACCGCATCGACCTGGACCTGCGCCGCCGCAACGGCCACCCGCTGCCGGCCCGGCTCTACCACCGCATCGCCTTCGGCAAGGACGGCAAGCCCGGCGCCTCGCGCACCTTCGTGATCAACCGCTCGGCGGGGGCCGAGTTCGACGAGCCGCAGCGCGCCGCCGAGGTGCGCCTCGCCCGCTTCCTCAACACCTCGCCCATCGCCATCGCGACGCTCGACCGGCGCGGGCGCATCGCCCGGGCCAATGCCTCCTTCGCGCGCCTGTTCGGCACCATGCCCCGGCACGCGGTGGAGGACGGGACCGACGCCGCGGAGGAGCCGAACATCGTGGATTCGGTCGCCGACCGCGACGGGCTCGACGCCGCCCTCGCCAAGGCGGCGAGCGGGCTCACCGAGGTGGCGCCGATCGAGATCTCGCTCTCCGGGGCCGGCAGCCGCTCGGCCCGGGTCTGGCTGATCCCGGCGGGCAGCGCCGGCGAGGCCCTCGACGAGGAGCGCGAATCGGTCATCCTCTACGCCCTCGACACCACCGCCCAGCGCCAGCTGGAGCAGCAGGTCGCCCAGGCGCAGAAGATGAACGCGGTCGGCCAGCTCGCCGGCGGCATCGCGCACGACTTCAACAACGTCCTCCAGGCGATCATCGGCTATTCGGACTTGCTGCTGGCGAGCCACAAGCCGACCGATCCGGCCTTCCAGGACATCATGCAGATCAAGCAGAACGCCAACCGGGCCGCCGGGCTCGTGCGGCAGCTGCTGGCCTTCTCGCGCCGCCAGACCCTGCGGCCGGAGGTGATGAATGTCGGCGAGTCGCTCTCCGAGCTGACGCTGCTGCTGAAGCGGCTGCTGGGCGAGCGGGTCGGGCTCGAGCTGAAGCACGGGCGCGACGTCTGGCCGGTCAAGGCCGACGTGAACCAGTTCGAGCAGGTCATCGTGAATCTCGCGGTCAATGCCCGCGACGCCATGCCGGGCGGCGGCAAGCTCCTGATCCGCACCGCCAACATGCCCGATCCCGGCGAGGCCGCGGCGGAGGATGGGCGCGGCGGCGCGCCGGCCGGCGACCACGTGCTGATCGAGGTCTCCGACACGGGCGAGGGCATCCCGCCCGAGATCATGGAGAAGATCTTCGAGCCGTTCTTCACCACGAAGGATATCGGCAAGGGCACCGGCCTCGGCCTCTCGACGGTGTTCGGCATCGTCAAGCAGTCGGGCGGCACCATCGACGTGCAGTCGAAGGTCGGCGAGGGCACCGCCTTCCGCATCTACCTGCCGCGCCACATCCCCGAGCCGGAGGTCGAGGCCGAGGCCGAGCCGGCCCTGCCGCGCGTCGCGGCGGCCGGCCTGCCCGCGAGCCTCCCCGCCGAGCCCGCAGGGCCGGCCAAGGGGCAGTCCACGGCCGTGCCGAAGGCGGCCGGCGCGCCGGAGGCCCCGAAGCCCGCCGCGCGAAAGCCCTCGGCGGACCATACGGGGCAGGGCACCATCCTGCTCGTGGAGGACGAGGACCCGGTCCGCGCCGTCAACAGCCGCGCGCTCTCGGCTCGCGGCTACACGGTGCTGGAGGCCGCCTCCGGCATCGAGGCCCTGCAGATCGTGCGGTCGGGCGAGCACACCATCGATCTCATCGTCTCCGACGTGGTGATGCCGGAGATGGACGGCCCGACCCTGCTGCGCGAGGTGCGCAAGCATCTGCCCGAGCTGAAGGTGATCTTCGTCTCCGGCTATGCCGAGGACGCCTTCCGCAAGAACCTGCCCGAGGGCGAGGCCTTCAACTTCCTGCCCAAGCCCTTCAGCCTGAAGCAGCTCGTGGAGACGGTGAAGAAGACCATGGCGGGGTAGGGGCCCTTTCAGGAGAGCGGATCGCGCATGCATCCCTCCCCCCGCATGCGGGGAGAGGAGATCGTCGCGGGTCCCGCGGACCTCGACGCCCTCCCCCTCACATCCGCGCGGTGATGGTCGCGAGAACCGTGAACGGGGCGCCCGGCAGGTTGTTGAACGGGTTGAAGGGCTGCTCGATGTAGCGCGCGTCCGTGAGGTTGCGCGCGTTGACGGCGAAGCGGAAGCGGTCGAAATCGTAGAAGATCGCAGCGTCGAGACGAGTATAGGCGCCGACCTTGAAGCTGTTGTTGAGGTCGCCGAAGCGGCTGCCGACATAGGTCGCGCCGAAGCCGAGGCCGAGGCCGCGCAGCGCGCCGGTCTGGACCTGGTAGGTCGACCAGAGGCTGCCGCTGAATTCCGGCACGCCGGCGAGGCGGTTGCCCACCGCGAAGGTGGTGTCCTTCGTGACCTTGGCGTCGAGATAGCCGAGGCCGCCGATGATCTTCCAGCCGGGCAGGATCTCGCCCGCGATGTCGACCTCGACGCCGTCCGAGCGCTGCTCGCCGGTGATCAGCGAGAAGCCCGTATTGATGGGATCGCTCACCGAGACGTTCTGGCGGACGATGCGGAAGGCGGCGGCGCTCACGGTCAGCGCCTGGGGGACGAGATCGTAGCGGGCGCCGACCTCGTACTGCACGCCGGTTTCCGGCGGCGGGTTCGTCGCGCCGAGCACGTTGTCCGTCTGCGGCTTGAACGAGTTCGTATAGCTCGCATAGAGCGTCAGCGGCTCGACCGGCCGATAGACGAGGCCGACCCGCGGCGAGAAGCCGAACAGCTCCTGGTCCGGCGGGATGGTGCGCGAGGTGGCGCTGCGGCTGAAGTAGAACTGGCTGCCGAAATCCATGCGGGTGCCGAGCAGGAGCTGGAGCCCGGCACCGAGATCGATCTGGTCCTGCAGGTAGACGCCGTAGAGGTCGGTCCTCTGCCGGATGTCGTTCAGGAACTGGAAGGCGCCGAAGGTCCCGCTGGCGACCGGGTTGAGGAAGCTGGTGGACGAGAAGGTCGACTGCTCGGAATAGGCGCGCCGGAAGCCGTGGGTGTACTCGAACCCGGCCAGGAACGTGTTCCGGAAGCCCAGGAGGTCGAACTTGGCGACCACCTCGCTCTGGGTGTCGACGGCGGAGAAGGTGTTGTCGACCGCCGAGCCCCGGCGCGTCACCAGCGTCCCCGCCGCGTTGAGGCCGGTCGAGCGCACCGCGAACACGTCGAACCCGCCGGATTGCACGTTGACGATCTGGCGCAGCGTCACTTCCGGGCTGAGATCGTGCTCGGCCCGCAGGGTCACGAAATTCGATTCGGCCGAGTAGCGGGAATTGGTGGTGCCGTAGAAGCGCCGGATGTCGTCGAGCGGCACCCGGCCGTTCCGGGCGATCAGGCCCTCGTCGTACTGCGAATCCTGCCGGGTCAGCTCGGCCAGGAGCTCGACGCGGGTATCGGGGGAGGGGGTCCAGCTGAAGGCCGGCGCCACGAAGTTGCGGGTGTTCGAGCGGTCGCCGTAATTGCGGAAGGTCGGATCGTCCTGGGAGGCGAAGCTGACCCGGCCGGCCAGGCCCTCGACGCCCGGCAGCGTCCCCGAGACCGTGCCCTGGAGCCGCGCGAAGCCGTAGCTGCCGCCCTGGGCCGTGAGCTCGCCCGAGGGCTGGAGCGTCGGCCGGCGCGTCACGATGTTGACGAGGCCGCCGGGATCGCCGCGCCCGTAGAGCACCGAGGCCGGGCCCTTCAGCACCTCGAGGCGCTCCACGTCGGCGAGGTCGCGCTGGGTGACGTTGAAATTGTTGGCCTGGTTCAGGAGCACGCCGTCGATGGCGTAGGTCTGCGTCCGGAACCCCCGGATCACGAACGTATCCGAGCGGCCCTGGATGGTGCCGCCGGGCTGGACGTTGCTCACATTGGTGATCGCGTCGGCGAGCCGGATGTCCTGCCGGTCCTCCAGCACCTCGCGCGGCACCACCTGCACGGTTTGCGGCGTGTCGCGCAGGGCCGTGTCGGTGCGGGTGGCGGTGGCCGAGCGCGAGGCGCGGTAGCCGACCTCCGGGCCGGTGGCGCGCTCGCCGCTGCCCGACACGGAAAGCTCCGAGAGCACGGCCTCCGCCGCGGGGCCGGCGGTCTGCGCGGCCGCGCCGGCGGCGCAGAGCGGCGCGAGGCCGCCCAGGAGGGCCGCCCGGGCCCGGCAGGACCGCCCGCGCCGCGTCGCAACCCCGTCTCGTCCCGCCATCGTCCTCGTGCTCCGCGTTTTCCCCGGATCCCGCCGGCTCCGTCGTGGACCGGTTGGGGGTGAAATGCGCGCAGGGCAACGGCATTCGATGGAATACAACGCTGATTTCCAGCGTTTACAGGGCAGCGTATCAGGAATTCAACACGATAGATTTCGAATAATTACAAGCTCGTATCTTGGATCCGACGATGAATTACAATTTCTGAGCGAAAAATAACACTGATACCGCGTCCGGTTGATCGGACCGGACGCGGTCTCGGCCAAGCCCGCGCGGCGCCTGAGCGAAGGCGACATCCGCCATCCCGAAGGGATCACCCGGAGGTCGTATGACACGTGCATCGTCCAAGGCGGGGAGGGCCGCCGGCAAGAGGGCAGGGGACCGATTGCCCTCCTGCGAGGCCGGCCCGAAACGAAAAAGGCGGCCCTCAGGGCCGCCTTCCGAGAATACCGGAGGTCCGAAGCCTCAGGCCGCCTCGGCGACCTGGCTCGGACCGGAATCCTTGCCGCGGGCCTCGACGTCGCGGTCGACGAACTCGATCACCGCCATCGGGGCGTTGTCGCCGTAGCGGAAGCCCGCCTTCATGATGCGGCAATAGCCGCCCGGACGGCCCTTGTAGCGCGGGCCGAGCACGGCGAAGAGCTTCTTGACCATGTCGGCGTCGCGCAGCTGCGCCATCGCCAGGCGGCGGGCATGCACGCTGTCCTCGCGGCCGAGGGTGATCAGCTTCTCGACGACCGGACGCAGGTCCTTCGCCTTCGGCAGGGTGGTGATGATCTGCTCGTGCTTGATCAGCGCGGCGGACATGTTGGCGAACATCGCCTTGCGGTGCTCGGCGGTGCGGTTGAAGCGGCGACCGCGGTAACCGTGACGCATTTCTCTGGCCCTTCCTGTGCTGTCGGCCGCCGTGCCACGGGTCGGCCGGTGCCTCGTGCGAGGCGTCTTCGTTCAAATCCGCTTGACCCCGCGGCGGGATCCTTGAGAGGGGCGCCCCGGCTTCGCTGGGGCGCCGCGTCGTGCTGAGGTCCCCGGCTCGGCCGGGGACGGGGCGCCTCAGTAATGCTCCTCGAAGCGCTTGGCGAGATCCTCGATGTTCTCCGGCGGCCAGCCGGGAACGTCCATGCCGAGGTGCAGGCCCATGCCGGCGAGCACTTCCTTGATCTCGTTGAGCGACTTGCGGCCGAAGTTCGGGGTCCGCAGCATCTCGCCCTCGGACTTCTGGATGAGGTCGCCGATATAGACGATGTTGTCGTTCTTCAGGCAGTTCGCCGAACGGACCGACAGCTCCAGCTCGTCCACCTTCTTGAGCAGAGCCGGGTTGAAGGGCAGCTGCGGCGCGAGCGGGGCGGCCTCCTCCTTGCGCGGATCCTCGAAGTTCACGAAGACCTGCAGCTGGTCCTGGATGATGCGCGCGGCATAGGCCAGGGCATCCTCCGGCGAGACCGCGCCGTTGGTCTCGATGGTCATGGTCAGCTTGTCCTTGTCGAGATCCTGGCCCTCGCGGGTGGTCTCGACGCGGTAGCTGACCTTGGTCACGGGCGAGTAGAGCGCGTCGACCGGGATCAGGCCGATCGGCGCGTCCTCGGGCCGGTTGCGCTCGGCCGGGACATAGCCCTTGCCGGTGGCGACCGTGAACTCCATACGGATCTCGGCGCCGTCGTCCAGCGTGCAGATCACGAGGTCGGGGTTCAGGATCTGCACGTCGCCGACCACGGCGATGTCGCCGGCGGTGACGAGGCCCGGGCCCGTCTTGCGCAGGGTCATGCGCTTCGGGGTGTCCGACTGCGAGCGGATGGCGATCGTCTTGATGTTCAGGACGATGTCCGTGACGTCCTCGCGCACGCCCGGGATCGAGGAGAACTCGTGCAGCACGCCGTCGATCTGCACCGAGGTCACGGCCGCGCCCTGAAGCGAGGAGAGCAGCACGCGGCGCAGCGCGTTGCCCAGCGTCGTGCCGAAGCCGCGCTCCAGCGGCTCGGCGACCACGGTCGCGACGCGCTTCGGGTCGTCGCCGGTGGTGACCTGCAGCTTGTTCGGCTTGATCAGCTCTTGCCAGTTCTTCTGAATGACCACGGTCCTACCTCTCGCCTGTCGCGCGGGGACGCGAACCCCGTCCCGCGCTTCGGCCGGCGCGGCGCCCTGCCCCGGAGCGCCGACCGGTCCCTGAATGAATCCGGGATCCTCAGATCCCTTGCCCCGTTCCTTGCCCCGCGACCCAGAGCACCGGGACGAAGCTGTAGCCCTGTCCGTCCCGCGCCACGGTGCCGAGCGCCGGGAATTCCAGGTGGTTGCCCGCGATGAGGCAGCCCTCGGAGGCCGCCTCGTCGAGGACGCGCTTGCGCGTCTCCCGGGCCTGATCGCCGTCCACGTCGAAGGCGACGCCGGCCTCGGGCCGCTTGAACTGGATCGCCGGCAGATGCACCGCGTCCGTGAAGCTCAGGAGCGACGCGGAGCCGGACACGATCCGGAAACCGCAATGGCCCGGCGTATGGCCGGGCATGTGCAGCGCGCTGATGCCGGGGACGAGTTCGCCCCCCTCGTGCTCGCGCACGCGGCCCGCATAGGGGGCCAGCGCCTTGCGGGCGCCCTCGAAATACGGCTTCGCCCCCTCCGGCGCCCGTGCGAGCGCCTCGTCCGGGAGCCAGTGCCGCGCCTCCGCGGCGTGCACCACGATCTCGGCATTCGGGTAGGCCGCCCGGCCCTCCCCGGTGACGAGGCCGCCGACATGGTCCGGATGCAGGTGGCTGACCAGGACGGTCTCGACCTCCTCCGGCTTCACGCCGGTGAGCGCGAGCGCCGCCGGGACCCGGCCCAGCGTCTCCGGCCCGAAATGCCCGTAGCCCGTATCGATCAGCACCGGCTTGCGGCCGGCGCCGGTGATCAGGAAGGCGTTCAGCGTGATGACCGGCTGCTCGGGACGGAAGCCCGCCACCTGGAGCCGCCCGGCCTCCGCCTTGTCGAGGCCCGTGACGAGATCGAGCGAGCCCTGGAACCAGCCGTCGTTGAGCGCGGTGACCGTGAGGTCGCCGACATTCCAACGCAGGACGCCGGGAAGGGGGGCCGATCCATTCGCCACGGGCTTCTCCGTCTTCGAGAGGTCTGTCCGACCCGCAGGATCAGACGCGGCGGCGCTTGCGCGGCCGGCAGCCGTTGTGCGGGATCGCGGTGACGTCGCGGATCGAGGTCACGGTGAAGCCCGCGGCCTGGAGCGCGCGCAGCGCCGATTCGCGGCCCGAGCCGGGGCCGGAAACCTCGACCTCGAGGGTGCGCATGCCGTGCTCGGCGGCCTTGCGGGCGGCGTCCTCGGCGGCGACCTGCGCGGCGTAGGGGGTCGACTTCCGCGAGCCCTTGAAGCCCATGGCGCCGGACGACGACCAGGAGATCGTGTTGCCCTGCGCGTCGGTGATGGTCACCATCGTGTTGTTGAACGACGCGTTCACATGCGCGACGCCGGAGACGATGTTCTTGCGTTCGCGGCGGCGGACGCGGGTCGGTTCCTTGGCCATGTTCTGCTCGTCAGTCCTTCAGGCACGCCCGTAATTCCAGGCGCTCGGGATTCTTCTGGGATTCGGCGGCGCGGTCTCGGAGGGCCGTGCCGCCACGCTGGGTCCCGATAGCGGGACACCCGGCGCGACGGAAAGGAGGCCGAGCGAAGCGCGGCCTCCCAATCACAGGAAATTACTTCTTCTTGCCGGCGATCGGCTTCGCCTTGCCCTTGCGGGTGCGGGCGTTGGTGTGGGTGCGCTGGCCGCGGACCGGGAGCTGCTTGCGGTGGCGCAGGCCACGGTAGCAGGCGAGGTCCATCAGGCGCTTGATGTTCATCGAGACTTCGCGGCGCAGGTCGCCCTCGACGATGTAGTCGCGGTCGATCGCCTCGCGGATCTGGAGCACCTCGGCGTCGGTGAGCTGGTTCACGCGGCGCTCGGCCGGGATGCCGACCTTCTCCGTGATCTCCTCGGCCTTCTTGGGCCCGATGCCGTGGATGTACTGCAGCGCGATGACGACGCGCTTGCCGGTGGGGATGTTGACGCCTGCGATACGGGCCAAGATAACGCTCCATATGGTGCCGGGCGAAGCCCGGTCGGGGGTGACGCGCGTCCGGTGGAGGCCGGCCCTTGCGCGCTCGTCAACGACGACGCGGCCCGCGGCCGCCCTCGGGAGGGCACCTCGGACCACGTTCCGGATGGACGAAGACCGGCCTGCTAGCGCGGGCCGGCCGGGATGTCAACCGCAAGTCGAGCCGTTTTCGGGCTCAGGCGCCGGCCGTCTCGGCGTGGCGCTCCAGGATGCCCATCAGGCTCCCGGTGACCGTGTCGATCTGCTGCATGCCGTCGACCGTCTCGAGCTTGCCGGCCTTGGCGTAGTATTCGGAGAGCGGCGCGGTCTGGGCGCGGTAGGCCTCGAGGCGCGAGCGGAACACCTCGGGGGTGTCGTCCTTGCGCACCGGCAGGCCCTTGGCGGCGGTCTCGGCGGCGCGGTTGGCGATGCGGCCGACGAGCGCGTCCTCGTCCACCTTCAGCTCGACCACGGTGGAGAGGGCGATGCCCTTCTCGGCGAGCATGGCGTCGAGCGCCTTGGCCTGCTCCACGGTGCGCGGGAAGCCGTCGAGGATGAAGCCGCGCTTGGCGTCCGGCTCCTCGATGCGGTCGGCGACGATGCCGACGACGATGGCGTCGGAGACGAGGCCGCCCGCTTCCATCACCGCCTTGGCCTCCAGGCCGACCGGGGTGCCGGCGGCCACCGCCGCGCGCAGCATGTCGCCGGTCGAGAGCTGCGGGATGCCGAAGCGTGCCACGATCCGCTCGGACTGCGTGCCCTTCCCCGCGCCGGGCGGTCCGAGCAGAATGATGCGCATGGGCGTTGTCCTCGTCCTTGTCCGCTCGCGTGCGGCTTCCGGGGCGATCGCGACGCCTCCCCGGCATCGCCTGGATGGTGTGCTCTTTTATCCGGTTCGGTCGCGCTGGGGAGCCGGACCAAGGGGGGAGGCGTCACGCTTCCCCCTGTTTTGTCGCCTCGCCCTCAGCGCCGCCGCGGGGTGGCGGAGGCGCCGCGCAGCTTCGCCCGCTTCACCAGGCCCTCGTACTGGTGGGCCATGAGGTGGCCGTGGATCTGCGCCACCGTGTCCATGGTCACCGAGACGATGATGAGGAGCGAGGTGCCGCCGAAGGCGAGGCTCTGCGAGGAGAGCGCCATCGCCAGGACCTCGGGCGCGAGGCAGACGAAGGTCAGGTAGAGCGCGCCGATCACCGTGATCCGGGTCAGCACCTTGTCGATGAAGGCCGCGGTGCGCTCGCCCGGGCGGATGCCGGGGATGAAGCCGCCATGCTTCTTCAGGTTGTCGGCCGTCTCCTGCGGGTTGAAGACCACCGCCGTGTAGAAGAACGTGAAGAAGATGATCAGCGCGGCGTAGAGGGCCATGTAGACCGGCTGGCCGTGGCCGAGCAGCGTGGTCAGCGTGCCGAGGAAGCCGCTGGAGCCCTGGCTCGCCGAGAAGCTCGCCACCGTCGCCGGCAGCAGCAGGAGCGAGGAGGCGAAGATCGGCGGGATCACGCCCGAGGGGTTGAGCTTCAGTGGCAGGAACGAGGTCTGGCCCTCGTACATGCGGTTGCCGACCTGGCGCTTCGGGGAGTTGATCAGCACCCCGCGCTGGGCCCGCTCCATGAACACGATGAAGTAGATCAGCGCCACGGCGCCGACGGCGGTGCCGAGGAGGGTCGCGGGCGACATCGCGCCGGTGCGGCTGAGCTCCAGCGCGCCCGCGATCGCCACCGGCAGGTGGGCGACGATGCCCGCGAAGATGATGAGCGAGGAGCCGTTGCCGATGCCGCGCGAGGTGATCTGCTCGCCGATCCACATCAGGAAGAGCGTGCCGCCGGTGAGGGTGATCACCGTCGAGGCCAGGAAGAACGGGCCCGGGTCGATCGCCGCCGACGAGCTCTGCAGGCCGATCGCGATGCCCCAGGACTGGACCAGGGCCAGCACCACCGTGAGGTAGCGGGTGTACTGGTTGATGACCTTGCGGCCCGATTCGCCCTCCTTCTTCAGCGCCTCCAGGCTCGGGATCACCGAGGTGAGGAGCTGGATGATGATCGAGGCCGAGATGTAGGGCATGATGTTGAGCGCGAAGATCGCCATGCGCTCGACCGCGCCGCCCGAGAACATGTTGAACAGGCCGAGCACGCCGCCCGCCTGCTGCTGGAAATTCCGCGCGAACTGCTCCGGGTCGATGCCCGGAATCGGCACGTAGGTGCCCAGCCGGAACACCACGAGGGCGCCGAGCGTGAACCAGATGCGCTTCTTCAGCTCATCGGCCTTGGCGATGGCGCCGAAATTGAGGTTGGCGGCAAGCTGCTCGGCGGCTGAGGCCATGACGGTCTATCCTGGGACCTGTCGCCGGACGGGTCGCGTCCGGGTGAAACGGAAACGGCGGCCGGTGCGAGGTCGCACGGGCCGCCGCTCGGTTGCTCCGACTTAAGGGCTTCGCGACCGGCGCGCAACGGATCGCGCGCCGGGCCGGAAGGCTCAGGCGGTGGCGGACGCCGTGCCGCGGTGGGCGACGCCCGCCGCATAGACGACGTTGACCGTGCCGCCGGCCTTCTCGACCGCCTCGACGGCCGACTTGGACGCGCGGGTGACCTCGAAGGTGAGCTTCGCGGTCAGCTCGCCGACGCCGAGCAGCTTCACGCCGTCGCGGGGACGGGAGAGGATGCCGGCGGCGACCAACGCCTCGACGGTGACCGGCGCCGAGGCGTCGAGCTTGCCCGCATCCACCGCCTGCTGCACCCGGCCGAGATTCACCTCGTTCAGGTCGGCGGCGTGGATGTTGTTGAAGCCGCGCTTCGGCAGGCGACGATGCAGCGGCATCTGGCCGCCCTCGAAGCCCTTGATGGACACGCCGGTGCGGGCCTTCTGGCCCTTCACGCCGCGTCCCGCGGTCTTGCCCTTGCCGGAGCCGATGCCCCGGCCGACGCGCATCCGGTTCTTGGTCGCGCCGTCGTTGTCGCGGATTTCGTTGAGCTTCATGGTGCCCTCCTCAAGCCGCGTCGATGACGCGCACGAGGTGCTGCACCTTGCGGATCATGCCGCGCACGGAGGGGGTGTCCTCCAGCTCGGCGACCCGGTGCAGCTTGTTCAGCTTGAGGCCGACCAGCGTCGCGCGCTGGGAGGCCTCGCGGCGGATCGGCGAGCCGATCTGCTCGACGCGGATGGTCTTGGTCGTCATGCCATCCTCCCCTTACGCCACAGCCGCTTCGGACTGATCGTTCGGATCGGCATCGCGGCGGCGCGCCTGGAGCGCGGACACCTTGAGGCCACGGCGCGCCGCGACGGAGCGCGGGCTGTCCTCGTTCTTGAGCGCCTCGAAGGTGGCGCGCACGAGGTTGTAGGGGTTGGACGAGCCGAGCGACTTCGCCACCACGTCCTGCATGCCGAGCGTCTCGAAGACGGCGCGCATCGGGCCGCCCGCGATGATGCCGGTACCGGCCGGGGCCGCGCGCAGGATCACCTTGCCGGCGCCGTGACGGCCGTTGACGTCGTGGTGCAGGGTCCGGCCCTCGCGGAGCGAGACGCGGATCAGGCCACGCTTGGCGGCTTCCGTCGCCTTGCGGATGGCTTCAGGCACCTCACGCGCCTTGCCGTGACCGAAACCGACCCGGCCCTTCTGGTCGCCGACGACGACGAGGGCCGCGAAGCCGAAGCGACGGCCGCCCTTCACCACCTTGGCGACGCGGTTGATGTGGACGAGCTTGTCCACGAACTCGCTGTCGCGCTCCTCGCGCTCATCGCGGCGGCCGCGGCCCCCGCCTTCACGTTCACGTGCCATTCTTCTACCTGTTCATCGCACTGGCGCGGGCGGCGGGCCCGCTCGCTCGGATGGTTCTTCGAGGAGCGAGCGGGCCGCTCCCCTCCGCCGAATCTCTTCATCGGGTGTTCCATCGAGGATGGAACGTCCGCCGCACGAAGCCAAGGTGACGCGGGCTGCGTGGCCTTGCCTGCGGCGGCGCGCAGTCGCGCTTGCAGGTCCCCGGACCTGTGTCCGGAGACCTGGGAAGCGCAGCTGCCTCAGAACTCCAGGCCGCCCTCGCGGGCGGCATCCGCCAGGGCCTTGACGCGGCCGTGGTAGATGTAGCCCGAGCGGTCGAAGATCACCTTGGTGACGCCCGCCGCCTTGGCGCGCTCGGCGACGAGCTTGCCCACGGCGGAGGCGGCGGCCACGTCGGCGCCGGTCTTCAGGTCGCTCTTGAGCGACTTGTCGAGCGACGAGGCGGCGGCGAGGGTCTTGCCCTGCGCGTCGTCGATGACCTGGACGTAGATCTGCTTCGACGAACGGAACACCGACAGGCGCGGACGCCCGTTGGCGGCGGTCCGCAGCGCCCGGCGGACGCGGATCTTGCGCCTCCGGAGGGCTTCAAGCTTGTTCGACATGTCAGCCCTCCTTACTTCTTCTTGCCTTCCTTGCGGAAGATGAACTCACCGGCGTACCTCACGCCCTTGCCCTTGTAGGGCTCGGGGCCGCGATAGTCGCGGATCTCGGCGGCCACCTGGCCGACGCGCTGCCGGTCGATGCCCGACACCACGATCTCCGTCGGCTTGGGCGTCACGATGGTGATGCCGGCCGGGATCTCGTACTCGATGTCGTGGCTGTAGCCGAGCGACAGCTTGAGAGCCTTGCCGGCCATCGCGGCGCGATAGCCGACGCCGGTGATCTCCAGCTTCTTCTCGAAGCCCTTCGAGACGCCCTCGACGATGTTCGCCACCTGGGCGCGCGAGGTGCCCCACAGGGAGCGGGCTGCCTTGGACTGGTTCTTGGGCTGCACGGAGACCGCGCCGTCCTTGAACTCCACGTCCACCAGGGCCGGCACGACGAACTGCAGCTCGCCCTTCGAACCCTTCATCTTCACGGTCTGACCATCGACCGTCGCCGTCACGCCGGACGGGATGGTGACGGGCTTCTTGCCTACGCGAGACATCTGCCTTGCTCCTCTCGTCCGATCAGAACACCTGGCAGAGCACTTCACCGCCGACGTTGCGCTCGCGCGCAACGTGGTCGGCCATGACGCCCTGCGGGGTGGACACGATGGTGACGCCGAGGCCGTCGGCCACGCGCGGCAGCTCGCCGACCGAGGAATAGACCCGGCGGCCGGGCTTCGACACGCGCTGGATCGAGCGGATGACGGGCTTGCCGTCGTAGTACTTCAGCTCGATCGCGAACTCGGTGCGGCCGTTGCCGAGGTCCTGCACCGCGTAGTCGCGGATGTAGCCCTCGGACTTCAGGACGTCGAGAACCGAGGCGCGCAGGCGCGAGCCGGGGGTCTGGACGACGTTGCGACGGCGCTGCTGGCCGTTGCGGATGCGGGTGAGCATATCGCCCACGGGATCGTTGACCATGGGGATGCCTCCTTACCAGCTCGACTTCACGAGGCCGGGGATCAGGCCCCGGTTGCCGAGCTCGCGCAGCGCCACGCGCGAGATGCCCATCTTGCGATAGACGGCGCGGGGACGGCCGGTGATCTCGCAACGGTTGCGGATCCGGGTGGCCGACGAGTTGCGCGGCAGTTCCGCGAGCTTGAGGCGCGCCTCGAAGCGCTCCTCCATCTCGAGGCCCTCGTTGTTGGCGACGGCAAGGAGGGCCTTGCGCTTCTCGGCGAAGCGCGCGACCAAAGCCTTGCGGCGGTTGTTCTTCTCGACTGAGCTCTTCTTAGCCATGTCTGTTCTCTCCAGTGTCCGCGTCTGAGGCCCTAGGGCCTCACTGCCGGAACGGGAACTTGAAGGCGGCGAGGAGGGCCTTGGCTTCCTCATCGGTCTTGGCGGAGGTCGCCACGACGATGTCCATGCCCCACATCTGCTCCGCCTTGTCGTAGGAGATCTCCGGGAACACGAGGTGCTCCTTGAGACCCAGGGCGTAGTTGCCGCGCCCGTCGAAGGAGCGCGGGTTCAGGCCGCGGAAATCGCGGACGCGCGGCAGCGCGATCGTGATCAGCCGGTCCATGAACTCGTACATGCGCTGCTTGCGCAGCGTCACCTTGCAGCCGATCGGCATGCCCTCGCGGACCTTGAAGGTCGCGATCGCCTTGCGGGCGCGGGTGATGACCGGCTTCTGGCCGGCGATCAGGGCGAGGTCGCCGGCGGCGACGGTCGCCTTCTTGGAATCGGCGGTGGACTCGCCGACGCCCATGTTGATGACGATCTTCTCGATGACCGGCACCTGCATGGGGTTCTTGTAGCCGAACTGCTCGATGAGCTTCTGGCGGACCACCTCGTCGTAGTGCTTGCGCAGACGGGGGGTGTAAGCGTTCTTGTCGGCCTCAGCCATCGATCTGATCCCCCGTGCTCTTGGCGAACCGGACCTTGCGGCCGTCCTCGAGAATGCGGAAACCCACGCGGGTCGGCTTGCCGTTGGCATCGGCGACCGCGATGTTGGAGAGCTGGATGGCGGCCTCCTTGGAGATGATCCCGCCTTCCTGCGACTGCGTCTGCTTCTGATGCTTCTTCACCAGGTTGATGCCGCGGACGAGCGCGCGGTTCTCCTTCGGCAGCATCTGGATGACCTCGCCGGAGCGACCCTTGTCGCGGCCGGTGAGGACGACGACCGTGTCGCCCTTCTTGATCTTGGCGGCCATCACAGCACCTCCGGAGCCAGCGAGATGATCTTCATGTGATTGCGCGCGCGCAGCTCGCGCGGCACGGGCCCGAAGATGCGGGTGCCGATCGGCTCCTTCTGATTGTTGATCAGCACGGCGGCGTTCTTGTCGAAGCGGATCACCGAGCCGTCGGCGCGCTTCACGTCCTTGGCGGTGCGCACGACGACCGCCTTCATGACGTCGCCCTTCTTCACGCGGCCGCGCGGGATCGCCTCCTTGACGGAGACGACGATCACGTCGCCGACGCCCGCATACTTGCGCTTCGACCCGCCGAGCACCTTGATGCACATCACGCGGCGTGCACCCGAATTGTCGGCGACGTCCAGATTCGTCTGCATCTGGATCACGGGAGTGACCTTTCCTTGTTTCAGACGGGTTTCCGCACGCGGGCGGAATTGCCCGGCGGACGACGCCTGATGGGGATCTGATGTCCCCGGCTCATATGAGAGACCGCGCAATCGGCGTGAGGACGCCGGCGCGGTCACCGCGTACGAAGGGCGCGAACGCCCCTTGGACTGTCGCGAAGGCCGGTCCGATACACCGGAAGCACCCGGCGCGCAAGGCCTGAATCGTCCGAAGCCCGGCGACCTCCCGTCCCGGCAGCCGGGCCGGAACCCGTCGGAAGGCCCGGCCCGGGCGAAGCGCTCAGTACTTCCGCTTCTCCGGCATCTGCCGGTATTCGAGCCAGACCGTCCGGGCCTCGGCCTGCATCATCTGGCTGACCGGCACGGCCCGCTCGGCGTAGGGCCGCTTCATGTCCTGGCTGATGTTCTGGTCGTCGAACAGATCGGCATAGTCCGTCCAGGCCGCGGCATAGTAGATCCTGCCGATGCGGGCCCAGTAGGCCGTCGCGTAGCACATCGGGCACGGCTCGCAGCTCGTGAACAGCGTCGCCCCCGACAGGTTCGGGGCGCCGACCTTCCTGCAGGCGATCCGGATCGCATTCACCTCGGCATGGGCGGAGGGATCGCTGTCGCGCAGCACGCTGTTGCCCGAGGCCGCGAGAACCTCGCCGTCGCGGACGATCACCGCCCCGAAGGGGCCGCCGGTCTTCTCGACGACGCCGGCCTTGCGCATGAGCTCGATCGCCTGGGCCATGGCGCGCCGATCCGCCTCGGTCGCGCTCGCCGCCTCGGCCGCGGCCGGGCCGGGCGCCGCGATGCCGGCCCCGGCCAGGGCCGCCCCGGCCGCCAGGAAGTGCCTGCGGTCTACGGCCCGCGCCGAGAACAGAGCGTCGAGGGACGACGCGATGCGCGACTCATCCTTGGCCATGGCCGAATCTCCCCAGAATGGTGCCCCGGCCCTTGCGCGCGGGGCACGGGTCTCGCCTGCCTCGCAGGGGAGACCTACGCGCAGTCTGGCGAGCGAATGCTTGAAATCGGATTATCGCGCACGTCGAAAAGCAATAGATCCCCGCAACGATGG
Source organism: Methylobacterium dankookense (assembly GCF_902141855.1). Lineage (GTDB taxonomy): Bacteria > Pseudomonadota > Alphaproteobacteria > Rhizobiales > Beijerinckiaceae > Methylobacterium > Methylobacterium dankookense. The sequence goes on along the minus strand of NZ_CABFVH010000027.1, from coordinate 5,495 downwards.
ATCCCGGGCACGAAAAAGGGGCGGATGCCGGCAGCATCCGCCCCTGATCGTTGAACGCACCGTGCGGCCGGCTCAGGCCGCGGCGTCCGCCGTCTCGCCCGCGTTGTCCTCGACCAGCTTCCAGGTCTTGGTCTTCGAGTAGGGGCGGCACTCCTCGATGAACACCGTCTGCCCGACCTTGGCGGCATTCGCCTCGTCGTGGGCATGGTAGTTCTTCGAGCGGCGAACGGTCTTCTTCATCACCGGGTGGGTGAAGCGGCGCTCGACCTTCACGACGATGGTCTTCTCGCCCTTGTCGCTGACGACGACGCCCTGCAATACGCGCTTCGGCATAGGTCTCTCCTCAGCCCTTCGCCGCGGTGAGCGTCTTCTGACGCTGCAGCGTGCGCACGCGGGCGATGTCGCGGCGCACCTCGCGGATGCGGGCGACGTTCTCGAGCTGGCCCGTGGCCCCCTGGAAGCGCAGGTTGAACTGCTCCTTCTTGAGGTTCAGGAGCTCGTCGTTGAGCTGATCCGCCGACAGGGCTTGCAGATCAGACAGTCGGTTGGACGACTTCATGGATCCCTCCCTTAGTCGGCGATGCGGGTGACGATGCGGGTGCGCACCGACAGCTTGGCGGCCCCGAGGCGGAGCGCCTCGCGGGCGATGTCCTCGGCGACGCCGTCGACCTCGAACATGATGCGGCCGGGATGGACGCGGGCGGCCCAGTATTCCGGCGCGCCCTTGCCCGAGCCCATGCGGACCTCGGTCGGCTTCGAGGTGACCGGCAGGTCCGGGAACACCCGGATCCAGACGCGGCCCTGACGCTTCATCTCGCGGGTGATCGCGCGGCGGGCCGCCTCGATCTGCCGGGCGGTGACCCGCTCCGGCTCCATGGCCTTCAGGCCGAACTGGCCGAAGTTCAGGTCGAAGCCGCCCTTGGCCGCACCGTGGATGCGGCCCTTGAACTGCTTGCGGAACTTCGTCTTCTTGGGTTGCAGCATGGCAGCCTCTCTATCTGCTCAGGCGGCTCAGGCGTGGGCCGGCTCGCGGCGGCCGCGGTCGCCGCGATCACCCCGATCGCCGCGGCCTTCGCCGTCACGCTCGCGACGGCCGCCGGAACGGCCACCCTCTTCCTGAGCCTTCTTGTCCTGAGCCATCGGGTCGTGTTCGAGGATCTCGCCCTTGAACACCCAGACCTTGATGCCGCAGGTCCCGTAGGTGGTGAACGCCGTGGCGGTGCCGTAGTCCACGTCCGCCCGCAGGGTGTGCAGCGGGACGCGGCCCTCGCGGTACCACTCGGTGCGCGCGATCTCGGCGCCGCCGAGGCGGCCCGAGCAGGTGATGCGGATGCCCTCGGCACCCAGGCGCATCGCCGACTGCACGGCGCGCTTCATGGCGCGACGGAAGGCGACGCGGCGCTCGAGCTGCTGGGCGATCGAGTCGGCCACCAGGGTGGCGTCGATCTCGGGCTTGCGCACCTCGACGATGTTGATCGTCACGTCGGCCTTGGTCATCGTGCCGACGAGCTTGCGCAGCTTCTCGATGTCCGCGCCCTTCTTGCCGATCACCACGCCCGGGCGGCCCGAGTGGATGGTGACGCGGCACTTCCGGTGCGGGCGCTCGATGACGATCTTGGAGACCGCCGCCTGCTTGAGCTGCTTGGTCAGGGCGGCGCGGATCGCGACGTCCTCGTGCATGAGCTTGGCGTACTCGCCCTTCTGGGCGAACCAGCGGGAGTCCCAGGTCCGGTTGATGCCGAGCCGGAGACCGATCGGGTTGACTTTCTGACCCATCAGATCCTCCTCAGGCCGCTTCGGCCCGGACTTCCCGAACCACGATGGTGAGGTTCGAGAAGGGCTTCAGGATGCGCGCGCCGCGGCCGCGGGCACGGGCGTGGAAGCGCTTCAGCACCAGCGCCTTGCCCACGAAGGCCTGGGAGACGACGAGGTCGTCCACGTCCAGGTCGTGGTTGTTCTCGGCGTTGGCGATCGCGCTCTCGAGGCACTTCTTGACGTCGACGGCGATGCGCTTGCGGGAGAACTGGAGATCGGCGAGCGCCGTCTCGACCTTCTTGCCGCGGATCAGCTGCGCCACGAGGTTGAGCTTCTGGGGCGACACGCGGAGCATCCGCGCGACGGCCTTCGCCTCGTTCTCGGGGAGCGCGCGGGGGGTGGCCTGCTTGCCCATCTCAGCGCCTCTTCGCCTTCTTGTCGGCCGCGTGGCCGGGGAAGGTGCGGGTCGGCGAGAACTCACCGAACTTGTGGCCGACCATCTCCTCGGTGACGTAGACCGGGATGTGCTTCTGCCCGTTGTGCACACCGAAGGTGAGCCCGACGAACTGCGGAAGGATCGTGGAGCGGCGGCTCCAGATCTTGATGACCTCGTTGCGGCTCGAGCCCCGAGCCGCCTCGGCCTTCTTGAAGAGGTAGCCGTCGACGAACGGCCCCTTCCAGAGTGAACGTGCCATGGCGGTTACTTCTTGCGGTTATGGCGGCTGGACAGGATGAAGACGTCGGTCCGCTTGTTGGAGCGGGTCTTCTTCCCCTTGGTCGGCACGCCCCAGGGCGTCACCGGGTTACGGCCGCCCGAGGTACGTCCCTCGCCGCCGCCGTGCGGGTGGTCGACAGGGTTCATCGCCACGCCGCGGTTGTGCGGGCGCTTGCCGAGCCACCGGTTGCGCCCGGCCTTGCCGAGCGAGATGTTCATGTGGTCCGGGTTCGAGACCGCGCCGACGCTCGCGAAGCACTGGCCGTGGACCAGGCGCTGCTCGCCCGAGTTCAGGCGGAGCGTCACGTAGCCCTGGTCGCGCCCGACGATCTGAGCGTAGTTGCCGGCCGACCGCGCGATGGCGCCGCCCTTGCCGATCTTCAGCTCGACGTTGTGCACGATCGTGCCCACCGGCATGTTGCCGATCGGGCCGGCATTGCCCGGCTTGATGTCGACGCTCTCGCCGGCCACGACCTTGTCGCCCGCCTGGAGGCGCTGCGGAGCCAGGATGTAGCTCTGCTTGCCGTCCGGATAGGTGATCAGCGCGATGAAGGCCGTGCGGTTCGGATCGTACTCGATCCGCTCGACGGTCGCCGTCACGTTGAGCTGGTCGCGCCGCTTGAAATCGACGTTGCGCAAGGAGCGCTTGTGGCCGCCGCCGCGGAAGCGGACGGTCACGCGGCCGAGATTGTTGCGGCCGCCCGTGGAGCTCTTGCCCTCGGTCAGCGCCTTCACCGGCTTGCCCTTGTAGAGCTCACGGCGGTCGACCAGCACGAGCTGGCGCAGGCTCGGCGTGACCGGTTTGAATGTCTTCAAGGCCATCGGCTTGGATCCCTAACCCGTCCTCAGAGCCCGGTCGTGACGTCGATCGTGTCGCCCTCGGCGAGGGTGACGATCGCCTTCTTCACGTCCGAACGCTGCCCGCGAAGCCCGCGGAAGATCTTCTTCTTGCCCTTGGTCACCAGCGTGTTCACCGCAGTGACCTTGACGTCGAACAGCTTCTCGACCGCTTCCTTGATCTGCGGCTTGGTGGCCTTCGGGGCGACCCGGAAGACGACCTTGTTCTGCTCGGTGAGGTTCGTCGCCTTCTCCGTGATCACGGGGGAGACGATGACATCGTAGTGGCGCGGATCGAGACTCATTTGAAGCGCTCCTCCAGCGCGTCGACCGCAGCCTTCGTGAGCACGAGGGTGTCGCGGCGCAGGATGTCGTAGACGTTGATGCCCTGCACGGGCAGCACGTCGATCTTCGGGATCGCGCGGGCGGCGCGACCGAAGTTCACGTCCACCTCGGACCCGCCGATGATCAGCGCGTTCGAGAGGCCGAGCTTGCCGAAGCGCTCGATGAGGCCCTTGGTCTTGTGGTCGTCGATCTTGATGTCGTCGACGACGATCAGGGTCGCGGCCTTGGCCTTCGAGGAGAGGGCGTGGCGCAGCGCCAGGGCCCGGACCTTCTTGGGCAGGTCGTGGGCATGGTCGCGCACCACCGGGCCGAAGGCCCGGCCGCCGCCGCGGAACTGCGGCGCGGAGGCAGCGCCGTGACGGGCGTTGCCGGTGCCCTTCTGCTTGTAGGCCTTCTTGCGGGTCCGGTTCACGTCCGAGCGGTTCTGCACGGCGTGGGTGCCGGCGCGGCGCTTGGCGAGCTGGTAGCGGACCATGCGCTGCAGCAGGTCGGCGCGGGGCTCCAGGCCGAAGATCTCCTCGTTGAGGTCGATCGAGCCGGCGCCGGCACCGTCGAGCGTGGTGATATCGAGCTTCATCACGCGGTCTCCTCGGTGGAGGCGGCTTCGGGAGCCGGAGCGGCGCCGTTCTCACGGAACTTGCCCGGCAGCGGGAGGTCGGCGGGCGCCTTGCGCTTCACCGAATCGCGGATCTGGATCCAGCCGCCGGCGACGCCCGGGACCGCGCCCTCGACCAGGATCAGGCCGCGCTCGGGGTCCGTGCGCACGACGCGCAGGTTCTGGGTGGTGACCCGCTCGACGCCGAGATGACCCGGCATCTTCTTGTTCTTGAAGGTCTTGCCCGGGTCCTGGCGGCCACCGGTCGAACCGATCGAGCGGTGCGAGACCGACACGCCGTGCGAGGCGCGCAGGCCGCCGAAGTTCCAGCGCTTCATGCCGCCGGCGAAGCCCTTACCCGTGGTGGTGCCCGTGACGTCCACGAACTGGCCCGGGATGAAGTGGTCGGCCGTGATCTCGGCGCCGACCGGGATCAGCGCGTCCTCGGACACGCGGAACTCGGCGAGCTTCTTCTTCGGCTCGACCTTGGCGACCGCGAAGCGACCGCGCTCGGCCTTGGACACGTTCTTGACCTTGGCCTTGCCGACGCCGACCTGCAGCGCGACGTAGCCGTCCTTCTCGGTGGTGCGATGCGCGACCACCTGGCATTGATCGATCTTGAGCACGGTCACGGGGACGTGCTCGCCCGCTTCCGTGAAGACGCGGGTCATGCCGACCTTCTGTGCGATGACACCTGAGCGCATAGGTTTCTCCCTCGCGCGATGAACCGGTAAGCTCTAAGCCCGCGAGGGGCTCAGAGCTTGATCTCCACGTCGACGCCGGCGGCGAGGTCGAGCTTCATCAGCGCGTCCACGGTCTGGGGCGTCGGATCGACGATATCGAGGACGCGCTTGTGGGTGCGCATCTCGAACTGCTCGCGCGACTTCTTGTCGATGTGCGGGGACCGGTTCACGGTGAAGCGCTCGATATGGGTCGGCAGAGGGATGGGCCCACGGATCTGAGCACCCGTGCGCTTGGCGGTGGAGACGATCTCGCGGGTCGAAGCATCGAGAATGCGATGATCGAACGCTTTGAGGCGGATACGGATGTTCTGACCGTTCATGACCTGAAAACCTTCAGCGGGAAGTGGAGAGGGGCGGGCGCGGGGGCCCGCCCCTTCTCCGATCCCTCAAAGGACTGACCCGTGGCTCAGTCGTTGATGGCGGCGACGACGCCGGCGCCGACGGTGCGTCCGCCCTCGCGGATGGCGAAGCGCAGCTTCTCCTCCATGGCCACCGGCACGATCAG
>NZ_CABFVH010000026.1 GCF_902141855.1 Methylobacterium dankookense | reverse complement strand
CGGCCGGCCAGCCGGCGGCCCAGGCGAGCCCGCAACCGGCGCCGCGCAACCCGGCGCCGGCCCGGACGGAAGCGCCCCGCGCCGGCCGCCCGGCGGCCGGGGCCGACAAGAGCGGCTGGCTCTCCGACCTGCTGACCCGGGCCTCCCTCGACGAGGAGGAGGAGGCTCCGGCCCGGACCGGACAGGCCCCGGCGGCCGACCCCGCCCGCGCGCTCGAGTCGATCTCGAACGATATCGGCCGGATGATCGACCACCGCACGGCCGTGGACCTGTGGGAGCGCTACCGCCGCGGCGAATCGAACCTGTTCCAGCCGCGGATCTACACCGCGCAGGGTCGCCAGACCTTCGCGGAGATCCAGCGCCGCTACCGGGGCGAGGTCGAGTTCCGCCGCGCCGTCGACCGCTATGTCGGCGAGTTCGAGCGGCTGCTCGGGGACGTGATGAAGAACGACCCCGACACCCGCCGGGCCGACGCCTACCTCACCTCGGAGACGGGCAAGGTCTACACCATGCTCGCCCATGCGAGCGGGCGCTTCGAGGGGGCATGAGACGAAGAGCGGGGCCGCGGCACATCGTGCGACATCCGGGTGATCCCTTCGGGGTGGCGGATGTCGCCTTCGCTCGAGCGCCGCGCGGGCTTGGCCGAGACCGCGTCCGGTCTGATCGACCGGACGCGGTCTCAGAGCAGGCCGAGCCCGGCGAGTTCGCGACGCAGAGCCTCCGGCATCTCGGCGAGGTCGCCCGCCGCGGCGGCGTCGAGGTCGACGGGCGCGTCCTTGGCCGCGAGGTAGCGCCAGCCCTGGAACGGGCGGCAGGGCCGCGGCGACACGGGGATCAGGCGATCCCCGAGCACCAGGCGGCAGCGCGGGATGCCGTCCGTGCCGGTCACCGGCTCGATCGCGGTCAGCACCTGCCGGCAGCACAGGGTGCCCTTGATCACCCAGAAGATCGAGCCGCGCCCGGCGATCTCGGCCCGCCGCGACGGGACCATCCGGGTCACGTGCACGGGTGATGGGTCGCGGCCCTCGCGCAGGGCCTCCTCGCGGAACCGGGCGTGCCGGTCGGCAAGGTCGGCGATGGAGGTCGGGCCGACGCTGAGCTTGAGCAGATGCAGGACGGGCTTGGTCACGGGCGGGGCTGGTGGCGCGTACCGGGCAGCCCGGCACCGAGCCGACTCCATAGACCGATGCGGGCGCCGCGGCGACAGCGGCGCGCGGTCGCCTTCAGGAGAACAGAGCCAGCTTCTCCTCGATGCTGAGCAGGTCGATGTCGCCGAGGTCCAGCTCCGTCTGGCGCGCCGGATTAGCAGGGCGCGGCTCGGCCGAGGCCGGCTCCTCCGGCTCGGCGACGGTCTCGGTCTCGGTCTCGATCGCGAAGGCGAGGTCATCGAGGTCGGCCACGATCCCGGTCTCGGCGGTCTCGATGCCGGCGGCCTCGGCGGCGGGCTCCTCGGCCGCGAAAGCGAGGTCGTCGTCGGCCTCCTCCGCGAAGGCCAGTTCGTCCGCATCGACGGAGAAGGCCTCGTCGAGCGCGGCCGTGTCGGTAGCCTCCTCAGCCTCGAACGCCTCCGGCATCTCGGCGGCGGGGAGGAAGTCGATCGTCTCGTCGAGAAGGATCGGCGCGCGGGCAATCGCACCTGCCGCCTCGGGGGCCTGCACGTCGCCCTGCATGTCGATGAAGCGGTCGACGTCGCTCTGGCTCAGGTCGATCGGGACCGCGGCGGCGCGCGGGGCCGTCTCGGGGCCGGGCGGGATGCGCTCGTCCGCGCTGTCCCAGATCGTGATCATCGCGCTCAGGCGGTCTTCCAGGTAGCGCAGGGTATTCACGATGCGGCTGATGCGCTGCGCCGTCAGGTCCTGGAACGAGCAGGCCGTGTAGATCTGGGTGGCGTGCCGGTCGAGCCGGTCGCAGACATCCGCGTCGACGCCGCGCTCGCGCAGGGTCCAGGCGGTCTCCTGCACGTCCTCGGCGGCGCCGAGGATGTCCGAGGTGGCGCGCTCGGTGGTGCGCACGATGGCGTCGAGCGCCTCCGAGGCGACGCCGAGCCGGCTCTGGTCCTGCTCCGGCACGCTGATCGCCGCGATCTCGGCCTTGGTCCGGCTGATCGCGTTGGCCATGTCGAGGAGGCTGCCGCGCAGGTGCCCGACATCCTCCGGGCCGCGCTGCGCCGTGATCGCGTTCTCGATCCGGCCGATCGCGTCGAGGAGGGTCACGGTGTCCGGCCCGCGGCTGCGGCGGGCATGCTCCTCCAGGAACCAGCGCCCGCGCTCGCTCTCGGTCATCGCCGCCGCGATCACGTCGTAGGCGTCCGGGGCGAAGAGGATGGGCGACTGGGTGCCGGACATGCTACGCGTCCTCACGGAACTCGGCGCGCCGCGGCCCGCACAGGCCGGCACACGCGCTGCATACACTTTGATCCAAGCTGTTTAACGGGCGCTTACGCCCCCATCTCAGGTCTTGCCTCCCTCCCCTGCACCCACCCCGGCGCCGGAACCCGGCGCCTTCCGCCTGTCGCTGCTCTACGCCGTGGTGTTCGTGGAGATCGGCATCGCCATGCCGTTCATGCCAGTCTGGCTCGACGCGCTCGGCCTCGACGCCACGGTGATCGGCCTGCTGCTGGCGCTGCCGATCGCGACGCGCATCGTCGCCACCGCGCCGCTGATGAGCCTGATCGACCGCGGCGTCGGCCCGCGCCGGCTGATCGTCGCCGGCAGCCTCGGGGTCGCGCTGACCTACCTGCTGATGCCGGCCGCCGCCCCGCTCGGCTGGCCGCTCCTCGCCGCGCTCACCGTGCTCAACGCGGTGGCGGCGGCGCCGCTTGTGCCGAGCATCGACTTCCTGACGCTTGCCGCGGTGCGGGCCCGGCCGCGGCTCGACTATGCCCGCATCCGCATGGCCGGCTCGATCGCCTTCCTCGCCGCGAACCTCATCGGGGGCGCGCTGCTCGGTGCGCTCGGCGGAGAGATCGCGGTGCCGCTGCTGCTGACCGGGCTCGCCCTGATCGCCTGCCTCGTCGCCCATCGCAGCCGCTCGGTGGCGCCGCCGCCGAGCACCGTCCCGGAGGGGCCGCGCCCGCGCCTGCCGCTCCATCTCTGGCTCTGCATCGGCGCGGCGGGCGCGATCCAGGCGAGCCACGCCGCGATCTACGGCTTCGGCAGCATCCACTGGACCGGGCTCGGCCATTCCACCGCGACGGTCGGCGGGCTCTGGGCGGTGGGCGTCCTCTCGGAGATCGTGCTGTTCGCCCTGATCGGCCGGCTACCGGCACGCTGGCGCACGCCCTTCCGGCTGCTCGGTCTCGGCGGGCTCGCCGCGCTGGTCCGGGCGCTCGGGCTCTACGCGTTCGGGGATTCGCTCGTCCTGCTCGTCCTGCTGCAGGCGCTCCACGGCTTCACCTTCGGGGCGACGCAGCTCGGCGCCATGGCCGCCGTCTCGGGGTTCAGCCCGGAGGGCGCCCGCGGCCGGGCGCAGGGCACGGTGAGCGCGGTCAACGCCACGGTCTCGGCCTCGGCCACCCTGCTCTCCGGCTTCGCCTATCGCAGCGGCGGGCCCGTGGCCTTCGCGCTGATGGCGCCGCTCGCTGCCACCGGCCTCGCGCTCACGGTCCTGGCGGCGCGGCGCGTGCGCGGGCACACATTGCAACCGTAAGCATAGAATCCCGTAACCCTAATCTGGACATAAGAGCGGCGCAGGAGGGGCCGCGTGATGATCCTGGCAGCCACCATCGGAGGGCCCGCGTGCTGAGCGCCGCGCGAGCCCGGACGGGCGAGGAAGCGGGCGCGCGCGTCGCGGCGGAGGCCGACGGCCGTCTCGCCCTCGACGGGCGCTGGACGACCGACCAGGGCGCCGCCGTTGAGGCCGCCGCCGCGCGCATCGCCGCGGCCGGCGCGGGCCGGGCGATCGTCGTCGATCTCACCCATGTCGAGCGCCTCGACACGCTGGGCGCCTGGGTGCTGGAGCGGACCCGCGGCGAGATCGAGGCAGCCGGTGGCCGGCTCGGCTATGCCGGGGCGCGGCCCGAGCACCGCATCCTGCTCGGCGAGGTGGGCCTGCGCGAGCCGGAAGCGGCGGCCGGCCCCCGCCACGGCTATCTCTACGGCCTGCTCGACGGGCTCGGCCGCCGCGTGGCCGGGGGCGGGCAGGACATCGTCACCGGGATCGCCTTCCTCGGCGAGGTGGTGACGGCCTGCGGACGGGTCGCGGCGCGGCCGCGCAGCTTCCGCACCAGCGCCTTCGTCAACCAAGTCGAGCAGGTGGCGCTGCGCGGCGCGCCGATCATCATCCTGATCTCGTTCCTCGTCGGCGGCATCGTCGCGCAGCAGGGCATCTTCCAGTTGCAGCGCTTCGGCGCGCAGGCCTTCGTGGTCAATCTGATCGGCCTGCTGATCCTGCGCGAACTCGGCGTGCTCCTCACCTCGATCATGGTGGCGGGCCGCTCCGGCTCGGCCTTCACCGCCGAGATCGGCTCCATGCGCATGCGCGAGGAGGTCGACGCCCTGCGCGTCATGGGCCTCGACCCCGTCGAGGTGCTGATCGTCCCGCGCATCCTCGCCCTGGTGGTCGGCCTGCCGATGCTGACCCTGATCGGCGCGCTCGCCGCGCTGCTGGGCGGCGGCCTCACCGCCATGGCCTATGGCGGGCTGACGCTCGACCAGTTCCTGGCCCGGCTCCAGGCCGCGGTCGGCCTGCACCACGTCTTCGTCGGCCTGATCAAGGCGCCCTTCATGGCCCTCACCATCGGCATCATCGCGACGATCGAGGGCTTCGCCGTGGAAGGCTCGGCCGAATCCCTCGGCCGCCACGTCACCGCCTCAGTCGTCAAGTCCATCTTCATGGTGATCGTCCTGGACGGCCTGTTCGCCGTCTTCTTCGCGGCGATCGATTTCTGAGCCGGACATGCGCGCAGAACTCACCAGACCTGAAGAGGCCGACCCGATCATTCGCGTGCGCGACCTCGTCGTGGGCTTTCGCGACCGCACGATCCTCAAGGGCCTCAACCTCGACATCCGCCGCGGCGAGATCCTCGGCTTCGTCGGGCCCTCCGGCCAGGGCAAGTCGGTGCTGACCCGCACCATCCTCGGCCTCGTGCCCAAGCGCTCGGGCACGATCGAGGTGTTCGGCCAGGACATGGACGGGATGACGCTGGCCGAGCGCCGCCGGATCGAGCAGCGCTGGGGCGTGCTGTTCCAGCACGGCGCCCTGTTCTCGGCGCTCACCGTCAAGCAGAACATCCAGGTGCCGATGCGCGAGCACCTGAACCTGTCCGAGCGCCTGCTCGACGAGTTCGCGCGGCTCAAGATCGAGATGGTCGGCCTCAAGCCCGAGGCCGCGGACAAGTACCCGTCCGAGCTGTCCGGCGGCATGATCAAGCGCGCGGCGCTCGCCCGCTCGCTGGCGCTCGACCCGGAGATCCTGTTCCTCGACGAGCCGACCTCGGGCCTCGACCCGATCGGCGCGGGCGAGTTCGACGACCTCGTCGCGACCCTGAAGCAGACGCTCGGGCTCACCGTCTTCATGGTGACGCACGACCTCGACAGCCTCTACACCGCCTGCGACCGCATCGCGGCGCTCGGCGACGGACAGATCATCGCGGCAGGGCCGATCGAGCACATGCTCAGCCACGACCATCCCTGGCTGCGCTCGTATTTCCACGGCAAGCGCGCCCGCGCGATCGTCACGGGGGAGCCCGCCCATGCCTGAGCCTGCCCGTATCCCCGTGTTCATCCCCGTGTCCATCCCCATGCGGGTCGCGCCGGGTGCGGCCCCGCACCGCGCGAAACGCCAAGCTCCGGCCAAGGACTGACGCATGGAGACGCGTGCGAACTACGCCCTCATCGGCGCCTTCACCGTCGCGGTGATCCTGGTCGGCTTCGGCTTCGTGCTCTGGCTCTCGGGCGGCTCGTCCCGGCAGGTCGCCCAGGCCGTGCGGATCGTGTTCTCGGGCAGCGTCGGCGGCCTGTCGCGCGGCTCGAGCGTGACCTTCAACGGCATCAAGGTCGGCGAGGTCTCGGAGGTGAGCCTGCTGCCGCAGGATCCGCGGCGCGTGATCGCCCTCATCAAGGTCGAGCCCTCGACGCCCTTGCGCGCCGATACCCGCGCGCGCCTCGACTCGGCCATGCTCACCGGCGTCTCGGTGATCGCGCTGTCGGGCGGCAACGCCGACGCGCCGCCGCTGAAGGCCGGCTCCGGCGGCGAGATGCCGACGATCTTCGCCGATTCCTCCGACATCCAGGACATGATGGCGGCGGCCAAGCAGATCGCCCAGCGCGCCGACGACGTGCTGCAGCGCCTCGACAAGGTGGTGGCGGGCAATGAAGGCGCGATCAACCGGACGCTCGCCAACGTCGAGTCCTTCTCGAAGACGCTGGCCGATGCCGGGCCCTCGATCGCCGGCCTCGTGAAATCCGTCGACGGCGAGCGCCTCAACCGGGTGATCGCCAATGCCGACCGCTTCTCCGGCGCCCTCGCCAATGCCAGCCCCGACATCGAGGCCGGCCTGCACGATGCCCGCGCGCTGGCCGGAAAGCTCAGCGCCTCGGCCGACCGCATCGACGGCGTGCTGAAGGGCGCCGAGGGCTTCCTCGGCTCGGCCTCGGGCGAGCAGGGCTCCTCGACCTTCACCGAGGTGCGCGAGGCCGCGATCTCGGTGCGCGACGCGGGCCGCGCCTTCCGCACCCTCTCGGAGAACCTCGACAAGCGCACGGCCAACATCGCCACGAGCTTCAACCGGCTCTCGGGCAGCGGCCGCCGCGAGGTCGAGGCGCTCTCCACCGACGGCCAGCGCACGCTCAACACCCTGAACCGCACCGTGAAGAACCTGGAGCGCGACCCCTCGCAGGTGATCTTCGGCGGCAAGCCGTCGTTGCCGGAATACAACGGTGGCCGCTAGAGCCGACTTTTCCTGGGAGTATGTGCCTCGCCGCACGGCACGGGACGGCTCCTTGCGTAGTTTCTACGGCGCAGCTTAGTGCCTCTCGCAGAACTCCAGCGGCGCCGTCCGCGGCCGGAGGGGCGTCTCCCGCCGGTCGGGAGCCTCGCGAGATGCACGTCACGGCACCGGCCCGTCCGGCGCCCAGCAGGTTGACCGTATGAACCAGACCGTCCCGGCCCTCGCGCTCGTCGCCCTGCTCGCGCCCGCCCTCGGCGGATGCGGCGGCGGCGGCGCACCGCTGACCTTCGACCTCGCCGCCCTGCCCCCCTCGGGCCGCGCGGTCGCGGCCGGCCGCGCGATCGTGGTGGCGGAGCCCGTCGGCATCCAGCCCTTCGAGTCGGATCGGATCATCGTGCGCGAGCAGGGCGGCTCGCTGTCCTTCCTCGGCGGCGGCCAATGGGCCGACCGCCTGCCGCGCCTGGTCCAGACCCGGCTGATCCAGAGCCTGGAGAATTCGGGGCGGCTCCGCTCGGTCAGCCGGCCGGGCGACAAGATCCTGTCCGACTACCAGCTGATCAGCGAGATCCGCGCCTTCGACATCGCGGCCGGCAGCGGCGAGGCGGTGGTCGACCTCTCGGCCAAGCTCATTGCGGAAGGGACCGGTCGGGTCGTGGCCGCGCGGGTCTTCACCGCCCGCGTGCCCGTGAAGGCGGTGGATGCGGGCAACGGCGCGGTCGCCCTCGACGCGGCGCTCGCCACCGTGCTCGGCGACATGGTCCGCTGGGTGAACTCAGGACGGTGAGCGCGCAGTTAGAGCCGTTCCCGACCGCGTTGCGACGGGGCACGGCTCTAAGCCCTTGTTTCGACGCGCTCTCGTTCGCCGAACCAGCATCCACTTCGACTTAGGAGCGCTCTCGCGCGCTACTCCATCACCGCCGCCTTCATGATCACCACCATGGTGGCCCGGCCGGCCTCCTTGCCGATGCAGCGCACGGTGTGGGGCCGGTCGCAGCGGTAGCGCAGGGTCTCGCCCGCGCGCCCCACCTGCACGACGCCGCCGACCTCGACCTCGAAGATCCCCTCATGCACCGAGAGCGACTCCACCGAGCCGCGCTGGTGCGGATCGGAATCGAGCACCCCGCCCGGATCGGCCGAGACGTCGTACCATTGCAGCCACTCGATGGTCTTGACCCAGCCGATGATGGCGAGCCGCACCTTGCCGTCCTCGGAGAGGAGGATCGGCGTGTCGGCGCGGGAGGTCTTCTCGATGAAGGGCTCCTCGTCGTTGGCCGCGAGCACCCGCTCGATCGAGACGTCGAGGGCCTGGGAGAGCCGCCAGATCGTGGCCAGCGTCGGGTTGGTCTCGTTGCGCTCGATCTGGCTGATGATCGACTTGGCCACGCCCGACTGCTCGGCGAGTTCCGAGAGCGAGAGGTTGTAGGCCTTGCGCAGCCGCTGGATGGTCTTGCCGAGCTGTCCCGACAGGGCCTGCGCGCCGGTCAGGAGGTCGCGGCCGCGCCCGCGCTCGATCCGTTCCGCCTGGTCCTGCATCGTGCCGCCGTGCCTGAAAATCGTTCCGTTATCCGAACGAACGTACGCTCCTTCAAACGCAAATCCAGGGCCCGCGCAAGCATCCGGTGGGATTCGTCAGCCCCATTGGCGGAAGAAGTGGTGGACCGGGCCGTGGCTGTGGCCGATGCTCAGCCGGTCCGCGGCGGCGATGGCGCCGCTGACGTAGAGCTTGCCCTGCTCCACGGCCTCCGCGAGGCTCGCGCCCTTCGCCAATTCCGCCGCGATCGCGGCCGACAGGGTGCAGCCGGTCCCATGGGTGTTGCGGGTCGTCACCCGCGGCGCGGCGAGGCGCCGGGCGCCGCCGGGCGTGACCAGCACGTCGACGCTCTCGGCCTCGGCGCCGTGGCCGCCCTTGACCAGCACGGCGCGGGCGCCGAGCGCGAGCAGGCGGCGCCCCTGCGCCTCCGCCTCGTCCACGTCCGCGGCCACCGGCTCGCCGAGCAGGGCGGCGGCCTCGGGCAGATTGGGGGTGATCAGGTCGGCCCGCCGCATCAGGCGCCCGCGCAGGGCCGAGACGGCCGCGTCGTCGAGGAGGCGGTCGCCGCTGGTGGCCACCATCACCGGATCGAGCACCACCGGGATGCCCTGTGCGTGCCGGTCGAGGGCGTCGGCCACCGCCTCGATCACCGGCGCGCGCCCGAGCATGCCGATCTTCACGGCCCGCACCGCGAGATCGGAGAAGACGCTGTCGCACTGGGCCGCGACGAAGGCCGGCGGCACGTCGTGGATCCCCTGGACGCCGCGCGTGTTCTGGGCGGTCAGCGCCGTGATCGCGCTGGCGCCGTAGACGCCGAGCGCCGAGAAGGTCTTGAGGTCGGCCTGGATGCCGGCACCGCCGCCCGAATCCGAGCCCGCGATGGTGAGCGCGATCACGGCCTGGCCCCGCGCTCGCCGAGCGCCGCGTCGATCCGCGCCCGCAGGTCGCGCGCCCGGCCCTCGACCGATTCGGCCCCGAACAGGGCGCGGATCACCGCGACGCCGTCCGCGCCCGCCGCGATCACCGCGGCGACGTTGCTCGAATCGATCCCGGCGATGGCGCCGAGCGGCAGGTCGGCGCCGCGGGCCAGCCGCGCCCGGAAGACGATGCGGTTCAGCCCGTCGAGCCCGACCGGCGGATCCGGGTTGTCCTTGCTCGTCGTGGCGAAGACGCCGCCGATGCAGGCATAATCCACGGGCAGCCGGTAGAGCTCGTCGGCCTGGGTGCCGGTCTTCAGGGTGAGGCCGATGATCGCGCCATCGCCGAGAAGCCGGCGTGCATCGGCCGGATGCAGATCGCTCTGGCCGAGATGCACGCCCTCGACGCCGGCCGCCAGGGCGAGGTCCACGCGATCGTTGACGAGGAGCGGCGCGCGGCCGGCGACCGCCTGATGGATCGCACGGATGCGCTCGAGCGCGGCACGCGCGTCGGCGATGTCCTTCTCGCGGTATTGCAGCAGGGTGCAGCCGCCGGCCACCGCCTCGGCCGCCATGGCGGCGAGCCGCGCGCCGTCGGTCCCGCAGACGCCGACATCGAGCAATCCGTAGAGGCGCAGGTCCACCGGACAGGCCGAGCGGCTCATGCACGCCTCCGGGCTTCGAACGTCCGCATGCCTCGATCCCTCCGATCGTCCATCCCGTGCGGGTTTGGTTCGCCTCCGGGCCGTTGGCAAGCCTGCGGCAGCTCTCGGCAAGCCTGCGGCAGCTCGGCAAGCCTGCGGCAGCCCGACAAGCCTGCGGCGGCCCGACAAGCCTGCGGCAGCCCGACAAGCCTGTGCCGGCAAAGCGTTGGATGGCGCAGGCCTGCTTTGTTGACCGGGCGGCCCGATCTGCGGCTAAAGCAGATCCGGGGGCGCGTCGTTCGCGTCCAGGCGGCACCGCGAGCAGGCCCAGGGTGGATTCGACAGAGACGCAGGCGCGCGCGGAAGAGGCGGGCGACCGGGCCGCCGACGCCTCCTCCGTCGGCCTCGTCGCGGTCATCGTCGCGGCGATGGAGGGCGAGCCCCGCGCCCTCACCGTGCGGGTCCCGGGCCAGGCCGCGGGGCGGGGCGACGGGCTGCCCGCCGGCCCCCTCGTCTCCGAACACGCCACGCTGGAGCGCGGCCTGCGCGCCTGGGTGGAGCGCCAGACCCACCAGCGCCTCGGCTACGTGGAGCAGCTCTACACCTTCGGCGACCGCGACCGCTCGGGCGAGGGCCGGGCCGGCGCGCACTCGCTCTCGGTGGCCTATCTGGCGCTGGTGCGCGAGGAGCGGTCGGCCGGTCTCGCCGAGGCCGCCTGGCAGAACTGGTACCGCTACCTGCCCTACGAGGATTTCCGCCAGGGCCGCCCGCCGCAGCTCGACGCGATCCTGCCGCGGCTCGAGGCCTGGGCGGCCGAGCCCGAGGACGCGAAGCTGCGGCGCCTGCGCGCGGACCGGCTCGGCCTGACCTTCGGACTGAACGGCGGCACCTGGAACGACGAGCGCGTGCTGGAGCGCTACGAGCTTCTGTTCGAGGCCGGGCTGATCCCCGAGGCGCAGGGCAATGCCGGCCGCAGCCTGCCGGGCGATCCGACCGGCGTGCCGATGGCCTTCGACCATCGCCGGGTGCTCGCCACCGCGATCGGGCGCATGCGCGGCAAGATCAAGTACCGCCCGGTGGTGTTCGAGCTGATGCCGCCGGAATTCACCCTGCTCCAGCTCCAGCGCACCGTCGAGGCGCTCTCGGGCGCGCAGCTCCACAAGCAGAACTTCCGCCGCCTGGTGGCGCAGCAGGGGCTCGTCGAGGAGACGGAGGCCGTCACCAGCGGCACGGCCGGCCGGCCGGCCAAGCTCGTGCGCTTCCGCCGCGAGGTGCTGCTGGAGCGCCCCGCGCCGGGCCTGCGGGTCACGCCCTCACGCAGGGCGTAAACCCTCGGCGGATCAGTAGGTGTGCGCGTCCTCCGGGAAGCGCCCGGCACGGACCTCCTCGGCATAGGTCTTAACCGCCGCCTCGATATGGGCGCGCAGCGAGCCGAACTGCTTCACGAATTTCGGCGTGCGCTCGGAGAGGCCGAGCATGTCCTCCAGTACCAGGATCTGCCCGTCGCAGAAGGAGGAGGCGCCGATGCCGATGGTCGCCGCCGTCACCTGGGGCGAGGTGGCGATGGCCCGGGCCACCGGCTCGACGATGCCCTCCATCACGATGGCGAAGGCGCCGGCCTCGCTGATGGCGCGGGCATCCTCCAAGAGGATGCGCTCGCCGTCGGGCCCCTTTCCCTGCACGCGGAAGCCGCCCATCGTGTTGATGGACTGGGGCGTGAGGCCGATATGGCCCATCACCGGCACGCCGCGCTGGGTCAGGAAGGCCACCGTCTCGGCGAAGCGCGCCCCGCCCTCGAGCTTCACCGCGCCCGCGCCCGTCTCCTTGAGGATGCGCGCGGCGCTCATGAAGGCCTGCTCGCGGCTCGCCTCGTAGGAGCCGAAGGGCATGTCGACCACGACGAGCGCCCGGCTCGTGCCGCGGATGACGGCCTGCGCCTGCAGGATCATCATCTCCAGGGTGACGGGCAGGGTCGATTCCATCCCGTGCATCACCATGCCGAGGGAATCGCCCACGAGGATGAAGTCGCAATAGGCGTCGAGGATGCCGGCGGTGTGGGCGTGGTAGGCGGTGAGCGCGATGATCTTCTCGCCAGCCGCCTTGCGCTTGGCGAGATCCACGGCTCTCAGGCGGCGGGACTGCACGACCTGCGACATGGCACCGGCTCCTCGATACGCGGGGCTGATCCGCCCCTCCGGGTTCAGGTGCGCCTTATATACGCATCGCGCCGGCAGGCACCCGCACCCGTGCGAGGATGCGTCCCGATTGTCGGGCCGCCTCGGCGCCCCCGATGCCGTCAGCGCCCCCGCAGGATCAGGCGGTCGCCGCGCACCTCGTAGCCGGGCAGGCGTGTCAGGAAGCTCTGGCCGAGCAGGTTCTGGGTCAGCATGCCCGAGCGCGCCACGAGACCGGAGACGCGCCGCTCGGTGATCGGCCCGATGGTGATCGCGTCGATCATGATCGGTGCGGCATAGGCCGTGCCGTTGGCGGTGGAGATGCGGGTCGAGAACTCGGACTCCGCAGGGCGGATGCCCAGGGCCGCAGCGCCCTCGGCGGTGAGGACCACGGTGCTCGCGCCGGTGTCGAAGATGAAGGGCTGGACCTGCCCGTTCACCTCGGCCTCCACCCGGAAGTCACCGTTGCGCCGCCGCGTGATCGTGACGATGTCGCCCGCACCGGTCACGGCGGTGCCGGGCCGCAGGGCACCCACCATCCGCGAGCTGACGCCCTGGATCTCGTCGCGAAAGCTGTAGCCGACGAGGCAGGCGAGCCCGAGCGCCAGCCAGATCAGCATGTGGCGCAGGTTCGTGCCGAGATTCACGCCGAAGCGGCGCCAGTAGCCGGCCGTGACGAGGACGAGGGTGCCGACGCCGAAGGCGAGCCCGGCGAGCTGATCAGGCTCGACGCCGCCGATCGAGCCGCCGTCGCCGCTGACGACGAGCACGGCCACCACGATCACGATCGCGCCGAGCACCAGATACAGCATCGAACCTCACGCCCGCGTCCCCTCGGGCGGTAGATAGGCCGCGCGCAGCCGCGCTTCGAGACCGGCCATGATCGCGAGGCGCTGCGCCTCGCTGAGCGAGCCCCACAGGGCGATCTCGTCGCGGGTGCGGCCGCAGCCCTGGCACAGACCCGTGCGGGCATCGAGCACGCAGACCTTGGTGCAGGGGCTGGACGGCTTGGCGGGCGGCTTGGGGCTGGCGCTGGCGGACATGGGCCGATCCATGCGGCCTGCCGGCGCCGCAAATCAAGCCGGCAGGCAGGCGATGAGGCCGAGGAGTCCCGCGATCTCCGCGACCTGCTGGCAGGCGCCGACCACGTCGCCGGTCTGGCCGCCGAGCTTCTCGGCGGCGAGCCGCGTCATGCCGAGGGCCGCAAGCCCGCCCAGCACGATCATCGCGAGGATGCCTGAGACCGGCAGGCCGAAGGGCAAGGCCAGGGCGGCGAGGACGGCACCGAGGCCGAGGGCGACCCAGAGCGTCGACGCCTCAGGGCTGCCGACCGCGGCGCCGAGCCCCCCGGGCCGGGCCGGGCCGAGCAGCATCATCGGCGCGAGCGCGGCGACGCGCGAGAGAGAAGCGGCGAGCACCAGGGCCACCGCCGCAGCGGCGCCGGCCCGATCGAGGAGCGTGGCGAGCGCCCCCATCCGCAGGGCGAGGGTGATGACGAGGGCGGTGGCGCCGTAGGTGCCCACGCGGCTGTCGCGCATGATCTCCAGGCGCCGCACCCGCGTGGCGCCGCCGAGGCCGTCCGCCACGTCGGCGAGCCCGTCCTCGTGCAGCGCGCCCGTGACGAGGACGGCGACCGCGAGCGCCAGCCCCGCGGCCAGGAACGGCCCGAGCCCGAGCTTCCAGGCGATGAGCAGCGTCAGGGCGGCCGGTAGCGCCAGGATCAGGCCCGCGGCGGGCAGCATCCGCGGTGCGCGGCGGAAATCCGGCACCGCGTGCGGGTCGGACTCGCCGGGCAGGCGCGGCACCGGCAGGCGCGAGTAGAAGCGCAGGCAGGTGGCGAGATCGGACAGGAGGCCGCGCCCCGGCCAGTCGGCCTCTCCGCCCTGGGGTCGCCCGTTCATCGCCCTGCCTTCACCCCCTGAACCCGCTTCACTATAGCGTGCTGGCGGGACGCGGCTTCAAGCCGCGCGCGGGCCGCCCACAGGATTGCACCATGACCGAGAGCCCCTTCGCCGATATCCGCCGCCTGGTCGAGGCCATGCCGGAGGCCGACGAGGCCGCCCTGCGGGCGATCGCGGAGCGCGAGGCCACCCTCACCAAGCCCGCGGGCGCGCTCGGGCGGATGGAGGAGCTCGTCGCCTGGCTCGGCGCCTGGCAGGGCAAGGACAAGCCCACCCTCGACCGGCCGCTGGTCTGCGTCTTCGCCGGCAGCCACGGCGTGACGAAGCGTGGCGTCTCGGCCTTCCCCGACGCGGTCAACCGGCAGATGCTCGACAACTTCGCCGCCGGGGGCGCGGCGATCAACCAGATCTGCGCGGCCTACGGCCTCGGCTTCAAGGTGTTCGACCTCGCCGTGGACATGCCGACCGGCGACATCTGCGAGGGGCCGGCGCTCGACGAGCGCGGCACCGTCGCCACCATGGCCTTCGGCATGGAATCGATCGCCGCCGGCACCGATTGCCTCGGCATCGGCGAGATGGGCATCGGCAACACCACGGTCGCCGCCGCCCTCTACGCCGCCCTGTTCGGGGGCGACCCGGCCCACTGGGTCGGGCGCGGCACCGGCGTCGACGACGCGGGCCGCACGCGCAAGGTCACGGCGGTGGAGGCGGCACTCGCCCACCATGCCGGTCATCTCGGCGACCCGCTGGAGGTGCTGCGCCGCCTCGGCGGGCGCGAGGTCGCGGCGATGGCCGGCGCCATCCTCGCCGCCCGCCTGCAGCGCGTTCCGGTGGTGCTCGACGGCTACGTCTCGACCGCCGCCGCGGCGATCCTGCACGCCCTCGACCCGCGCGCCCTGGAGCACTGCCTCGCCGGCCACGTCTCGGCCGAGGGCGCGCATGCCGAGGTGCTGGAACGGCTCGGCCTCCGGCCGCTCCTGGCGCTGAACATGCGCCTCGGCGAGGGCTCGGGCGCGGCGATGGCGATCGGCCTCCTCAAGGGCGCGCTGGCCTGCCACCGCGACATGGCGACCTTCGCGCAGGCCGGCGTCTCGGGGAAGGAGGCCTGAGATCGGCCTTTGCCCCGAAGGGCTTGGACGCGCTATGGCTCGCCCGAATCCGGATGCCGGGCATCGCCGACATCGCTGACCTCAAGAACAAAGCCATGAAGATCACCCAGGCCTTCACCTTCGAGGCGGCCCACCGGCTGCCGAACGTGCCCGAGACGCATCGCTGCCACCGCATGCACGGGCATTCCTACCGGGTCGAGCTGACCGTGGCGGGCGCCATCGACCCGCATAGCGGCTGGGTCATCGACTTCTACGACGTCGAGGACATCTTCCGACCGCTGCTGGAGCGCCTCGACCACCACACCCTCAACGACATCGAGGGGCTGGAGAATCCGACCGCCGAGAACATCGCGGCCTGGATCTGGCATCGGGCCAAGGCGGGGCTGCCCGGCCTCGCGTTGGTGCGGGTCTACGAGACCCCGATGTCCTGGGCGGAGTATGCGGGTGAGTGAGGTCGGCGAGGATTGCGCGCTGGTCCTGTTCTCGGGCGGGCAGGATTCGGCCACCTGCCTCGCCTGGGCGCTCGACCGCTATGCCCGCGTCGAGACGCTGGGCTTCGATTACGGCCAGCGCCACCGCATCGAGCTGGAGGCGCGCGGACGCCTGCGCGCGGGCCTCGCGAAGCTCGTGCCCGCCTGGGGGCGTCGCCTCGGGCCCGACCACACGCTCGCCCTCGACGCGCTCGGCCAGGTCTCCGACACGGCGCTGACCCGCGAGGCGGAGATCGGCTATGCGGCCTCGGGGCTGCCCAACACCTTCGTGCCGGGCCGCAACCTCGTCTTCCTCACCTTCGCGGCGGCGCTCGCCTACCGGCGGGGCCTGCGCCACATCGTCGGCGGCATGTGCGAGACCGACTTCTCCGGCTATCCCGATTGCCGCGACGACACGATCAAGGCGATGCAGGTGGCCCTGAACCTCGGCATGGACCGCCGCTTCGTGCTGCACACGCCACTGATGTGGCTCGACAAGGCGCAGACCTGGAAGCTCGCCGAGGATCTCGGCGGCCCGGGGCTCGTGGATCTCGTCGTGGAGGAGAGCCACACCTGCTATGTCGGCGAGCGCGGCACACGCCACGACTGGGGCTATGGCTGCGGCACCTGCCCCGCCTGCCGCCTGCGCGAGCAGGGCTACGCGCGCTACGTCGCCGCCGAGGCCTGAGCGGGGACGAGGCTCGCGACGAGGGCGCCGAGCGTCCCCGCGAAGGCCTCCGGCCCGCCGAGCAGCCGCTCCATCAGCAGCGCCCCCTCCAGCGTCGCGACGACGAGCCGGGCCTGCGCCTTCGGGTCGATGCCGGGCCGCAGCGCCCCGCGCACCAAGCCTTCGCGCAGCACCCCTTCGAGCCAGGCGATGTGGCGCTCGAAGAAGCGGGCGATGTCGGCGCGCAGCTGCTCGGGGAGCGCCTCACCCTCGATGGCGAGCACCGCGCAGAGGCAGCCGAGCCCCTGCTCCACCCCGCCGAGATAGAGCCGGCCATAGGCCTCGATGCGGGCGGGCGCCTCCGGATGCCCGGCCTCGATCGCGGCGAGCGCCGCGTCGTAGCGCTCGGCATAGGCCGCGACCAGCGCGAGCGCGAGGTCGGTCTTGGTCGGGAAGTGGTGGTGGATGCTCGCCTTGCGGATGCCGACCGCCGCCGCGAGATCGGCATAGCTGAAGCCGGCATAGCCGGAGGCCCGCACAAGCGTCTCGGCCTGCATCAGCAATTCGGCCCGGGTATCCCGCATCGCTCTCCATCGCCCCGCGATCGGTCGCGCGGTCGTGTCCGCCTGCCGCGACCTGAATCTCCCTATCGCACTTGACGCCCGAAAAATCTACCTACTAAATGGTTGGCAACGAACGGGAGGTGACGCATGCGGGCGCCCGACGCCGCATCGCGCAATGATGGAGCCTGCAGCTCCATGACGCGCCGGCAAGCCGTCTTCGCGGGATTCGGCGGATTCTGCTTGTGCTGCCTGCCGCGCACGCTGCGCGCCGAATCCTTCGCGATGGAGGAGGTCGGCCCCGGCATCTTCCAGAGGCGCGGGCCGAATGCCGAGGCTACCGCCGAGAACAACGACGCCATCGCCAATATCGGCTTCATCATCGGCCGCGACGGCGTGCTCGTCACGGAATCGGGCGGTAGCCTCGCCGACGGGCAATGGCTGCGCGCGGAGATCCGCAAGCGCACCGACAAGCCGGTCCGCCACGTGGTGATGAGCCACGTCCACCCGGACCATTGCTTCGGCGCCGCGGCGTTCAGCGCGGACAAGCCGAACTATATCGGCCACCATGCCTTACGCGAGGCGCTGGAGGCGCGGGGCGAATATTACCGCAAGCGCCTGGAGGACGTGCTGGGGCCCGAGAAGACCGGCACCGTGGTCTACCCGACGCAAGGCGTGAAGGATGGAGCCGAGATCGACCTCGGCGACCGCAGGCTCCGCTTCACCGCGCATGCCACGGCGCACACGCCCTGTGACCTCTCGATGATCGATTCGGCGAGCGGGCTGCTGTTCACCGGCGACCTGCTCTCGGTCGGCCGCATCCCCTCCCTCGACGGCAGCCTGAACGGTTGGCTCAAGGAGATCGAGCGCCTGAAGGGCACGGGCGCGACGCAGGCCGTGCCCGGGCATGGGCCGGTGCGCGTCGCGCTCGCCCCGGCGCTCGCCGAGATCGACCGCTATCTCGGCACGCTGCGCGACGAGACCCGCAAGGCGATCGCCGCGGACGTCTCGATCGAGAAGGCGGTGCGAACGGTGGCGCAATCCGAGCGCGGCAAGTGGGATCTGTTCGACGACTACAACGCCCGCAACGTTACCGTCGCCTACAAGGAACTCGAGTGGGAATAGCCGACCCGCAACCTACATAATCCACAGCAGGAGGAAGCCATGACATACGCCGCTCTCGCTCTCGGGCTCTCCCTCGCCGCCTCGCTCGTCGGCGGCGCGGCGCAAGCCGCGGGCGCCTCCGACTCGGATTCCGAGCGCGACGCCCGCTGGAAGGAGATCGCGACCTCGATCTTCAAGGACCGCGCGATCCAGCCGACCGAGACGCTGGTGAAGGTCGAAGCCCCGAAGCGCGCGGAGGACGCGGCGCTCGTGCCCATCACCCTGACCATGCCCGAGAAGGACAAGATCAAGGCGGTCCACCTCGTCATCGACGACAACCCGTCGCCCTACGCCGCCCATTTCAGCTTCGGCCCCGCGGCCGATCCGGGTGAGCTGAAGCTGCGCGTGCGCGTGAACAACTACACCAACGTCCACGCCGTGGCCGAGACCAAGGATGGCGGCCTGTTCGAGGCGACCAAGTTCGTGAAGGCCTCTGGCGGCTGCTCGGCGCCCATGGGGATGAGCGACGAGGAGGCGATGAAGGGCATGGGCGACATGCGGATGAAGTTCGCGGGCGAGGCCCAGCCCGGCAAGCCGGTCGAGGCGACGCTGATGATCCGCCACCCGAACTTCTCCGGCATGCAGATGAACCAGCTGACGCGCGACTACACGCCCGCGCGCTACATCAACAAGCTCACGGTCGATTACGGGACGAAGAACGTCTTCGTGATGGACGGCGACATCTCCATCGCCTCGAACCCGGTGATCAACTTCGCCTTCCTCCCCGAGGGCAAGGGGCCGATCAAGGTCACCGCCACCGACAACCAGGGCGGGCGCTGGGAGCACAGCTTCACCGCGCCGACGGCGAGCAACTGAGCCGCATGCGCGTTTTGGCGAGAATGGCGGCCGGCGCCCTGGCGCTGGTCGCGCTGGCGGCGGCCACGCCCGCCGATTCCCCCGTCAACGTGCCGGAGCCCGATGGGCTCTGGACCGGACCGCAGCGGGGCTACACGCCGGCGACGCTCGAAGGCGCGACGGTGATCGACGGGAAGCGGCTCGCGGCGATGATGCCGGACAAGCCCGTGCTCCTCGACGTGGTGGTGGCCGACCGCAAGCCGGCGAACTTTCCGGCCGACCGGCCCTGGCTGCCGACCCATCGCTCAATCCCCGGCGCCGTCTGGATGCCGGGCGCGGGCGTCGCCCCCCTGGCGCCCGAGCGCGAGGCCCTGTTCTTCCGCCGCGTCGAGGAGCTGACGGGCGGCGACACGAGCAAGGCCATCGTGACCTTCTGCCGGCCGGAATGCTGGGGCAGCTGGAATGCCGGCCGCCGCCTCGCGTTGCGTGGCTACAGCAACGTCCACTGGTTCCCGGAAGGCGTCGAGGGCTGGCAGGACGACCACGACACCGCCGTGGTGAAGCCCGACCCGGCCTGGGCCGCGCTCGCGCCCATCGAGCCGGAGCGCTGAACGGGATCGGTACCGCTTTAAGCCCTGCCCGGTCGCCCGGCCTCAGGGCCCTGCCCAGGCGCGCGCTCGTCCGCGGCACCGGCTTCGGCGTGGGGCGCGGGGATTGCGTT
Source organism: Methylobacterium dankookense (assembly GCF_902141855.1). GTDB lineage: Bacteria > Pseudomonadota > Alphaproteobacteria > Rhizobiales > Beijerinckiaceae > Methylobacterium > Methylobacterium dankookense. Next base: position 62,851 of record NZ_CABFVH010000026.1, on the reverse strand, counting down.
GTCGTTGGCGCCCGTCCTGGGAAGCCGATCCGCCTCCTGCGGGCCGTCCGCACGGCGGCGGCGGGCCGCCTCGATGGCCCGCGCGACGCGCGGCGCGCGGCGCCGAAGCCAGGCCGGACGCCCCGGCATCCGACCCTGCCGGACCAGCCGGCCACGGTTTCCCACCCCTGTCATCCCGAACCCGCATCTCACAGCCAGCAAACAGCTTTCAGGATACAGGTTCCGCCGCCACACGCGTTCGCAGCGCGTCCCAATCTGTTGTCTGCGCGTCCCAGCCGTCCGATTGCGAACAGGTCCGTGGGCCCGGCCTCAGCGCCAGTCGTAAAGCTCGAACGGGTCGAGCACGGTCCGCCGTACGCGCTCGGCCGGATCGCGCTGCAGGGCCAGCTCGCGGTCGAGCCCGCGCAGGAAGGCCTGCGGCCCGTCCTGCAGGTCGCGGCCGAGCCCTTCGAAACGCTCGGCCGGCTCCACATGGGCGGGATTGGTCGAGACGATGAAGGTGATGTCGCAGAGGGGCTGGGCCCGCGTGCCCGGCGCGCGCAGCCAGTAGCAGAGGCGGACGCGGGTGAAGCTCTCGCCCGGCCGCTGCTCGGGATAGAGACCGGAGACCCGGAAGCTGTCGCGCCGCTCGCGCCCGGCCTGGGCGAGCGTCCGTGCGACGGTGACGTAGCCGTTCGTGCGGTGCTCGCGCACCAGCCGCACCGCCTCGGCGGGCGAGGGCCGGAACGGATCGGCCGGCGCGGCGGCGGCTCCGGTCGCGGCGAGGAGAGCCGCCATCGTCAGGGCGCGGATCACAGCGAGTCTCCGAATCCGGATCTCGAAAGGGATCGTCCCTTTCGCGGATCCAGGGCAGCGCCCTGGTACAGGCCGGGTCTCCGACCCGACACCCCGCCCAAGGGACTTGTCCCTTGGGAATCCCGGGATCTTCACGCAGCCTCGGCCCGGTCGCGCGAGACGAAGGCGACCGCCGTGCGCAAGGTGCCGAGGTCGGCGTCGGGCCGCATGCCGGCCGTGGAGAGGTGGCGCCGAAAGGCTCGCGCGCCCGGGCGCCCGTTGAACAGGCCGAGCATGTGCCGGGTCACGGCGTGGAGCCGCTCGCCACGCTCCAGCATCGCGGCGATGTAGGGCTCGAAGGCCTCAACCGCCGCGAAGGCGTCCGCGTGCGGCGCCGCCTCGCCGAACAGCTCCGGATCGACGCCGAGGAGCAGGGCCGGCTCTGTATAAGCCGCGCGGCCCACCATCGCACCGTCGACCTCGGCAAGCCGTGCCTGCGCCTGCTCAAGGGTGGCGATGCCGCCGTTGACGGCGATCGGCAGATCCGGATGCGCCGCCTTGAGGCGCGCGACGCGGCCGTAATCGAGCGGCGGCACGTCGCGGTTCTCCTTCGGCGACAGGCCCTGCAGCCAGGCCTTGCGCGCGTGCACCACCAGGGCGTCGACGCCCGCGGCGACCACCGCCTGCGCCATCGCGTCGAGGGCCGCCTCCGGATCCTGCTCGTCCACGCCGATGCGGCATTTTACGGTCACCGGCACGCGCACCGCCGCCTTCATCGCCGCGACGCATTCGGCGACGAGCGCCGGCTCGCGCATCAGGCAGGCCCCGAACCGGCCCTCCTGCACCCGATCGGACGGGCAGCCGACATTGAGGTTGACCTCGTCGTAGCCGAACCCCTCCGCGATCATCGCGGCCTGCGCGAGCTCGCCGGGATTCGAGCCGCCGAGCTGCACCGCCACGGGATGCTCGGTCTCCGAGAAACCGAGCAGCCGCTCACGGTCCCCGTGCAGCACGGCGCCGGTGGTGACCATCTCGCTGTAGAGCCGGGCGCGGCGCGAGAGGACGCGATGGAAGGCCCGGCAATGCCGGTCCGTCCAGTCCATCATGGGGGCAACGGAGAAGCGGACGTCCTCGGGCGTCATCGGGGCGGGCGCGGTCCTTCAGTGGTCGTGGCGGCAGCCGGGGCCGTGCACGTGCCCGGCATGATGCTCATGCCCGTGCTCGTGACGATGGCCGTGATCATCATGCCCATGCGCGTGATCGTGGGCATGATCATGGCCGTGCGCATGATCGTGATCGTGATCATGCCCGTGACCGTGGTCGTGCCCGCAGCTGCTGTGGTCGTGCGCCGCGCGCTCGGGGCGGAAGGCGCGCGAGACCGGGCTCGCCGCGCAGCCCTGGCCGCGGATCAGCTCGGCATTGGCGGGAGTGTCCGGCACGTAGAGCGCGTCCGCGCCGATCTCGGCCTCCACGTGGTTGCCGCCGAGCTGCCAGGCGAGGCGCATCAGGCGGGCGGGGTTCTCCGCGCGCACCTCCAGGAGCGCCTCCGCGGCGGCGCGCACGGCGACGAGGCGTCCGTCCTCCAGGCGCAGGGCGTCGCCGTCCTCGATCACCGCCGCCTTGGCCAGGGCGAGGTCGAAGGCGAGGCCGCCCTCCGCGTGGAGATGGCCGGAGCCGGCGGCGCGGGCGGCATGGCCGAGGACGACGGTGTCGACCACGGCATCAGCGCGAACGGCGGGCTTGCGGACGAGGGTGGTGGCTCTCTGCATGGTGTCCTCGAACGGTCAGGCCCGGATGTTGGGGCGGGCGTGACAAAAGGGAAGGCTTGATCCCGCCACGATGCCGCCCTGACGGAACCTTGGCCGTGTGGCGCGCATTCCACGGTCATAACGGCTAAGCTCGGGCCGCACCACAACGGACCGCAGGGCGGCGACACGCCGGACCGCACAAGGGAGTCTGAACCATGAAGAAGCTCGTCAGCGCCGCCCTCGCCGGCGCCATGGCCCTGTCGCTCGCCGCCTGCAACACGCCGCAGGACCGCGCGCTCGGCGGCGCCGCCCTCGGCGCCGGCCTCGGCGCGGCGGTGGGCGGCCTCGCCACCGGCCGGGCCGGCGGCGCGTTGGCGGGTGCCGCGATCGGGGGCGCCAGCGGCGCGATCGTCGGCGCCTCGACCGCCCCGCGCTGCCCCTACGGCACCTACCGCGACGCCTACGGCGACGTGTACTGCCGCTGATCGGGAGGCGGCGGCCCGAAGCGGGGCCGTCCTTTGCGCCTTCCGCATGATCGGGGGCCGGAGCCCGACGGCTCCGGCCCTTTCTCGTCGCGGCCGAAGCGGCTATCCCTCGCGGCCCTCCACCAGCGCCCGCGACCCGACGATGCCCCTCCCCTTCCCCCGAGCCCGGACCGAGACGCGATGAGCGCGGGGCTGTGGGGCAAGATCGGCGGCGCGGGGCTCGGCCTGGCGATCGGCGGCCCGCTCGGGGCGCTCGCAGGCGGCGTGGCCGGCCACTACCTGATCGACCGCGAGGGCGCGCCGTTCGGGCGCACGCCCCGCGACGTGGTCTTCACCACCGGCCTCGTGGCGCTCGCCGCCAAGATGGCGAAGTCCGACGGGGTGGTGACGCCCTCCGAGGTCGAGGCCTTCGGCAAGGTGGTGCAGGTCGAGCCCGCCGAGCGGGCCGGCGTCGAGCGCCTGTTCGATCTCGCCAAGACCACCACCGCCGGCTTCGAGGCCTATGCCAGCCAGCTCGCCGCCACCTTCAGCGAGGAGCCGGCGCTGCTCGAGGACGTGCTCGACGGCCTGTTCCACATCGCCACCGCGGACGGGGCGATCCACGAGGCCGAGGAGCGCTATCTCAACGCGGTCGCCGAGATCTTCGGCCTCGACGAGGCGGCCTTCCGCCGCATCGCCGCCCGCCATGTCCGGCTCGCCGACGACCCCTACCTCGTCCTCGGCCTGGAGCGCGGCACGGATGCCGCGGCCGTGAAGGCGCGCCACCGCCAGCTCGTCTCCGAGAATCATCCGGACCGGGCCATCGCCCGCGGCCTGCCGCCGGAGGCGGTGGCGATCGCCACCAAGCGGCTCGCCGCCATCAACGCGGCCTACGACCGCATCGAGGCCGAGGGCGCGTCGCAGTGAGGACCGACAGCCCGCTCGCCACCCAGGTCATCCCCTCGCCGAACCACGGCGAGCGGAAGGGGCCGCGGCCCGACCTGCTGATCCTGCACTATACCGGCATGGAGAGCGCCGCCGCGGCGATCGGGCGGCTCGGCGACGCCACCGCCGAGGTCTCCGCCCATTACGTCGTGCTGGAGGATGGGCGCATCGTGCAGATGGTGCCCGAGAGCCGGCGCGCCTGGCACGCGGGCGCGAGCGCCTGGAAGGGCTGGCGCGACGTAAACTCGCGCTCGCTCGGCATCGAGATCGTCCATCCCGGCCACGCGGAGGGCGCGCTCGCCCCCTATCCCGAGGCGCAGATCGCGGCGGTGATCGCGCTGGCGCGGGACATCGTCGGGCGCTGGAGCATCCCGGCCGCGCGCGTGCTCGGCCATTCCGATATCGCGCCCGAGCGCAAGGACGATCCCGGCGAGACCTTTCCCTGGGCGCGGCTCGCGGCGGAGGGCGTCGGCCATGTCGTGCCCCCGGTCCCGATCCGCGACGGACGCTTCTTCGCCCGTGGCGATGCCGGCCAGCCGGTGGAGGCGCTCCAGGCCATGCTCGCGCTCTACGGCTACGAGGTGCCCGTGACCGGCAGCTTCGACGCGCGCACGGAAGCCGTGGTGCGGGCCTTCCAGCGCCATTTCCGCCCCGCACGGGTCGACGGCGTCGCCGACGCCTCGACCATCACCACGCTGCGCGACCTGATCGCGGCGCTGCCGGCCACCGAGGATCCTGCACGATGACGCCCCTTCGCGCCGGCGCGGCACTCGCCGCCCTGCTCCTCTCCGCGGCCGCCCGGGCGGGCGAAGGCGACTGCTTCGACGCGGTCGATCTCGACAAGCCGGTGGCGCTCGCCACGGTGGCCGGGCCGGAGCGCGTGCCCTTCGTGAAGTCGGCGAGCGCGGCCGCGGGCTGCCCCGGCACGGCCGCCGCCTGCCGGGAGAAGGCCTATCTCGTCGCCGGCAACGCTGTCCTCGTCGGTCCGGCGCGGGGCGATTTCGTCTGCGCCACCTATGTCGGCGCCAAGGGCGCGACCCGCTCCGGCTGGCTGCCGCGCGCGGCGCTCACGGAGATGCCGCCGGCCGCCGCGCCGGGCCCCGACGACTGGGCCGGCGCCTGGAGCGGCGGCCCGGAGCATCGCATCCGCATCAGCCGGAAGGGCGCAGGCCTGGCGCTTGCGGGCGACGCCACCTACGGCGCCCTCGACCCGGACCGGGTGAAGCGGGGAGCGGTGAACATGGGCTCGTTCGCGGTGGACGCGAAGCCCGAGGGTGCGGCGCTCGCCTTCACGGACGGCGAGAAGGGCGTGGTGCCGCGCTACAGCCCGGACGACTACACGGCCTGCAGCATCAGAATGCGCCTGCTGCCGCCCTTCCTTCTTGTGGAGAGCAACAGCGCCTGCGGCGGGATGAACGTGAGCTTCACCGGACTCTACCGGCGCGGCTGAGCGACGCCGGTAGAGTCCGGAACCCGGACGTCCGGGCTTTCAAACCCTCAGTTGCGGATCATGAGGTCGGCCGGGCCGCCGGCATGCTGGCCGGAGAAGCGGTAGGCCGGGGCCGTGGCGCGGCCGGCCTTCGCCGGCCCATGGCCCGCCGCCACGAAGCCGGGATAGGCCGAGGCCGGATACGGGCTGTGCCGGGAATCGATGCCCTGCGCGAAGGCCGGAGTCGCGACGACGGCGGCGACGAGGGCCGCGGCGAGGGTGCGGGTGGAACGGGTGGTCATGATGATCTCCTGTGTCGAAACCTGTCTTGAGGAAACCATCCGGTCGAAGGTGGCCGAGAAAGATCGTGCTCTGGCGGTCTTGGTCGCCCCGGTCTGGCCGAATGCATCCGGTCAACGGAACCGGCTCCGGCATGGTTCACTGCAACATGTGCGCTCCCGCACCTGCGAGATCGACCGCACGGGAGCGCCGCGGCGCCGGTGCTCGCGCCATCACCCCGCGGATGGAGACCTGCAAAGCGCGCGGGATGCGCGGGAAGGATGTGTCAAAGATTTTTTCAAAACACCCAACCGATCGCTCTACAAATCGCGCCCAAGCACAAAACAACATTCATGACATCCATCCGATCCTAAGCATTCATATCGAGTTTTTCTTTCTGCAATCTTGCAAAGATCTTGCCTATCATTAAACTTCGCCGCATCCCGTAAAGGCTCGTTTAGGTTATTTATGCGGTAACGCGACCCTCGAAAGAAGGGTGAGGCTGCCCCCGCGCCGCCTCCCCGGCGGCACGCGTGGAGGCTCTCATGACGCTGGATCCGGAGGAACTGAGCGCCGCCGAATTGCTGGTCGCCCGCATCGCCGCCAACACCAGCGAGGCCGCCGCGCTGGCCTTCTCCGGTCATTTCCTCAGCAGCAATTTCGGGCGCTCACTCAGCACGATGGAGGCCCGGATCTGCGACGGCGCGCTCCTCATCCTGGCGCGCACGGAGCGGCTCAGCGTGCGCGCGCAACTCGCCGCGATCCTGGCTTCCGTGGAGAGCGGCCCGGTCCGGACGGTGACGCACCTCGCCTACGACCTGGAGGTCGAGGTGGCCGGGCCGCTCCTGAAACGCTCGCCGCTGATCTCCGAGGAGGATCTCGAGGCGATCGCGCAGCTGCGGTCGCAGGATCACCTGACGGCACTCGCCGGCCGAACCACGCTCAGCCCAGCCCTCGCTGGAATCGTGAAGTCGCGCCTCTCGATTTTCAACGCGCACGGGATTCCAGGCAAAGGCACGTCTGCCGCGATACGGCAGACCTATTCGGACAGACCCGCACCGGCATCCGATGCAGCCGAATACCGGCCCCACGGATCGTCATCGCATAGTCTGGAGCGGAGGCGTGCGCGCATCGAACGGATGACGCTGCGCCTGATCGAAGGCGGCCGACACCGGTGCGGTGAGGCCGCGGATTGAAGCGAGCGGCTGTCCCCTGCCTTTCGACGGGAGCGGCTCCTCATACGCCATCCGGGTGATCCCTTCGGGATGGCGGATGTCGCCTTCGCTCAAGCGCCGCGCGGGCTTGGCCGATACCGCGTCCGGGCTGATCAACCGGACGCGGTATCAGTGCTTCAACAGGCTCTCGAAGCTCTCTTCGGGAGGCAGCTTGTTGGAGAACCGCGCGAGACGGCTCAGGCTCGGCTCGGACAGGCCACCGGCATTCGCATAGGCCGCGAGCGCGAAGCTCACCAGAAGCTCAGCCTCCTCATGGGTCACGGCGCGTCCGCTCAGAATACTCGCCGCGCCGCGCACGGCATGCACGGCCTCGCGGAACGCGGGATCACCCTTCAATTCATCGATACGCGACACCACCGCTCTCTCCCGCGGATTGCACCCGGAGCCCAAGCCCGATCGCGCAGGATCAGGCCACGCCCCCGGATCATTGATCTCACGCGCTCCTTCGCACCGACCCGGCATCCATGTCGGCGGGGAGCGCTCAAGCTGCTCGCGGCGTTTAGCGCCATGCGTGGCGGCGTGTCACTTCCGATGGCGGCTCGCTTCAGGCGACCAGCCACCATCATCCGCTGCGTAAGCCGCGAGACTTTCTATTTGCCCTTCAGAGAGGGCAAACGCCACAGGCCGCAAAGGCGCGGCCCGCCGAGCGGGATGCGAGCCCGGACCGGAAGGCACGGAACGTCGACGCCCCTGAGCCAGACGATCACAGGGCGTTCACGCGGCTCCTGGAGCGCATTCCACCGAAGGGGACACCAGTTCGTTCGGTGCAGGAGAACGCGTCAAAACAATGCGTTGGAGCCGTTCCTGATTGCAACGCGATCGGGAACGGCTCTAACGCGGCGGCGACGGAAGCACGGGCTCGAAGCGGCCGAGGAAGCGCGCCCGCTCCCACAATTCGAGGACGAAGGCGCCGACCATGGACCGGACGGCATCAACGGCCTCCGCATCGGTGATGACGTCCAAGACTTCCGCAGCCACGATTCGATCGCAGCGCGACAATCTATAGACGCGATACGTCGATTGCCCATCGTCCGAAGAGGATCGTATTCCTTCGACTGCACGACAGCTCTGATTCGGCATGGCAAAATTCCTCCACGCACATCGGCAACCTCAGGACGAATGGTTAACAAATCGTTAACACCCGACAGAGCGTCAGATAATTCGGCCTCGATTTGCAGATGAGGCGTCGAATTTTGTATCCAAGCCAGCCGATCTGCGAGCTTCGACGACCTGTATCCCTGTTCGGAGCCCCAAAAGTCAGCACAGCGGCGTGGCGGAACTTCGCCTGGCTCACCGAGCCGCGGGACGCCCGAGCAATACGCCTACGCGAGCGAATGGCCATCGACCGGCAGTCACCGATCGCGATCGACGCAAGCACATCCTATTGGATTCAGGACATATTCGGGCCGTTTTTGACAATCCTAATTTCCCACCCCGGATAGACGGCCAAGCTCTTCGGGCCTCGAAGCCGCTCCAGGCTCCGCTCCGAAGGTGTGGACGTGCCCTAGGCAGTGTGGACATTTATCTGAGCCAGAGCCGGCCATGCTGATCGTGCCGGGCATGCCGGTGGAGGCGCATATGCAGATCGGCGAGCGCTCCGTCCTCTCCGACCTCACCAAGCCGCTCACCGATCAGATCGCCAAGGCCTGGAAGGAGCCCTGAGCGCGACCGGGACGCAGGCCCGGATCGCCCGCTCACCAGAGCAGGGCGTGCGGATGATAGGCCAGGGTGTCGCCCGCCGCGATCTCGGTGGCGTCGTCGGGCAGCTCCACCAGCCCGTCGCTTCCCGTGAGCGAGGTCAGGATGCCGGCCCCGTCGCGGGGGAACTTCCGCGCCTCCACGGCGCCGTCGGCGCCGCGCACGAGGCAGACCCGCACGAATTCGCGGCGGCCCGCCTTCTTGCGGTAGGCGAAGGCGGAGCGCACCGGCAGGGGCGTCGGCAGGTCGGGGCTCGCACCGCCGAGGCGGGCCAGCAGCGGGCGCACCACGAAGAGCAGGGTGACGTAGACCGCGACCGGGTTGCCCGGCAGGCCGACGAAGGGCGTGTTGCCGACGAGCCCGACCGCCACCGGCCGGCCCGGCTTGATCGCGAGGCGCCACAGCATCAGCCGCCCCTGCGCCTCGACTGCGCCCTTCACGTGATCCTCCTCGCCGGTCGAGACGCCGCCCGAGGTCAGGATCAGGTCGTGGCCGCGCGCGGCCTCGGCGAGGCGTCCGGCGAGGTGCGCGGGCTCGTCGGGCAGGATGCCGAGATCCGCCACCACGACCCCGAGCCGGGTGAGCAGGGCGGCGAGGAGCACCCGGTTCGAATCGTGGATCGCCCCGGGCCGCAGGGGGGTGCCGGGCTCCGCCAACTCGTCACCGGTGGAGAACAGGGCGACCCGCAGGCGCTGCCGGACGGCGAGGCTCCCGTGCCCCGTGGCGGCGGCGAGGGCGAGATCCTGCGGGCGCAGACGCCGGCCGGCGGGGATCGCGAGGCCGCCGCGGGCCAGATCCTCGCCGGCCGGCCGCGCATTCGCACCGGGCTTCAGCCCCGGCGGCAGCACGACGTGGCCGCCCTCCGTGCGCACGTCCTCCTGCATGAAGACCGTGTCGGCCCCCGGCGGCATCGGCGCGCCGGTGAAGATGCGGATCGCGCCCCCGGCCAGCCCCGCCCCCGCCGCGGCGCCGGCGGCGAGCCGGCCGCTCACGGGCAGCACGGTCTCGGCCGCGCGGGCGAGGTCGGCATGGCGCACGGCGTAGCCGTCCACCGCGGAATTTGCGAAGGGCGGCAGGTCGTGCCCGGCGAAGACGTCCTCGGCCGCGATCCGGCCGTCCGCCGCCGCGAGCGGCACGGTCTCGATGCCCGCGAGCACCGGCATCCGCTCGGCGATGAGGGCGGCCGCCTCCTCGATCCGCATGAGCTTCGCGCCGAAGGCGAAGCAATCGTCGGTGAGCTGGGCCATGGCTCAGGGAGTCTCCAGCCTGGCGAGAACCGCGTCGAGGGGCTCGGCCCGGGCGAGGACGAGGTCGGCGATCGCCTCGACATCGTCGAGCGGGACCACCGGCCGCCCGGCCTCCGGGAAGGGCCTGTCGCTGGCGATGGCGACGATGCGGGGATCCTCGGGATGGAGCGGAGGACGCCCGTTGGCGGCGCGGAACACCTCGAGCTTGGGATGCCCCTCGCGCTTGAAGCCTTCGACCAGGGCGAGCCCGTCCGGCACGAGGCGGCGCAGCAGCTCGGGCAGGCCCGCCTCCCCGTCCTCCCCCACTTCGCGGATCTGCGCCCAGCGGCGGGCGGAGGAGACGATCACCTCGCTCGCCCCCGCCTGCCGGTGGACGTGCGAATCCTTGCCGGGCTGGTCGATATCGAAGGCGTGGTGGGCGTGCTTGAGGGTCGCGACGCGCACGCCGCGCGCGACGAGGAGCGGAATCAGCCGGGCGAGCAGGGTGGTCTTGCCCGCCCCGCTCCAGCCGGCTAGCCCGATGACGCGCAGGCCGCTCATGCGGGGCCTCCGGGCAGGAAGCCGAGGGCGCGGAGCGCCTCCGCGGTCTCGGGGGCGACAAGGAGGTCGAGAAAGGCGGCGAGCGCCGGCTTGTCCCGGTCGGCCTCCCGGTAGGCGAGGTCGTAATGCTCCTCGGTGAGCGGCAGGAAGCCGAGCCCGTAGGCCTCGGCGACGCTCGCGATGGCGACGCCCCAATCCGCCCGCCCCTGCGCCACCGCGGCGGCTACGGCGTTGTGCGAGCGCGGCTGGTTCCAGAACCCGGCCGGGCGGCTCCCGTTCAGGAGTCCGTCGACGAGGAGGCGCGTGCCCGAGCCCGCATTGCGGTTGACCATCACGGCATCCGGGTCGGCGAGCGCCGCCGCGACGGCGCGCGCGGCATCCCGGCCCTCGAAGCGCGGGTCGCCGGCGCGGAAGACCACGCCCTGGAGCCGGCGCCAGCCCGGCGCCAGCGCCAGGCCGGGCGCGAGGAACGGCGCGTTGTAGCGGCCGGTTTCGGGGTCGAAGAGGTGCATGGCGGCGAGGTCGCACTCGCCCCGGCGCAGGGCCGCGAGGCCGCCGCTCGATCCGACCCACATGGTCCGGGCGCGATAGCCCCGGTCCGCCAGCAGCCCGACCACCCGGTCGAGGCCGGTGCAGTGGCTGCCGACGATCGTGAGGTCCGGCGGCCGCACGCCCGCGCCGAGGCGCACCACCGACACGGTCTCGCCCGCCTCCACGCCCGAGCGGGCGGCCGGCACCGCGAAGAAGCCGTCCGCCTGCGAGAAGGCGGTGACGGAGCCCGAGCCCTTCGGCAGCGGCAGAGCCACCAGGCCCTCCGGCCCGTGGGCGAGGGAGGCCATCACGAACTCGGTGCGTCCGAGCTCCGAGGGAAGGCGCTGGGGCAGCACCGCCGCGACAGCGTCCTCCTCGCGCGGCGGCAGGCCGGCGAGCGCCCGCACCAGGGGCACCACGAAGTCGTGGAAGGTGAACATCGCCGAGGTCGGGAAGCCCGGCAGCACGACGATCGGGGTGCCCTGCGCCACCGCGAGGCAGAGGGGCTTGCCCGGCTTCAGGGCGACGCCGTGGACGAGGATGCCGGGCTCGCCGAGGCGGGAGAGGATGCGGTGCGAGACGTCGCCCGCCCCCTTCGAGGTGCCGCCCGACAGGACGACGAGGTCGTGGCGGCCGAGTGCCTCGCGGAGGGCCGCCTCCAGCACCGCCTCGTCGTCGCGCAGGATGCCGAGATGCACCGGCTCGCCGCCGTTCTCGGTGACGGACGCCGCGACGATGGCGCCGTTCGAATCGTAGATCGCGCCCGGGCGCAGCGGCGCGCCGGGCGCCACCAGCTCGTCGCCCGTCGAGAGCACCCCGACCTTCGGGCGCCGCACCACCGGGACCAGGGCGAATCCGCAGGCCGCGAGCATGCCGATCTCGCGGGCGGTGATCACCGCGCCCTTGCGCAGGACCGTCTCGCCCGAGGCCATGTCGGCGCCGGCATAGCCCACGAACTGCCCGGGCCGGACCGCCGTCACCACCGCGATGGCCTCGCCCTCGAACTCGGTCTGCTCGACCATCACCACCGCGTCGGCCCCGCGCGGGATCACGCCGCCCGTGGCGATCGGCGTCGCGGTGGCGGCCTCCACCGTCAGGGCCGGCGCCACGCCGCAGGCCAGGATCTCCCGGTTGAGGACGAGCCGCCGCGGATCGGCGGGGCCGGCGCCCTCGGTGTCGGCGGCCCGCAGGGCGAAGCCGTCGACCAGGGCGCGGTCGAAGGGCGGGACGTCGATCGGCGAGGCGACGTCCCGGGCGAGCACCCGGCCGAGGGCGTCGGCGAGCGGCACGCTCTCGGCCGGCAGGGCCGCGTGCGGGACCGCGGTCCGGAAGGCGGCAAGCGCCGCCTCGCGGCTCAGCACGGTGAGGAACTGCTCCTGCCGCGAGGCCGCGGCGAGCCGCTCGGCGAAGGCGCTCGGTGTCTCGGAACTCACAGCGGCCAGACCTCGACCTGCTCGCCCGCGGGATGGCCCTCGCGCTCGGGCGCGACCAGGACGACCCCGTCCGCCCGGATCAACCGGCGAAGCGGAAGCTCGGCTCCCCCGAGCGGTTCGGCTCCGGCCGCGCCGGACCGGACGAAGACGATCTCGGCAAGCCCGATCACGGAGGCGATCTTCCGGGTCAGCGGCATCATCGCCGCCCGTCCCGGCTGCGCGCCGCAGAGCCGCGCCAGGAGCGGCGCGCCCAGCGCCAGGAAGGCCGCGAGCGCGGCATCGGGGCGCCCCGGCAGCAGCAGGACCGGGCGTCCCCCGGCCGCGCCGATCGCCGCGCTCTCGCCCGGCCGCAGCGCGATCCCGTGGGCGAGGAGCCGCCCAGCCCGCGCCAGGGCCTCCGCGCTCCGGTCCGTCCGGCCGAGGCCGCTGCCGCCGAGCACGAAGACCGCATCGGCCCCGGCCGCGCCGATCGCCGCGGCGACGGCTCCGGCCTCGTCGGGCGCGGCGACGATCTCCGCTTGGCCGCCACGCGCCGCGATCAGGCCACGGAGGGCGGGCGACAGGCCGTCCCGCCCGGGCGCGCCGGTCACCACCAGGCGCAGGCGCGGCTGGCGGATCTCGACCGTGCCGATGCCCGCCTCGATCAGGGCGAGGACGTGAAGGGGTCCGATCCGCTCGCCCGCCGCGAGCAGGGTGTCGCCGGCGGCGAGGTCCTCGCCCGGACCGCGCGTGCCCTCGCGCGCGGCGACATCCTCCACGATGGCGCCATCGGCGAACCCGTCGGGGGTGAGCACGGCATCGCTGCCCGCGGGCAGCGCCTCGCCCGCCTCCAGCCAGGGCGGCGCTCCAACGACGGGCACGGGCGCGTAGGGAGAGGCGCCGCCGACGGCGGCGGCCTCGACCGCGTAGCCGTCGCGCAGCGCGATCCGCCGCTCAGGCCGGTCGCGGCCCGCCAGGACCGGGGCCGCGGCGATCAGGCCGCCCGCCTCGGCCGGCGGCACGGCACGCGGGGCGACCGGCGCGGCCTCGGCGAGGAGCAGGGCCAGCGCGTCCGCGAGCGGCACCAGGGCCGCGGAAGCGGATCGGCTCATCGGCGTCCGGCCTCTCCCCAGGCCGGGCGCGCGGGGCTGGGCCGCGAAGGGTCTCCGGCTGGCGTCATCGCCCGAGCGATGCGCCATCCTCGGGCGGGGATCAAGCGTCCGTCGCCCGGCCTCCCTCACTCCGCGGCGATCGGCGAGGCGGCCTGTACCGGCGAGACCCGGGCCGCGCAGAACTTGAACTCGGGAATCAGGCCGAGCGGGTCAAGCGCGGGGTTGGTGAGGAGGTTCGCCGCGGCTTCCGCGTAGCAGAAGGGCATGAACACCATGCCGTCCGGAACGTCGCGATCGGACCTGACCTTCACCTCGACGGCGCCGCGGCGCGTCTCGAGGCGCATCGTCATGCCGGGCTCGAGGCCGAGGCGGTAGAGCTCGCGCGGGGCCAGGAAGGCCACCGCCTCGGGCTCCAGCGCGTCGAGCACGCCGGCACGCCGGGTCATCGAGCCGGTGTGCCAGTGCTCCAGCACGCGGCCGGTGGAGAGCACCATCGGGAACTCGGTGTCCGGCACCTCGTCCGGGGGCACGATCGCCGCCGGCACGATCTTCGCGCGCCCGCTCTCGGTCGGGAAGCCGTCGTAGAAGATGATCTCGTTGCCGGGCTTGTCGGGCGCGTCGACCGGGTAGGTCACGGCGCCCTCGCGCTCCAGGCGCTCCCAGGTGATGTTGGCGAGCGAGGGCATGACCTGCGCCATCTCGGCGAACACGTCGGCCGGCCCGGCATAGTTCCAGTCGAGCCCCATCCGCCTGGCGAGCTCCTGGATGATCCACCAGTCCTGGCGCGCGTCGCCCGGGGGCGGGACGACGGGCCGGGCGATCTGCACGCGCCGGTCGGTGTTGGTGAAGCTGCCCGCCTTCTCGGCGAAGGCGGAGGCCGGCAGCACCACGTCGGCGTGGAAGGCCGTCTCGGTGAGGAAGAGGTCCTGCACCACGAGATGGTCGAGCATCGCCAGGGCGTGCCGGGCATGGTTGAGGTCGGGATCCGACATGGCCGGGTTCTCGCCCTCGACGAACATGCCGCGGATCTCGCCGGCATGGATCGCCCGCATGATCTCGACCACGGTGAGCCCGCGCTTCGGATCGAGGGACTGGCCCCAGAACGCCTCGAACAGCTCGCGCACCGCCGCCTTCTCGACGGACTGGTAGTCCGGATAGACCATCGGGATCAGGCCGGCATCGGAGGCGCCCTGCACGTTGTTCTGGCCGCGCAGGGGGTGCAGGCCGGTGCCCGGACGCCCGATCTGGCCGGTGACCAGGGCGAGCGCGATCAGGCAGCGCGAGTTGTCGGTGCCGTGGACGTGCTGGCTGATGCCCATGCCCCAGAAGATGATCGAGGCCTTGGAGCGGGCGTAGAGGCGCGCGACCTCGCGCAGGGTCCCGGCATCGATGCCGCAGACGGCCTCCATCTTCTCGGGCGTGAAGTCGACGATCTTCTGCCGCAGCGCATCGAAGTTCTCGGTGTACCCGGCGATGTACTGCTCGTCGTAAAGCTTCTCCTCGATGATGACGTTCAGCATCGCGTTAAGCATCGCCACGTCCGAGCCCGGCTTGAAGGCGAGATGCTTGTAGGCGTGCCGGGACAGGACCTGCCGGCGCGGATCCATCACGATCAGCTTGGCGCCGCGCTCCTTCACCGCGTTCTTGAGGAAGGTCGCGGCGACCGGGTGGTTCACGGTGGGGTTGGCGCCGATGACGATGATCACCTCGGCGTCGAGCGCCGCCGAGAAGGGCGCGGTCACGGCACCCGAGTTCAGCCCTTCCATCAGGGCCGCCACCGAGGAGGCGTGGCAGAGGCGGGTGCAATGGTCGACGTTGTTCGAGCCGAAGCCGAGGCGGACCAGCTTCTGGAAGAGGTAGGCCTCCTCGTTCGAGCCCTTGGCCGAGCCGAAGCCCGCGAGCGCCTTGCGGCCATGGCTGTCACGGACTGTCCGCAGTCCGGCCGCGGCACGGTCGAGGGCCTCCTCCCAGGTGGCTTCGCGGAAATGCGTCCAGGGATTGGCCGGATCGACCTGATCGTTCGCGTCCTTCGGCGCGTTGTCGAGCCGGACCAGCGGCTTCGTCAGCCGGTGGGGATGGTGGACGTAGTCGAAGCCGAAGCGGCCCTTCACGCAGAGCCGGTTGTGGTTGGCCGGGCCGTTCAGGCCCTCGGCATAGACGATGCGCTCGTCCTTGACCTTGTAGGAGACCTGGCAACCGACGCCGCAATAGGGGCAGAGCGAGGCGACCTCACGGTCGGGATAGACGACCCGGGTCTCGTTCGCGTCGAGATAGGCCGAGGGCATCAGCGCCCCGGTCGGGCAGGCCTGCACGCACTCGCCGCAGGCGACGCAGGTCGAGCCGCCCATCGGGTCGTCGAAGTCGAACACCACCTTCGCGCCGGCCGAGCGGTAGGCCATGCCGATCACGTCGTTGACCTGCACCTCGCGGCAGGCGCGGACGCAGAGATTGCACTGGATGCAGGCGTCGAGGTTCACCCGCATGGCCGGGTGGCTGGGATCGGCCTGCCAGCGCTCGGCCGCGGGGAAGCGGCTCGCGGTGACCTCCACGAAGTCGGCCTGGGCCCAGAAATGCGAGGTCGGATCGTGCGCCGTCGCCCGGTCCGGCTGGTCGGCCACCAGCAGCTCCATCACCATGGCGCGGGCCTTCTCCGCGCGCTCGGTAGCGGTCTTCACCTTCATGCCGATGGCGGGCGTGCGCTTGCAGGAGGCCGCGAGCACGCGCTCGCCCTCGATCTCGACCATGCAGGCGCGGCAATTGCCGTCCGGCCGGTAGCCGGGCTCCGGCTTGTGGCAGAGATGCGGGATATGCGTGCCGAGGCGCTTGGCGACCGCCCAGATGGTCTCGCCCGGCCGGGCCTCGACCGTCTCGCCGTCGAGTTCGAACGCGATGGTGGGCGGCGCCGCGGGCCGCTCCTTCAGGCCGGCGAGCCCGCTCGGCTCGGGCGAGGCCTGCCCGCCCGCCTTGGCGCCCTGCGAATAGGCGCCCCCCGCGCCGGGCCGTGCCTCCGGAGCGGCGCCGCCCGCATCCTGGCGCGTCTGCGCCCGGACCTCGGTCCGGTCCGTCGCCTTGCCGTGGAGATCGGGGCCGTCGTTCATTCTGCCGCTCCCAACACGCATACCGGAACTATCGTGCCACTCGTCCGCATCGTCCATCACTCGGCGGCGATCGGACGCGGCTCGGGGAAGAGATCCGGGAAATAGGTGATGACGCTGGTCAGCGGGTTCGAGGCAGCCTGGCCCAGCCCGCAGATCGAGGCGTCGCGCATGCACTGGGACAACTCCGCGAGGAGGCCCGTGTCCCAGACCGATTGCTCCATCAACACCCGCGCCTTCTGCGTGCCCGAGCGGCAGGGCGTGCACTGGCCGCAGGACTCGTCCTCGAAGAAGCGCATCAGGTTCAGCGCCGCGCCGCGCACGTCGTCCTTGTCCGAGAGGATCACGACGGCAGCCGAACCGATGAAGCAGCCGTATTTCTCCAGCGTGCCGAAATCGAGCGGGATGTCGTTCATCGCCGCCGGCAGGATGCCGCCGGAGGCCCCGCCCGGGAGGTAGGCCGCGAAGGCGTGCCCCTCGGCCATGCCGCCGCAATATTCGTCGACCAGCTCCTGGATGGTGAGGCCGGCGGGCGCGAGCTTCACCCCCGGCTCCTTCACGCGGCCCGAGACCGAGTAGGAGTGCAGGCCCACGCGCCCGTTGCGGCCATGGCCCTTCCACCACGCGGCGCCGCGCTCGATCAGATCGCGCACCCAGAACAGGGTCTCGACGTTGTTGATGAGGGTCGGGCGGTCGAACAGGCCGACCTGGAAGGGGAAGGGCGGCTTGTGCCGCGGCAGGCCGCGCTTGCCTTCGAGCGATTCGATCAGCGACGATTCCTCGCCGCAGATATAGGCCCCCGCCCCGCGGCGGAGATGGATGCGCGGGCCGCCCTCCGGCAGCTTTGCGATCTCGCGGGCCAGGATCTCGCGGGCGATCGGGTACTCGTCGCGCAGGTAGATGTAGATGTCGGCCGCCTCGACCACGTGGGCGCCGATCAGCATGCCCTCCAGGAAGCGGTGCGGATCGGTGTTGAGGTAGAGCTGGTCCTTGAAGGTGCCGGGCTCGCCCTCGTCGGCGTTGACCGCCATCAGGCGCGGGCCGGGCTCGCCGCGCACCGAGCGCCATTTGCGGCCCGTGGGGAAGCCCGCGCCGCCGAGGCCGCGCAGGCCGCCGTCGTCGAGCAGGTCCAGCACGGCGTCGACCGGAAGCTCGCCGCTGCGGATCCGCTCCAGCGTGGCGTAGCCGCCCTGCGCCCGGTAGGCCTCGTAATCGCTATAGGCCGGGATGTGGGCGTGCGTGTCGCCCGCCTCCACCGCCGCCTTCACGGCGGCCGCATCCGCCCGGTGCAGGAAATTGTGCCCGACCTCGACGGCCGGGGCATGGTCGCAGAGGCCGACGCAGGGCGCGCGCACGACGCGCACGTCGCCTTTCAGCTCCGCCTGCAGGGTCTCGAGCAGCTTCTCCGAGCCGAACATCGCGCAGGTGATGCTGTCGCAGACGCGCACCGTGAGGCGGGGGATGTCGGCCTCGCCTTCCCGCACCACGTCGAAATGCGCGTAGAAGGTCGCGGTCTCGAACACCTCGGCGAAGGCGAGGCGCATCTCGTCGGCGAGCGCGGCGAGATGGGCGGCGCCGATCTGGCCGTAGGTGTCCTGGATCAGGTGCAGGTGCTCGATCAGCAGGTCGCGCCGGCGCGGGCGGTCGCCGAGCAGCGCCTCGATCTCGACCTTGGCCCGCGGATCGACCTGCCGGCCCTTCGGAACCGGCCGCGCCCTGTCCCGGCCGCGGCCCGGATGCGAGAAGCGCTGGACGTTCTGATGGTTCGCTTCGCTCATGGCGCTGTTCCGACCGTCCTTGTCGAGAGGCGTTCCGGGATCCGTGCCGTCGGGCTCACTGGCCGCCGAAGGCGCGCAGGGGCTGGCCGGCCTCGGAGCGATGCTCCATCGCCACCGTGCCGGCGCCGGCATCGAGCGCCTTGACCCGCGGGCCGACCACCGCGCGCAGGTCCAGCTCGAAGGCATCGAGCGCCGCGTTCAGCGCCTCGACCCGTGCCGCGTCGTCCGCCGGCCCGGCCAGGGCCGCGGCCAGATCCGCGCGCACCCGCTCCGAGAGCTCAGGCGTCAGCGGCGGCCGCGCCTCGGCGGCATAGGCGTCCGCGACGAGGGCGGCCCAATCGAGGCCGCGTCCGGGGCCGCTTGCGGGATTGTCGTCCGTCATGGCGCGCTCCACCCGTCCGTGTCGGACCGCCTCTGCGACCCGAAGGCCCGGGCGGTTCTGCCGCGACGGTCCAGCTTAAAATCGATCCAGACTTGCGTCAAAGATCGGCTCCGGCAGCAGGACCGTCGTTGATTCAATGCGTTGGCGCCGCGTTCCGATCCGGATCGGTCGGCCGGGCGCCTCACATTATCTGGCATACCATAGACCAATTCTCGACGCCAAGCCGTATCGCGGCCTTCGGGATCGTCCAGGCTGGAGCCGATCGATCGCTTCGGCTCACCCGCGGTCTCTCCTTCCCCCTTGCGGGGAGGGGAAATCCGCTCCGCGAGGAGAGCGCGTCGCGAACGACAGGTCCGAGCGACCAGAAAACGCATCCGACGACCCGCCGGCCGGGCGTTCATCCCGCGTTCGGCGAGCGGCGTGCAAAGCTCCGCCATTCGACCGGAGCCGCACGTGTCCCCCACATCCCTTCCCACCGCCGAGGCCGTGCCGAGCACGGGCCCCGACGTCGTGATCGCCGTGCCCGTGCGCAACGAGAGCGAGCGGATCGCGGCCTGCCTCAGGGCCATCGACGCCCAGGCCGGACTGGCCCCCGGCCGGCTCGGCCTCGTGCTGTTCCTGAACAACTGCACCGACGGCACCGAGGCGATCGCCGAATCGCTGCGGCCGGACCTGTCGATCGCGCTGCGCGTCCTGAACGTGACCTATGCCGGCGCCCATGCGGGCTGGGCGCGCCGCGCCGCCATGGACGAGGCCGCCGCCTGGATCGAGGGTGGGCCCGGCACCGGGACGATCCTCACCACCGATGCCGACAGCCGGGTGCCGCCGGACTGGGTCGCGCGCAACCTCGCCGCCCTCGATGCCGGGGCCGACGCGGTGGCCGGCCGGGTCGAGCTGGCGCCGGAGGAGGCCGCGCTCCTGCCGCCCTCGCTGCCCGCCCGCGGCCGGCTGGAGGACGCCTACGACGCGCTGATCACCGAGGTCGAGACCATCCTCGATCCCGATCCGCACGATCCCTGGCCCTGCCACCGCACCACGATCGGCGCCTCGCTCGGCGTGCGCCTCCACGCCTACCGGCAGGTCGGCGGCATGCCGGAGATCCCGCTCGGCGAGGACGGCGCCTTCGTGGCCGCCCTGCTCCAGCAGGGCTTCCGCGTCCGCCATCCGCGCGACGTGGTGGTGACGATCTCGGCCCGCCTCACGGGACGCGCGCCCGGCGGCGTCGCCGACACGATCCGGGCCCGCTGCGAGGAGCCCGACGCCCTCTGCGACGCGCGCATGGAGCGCCTGCCGCGGCTGATGCTGCGCTGCTGGCTGCGGCGGCGCCTGCGCCGCCTCCACGCCTCGGGCCGGCTCGCGACGAGCCGCAGCTGGGCCCGGGCCCTGGCGATTCCCGACGACGAGGCCGCGCGCATCGCCGCCCTGCCGCGCGCCGCCCAGGCGGTGGCCGCGGCCGAGCGCGCGAGCCCGCGCCTCGCCTTCCACCCGGTCGGGCCGAAGCACCTGCCCGGCCAGATCCGGCTCACCGGGGCGGCCCTGCGGCTGCTCCGCCCGGCCGGCCGCCTCGCCGCCTTGGCGAGCCGCCGCCCCGCTGCGGGGTCCGCGGCGCTGGCCGACGCATAGGATCCCGGGTTTCGAAAGGGATCATCCCTTTCGCGGGTCCAGGGCGGAGGCCTGGGATCGACGCCGGGGCTTTGCCCCGGCACCCCACAGAAGGGACATCGTCCCTTCGGGATCCCCGTAGCTCAGGCCCGGCTGCGGATCTCGGCCCGCGGCTCGACGGGCTCGGCGTGGGGCGCCTCCCCGCGGGTGCGCCACAGGCTGTAGAGGATGCCCGCGATCAGCACGACCACCGTGACGGCGAGCGAGACCCAGGTCGGCACGTGGACGAGGCCGAAGGTGTCGGCGACGACGATCTTGGTGCCGATGAAGATCAGGATGAAGGCGAGCGCCGTCTTCAGGTAGGCGAAGCGGTCCACCATCGCGGCGAGCGCGAAGTAGAGCGCGCGAAGCCCCAGGATCGCGAAGATGTTCGAGGTGTAGACCACGAAGGTGTCGGTGGTGATCGCGAAGATCGCCGGCACGCTGTCGACGGCGAAGATCACGTCGGCGCCGTTCACGAGCACCAGGGCGAAGGCCATCGGCGTCAGCCAGAGCGCGGCCTTGCCGGTCTTCGGATCGGTCTTGCGCACCAGGAAGCGCTGGCCGTGCAGCTCCGGCGTGATGCGCAGGACGCGGCGCAGGAAGCGCACCGAGGCGCTGTCCTGGATGTCGCCCTCGTCCTCCTCCTTGGAGAAGAGCATCTTGAGGCCGGCATAGATCAGGAAGGCGGCGAACAGGGACAGCACCCAGTGCGCCTGGTGCACGAGCGCCGCGCCTAAGCCGATCATCAGGCCGCGCAGCAGCACGGCCGCGAGGATGCCCCAGAGGAGGACCCGGTGCTGGGCCGCCCGCGGGATGCCGAGCGCCGACAGGATCACCGCGATGACGAAGACGTTGTCCATCGACAGCGACTTCTCGACCACGAGGCCGGTGACGTATTCCTGGCCGGCCTGCGGGCCGAAATACCACCAGACCCAGCCGCCGAAGGCGAGGCCGAGGCCGAAATAGAAGGCGGTGAGGAGGAGGCTCTCCTTCACGCCGATCTCGTGCTCCTTGTCGCGGTGCAGGAGGCCGAGATCGAAGGCGAGCAGGCCGACGATGAGCGCGTGGAAGCCGAGCCACATCCAGACGGGCTTGCCGAGCCACAGGAAAAACAGAAAATCCATCATGGACGGGACCGCGATGCTCCTTGAGAGGGCATCGGCTCCGACATCACGGAAGCAGCGAAGTGCATCCCGCCAGAGGGGCCCGCAGCCGATGGGCGCGAGTTAGGTGGGCGAAAGGGGCGAATCAAGGGCAGCCGGGACATGGCTGGCCATGCTGCCTTGACAGGGCCGCCGCTCTGACGCCTTGCCCACAGCCATGTCCACAGATCCGACAGAGGCGCCGGCCCTCGCGGTGGTCGGCGGCGGCCCGGCCGGGCTCGCGGCGGCCGAGCTGCTCGCGGGCTCCGGCCGCGCCGTCACCGTCTACGAGCGCATGCCCTCGCCGGCCCGGCGCCTGCTGATGGCGGGACGCGGCGGGCTCAACATCACCCACAGCGAGCCGCTGCCCACCTTCCTCGGCCGCTACCATCCGGCCGGCAGCTTGGAGGCGGCGATCCGCGCCTTCCCGCCCCAGGCCCTGCGCGACTGGTGCGCGGATCTCGGCGAGCCGACCTTCGTGGGGTCCAGCGGGCGCGTCTTCCCCGAGCGCTTCAAGGCCTCGCCCCTGCTGCGGGCCTGGCTCGCGCGGCTCGAAGCCCTCGGCGTCCGCATCCGCACCCGGCACCGGCTCGTCGCCATCGAGGGGCGCAGCCTCGTCTTCGAGACGCCGGAGGGGCCGGTCCGGCACGCGCCCGAAGCGGCCTTGCTCGCGCTCGGCGGGGCGAGCTGGCCGCGCCTCGGCGCGGACGGGTCCTGGGTGCCGCTGCTGGCCGGCCTCGGCGCGCCGGTCTCGGCGCTACGCCCGGCCAATGTCGGCTTCCGGGTCGCGTGGTCCGAGGTCTTCCGCACGCGCTTCGCGGGCGAGCCGGTCAAGCGCGTCGGGCTCTCCGTCGGCGGCCGTTCGGTGCTCGGCGAGATGGTGGTCACGCGCACGGGCCTGGAGGGTGGGGCAGTCTACGCGCTCTCGCGGCTCCTGCGCGAGGCCGCTGCGGCGGAGGGCGCGGCCGAACTCACCCTCGACTTGCGCCCCGACCTCGCCGCGGAGGCCCTCGCCCGGCGGCTCGCCGCGCAGCGGCCGGGGGAATCCCTCGCCAACCGCCTGCGCAAGGGTGCCGGGCTCGCGCCCGTGACCGCGGGACTGCTGCGCGAATCGGCGGGCGGGCCGCTGCCCGCGGATCCGGCTGCGCTTGCCGCCCGCATCAAGGCCGCGCCCCTGCGTATCGACGGGCCGGAGCCGATCGACCGGGCGATCTCGACGGCGGGCGGCCTCGGGGGGCTCGATGCGCGTTTCATGCTGAGAGACCGCCCCGGCCTGTTCGCGGCGGGCGAGATGCTCGACTGGGAGGCGCCCACCGGCGGCTACCTGCTGCAGGGCGCCTTCGCCAGCGGCCGGGCGGCGGCGGCCGGCATGCTGGCTTGGCTCGACGAGACCGGAGGCGCGGCGTGATTCCCTGGGTCCACATCGACACCGCGGCGATCCCGAAGGATGGCGGCACGCTCAAGCTGATGCGGCGGGGCAGCGAGTTCTCGATCCAGCTCGGCCAGAACGAGCTGATGAACAGCCGCCTCAGCGGCTCCGAGGAGGCGCTGGCCCAGCTCGCCTGCGGCCGGGTCTCGGCGCGCCCGAGCCCGCGCATCCTGATCGGCGGTCTCGGCATGGGCTTCACCCTGCGGGCAGCGCTCGCGGCCCTGCCCGAGCGGGCGGAGGTGGTGGTGGCCGAGCTGGTGCCCGCGGTCGCCGCCTGGGCGCGCGGGCCGCTCGCCGAGATCTTCGGCGGCATCCTCGACGATCCGCGCGTCCGCTTGCGCGAGACGGACGTCGCCGCGCCGATCGCAGAGGCGGCCGGCGCCTTCGACGCGATCCTGCTCGATGTCGACAACGGGCCGGACGGGCTCACGCATCCGGGCAACGACCGGCTCTACGACCATGCCGGGCTGGGCCAGGCCCGCCGGGCGCTGCGGCCTGGCGGCGTGCTCGCGGTCTGGTCGGCCCATCCCGACGCCGCCTTCACGCGGCGCCTGCGCGATGCCGGCTTCGCGGTGGAGGAGGTGCCCGCCCGCGCCAACGGCCGCCGCGGTGGGGCCCGCCACCGGATCTGGCTCGCCGAGAAGCCCGCGGGCGGCGGGCGGCGCTGACGGATCACGGCTCCGTCAGGCGGGTCGGCCTCGACAGCGGCCCGGCCCTGCGGCATCCAGGCGGCATGCTTCGCCTCGCCCTCGCCTGCCTTCTCCTCACCACCGCCGCGGCCCAAGCCGACGAGTGCGACGGCCTCGCCCGCCAGATCGCCGAGGCGATCGGCGGCAAGGTCGGGCGCCGCTCCGGCCCGAGCATCGACATCCGCATGCCCGGCGCGATCAAGGTCGACCTGACCTGCCGCGCCGAGCCGATCGTGCAGGCGAGCTCCAGCGAGGCGCAGCCCTCGGCTACCTTCTTCAACGACCTCGCGCTGGCCTCGCAGATCGTGATCGGCGAGCCGGCCGCCTCGGTGGCGCCGATCATCGCCCGGGCGCATGCCACCTCGCTCGCCGAGCGGCGCAAGTCCTTCGTCCAGCAGAACGGCTGGTCGGCGAGCTGTTACACCGACCCGGCGAGCAGCGCGCTGCGCACGCTCTGCTCGGTCGGGCGCATCCCGCCGGGCTGAGGCGCGCCCCGGGGGCCACGCCGGCCCCGCGCGATCAGTACTCGATCACGTCCTCGAGCGCGTAGTGCTTCACCGTCTTGCGGTTGGCGATCAGCTCCTCGACGGTCGGCTCGCCCTTCAGGGCGCGGGCGATCGCGAGCTTCGTCGCCTCGTAGTTGGTCCGGTAGAGGTCCTTCTGGTCGAGGTCGTCGTGGTCGGCGCAGCGCGGGTCGAGCCAGATCATGATGATCATGCACAGCTCGTCGAGGCCGTCCTTGGGCAGGATGCCCTCGATGATGCAGTCGACGATGGCGTCGCCGGTCGCCGCCTGGACTACGCCGCCGAGAAGCTCGACATACTCGGCCGTGTGGATCGTCGCCTTGGTGGTCATCATCGTGGCCGGGCGCACGAGCTGGTTGAGGTCGCGTACCACGAACATGCGGGTATGGCCCTGGACCTGCCCCATCATCGAGGCGAAGGCCTGCCCCACGGGGCCGCGGGTCGAACCGATCAGAACCTCGGGCATCGCGTCGGTGTACTGCCCCTCGGCGGCGAGGACGGTGGCCTCGCCGGTGCGGAACCAGATCTCGGACATGCTTCTTTCCTTCGGATGCCTGTTGGACGATCGCGTCTGGGATGGCGCCGGAGCGGACGCGATCGTCCGCGCGGGAGACATCATCGCGCAGCTGTCTCGTCAACAGGGGATCGTGCCCTTGCCGCGGGCGATCACGGATTGACCGAACCGGGCAGGTCTGCGAACGGCCACGCGACGAGCACGGGGGGCGGCATGCGGGAACCCGGACGAGGAACCGAGCGAGGTGCCGACGGCCAGGGCTGGAGCCTGTCGGCGACGCCGATGGCCGATGGCGTGCGCCTCGAACTCGCCCTGCCCGACCTCAACGGCGCGCCGGCCAGCGCCGTGCTCGTGCTGGAACGGGGCGAGGCGCGCGCCTTCGCACGGGCCCTGCTGGCCGCCGCGGGCGACGCCACCGAGCGAACCTTCCGGACGCCGCCCGACGAGGGCTGAGCGCCGGCCTCCACGCCTGTCGGGAACGCGTCAGCGCGGGCCGAGGCCCGGATTCACGCGGCCGGGCAGACGGGGCACCTTGGTGCCGCGCGGCTCGATCGGACCGGCGCAGGTGTAGCGGAACTCCGTCTGAAGGTCGCTGAACACGCGCTCGCCGGCGATCTTGCAATCCTCGCGCACCGTCTCGTCGAGATAGGTGCGCGCGGCGACGCGGAAGCGCTCGGCCCGGGTCTCGGCCGGGTCGCGCCCGGTGAAGGCCTCCCCGACGCTGCAGCCGGTCACCTCGCGCAGGGTGTTCGACACCACGAGCATCCGGCGCTGCTGGCGCTGGTCGTAGACCTCGTAAGGATCCTTGCAGCCGATCGTCACCACCTGGGGGGTGAGGCTGACATAGGTCTTCGAGATGTAGGAAAAGCCGGTGCAGCCCCCGAGACCGAGCGCGAGGGCGAGCGGGCCTGCGAGCCGTCGCATCGTCGTCGCCACTCCTTCACACACCGCGGGATCGGCGCATTGAAACGGCTGCGCTTGCCCGGTCAAGCGCCTGGAGGACACAGGGGGTGGATCATGCGACCGGCTGCTCCCAGTTCTCGACCCTGAGGCCGGGCACGCGGGCGAATTCGCGCAGGTTCCGGCTGACCAGCACGAGATCCCGGGCGAGCGCCTGGCCGGCGATCAGCACGTCGTAGGGCCCGATCGGCGTGCCGGCAGTGGCGAGCGCGGCGCGGATCTCGCCGGCCCTGCGGGCATCCTCGACCGTGAAGTCGAGGCAGGCGAACGGCAGGTCGGCGATCTGTTCAAGGGTGCGCTCGGTCCGCGTCCCGCGATAGGCGCCGTAGAACATCTCGTGCGCGACGATCGCCGAGAGGACAATGTCGCGCGGCTCCGTCCGGCGCAGGCGCGCCCAGAAGCCGGCATCCTTCTTCACGAGCGCGGTGACCGCATTCGTGTCGAGCAGGTAGCGCATCAGAGGTCGTCGAGCTCCGGACGCTCCTGCTGGGGAACCTCCTCCTCCATCGCGGCGACCGCATCGTCGTCGAAGGGCTGCAGCTTGCCGGCGATCAGGTCCCAGCTCTCCGCGACGGGTTCCAGGATCACCGCGTCGCCCTCGCGGCGGATGCGCACCGCCTCGGTATCGAAGCGGTAGGCCTTGGGCAGGCGCACGGCCTGCGAGCGGCCGGACCAGAAGACCTTGGCGATGTCCGACATGGCGCACTCCCGGGCCGCCCCCGATATATCTCACGAGGATATATCGGGGGCGGCCGACGGGAAAGCTACTCCGCCGCCGCGGCGAGGTAGCGGCTGGGATCGTAGTTGAGGATCGGGCCGAGCCAGCGCTCGACCTGCGCGACGTCCATGCCCTTGCGCAGGGCGTAGTCCTCGACCTGATCGCGCTCCACCTTGGCGACGCCGAAGTAGTGCGCCTCCGGATGGGCGATGTAGATCCCCGACACCGACGAGCCCGGCCACATGGCGTAGGATTCGGTGAGCGTCACGCCGATGCGGCTCTCCGCCTTGAGGAGGTCGAACAGCGTGACCTTCTCGGTGTGGTCGGGCTGGGCCGGGTAGCCGGGGGCCGGCCGGATGCCGTCGTACTTCTCGTGCACGAGCTCGTCGCTCGTGAAGCTCTCGTCGGGCGCGTAGCCCCAGAACTCCTTGCGCACGCGCTCGTGCATGCGCTCGGCGAAGGCCTCGGCGATGCGGTCGGCGAGCGCCTTGACCAGGATCGCGCGGTAATCGTCGTTCGCCCGCTCGAAGCGCTCGGCGATGCGCACCTCCTCCATGCCCGCGGTGACCACGAAGCCGCCGACATAGTCGGCGAGGCCGCTGCCGGCGGGCGCCACGAAGTCCGACAGGCAGGTATTGGCGCGCCCATCGCGCTTGGAGAGCTGCTGGCGCAGGCCGTGGAAGGTGGCGAGCGTCTCGGCGCGGCTCTCGCCCGTGTAGAGGACGATGTCGTCGCCGACGGCGTTGGCCGGCCAGAAGCCGATCACCGCCTTCGGGTTGAACCAGCGCTCCTCCACGATCTGCTTCAGCATCCCTTGCGCATCCTCGAACAGGGCGCGCGCGGCCGGGCCCTGCTCGGGATCGTCGAGGATCGCGGGGAAGCGGCCCTTGAACTCGTAGGTCTGCAGGAACGGCGTCCAGTCGATATAGGGGACGAGGTCGGCGACCTCGTAGGAGCCGAACACGCGCGTGCCGGTGAAGCTCGGCTTCGCGGGCCGGTAGCCCGACCAGTCGGGCTTGAAGGCGTTGGCGCGGGCCTTGGCCAGCGGCAGGCGCTGCTTGTCGGCCTCCGAGCGGCGATGCGCCTCGGCGACCTTGGCGTACTCGGCCCGCACGGTCTCGATGGTCGAGTCGCGCGTCTCCTTCGAGATCAGGCTCGACACCACGCCGACGGCGCGGCTGGCATCGGTGACGTAGACCGCCTGGCCGCGCTCGTAGGCCGGGTGGATCTTCACGGCGGTGTGGACGCGGCTGGTGGTGGCGCCGCCGATGAGGAGCGGCACGTCGAAGCCCTCGCGCTCCATCTCGCCGGCGACGTGCACCATCTCGTCGAGGGAGGGCGTGATCAGGCCCGACAGGCCGACGATGTCGACGTTCTCGCGCTTGGCCGTCTCGAGGATCTTGGCGGCCGGCACCATCACGCCGAGATCGATGATCTCGTAGTTGTTGCAGGCGAGCACGACGCCGACGATGTTCTTGCCGATATCGTGCACGTCGCCCTTGACGGTGGCCATCAGCACCTTGCCGGCGGCCTGGCGCCGTCCGTCGCCGCCGCCCGCCTTCTTCTCCTCCTCCATGAAGGGCTCGAGATAGGCGACCGCCTGCTTCATCACGCGGGCCGACTTCACCACCTGCGGCAGGAACATCTTGCCCGAGCCGAACAGGTCGCCGACCACGTTCATGCCGGCCATCAGCGGGCCCTCGATGACGTGGAGCGGACGCGCGGCGCCCGAGCGCGCCTCCTCGGTATCCTGGACGATGTACTCGGTGATGCCGTTCACCAGCGCGTGCTCGATGCGCTTCTCGACCGTCCCCTCGCGCCAGGTGAGGTCGGCGGTCCTGGCCTTCTCGCCCCCGCCCTTGAAGCGCGCGGCGGCGTCGAGCAGGCGCTCGGTGGCGTCGTCGCGGCGGTTGAGGACCACGTCCTCGCACAGCTCGCGAAGCTCCGCCGGGATCTCGTCATAGACCGCGAGCTGGCCGGCATTGACGATGCCCATGTCCATGCCGGCATGGATGCAATGGTACAGGAACACCGCGTGCATCGCCTCGCGCACCGGCTCGTTGCCGCGGAAGGCGAAGGACAGGTTCGAGACGCCGCCCGAGATATGGGCGTGCGGCAGGGTCTCGCGGATCTGCCGGGTCGCCTCGATGAAGGCGACGCCGTAGCCGTTATGCTCCTCGATGCCGGTGGCGACCGCGAAGATGTTCGGGTCGAAGATGATGTCCTCCGGCGGGAAGCCGACGGTCTCGGTCAGCACCTTGTAGGCGCGGGTGCAGATCTCGACCTTGCGCTCCAGCGAGTCGGCCTGCCCCTTCTCGTCGAAGGCCATCACGACGATCGCGGCGCCGTAGGCGCGGCACACCTTCGCGTCGTGGATGAACTTCTCCTCGCCCTCCTTCATGGAGATCGAGTTCACGATCGGCTTGCCCTGGAGGCACTTGAGGCCGGCCTCGATCACCTCGAACTTCGAGGAATCGACCATCACCGGCACGCGGGCGATGTCGGGCTCGGCGGCGACGAGGTTCAGGAACTCGACCATCGCCTTCTGCGAGTCGAGCAGGCCCTCGTCCATGTTGACGTCGATGACCTGGGCGCCCGCCGCGACTTGGTCGCGGGCGACATCGAGCGCCGCGGCGTAGTCGCCGTTGGTGATGAGCTTGCGGAACTTGGCCGAGCCCGTGACGTTCGTGCGCTCGCCGACATTCACGAAGGGGATCTCCTTCGTAAGCACGAAGGGCTCCAGGCCCGACAGCCGCATCAGGCGCGGGATCTCGGGGATTTTCCGCGGGCTCTTGTCGGCGACGGCCTCACTGATCGCGCGGATATGGTCCGGCGTGGTGCCGCAGCAGCCGCCGACCATGTTGACGAGGCCGGAGGCCGCGAACTCGCCCACCAGCTTGCCCATCGCCTCAGGGCTCTCGTCGTAGAGGCCGAACTCGTTGGGCAGGCCGGCATTCGGATAGGCGCAGACCAGCGTGTCGCAGATCCGCGACAGCTCCGCGATGTGGCCGCGCATCTCACGCGCGCCGAGCGCGCAGTTCAGGCCGAAGGTCAGCGGGTCGGAATGGCGCAGGGAGTTCCAGAAGGCGGCCGGCGTCTGGCCCGACAGCGTCCGGCCCGACAGGTCGGTGATCGTGCCCGAGATCTGGATCGGCAGCCGGATGCCGGTCTCCTCGAAGACCTGCCACGTGGCGGCGATGGCCGCCTTGGCGTTCAGCGTGTCGAAGATCGTCTCGATCAGGATCAGCTCGGCGCCGCCGTCGATCAGGCCGCGCACCTGCTCGACATAGGCCTGCTTCACCTGGTCGAAGGTGACGGCCCGGTAGCCCGGATTGTTCACGTCCGGCGAGATCGAGAGGGTGCGGTTCGTCGGGCCGAGGGCGCCGGCCACGAAGCGGCGGCGGCCGTCCTGTGCCTCGGCGAGCTTGGCGGCCTCGCGGGCGAGGCGGGCGCCCTGCGCGTTCAGCTCGTGGATGATCGATTCCATGCCGTAATCGGCCTGGGCGATCGTGGTCCCCGAGAAGGTGTTGGTCTCGCAGACGTCGGCGCCGGCGAGGAAGTAGTCGAGGTGGATCTGCCGGATCGCGTCCGCTTGCGTCAGGATCAGGAGGTCGTTGTTGCCCTTCTGATCGTGGCCGTGGTCCTTGAAGCGCTCGGCCCGGAAATCCGCCTCGGTCAGGCCGAGCCGCTGGATCACCGTGCCCATCGCCCCGTCGAGGACGAGGATTTTCTCCGAGGCGCGCTGGCGCAGCGCCTTCTCGATCTCGCGGCCGTCGACGGGGGGGAAGTCGGTCATGTCTAGCCTTCCGAAGATTCGCATCGCCCGTCCAGGCACCGCGTCCTGAGGTGCCGGAGCGAAGCGGAGGCCTCGAAGGAGGCCTCCAGATATCGTGTGCGCCTGCCGGAGCCTCCTAGGCCGCTCGCGCGACACTTCGGAGGAGGTGCTCCGATAGGGAGCCTAGGCCGCCTTCGCCGCCGCCGCCTTCGGGGCCTGCGCGCGCAGGCCGAGCAGGTGGCAGATGGCGTAGACGAGGTCGGAGCGGTTCATCGAGTAGAAGTGGAAATCCTCCACGCCCTGGTCGACGAGGTCGAGCACCTGCTCGGCGGCCACCGCGGCGGCGACGAGGCGGCGGGTCTCCACGTCGTCCTCCAGGCCCTCGAAGCGGGCGGCGAGCCAGTAGGGCACCGAGGCGCCGGTGCGGCGGGCGAAGTTCGCCGCCTGCTTGAAGTTCTGCACCGGCAGGATGCCCGGGATGATCGGGATCTCGATCCCGGCCGCGCGGACCTTGTCGAGGTAGCGGAGGTAGATCTCGTTGTCGAAGAAGAACTGGGTGATCGCCTGGTCGGCCCCGGCATCGACCTTGGCCTTCAGGGCGTCGATGTCGGCATCGAGCGAGGCGGCCTCGGGATGCTTCTCGGGATAGGCCGAGACCGAGACCTTGAAGTCGCCGATGCGCTTGATGCCGGCGACGAGGTCGGAGGTCTGGGCGTAGCCGCCGGGATGGGGCCGGTAGGCGTGGCCGACGCCTTCCGCCGGGTCGCCGCGCAGGGCCACGATGTGGCGCACGCCCGCATCCCAGTAGGATTGCACGACGTCGTCGATCTCCTCCTTCGTCGCGGCGACGCAGGTGAGGTGGGCGGCGGGCTTCAGGCCGGTCTCGCGCACCATGCGCGCGACGGTGTTGTGCGTGCGCTCGCGGGTGGAGCCGCCCGCGCCGTAGGTCACCGAGACGAACTTCGGCTGCAGCGGCGCGAGGCGCTCGATCGAGTTCCAGAGGATCCGCTCCATCTCCTCGGTCTTCGGCGGGAAGAACTCGATGGAGACGCGGATCGGGCGGTAGCCATCCCGGCTGGCGCGGTGTTGGGAGGCTGTGGGCATCGAGATCGTCCTCTATGTCGGTCGGTTCAGACGACGGAGCTGGCGAATGGTCAGGCGACCGCGCGGGCGGGCGCGGCCTCGGCGGGGGCCTCGGACTCCGTGGCGAGCCAGAGGGTCACGGTGAGCTGGCCGTGGTCGGCCGGGGCGAGGCCGCGGGTCGTCACGCTGCCGAGACCCGCCTCGGCAAGCCAGACGGCCACCTGCTCGGCGGCGAAGCCGAGGCGGCGATGGGCCTGCGACTCGCGCAGGAACTCCAGCTCGTGCGGCGCGAAATCGACCACCAGCAGCCGGCCGCCCGGCGCCACGAGGCGGGCCGCCTCGCGCAGGGCCCGGGCCGGATCGTCCAGATAGTGCAGAACCTGATGCACCACCACGAGGTCGAAGCTCGCCCGGGCGAAGGGCGGGGCGTGGATGTCGCCCTGGCGCAGCTCGACCCGGTTGAGGCCGAGCCGCTCGAGATTCGCCCGCGCCACCGAGAGCATGGCGTGGCTCGAATCGAGGCCCGTCGCCCGCTCCGCATGGGGCGCGAGCAGGCCGAGCATGCGCCCGGTCCCGGTGCCGAGATCGATCAGGCTGCGGATGGGCCTGTGCCCGAGCGTCTCCAGCACCGCCGTCTCGACGATGGCCTCGGGCACGTGGAGCGAGCGCAGCTCGTCCCATTTCGGCGCGAGCCGTGCGAAGAAGCTCTGCGCCGCCTCGGCGCGCTGGCCGCGCACGGCCTCCAGCCGGGCGCGGTCCTCGGAGAGCGGCGGCCCCTCGCGCTCCAGCCCCGCGAGCAGCGGATCGACCAGGGCGAGGCGACCCTCGGCCAGGCGGAAGAAGGCCCAGGCGCCCTCGCGGTGGCGCTCGACGAGGCCCGCCTCGACGAGAAGCTTGAGATGGCGCGAGATCCGCGGCTGCGACTGGCCGAGGATGTCGGTGAGGTCGGAGACCGAGAGCTCGCCCTCGGCCAGCAGCGCCAGGATGCGCAGGCGCGTCTCCTCGGCCGCGGCGCGGAGGACGCCGAGCGCGTTGGAGAAGGCGAGAGCGGGCGCCGCGATAGCGCGTTCGAGAGACATAAAGATATCTTTATGTTCGTTTCGAATGGGACGCAAGCGACTTTTTCGTGCCTGAAGCCGTTCCCGCCGGATCCGGGGCGCCGATCGCTGACGATGCGCGCCCGCCGCCACCCTGCCCCGTCCGCAGGCCGTTGACGCGGCCGTCCGCTACGCTCCAACACCGCGCCGGGCCGGGAGGAAGGGGCGCAGGCATGGACGGGAGCGAGAGCCGGCTGATCCGCAGCGGCACACCGGAATTCCGCAGGACGACGGTGGCGCTCGCCGCGGCCGGGTTCTCGACCTTCGCGGTCCTCTACAGCGTGCAGCCGCTGCTGCCGATCTTCTCCGAGGATTTCGGCGTCTCGCCGGCCGAGAGCAGCCTCGCCCTGTCGCTGCCCTGCGCGCTGCTCGCGGTGGCGCTCCTCGTGGTGAGCCCGCTCTCCGAGGTGTTCGGCCGCAAGCCGGTCATGCTCGCCTCGCTCTTCGCCTCGGCGGCCCTCACCATCGTGGCGGCCCTGATGCCGGGCTGGCACGGCTTCCTCGCGCTCCGGGCGCTGGCCGGGCTCGCGGCGAGCGGGCTGCCGGCGGTGGCCATGGCCTATCTCAGCGAGGAGATGGACACGCGGGCGATCGGCCTGTCGATGGGCCTCCTCGTCGGCGGCAACGCGCTCGGCGGCATGACCGGGCGGCTGATCGCGGGCGTGTTCGCCGACCACGCCCCCTGGCGCCTCGGCATCGGCGTGATCGGGGCGCTGGCGCTGCTCGCCGCCGTGGCCTTCTGGCGGGCGCTGCCGCCCGCGCGCAACTTCACCGCCCATCCGATGCGCTGGCGCGAGGTGCCGGCGACCTTCGGCCAGCATTTCCGCGATGCCGGCCTGCCCTGGCTGTTCGCCGAGCCCTTCCTGCTGATGGGCGGCTTCGTCTGCATCTACAACTATATCGGCTTCCGCCTCTTGGAGCCGCCCTTCTCCCTGAGCCAGACCGCGATCGGGGCGATCTTCGTGGTCTATCTCGCGGGCACGGCGAGTTCGACCGTGACCGGCGAGATCGCGAGCCGGCTCGGCCGGCGCCGGGTGCTCTGGCTCGCGATCACGGTGGGGCTCGTCGGCATCCTGATGACGCTCTCCGACAACCTGCTCGTGGTGATCGGCGGCATCGTCGTGGTCACGGTGGGCTTCTTCGGGGCCCATTCGGTGGCGAGCAGCTGGGTCGGGCGCCGGGCACTGCGCGACCGGGCGCAGGCCTCCTCGATCTATCTCAGCCTGTACTATCTCGGCTCGTCGGTGCTCGGCACCGCGGGGGGCTGGGCCTTCGCCCATGGCGGCTGGCCGGGGGTCGTCGCCTTCGTCGGCGGGCTCTACGGCATCGCGCTCGCCATCGCGCTGCGCCTCGCGCGCCTGGCCCCGCTGCCGCAGGCGGGGCGTTGAGCGCGGCTTGACGCGGGGGCTCTACCCGCGCCACGGCTCGGCCGCGCCATGATCCCCTCCCTCGCCCTGCCTACGCCGAAGCGCCTGAAGCGCTGGCTCCTCCTCGGCCACCGCTGGCTCGGGATCCTCACCTGCCTGTTCTTCGCGACGTGGTTCGTCTCAGGCGTGGTGATGATGTACGTGGCCTTCCCGCGCCTGACCGAGGCGGAGCGCCGCGCCGCCCTGCCCGCCATCGCCTGGGAGAGCGTCGCCGTTCGCCCCGAGGCGGCGCTCGCGCGGGCGGGGCTCGCGCCCGGCGCGGCGCGGCGGCTCGACCTCGCCATGCTCGGCGACGAGCCGGTCTGGCGGATCCTGCCCTGGACGGGCGCGCGCCGCATCGTCTCGGCCCGGGACGGGCGGATGATTGCCGGCGCCGACGCGGACCTCGCCCGCGCGGTGGCCTCCCACCACCCGGCGGCCCGCGACCCGGCCGTGCTCGACGAGATCGCGCGCGACCTCTGGACGGTGCACCAGCGCTACGACGGGGCGCGGCCCTTCCACCGGGTCGCCCTCGGCGACGCGGCCGGGACCGAGCTCTACGTCTCCGCCGTCAGCGGCGAGATCGTCCTCGACACCAGCCGGCACGAGCGGTTCTGGAACTGGCTCGGCGCGGTGCCGCACTGGCTCTACCTCACCCCCCTGCGGGCGCGGACCGAGCTGTGGCGCGGCGTCGTACTGTGGCTGTCGGGGATCTGCGTCCTCAGTGCGGCGACCGGCCTCGCGATCGGCCTGATGCGCCTGCGCGGCCTCGGGACGCCCTATCGCGGCTGGATGGCCTGGCATCACGTCGCCGGGCTGACCGGCGGGGTCGCGCTCCTCGTCTTCATCGCGA
The DNA here is from genome assembly GCF_902141855.1 of Methylobacterium dankookense. Taxonomy (GTDB): domain Bacteria; phylum Pseudomonadota; class Alphaproteobacteria; order Rhizobiales; family Beijerinckiaceae; genus Methylobacterium; species Methylobacterium dankookense. Next base: position 28,348 of record NZ_CABFVH010000026.1, on the reverse strand, counting down.
GCGGCTGGTTCTCGATGAATCCGGGCCGCTGGGTCTCGCCGCCCGCGCCCGACCCCGCCGCGCTCCGGCACTATGCCGGGCCGGACGCCCCCCTCCCCTTCGACCGCGCGGCGCTGGCCGCCGCCTGCCCGGCGCTGGACGTCCGGCTCCACCGGGTCGCGGGACGGCCGGTGACGGTGATCGCCTGCCGCGACGGCGGCACCGTCGTGCTCGGACCGCCGGCGCCGCTGGAGGCTTCGATCCGCGAGGCCGCCCCCGCCCTGATGGCGGAGGTGGGAGCGCCCCGGCTCGAACGGCTCACCCGCTCCGACCTCTACTGGTACGGGCCGGACCGGCGCCTGCCGGTGCTGCGCGCGGCCTTCGCCGACCCGGCCGGGACGTGGTTCCACATCGACCCGGAGACGGGCGAGGTGCTCGACCGGATGGACAGCTCGAACCGGGCCTCGCGCTGGCTGTTCAACGCCCTGCACAGCCTCGACCTCGCGGTGCTGACCGAGAACCGGCCGGCCTGGGACCTCGTGCTGCTGGTGCTCTGCGCGGCCGGGCTCGCGGTCTCGCTCTCCGGCATCGTGATCGGCTGGCGCAGGCTGCGGCGCCCGGTCAGGTCTCGATCATCTCGCGGATCCGGCTCGCCAGCACTTCCATGACGAAGGGCTTGGTCAGCACCTGCATGCCGGGCTCCAGGCGTCCGCCGCCGAGCGCCGCGTTCTCGGCATAGCCCGTGATGAACAGGACCTTCAGCCCGGGCCGGGAGACGCGGCCGGCATCGGCCATCTGGCGCCCGTTCATGCCGCCCGGCAGGCCGACATCGGTGATGAGCAGGTCCACCCGCACGTCCGATTGCAGGACCTTGAGGCCCGAGGCCCCGTCCGCCGCCTCGATCGCCGCGTAGCCGAGATCCTCCAGAACCTCCGTCACCAGCATGCGCACGGTCGGCTCGTCGTCCACGATCAGGACCGTCTCGCCCACCCGCGCCCGCGGCGCCTCGCCGAGCAGCGCCAGGGTGTCGGATTCCTCCGTCTCCCCGTAATGGCGGGGCAGGTAGAGGCACATGGTGGTGCCCTGGCCGAGCTCGGAATAGATCCGCACCTGCCCGCCGGACTGGCGCACGAAGCCGTAGATCATCGAGAGGCCGAGGCCCGTGCCCTGGCCCATGGGCTTCGTGGTGAAGAACGGGTCGAAGGCCTTGGCCATCACGTCCGGGCTCATGCCGGTCCCGGTATCCGACACGCAGAGCGAGACGTATTGCCCCGGCTCCAGGTCGCGCTCGCGCGCCGCCACGGTGTCGAGCCAGCGGTTGGCGGTCTCGATGGTGATGCGGCCCCCGTCCGGCATGGCGTCGCGGGCGTTGATGCAGAGGTTCAGCAGCGCGTTCTCGAGCTGGCTCGGATCGACCAGGACCGACCAGAGGCCGCCGGCCGCGACCACCTCCAGGGCGAGTTCGGGGCCGATGGTCCGGCGGATCAGCTCCTCCATGCCGCGCACGAGGCGGTTCACGTCGGTGGGCTTGGGGTCGAGGGTCTGGCGGCGCGAGAAGGCGAGCAGGCGATGCGTGAGCGCGGCGGCGCGCTTGGCCGCTCCTTGCGCGGCGGCGACGTAGCGGTCAACGTCGCCGTAGCGGCCTTGCGCGATGCGCGCGCTCATCAGTTCCAGCGAGCCGGTGATGCCGGTGAGCAGGTTGTTGAAGTCGTGCGCCAGCCCGCCCGTGAGCTGGCCCACCGCCTCCATCTTCTGCGATTGCCGCAACGCCTCCTCGGCGAGCATCAATTCGGCCGTGCGCGCGGCGACGCGGCTCTCCAGCGTGTCGGTGAGCGCACGCAGCTGCGCGATTGGCGCGGTCGCGCTCGGCCTGGACGGCCCGGCGCTCCTCCACGTCGATGAGCACGCCGGGAAAGCGCAGCGGCGTCCCGTCCGGCCCGTGGTCGACGCGGCCATTCGCCTCCAGCCAGTAGTAATGGCCGTCCGCCCGCCGCACCCGGTACTGGTGCGCGTAGGCTCCGCCGCGCCGGACCACCTCCTCGATCGCCGCGATCAGGGCCCGCTTGTCGTCGGGATGGACCGTCCCGATCACCTGTTCCAGGCTCAGCCCGTCGCGGCCGAGCGCCGGGTCGAGGCCGAAATTGCGGGCGAAGGCCTCGTCCACGGTGAAGCGGTCGGTGGGCAGGTCCCAGAGCCAGGTGCCGATGATGGCGCCCGCGGTGAAGGCGAGCTGGACGCGCTCCACGTTCTCGCGGGCGAGCGCCTCGCTCGCGCGCAGGCGCCGCTCGACCTCGACGCGCTCGGTCACGTCGAGCTCGGCCACCACCCCGCCGATGATGGCGCCGCCCCCGCCCCGGATCGGCGCGGCGTTGTTGAGGAAGAGGCGCCGGCCGCCGCCGTCGAAGCGCTCGATCTCGACGAGCTCGCTGCGCACCGTCTCCCCGCGCAGCAGCGCCCGGGCCATGCCCCAATCCTCGGCCCGCAGGCGCTCGCCGGTCTCCGGCCAGTAGCCGGCCCAGTCGCCGTAGCCCTCCCAGTTCGCCGTCTCCGGCGGGACGCCCCAGATCTCGCGGTTGGCGGCGTTGTCGCGCAGGATCCGGCCATCCGCATCGGCCATAATCACGCCCACCGGCAGCGCCTCCAGCGTCGCCGAGAGGAAGGCCTCGCTCCGGCGCAAGCGCTCCTGGTCCTCCCGCCGGGCGGTCACGTCCCGGTAGAACACGGCGAGCCCGCCGGGGACGGGATAGGCGCGCATCTCGATCCAGCTCACCCGCCCGTCCGGCCAGGCGAAGCGGTGCTCCAGCGCGACCGGCACGCCCTCGCCCACGGCGCGGGCCAGGGTCCGCTCCAGGGCCGGATCGGCATCGGGATAGAGGTCGCGGTGGGAGCGGCCGACGATCTCGGCGCGCGGGCGGCGCTCCATCCGCTCCGCGGCGGCGTTCAGGTCGAGGATGCGCAGGTCTGGGCCGAGGAGCGCGAAGGCCTCGTCCATCTTGTCGAGCACGCCCTGCGCCCGGTCGCGCTCGGCCCGCAGCGCGTCCTCCGCCTCCTGGCGACGCCGCTCGGCCAGCACCCGCTCGGTGGTCTCGCTGGTGAGGATGAACAGGCCCGCGACAGCGCCGTCCGCGTCGAGCACGCGGGAATAGGAGAAGCTCCACCACGTCTCGGCGGCGCCGCGGTCGGTGCCGAGCGTCCAGGGCAGGTCCTGGAAGCGGCGGCTGCGCCCGGCCATGGCGTCGTCGATGATCGGCTTGGCCTGGTCCCAGGCATCGGCCCAGACCCGGTCGAAGCGCTCGCCCATCGCCCAGGGGAGGCGCGGCCCGAGCAGCGGGAAATAGGTGTCGTTGAAGAAGAAGTGCAGCTCCGGGCCCCAGGCGAGGATCATCGACTCGGGCGAGTTCAGCACGAGGCCGAGCGCCACGCGCAGGGCCTCCGGCCAGTCCTGCGGCGCCCCGAGCGGATGGCCGGACCAGTCGCGCGCGCGGATCATGCGGGCGGCCTCGCCGCCGCCCGCCAGGAATCCCAGCCCGCCGCTCATGCGCGCGGCGCCTCGCTGCCGAGACCTGCCGGACCACCCATCCTCGACACCGGCCCGCTCCTCTCCCGTGACACGGGATCCCGCGGGCATCCCCCGGCCACCGGAACCCGCGACGGTCCCGTGCCTAGAGGCTGTTATGAACCCGTGGCGAGCTGAGCGGCCTGTCTGAGCATGATGCAGACGAAGGCGACGAGGTGCAGGTCTGCCAGGGTGCTGGCATAGCGCTCGTAATCTTTGACGAGCCTGCGGAAGCGGGTCGCCCAGGCAAAGGAGCGCTCCACGACCCAACGGCGCGGGAGCAGCACGAAGCCGCGCTTAGCCTCGGGCAGCTTCACCACCTCCAGTGCAATGCCATGCTCGCGGGCTGCCGTGGCCGGCTTCTCACCCGTGTAGCCCTGATCGACGAAGGCGAGTTCGACACTCTCGCCGGTGGCGGCTTGCACGGCCTTGGCCAAGCGGCCGACTTGAGCCCGATCATCGGCATCGGCGGGCGTGACGTGCAGCGCCAGGAGATGGCCGAGGGTGTCCACCGCCATGTGCAGCTTCGAGCCCTTCTTGCGCTTGGCCCCATCGTAACCGGCCCGCTCTCCGCTCTCAGGTGAGGACCGTAAGGTCCGACTGTCGAGCACGGCTGCCGTCGGCTCCGGCGCCCGACCCGAGGCCATGCGCAGCACCGCGCGTAGATCCTCAGCCAGTTGCTCGAAGCAGCCGGCCGACAGCCAGCGCTGGGCCTGCTGATACACGGCAAACCAGGGCGGCAGGTCGTGGGGCATCAGCCGCCACGGGCAGCCGCTCCTGACGACGTAGCGCAGCCCGTTGAACACCTCCCGCAACGCATGCTCGCGCTGACCGGCATCCTCTCGCAGGAGCGTCAGGTAAGGCGCGACCAGCGCCCACTCCTCATCGGAAACGTCGGACGGGTACGGCTTGCGGGCAATCCTCATCCCCGCTCATCTGAGCACCACACCAACCCAGGTCCATAACAGCCTCTAGACCCGAGGTATAGCGCCGAGGCAAGACCGGGACGAGAGCGGCGGGGCGCGGCCCGCGTGGACCGATATCGGGCGCAGAAATCAATGCGCAGACATCACACGGGCGGGCAGACCGCCCGCCGCGCCGCGGCGAGGAGCCGGCGCGTCTCGGCGAGGGTGGCCGTCAGGGCATCCCGCTCGCGCCCGATCGCGGCGATCAGCTCCACCGTCCGCGCCGCCTCGGCGCCGGCGCGGCGCGGTTGGCGCTGCGGCGCGGTGGGCCTGCGCCCACGGTCGAGGAATTCCGAGAAGGGTACGTCGAGCAGGACGGTGCCGGTCTCGTCGGCGATCTCGAAGGCGTAGCGGCGGGGATTCTCGTTCCGGCGCGTCAGGTCGACCGTCATGGTCAGGATCGCCTCGAAGGCGCCGAGATAGGCGGCCTCCAGGTTGGGCAGCTCGAGGCCGATGTCGTCCCGGTCGAGGCCGTCGGGGCGATTCAGGTGGAAATAGTATCGCGGCATGCACAGGGCCCTCACGCGACTGACGTCGGGACAACCCGAAACGGCCGTCCCGGATCACGGAGAAACGCCCGGCGGCGCGACGGCCGGTGACGAGCGGGCGCCCGGCACGTTGGCCCATGGGGGACCACGGACGATTCGGGACGGGTCCAGCATGAGCAACCGCGACATCATCGTCATCGGGGGGTCCTCGGGCGCCACGGCGCCCCTGCGCACGATCCTCGCGGCGCTCCCGGCCGACCTGCCGGCCGCCGTCCTCATCGTGCTCCATGTCCCGGCGCGCAGCCTCGGCCTGCTCGCCACCGTCACCGCCGCGGCGGGCCGGCTGCCGGTCCACCCGGCGGCGGAGGGCATGGTGATCGCCTCGGGCAACGTCTATCTCGGCGTGCCCGACCACCACCTCCTCGTGGACGAGGGCCGGATCCGCCTCGGGCGGGGACCGCGGGAGAACATGGCGCGGCCCTCCATCGACCCGCTGTTCCGCTCGGCCGCCGCCAGCTACGGCCCCCGCGTGATCGGCGTCGTCCTCAGCGGGTTCCTCAACGACGGCGCCTCGGGCCTGGAGGCGATCAAGCGCTGCGGCGGGGTGACCCTCGTCCAGGATCCGGCCGACGCCATCGCCGACGAGATGCCGCGCAGCGCGCTCTCGTCGGTCGAGGTCGACCTCACCCTGCCGGCCGGGCGGATCGGCGACGTGCTCGGCGAGCTCGCCCGAGACCTGCCGGGGCCGCGCCTGCCGGTGCCGCCCGAGCTGCGGCTGGAGATCGACATCGCGGCGGGCGAGCGCTCCGGCAGCGACATCCTCGACCGCTTCGCCGATCCGGCGGCCCTCTCCTGCCCGCAATGCGGCGGCGTGCTCTCCGCGGTGCGCAACGCCAAGCCCCTGCGCTTCCGCTGCCAGGTCGGCCACGCCTACAGCGCCGAGGCTTTGGCCACCGAGCAGGAGGGCGCCGTGGACGAGGCCATGCGGGTGGCGCTCCGCATCGTCGAGGAGCGGGCGGAGCTGGTGGCGCGCATGGCGGCGGACGGGCGCAGCGCCGGGCGCCCTGCGGTGAGCACCATGTACGACGCCCGCGCCGCCGAGTACCGCAGCTATGCCGAAACGATCCGCCGCGCCCTCCTGCGCACCCTGCCGCCCGCGGCCGGAGAGCCGCCGGGGGACATCGATCCGGAGGGCGGCTGAGGCAGGGCGAGGCGGAGGATTGCGGGTGTGGCCGCCGGACGCTTTCGCGCCGGTATGCCTTCGGGCAGTAGTGAAGGGACCGCGCCGCGCAGGGCCCGGATCCGTCCGACCGGAATGCCGGTTGGTTTCTCAGGCGCGGCCCGCGCCGGAGCGGCCATGACACCCAGCAAGATCCGGCCATGCTGATGTCCCCCGAGCATCCGGACGGCGGACGGCCCGCCATCGTCGCGATCTGCGCCTCGGCGGCGAGCACGCGGAGCCTGGAGAGCCTCCTCGCGCAACTGCCGCCGCAATCCGACCGGGCGGTCGTCGTCATCCTGCAGCACCGCGAGGCCCTCGACCGGACGGCCTTCGCGGCGACCCTGCAGGCCGCCGGCCACGGCCTCCAGGCGATCGAGGCCGGCGCGCCGCTCCTGGCCGGCCGGACCTACCTCCCCGATCCGGACGTGATCGTCAGCGTCGAGAGCGGCCATTTCCGGATCCGGCCGGCCGAGCAGCGGATCGGCGAGCGGGGCACGATCGACAGCTTCCTCCTCTCGCTCGCCAGCGACGAGGACGGGCAGAGCATCGCGGTCGTGCTCGCGGGCACGGGCGCCGACGGCACGCTCGGCCTCAAGGCGGTGAAGGAGGCGGGCGGCCTGACGCTCGCCGAGGAGACCGACGAGTCGCGCGCGGGCGACCTCGCCGGCAGCACCAGCCCCGCCGCGCTCGCCGACGCGGTCCTGCCCATCGCCGCCCTCGCCGCGCGGATCGCCGCCACCGCGCGCCAGCTCGCCAGCGGGGAGGCCGTGCCCGCGGCCGCCGATGCCGGCGAGACGGTCGCCGCGCTCGCCAGCATCGCCGCGGTGCTGCGCAACAAGACCGGCCACGATTTCCACGGCTACAAGCCGGGCACCTTCCTGCGCCGGGTCCAGCGCCGGATGCAGGTGGTGCAGGAGGCCGACGTCAACGCCTATGTCGAGCTGCTGCGCGCCCAGCCCGAGGAGGTGCAGCAGCTCTTCAACGACCTCCTGATCGGCGTCACCCAGTTCTTCCGCGACGCCAAGGAGTTCGAGCTTCTCGCCCGCAGCGTCGTGCCGAAGCTCTTCGTGGGCAAGACCCGCAACGACCAGCTCCGGATCTGGGTGATCGGCTGCTCGACCGGCGAGGAGGCCTATTCCCTCGGCATCCTGCTGCGCGAGCACATGGCGACCCTCGACGAGGTGCCCCAGGTCCAGATCTTCGCCACCGACCTCGACGGCCGGGCGCTCGCCGCCGCGCGGGCGGCCCGCTACGCCGACACCATCGCGCACGACGTCAGCCCCGAGCGGCTGGCGCGCTGGTTCGTGCGCGAGGGCGACACCTACTGCATCGTCAAGGAATTGCGGGAGATGTGCATCTTCTCGCAGCACAGCATCATCAAGGACCCGCCCTTCTCCCGGCTCGACCTCGTCTCCTGCCGCAACCTGCTGATCTACCTCGACGCCGAGCTTCAGAGCCGGATCATCCCGGTCTTCCACTTCGCCCTGCGCCCGGACGGCGCGCTGTTCCTCGGCAATTCGGAGAACGTCTCGCGCCACACGAACCTGTTCGCGGCGATCGAGAGCCGCTCCCGGATCTTCCGCCGCCTCGAGACGAGCGCGCGTGTGCTGCCCGACCTCACCTTCACCGTGGCCCTGCCGCAATTCGACGGCCGGGCGGCGCCGGAGCTGCGCACGACGCGCACGGTCGAGCCCTCGCTCGCCCAGCGCGCCGAGCGCTTCGCGGAGCGCTACGCGCCGGCCTACGTGATCACCGACGAGGCCCACAACGTCCTGCACTTCTCGGCCCGGACCGGCCGCTACCTCGACCCGGCCGGCGGCGCGGCGACGCTGAACCTGCTGCAGCTCGTCCATCCGGACCTGCGCTTCGACCTGCGCACGGCCTTCGCCCAGGCCGCCGAGAACGGCCGCACCGTCCATCTCGCGAACCGCCGCCTCGGCCAGAACGGCGAGAGCTTCGCGGTCGACCTCTATGTCGAGCCGGTGCGGGACGGCGGCAGCCCGCCGCAGAGCTTCTTCGTGCTGTTCAAGGACGGCGGCATCGCCGTCGAGCCGCCGGAGGGGCCGGCCACCCGGCCGGAGCGGCACGACCGCCTCCAGCAGATCGAGCTGGAGCTGCGCGAGACCAAGGACCGCCTCCAGGCGACGATCGAGGAATTCGAGAGCACCAACGAGGAGCTGAAGGCCTCGAACGAGGAGTACCAGTCCCTCAACGAGGAGCTGCAATCGGCCAACGAGGAATTGCAGACCTCGAAGGAGGAGCTGCAATCGGTCAACGAGGAGCTGACCACCGTCAACGGCGAGCTCGGCCTGCGCGTGCAGGAGCTCGGCCGCGCCAACAGCGACCTGCGCAACTTCCTCGAGAGCACGCAGATCGCCACGATCTTCCTCGACAACGACCTGCGGGTGATGCGCTACACGCCGGCCGCCACCGAGCTGTTCCACCTCGTGGAATCCGATGCCGGCCGCCCGATCGCCCACATCAAGTCGCGCATCGCCTACGACGAGTTGCAGGACGACGCGCGCCGGGTGCTGCGCACCCTGAACAGCATCGAGCGCGAGATCGAGAACACGGCCACCGGCGCGCGCTACATGGTCCGCGTCCTGCCCTATCGCAGCGTCGACAACTTCATCGCGGGCGTGGTCGTCACCTTCGTGGACATCACCGCGCGCAAGCGCGCGGAGGCGGCCCTGCGCGAGAGCGAGGAGCGCTTCCGGCAATTCGCCGACGCCTCCTCGGACGTGCTCTGGGTCCGCAACGCCCGCTCGCTGCAATTCGAGTATGTCGGCCCTGCCTTCGAGGCGCTCTACGGCGTGCCGTTCCGGACGGTCGACGGCAACGACCTGCGCCCCTGGCTCCGGCTGATCGTGCCGGAGGACCGGCCCCGCGTGCTCGACGCCTTCCGCCGGGTGCGCGCGGGCGCGCGGGTGAGCCACGCCTTCCGCATCCGCCGGCCGCTCGACGGCGAGGAGCGCTGGCTCGCCCATACCGACTTCCCGCTCTGCGACGCGGGCGGGCAGGTGCAGCGCATCGGCGGCATCGGCTCGGACGTCACCGACGCCAAGCGCTCCGCCGAGCGCCAGGAGATCCTCGTCAAGGAGCTGCAGCACCGCTCGCGCAACCTGCTCGGCGTCGTCACCGCGCTCGCCAACCGCACGATCGGCCAGGGCGCGCCGGTGGAGAGCTTCACCACGCGGCTGAAGGCGCTGAGCCGGGCGCAATCCCTGCTCAGCCAGTCCGGCAGCGACACGGTGGAGGTCGGCGCCCTGGTGCGTGCGGAACTCGCGGCCTACACGGACACCTCGTCGACGCGCATCGCGATCTCGGGCCCGAAGGTGCTGCTCGGCTCGCACCAGGTGCAGAACTTCGCCCTCGCCCTGCACGAGCTCGCCACCAACACCACCAAATACGGCGCCCTGCAGAGCCCGACGGGCCGCCTCGTCGTGACCTGGGAACGGATCCGCGCCAACGGCGAGGCCGAGCGCGTGGCCCTCACCTGGGTCGAGACCGGCATCGAGGTGGCGCCCGAGACGATGCAGCGGCAAGGCTTTGGCCGCGAACTGATCGAGCGCGCCCTCGCCTACGCGCTACGCGGCCGGACCGAGTACAAGCTCGGCGCCGATGAAATGCGCTGCCGGATCGAGCTGCCCCTCACATAAGGCTGCTCGAATACTCTTCAATTACGATCGGGACGAGCGCCGCGGTCGGTGGCCTCGTCCTTCTGGTGGTCGACCTCGTCGCGGACGCCGCGGCCCGCCATCAGGATCTCCACGAGGAAGGCGGCGATGGCCGCGACCGTGCAGACCAGCGCCACGCCGAAGCAGCCGAACAGCACGGAGGCCGTGGCGGCGTCCCGCAGCGCGCCCACGAACAGGGTCAGCACGGCCGCGCCGGTCATCGCGGCGCCGGAACAGGCGAGCACCACCGCCACGTCGAGCACGAAGGAGCGCCGCCGCAGGTAGGACAATTGCCGCGAGAGCCGCCCCGCCTCCTTCGGGTCGGCCCCGATCAGCCTGGCGGAGGCGGCGTCGACCTTGTCGGCCACCCGCCCGAGCCGCGTCGAGAACACGTTGAGGAGGGTGGCGAGCGCGGTCAGCAGGAAGGCGGGCGCGAGGGCGACCTGGATGACATGGGCGATGTCCTCGGGAGCGAGGCTGGCGGGATCGGGCATGGGCGGGCAGATAGCCCGCGCCCGCAGCCGCGGCGAGAGGCTTCCCGCCCGAGCCTACAGATAGGCTGCGAGGTTGCGCCGGATGCGCTCCAGCGGCACCTCCGCCGGGTCGGGCAGCGCGAAGCGCTCGCCCGTGATGGTCTCGAAGGCGCGGATGTAGACGGCGGCCGTCTCCAGCACGACCTCCGCCGGGATCTCGGGAATCGGATCCGTGTAGGGGTCGCAGCGGGCCACCACCCAGTTGCGCACGAAGTCCTTGTCGAAGCTCTCCGGGCTCGCGCCGGCGGCGAAGCGCTCGGGGTAGCTCCCGGCGAACCAGTAGCGGCTCGAATCCGGCGTGTGGATCTCGTCGGCCAGCACGATGGCGCCGTCCGCGTCCAGGCCGAACTCGTACTTGGTGTCGGCGAGGATGAGGCCGCGGGCGGCCGCGATCTCCTGGCCGCGCGCGAACAGGGCGAGCGCGGCCTGCGAGACCGTGCGCCACTGCGCCTCCGTCAGCAGGCCCTTGCCCAGGATCTCCGCCTCGGTCAGCGGCTCGTCGTGACCGCCGTCGAAGGCCTTGGTGGTGGGCGTGATGATCGCCTGCGGCAGCCGCTCGTTCGGCCGCATGCCCTCGGGGAAGCGGTGGCCGTACATCGTCCGCTCGCCCGCCTTGTAGCGGGTGAGGATCGAGGTCGAGGTGGTGCCGGCGAGATAGCCCCGCACCACGACCTCCACGGGCAGGATGTCGAGGCGGCGCCCCACCACCACGTTGGGATCGGGATAGGCGAGGACGTGGTTCGGGCAGATGTCGCCCGTGCGCTCGAACCAGAACCGGGCGGTGCGGGTGAGGACCTCGCCCTTGAAGGGGATCGCGGCGAGCGCCCGGTCGAAGGCGCTGATCCGGTCCGTGGTGATGAGGATGCGCCGGCCATCCGCCAGGTCGTAATTGTCCCGGACCTTGCCGCGGTAATGGTTCGGCAGGTCCGGAAGGGTCGCCTCCGTCAGCACCTGATGGGCGTGCGGGGCGAGGTCGGCGGCATCCATCCGGGGCCCTCCATGCGGCCGGGCCGTGATAGGAGGGCGCCCGGGCGAGCGCAAGCGGCGTCGCCCTCAGCGGGCCGGGGCGACCGCCGGGGGCGCGGGCCGCGCGCGCGGCCGGACGAGCCGGCGCGCGCCCTCCGTCGCGGGCCGCTCGACGAGGCGGTAGATCAGGCTGCCGGCCACCATCGAGCCGACCATCAGCACCGCCAGGACGGGGAGCCAGTGCGGCGACGCGGCCGGGCCGAGCTTCGCAAGGACGGCGGCGAGTACGCCGAGCGCCAGCGGGTGCGAGAGGTAGAGGGCATAGGAGGCGTCGCCCAGGTGCCGTGCCGGGGCGAACCGCGGAACGGCGGCACCCCGCTCGTAGAGCGCGAGCCCGCCGACGACGAGCGCCGCGGGCAGGCTCGCCGCGAGGAACTTCGGCAGGGCGCCGTCGAGGGCGACGAGCAGGCCGAGCCCGATCACGAAAGCGGCCAGCGCCGCCGCCCGCGGGACAGCGATCCGCGCGGTGAACAGCGCGCCGACGAGCACGCCGAGGCCGAATTCGAGCACGATCGCGTCGGTGTAGAAGGCGGCCACCCCCGGGCCCGGCTGCACCGCCTGCCCGACGAGGACGAGGCCGCCGAGGACCGCGAGGGTGCCGGCGACGCGCCAGGCCGGCCGGAACGGCAGCATCAGCGCGAAGACGGCGTAGAAGAACATCTCGTAGTTCAGGGTCCAGCCGGGGATGATCACCGGGAACAGCCCCGGATAGCGGGGGTTCGGCCAGGGCAGGAAGAGCAGGGACGCGACGAGGTGGGCCGGATCGAAGGCGGTCGAGCGCAGGAGCGCCGGCGCCGCGAAGGCGAGGCCGGCCACGACGAGGGTCAGGATCCAGTAGAGGGGCGCGACCCGCACCAGCCGGTTGAGCAGGAACTGCCCGGGGCCGACCGCCCTGTCATGGGTCGACAGCCACATCACGCAGCCGCTCAGCACGAAGAACAGGTCGACGCCGCTGCCGCTGATCGAGACGGGCAGCGCCGTCCCGGTCAGGCGCTCCACCGGGCCGACCGCGTGGAAATACACGATCATCAGGGCCGCGACGCCGCGGAGATATTGCAGGCCGATCAGCATCGGATTCCTCCTCTCGTCCGGCTCACGCGAAGGCTTCGGCGAGGGCGTGGTAGGCCGGCTTCGGCCGGCAGGTTTCATCGAAGGGCAGCGGGCGCGGCCGGCGGGGGCCGCGCTCCACGTCGCGCAGCCAAGTCTGGCCGTCGGTCAGCTCCCAGGTCTGCACCACCTTGACCGCCGGCTCGCGCAGGGCCGCGCGCATCAATTCGGCGTAGCGGGCCGCCACCTGGGCGTCGCGCTGGGCGACGTCGCCGGGGAAATCGCGGTCGTTCACGTCGATCTCGGTGAGGTAGACGTCGAGCTTGCGCCGGGCGAGCTGCTGCACGAATTCCGCGAAGGCGTCCGGATCGAAGGTGAAGCCGGGAAACCAGTGGCATTCGAGCCCGACCGCGTCGAGGCGCACGCCCGCATGCTGCAGCTCGTCCACGAGGCGCAGGAGGTCGGCCCAGTAGCGCGCGCCCGGCACGAAGCCCTGCTTCCATTCGGGCCCGGCCTCGTTCAGCACCAGCGGCACGTTCGGGTCGGCGCGGTGGGCGGCGACGAAGCTGCGGCGGATGTAGTCGGCCCCGAGGCCGGCGTACCACGGGCCGTCGCGCAGGCCGCCGGGGAGGCCGTGATCCGGCCAGATCGGCTCGTTGACCACGTCCCAGGAATGCAGGCGGCCGGCATAGCGGCCGACGGTCTCCGCGATGTGCCGGTCGAGCCAGTAGCCGGCCTCGCGGCGGGACAGCCGCTTGACCCAGTCCGGCTGCCACTCGTTCCACATGAGGGTGTGCCCGCGGATCGCGAGGCCCGCCCGCGCGGCGAAATCCACCAGCGCGTCGGCCTCCGAGAAATCCGCCACCTCGGGCCGGGGCCGGATCACCGGGAACTTCAGGGCGGTGTCGATGGTCACCACGCGGGTCTGGTGGCGGTAGAGGTCGGCGAGCTGGGCATCGTCCAGCACCGTGCGGTCGACGGCCGCGCCGAAGAGCAGGCTGCGCCGCGCCGCGAGCGTCCCGAGCGAGGGCACGGAGGCGATCCCGACGGAATCCGCCGCCCCCGCCCCGCCCGCGGCGAGGAGGGCACCGGCACCCAGGAGCAGGCCCCGGCGCGTCGGATCGAGACGGCGCATCATCGCTTTGCAACCCCCCCATGGCCGCCGGACGCGGCCGCGGCGACGGGCGCAACCGCCGTGCCGGCCCCGGCTGCGCCATTCCGGCACGGAAATCCCCGCTGCCGGGACGGGATCAGGCCGAGCCGGTCTCCGCGAGCCTGCGGTTCAGACGGGTGCCGGACTGGGCGCCGTCGAGGGCCATGGCGATCGCGACGAAGAGGGTGAAGGTGGTGCCCTTGCTCGACAGGCCGGTGGTGGAGGCGTTGAGCGCCAGGAAGACGAGCAGCGCCAGGATGCCGGGCCGCGACAGGGTCCGGGCGAGATCCAGCGAGAAGGCGGCGAGCGCGATGAAGATCAGGCTGGCGGCGAAGATGCCGGTCTGGAGCAGGAACGCGATCACGAAGCTCTCGATGCCGTATTCGAGGCCCGCGCTGACCGCGATGGCGTCGAGCCGCGCCGCCTCCGGGCCGAAGAACAGCTCCGTCCAGGAGAAATGCGAGAACAGGCCCAGCATCATGACGCGGGTCTCGGCGCTGCCCTCGTCCTCCACGAACCGGTCGAGGAAGGCGGTGACGTAGGTGCTGTCGGACAGGTACCAGAGCCCGAGGGCGAGGATCGGCAGGCCGAGGCAGAGCCAGAGCAGGCGGTTGAGCGGGAAGCGCTTGCCGATGAGGATCAGCGCCCCCTCCTTCACGAGCCAGAGGATCCCGAGCACCATCAGCAGCACGGTGGCCGTGCGCCCGCCGAAGGCCGGCAGCGCCGCGAATTGCAGGGCGAAGGCCGGCAGGACGAGGTTCCGCGGCAGGCCGCCGCGCGATCCGGCGAGCAGCAGGAAGGCGTAGATCGCGGTGATCGCCGCGTTCTGGAGCGGGTGGCCGAGGAGCGCGGTGGAGCGCCAGTCGTAGGTGACCGCCCCCTCGTTCAGGTAATAGGGGATCAGCCGCCACTTGAAGGCCGATTCCGAGAAGCCGATCAGCGCGTTGAGCGCGAGGATCCCGTGGATCAGGCCCGCGATCCGGCGCACCGCCCCCACATTCGTGTTGCACAGGAGCAGGAACAGCATCCCGGGCGCCAGGAAGGTGTCGACCACCATGGTGACGGGGCGGCCCACGATGAGGGCCACGTAGGCCGCATGATAGGCGACGCAGGCGAAGTAGATCGCCGTGAGCGCGTGGCGCGTCAGCAATTCCGCCGCCCTGCGGCTGAAGCCGTGCTCGAACAGCAGGATCGCGAAGGCCGCGGAGAGCACGATGCTCGACGGGTGGAACTTCTCCAGCGGCGAGCCGCCGGTGCTGCCGTAGCGGTAGCCGATATGCGTCAGCAGCATCGACGAGCAGCCGAACACGCAGGCCACCGCCAGCGCCGTCAGGAGCACGCGCAGGTCGGCCCAGCCGAAGCGCGCGGGTGCCCGAGCCGGATTCAGCAGGCCGATTTGGGCATCCCGTGAGATCAAGGCCGCTCGCCGGTCGATGAGATCGCGGCGGCAGTCTCGCTCAGAAGCTTAAAGGTTCCGGTCATGCTGGGAGCGGGTAGCTGCGGGATTCGGAACCGCCCGAACCCGCGGCCCATGCAGCCGACGCATGATTGGCGTGCGGAATGTGGCATACCAACCTGTCTTTTGCAGTGCGATATGAGCTTCACCGCAACGCACAGACCACCTGCCAGGACAGCCTCCGATGACCCTCCTCGCCGCCACCGCCCTCGTCGCTCTCGCCGCCGGCGCCCAGATCTCCCTCGTCATCGCCCTCGCCGACCGCTTCGGCCACGAGGGTCAGATCGCCGGCATCATCGGCGCGGTCCCGACCGCCGCCTGAGCCGCGAACCGGCCGCTCCGGCGGCCCCTTCGATCCAGCCCGCCCGGCCAGTCCGCGGCGGGCTTTGCTGTGTCATACGACATCCGGGTGATCCCTCCGGGATGGCGGATGTCGCCTTCGCTCAAGCGCCGCGCGGTCTCAGCCCGGGAAGCCGTAGAGGCGGCGTGGGTTGTCGACGAAGTAGAGCCGGCGCCGGGCCTCGTCGGGGATCCATGCGGCCACGAGGTCGAGGAGGTCGCCGACCGGCGGCGGCCCGTCCCAGGCGGCCACGTGCGGCCAGTCCGAGCCCCACAGGCAGCGCTCCGGCGCGGCGTCGTTGAGCGCGCGGGCGAAGGGGATGGTGTCGGCAAAGGGCGCGCCTGCGACCGAGGTGCGGAAGGCACCGGACAGCTTCACCCAGGCGCCGTCGCGCACGAGGTCGACCAGGGTGCGGAAGCCCGGATCGTCGAGCCCGGCCGAGGTCGGCATGTGGCCCATATGGTCGACGACGAAGGGCACCGGCAGCCGCGCGAGGCGCTGGGCCATCGGCGGCAGCTGGCGCGCATCGACCAGGAATTGCAGGTGCCAGCCCATCTCGCGGGCGAGCGCGCCGTAGGATTCCAGGTCCTCGAACCCGACGCCGCCGCCGAACAGCACGTTGAGGCGCAGGGCCACGACGCCCGCCTCCTTGAGCGCGGCGAGCTCCCGGTCGGGCAGGCCGAGGGGGATCACCGCGACGCCGCGCAGGCGCTCCCGGTTCGCCCGCAGGGTATCGACCATCAGGCGGTTGTCGGTGCCGTGGACGCTGACCTGGACCAGCACGCCGTTCCGCATGCCGGTGGCGTCGAGCATGGCGAGGTAGCGCCCGGCCGGCGCCGCGGGCGGGGTGTAGCTGCGGTCCTCGACCAGGGGATAGTCCGGCGGCAACCCGATGACGTGGGCATGGGTGTCGACCGCGCCCGCGGGCACGGCGTAGCGGCTCGGCCCGCTCGGGTTCGGGTCCGGCGCCGGGCAGGCGCGGATCGCGGCCGTCGTCTCGGTCATGGCCTTCTCCTTGGCCCGCTCCTCAGGAATCGGCATGGAGCACGCGGCCGCGCGTCTCCGGCAGGGCGAAGGCCGCCGCGAAGAACACGCCGTAGGCCAAAGCCGCGAAGATCGCGATGGCCGAGGCGAGGCCGACCTGCGCCGACAGGTAGCCGACCAGCGCCGGGAACAGGGCGCCGATGCCGCGGCCGAAATTGTAGCAGAAGCCCTGCCCCGAGCCGCGCAGGCGGGTCGGGTAGAGCTCGGTCAGGAAGGCGCCCATGCCGGAGAAGTAGCCGGAGGCGAAGAAGCCGAGGGGGAATCCCAGCACCCACAGCACCGCGTTCGAGAGCGGCAGCTGCGTGTAGGCGACGATGACCGCGATGGCGCCGAGCGAGAAGATCAGGAAGAGCGGGCGCCGCCCGAGCCGGTCGGCGAGCCAGGCGCCGACGAGGTAGCCCACGAACGAGCCGACGATGAGCGCGGCGAGATAGCCGGTGGAGGAGACGATGGAGAGGCCGCGCTCGGTGGTGAGGAAGCGCGGCAGCCAGGTGGTGATGGCGTAGTAGCCGCCCTGGCAGCCGGCCGCGGCGAGCGAGGCGAGGATCGTGGTGCGCAGCACCGGCCCGGAGAAGATCTCCCAGATCTGCGGCCGGTCACCCGAGGCCGCGGCCCGGGCCCGGCTCTCGCGGGCGACCTCCGGCTCCTTCACGTAGCGGCGGAGATAGAACACGAGGAGCGCGGGCAGCGCCCCGACCACGAACATCCAGCGCCACGCGCTCTCGGGCGGCAGCCAGGAGAACAGCAGGGCCTGGGCCAGCACCGCCATGCCCCAGCCGACGGCCCAGCCGGACTGGACCGAGCCCACCGCGCGGCCGCGATACTGCGCCCGGATGGTCTCGCCCATCAGCACGGCGCCCGCCGCCCACTCGCCGCCGAAGCCGAGCCCGAGCAGCGCCCGGGCGACGAGGAGCTGCTCGAAGCTCTGCGCGAAGGCGCAGACCAGCGAGAAGAACGAGAACCACAGGATGGTGATCTGCAGCGTCAGCACCCGGCCGATGCGGTCGGCGAGGTAGCCGGCGAGCCAGCCGCCCAGCGCCGAGGCGAGGAGCGTGACGGTGGCCGCGAGGCCCGCGGTGCCGGCATCGACCTTCCACAGGCTGATGATCGTGCCGATCACCAGCGGGTAGATCATGAAGTCCATGCCATCGAGCGCCCAGCCCGCGGCACAGGCCCAGAAGGTGTGCCGCTCGGTGGGGTTCATGCTGCGGTAGAAGGCCCCGAGGCTGGCATCCTCGATCGCCACCTGCTCCAGCCCGGCCCCGCCGGGCTCCGCCGCCGCACCCATGACGCCTCCTACCGGATGTCCCGATCCCTCCCCGATGCGTAGCACCGCGCGGGCACAGGGCATACGGGCGCCTGGCATACGGCTGAGGATGAGAAGTGGCGGATGTTCGTGCACCGCGCGCGGCGGGGGGCAGCCGCCTCAGGCCTTGCGCCGCCTGCCCTCCTGGACGGCCCGGCGGCGTCCACGAGGGCGGGCGGATCCCGTCAGAACGCGCCGACGAGCAGCGTCAGGCCGGACAGGGCCACCGCGGCGCCCATGGCGGGGGCGGCGCGGCGCTCGCGGGCGACGAGGAGGCCGAGCCCCAGCCCGACTGCGTGCAGCAGCGCGGTGCCGCCGAGGAAGCCGAGGCCGTAGGCGAGGCCGGAGGCGGTCTCGGGCATCTCGGTGCCGTGGGCGTAGCCGTGGAACACCGCGAAGGCGCCGACGAGGGCCACGAGGCCCGGCAGGGGCAGCCGCAGGCCGAACAGGATGGCGAGGCCGAAGGCGACGATCGAGAGGGCGATGCCCGTCTCGGCGAAGGGCAGGCCGATCCCGGCCACGCCGAGCCCGGCACCCGCCGCCATCATGGCGAGGAAGGCCGCCGGCAGAACGAAGCGCGCCGCGCCGCCGCGGATGCCGGCGAGCAGGCCCACCGCCACCATGGCGAGCACGTGGTCGAGGCCGCCGAGCGGGTGCGCGAACCCTTGCGCGAAGCCCACCGCCTCGCCGTGGCCCGGATGGGCGAGCGCCGCCCCCGGCGCGAGCAGGAGAAGGGCCGGCAGGAGCGGCAGGGCGCGTCGGATCATCGGAAGCCTTCGTATTGGAGTGCGCCGCATGGAAGCCTCATTCCATCCTCGGGGCAAGCTTCTGGACGCTGGATACGTCCTCGCCGAGCTAGAGCGCTCTCCGCGGAAGTGGATACCGGTTCGGCGCAAGAGAGCGCGTCAAAACAAGAGCTTAGAGCCGTTCCCGATTGCAAAGCGATCGGGAACGGCTCTAGGCGGCGTTCCTGGCCGTGCCGTCGCAGCTCTGCACCGGCCGCAGGGCTGTGCCCTGGCTCGGCCGCGCTCTGGCATGCATCATGCCGGGCGCGAGGGGTGATGGGAGGACGATTGCGTGCGTGATTTCCAGAGGGCCGGGCGCTCGCCCGTCCATGCCGGCGCGGCCGCCGTGGCGACGTCGCATCCGCTGTCCACGCTGACGGCGATCGAGGTTCTGCGCGCAGGCGGCAACGCGGTCGATGCCGGCATCGCGGCGGTGGCGGTGCAATGCGTGGTCGACCCCCTGATGACCGGGATCGGCGGCGATTGCTTCGCGCTCTACGCGCCGAAGGGCGCCGCGGTGCCGATCGCCCTCAACGGCTCGGGCCGCAGCCCGGCCGCGGCGGCCGATGCGTGGTACCTCGAGAACGGCGTCGCGATCACGCCGACCTCGCCCCACGCCGTCACCGTGCCGGGCGCCGTCGCCGCCTGGGCGCGGCTCGCCGCCGACCACGGCACCCGCGCCCTCGGCGACCTGCTCCAGCCGGCGATCCGCTATGCGGAAGCCGGCTTTCCCGTGCAGCCGCGGGTCGGCTGGGACTGGGCGCGCAACGTCGAGCGCGTCAGCCACGATCCCGGCGCGGCGGCGGCCTATCTCGTGGACGGCGCGGCCCCGGCGATCGGCGCCACGATGCGCCTGCCGAAGCTCGCTGCCACCCTGCGCCGCATCGCCGAGGCCGGCCCGCGCGGCTTCTACGAAGGGCCGGTCGCGCGCGACATCGTCTCCCACCTGCGCGGGCTCGGCGGCCTGCACACGGAGGAGGATTTCGCGGCGGCGGCGCCCGAGATCGTGACGCCGATCACCACGCGCTACCGCGGCTACGACGTCTACGAATGCCCGCCCTCGGGCCAGGGCCTCGCCGCCCTGATGATGCTGAACGTGCTCGAGCCCTTCGACGTCGGCGCCCTGTCCGAGCTCGACCGGGTGCATCTCCTGGCCGAGGCCTGCAAGCAGGGCTACCACCACCGCGACGCGCTCTTCGCCGATCCGGACCTGCACGCCGTGCCCGTCGAGCACCTGCTCTCCGATGCGTGGCGCGCCTCGGCACGGGGGGCCATCGACATGGCCCGCGCCCGCGAGCCCGAGATCTACCCGGAAATCGCCAACGAGGTGGCGCACAAGGACACGGTCTATCTCTGCGTGGTGGACCGCGACGGCAACGCGCTCTCGCTGATCAACTCGCTGTTCCAGGGCTTCGGCACCGGCCTCATGGGGCCGGAGAGCGGCGTGCTGCTGCACAATCGCGGCTTCAGCTTCCGGATCGAGCCGGGCCACCCGAACACCATCGCGCCGCGGAAGCGCCCGATGCACACGATCATCCCCGGCATGCTGATGCGCGACGGCCGCGCGGTCGCGCCCTTCGGCGTGATGGGCGGGCACTATCAGGCGATGGGCCATGTCGAATTGCTGACCGGCCTCCTCGACCGCGGCCTCGACGTGCAGGAGGCCCTCGATGCGCCGCGCAGCTTCGCCTATGGCGGCGTGGTCGAGCTGGAATCCGGCTTCTCCGCGGACGTCCTCGCCGGCATGCGGGCCCGCGGCCACGCGGCCATCCCGGCGCCGCTGCCGATCGGCGGCGGCCAGATCATCTGGATCGACCACGCGCGCGGCACCCTTGTGGCGGGCTCCGATCCACGCAAGGACGGCAGCGCGCTGGGCTACTGATCCGGCGCGCCACGGGGCTCGACCGATCCGATGCAGGCCAAGGCCGACACCCTCGCCGCGCTCCGCCGCGGCGACCTCGCGGGCGCGCGCGAGCTGCGCCTGCCGGGCGGCCTCGCCGAGTTCCCGCGCGAGATCCTCGGCCTCGCCGACACGCTGGAGCTGCTCGATCTCGGTCCCGGAAGCCTGACCGACCTGCCGGCGGATCTCGGGCGGCTGAGCCGGCTGCGCGTGCTGTTCTGCTCGGGCAACCGCTTCGCGCGGCTGCCGCCCGCGCTCGGCGACTGCGCCGCGCTGAGCCAGATCGGCTGCCGCGGCTCGGGCGTCGCCGAGGTCCCGGCCGAGAGCCTTCCGCCGCGCCTGCGCTGGCTCACGCTGACCGACAACCGCATCGCGGATCTGCCGCGGGCGATCGGCGAGCGCCCGCTCCTGCAGAAGCTGATGCTCTCCGGCAACCGCCTCGCCGCCCTGCCGGACAGCCTCGCCGGCGCGCCCGATCTCGAACTCCTGCGGATCGCCGCGAACCGCCTGGACGCCCTGCCCGGCTGGATCTCCGCTTTGCCGAGCCTCGCCTGGCTCGCCTGTGCCGGCAACCCGTGCGAGCCCGCCACCGCCGTCGCGGCGACGGGCGTGCCCTGGGACGAGCTGGAGGCCGGCGCGCTCCTCGGCGAGGGGGCGTCCGGCCGCATCCATTCCGCCCTGTGGCGGCCCGGCGGGCAGGCCGAGGCCCGGCCCGTCGCGCTCAAGCTGTTCAAGGGGGCGATGACGAGCGACGGCCTGCCCGAGCGCGAGATGGCGGCCTGCCTCGCCGCGGGCACGCACCCGCATCTCACGGGGGCCCTCGGGCGTGTCACCGGGCATCCCGAGGGCGCGGAGGGGCTGCTGATGCCGCTCCTGCCCACCGGCTGGCGGGCGCTCGCCGGGCCGCCGAGCCTCGCGAGCTGCAGCCGCGACGTCTACGCCCCGGATCTCGCCCTCGCCCCGGCTGTCGGCCTGCGGCTCGTCCGCGCCGCCGCTTCGGCCGCGGCGCATCTCCATGCGGGCGGCCTGCTCCACGGCGACCTCTACGCCCACAACCTGCTCTGGGACGGGGTCTCGGGCGAGGCGGTGCTCAGCGATTTCGGCGCGGCGAGCGCGCTGCCCGCCGGCGCGGCAGGCGCAGCCCTCCAGCGGATCGAGACGCGGGCCCTCGGGATCCTGATCGCGGAGATCCTCGACCGCTGCCGGCCCGAGCCTCCGGGCCTGCGCGCCCTGGCGCAAGCCTGCCTCCAGGCGGACCCGTCCGCCCGCCCGCTGGCGGCGGACCTGCGCGACGCCCTCGACGGGCCATCGCTCCGGTCGTAGACGGGCCGGTGGACGCGGGCGGGCGGCCGGGCCAGGATGGCCGCCGCACGGCCGATCGCTGCGAGGCCCCTTCGTGAACCCCGTCGCCATCGCGATCATGTTCGGCATCCTGGTGGCCTGGGTGGGGCTGCTGGCCGCCGCGCTCTATCTCGGCAACCCGCTGCTGCTCGCGATCTTCGCGATCGTGTCGCTCGCCATGTTCATCCGCTGGGACGTGTTCGGCTGAGGGCGGCTGCGGCCCCGCCGCGACCACGGCCCGCGCCCGTGCCGCTTCGCAAGCGGCCGGCGGCGCCCTAATCTCCGGTGGGGACGGCCGATCGCGGCCAGTGCCACATCTTGCGCCACACGGGTGGAGCGGCCGATGAGTGCAATCGGTGCAATCGGGCTCACGCTGGCCTTCCTGGCACCCCCGCCGCCCGAGCGGCCCGAGCGCCCCGCTCCGTCCGGCGGCCATGCCTGGGCCGCGGCCCTGGTGATCGGCAGCGTCTGCCTCATCATGGTCGTGCCCATGGTGGCGATCTGGGGCTTCCACCGGCCGGAGGGCGGATTCCGCGCCCGCTGCGCGGCGCTCGGCGGGCAGGTCCGCGTGGCCGCGCTCGACGGCAGCGGGCCGCTGCGCTGCGAGCAGGACGGGCGCACCTTACGCCCCCCGCGCCCGCCGGCGCCGTGAGTGGGGGGCGGGACAGGGCGGTCCGGGCGGCCTATAGGGTCGCGGGCGTCCGGTTCTCGCCGCGGCGCGCTCGGCACGGAACCGGCATCCGCCCGGGCGGGGAGCGCGCGGGCGTCGTCAGGGTTTCAGCATGGCCATCGAGTCGAAGCTTCTGGACACGGCGCCGTCCGACCAGAACATCGTCGACCTCTTCCAGGGCGAGTGGTCCTCGTTCATGCCGGCCGAGCGCGGCCTCGTGGCCGAGCCCGGGCACGCCCACCTGTTCACCGATCACCGCATCCACTGGGCGGAGGGGCTGATCGGGCCCTTCGCGGATAAGGAGATCCTGGAGCTCGGCCCGCTGGAGGGCGCGCATGCGGCGCTGCTGGAATCGTTCGGGGCGCGGGCGATCGTCTCGATCGAGGCCAACCCGCGGGCCTTCCTCAAATGCCTGTGCGTGAAGGAGATGTTCGGGCTGTCCCGGACGCGGTTCAAGCTCGGCAGCTTCCTGCCCTATCTCGAGACCTGCCCCCGCTTCGACGCGATCATCGCCTGCGGCGTGCTCTACCACATGACCGAGCCGCTGCGCCTGCTCGACCTGATCTGCGCCCGCACCGACCGCGTCTTCCTCTGGACTCACGTCTTCGACGCCGACAGCCTCGCGGGCCGCGGCGACCGCGCCCTGTTCTGGCCGCCGATGCCGCTGGGGGACACGCCCTATCGCGGCGTGCGCCGGCTCTATCCCGACGTCGCCAAGTCCTGGCAGGGCTTCAGCGGCGGCGCCGAGACCTACGCGGTCTGGCTGGAGCGGGAGAGCCTGCTCGCCTTCTTCCGCGACCGCGGCTTCGACGTGTCGGTCTCCTTCGACGAGCCGAACCACGCCAACGGGCCGGCGCTCGCGCTCTGCGCGCGGCGGTAAGCCTGCGCGCGGGGCTCGCCCCCGCCTCGCACCTCATCCGAGGTGGAGGGATAGGATCGACCGGATCTCCGCATGGAGACCGGTCGATCCTACGGTCTCCGGTTCATCACACCGGCCTCAGCGAATCCCCTCGCCCCGCTTGCGGGGAGAAGGGGACGCGTCTTCAGCCGAAGCGATCAAACAGAAATCGTATCAGGCTCTCAGACGAGATGCGTCGCCCCGGTCGGGCCGGCCTCGATCTCGTCCTCCTCGGCCTCGATCTCCTCGCCATCCGCCTCGCTGTCGTGGCCGGAGACGCCGGCCGCGTCCGCGAGGTTGCGCGCCGCGCGGCGCAGGAGCTTGCGCAGGCGCCGCCGGTCCTTGCTGTCGAACCCGTCGAGCACCTCGGCCTCGACCTCGTCCCAGAGGCGCTCGATCGCCTCGGCCTTGGCGAGCCCGGCCTCGGTCAGGCGCACGCGCACGATGCGGCCGTCGCCGGCCTCGGCGCGCCGCTCCACCACGCCGAGCGCGGCGAGCCGCGAGATGGTCTTGGAGGCGGTGGGCGGCCGCACGCACAGGGTCGCGGCGAGGTCGCCCATGGTCATGGTGCCGGCAGCCGCCAGCGCCTGCACCACCTGCTCCTGGCCGGCGAAGAGGTTGAGGGCGGCGAGCCGGTCGCCGATGCGGGCGCGGTGCAGGCGCGCCGCCTGGACGAGGGCCCAGCCGACGCTCTTGGCGCCCGGCGGCCGGATGCGGCGGCCCGCGCCGTTCGCCTGGTCCTTGTCGTGCTTGCCGCGCTTCGCCTTGATCACGGAGGTGCCCAAGCTCTCGCCACCCGGCGCGGTCGCCGAAGATTCGTCCACCGCCGCCATCGTGCACCTCGCTCGCCCGGCATCCAAGCACCTCATCCCGGGTTCCGTTGCGGAACCCGGGACGCGGGATGCGTGTGACGCCTGGGCGTGAAGCTGAGATGACAGCGGGCCCTGCGATCCCCGGGAACTTCGCCGGGGAAGCTCCCGTTCAACAGGGCATCAGCTGCCGCAACCGGTCGAGGATCTCGGCGCCGCTGCAGGGGCGGGCCAGGAACTGGGCACCCGGCGGCATCCGCTCCGGATCGGGGGAGGCGCGGCCGGACACGATCAGGATCGGCAGGTGCGGGCGCACCTCGGCCACCGAGCTGGCGAGCTCGAACCCGTTGGTCTTGCCGGACAGCTCCACGTCGGTAACGAGGCCGCAGATGTCGGGGCGCGCCTGGAGGATGCTCAAGGCCCGCTCCGCGGAGGCGCATTGCACGGTGTCGTAACCGCCATCCTCGAGCACGTCGCCGAGGTCCATGATCGTGAGGGCCTCGTCTTCGACCAGAAGAACCACGGGCCGGTCGTCCTGAGGGATCGTCTGCTCGCTCGCCACGTTTCGCATCCTCCAGCGTTCCGTCCGGAGCCGCCCGAGCGTGTCCGCCTTGACCCAACGGGCGAAGCCCGTGCGGGTTGCAGCGGCATGGTCGGCGCCCCACGGCTCAGCCTAGGCGGCAATCGGCGGGGTGTCTCCCGGGGCCGGCCGAGAAAACCGCCGGACGTGGCCCGGGGACGCGGAACCGGCCGTCTTAGGCGACGGCCTCCGCCACCACCGCCGCGACGAGGCGGTCGAGATCGGCTGGGCCGATGGTGAGCGCGGGGGTCAGGTAGAGCACGTCGCCGAAGGGGCGGACCCAGACCCCGCGGGCCAGCAGCCGCGCCTTGAGCTCGGCGAGGTCCGGGGGCGCGGCGAACTGCACCGCGCCGATCGCCCCGAGCACCCGCACGTCGGCGATGCCGGGCCGGCCGCGCAGGGGGGCGAGCCCCTCGGCGAGCCTGTCCGCGATCGCCCGAGCCTGGTCGAGGCGGGGCTCGCGCGCGAACAGGTCGAGGCTGGCCTCGGCCGCCGCGCAGGCGAGCGGGTTCGCCATGAAGGTCGGCCCGTGCATCAGCGCCGCGGCCGGATCCTCCGAGAGGAAGGCGGAGAAGATCTCGGTGGTGGCGACCGTGGCGGCGAGCGCCAGGGTGCCGCCGGTCAGCGCCTTCGACAGGCAGAGGATGTCCGGCACGATGCCCGCCTGCTCGCAGGCGAACAGCGTGCCCGTGCGCCCGAAGCCGGTGAAGATCTCGTCGCAGATCAGCGGCAGGCCGTGCCGCTTCGCGAGCCGGGCCACGCGCGCCAGAACCTCGGGCGGGTGCATGCGCATGCCGCCGGCCCCCTGCACCAGCGGCTCCACGATGACCGCGCAGAGTTCCTGGCGATGGCGGGCGAGCGCCGCATCGAGGGCCGCCGTCTCGGCGGCGCCCCGCGGCAGATCGCAGAAGACCTGCTCGGGGAGGTAGCGGCCGAAGCGGCGGTGCATGCCCTCCTCGGGGTCGCAGACCGACATCGCCCCCATCGTGTCGCCGTGATAGCCCGCGCGGAAGGCGAGCACGCGGGTGCGGCCGGGAACGCCCCGGTTGAGCCAGAGCTGCGCCGCCATCTTCAGGGCGACCTCCACGGCGACCGAGCCGGAATCGGACAGGAAGACGTGGTCGAGGTCACCGGGCAGCAGGCCGGCGAGCCGGGCGGCCAGGCGCTCGGCCGGGGCATGGGTCAGGCCGCCGAACATCACGTGCGGCATGCGCGCGAGCTGGTCGGCGACGGCCTGTGCGATGTGCGGATGGTTGTAGCCGTGCACCGCCGTCCACCACGAGGCGATGCCGTCCACCAGCTCGCGCCCGTCGGCGAGCACGATCCGGCTGCCATGGGTGCGCACGGCCTCCAGCGGCTCGGGCGCGGTCCGCATCTGGGTATAGGGGCGCCAGAGATGGCGCTTCGGCTCCGCCTCGCTCATCCGGCGGGGATGGAAGCGCCGAGGGCTCCGGTCAAGGGAGGTGCTTGACACGAGCGCGGCGCGCGGCGCCATGGGCGCCATGTCGAGTCTCGATGCCTTCGCCCGCGACAAGCTCGCCGCCCTCGACGAGGCGGCCCTGCGGCGGCGCCTCGTTCCCACCGAGCGCGGGCCGGACGCCGCGGCGGGCCGGGCCGGGCGCCGCCTCGTCTCCTTCTCCTGCAACGATTATCTCGGCCTCAGCCACGACCCGCGGGTGATCGCGGCGGCGCAAGCGGCGGTCGCCGCCTACGGGGCGGGGTCCGGCGGCTCGCGGCTCGTCACCGGCAACCATCCGATCCTCGACGCGCTGGAGGCGCGGCTCGCCGCCCACAAGGGCAAGGAGGCGGCCCTCGTCTTCGGCAGCGGCTACCTCGCCAATCTCGGCATCACCCCGGCTCTCGCAGGGCGCGGCGACCTCGTCCTCCTCGACGAGTTGTCCCATGCCTGCATGTGGGCCGGGGCGCGGCTCTCGGGGGCGAAGGTCGCCGCCTTCCGCCACAACGACGTCTCCGACCTCGCGCGCCTGCTCCGGGCCGAGCGGCCGGCCCACCGCCATTGCCTGGTCCTGACCGAGCGCGTCTTCAGCATGGACGGCGACCGGGCGCCGATGGGCGACATCCTCGGGGTGGCCAAGGCGCACGATGCCTGGACCCTCGTGGACGACGCGCACGGGCTCGGCGTGGCCGAGGGCGGCCCCCGGGCGCCCCTCGAGATGGGCACGCTCTCGAAGTCGCTCGGCTCCTATGGCGGCTATCTCTGCGCCTCGCGCGCGGTCGTCGACCTGATGACGAGCCGCGCCCGCAGCTTCGTCTACACCACGGGCCTGCCCCCCGCCTCCGCGGCGGCCGCGCTCGCGGCCCTGGAGATCCTGGAAGCGGAGCCGGAGCGCTGCGCGCGGCCCCTGGCGCTCGCCCGCCGCTTCACCGCCCGGCTCGGCCTGCCCGAGGCCGAGAGCGCGGTGGTGCCCGTCCTCGTCGGCGCGGCGGAGGACGCGCTCGCCCTGTCGCGGGCACTGGAGGCGGACGGCTTCCTCGTGGTGGCGATCCGGCCGCCGACCGTGCCGCCGGGCACCGCGCGGCTCCGCGTCGCCTTCTCGGCCGCCCATGCCGAGGCGGATGTCGACGCGCTCGCCGAGCGGATCGCGGCGCTCACCGGGCGGGCTTGAGGGGCCTGTTCGAGCGGATCGAGCAGGTCTTCACGCGAAGCCTATCCCACCCATCCCCCTCGTCCTGAGGCGGCCGCGTGAGCGGCCCTCGAAGGAGCCCTCCAGGCATCGCCGAGCCTACTGGAAGGCTCCTTCGAGGCCTCCGCTTCGCTCCGGCGCCTCAGGATGAGGTGGAAGGGTGGGATGAGCCGAGCCTCCGCATGACGCGCGGTGGATCTCTCCCAACCAAGCTCTGAGAACGAAACCGGACAATCCGCCACGCCGCCCGGGTCTCGCCCTGGACTCCGTTAAGAACATATGTAGAACATATCCACGGAGGTTGCCTCGGAACGGCACGATCAGGAGCGAGCATATGGCGCGGTACCGCTTTCACTGCACCAACGGCTACGAATGCGTCCTCGACGCGAAGGGCGCGGATATCCGCCAGCCGAGCCGGCTGACCGACCGGGCGAGGCGCGTCGCCCACGCCGTGATGGGCAGCGACGCGCGCACCGACTGGTCGCAATGGCAGGTCACGGTGCACGACCTGAAGGGCCGCCGCGTCCTGCTCCAGCCCTTCCCCACCGAGGCGCGGGCCGCCTGATACCGCGTCCGGTTGATCGGACCGGACGCGGTCTCGGCCAAGCCTGCGCGGCACTTGAGCGAAGGCGACATCCGGCATCCCCAGGGATCACCCGGATGTCGTATGAGGCGGCCTTGAGGCCGCCCGCGAAGCGGCCGTGAAGCCGCCTCCAGGCCAAGCCCTTGATATCGCAAGCCGGATTGCCGTCATGGGGCGGAGTCTCATCGCATGACCCAGCCTAGAAACAAGGCACCGCTCAATCCGGAGGCACAGGCCGGCGAGCCGGAGTCGAGCATCCGGCCGCTGAGCCTGTCGGAGTTCGTGGGCCAGCGCGCGGCGCGGGCCAACCTCCAGGTCTTCATCGAGGCCGCCCGCAAGACCGGC
>NZ_CABFVH010000025.1 GCF_902141855.1 Methylobacterium dankookense | reverse complement strand
ATCCGTCAGGTCGAACCGCGCCATCCAGAACCCTCCCTCGCCAGAGGGTTAACGACGGCACGCCTCACCCGTGCCCACCGTTATGGGTTCGCGACCTAGAGCGACATCCGAGCGCGCTGAAACGGCTGGCAGGGTGATGACGTTGGTCGGTGAAGGAGAGTACCGATGTCCTCAGCCTTGTCCGTCGATCTGCGAGAGCGCGTGGTCCATGCCGTCGAGGCTGGGGCGTCCCGGCATCAGGCGGCTGAACGCTTCGGGGTCAGTCTGGCGAGCGCCAGCCGCTGGTGCGGGCAATGCGCCCGGGAGGGCCACGTCGCGCCCAAGCCGATGGGCGGAGATCAACGCTCGCACCGGATCGAGACGCAGGCCGACCTGATCCTGTCGCTCTACGAGGCGCAGCCCGGCATCTACCTGCATGAACTCCGTGCGGCCCTGGCCGAGCGCGGCGTCAGCGTGGCCTAGAGCAGCCTCTCGCGCTTCTTCAAGCGCCATGGCAT
Organism: Methylobacterium dankookense; assembly: GCF_902141855.1. Classification (GTDB taxonomy): domain Bacteria; phylum Pseudomonadota; class Alphaproteobacteria; order Rhizobiales; family Beijerinckiaceae; genus Methylobacterium; species Methylobacterium dankookense. The sequence goes on along the minus strand of NZ_CABFVH010000025.1, from coordinate 82,951 downwards.
CTCGCGAAAAAAAGCACGGGCCACGCCGCCGAGCAGGACCGGCCGGATGTGAGGGCGGCGCGCGAGGCGTGGTTCGAGAGCCAGCTCGACCTCGATCCGGATGGCCTCGTGTTCATTGACGAGACGGCCGCCAACACCGCCATGGCCCGCCGCTACGGACGTGCACCCCGCGGCGAGCGCTGCCGGATGAGCGGGCCTCAGGGCCACTGGAAGACGACCACCGTCACGGCGGCCTTGCGCAGCAACGGCATCACCGCACCGTGGCTGCTCGACGGTGCGATGAACGGGCAGGCCTTCCGCCCCTAGAGCCGTTCCCAATCGCGTTGCGACGGGGCACGGCTCCAAGCCTTTGTTTTGACGCGCTCTCTTTCGCCGAACCGGCATCCACTTCGGCGGAGAGCGCTCTATGTGGCCGACGTGCTCGCCCCGACCCTCAAGGCCGGCGACACCGTCGTGCTCGACAACCTGCCGGCCCACAAGGTCAGCGGCGTCCGCGAGCGCATCGAGACCGTGGGAGCCCGGCTGCTCTACCTCCCGGCCTACACCCCCGACTTCAATCCGATCAGGGGATACCCCAATCGACAAGTCGGTTGGGGACCCCTCAGATGGCCTTCGCCAAGCTGAAGGCGGGGCTCGCGCAGCGGGGCGGCGCGGACCATCCCGGACCTCTGGGACGCCATCCGACGCAGCCTGATCCGCTTCGCGCCAGCCGAGTGCCGAGCCTACCTCGCCGCCGCCGGCTACGATGCAACCTGATCGGATGCCGCTCTAGTTACCCAGGTGCAACACTCGGAACCCGATCGGCCACATCCCACAGGCCGCGGCCGGGGGACGGAATTGACAGTTGGGCTCGCGATGTCCGACGACCGGCATCGGTCAAGGTTCTCGCCATCGCAGGGTGGCGAGCTAAGAGGGAATCCGGTGCGGCGCTCGCGCGCTCAGGCCGGAGCTGTCCCCGCAACTGTAAGCGGAGAGCCATCCGTCGAACTGCGTCACTGGTGAGCGATCACCGGGAAGGCCGGACGGATGGTGGCGACCCGCGAGCCAGGAGACCTGCCCTGACCGTGACATGTCTCGTGGGCGGGGAGTCCTGGCGGGTCGCGTGCATGCCCGCCTATCCTCCGCGGTAGCTGCCTGCGTCCACGTCCGGTCCCCCCGCAAGGTTCGGGGAAGGACCATTGGAACAGGCTCGCACATCCAGACCGCCCGCCACGCGGGTGCATCCGCCCGGCATGCCGGACGCCGAGATCGATCCGCTCGAACTCTACGCTGCCGGCATCGACACCTCCGACTACGTCGCGCGGATCGCGCCGCTCGTGCGCGCGGCCGTCCCCCGGGTCGGAGACCTCCTCGACCTCGGCGCCGGCGGCGGCCAGCTCGGCGCCGCTTTGCGCGATCCGGATGCCGCCTGGACGGCAGTCGAACCGGCGCCCGTCATGCAGGCGCGCCTGCGCGCCGAGGTCCCACCGCCGCGCATCGAGCCGGTGGGCTGGCAGGCGGCCGACCTGCCCGCCGGCTTCGCCGACACGGTGCTCGCGGCCAACATGCCGGCGCCCCTCACCGAGGCGGCCGCGTTTCTCGAGCGTTGCCGCAGATGGGCGCGGCGCAACGTGGTCTGGCTGGTCCCGGCGCAGAACGGCCCCCGCGGCCTCTGCCTCGCCGGCTGCCTGCCCCGCGCATGGCACGGCGAGGACGAGACGCCGGGCGTCGACATCGTCCTGCGAAACCTGCCGAAGGCCGACCATCCGGCGATCGCGACGCGGATCGACTGGACCTTCGGCGCGATCGTGCCGGACGTGCCGCGCATCGCCGCCTACCTCGCCGACCGGCTCGGCTGGGCCGCCTCCGACCCGCGGCGGCCGGACCTGCGCGACCGCCTCGCCGCCCAGGCCGTGCCCGTTCCCGGCGGCCACCGCCTCTCCGTTCCCCGCACCTCGGCCATTCTCGTCTGGAGGAAAGCCTCGTGATGTCCCGCCGTCATCGTCTCCTCGCGCTCGCGCTCGCCGGCGGGTGCGCGCTTCCGGCGGTGGCGTCCGGCCAGGAGGCATCGGGCCAGAATCGGGCCGCGGTCAGCCTCGACGAGCTCGTGGTCACGGCGACCGGCCGCCCCGAGCCGCGCTCCGAGATCGCGGGCACCGTCCAGGTCATCGACCACTCGATGATCGAGAACTCCACCGCGAAGTCGGTGACCGATCTGCTCGCCGAGAACGCGGTCGGCTTCTTCTCCGAATGGACCCCGGGCCAGACCTCGATCAACATCCGCGGCGGCGCCACGGACGGCCAGGGCAAGGACTTCAAGAGCCAGGTCCTCGTGCTGATGAACGGCCGCCGCGCCGGCACCGCCAACCTGTCCAAGCTCTCGATCGCCGACATCGAGCGCATCGAGATCGTGCGCGGCCCCTCCTCGGTGATCTACGGCAGCCAGAACATCGGCGGCGTGATCAACATCATCCTGAAGACCGGGCGGACCGCGCCGGGCACGCTGGTCGAGGGCATCGGCGGGGTCTGGGGCCTCGCGCAGGGGCGCGCGCAGACCGGCGGGGGCGTCGGGCCGTTCGACTACTATCTCGGCCTCTCGGGGGCGAAGCGCGACGACTACTATGCCGGCTCGGGCGACCGCATGGCCAACACGCAGTGGAACCGCATGGGCATCACCGCGGGTCTCGGCCTCCAGATCGACCCGAACCAGCGCCTCGACGTCTCCTTCCGCACGGACGGCATCTACGGCGTCGGCTTCCGCGGCTCCGGCGGCAACCTCTACAGCCGGGACGACCGCACCAACGGCTCGTTCGACGCGAGCTACGCGGGACGGACAGAAGACGGCCGGATGAGCCTGTTCGCGCAGTTCTACAGCGTCACGGACGAGGACCGCTTCAAGTGGGCCTCGCCGGTCCAGCGCGGCGGCACCGGGCTGCCGGTGCCGGGGACGCGCGCGGACTTCAACACGCGCAACCTCGACATCCTCGGCACCCGCTTCCAGCCGCGCGTCAACCTGTTCGCGGGCAACGACCTGCTGCTCGGCTGGGACTGGGAGACGAGCCGGCTGCGCTCCGACCGCTTCCGCGAGGGCGTGCCGGGCAACCCGCTCGCCCAGGTCTCGCCGCAGGACAACAACCAGACCGACCAGTTCCACGCCCTCTATCTCGAGGACACCCAGCGCCTGTTCGACGACCGGGTGACGCTGCGCGCGGGCGTGCGGCAGACCTACGGCACGACGAGCTTCGATCCGACGCCCTTCCTCACCGCGCAGGTGAACGGCGCGCGGCCCTACGAGGCGACGACCTACTCGGTGGGCGCGACCTACAGGGCGACCGACTGGGCGGCCTTCCGCATCGGCGCCTCCACGGGCTTCCGGGCGCCGACCGCCTCCGAACTCGCCGCGGACTTCAACACGCTCGGCGGCGGGCGCATCTTCGGCAACCCGAACATCCGGCCGGAGACGAGCGAGCAGATCGAGATCGGCACGACGCTCACCAACGGGGTCGCCCGCCTCGACGTGGCCCTGTTCCAGAACATCATCTCGGACCGCATCATCACCCGGTCGCGCGGGCCGAACGCCAACACCTCGGACTACGTCAACAACCCTGGCGACGTCGTCATCCGGGGCATCGAGGTCCAGTACGAGACCGACATGGTGCGGATGTTCAGTTGGGAGCCGGGCGTCTGGCGCTGGCGGTCCTACATCAACGGCAACTACAATTTCGACATGAAGGACGAGGGCGCGGTGAGCGTCGCCACGGCCAACACCCGCCGGGTCGAGCGCGTCTACGAGTACCAGCTCGCGCTGGGCACCCGCTTCGGCCAGGCCGACATCCCCTATCCCTGGACCATCCAGGTCCAGGGCGTGCTCAACGGCCCGGTCTGGTACAACACGGAGGAGAACCTCCGCGTGCCGGCCGCCGAGCCCTACCGCGAGTACATCTGGCGCAAGGACCCGTTTGTCCTGGTCAACCTGCGCGGCGAGGTCGACCTCATGCCGGGGGTGAAGCTGTTCGCGCAGGTGCGCAACCTGTTCGACGTGAACTACCACCCGCTCTTCATCGCCATCGCCGGGCAGCAGCCGACGCTCGCCGACCTGCGCTTCTACAACGGCAGCGCCGGCACCTCCGCGCCGGGCCGGGACGTGCAGATCGGCCTGCAGGCCCGCTTCTGAATGCGCGCCGCGATCCTCGGGCTCGCCGCCCTGCTGGTCGCGGCGCTCCCCGCCCGGCCCGAGCTGATCCGCCTGACGGACGCGCTCGGGCGGAGCGTGGTCCTGGCCGCGCCGCCCCGGCGCATCGTGACGATCTTCTCGTCGAACACCGAACTGGTGGCGGCGCTCGGTTTGACCGAGCGCATCGTCGGCATCGACGCCTTCACCCGCTACCCGCCGGAGGCCGCCGCGAAGCCGGTCGTGGGCGGCCGTCTTGGCTTCTCGGTGGATGCGGTGGTCTCGCAGGAGCCCGACCTCGTGCTGGTCACGCCGGCGCGGCAGGCGGCGCATCAACTCGTCGCCCCGATGGAGCGGCTCGGCGTGCCGGTCCTCGTGCTGACGAGCCGCAGCCTCGGCGAGGTCCTCGACAACATCCGCCTCGTCGGCCGGGCGACCGGCGAGACGGAACGCGGGGCGATGCTCGCCGACGCCCTGGCCGCCCGTCTCGCGCGCGTCACGGAGGCCGTCGCGGGCCGGCCCTGCCCGAGCCTGGTTCTGGTGACGGGGCGCCTCGGCAACGGGCTCGTCCTCGTGGCGCGCGCGGGCACCTATACCGCCGACGCCCTGGTCCGGGCCGGCGGCTGCCTCGCCCTGTCCGGCCGCGGCAGCCTCGCCCAGGTTTCGCCGGAAGCCCTGCTGGCCGCCGACCCGGACGTCCTGCTCCTGGCCGGCAACGAGGCCGAGTTGCGTGAGCTGACGAGCCGTCCCGGCTTCCGGGACATGCGCGCGGTCCGCGAAGGCCGCGCCCATCTGGTGCCCCGTGCCGCGTTCCTGATCCCCGGGCCGCGCACCGTGGACGGGATCGAGCGCCTGGCGGACCTCCTGCATCCGCACAGGCAGGAGCGGCCGTGAGCGCCGCCGTGAGAGCCCTGATCCGGCTTCTGCCGCTTCTCGCGCTCGCCCTCCTCTTCGGCGTCAGCGCCGGTCACGACTGGGCCGGTCCGACCCGTCTCCTTCAGGCGCTCGGCGGTGCCGAGGATCTCCGCGCCCGCCTCCTCCTCGAATGGCGCCTGCCGCGGGTGCTGGCCGCCGCCCTCGTCGGCAGCCTGCTGGGCCTCGGCGGGGCGATCTTCCAGGGCGTGTTCCGCAATCCGCTCGCCGAGCCCTACCTGCTGGGCTCCGCCGGCGGCGCGGCGATCGGCGCGACCGTGGCTCTGCTCGTCCCCCTCGGCCTGCCCTCGGCCCTGGCGCTCGGCGGCCTGTCCTTCGCCGGCGCCTGGGGCGCGACCCTCCTCGTCCTCGCCGTCGCCCGTGGCGCGGGCGCGCGCGACGCGGCCGGCCTGCTGCTCGCCGGCGTCGCCGTCGCGGCGATGCTCGGCGCCATCCGCTCCTTCCTGATGCTGGCCCTCTCCGACGAGAGCGTCAGCCTGCAGGTGGTGCTGAGCTGGACGCTGGGCGGCATCCAGACGCCGACCTGGTCGGGACTGGCCTGGCTCGCGGGCCTCGCGGGCCTCGCCATCGGTGCGAGCCTGACGCTCGCGCGCGGCCTCGACCTCCTCGGCCTCGGCGATGACCAGGCGGAGGCCTTCGGCCTCGACACGGACCGCTTCATCGCCCGGGCGATCCTGGTCGGTGCCGCCGTCGTCGCCCTGGCCGTCGCCTATGGCGGGCTCGTCGCCTTCGTCGGGCTGACGGCGCCGCACATCGCGCGCTGGTGGGTCGGGCCGCGCCACCGCGGCTTGCTGCCGGTCTCGGCCGCGATCGGCGCGATCCTCGTCATTCTCTGCGACGGCCTCGCCCGGGCCGTGCTGCCGCCGGCCGAGATCCCGCTCGGCCTGGTCACGGCGGCGGCGGGCGGCCCGTTCTTCCTCGCTCTCCTGCGTCGGCGGCTGCGGGCATGAGCCGTCTTCGCGCCGACAGCCTCACCGTTATGGCCGGGACGCGCCGGCTCCTCGACGCCGTCTCGGTCGATCTCGCCCCCGGTGCCCTCGTCGGGCTGATCGGTCCGAACGGCGCGGGCAAGTCGACGCTGCTGCGCTGCCTCGCCGGCCTGCTGCGCCCGGGCGGCGGCGCCGTCACGCTCGACGGCGCCCCGCTGGCCGATCTGCCGTCCCGCGAGCGCGGCCGCCGCATCGGCTACCTGCCACAAAGCTTCCAGCCCGCCTGGGACTACACCGTTGGGGAAGTCGTCGCGCTTGGTGCCAGCCGCCGGCCGGGCGCGACGCTCCGCATCCCGGACCTGCTGCGGGACCACGAGCTCACCGGCCTCGGAGAGCGGCGCTGGTCGCAGGTCTCCGGCGGCGAGCGCGCCCGGGCCCTTCTCGCGGCGACGCTCGTTGCGGAGCCGGATGTCCTCCTCGCCGACGAGCCCGGCGCGAGCCTCGATATCGGCCACCGCATCGACCTGATGCGCCGCCTGCGTGACTGGAGCCGCCGCAGCATCGTGGTCGTCGTCCTGCACGACATCGAGCGGGCGGCCCTCGACTGCGACCGGCTTCTGCTCCTGGAGGAGGGCCGTATCGTCCGCGATGGCGCCGCCGCGACCGTCGCCGGCTCGCCGGACCTCGATCGGGTCTTCGGTATCCGCTTCGAGCGCGGATCCCTCGCCGGAGGCGCCGATGCCGTCCTGATGCTGGAGCGTCGACCATGACGCGGGATCCGGGCGGGGAAATCATTCCCTTCCCGAAACGGCCATCGCCGGCTTCCGGCACCGGACGCCCCGTCCGCGCCGAATACTGGGACTCGTCTTCCGTCTACGACATGCGGACAATCGTTTCGGACGCGAATGACGCCGCGATTCCTTGGATCATCAGGAGTCCTTGACGGATCTCGGGGCGAGAGATGCGGCGGCAGGGCAACAGCCCGCCGGTCCCCGCAGGAACGCGATTGACCCGGGCCGGCCGCGATGAGACGATTGTCATGACGGTTCCCTTCGGGGACGAGAAAGGGAATGCGGTGAGGCGCGAGCCGAATCCGCGGCTGCCCCCGCAACTGTAAGCGGCGAGCCTTCCACCACTTGTGTCACTGGGTTCCAACCCGGGAAGACGGTGAGAGGGCAGCGACCCGCGAGCCAGGAGACCTGCCGTCAGCCGTGGTCACACGCGAGGCGCGTCGGGCGGGGTGCACCGATGGGTTGTCGAGGCGGTCGCCGATCCTGCGAGGAGGCGGCCCCCTCGGCCTCGTTCGCGGTGACGTGCCACTGCCGTCGCCCGAGGCTCGCCTCCCGTGTCCCATTCCATCAGATTCATCCTCCGCAACGCGCTGGTGCTGTCCTGCGCAGGGCCGGTCTTGCTCGCTTCGCCCGGGGCTCACGCCCAGCAGGTCGCCGCGCCCTTCGCGAATGGGCCGCGCGGCGGCGAGGCCGCCGTCTCGCTCTCCGAGATCTCGGTCTCGGCCACCGGCGTGCCGATACCGACAGCGCAGACGGGCTCCAGCGTCTCCGTCCTGACGGCCGACCTGCTGGAAGCCCAGCAGCGCCGCACGGTGCCGGATGCCCTGCAGCAGGTGCCCGGCCTCAACGTGGTCCAGAGCGGCGGACCGGGCGGCCAGGCATCGGTCTTCATCCGCGGATCGAACTCCAACCACGTCAAGGTGCTGATCGACGGCATCGACGCGACGGATCCCTCCAACGGCAACGGCTCGTTCGATTTCGGTCAGCTCCTCACGGAGGATCTCTCCCGCATCGAGGTGCTGCGCGGTCCGCAGAGCGGCCTCTACGGCTCGGATGCCATCGGCGGCGTGATCTCCGTCACGACGAAGCGCGGCGAGGGCCCCGCCCGCGCCACGGCCCGGATCGAGGGCGGCTCCCACGGCACCTTCAACCAGTCCGGGCGCGTCAGCGGATCCGAGAACGGCTTCGACTACGCCGTCTCCGTGCAGCATGTCCGGGCCGCCGCCACGCCGGTGACGCCGCCCCGGCTCGTGCCGTTCGGCCGCCCGATCCATCCGAATTTCTACGACAACGAGACGGTCTCGGCGCGGTTCGGCTACCAGTTCAGCGACACGGTCCGCGTCAATTCGATCACGCGCTTCATCAACGCGCGGCTGTTCTTCACGGGCGACGATTTCAGCACCTTCCCGGCCCTGCCGGCCGCGTTCCGCAGCGCCGCGGACGTGCAGCAGATCTTCACGCGCAACGAGGCCGAGTGGGCGCCGTTGCCTGGCTTCCACAACGTCTTCGCCATCAACTATTCGAACCTGTTCAACCGCCAGCAGGGTCCGCTCGATCCCCTCGCCACGCCGGACGCGACGACGGGGCTCGGCGAGCGCACGCGCTACGAGTATCGCGGCGACTATCGGCTCTCGCCCGGGAACCTGCTGCTGTTCGGCGCGCAACGCGACGAGGAGAGCCTGTTCACGACCTCACCGGGCTCGGTTCCAGCCTCCCTGCGCGCGCGGAACGGCAACACGGCCGGCTACGGCGAGGCGCAGCTGACCCCCTTCGACCGCGCCTTCCTCGTCGCCAACATCCGCCATGACGAGAACGACCAGTTCGGCCCGGCCACCACCTTCCGGGTCGCGCCGAGCTACATCCTGCCCTTCACCGAGACACGGATCAAAGGCAGCGTCGGCAGCGGCTTCAAGGCTCCGACCCTCAGCCAGCTCTACCAGAGCTTTCCGGCCTTCAACTTCTTCGCCAACCCGAACCTGAAGCCCGAGGAGAGCCTCGGCTACGATGCGGGCTTCGAGCAGCCCCTCGGCGAGCGCGTGCGCGTCGGCGCGACCTACTACCACAACGACTTCACCAACCTCATCAACACGAATGCGAGCTTCACCTCCAACGAGAACGTCGGCAGGGCCGTCTCCTACGGCGCGGAGGCGTTCGTCTCGGTGCGTCTCACGGACACGCTGTCGGGCCGGATCGACTACACCAACACGGTCACGAAGAACGAGATCACCAATCAGGAGTTGCTGCGCCGCCCGCGCCACAAGGGCAGCGCCACGGCGCTCTGGACGCCGCTTCCCGGCCTGACCGTCAGCGGGACTGTGATCGTGCTGGGACATTTCGTGGACGGCAACCGCGACTTCTCGGTGCCGCGCCTGAAGAATCCGGGCTTCACGCTGGTCAATCTCGCGGTCACCTACGACGTCTCGGAGCGTGTCAGCGTGTTCGGGCGGATCGATAACCTGTTCGATCGGCGCTACGAGAACCCGACCGGGTTTCTCGGACCGGGACTCGCCGTCTACGGCGGCGTGCGCCTGACCACGTTCTGAGGTGACGATGCCGTCGCGCTGCGCGCTTCTACTCTCGGCCGTCCTGGCCGCTCTGCCCGTGGCGCGCGCCGCCGGTGCGGCGGGAGCGCCCGTGCGCGTGGTCTCGATGAACCTGTGCGCGGACGAACTTGTCCTGCGGCTGGCCGACCGCGATCAGGTCCTGGCGGTCACCTACCTCGCCCGGGAACCGCGCGGATCGACGGTCGCGGCCGAGGCCGTGGGACTGCCGGTGACGCGCGGCCTCACCGAGGAGGTCGTCGCGCTCCGGCCCGACCTCGTCATCGCCGGGGCCTTCACCACGCGCGCGACGGTGGGGATGCTCAAGCGCGTCGGCGCGCCCGTGCTCGAACTCGGCGTGCCGGCCGACCTCGACGGCGTGCGCGCGCAGATCCGGCAGGTTGCGGCGGCCTTGGGCCGATCTGAGCGGGGCGAGGCGATGGTCGCGGCGCTCGATGCCAGGCTCGCCGCCATCACGCCGGCCGCCCGGCCCTTGCGGGCTCTCGTCATGCGTCCGAACGCCTTCACCGTCGCGCCCGGCGGCCTCGGCGACGCGCTCATCCGCGCCGCCGGCCTCGTCAACGTGGCGGCCGAGATCGGTCGGGACCGCTTCGGGCAGGTGCCGCTCGAAGCCGCGGCACTTGCTGACCCGGACCTGATCGTGGTCGATGAGGGGGCGCCGGGCATGCCCTCGCTCGCCGACACGCTCCTGCACCACCCCGTCTTCCGGGCGCTGGCGCGCGCGCACTGGACGGTCGCCATCCCGAACCGCTTCTGGACCTGCCCTGGCCCCCAGGTCGCCGAGGTCGTGGCGCGGCTGGCAGCAGCCGCGAATGCGCGGGCAGCCCGGCCATGAACGCGCCTGTCACGGCCCTCGCGTCTTCTACCTCGCGGCGCCAAGGCGCGCCGCGCGCCCGCCGGGCGGTCATCGCCCTCCTCGGCCTTGCCACCGTCGCCCTGACACTCGCCTCGGTCGCCATCGGCTACGCGCCCTTCGACGTGCCGGCCGCCTGCGCGGACCTCGTCGCGGGCCGGACCACGCTGCCGGCCCTGGTCTTGTGGGAGTTGCGCATCCCACGGGCGCTGCTCGGCGGCCTCGTCGGGTTCAGCCTCGGCCTGACCGGCGCGGCGATGCAGGGCTACCTGCGCAATCCGCTCGCCGACCCAGGCATCCTCGGCATCTCCTCGGCCGCGGCCTTGGGCGCCGTCATCGTCTTCTACGGCGGGCTTGCCGCCTCGCTGAGCCTCGCCCTGCCGCTCGGCGGCATCGCGGGTGCGGGCGTGGCGGCCCTCCTCCTCAACGCGCTCGCGGCGCGCGGCAGCAGCACGCTCGGGTTGATCCTGGCCGGAATCGGCCTGTCGAGCCTCGCCGGCGCCCTGACCGCGCTCGCGCTCAACCTGTCGCCGAACCCCTACGCCGCCCTGGAGATCGTGTTCTGGCTGATGGGATCGCTCAGTGACCGCAGCCTGGATCATGTCCTGCTCTGCCTGCCGCTGATGATCGTCGGCTGGGGCCTGATGCTCTCGACGGGACCCGCCCTCGATGCGCTGACTTTGGGCGAGGATACCGCCGCGAGCCTCGGAATCGGCCTCGTCTCGGTGCGCCTGCGACTCGTCACCGGTGCGGCGCTCGCGGTCGGCAGCGGCGTGGCGGTCTCCGGCGCCATCGGCTTCGTCGGCCTCGCGGTGCCGCACCTGATGCGGCCGCTCGTCGGGGCACGTCCCGGCGCCAGCCTCCTGCCGAGCGGGCTCGCCGGCGCGGTCCTGGTCCTGGCGGCGGATATCGGCGTGCGCCTGCTCGCCACCCGGCCCGAACTCAAGCTCGGGGTGGTGACCGCGCTCGTCGGCGCGCCGTTCCTGATCGTGCTGCTTCTGCAAAATCGCGGGCGGCGGGCATGAGCCTCGCCGCGCACGATGTCCGGGTGGTGCTGGGCGGTCGGACGATCCTGTCGGATATCGGCCTTGCCCTGGAGCGCGGACGCTTCGTCGGGCTGGTCGGCCCGAACGGCGCCGGCAAGACCACGCTCTTGCGCGTCCTGGCGGGCCTGATCGCCCCGGTGGATGGCCGTGTCACCCTGGAGGGCCACGCGCTGTCCGGCATGAGCCGCGACGCGCGCGCTCGCCGCGTTGCAGCCCTGTTCCAGGGCGCCGTCATCGGCTGGCCGATGACGGTGCGCGAGATCGTGGCGCTCGGCCGGCTGCCGCACCGCCGCGCCTTCGCGGGCCTCTCGGAGGCCGACGAGACCGCGATCGCCCAGGCGATGGCGCGCACCGATGTCGGGCACCTCGCCGACAGGACGGAGCCGACCCTGTCCTCGGGCGAGCGCATGCGCGCGCTGCTCGCCCGGGCGCTCGCGGTCGAGGCGGCGTGGCTCCTCGTCGACGAGCCGGTCACGGCCCTCGATCCGGCCCACCAGCTCGATGCCATGGCGCTGCTCCGCGCCGTCTCGCGGGACGGTGCCGGCGTGGTCGCCGTCCTGCACGACCTCGCGCTCGCCGCCCGCTTCTGCGACCGCATCGTCGTGCTGTCGGGCGGCCGGCTCGTCGCGGACGGGCGGCCGGAGGAGGCGCTGACCGATGCCTTGCTCGCCCGCGTGTTCGGCGTGACGGCGGAGCGGGGCCTGGCCGCGGACGGAACCCGATACATCCTGCCCTGGGCGCGGTCCGGGATCACGGAGGAGAGCGATGGCGCCATCATCCCGGGCTGATGCGGTCGCCGCGCTGCTGCGCGAGGCCTTGGCCGATTCCGGCACCGCCTGGAGCCTCGGCAGCTTCGGCGCCATCGCCGAGTTCATGCGCGACCCGGACGAGGCGGTCTCAACTCTCCCCGACGACCGCATGGGCCTGGCGACCGCCCGGGGCGCCATCGCCCTGACCGTCTGCCCTGCCTTACGCCCCGTGGCCTACGAGACCTCGGTCGCGTCCGGTTGGAACCATGCCGTCGCCCTGTGCCTGCCGGACACGGCCTGCGCCATGAGCCGGCGCGGCGTGGTGACGGAACTCGGCCCCGACCGGGATGCCGCCCGCGAACAGGACCGGGACGCCATCCTGTTCGACCTCGGCCTCGGTCTCCTCGCGGTCGATGCCTGCGTGCGCACGCGCGACGCGCAAGCCATCGCCTGCCTCCGGTCCGGCGTGGGGCAGCCCCTGTTCGACCATGCCAACCCGATCGGCCGCCATCTTGTCGCGATGAGCCCGCACCGGGTGTTCCTCGCCCGGGTCGGTCGCATCGAGGTCTACGCTCCGATCCCGGGGCCGGACGGCACGAGCCCGGAGGGCCCGCATACCCACGTGCTGCCGAAGCTCCTGCGGAGCGGGCGCACGCACGCGGCGACGACCCCGATCCCGGCGGGCTGGGTGCCCTGCGCCGGCCTCCATCCGGCCCACCCCTACAAGGACATGATGGGCCAACGGATCGCCTTCGATACAACCCGTTACGGGGCCTTCCAGGCCCTGCTCGACCGCTGGGGCGACCCGGATCTGCTCGCAGTCAAGCGGGGCCGCGCCCTCGATCCGGATAGCCCGGTTTCGAGCCGTCACGCACAAGCGGCCCGACGCGTGGCCGAGGTCCAGGCCCGCTACCTGCAGGGTGAGGTCATCGCAGTCGATACCGATGCCGACGAGGACGAGGCCGTCGCCGACGAGACCTGATCCTGGCCGGCCTCCGGGTGCTCCGCAGGCCAAGCGGGATCATTCAGCGTCTCGAACTTGGAGGAATGTTCTGTAAGCAGAGCGAAATCGCACTTCCATAAAGTAAATAATATTCACGTTTTCAGTAATTACTCTGATCATTTCGATGTTTTGATGATATTTGTTTCTGACAGAATTTTTCTACAAAGTTCCCATGCCTTGATATTTGCCTCTCTCATTGGAGATGAAATATCATCCTTTAGGGTATGAATAGCAGGTTATTTACTCTGCGTAGCAGCAGAAACGGAAAACAACGTTCTTGTTGACCGGAGCGTCTGCGCGAATACGTTCGTGCGCGCCGCAGCGCCCGGCATCCCGGCGGCACGGCCCCTCCTCTCAAGGCCGCCGCCCGGTGCGACCGCCCCTCCACGGAACCCGCCATGCCCAGGCACCGCGAATTGCTGTTGAACGCCTTCCAGATGGCCGCGCCCGGCCATACCTGGGCGGGGCTGTGGCGGCATCCGCGGGATGCGAGCGCCGCCTATAACACCCTCGATTACTGGGTCTCCCTCGCCCGCACGGCCGAGCGCGGGCTGTTCGACGGTGTCTTCCTCGCCGACGTGATCGGCCAGTACGACGTCTATGGCGGCGGCGCCGAGGCGGCGCTCGCCCGCGCGGCGCAGACGCCCAACCTCGATCCCTTCCTCCTCGTGCCGGCGATGGCCCAGGCGACGCGGCATCTCGGCTTCGGCGTCACCGCCAACCTCACCTACGAGCACCCCTTCACCTTCACCCGCCGCGTCTCGACCCTCGACCAGCTCACCGGCGGCCGCGTCGGTTGGAACATCGTGACCGGCTATCTCGAGAGCGGCGCGCGCGGCATGGGTCTCGCCGAGGCGCGCGCCCACGACGTCCGCTACGAGGCGGGCGAGGATTTCCTCGAGGCCGCCTACAAGCTCTGGGAGGGAAGCTGGGAGGAGGGCGCGGTGCTGCGCGACGCGGAGGGCGGCGTGTTCACCGACCCGGCCCGGGTGCACCGCGTGCGCCATGACGGTCCCTATTACCGGGTCGACGGGCGGCATCTCAGCGAGCCCTCGCCGCAGCGGACCCCGGTCCTCTACCAGGCCGGCACCTCCTCGCGCGGGCGCCTGTTCGCGGCCCGCCATGCCGAGGCGATCTTCCTCAACGGCCACAGCAAGGCGGTGGCGGCGCGCTCCGTGCGCAGCATCCGCGAGGCCGCCCGGGCCGCCGGGCGCGATCCGTACGACATCCGGATGTTCCTCGGCGCGACGGTGATCGTGGCGCCGACCCGGGCCGAGGCGCTCGAGCTGCGGGACGAGTATGCCCGCTATCTCGACGCGCAGGGGCAGTACGCCCTCGTCTCGGGCTGGACGGGGATCGACCTCGCCGGGCTGAGGCCCGACGAGCCGCTGGCCTATCAGGCGACCAACGCGATGCAGTCCCTCGTCGAGAGCCTGACCGCGCCGGGCGAGCGGCCCTTCACCCTGGCCGACTTCGCCGAGTTCGGCCCACGCGGGGCACGCGCCCCCTTCATCGTGGGCGCGCCGAGCGAGGTCGCCGACGAACTGCTCGACTGGGCCGAGGTAGCGGATGTCGACGGCTTCAACCTGACCCGCGCGGTCGCGCCGGAGACGCTGGAGGCCTTCGTCGATCTGGTCGTGCCGGAGCTTCAGGCGCGCGGCGCCTTCAAGACCGCCTACCGCGCGGGGACGTTGCGGGAGAAGCTGTTCCCCGGCGCCGGTCCGCATCTGAAGGCCGGCCATCCGGGCGCCGCCTACCGGGTCCCGGAGCGCTCCGCCGCCATCTGAGGGCGGATGATGGTCAGCATCCGCTCGGCCGAGGTGCCGGGCGGGAAGAAGCCAAGATAGGCGCCGGACCGGTCCATCAGATAGACGAAGGCCGAGTGCTCGATGGTGCCGTTCCCATCCGCACCCTCGGCCTTCGCGAAATAGACCTTGTAGGCGTCCGCCATGCGCCGGATCGCGTCCGGGCTGCCCGTCAGCCCGATCAGGGCGGGATGGAAGCTCTGCAGGTACGCCGCGAGATGGGCCGGGGTGTCGTGGTCCGGATCGAGGGTGACGAAGACCGCCTGGACCCGCTCCGCCTCCGCGCCCAGCAGCGTCAGGGCCCGGGCGATCTCCATCAGGTCCGTCGGGCAGATGTCGGGACAGGCGGTGAAGCCGAAATAGACGATCAGCAGCTTGCCGCGGAAATCGGCCTCCGTGCGCGGCCGGCCCGCGTGATCGACGAGCGCGAACGGGCCGCCGACCGGCTCGCGGTTCCACATCAGCACGTCCATCAGCTCGGCCGCGGACCGGCGCGGCGCCTCCTCGGTGCGGGCCGGCGCGGCGAGCAGGAGGCCGAGCGCGCAGGCGGCAAGCGCCGCGGTGCCCGCCCCGCGCTGCGGCGTCGGGCGGGGACGCGGCGCGGGCCGAGCGGCGCTACGCACCGAAGGTCAGGCGGCTGCCCGTCGTCGGGATGAGCACGTTGGCCGGCATCTGGGCCTGGGCCTCCAGCGCGAAGTTGAGCCCGCTGCAATGCATCGGGATGACGACGTCGGGCTCGAGCTTCCGGATCTCGGCGACCACCTGCGTGAGATAGTCCTTGGGCGCGGGCCCGAGATGGAAGCCGCCGACGATGGCGTGCACCTTGTCGATGCCGGAGACCGCGCGGGCCTGCAGCACCGAGTTGACGATCCCGACATGGCCGCAGGAGCTGATCACCACGAGCCCCTTGTCCTTCACGTTGAAGCAGGTCGCGTGCTCGTGGACGTGCTCGTCCGGGATGATCTTGCCCTGGAGTTCGGCGGCCGAATAGTGGCTCGCGTCGCAGCCGAGCCCATCCTTGATGCCGCGCTCGACGAAGGTGTTGGGCAGGATCCGCTCGATCGATGTGCGCTTGATCTGGCCGGTGGTGAAGGCGTGGCCGGCCACGACGGTGGGCGCCTCGCACAGCACGGTCGTCACCTTCTGTGCGGTCAGGTCGCGGCGGTCGAGCTGGCCGAAATCCGTGAACTGACCCTGCACGCCGCTCGGGGAGAGGCGGTGGCAGAAATTGTCCTCGCCGCCGGCATAGAGCTTGAGGTCGGGCCTGAGCGCGCTCCGGTACCGGTCGAGGAAGCCCGACAGGCCGCCGTAATGGTCGTGATGGCCGTGGCTGACGATCAGGGCATCGATCTTGGTGGGGTCGACCTTGAGGATCTCGATATTGTTGAGCAGCGCATCCGGGCTGTAGCCGAAATCGAGCAGGATCGTGCGGGCCTCGTCGGCGCGCTGCGATTCCACGAAGAGCGACAGGCCCCATTGGTTGTGGAGCACCTTGCGGTAGTCGCTCCCGCGCCCGCTGCCCGGCGGCTGATGCACCACGCCCTGGACGGTGCCGGGCTTGAGGAACTGGTCGTGCGCCGAGTCGATCAGCACGCGCAGGCTCAGCCTGTCGACGGTCGGCACCTCGATCGGGGCCGCGCTCGCGACCTCGACACAGGTGAAGCCTGCGGCTGCGCCGGCCGCGAAGCCCGCGGAGGCCCTGAGAAAGCCGCGCCGATCGAGATTCCCGACCATCCTGCTACGTTCCTGCGACCAAGAGGGCGATCAATGCAGCGATGTGTAAGAATTCATAGCCTGACGCGGGCCAGAGATCGGAATTGATATCCCGCCCCAAGATTTGGCCGCCGATCCTATCAGTTCACGCGCCGGCGGCCAATCGCAACGAAGGCCGTGCCGAGGGCGGCAGGGGAAGCGGCAGGGCGGTGGTGGACTTCACCTTCTCCATGGCGAAGCGCGAGGTCACGTTCTTGAGCGGCAGCGTGGCGATCAGCTTCTTGTAGAAGGTGTCGTAGGCCTGCATGTCGGCCACCACCACGCGCAGCATGTAGTCGACGTCGCCGGCCATCCGGTAGAATTCCAAGACCTCCGGCATCGAGGCCACGGTCTCGGCGAAGCGCTCCAGCCAATCCTCGGAATGGTCGGCGGTCTCGATGGAGACGAACACCGTCAGCCCGAGGCCGAGCTTGACCGGATCGAGCACGGCCACGCGCCGGTCGATCACCCCGTCCGCCTCAAGGCGCTGGATGCGCTTCCAGCACGGCGTCTGCGACAGGCCCACGCGCTCGCCGATCGTGGCGATGGAGAGCGTCGCGTCCGTCTGGAGCAGTGCCAGGATCTTCAGGTCGATCGAATCCACGCGGCCTCCCGCCAGACGCCATGATCGGCCACGAGCCTCGTGCGGGACGCGATCGAAGCCTGGCCATGCGGGGGTATAGAGACTGGACGGCCTGATATACAAGGCAATACGGTGTCGTCTTCGCTGGATTTCAGCATTCAAGATCGAACGTATCGTTTCGGCCTCAAAAATAGCAGGGCAGTCTCTTTGCGACGCCCGAGATGGATCGACGTTCTTCGATCGAACTCCGCCCGAGGTGATCGCGCGATGCGGGGGCGGGGCGTGCTGGTCCGGGGACCGGAGAGGTCTATAAGACCGCTCGACGGCCGCTCGGAAGGCGGGGCGCCCGCGGCGACGCGTGAAGGCCAGATGCTGACCGACAAGGCGGCGTCCGGAAGCGCCCGGCATCGATCCACGCCGCCAGCCAGGTCGCGGGAGGCTCCCGCATCGGCGCGGCGCAGGTCGGTTCCATCAGGCGTACCCGGAGACCAGCAAGTCGTATCAGATATCGATCAAGTATGCCGGCCGGCCATCGACGCGAACCAGATGGCCGCGGATCGGGGTGTACTTGAACCGGTCGTCGATCTTACCCTTCAAGCTCCAGCTGCAGACGGCATCGTCGCCGCCGAAATAGGACCACAGCGCAAGGCGGAACTTGTGAGCCGATTCCTTGCTGAAGGTCAGCTTCGCTTTGACGTAGGGTTTCTTCGGCGCGAACATATCCACGTCCATGATATTGGTGAAGGCATAAGCGCCATCCGTGTCGCCGATGTCCTCGATATGGCTTTCGGCTTCCGCTCTGACCGAGCGGCCGGACGAGGTCCGGTCGATCTCGATCAGATCCGCCTGATTGTTGACCGTGTTCTGAACGTCCTGCGAAAAATAGTACTGGGCGTAGTTGTCGTTGGCCTTGCAGTACATCTCCAGGCGGATCTGGGAGCCGGAGGGAACTTGTATCCTGACCAGCCGCGTGAGGTAGATCGACATCCGTTCCATGGTCGCCTCCTTCAGGACATCCGCTCGGCGCGGATCTTCGGAGCGTCGGGCCCGTAGGGACCTCGTGCGCGCGCCTGCTTCCGACGCGCGCGCCTTTCGTGCTCGACGACCTGAAGGGCGAAGGCGATGATGGGCAGGGGATCGCTGGTTTGTGCGGTGATCGCGCGGAGTGCCGCGACAAGCTGATCGTAAGCGTCCGACATCGGCTCGCCCTCCATCGTGGGAGACGAGCAGATGATCAGAATACGCGAGCCGCGACTGTGCGTTTGCTCACACACGGAAGAAGACCCGCATGGGTCCGGGCGCCAAGATCTGATTCGGATTGCGTCTGCGGGCCGATGATCGGGCGGAGATCTACTTTGGCCGCGCCGTGGTGATCTGGGGCGGAGAGGCATGGGGCGACAGGCGCTTGGTCCGCCAGGGCTGGAGCCGCGACCGGAGAGCCGGATATTCGGGCAGCTGCGTCGGCAGCATCTCGCGGACCCTGCGCGGCCGATCGGGAACGTTCGGCGCCTCGATGATCTCGTACCGGATCGGCCGCCGGCGTCGCCGCAGAGGCTTGGGCGGCTTCACGAGCGGCACGAGCCACAGCACGCCGAACATGAGCAGGCATGTCCCGCCGATGTTCACGCTCTCCCATGATGGTATGGGCGTGAACATCATGGTGGTCAGACCGCCGAGCGCGAAGCCGGCAGCCATGATCCTGGCTGGGTCGACATTGCTGGCCATGCCTCACTATTCAGTCGAGGCGTCACTCTTCCATGAAGGCATTCGGTAAAAATTGCTGGCCGCGCCGGCACGATCGAGGAAATTGTGGATGCTTACGTCCCTGGGCCCTTTCGGGGTCTCCACAGTTTCGGCGATTGCCTCCGCATGCGTCTTCACGATGTACGCGGTTCACTCCGGATCGTGATGTCCTCCCGTGGCTTTGGTCCGGACTGTACGGATTTTTGCCATAGTCACATCAAAGATTATGAGTTGAGGCACTCAGGCTTCCAATGTAGTTCAATTGTGCTTCCGGGAGGATGAACGATGCGCATCTGCGGAGAAATTCTCCCCGGACACTCGGTTAGTCAACGCTTTTTCGCGCAAGAAAATTTTCTTTGCGGGGTTGCTGTCCTTGTTGCCACTTACGGACATGATAAAAAAACAAGTACAATCGCCATTTGTGTTGAACAGATTGCGCCAGAACGTCGTATAATTGCCGAGCGTACAATGGGCTTGGCGCATATTTACGATAATTCATTCGTCGAGGTGTTCTTTGAGAGTGAGGCACAATCCAAGTTCAGGGAGTATATCATCACGGTTCGTTCGGAGGATTCCTCTCACAACAATGCCGCGACTCTCTACATTACGGGAGGTGATCAGCGCATCGAAGGGCATATCCAGTGCAACGCCATGGCGAAGCGCGACGATAATGACGGCATCATCGCGAGGTTGGCTTATGCGCCCCCAACCGTCGATACCTTGGTTCCGCCCAATCTGGAGATCAGTCTTGTCACGCAATGCAATCTTAATTGTACACATTGTATTTCCAGAGAGACGCGCAGAACGGCGCGAAGACTAGATCAAGATATCAGGAATAAAATCAAGATTTGGTCTGAGAGCGGGCAATTGAAGACGGCCTATACGGATTTCAGCGGTGATATTTTTTGGGCAGATCAGCGCTTTGGTGGTGAGTTACAATTTTTGATCGATCTGTCGGTTCCATTCCATACAGATACGAATGCCACGCATCTGACGGTCGAGGCTGTTGATCGGGTGCTTGTGTCGAAGTTGACGTCGATCAATGTGTCGATAGACGCGGCGGTAAACGAGACATATATGCGCATTCGTCGAGGTGCACCTCACATCGACACTATCTTCTCTAACATGAAGATGCTGGCTGAACGTCGTCGAGCGCTCGGGCGACACGATGTGCCTCTATCCGCGGCGTTCGTGCTGATGCGCTCCAACATTGACGAGGTTCCTGAATTCATTCGCTGCGTTCACGATGTGGGCTTTGATGCGGTCAGGACTATCCATATGCAAGCCTACACATCCGACATGGATCACGAAAGTTTGTGGCACGATAAGGAGCGTTTCAATCGCGTTCGCGAAATTGCTCTCGCAACGGGGGACGAGCTAGGCATCAAGCTTTACATCGATCGCGCCTTCGATGATCGAGACGATCAGGTCGGTAGCTCGTTCTGTACCTTGCCCTGGAGAGCTGCATACCTACTCGGCAACGGGGATGTTTTGGCCTGCTGCGTTCCGGGCTTGCGGATGGGGAACCTGAACGAGCATTCCATGGAGGAGATCTGGAACGGGCCGAACTACCAGGCGTTGCGCCAGGCTGTGAACTCCAACGAACCGCCCCCCTCATGTCGAGCCTGTCCGTTCGTTCGGAAAACGAACAATCCGCTGAGCTATATGCCCTACCGAGCAATCCGAGAGCTGGATTACATTCCAAACAGGTCTTGAGCCTCCACGTGCCTGCAATCGCTTCGGCGGAGAACGCTCCACGCACCTCGTGAAACGCGTCGGCCGTTCGGCCATCGATGTGTCGGCCAGGCGTGGCCAGACGGCGCCAATCCGTGGATGGTACGCCGATGCACATCCTTCGCCTCGTTGCGGCCGCCTCTGCCGCCGCCTTCATCGCTACGCCCGCGCCTGCCGACCAGACCCTGCCGCAGGGACGCATCCTCGAGGGCGCCACCGGTTGCGGCGACATCCTGTTCGGCGCCCTGAAATTCGGCAGGAAGGATTGCGCCACCCAGAAGCTGATCCTCCAGCCCGATGCGATCACCGGGGATGCGTCGGGGGCAAGCGTCACCGCCGACGGGGCCGAGACGTCGCGCTCCGAGGCCGCGCGCGCCGCCGACACGATCAACGCCAAGGATTACGCCACCTTCGCCGGGGCGGTGGGCAAGGCGCAGGCGACCGGCAAGCCGTTGCGCCTGCCGGCCGGCGCCTACAGCCACACCTCCGGCGGCTTCCTGACCGTCACGGCCGATCTCATCGTCGAGCCCGGCGCGGTCATCACCTGCGGCAGCGGCAATCTCGGGCTGAACGGCTCGATCACCGCGCCCCCGACGCAGATCTTCGCCCCCGGCTGCACGCCCTCGCTCTACGGCAACAGCAAGGTCTCCTGGGCCTACCCCGAATGGTGGGGCGCCAGGGGCGATTCCAATCTGACCCCGGGGCATGGAACGGACAATGCCGTGCCGCTGCAGAGTGCCATCGACAGCGGTGTCGCCGGCCTGCAGCTCTGCGGCAATTGCAGCTACCGCTACACGACGACGCTCAAGGCCGCCCGCATGAACTTCGCGATGAAGGGGGTCGACCGCACGGTGACCCGGCTGGCCTTCGACGACGCCACCGGTGCCGCCGACGCCATCGTCATCGACGGATCCACGTCGACGGTCGGCGGCATCACGATCACGAACCTGGATCTCTTCCCGCTGAGGCCGGCCAAGGGATCCGTGGCCGCCGCGACCCCCGTGGCCGGGGGCTTGGGCTATGCCGTCAACGAGGTGATCACCCTGGCAGGCGGCACCTGCGCCACGCAGCCGCGCCTCAAGGTGACGAGCGTCGATGCGGGGGCCGTCACGGGCGTGTCCGTGGAGACGCCGGGCGCCTGCACCAAGCGTCCGCTCCAGTCGGCATCCATGACGACCGTCCCGGCCAACCTGCAGGCGAGCACCACCGGTTCCGGCAAGGGGGCGACGTTCGACCTGCGGATGCGGGGCCCGGCCGGCGTCCACATCCGGGACGCCTACATCATCAGGCTCGCGCACAATTTCATGGGCGGCGCGAATGGCTGGGACGGAGTCTTCATCGAGCAGGCGCAGACGACCTCGACCGGCAAGATCTACATCAGCGACAACATCATCCAGAACATGGGCAATAACGGCGTCGGGATCTGGGGGCCGAACAACGAGCCGGCGCACTTCGTCGGCGACGTGCTGGTCGACAGCCGGAACTACATCCAGCATGCCGGCCATGCGGGTGTCGAGGCTCGCGGGAACGTCGGCGGGGTCTTCGTCTTCGACAACGAGATCTATGGCAACCCGTGGGGAATCTTCTGGGACGGGATCGTCGCCAACGGCAGCAACAAGATCCGCGCCAACGACATCGACTCGAACCATCTCGGAACGTTCCTGAAGAACTACCACGCGTCGCATCTCCAGCAGAACTGGTTCGCGAGCGGCGGCCCCGTGATCTGCACCCTGTGCGCCGGCATCGTCGCGGACGGCAACGCCTTCGTCGGCAAGGGCACCCCCGGCTCGGCGATGTCGCAGCTGTGGCTCAACGGCGTGTCCAACTGGAACGGCGCGGGGAGCATGTTCAACGGGGTGGTCGCCCCCGTGCAGATCGGCTCCTACGGCGCGACGCCGAGCCGGTTCCTCAACTTCACCGGCTCGACCCACGCGAACGCGTCGGGCGCGTTCGCGACGCTGTCCGGATCCTCGACAACGGGTCTGACGGTCGGCGTCCAGATGGACGATGCCGCCGGCCCGGCCATCTCGGGGGCCGGCAGCAAGCTGACCATCCTCGGAACGCAGGACGCGACGAACAACGTCGTCACCACGCACAGCGCTGTTCTGTGGGGCGGATCGAACGTCATCTATCAGGATTATTCCTCGGCTGGCGGAAACGGCAACGCCGTGAACGGCTATGCCGCCACGGCCTTCGGGCAGTTGAACACGGTCGGTGGGCCGTTCTCCTTCGTGCGCGGCGCGAATGCCGGCGACGACAACCTGTATGGGGCCGATTGCTTCGCCTCCGGCACGTCGAGCGTCACCGGCGGGGCGATGGCCTGCGAGCATGTGCTGCGGGCCACCTCCGCGGGCACGGGCGCGACGCGGCTGACGGCGGACGGCGCTGCGGCCGGGGCGGCCAACTGCATCAACCTGCCGAACGGATCGCACAGCCAGATGGAGATCCGCATCTCGGGCCGTGACACGACGGCGAACGGCGTGTTCGCGGATTGGGCGAGCACGGGCGTGGCCGCGCTCGACCGCGGGGCCAACGCGGCGGCGACCATCTATTCCGGGTCGTTCGCCACGGCGACCGCCGCGCAGGCCTCGGGCGGGGCGGGCCGCACGGCCATGGCGCAGGTGTCGGCCGACACGGTCAATGGCTGCCTCAACGTCTCGGTGACGGCGCCCAACCGCAACGCCTGGCGCTGGGTCGCGACCGTGCGTCGCCTCAAGATGCAGTAGGCCCCGAGCACGGCCCCGCCCGAAACGGTCAGCGCGCAGCGGGCAGGCTGACCTTCACGGAAGGCCGGCCGGCCTCGGCGGCAGGGAGGTCCGGGCCGCCCCAGCGCCGGGCCTCGATGCGGAGAGTGCCCCAGCCCGTCGCCACGGAGATCGAGAGCGGCAGCAGGATGCCGTCGAGGGCCGGCGCGAGGCGGACCTGCATGTCGTCGTTGGCCGCCATCCGGCGCACGTTCGGCCCGTTGGCGCGGTGGCCCGCGATCGGCACCCAACGCACGCGGCAATCGAGGACCGGGCCGCGATAGGCGCCGTCCGGCAGCGTGACGAGGCTGCCGCGCGACAGGACGAGGTCCGCCCGCGAGGCCCCGTCGAAGGCCGCGATGCGCCGGTCGCACAAGCCGGGCGCGAGCGGCCCGGAGCCCGCGGGGACCGCGAGCATGCTCAGGGGATCGACGATGCCGGTCCGGTCCTGCGCCGTCACGGGCACGCGGTCCGGCCGGGGCGTCGGTTCCGGCTCCACCGTGACGTCGCGGGCGCGGCCCTCGGCGATCTGCATCGCCACGCGGATCGGCTTGCCGGCATAGCGGCTCTCGACGCGGAAGGCGCCGCTCACAGCGCCCGTTCGGCCGCGGCGCCCGGACATCGTCGCGGTGCCGGACCCGTCGAGGAAGAAGCCGGCGAGGCCGCGCAGCCCCGCCCCGAGGTCGAGGGCGTAGCGCTCGCCGTCCTGGCTCATGGCGAGGTTCGCCTCGCCCACGGGCAGCCCGAGGAACAGGATGTCGTAGGTCGCGGTGAAGCGGCCGGACGGCTCCGCCGCGGCGCGTCCGGCCGGGCCGAGGGCGGCCAGAGCCAGGAGCGCTGCGCCGGCCAGTCCCGCGGGAATGAGGCGACCCTGCATGCGCGGCCCTCCGCCCGCGGATGCGGAGCCTACAAGGGCGGCGCATCGGCCACAATCCGCGGCGGCCTCGCCCAAACGCGTCCTAATCGAGGTCGGCCCCGCCGCACCTGTCGCCGTGGCCCGCGATGACGCGTCTCAGGAGATCGATGAGGATCGCCTGATCGGGCGCGTCGAGGGCCGCCACGGTCAGCGCATGGGCCTCGTAGGCGGCGGATTCCATCGCGGCGTGCAGGGCTTCGCCCTCCGGCGTCAGGCGGCAGAGCTGCGCCCGGCGGTCCGCCGCCGAGGTCGCCCGGTTGACCAATCCGCGGGCAGCGAGCCGCTTGAGGGCGCCCGTGGTCGTCGTCCGGTCGAGGGCGACCGCGTTGGCGAGCGTGGTCTGGTCGGCCTGCCCGAGGTCCCGCAGCAGCGAGAGCAGGCTGTACTGCAGCGGCGTGACGCGAAATGCGGCACAGCGCTCCGAAAACAGGCTGACGTGGATCTGGTGCATGCGGCGGGCGAGGAAGCCGGGCCGCTCGGACAGGGGCCACGGCCCTGCGCCCGCGGGCGCGCCCTCCTCTCTGGGCGCGCGCTCCATGACCGCTCCCGCCACCTCCGCCATCACCCCTCTCCTTAGAACCGATCCGGTCTTGGCACGCTGCATGCAATGCGGAAATGCGAAGCACACTGCGTTTTTGTCGAGAGCGCGGTTCGCACGAACCGGGCCGGACCGTTCCGGCAGAGATCACGAGGTCGAGAGATGGACAATCGCCGCTACGATCTGGTCCTGCGCGGTGGGCGCGTCATCTGCCCCGCCTCCGGCATCGACGGCATCCGCGACGTGGCGGTGAAGGACGGGCGCATCGCCGCGGTGAAGGAGGCAATCCTGCCCTCCGCCGCGGCCGAGGTGGTCGACGTCTCGGGCAAGCTGGTGCTGCCCGGCATGATCGATACCCATTCCCACGTCTATCAATACGTCACCGGCCGCTTCGGCCTGAACCCGGACATGGTCGGCGTGCGCTCGGGCGTCACAACGGTGGTGGACCAGGGCGGCCCATCCTGCATGACGCTGCCGGGCTTCCGCCACTTCATCGCCGAGCGCTCGCAGACGCGGGTGCTGGCCTTCCTCTCGGCCTATCTCGTCGGCGGCCTCGAAGGGCATTTCTACCCGAACCTCTACAGCCCGGACGGCGTCGACATCGACGCGACGGTGAAGTCGGCGGTCGAGAACCGCGACCTCGTGCGCGGCATCAAGGGCCATGCCGAGATCGGCGGCTTCGCCCGCTGGGGCATCAAGGTCATGGAGATGGCCGCCGAGATCAGCCGGCGGGCGGACCTGCCGCTCTACGTGCATTTCGGCCAGCTCTGGGGCCTGCCGGAATCGGGCGCCAACGGCGAGGATGCCGACACCATCATGGAGCGGGTGATCCCGCTGCTGCGTCCCGGCGACGTGCTGGCCCATCCCTTCACCCGGCATCCGGGCGGCTTCATCAACGAGGAGGGCGAGGTCCACCACATCATCCGCGCCGCGATGGATGCGGGGCTGAAGGTCGATGTCGGCCACGGCAGCCACTTCTCCTACCGCGTGGCCCGCGCCTCGCTGCCGGCCGGCGTGATCCCCTACACGCTCGGCGCCGACATGCACGGCTACAACACCGAGGTGCCCGAGGCGCCCCAGCCCGCCGGCACGCCGGACGAGCACCACGACGACGAGAACCACCCCTTCCTCGGCCAGGCCCGCTTCAGCCTCACCCAGGCGATGAGCTCGATGATGGCGCTCGGCATCCCGCTGGAGGACGTGGTGCCGATGGTGACCACGCACCCGGCCGCGATGCTGCGCATGAGCGATCAGCTCGGCGCCCTCAAGGTCGGCTTCGCGGCGGACGTCTCGGTGCTGCACGACGACCGCGGCCGCTTCCTCCTGCGCGACAACGAGGACACGAAGGTGGTGGCCGAGCGCCTGCTCCGCCCCGCCTTCTGCCTGCGCGCCGGCAAGCGCTTCGAGGCCGATTCGCCGATCCTCCCCCAGGCGATCGCGGCCTGAGGAGGCGGGCATGCCCTTCATTCTCGACGATCCGACGCCGCCGGATCCCCGCCGCCGCTGGGCGGACCTCGACCGGGCGGCACGGGGCGCCGCCTACGACAACAATGCCGGCGTCCCCGACAGCGCGGCGC
Organism: Methylobacterium dankookense; assembly: GCF_902141855.1. Taxonomy (GTDB): domain Bacteria; phylum Pseudomonadota; class Alphaproteobacteria; order Rhizobiales; family Beijerinckiaceae; genus Methylobacterium; species Methylobacterium dankookense. The sequence goes on along the minus strand of NZ_CABFVH010000025.1, from coordinate 56,544 downwards.
AGGTCGCCGCCCGCAACGCGGCTTCCGCGGAGTACCGGGCCGCGCATCCGGCGGGGCTCGACATCCCCTATGCCGGGGCCGAGCGCGCCGCCTTCGACCTCTACCCGGCGGCGGACCCGCGGGCGCCCTGCCTCGTCTTCGTCCATGGCGGCTACTGGCAGCGCAACGCGCGCGCCGACTTCGCCTGTTTCGCGGAGGGCTTGAACGCCGCCGGCTGGTCCGTGGCGATGCCGGGCTACACCCTGGCGCCGGAGGCGAGCCTCGCAGGGATCGTGGCCGAGATCGGCGCTGCCCTCGACTGGCTCGCCGCGCACGGGCCGGAGCACGGCATCGGCGGGAAGATCGTGCTCTCGGGCTGGTCGGCCGGCGCGCAGCTCGCCGCCTTCCATCTCGGCCACCCCGCCGTGGCGGCGGGTCTCGCGATCTCCGGCGTCTACGACCTCGCCCCGATCCGCGACACCTACCTGAACGACAAGCTCGCGCTGACCGATGCCGAGATCGCGACGCTCTCGCCGCTGCGCCTGCCGGTGATCCCGAAGCCGCTGGCCATCGCCTATGGCAGCCGGGAGCTGCCGGCCCTCGTCCATGACGGGCGCAACCTCCACGCCCTGCGCAGCGCCGCCCATGCGCCGGGCATCCTCATGCCGGTGCCGGGCGCAGACCACTTCTCGATCCTGAACGGGTTCCGCCGGCCGGACGGGATGCTGGTGCGGGCCGCCCAGGCGCTCCTGGAGGATGCGCGATGAGCGCGGAGGGCGTCGGGGCGCGCCTGCCCCGCAAGGAGGACGACCGCCTGATGCGCGGGCGCGGCCAGTATGTCGGCGACATCCGCCTGCCCGGAATGCAGGACGTCGCCTTCGTGCGCAGCCCGCTGGCCCATGCCCGCATCCGCGCGATCCACGTGCCGGAGGCCTATCGCGACCGCGTCTTCACCGCCGCCGGCCTCGACGGCGTCCTGCCGATCCGGGCGGTCTCGGGGCTGCCCGGCTTCAAGGTCTCGGAGCAGCCGGTTCTGGCCACGGGCAAGGTCCGCCAGGTCGGCGAGTTGGTGGCGATGTGCCTCGCGCCGACCCGAGCCGAGGCCGAGGACATCGCGGCGTCCGTGGTCCTCGACCTGGAGGAGCTTCCGGCAATCCACGACATGCTCGCCGCCCGCGAGCCCGGCTCCGCCCTCGTCCACGAGCATTGGGGCGACAACGTCTTCCTGGAGACGCTCGTCGATGTGGACATCGCCGCCGCCTTCGACGCGCCGATCCAGGTGAGCCGCACCATCTCCACCGGCCGGCAATGCATGGCCCCGATCGAGGGCCGCGGCACCGTGGTGCAGCTCGATCACCGCCTCGACCAGCTCGTCGTCCACACGGCGACCCAGATGCCGCACATCGTGCGCAACGGCCTCTCGGAATGCCTGGGGCTGGAGCAGGGTCGCATCCGCATCGTCTCGCCCGATGTCGGCGGCGGCTTCGGCTACAAGGCGATCCTGCTCGCCGAGGACGTGGCGCTCTGCTGGCTGGCGCTCCGCTGCGGCCATCCGGTCCGCTGGCTGGAGGATCGGCGCGAGCACCTGACCGCCAACGCCAATTGCCGCGAGCACCATTACCGCATCACCGCCTATGCCGAGCGCGACGGCACTTTGCGCGGCATCGATTGCGAGGCGACCGTCGATTCCGGCGCCTACTCGGCCTACCCGTTCTCGGCCTGCCTGGAAGCCGCGCAGGTCGCGAGCATTCTGCCCGGGCCCTACGATTTCCCGAGCTATCGCTGCCGCACCTGGTCGGTCGCGACCAACAAGTGTCCGATCCTGCCCTATCGCGGCGTCGCCCGCACCGGCGTCTGCTTCGCCCTCGAACTGGTGCTCGACGCGGTCGCCCGCGAAGCCGGCCTCCCACCGGAGGTGGTGCGCGAGAAGAACCTCGTTCGGCCCGAGCAGATGCCGTTCGAGAACATCACGCGGAAGCATTTCGACAGCGGTGACTACCCGCAGGCGCTGGCCCGTGCCCTGGCCTCCATCGACGTGGAGGCCGTGCGCGCCCGCCAGCGGGCGGGCGAGCCGGACGGCCGCCGCATCGGCCTCGGTCTGTCGATCTACTGCGAGCAGGCGGCGCACGGCACCTCGGTCTATTCGGGCTGGGGCATCCCGATGGTGCCGGGCCACGAGCAGGTTTCCGCCCGCCTCACCCCGGATGGCGGGCTGGAGCTTCGGGTCGGCGCCCACTCGCACGGCCAGGGCCTGGAGACGACGCTCGCCCAGGTCGCGCACGAGATCCTCGGCGTGCCGGTCGCCCGCACCCGCCTCGTCCACGGCGATACGGCGATGACGCCCTATTCCACCGGCTCCTGGGGCTCGCGCGTGATGGTGATGGCCGGCGGCGCGGTGGCGGCGGCCTGCGAGGCGCTGCGCGACCGCGCCGTGCGGATCGGCGCGCATTTGCTCCAGGCGCGGCCCGAGGAATGCCGCTTCGAAGGCGGCCATGTGGTCGGGCCGTCCGGCGATGTGCCGCTCGAAGCGATCGCCCGCACCTGGTACCGGCGCCCGCAGGATCTCGCGCCCGACACCGATCCCGGCGGCCTCGAAGTCACCGCCGGCTACAAGCCCGTGCGCGATTCCGGCACCTTCTCCTACGCGGCGCACGCGGCCGTGGTGGCGGTCGATCCCGATCTCGGGGCGGTGGAGATCCTCGACTACGTCATCGTCGAGGATGGCGGCACCCTGGTGAACCCCCTCGTGGTGGACGGCCAGATCTATGGCGGCCTCGCGCAAGGCGTCGGCACGGCGCTGTTCGAGGAGATGCGCTTCGACGCGCGCGGCCAGCCGCTGGCCTCGACCTTCGCCGACTACCTGCTGCCCGGCCCGGCCGAGGTGCCGATGGCGCGCATCGACCACATGGAGACGCCCTCGCCCTACACGCGCTTCGGCCAGAAGGGGATCGGGGAAGGGGGCGCCATCGCCCCGCCGGCCGCGCTCGCCAACGCGATCAACGACGCGCTCGGAGCCCTCGGCGTCGAGATGCTGCATTCGCCCGTCACCCCGCGGCGCATCGTGGAGGCGGTGCTCGCCGCCCGCACGGGCCCCCAGCAGGCGCGGGAGGCCGCATGAAGCCCGCCCCCTTCGCCTGGGAGCGCCCGGCGAACCTCGCGGCCCTGCTCGAACGCGTCGCCACAGCGCCCGGCAGCGTGAAGCTGATCGCCGGCGGCCAGTCCCTCGGCCCGATGCTCAACCTGCGCCTCGTCGAGCCGGACCTCGTCCTCGACATCACCGGCATCCCGGAGCTGCGTCAGGCCCGCGTCGAGGGCGAGACCCTGGTGCTCGGCGCCTGCGTGACCCATGCCGACATCGAGGACGGGCGCGTGCCCGATCTCACCGGCGGCGCCCTCCAGCGGGTGGCCTCGGCCATCGCCTACCGGCCGGTGCGCAACCGCGGCACCATCGGCGGCAGCCTCGTCCATGCCGATCCGGCCGCCGACTGGGTGAACGCGCTCACCGCGCTCGGCGCCGCCGTCGAGATCGCGGGCCGGAACGGCCGGCGCACCCTGCCGCTCGAGCGCTTCGTCACCGGGGCGCTGGAGGTCGCGCTGGAGCCCGGCGAGATCCTGCTCGCCGTCCGGATACCGGCTTTGCCCGACGGGACCGCCTGGGGCTACGTCAAGCACTGCGCCAAGATCGGCGAGTTCGCCCACGCCATCGGCGCCGTGCGCATCGAGCCCGGGGCTGGCCGGGGCCGCGCGGTGATCGGCGCCGTCGAGGGGCCGCCCGTGCTCCTCGCCGATGCCCGCCCGCTCTTCGGCGGCCGGATCGGCGCCGACTTCGCCGAGCGCTTCGACCCCGCCGCCGCGGATGCCGCACTGCGTGCTGCCGGCATGGCCGACGCCGTCGAGCGCCACGTCCACGTCACCGTGCTCGCCCGCGCCGTGGCGCAGGCGGCCCGGCCGAATCCCCTGCCGCTTCCGGAGGCCGCATGAGCGCCGCACTGGCGGACCCCGAGGCCGGCCGCATGGCCCTCGCGCTGACGGTGAACGGCCGCCCCCTGCGGGTCGAGGCCGAGCCGCGCAGCCATCTCGGCGACGTGCTGCGCGAGGGTCTGAACCTCACCGGCACCCATCTCGGCTGCGAGCACGGCGTCTGCGGCGCCTGCACGATCCTCCTCGACGGCGAGCCGGCCCGGGCCTGCCTCACCTTCGCGGGCGCCTGTGCCGGCGCCGCCGTCACCACGGTCGAGGGGCTCGATCACGACGAGGTCGCCGCGGAGCTGCGCGCGGCCTTCAACCGCGAGCACGCCCTGCAATGCGGCTACTGTACGCCGGGCATGCTGGTGGCCGCGCGCGATCTCGTGCTGCGCCTGCCCGAGGCAGACGAGCGCCGGATCCGCGTCGGCCTCTCCGGCAATCTCTGCCGCTGCACCGGCTATGCCGGCATCGTGCGGGCGGTGACGCGCGTGATTGCGGACCGCCGCGCCCGCGGCATCGCGGCCCAGACGGGGGAGGGGCGGGCCCTCGGGCCGGTCGGCGCCGGAATCGGCCAAGGGATCGGCGAGACGATCGCGGAAGCCGTCGCCGCGGCCCCGATGTCCCGGCCGGTCCCGGCCGTGCCGGTGGCGTCGGCGGATCTCGACGGGACCTTCGCGCCGGCCCACCGCTTCACGCAAGGGATCGAGCTCGCCCATCCGCCCGAGGCGGTCTTCGCGCGCTTCGCCGATATCGAGGCGGTGGCCGCCTGCCTGCCCGGCGCCGTGCTCGCCGGGCGGCCCGCGCCCGATACGGTGGAGGGCGGTCTCCAGGTGCGGATCGGGCCGATCGCGGCAACCTTCCGCGGGCGCGCCCGCATCGCCCGCGACGAGGCCAGCCTGAGCGGCCGCGTCCACGGCGCCGGCAGCGATGCGGGCGGGCGCTCGGCCACCGAGGGCGAGATCCGCTACCGGGTCGGCCCCGGCGCGGCCCCCGGCACGGCGCGGGTCGAACTCGACGTGGGCTACACGCTCACCGGGCCGCTCGCCCAGTTCGGCCGTCCGGGCCTCGTGCGCGACCTCGCCGGCCGCATCGCGGCGGACTTCGCGCGCAACCTCGACGCCCGCCTCTCGGGCGCCGCGGCGCCGGCCCCCACCGGCCTCAACCCCCTTCGCCTGGCCTTCGCCCTGGTCCGCGCCCGCATCGCGGCCTGGCTCGGCCGCGCCTGACCCGTCACCCCGCCCCGTTCGCCTTAACCCCACGGAGACCCGAGAATGCCCGCCCGGTTCACCCTCACCACCGCGATCCTGCTGGCGCTGACAGTCACGGGCGCGCGGGCGGATGCCATCCGCATCGGCGTCAACGAGCCCCTGACCGGGCCCTTCGCCGCGTCGGGCACCTATGTCGTGAACGGCGCCAGAATCGCGGCCGACGAGATCAACGCCAAGGGCGGCGTCCTCGGCCGCAAGATCGAGCTCGTGATCGAGGACAACAAGAGCAATCCCACCGAGGCCGCCGCGGTCGCCGAGAAGCTGATCACCAGCGACAAGACCCCGGTGATGATGGGCGCCTGGGGCTCCAGCCTGACGCTCGCAGTGATGCCCAAGCTCGCCGATTACGAGGTGCCGATGCTGGTCGAGACCTCCTCGTCGGGCAAGATCACCACCTCGGGCAACCCGTTCGTCTTCCGCATCTCGCCGCCCTCGGCGCTGGAAGCCGAGACCTTCGCGCCGATGGTGGCCAAGCTTGGGCTGAAGAAGGTCGACTTCCTGGTGCTGAACAACGATTTCGGCCGCGGCGCCGCGGCCGATTTCGGCAAGATGCTGAAGGACAAGGGCGTCCAGGTCGGCATGGTCGAGACCATGGACCAGGGCGCGCAGGACATGAGCGCCCAGCTCGCCAAGCTGAAGGCCTCCGACAGCGACACGATCATGATCACGAGCGCCGTCGACCAGCTCGTGCTGCTGTTCAAGCAGATGGCCGCCCTCGGCATGAAGAAGCGCGTCATCACCACCGGCGGATCGCAGAACCCCGACCAGATCATCGCCCAGGCGGGCTCGGCCGCCGACGGCACGCTGCACCTCACCACCTTCCTGCCCTGGATCCCCGAGAAGACGCCGAACCCGACGGCGACCGCCTACTTCATCGGCGAGTGGAAGAAGCGCGGCTTCGAGTTCGCCGGCGTCACCGAGAGCTTCCGCGGCTACGACGGCATCCGGACGATCGCGCAAGCCATCGAGAAGGCCGGCAAGGCCGAGTCCGCCGCCATCACCAAGGCCCTCTGGTCGGTGGACTTCACCGGGCTCAACGGTCCGATCCGCTTCGCCAAGTCCGGCCCCGCCGGCAAGGAGAGCGGCCAGAGCAAGCCCGACGTCTACCTCATCGAGATCAAGGACGGCCGCGTCGTCGTGCCGACGCTGTGAGGCCAAGCGACCGCCCTCTCCACTCTGCGCCGTTGGGTGCGCCAGTGCCGGATGAGGCGCGGGTCCCCTCTCCCGTTCGGGAGAGGGACAGGGTGAGGGTCGAGAACGCGCCGGAAGGGGCTCGAAGGGAGCCGCCTCGCCGCCGCGACCAATCCAGACACTTCTCATCCCTCACCCCATCCCTCTCCCGCACGGGAGAGGGGGCGCGTCGCGGATCCCGTGCGAGCCCTGCGCGCAGCACACCTCCCGCAGAGGGGCGAGGGAAAAGCCCACGCAATCCCACCACGCCGATCCATGAAACCCGGGGCCGCCCATGGACCAGTTGATCCAGCACCTCGTGAACACGCTCATCCTGGGCGGCACCTACGCGCTCCTCGGGATCGGGCTGACCCTGATCTTCGGGATCATGAACGTGGTGAACTTCACCCACGGCGCGCTCTACACGGTGGGCGCCTATCTCATGTATCTCGCCGTCGCCGCGCTCGGGCTGAACTTCTTCCTGGCGCTGCCGGTGGCGATCCTTGGCGGCCTCGTCTTCGGGGCGGCGATCGAGGTGCTGCTGCTGCGGCCGTTCCGGGGCTCGGACATCGACACCACCATGCTGGTGATGATCGGCGCCGGCATCGCCCTGCAATCGGGCACGCTCTGGATCTTCGGCGGCGTCGCCAAGGCGATTCCCTCGCCCTTCCCCGAGGCGCCGCTGCAGGTCGGCCCGGTCTCGGTCTCCTGGCTGCGCCTGTTCGTGCTCGGCGCTGCGCTCGGCCTGATCGGGCTGACCTACGCGCTGATCAACCGGACGAAGCTCGGGCTCGCCATGCGTGCCGCCTTCCAGGATTCGGATACGGCGGCGCTGATGGGCGTCAACGTGCGGCTCATCTACACCGCGACCTTCGCGCTCGGCTCCTCGCTCGCCGCCGCGGCCGGCGCGCTGCTCGGGCCGGTCTACGTGGTGTTCCCGCAGATGGGCGGGCTCGCCGAACTCAAGGCCTTCGCCATCGTCATCCTCGGCGGGCTCGGCAACGTCACCGGGGCGGCGATCGGCGGCTTCATCCTGGCCCTCGCCGAGGAGCTCGGGGCCGGCTACGTCTCCTCCGGCTACCGCGACGCGATGGGCTTCCTGATCATCATCGCCGTGCTGCTCTACAAGCCGACCGGCCTGTTCGCGAAGGCGGAGCGCATCGGATGAGCCGGCTCCTCCCCCTGGCGCTGCTCGCCGCCCTCGTCGCCCTGCCGTTGGCGCTCGGCGCGAACCCCTACCTCCTCAACGCGCTGATCGTGACGGGCATCGTGACGATCGGCGCGATGAGCCTGAACCTGCTCCTCGGCTTCACCGGGCAGCTCAGCCTCGGCCACATCGCCTTCTTCGGCATCGGCGCCTATGTCAGCGCGCTCACGAGCCTCGGCTTCGAGGTGGAGATCGGCTTCGGCCTGCGCGTGGTGCACGAGCCCTGGCCGGCGGCTCTCGGGCTCCTGCTCGCGACCCTCGTCGCGGGCGCCTGCGGCTACCTGATCGGGCGCCTCTCCTTCCGGGTGCGCGGCGCCTATTTCGTGATCGTGACGATCTCCTTCGCCGAGGTCGTGCGGCTCGTCGCCCTCAACTGGGTGGAGCTGACGCAGGGGCCGCTGGCGCTCACCAACATCCCGGCGCTCACCTTGGGGCTGCCCGGCCTCGGCGCCTGGACGCTGAAGACCAAGCTGCAGAACTACTACCTCGTCCTCGCGATCGGCACGCTCTGCTACCTCGTGATCGCCCGCCTCGTCGGCTCGCGCTTCGGCCGGGCCATGCGGGGCCTCAAGGAGAACGAGTCGCTCGCGCTCTCGGTCGGCATCAACGCCACCCGCACCCTCACCGTCGCGGCGGTGATCTCGGCGGCGATGGCGGGGGCGGCGGGCAGCCTCTACGCGCATTACCTGCGCATCATCGATCCCGACGTGTTCGCCTTCACCACCACCGTCAGCATGGTCATCATGGTGGTGGCGGGCGGCAAGGGCACGCTGATGGGCCCCGTCGTCGGCGGCCTGATCTTCGGGCTGCTGCCCGTCGCCCTGCGACCGGTCATGGCCCCGGAGGCGCAGTGGATCGTCTACGGGGTCGTGCTGATCCTGATCCTGTTCGTGATGCCCCGCGGCATCGTGCCGGGTGTCTCCGCGCTGCTCGCCCGGCGCCGGCCGGTCCGCGCCGTCCCCGTCCTCGAAGCCAGCCCCATGGTGCAGCGATGAGCGCGATCCTCTCGGTCGAGCATGTCGGCGTGCGCTTCGGCGGCCTCGTCGCCATCGCCGACCTGCATTTCGACGTGGCGCAGGGCGAGATCGTCAGCCTGATCGGCCCGAACGGGGCGGGCAAGACCACCGCCTTCAACGTGATGACGGGCTTCCTCAAGCCGAGCCAGGGCGAGGTCCGCTTCCGCGGCACCGGCCTCAAGGGTCTCCAGCCGCACGAGATCACGCGGCTCGGCCTCGCCCGCACCTTCCAGCGCACCAGCGTCTTCCCCGACGACACGGTGTTCGACAACGTGATGATCGGCCTGCACCGCCAGGGCGCCGCCCTCAGCCGCGCGCCGATCCTCGACGCGCTCCTCGGCCGGGCGGGGGCGAGCGAGCGGCGGCTGCGGGAGCGCGCCGAGGCGCTGCTCGACTGGGTCGGCCTCTCGGCGCGGGCGCAGGAGAAGGCCGGCTCGCTCGCCTATGGCGAGCAGCGCCTCGTCGGGGTCGCCCTGGCGCTCGCCACCGAGCCCGCCATGCTCCTCCTCGACGAGCCGGTCTCGGGGATGAACGCCTCGGAGACGCGGGTCTTCGTGCGGCTGATCCGGCAGATCCGGGAGCGGGGCGTCACCATCCTGCTCGTCGAGCACGACATGCCGATGGTGATGGAGGTCTCCGACCGCATCGTCGTGCTCAATTACGGCCGCCTGATCGCCGAGGGGCCGCCGGAGCGGATCCGCAGCGATCCGGCGGTGATCGCGGCCTATCTCGGCCAGGGCAGCGCCGCGCGCCGGGCCGCCGCGGAGGTTCAGGAGGCTGCCCATGCTTGAGATCCGCGACCTCGTCTGCGGCTACGGCCACGTCACCGCGCTCAAGGGCCTCAGCATCGACGTGCGCGAGGGCCAGCTCGTCGCCCTCGTCGGCGCGAACGGCGCCGGCAAGTCGACGGCGCTCCGGGCGATCTCCGGCCTCGTGCCCGCCCGCTCCGGCGCGATCCGGTTCGAGGGCCGCGACATCGCGGGCGCCGAGCCCCGCCGCATCCTCGCCGCCGGCATCGCCCATTGCCCGGAGGGGCGGCGCGTCTTCCCACAGATGAGCGTCGCCGAGAACCTCGCCATGGGCGCCTATCTGCGCCGCGACCGGGCCGGCATCGCCGCCGACCTGGAACGCATCTACGGCGAGTTCCCGCGCCTCGCCGAGCGGCGCCACCAGGCCGCCGGCACCCTGTCGGGCGGCGAGCAGCAGATGCTCGCGATCGGCCGGGCCCTGATGGCGCGCCCGAAGCTCGTCCTCTTCGACGAGCCCTCGCTCGGCCTCGCCCCGAACATCGTCGAGCGCATGTTCGCGGTGATCCGCGCGATCTGCGACGCGGGCACCACCGTGCTGCTCGTCGAGCAGAACGCCTTCGCGGCCCTGGAACTCTGCGACCACGCCTACCTGATCGAGACCGGCCGGATCGTGCTGGAGGGTACGGGCCATGCCCTCATCGCCGATCCGCATGTGCGGGAAGCCTATCTCGGCGGCTGAGGCGGCCCGGCCGGCCCGGATCCGCCTCGGGCCGCCCGACCTCCTCGGCGACCGCGACCTGATGCCGGTCGCCGCGGGCGGGCTCCATCTGGTCCTCGTCCGCCACGGGAACGGGCTCGTCGCGGCGGAGCGGGCCTGCCCGCACGAGGGCGCCGACCTCGCCCTCGGCCGCTGCGCCGCCGGCCGGTTGCTCTGCCCCCGGCACCTCGCCTCCTTCGACCTCGACACCGGCGCGGTTTCGCCGGGCTGGTCGTTCCGGCCCCTGCATGTGGTCCCGGTGGAGGTGGCGGAGGATGGGCTCTGGATCACGCCATCGCAGATGGAGGATGCCGACGGAGGGGCGGGTGCACCGTGAGGCTCATTCCTGCCCCATCCCCACCCCTGGGCCCCCCCGCAACGGAGAGGAGAGCGGGCCCAGTCTATGACAATAAGCTTGACGTGCGAGAACAAAACACGTACGCAGCTCCCCACGCGCTGTCCCGCGGCGCGACGGGTCCTGCAACCCGCCGCGCCGTGAGCAGGGAGCCCGAGCCGGATGACCGCCGGCAAGGACCAGGACAGCGCGGCGGTTCCCGCGTCGCCGGCCGGTCAGCCGGTGCCCCGGGCGCCTCTGCGCGACACAGGGCCGTTCTCGGCGCCAGCCCGGACGAACACGGGACAGCGCCGACAGTCCGGCCTGCAGGTCGAGGAACCGATGCCGGGCCCAATACGAGGCCGGGTGCAGGACACGTTACGTCTGCCGAGGACGAGGCTGGGATGGGGGACGCACCGCGTCGCGGGACCAACCCCGATACCAGGCCATCCGAGGTCGGGGTCGATGCAGGCGGGGATCCAAGAAACCGCGACGCTCAAATCGGGGGAGACCGGGCCGGACGCCTCTCTCATCCGCGGGACGCCGGGGAGCCGGGGTTTGCGCAAATCAGTTCAGGGGTCCGCGGCGTCCCGCGTCTCCCTCTCCGGCCAAGCCTCCGGCGTCACCAGGCGCGCGGAGCCGAAGGCGCATGGAGGCCTCATGCGGCGGGTGGGAGACCTCATCCCGGCGGGGCGGGATCGGGGCCGGGCGTCCGCGCTATCGCGCCCCGTGCCAGGCCGTCAGCAGAAGCCGGGTCTCGGCAGCGGGATCGGCGGCCGCCGTCAGGGCGCCCATCACGGCGCAGGCCGCGGCGCCCGCCGCGCGGCAGGCTCCGGCCGTATCGGCCGCGATGCCGCCGAGCGCCACCACCGGCAGCCCCGTCGCGGCAGCCGCTCGGATCGCCTCCAGGCCGAGGGGAGGGCCGTAGCCCGGCTTGCTCGCGCTCGCGAAGATCGGGCTGAGGGTGGCGTAATCGGCCCCCTGGGCTGCCGTCGCGGCCAGCTCCGCGGCGCCGTGGGCGGAGATGCCGATGAGCGCCCCATCGCCGAGCCGCTCGCGCGCCTGCCCGATCCGGTCGGCCTGGTTGCCGGCGAGATGCACCCCATCCGCGCCGAGCTGCGCGGCGAGGTCGATGTCGCCGCCGACCGTGAGCGTGCCGCCCTCCGCGAAGACGCGCTCCGCGACGCGCTCGCCGAGGCGCCGCCGCTCGTCCGGCGGCAGGTCGCGGTCGCGGAACCAGACCCAGGACCCGCCCGCATCGAGGAAGGCCGCCACCGTCTCGACGAGCGGCAGGGCCTGGTCGTTCCGGAGATGACCGAGCCGGTCGGTGACGAGGAGGAGGGGGCCGGGGAGGCCGGAGCGGCGCCCGACCGCCATGCGGGACGCGGATCGCGCCCGCTGTTCTGGCTCGCTCTCGTTCACGGACCGGCATTCCCCTCGGCGGATGGCTGCGGCTCCAAGCCCCTGCGCGGAAAGTCCTTATGTGGACGGTCCTTGCACGGACAGGCTCCCCGCTCGGACATGCCGCCGGTGCCGGACCGGTTCCCTGGCCGGCGGGGCGCATGCGGGCATGGCCCGCTGTTTCACGAAAGCGTGAGCGTCCTCAAGGCCTCTGCTACCAAACGCCGCCCCCGGAGGGCCGGTTTCCGATCCCGGTATTCTACCCCAGGGTCATCCGAGGAGGCATCGTCCTGGTCCGACGCGCATCCTTGCGTCGGACCAATGCCGCCTCGAGAGCGCGCGCTACGAGCCGACCAGCCCGAGCTGCGGGCTCGACGGTTCGGCCCGGCCGCGGCGGGGGATGCGCCCGGCGAGGTACGCGTCGCGGCCGGCCTCCACCGCGCGGCGCATGGCGCGGGCCATGCGGACGGGGTCGTCGGCCTTGGCCACCGCCGTGTTGATCAGGCAGGCCGAGGCGCCGAGCTCCATCGCGATCACCGCGTCCGAGGCCGTGCCGATCCCGGCATCGACCACGACCGGCACCTTGGCCCGGCGGCAGATCAGCTCGAGATTGGCGGGGTTCGCCACGCCCATGCCCGAGCCGATCAACGAGCCCATCGGCATCACCGCGGCGCAGCCGATATCCTCCAGCCGCTGGCAGACGATCGGGTCGTCGTTGCAATAGGGCAGCACCACGAAGCCGTCGTCCACGAGGTGGCGGCAGGCCTCGATCAGCTCGGCCACGTCCGGATAGAGCGTCTCGCGGTCGCCGATCACCTCGACCTTGATCCAGTTGGTGTCGAGCGCCTCGCGGGCGAGCTCGGCCGTCATGATCGCGTCCCGCGCCGTCTCGCAGCCGGCGGTGTTCGGCAGGAAGCGCTTGCCCTTGAGGATGCGCACCGTGTCCGAGCCGTGGCCCTGCAGCGAAACCCGTCGGATCGAGGCGGTGACGATATCGGCGCCGCTCGCCTGGACCGCGTCGCGCAGGATCGCCTGGCTCGGATAGCCGGCACTGCCGATGAACAGGCGCGAGGCGAGCCGCACGCCCGCGATCTCCAGGGTGTCCTCGGCATCCGCGCGGAGCGGCGTGACAATCTGCGTGTCGCTCATGCTCAACCTCCTTGCATGGCGCGGACGATCTCGACGCGGTCGCCCTCGCTGACGGGCGTCCCGGCCCAGTCGCGGCGGCGCACGACGCGCCCGTTCAAGGCGATGGCGATGCCCTCCGGGCTCTCGATGCCCGTCTCCTCGGCTTCGGCCCGGAACAGGGCCTCGACGGTGTCGGCCTCGGCGGTTCGGGGCTCGCCGTTGATCAGCAGGTTCATGCGGAGGCCCTCGTGGTCTCCTCGCGCCGGAAGCGCGCCAGGGTGAAGGGGCGCGCCACGTCGGGAAGCGCGCCCGTGGTCAGCAGCGTCGCCACCGCGTCCGCGGTGACGGGCGCCAGGAGGTAGCCGTTGCGATGATGTCCGGTTGCGGCGACGAGGCCCGGGGCCAGGGTGTCGATGATCGGCGCGTCGTCGTCCGATGTGGGGCGGTAGCCGCTCCACACCGCCTCGACCGCCATCTCCTCGATGCCGGGCAGCACGCGGCGCGCGCCTTCGAGAAGAGCATAGAGCCCGCCCGCGGTGACGCCGGGCCGGAAGCCGCAATCCTCCACCGTCGCGCCGACGATGAGGTGCCCGTCGCCCTTCGGCGCCATATGCACCTGCTCGGTCCAGACCATCTGCGAGAGCGTGCCGGTCTGGCGCGTGGTGCGCAGGGCGATCGACTGGCCCTTGAGCGGGCGCACCGGCAGGGCGAGATGGTCGGGCAAGAGGCCGCGCTCGCCGCTCCAGGCGCCGCTCGCCAGCACCACGGTGCCCGCCGCGACGGTGCCGCGCGCGGTGTGAAGCCCGGTGACGCGGCCGTTGGTCCAGTCGAGCCCGGTGGCGGCGCAATCCTCGACGACCGTCACGCCTGCCGCGCGGCAGGCGGCGGCGAGGGCCGCCATCACGAGGCGCGGGTCGACCTGATGGTCGAGCGGGCAGAGCACGCCCGCGGTGACGGAGGGGCGGAGCGTCGGCTCGCGGCGGCGGACCTCCGTGCCGGAGAGCCATTCCGCGGCGACGCCCGAGCGGCGCTGCAGGTCGTAGCGGAAGCGCAGGCGGTCGACCTCGTCGCGGCCGATGGCGAGGACCAGGGTGCCGTCCTCCCGGTAGTCGATCCCGATGCCGGACACGGCCTGGAGGTCGTCGCGGAAGCCCGGCCAGCGCCCCAGCGAGTCGAGGGCGAGCGGCAGGAGCAGGTCGGAGCCAGGCTCGTGCTCGGCCGCCGGCGCCAGCATGCCGGTGGCGGCGAGGCTCGCGCCCGCGCCCACCGTGTCGCGCTCCACCACGACCACCGAGAGCCCGGCCTGGGCGAGGCGCCAGGCGCCGGCGAGACCGATCAGGCCGCCGCCGACGATCGCCACGTCCGCGCGCTGGGGGAGGGCAAGGCCGGCCGCCGCTTCGCCGAGGCCGCGCCGTTGTCCGATGGGGGAGGCGGGCCAGGATGCCGCGCTCGTTGCCACGCTCGAGATCTCCGCGTCTGCCCGCAGGGATCGATGGCCTTGCTTCGGAGAAGCTGTGGCTCCGTTGCGGAGCCCGCGGTCCAATCCCTACGCCGGTATGAGCCGGATCAGGTTCGAAGGATTTCCGCGCCGCATGCTCGAAGAGCGTGCCAGCGGTTTCTCAGCCCCTTGCCGGGGATCTCCCTGGAACAGGCCGAGATGTGGACCCGGCCGGGCGCGAGGTCAAGACGCCAGGGGGCGCGGGCGCGGACGATAGACCGCCATCGGCTCGCGGAACCCGTCGAGGGCGTGCTCGCCGATCAGGACGGGGTCGCCCCACAGGAAATCCACGAAGGGCTTCGACATCAGCAGCGGCTCGCCGAGCAGGCGGTTGAGCCGGGCGAGGCGGCTGGCGAGGTTCACGTCGCGGCCGATCACCGTGAAGTCGAGGCGCGCGCCGGAGCCGACATTGCCGTAGGCCGCCTCGCCATGGTGGAGCGCGATGCCCGCCGTCACCGGCACGGTGAACTGGTGGAGGGCGTTGGCCTCCTCGAGCGCCGCGAGCGCCGTCTCGGCTGCCGTCAGCGCGCCCTTGGCCGCGCCGCCGAGGTCGTCGCCGGGCTCGCGGAAGATCGCGAGCAGGCCGTCGCCGAGATATTTCAGCACCTCGCCACCCTCGCGCTCGATCGGCGGCACCAAGCAATCGAAGAACACATTGAGGAGGTCGACCGCCTCCTCGGGCGTCATGTCGGCGGAGATCCGGGTGTAGTCGCGCATGTCGGCGAACAGGATCGCCGAGCGGATGCGCTTGACCTGGCCGCGCCGGATGTCGCCCGAGAGGATCGCCCGGTGCGGCTCGTCGCCGACATAGATGCGCAGCACGTGGTCGAGCTGCTTGTTGACGAGGCGCATCTCCATCACGGCGGCGAGCGCCGGCATGACGAAGCGCAGGATCGCGATGTCCTCGTCGCGGAAACCCTCGGGCGCGCGGGTGGCGAAGGTGATGCCGTTGCGGGTGCCGTTGGTGAAGAAGAGCGGCGCCACCACGTAATGGGTGTAGCCGTCGGCCTTCAGCTCCGGGATGATCGCGTAGGCGTCATCGGACGTCTCGGCGAGGTCGAGGAGCAGCCACTCGCCGCTCTCGTGCACCGTGAAGAAGGGACTCGCCCGGTAGGCCTTCTCCGAGACCTCTCCGTGCGGGAACAGGCGCACGGTCGAGCCGGATTCCGCAGTCCAGACGCGACCGATGCCGGAATATTCCGAGTGCAGGGTGTCGATGGCTGTCGAGGCACGCTCGACCGGCACGCCGATCGCGTTGAGCCGCTGCGCGAGGCCCGAGAGCAGGTCGTTGGCCTGCGGCAGCCGCGCGCCCTCGCTGAGCAGCCAGTCGCGGATGGCGACGCAGGGCTGCAGCGCGCCGAAGGGGACGTCGTCCGCCTCCGACCCGTCGGCCAGCGCGGTCGGTGGCGATCGCGGAGCGTCCTCGTCGAGCATCGGTCGAAGGTGGGTTCTCGGCGGGGCAAAGCAAGGCTTGGCCCTGCACGGCCAAGCTATCGCGCAGAAGTTGGGCGGGACGACGGCCGAAGGGTCGGCGTATCGGGCGGCCCGGTCGATCGATGGGTTCTAAGCCTCCTGGCCGCGATGGGCCAGCCCGGAGGCTCCAGTTTTCTCTCAAGCGGGCGGAACATTCGGGCGCGGCACGGCCATCCGAGTTCCCGAAGATGGGGTCCCGGGCCACCGAAATGGAATCCTCGCACGTCACCGGCGGATACGCTGCGCGGTCTCGTACGCAGTAAATCCTTGAAACCGTGAATTCACGTCCGCGTGAGAACACTTGCGCGTCATTTGCCGGACGCGGATAAGCCGAAAGGTCGAGCTTCAACCCGCCGGGACTTGGGGCATCGCGATTTCGGGTTCGACCGGTGCCGATCCAATCCTTTACATTCGATTCCGGCGCAGAGGCCGGCGGTTTCGAAGGATACCGGACGTTGTATGCCGGCGGCTCGGACGTGACGGCCACCGGGGAACGCTTCCGGGCCCGCGTGGACGCGCACCGGCTCGGCCGGGTGATCGTGTTCGACCGGCGCCTCGGCGGGGTGATGCACAGCCGCGACGGCGCCCGGGTCCGCCGCGACGGGTTCGACCATTTCACCCTCCAGCTCCTGTGCAGCGGCCGGTTCCACGGTGGCAGCCCCGGCAACGAGCGCGTGCTCAATCCGGGCGACGTGATCCTGTTCGACATGACCCGGCCGCAGCGCACCCGCGCGGACGGAGCCCATTTCGTGACCGTCAGCCTCGCCCGCGACGTGGTCGAGGCGGTGCTGCCCGACGCCCGCCGCCGCCACGGCGAGATCCTGCCGGCCTCCGAGGCGGGGCTCCTCGCCGACCTGATGGAATCGCTCGCCCG
This sequence comes from Methylobacterium dankookense, assembly GCF_902141855.1. GTDB lineage: Bacteria > Pseudomonadota > Alphaproteobacteria > Rhizobiales > Beijerinckiaceae > Methylobacterium > Methylobacterium dankookense. Next base: position 39,724 of record NZ_CABFVH010000025.1, on the reverse strand, counting down.
CCGCGCCGGCTCCCTGTCGCCGGAGGCGGCCGGACGGACCTCGCGGGCTCTCGCCGAGCTGCTCGCAGGAGCGTTCGGCGCACCGGATTCCATCGCCGAATCCGCCCTCGACGTCGCGGTCGACCTGCGCCGCCAGCGGGCCGAGGCCTATATCGAGGCCCACCTGCACGATCCGCGGCTCGATCCGGAGCGCGTCGCCGACGCGCTCGCCCTCTCGCGCACCACGCTCTACGGCCTGTTCGCGGCGTCCGGCGGCGTCGCCCGCCATATCCTGACCCGCCGCCTCGAGCGGCTGAGATCGGCGCTGGGGCGGCCGAGCGAGACGCGCTCGGTGACCACGCTGACCTACGATCACGGCTTCACCAGCGAGAGCCATTGCAGCCGTGCCTTCCGCGCCGCCTACGGCCTGCCGCCCGGCCGCTACCGCAGCGAGATGGAGCGGCTCCGGCTCGACGGGGTCGCGAACGCGGTGGCGTCCGAGACGGGCGCGATGCTTGCCGCGTGGTCGCGGGCCCTCGCCTGAGCGGCTGCGCCGGACGAGCGATGCCCGGACGCCTCTCCGGCGCGGCATCGGGCTGGGCGCTCGCAGTCCTGCTCGCCGCGACGCAACTCCTCGCCTTCAGTGACCGCTTCCTGCTGACCCTGGTGGCGACCCCGCTCAAGCGGGCCTTCTCTCTGAACGACGCGGAGCTCGGCCTGCTCCAGGGCTCGGCCTTCGCCATACCCTACGCGCTGGCGCTGCCCTTCGTCGGCGTCCTGGCCGATCGGGGGCGCCAGCGCGGCCTGCTCCTCGCGGGTGTCGTGCTCTGGAGCGGGGCGACGCTCGCCTGCGGCCTCGCCGGCGGCTTCGCGGCCCTTCTCGCGGCACGCGCCGTCCTCGGCCTCGGACAGGCGGTGGTCGGACCGGCCGCGCTCTCCGTGATGGCGATGCGGCTCGATCGCGCGCGCCTCGGCCGATCCGTGTCCCTGCTCACCGCAGGCGCAACCCTCGGGCGCAGCTTCGCCCTGCTGCTCGGCGGTGCGGCTCTCGCTTGGCTCGGCGCGCGCGGCGACCTCGCCCTTCCGGGGCTCGCGCCGCTCGCACCCTGGCAGGCGCTTTTCGTGCTGGCCGTCCTGCCGAACCTCGTCCTCGCCGTGCTGCTGCTGCGCGTGCCGCCGAGCCCCGTCCGGGCCGCGGCGCGCTCCGATGCCGCGCTCGCGTGGCTGCTACGCCGGCGATCCGCCTACCTGCCGCATGCCGGGGGGGCGGTGGGGGCGGTTTTGATGTCCCAGACGCTGACGGCCTGGGCGCCGACCTTCTATGTCAGGGCCTTCGGCCTGAGCGCAGCCGAGAGCGGCCTAAGACTCGGGCTTCTCGTCCTCGTGGCGGCGCCTCTAGGCCATGTCGCGGGCGGCGCCGTCCTCGACCGCCTGCGCCGGCAGGGGCGGGAGGCGGCCGCGCCCCTGCTGCTCGGCCTCGGCCTGTGCCTCGCCGTGCCCGCGACGGCGCTGACGGGGCTGGCGCCGGGCCTCGACCTCTCCTCGGCCGGCTTCGCGCTGCTGGTGGCGCTCCTCGGCTTCACCGGGCCGCCGGGCCTCGCCGGGATCCAGGTCCTGACGCCGCGGCGTCTGCGCGGCCGGGTCAGCGCCCTGTTCCTCGCGGCCACGACCCTGATCGGAATCGGCACCGGGCCGTTCCTTGTCGGGCTCCTGAACGACCGGGTCTTCGGTGAGGCGGGGGTGGGCCGCGCGCTGGTCGCGGTCTTCGCGGTGGCGGGCACGCTCGGCGCGCTCGCGGCCGTCCAGGCCTGGCGCCGCTGGCCGTCACGGGCCCCCAAACGAAACCGGCCGCCCCGCGGGGCGGCCGGCTGATCGGCGTCAGTTGTCGAGGAAGCTCCGGAGCTTCCGCGAGCGGCTCGGATGCTTCAGCTTGCGCAGCGCCTTCGCCTCGATCTGGCGGATGCGCTCGCGGGTCACCGAGAATTGCTGGCCGACCTCCTCAAGGGTGTGGTCGGTGTTCATGCCGATGCCGAAGCGCATGCGCAGCACGCGCTCCTCGCGGGGCGTGAGCGAGGCGAGGACGCGCGTCGTCGTTTCACGCAGATTGCTCTGGATCGCGGCGTCGATCGGCAGGACGACGTTCTTGTCCTCGATGAAATCGCCGAGATGGCTGTCCTCCTCGTCGCCGATCGGCGTCTCCAGCGAGATCGGCTCCTTGGCGATCTTGAGGACCTTGCGCACCTTCTCCAGCGGCATGGCCAGCTTCTCGGCCAGCTCCTCCGGGGTCGGCTCGCGGCCGATCTCGTGCAGCATCTGGCGCGAGGTGCGGACGATCTTGTTGATCGTCTCGATCATGTGCACCGGGATGCGGATGGTGCGGGCCTGGTCGGCGATCGAGCGGGTGATCGCCTGCCGGATCCACCACGTGGCGTAGGTCGAGAACTTGTAGCCGCGCCGGTACTCGAACTTGTCGACCGCCTTCATCAGGCCGATGTTGCCCTCCTGGATCAGGTCCAGGAACTGCAGGCCGCGGTTGGTGTACTTCTTGGCGATCGAGATCACGAGGCGGAGGTTCGCCTCGATCATCTCCTTCTTGGCCTGACGGGCCTCGCGCTCGCCCTTCTGGACCATGTTGACGATGCGGCGGTACTCGCCGATCTCCAGGCCGGTCTCGGAGGCGAGGTTGACGATCTGCTCGCGCAGGTCCCTGACCTGCCGGCCGCCCTTCTCGACGAGGTTCTTCCAGCCCCTGCCGCCGAGGGTGGAGACGCGCTCCATCCAGTTCGGGTCGAGCTCGTAGCCCTGGTAGTGACGCAGGAACTCGTCGCGGGCGACGCCGTGGCTCTCGGCGTAGCGCATCAGCCGGCCCTCGTGGCTGATGAGCTGCTTGTTGATGCCGTAGAGCTGCTCGACCAGCGCCTCGATGCGGTTGTTGTTGAGCGAGAGGGACTTCACGTCGGCGACGACGGTGTCCTTCAGCTCGCCCTGCGCCTTCCCCTGGGCGTCGGTGGCGGGGGTGCCGGAGGCGCGGCGCTCGGCGCCCTCGTTCTGCAGGCGGCGCAGCTTGCGGTAGTTGTTGGCGATCGCGTCGAAGGTCTCCAGGACCCGCGGCTTGATCTCCGCCTCCATCGCCGCGAGGGAGACGTTGTTCTCCATGTCGTCTTCGTCGTCGGCGCCTTCCGGAGGTGCGCCTTCGCCGTCGCCCTCCTCGGCCTCGTCGCCCTCGGTGAGCTGCGGGCCGTTGCGGCCGTCGGGGCCCGCATAGGTCGCCTCGAGGTCGATGATGTCGCGCAGCAGAACCTTGCCGTCGACGAGCTCGTCGCGCCAGATGATGATGGCCTGGAAGGTCAGCGGGCTCTCGCAGAGGCCCGCGATCATCGCCTCGCGGCCGGCCTCGATGCGCTTGGCGATGGCGATCTCGCCCTCGCGCGACAGCAGCTCCACCGAGCCCATCTCGCGCAGGTACATGCGCACGGGATCGTCCGTGCGGTCGGTCGGCTCGCGGGTGGTGGTGGTGACCGCGACGGCGCGCGCGGGCGCGACCTCGGCGACCTCCGTGCCCTCCGCGCTATCCTCGTCGTCGGCCGCCTCGCCGTTGGCGGCCTTCTCGCCCGCCGCCTCGTCGGTCTCCTCGGCTTCGACGACGTTGATGCCCATCTCCGAGAGCTGGGCGAGGACGTCCTCGATCTGGTCCGGGTCCGACTGGCCGTCGGGCAGAACCTCGTTGACCTCCTCGTAGGTGATGTAGCCGCGCTTCTTGGCGAGCTTCACCATCCGCTTGACCGACGCGTCGGTCAGGTCGAGGAGCGGTCCATCCGTCTGCTGCTCCGGAGCGGTGTCCGCCTCGTCCCGTTCCGTTGCCTTCGTCGCCATGATCAGCCTATTGTTTTGTCCGGCAGCTTGGCCGACGGGGGCCGAGGCCGCTCCGCATCAACCGCGCCGCGATGCATGTAGCGCTTCCGGACCCTCCGGCAGCACCCGTCCTACCGTTCTGTATGCAAGCCCGAGGCTTGACCGATTGTTAACCATGCCGCACGAATGCGGCGCGCTCGTGCCTTTGCACGAGCATCAGGGCACAGTCGAGTCGGTCGTGTCCGGCAGGTCGGCCTCCGCCTCCGCCGCTATGACGATCGCCAGCCCCTCCTTGGCCTGACAGAGCCAGGTCCAGTTCGCCTCGGTCGGCTCTTCAGCGAAGGCCCGCTCTGCCTGACGGAGTTCGCTATGTAGCGCTCCGGCCTTGCGGTGCAAGATCATGGCTTGCCGGAGCGCGTCCTCGCACAGCGCAGGATCCGCGTGCGGCTCCAGCGTCTTGCGGTCCCTCGCACGCCCCATCGCGACGAGGCGCTCCGCCGCCTCCGCGAGCCCGGACCGGGCGAGGCGCGCTTCCACCACCGCTTGGTCCGGATCGCCGCTCTCCGCCGCGCAGTCGAGAAGCAGCGAGAGGACGGCGCGCGCGTCCGGGTGCTCGAATTCGAGGATCATCAGCTCGTCGGCGACGTCTCCGATCATCCGCGGATGCACGAGGAGCAGGGCTGCAATCACCGCCTCGCGCACCGGTGCCGCCCCCGCGAAGCCCGCCGAGGCCGTGACCGAGGCGCTCGGCACAGAGCGCAGGCGCGGGGAGGGCGGCGGCTCGCCGGGCCGCCCCCGGCGCTGGAATCCGCCGCTCCGGGGGGCGCCCGCACCCTGGCCGCCGCGTGCGGCCGCCCGGGGCGAGAGGCCCCGGAGGCGCTCCTCGATCTCGTCGCGGTAGTAGCGGCGCACGGTCTCGTCGCGGACGCCGTTAACCGTCTCGCGCAGGGTGGCGGCGAGGCGCGCGCGGCGCTCAGGGGTATCGGTCGGGCTCGATTCGAGGGCGCTCGTCCAGAACACCTCGACCAGGGGCTTGGCGGCGGCGAGCACCCGGTCGATCGCCCCCGGCCCCTCCGCGCGGAGCAGGTCGTCCGGATCCTGGCCCTCGGGCAGCACGGCGAAGCGCAGGGACTTGCCGGGCGAGAGCATCGGCAGGGCCACGTCGAGGGTGCGGTGCGCCGCGCGCTGGCCGGCGCCGTCGCCGTCGAAGCAGAGGATCGGCTCGTCGGCATGCCGCCAGAGCAGGGCGATCTGCTCCTCCGTGAGCGCGGTGCCGAGCTGGGCCACGGTGTTGGGGTGGCCCGCGAGCGTCATCGCGATGGCGTCGACATAGCCCTCGACGGTGATGATGGTGCCGCGATCATGCGCGGGCTTCCGGGCCTGATGCAGGTTGTAGAGGCCCTGGCCCTTGTGGAAGAGCGGGGTCTCGGGCGAGTTCAGGTACTTGGCCTTGGCGTCCGTCTGCATCGCCCGGCCGCCGAAGGCGATGACCCGGCCGCGCGTGTCGCAGATCGGGAACATGATCCGGTCGCGGAAACGGTCGTAGGGCACGGCGATGTCGTCGCCCGTGACCAGGAGGCCGAGCTCGGCCATCAGATCCTTGTCGACGTCCTTGCCCGCGAGATGGTCGCGCAGGCCGAAGCGCTCGCCCGGCGCGTAGCCGATGCGGAAGCGGGCGACCGTCTCGCCCCTCAGGCCGCGCCGGTCGAGATAGGCGCGGGCATTGGCGCCGGCGCCCGACCGGAGCCGCTCCTCGAACCAGAGGGCGGCCATCTCCATCACCTCGACGGCCCCGCGCCGCTTCGATTCGAGGGCCATCGTATCGGCCGAGGGCGCGGGCAGGGCCACACCCGCCTCGCCGGCCAGCCGCTCGACGGCCTCGGGGAAGCTCAGGCCCTCCGTCTCCATCAGGAAGGTGAACACGTCGCCGTGCTTGCCCGAGGAGAAGCAGTGGTAGAACTGCTTCTGGTCGTTCACGTAGAAGGACGGCGTCTTCTCGGCGTTGAACGGCGACAGGCCGCGCCATTCGCGGCCGGCCTTCTTCAGCTTGACGCGCCGCCCGACCACCTCGGAGGCCGGCAGGCGGCTGCGGATCTCTTCGAGGATGTGGGGCGGGTAACGCACGGGCTGGGTCTGCTGGGGCGAATGCCGGACCGCAACCTATACCGCAGGCGGGCCGCCCGAGTCCCGGCCCGGCGCCGTGCGCGCGGCGCCTATGGGGATTGCGTGAAGAACCAGGGATGCCCGTCGAGGTCCCGGACGGTATAGGTCAGGCCGTAGCCGTGGTCGGCGGGATCCTGCTCGATCTCGGCGCCGGCGGCCTTCGCCTGCGCGCAGTGCGCCGCCACGTCGTCGGTGTAGACGAAGACGCCCTGGCTCGCCGTGCCCGTGACGAGCGGAGGCCGCAGGCGCGCATCCGCCGCCCCCTGTCCCATCATGATGCGCGCGCCGCCGAAGACCATCTCGGCATGCATGCCGGAGGGCGTCGGGTGCCGCATCACCTCCCGGAAACCGAAGGCGCGGCCGAGCCAGTCGAGCGCGGCGGGAACGTCCCTGTAGAAGAGATAGGGGATGATCTCGGCCATCGCCGTTCCCGCCCGCGCCGCGAATCGGCCGCAGCCTATCAGCCCTTGGCGGCGAGCGCCGCCTTCACCAGCCCGCTGACCGCTCCGAAATCCATGCGGCCGGCATACTTGCCCTTCAGGACGCCGATGACCTTGCCCATGTCCTTCGGGCCGGCGGCGCCCGTCTCGGCGATGGCGGCCTCGACCGCGGCCTTGGTCTCGGCCTCGTCCATCTGCTGGGGCATGAAGACCTGGATGATCGCGATCTCGGCGCGCTCGTTGGCCGCGAGTTCCGGGCGGCCGCCCTGCTCGTAGACGGCGGCCGATTCGGTGCGCTGCTTGATCATCTTCTGGAGCAGGGAGAGGATCTCCTCGTCCGAGATCGCCTCCTTGCCCTGGCCGCGGGCCTCGATGTCCCGGTCCTTCAGGGCCGCCTGGATCATCCGGATGGTGGCGAGGCGATCCTTCTCGCCGGCCTTCATGGCCTCCTTCATCTCGGCGGTGAAGCGCGCGCGCAGCATCGAACTGTCTCCTGTCCCAGCAAGCAATGGGTGCCGGCCCTGCGTCGCGCGCGTGTTGAGCGGGAGAGGCGGGCGGGCCACATTGACCCTGACGCCGGCCGCTCGCTAAGAGCGCCGCACGAGGGAGCCGCCCGCCGCGCCTCATTGCAGGCGCCGGATCCGGCCCGGACATAAGCGAGATCACGCCGATGCTGCAAGACGAAGGCGCCCCCGCGCAACCCCGAACCGCGCCCGAGCCCTGGGCCGAGCCGGTCGCCACGGCACTGCTCGTGCTCGCCGACGGCACGGTGCTCGAAGGCTTCGGCATCGGCCGGACGGGCGTCGCCGACGGCGAGGTCTGCTTCAACACCGCCATGACGGGCTACCAGGAGATCCTGACCGACCCGTCCTATGCCGGCCAGATCGTCACCTTCACCTTCCCGCATATCGGCAATGTCGGCACCAACGACGAGGATCTGGAAAGCCTCGACGCGGCGCCGGCCTCCGGCGTGCGCGGCGCGGTGATCGCCTCCGCCGTCACCAACCCGTCGAACTGGCGCTCGTCGAGCCATCTCGACGCCTGGCTGAAGGCGCGCGGCATCGTCGGCATCACCGGCGTCGACACACGGGCGCTGACCGCCCGCATCCGCGACAACGGCATGCCCAACGCGGTGATCGCCAACGATCCGGAGGGCACGTTCGACCGCGAGGCGCTCAAGGCCCGCGCGGCGGCGCTCGCCCCCATGGAGGGGCTCGACCTCGTGCCGCCGGTGACGAGCCGCGAGCGCTCGGACTGGAGCGAGACCGTCTGGGCGGTGTCGGGCGGCTACGGCCGGCGCGCCGCCGGGGACGGCTACAAGGTCGTGGCGATCGATTACGGCGTGAAGCGCAACATCCTGCGCCTGCTCGCCCAGGCCGGCTGCGACGTCACCGTGGTGCCCGCCACCACCAGCGCCGAGGAGATCCTGTCGCTGAAGCCGGACGGCGTCTTCCTCTCGAACGGCCCGGGCGACCCGGCCGCGACCGGCGAATACGCCGTGCCGGTGATCCGCAAGCTCCTCGACGAGAAGGTGCCGACCTTCGGCATCTGCCTCGGCCACCAGCTCATGGGCCTGGCGCTGGGCGGGCGCACCGTGAAGATGCCGCAGGGCCATCACGGCGCGAACCATCCGGTGAAGGACAAGACCACCGGCAAGGTCGAGATCGTCTCGATGAACCACGGCTTCGCGGTCGATCCGGGCAGCCTGCCGGACACGGCGGTGGAGACCCATGTCTCGCTCTTCGACGGCTCGAATTGCGGCCTGACCCTGACCGACCGCCCGGCCTTCTCGGTGCAGCACCATCCGGAGGCCTCGCCCGGGCCGCGCGACAGCCACTACCTGTTCGACCGCTTCGTCACCCTGATGCAGGCGGGCAAGCCCGAGCCGGAGATCGCCGGCGAATAGGGCAGGCCTGAGCGGGAAGGCGTCACAGAAAACGCCGAATCGGCTGGCATCCCCAGGACAACGGTCCGTTAACGATGACGCGAGACGATCATCGGCGGACGCGACCTTTGTTCTCGGGGGCCTGATGACCATCGACGACGCCAGCGACGACTTCTCGCGACTGCACCGGCTCTTCACCTTCCATCTCGGCGTGGCGGTCGGCCTGTCGTGGATGACGGCGCTCTACGCCTCGCTCTACGCCCCGTGGGTGCGCAACATCCGCCCGCTGGTCGATCCGGCCGGCGGCCTCGACCGCGTCGAGAGCACCCTGTCCTTCCTCTTCGTGATGCCGGCCGTGCTGCTGGTGGCCTGGCTGACGGTCTTCTTCGGCCGCGAGGTCCTGCGCCGGTCGCAGACGCTCGGCAGCGTCGCGGTGGAATTCGCCGCCGCCGCCCTGGTCGCGTTCGGCCTGTTCTACCTGTCGGTCGACCGGGCGGTGGCCGCCCTCTATATCGGCCTCTGACATCGGGCGGATCCGGGAGCGGCGGCCCGGGCGGCCGCCGCTCCCTGGTCGTCCTCAGAACCGGACGATGACCTGCGCGCGGACGGTGCGCGGGGCGCCGGGGGTGAGGTTGTTGTTGTTGTCGGCCGTGTAGATGTAGCGCCGGTCGAACACGTTCTCGATATTGACCTGCGCCCGGGTCGACTCGTTGATCTGGTAGAAGAAGCCCAGGTCGAAGCGCGAGTAGCCCGGCAGCCGCACCGAGTCGTCCGACGAGGCGAAGGTGTGGGTCTGGTAGATGTAGCCGACGCCGACCGAGAATTCCGGCGTCACGGCGAACTTGTTCCACAGCGAGACCGAGTTGAACGGCACGAGGCCGACCTTGTTGCCGGCGACGATCGTCGCCGAGGTCGCGCTCTCGATCCGCGCATCGGTGTAGGCGTAGCCGCCCGCGACCTGCCACCAGTCGGTGACGTAGCCGTTCGCGCCGATCTCGAAGCCTTGCGTGTTGGTCTTGCCCGACAGGATGAAGAAGCCGGCATTGTTCGGGTCCGGCAGACGCTGGTTGGTCCGGTCGAGGTTGTAGCCCGCGGCCGTGAGCTGGAGCGTCGGGGTGACGTCGTATTTGACGCCGACCTCCAGGTTCTGGAACCTCTCCGGCTGCGCGATCACGAGACCCGGCGTGAAGTTGCCGATCTGGTCGCCCGAGCTCGGCAGGTAGGAGACGCTGTAGCTGCCGTAGAAGGCGAGGTTCGGCAGCGGCTTGATCACGAGGCCGGCGCGCGGGGACATGAGGTCGTCGACGCGCGAATAGGTGATGCCGGTGTTCTGGTTGCGCGAGGCGAAGTCGAAGTGGTCGTAGCGCAGGCCGCCGACGATCTGCACGTAGGGGTTCAGGTCGATCTGGTCCTGGGCGTAGACCGCCGCGAGGCCGAGGTCGTAGCGCGCGTTGGCGTCCGAGCCGCCGTTGTTGCGGAAGGTGACGGGCACGCGGGTGATCGGGCTCAGCGGGTTCACCGTCACGCTCGAGACGAGGTTGTTGCCGAAGCCGAACAGCCCGCTCTGACGATAGGTCAGGCCCTCCTGGTAGCCGAGCTCGAACCCGCCGAGCAGGGTGTGCTTGATGTCGCCGGTGAGGAACTTGTAGGTGAAATCGTTCTGGCTGAAGTAGTTCGTCCGGTCGGTCTCGTTGCGGTACCCGGTGATCGTCACGGCGGTGCCGGCCGCGTTGACGGCGCCGCCGGGGAGCGTGTTGCGGTAGTAGCGGTCGTAATCGGCGAAGCGGAGCTGGCTGTGCAGCTCGACGCCCGAGTCGAACAGGTGGTCGAGCGTCGCGGTGGCGATGTGGGCGTCGACCTTGGTGAAGTTCACGTCCGGGTTGCCGAAGAAGGTCCGGATATTGTTGCGGTAGTTGTAGGCGCGGCCGAACTGCGAGGGGATGCCGCGGTCGGGGAAGCGGTCGTCGTGGAAGTACTCGTAGGAGAGCTTCAGCGTCGTCTGCGGCCCGAGCAGGAAGGTCATGGTCGGGTTCACGCCGTAGCGCGTCAGCTCGCCGAACTGCCGGTAGGTGCCCGAATCCTCGAACACGCCGTTGAGGCGGAAGAAGGCGCTGTCGCTGACGCGGTCGCCGACATCGACGGTGACGCGCTTGTCGCCGAACTGGCCGCCGCCCGCGGTGACCTCGCGGACGCGCAGGCCGTCGGCCTCCTTCAGCACGCGGTTGATGACGCCGCCGCCGCCGCCGCGGCCGAAGATCAGCGAATCGGGCCCCTTCAGCACCTCGACGCGCGCGACGTTGTAGAGGTCGCGATAGTACTGCACGTCGTCGCGCATGCCGTTGACGAAGAAGTCGGCGCTGGTCGACTGGCCGCGGATGATCGCCTGGTCGCGGTTGCCTTCGCCCTGTGCGGGGATGATGCCGGGCACGTAGCGGAGCTGGTCGGTCAGGTTCTGGAAGTTCTGGTCGGTGATCTGCTCGCGGGTCACCACCGTCACCGATTGGGGCGTGTCGAGGAGCGGCGTGTTGGTCTTGGTCGCGCTGCGGGTCTGCTTGGTCAGGTAGCCGATGGTCACGCCGCCCTGGGGCCCGATGATTCCGTTCGCGCCCTGCACGCTGATCTCGCCGAGGGTCACGGCCTCGCTCGCAGCGGGCGCAAGAACCTGCGCCTGAGCGGCGGTGGTCAGCGCGGTGCCGGCCAGCAATGCGCAAGCGAGCGCGTGATCGAAACGTCTTGTCATGGCCGAGCCCTAACGATCCTAAGTTGTCGTTCGTATTCCGATCCGGTCTCTTCGGGCCGGTATCGCGGCGAAGCCATATCTGCCGACCCGAAGGACGCAAGGCGGGGATCAAATACTATCCCGCCGATTACTTTCGACTTATTCTAAGAAGAACTTTAGAAATAAGGCTAAGCTGTTCGCGCCGAAAAAATTCCCTGCCGCGCTTTAATCCACCTGGACTGGGCCGTTGTTTCCGAACGTATCCGACTGTTGCAACCCGGCAACGCTCGCGACGCAGCCCTGCGCGGCCCTGCGTTGAGCGGGACGCCCCTGCATGCTAGGCGCCCCTGACAAGGCGGCGTCCCGCGGGGCGCGGCCCCGTATGCACTGGATTCGAGGCGCCCGATGATCCCCCGCTACAGCCGTCCCGCGATGAGCGCGATCTGGTCGCCGGAGACGCGCTTCCGGATCTGGTTCGAGATCGAGGCGCACGCGACGACCGCGCTCAGCCAGATCGGCGTGGTGCCGGAATCGGCCGCCGCGACGGTCTGGGAGAAGGGCCGCGACGCGGTCTTCGACGTGGCCCGCATCGACGCGATCGAGGCGGTGACGAAGCACGACGTCATCGCCTTCCTCACCCATCTCGCCGAGATCGTCGGGCCGGATGCCCGCTTCGTGCACCAGGGCATGACCTCGTCGGACGTGCTCGATACCTGCCTCAACGTGCAGCTCGTGCGCGCCGCCGACATCCTGATCGAGGATGTCGACGCGCTGCTCGCCGCCCTCAAGCGCCGTGCCTTCGAGCACAAGGGAACGCCGACCATCGGCCGCTCGCACGGCATCCATGCCGAGCCGGTCACCTTCGGCCTCAAGCTCGCCCAGGCCTATGCGGAGTTCGCGCGCAACCGCGCCCGCCTCGTGGCGGCCCGCGAGGAGGTCGCGACCTGCGCGATCTCCGGCGCGGTCGGCACCTTCGCCAACATCGATCCGCGGGTCGAGGACTACGTCGCCGCGCAGATGGGCCTGAAGCCGGAGCCGGTCTCGACGCAGGTCATCCCGCGCGACCGGCACGCCATGTTCTTCGCGACGCTCGGCGTCATCGCCTCGTCCCTGGAGCGCCTCGCCATCGAGGTGCGCCACCTGCAGCGCACGGAGGTGCTGGAGGCGGAGGAATTCTTCTCGGAGGGGCAGAAGGGCTCCTCGGCGATGCCGCACAAGCGCAACCCGGTGCTCACCGAGAACATCACCGGCCTCGCCCGCATGGTACGCGGCTACGTGACCCCCGCCATGGAGAACGTGGCGCTCTGGCACGAGCGGGACATCTCGCACTCCTCGGTGGAGCGCATGATCGGCCCGGACGCCACCGTGACCCTCGACTTCGCCCTCGCGCGCATGACCGGGGTGATCGACAAGCTGCTGGTCTACCCGGCCAACATGCAGAAGAACCTCGACCGGCTCGGCGGCCTCGTCCACTCGCAGCGCGTTCTGCTGGCGCTGACCCAGGCCGGCGTCTCCCGCGAGGACGCCTACCGCCTCGTCCAGCGCAACGCGATGCCGGTCTGGCGCGGGGAGGGCGACTTCCTCACCCTGCTCAAGGCCGATCCCGAGGTCACCGCGGCCCTGAAGCCCGAGCAGATCGAGGAGTGCTTCGACCTCGGCTACCACCTCAAGCACGTGGACACGATCTTCGAGCGGGTGTTCGGGGAGGCCTGACCCGGACCCGCACGAATCCTGCTTCGCCCCGACAATCGCACCGCAACGAAAGGCCCGCGCGCCGTGACCGACCGCATCGTCTACCTCAACGGCGAGTTCCTGCCCTTCGCGCAGGCCAGGATCCCGGTGATGGACCGCGGCTTCCTGTTCGCGGACGGGATCTACGAGGTCTCGGCCGTGCTCGACGGCAAGCTCGTCGACAACGCGGCCCATCTCGCCCGGCTCGATCGCTCGCTCGGCGAGATCGGCATCCGCAACCCCCATAGCCTGGAGGAGTGGGTGCGGCTGGAGACGGAGCTCGTCGCCCGCAACGGGCTCGCCGAGGGGCTCGTCTACATGCAGGTGACCCGCGGCGTGTACGAGCGCGACTTCGCCTTCCCGCCGGCCGACGTGGCGCCGACCGTGGTGATGTTCACGCAGGCCAAGAAGGTCTCGGCGAACCCGCTCGCCGAGACCGGCGCCAAGGTCGTCACCGTCGAGGACATCCGCTGGAAGCGGCGCGACATCAAGTCGGTGGCGCTGCTCGCCCAGGTCCTCGCCAAGCAGGCGGCGGCGCAGGCGGGCGTGGCCGAGGCCTGGATGGTCGAGGACGGCGCCGTCACCGAGGGCTCGTCCTCCACCGCCTTCATCGTCACGAAGGACCGGACGCTCGTCACCCGCCCGCTCTCCACCGCGCTCCTGCCCGGCATCACCCGCGCCGCCGTGCTCCGCCTCGCGGCGGAATCGGATCTGCGCGTCGAGGAGCGCCTGTTCTCGGTCGAGGAGGCCTATGCGGCCGAGGAGGCCTTCTACACCAGCGCCTCCGCCTTCGTGATGCCGGTGGTGGAGATCGACGGTCGCACGGTCGGCGCGGGCCGGCCCGGACCGCTCACCCGGCGCCTGCGCGCGCTTTACGTGGAGATGGCCCGCGCAAGCTGAGGCGCGCAGGAACGGATTCCACCTCCCCTCGTTCCCCTGGCTCGACGCGCTCACGCGCGAAGCATTTTCGAGGGACGTGGATGCCGAGTTCGCGTGAAGAGAATGCTGCACCCCGCAACCCGAGAGGGAGGCCAGAGATGCAGAGGATCCTCACCGGGCTCGCCGCCGCCGCCATCGCCCTGGTCGCGGCGACCGCGCTCGCCCAGAACCCCGACGCGCCCTTGAAGAACCGCGACAGCGACCCTGCGCTGCCGCCGCAGAGCCAGACGCCGCCGGACCGGGTCCGGCCCGAGGCGGACGCGCCGCCGAAGGATTCGAACCTGAGCGACACGCTCAAGAAGAACGACGGCGTCATCAAGCCGCCCGGCAATGCCGCCGAGGGCATGGTGGTGAAGCCGCCGGAATCGAGCACCGGCTCCATGCCGGTGATCAAGCCCGGCGATCTGCCCGGCCGCCAGCCCGGCACCGAGGCCAAATAATCGAGGCCAAATAATCGAGGCCAAGTCGGAGGCCGCGCGATCCCCGCGCTATCCCCTTGGGAAGGCGCGGCGAGTCCGGAAAACCGGATTCCACTCTCCCGCATCATGTTCTAGGGGTTCGCTCCATGACGAACCACCTTTTCGCCCTGGTGCGGGAGAACCTGCCCGCCGATCCGGACAAGACCTTCATCGAGACGCCGGAGGGCCGCCGCTACAGCTACGGCGACCTCCTGCTGCGCTCCGGCGCCTATGCCGCGGCCCTGGTCGCCCTCGGCGTGAAGCCCGGCGACCGCGTCGCCGCGCAGGTCGAGAAGAGCGCGGAGGTCGTGTTCCTCTATCTCGGCGCGGTCCGGGCCGGCGCGGTCTTCCTGCCGCTCAACACCGCCTACACGCCGGCCGAGATCGGCTACTTCCTGGGCGATGCCGAGCCCGCGGTCTTCGTCTGCGATCCGGCCCGGCAGGAGGCGCTCGCCGCCGTCACCCAGGCCGTGCCGCGGGTGCTGACCCTCGATTCGGCGGGACGCGGCAGCGCCAGCGAGGCCGCCGACCGCGAGACCGAGGCCTTCACGGATGTGGAGCGCGGCCCCGAGGACCTCGCCGCGATCCTCTACACCTCGGGCACGACCGGGCGCTCCAAGGGCGCCATGCTCAGCCACGACAACCTCGCCTCGAATGCCCGCACCCTGGTTGAGTACTGGCGCTTCACCGCCGACGACGTGCTGATCCACGCCCTGCCGGTCTTCCACACCCACGGCCTGTTCGTGGCGACCAACACGGTGCTCGCCTCCGGCGGCACGATGCTGTTCCTGCCCAGGCTCGATTCGAAGCTGATCCTCTCGCTGATGGGCCGGGCGACCGCGATGATGGGCGTGCCGACCTTCTACACGCGCCTCCTCAAGGAGCCCGGCCTCGACCGCGCGGCGGCGGCCGGGATGCGGCTCTTCGTATCGGGCTCGGCGCCGCTGCTCGCCGAGACGCACCGCGAATGGCAGGCCCGCACCGGCCACGCCATCCTCGAGCGCTACGGCATGACCGAGACCAACATGAGCACCTCGAACCCCTACGCGGGCGACCGGGTGGCGGGCACGGTCGGCATGCCCTTGCCGGGCGTGGCGCTCCGCGTGGTCGATCCCGAGAGCGGGAAGGCGCTGCCCCAAGACGAGGTCGGCATGATCGAGGTCCGCGGGCCCAACGTCTTCAAGGGCTACTGGCGCATGCCGGAGAAGACGGCGGCCGAGTTCAAGGCGGACGGGTTCTTCATCACCGGCGACCTCGGCAAGGTCGATTCCCGCGGCTACGTCCACATCGTCGGCCGCGGCAAGGACCTCATCATCACGGGCGGCTTCAACGTCTACCCGAAGGAGGTCGAGACCGAGATCGACGCCCTGCCGGGCGTGGTCGAATCCGCGGTGATCGGCCTGCCGCATGCCGATTTCGGCGAGGGCGTCACGGCGGTGGTCGTGCCGGGGGAGGGCGCGCCGGACGAGGCGGCGATCCTCGCCCATCTCGAAGGCCGGCTCGCCAAGTTCAAATGCCCGAAGCGGGTGCTCTTCGCCCCCGAGCTGCCGCGCAACGCCATGGGCAAGGTCCAGAAGAACGTCCTGCGCGAGACGCATGCCGGCCTCTACGGAGGCTGATCGCGCGCTGAGCCGGCAGGTCCACAGGGCGCGCGGAACGCGGCGGCCGCGCTGGCGTTTGGCCGTGTGCGCGGATCCGCGCGCGCCGGTGCCTTTTCCCCGATGACCTCGCCCAGATCCGCGCGGCCGACGCCGTCGCCCGAGACCGCCTCGCTCCTCTGGACCCTCCTTCTCGGCACCGCCCTCGTCGCCTTCGCCGCGGCGCCGCGCCGTGCCGCGCCGGCGGAGGGGCAGGAGGCGCCGCCGGAGCGGAACGGGTCGGGGGCGGTGTCCTATGCCGGCCGGGCCGCCCGCCGGGTCGCCGCGACGCAGTCCGACCGCGGGCGCACCGCCGCCAGCCCCGAGGAGATCCCGCATCGCGGCTGGAAGGACATCGCCTACCGCGTCTATCTGGAGTTCAACAAGGACCGCGTGCTCTCGGTGGCGGCGGGCGTCACCTTCTACACGCTGCTCTCCCTGTTCCCCGCGGTCGCCGCGCTGGTCACCTGCTACGGCCTGTTCGCGGACGTGAACGTCATCAACGACCACCTCGCCGCGATGCAGGGCGTGCTGCCCTCCGGGGCGATCGAGATCGTCGGCGATCAGGTCAAGCGCATCGCGGCCAAGGGCGGCGGCACGCTGGGGCTCACCTTCTTCACGAGCCTGCTGCTCTCGCTGTGGAGCGCCAACGCCGCCATGAAGGCGATGTTCGATGCCCTCAACGTCGTCTACGAGGAGGAGGAGAAGCGCAGCTTCGTGATGCTGAACCTGCGCTCGCTCACCTTCACCGCGGGCGCCCTCGTCTTCATCATCCTGGCGCTCACCTCCATCGTGGTGCTGCCGGTGGTGTTCAGCTTCGTCGGGATCAGCGATTCCGCCTGGCTGCTCGCCGCCCTGCGCTGGCCGGCGCTCCTCCTCGTGCTGCTCGGCGGGTTGTCGCTGCTCTACCGCTACGGGCCGAGCCGCGAGCGGGCGCGCTGGCGCTGGGTCGGAATCGGCAGCGTCGTGGCCTGCCTCCTCTGGCTCGCGGCCTCGCTGCTGTTCTCGTGGTACGTCGCCAGTTTCGGCAATTACAACGAGACCTACGGCTCGCTCGGCGCCGTGATCGGCTTCATGACCTGGATCTGGATCTCGTCCACGATCGTGCTGCTCGGCGGCGAGATCAACGCCGAGATCGAGCACCAGACCGCGATCGACACCACGACGGGGGCGCCCCTGCCGATGGGCCTGCGCGAGGCCCGCATGGCCGACACCCTGGGCGCGGCGGCGTGACCGGCTGACCGGGCGGCGCCATCATCCCCATATTGGGGCGCGAGACCCGAATGGAGGACGATAGATGACGACGCGCGACGCCGAAGCCGATACCCGCACCGAGGCCGAATGGCGCGAGGCGCTCACGCCGGAGCAGTACCGGGTCCTGCGCGAGCACGGCACCGAGCGTGCCGGCACGAGCTGCCTGCTCGCCGAGAAGCGGCCGGGCACCTTCACCTGCGCCGGCTGCGGCACCCCGCTCTTTGCCTCCGGCACCAAGTACGAATCGGGCACGGGCTGGCCGAGCTTCTTCGAGCCGCTGGACGGTGCGGTGGAGACTAAGGCCGACCGCAGCCACTGGATGGTGCGCACCGAGGTGCACTGCGCCCGCTGCAAGGGTCATCTCGGCCACGTCTTCGACGACGGCCCGGCCCCGACCGGCCTGCGCTACTGCATGAACGGCGCCGCGATGAACTTCGAGCCCGCCGCCTGAGACGGGCGGTTCCGTGGGGACGAGGGGCTCCCGTCGCAGGTTCCGGCGGGGCACGGTCTTGATTTCGCTCGCTTTCCGCGTAGTCCCTGAAGGACGAGAGGTTGCTGCGGATCTTTCGACCGGTGGTTGAGCGCTGCGCGGGGACCCGTCTCGAGGCCGGTCTCCCGCCGGTTCGCGCGACCGGTCCGGTCGTGGATCCCGGGTGGCCCGAAGCGTCCCTCCTCCGGTCGTCGGACCGCTGGAAGGCCCCTGATGGGAGGTGAGTGTATGAGCGTTGTCCGGCGATTCCTCGTGGCGCCCTCGCTGGTGCGCCTGATCCGCAAGGAGCGCGGCGGCGCGCGCATCACCGAGGGCTACTTCGCTCCCCAGGGCGGGCGGACCTCCTTCGTGCGCGTCGACGGCCAGCAATGCCACCTCGTGCTCGTGGCCAAGGCCGCCGATGGCGGGTTCGCGGAGGAGCGCACCGAGGTGCCGCGCGCCCACGGCGACGCCCTCCTCGACGTCTGCCCCGGCAAGGCCGCCTACGACCGCACGACGCTGTCGGTCGCCGGCCGCGAGGTGCTGATCGACCGCTACGTCAGCCCCGGCAGCCTCGACCTGATCAGCGTCGCCTTCGACAGCGAGGGCGACGCCAACGCCTTCGCCGCCCCGGCCTGGTTCGGCCAGGAAGTGACCGCGGACGCCGCCTATGAGCGCCAGTCCGTCGCCCTGCAGGGCGCGCCGCAGGCCGGCGAGATCGGCCTCAGCAACGCCGCCCTCGACGGGGTGCTCGACCTGATCGAGCCGCGCTTCGGCTTCGGCCGCTACGGCAGCCCGAGCACCCCGCGGGCGCCCGAAGCCCGGCCCGAGGGCGATGACGGCGTGGTGAACACGCTCCGTCGCATCGCGGGTGGCGCAGGCGCGGCGGCGCCCGCCGCCGTGGTCGCCGCCGCGCCGGAGGCCCCGCGCGAGCCGGCGCCCGAGGCGCCCGTCGAGGCTCCGCAGGCGAGCGCCCCCGAGGCGCCGCAGCCGACGCCGCCCGCCGCCGACAAGCCCGCCACCGACGCGCGCATCGACGACGTGATCGAGAGCCTGTCCCAGGCGCTCGGCGCCGCGATCCAGCAGCCGCAGGAGCCGGCCACCGGCGCCGAGGACCCGGCCGCCGCCTTCGAGCGCTGGACCGTGCGCCCGCGCCGGACCCAGCCGCAGAGCTGAAGCGCTCAGTTCCGGATGACGACGCTGGCGCCGCCGTATCGGCGCGCCAGCCCGAACAGGGCGCGGGCATGGCCGGGGCTGAGGCGGACGCAGCCATGGCTCGCCCGCCGCCCGAGCTGGCCCGTCGCATAGGTTCCGTGAATGGCGTAGCCGCCGCGGAAGAACATCGCGTGCGGCATCGGCGAGCCGTGATAGGTGCGCGAGCGCCACATCGGCGCCATCAGCCCCACGCGAAAGCTGCCGTTCGGCGTGACGAAGCCGCGACGCGCCGTCGAAACCGGCCAGATATAGGACAGCTCGCCGTTCACGAAGACGCGCATGAGCTGGTTCGACTGGTCGATCCGCGCGACGACGCGGGCCTGGGCCGCCCCGCTTGCGGCCCAGGCGAGGGCGATGCCGAGGAACGCGGCACCGGAGCGGACGGACCGGATCATGCGGCTCTCCGATACGGCGCGATGCTCGGGATCGACACTAGATCCCGGGCCACCCGGCCGGGTCGAGCCGCACATACTTGAATGCAACTGCGCGGGGCCTGCGGAAAGCGGCCTATCCGCCCATCGACAGGATTTTGTCACCAATCGGGCGCGGCGGAGGGTGCGGGCGCCGTTGAGGCGCTGTCGCAAAGCCGCTAGACCGACTTCCGAGCCCGGTTAATCCGGCACAGTCGATAAAAATCAACATCCGCGCCGGGCTCGTCCGGCCGGGACGGAGGATGCACGCTCCGGCGTGCACGGGTGACGCGAATGGCCCAGATGCCCCAACCCGCCGCGGCGCACGGCGTGGCCGCTCCCTCGGAGCCCTGGTACAAGGTCCTCTACATCCAGGTCCTGATCGCGATCGCCCTCGGCGTGGCGGTCGGCTACCTCTACCCCGAGTTCGGCAAGTCGCTGAAATGGCTCGGCGACGCCTTCGTGGCGCTGATCAAGATGATGATCGCGCCGATCATCTTCTGCACCATCGTGCACGGCATCGCCTCGATCGGAGACCTGAAGAAGGTCGGCCGCGTGGGCCTGAAGGCGCTGATCTACTTCGAGGTGGTCTCCACCATCGCGCTGCTGATCGGCATCATCGTCGGCGAGATCATCCAGCCCGGCGCCGGCTTCCACGCCGACCCGTCGAAGCTCGATGCCAGCAAGGTCGCGGGCTATGCGCAGAAGGCGGCGGCCGATTCGACCATCGCCCACATCATGGCGATCATCCCGAAGAGCTTCTTCGACGCCTTCGCCACCGGCGACCTGCTGCAGGTGCTGCTGATCTCGATCCTCACCGGCGTCGTCGTCACCGGCATGGGCGCGAAGGCCGAGGGCATCTCCCACGCGATCGACACCGCCGGGCAGATCTTCTTCCGCATCATCGGCATGATCGTGAAGCTCGCGCCCCTCGGCGCCTTCGGCGCCATGGCCTTCACCATCGGCGAGTACGGCATCGGCAAGGTCGTCGACCTCGCCTGGCTGGTGGGCACCTTCTACGTCACCGCCTTCCTGTTCATCGTCTTGGTGCTCGGCGGCATCGCGCGCTTCGCCGGGTTCTCGATCTTCCGCTTCCTCGCCTACATCAAGGACGAGCTGCTCATCGTGCTCGGCACCTCCTCCTCGGAGACCGTGCTGCCGCACATGATGACCAAGATGCGCCGCCTCGGCGCCTCCGATTCGGTGGTCGGCCTCGTTATCCCGACCGGCTACTCGTTCAACCTCGACGGCACCAACATCTACATGACGCTGGCGACGCTGTTCCTGGCGCAGGCGGTGGGCGCTGACCTGTCGATCGGCCAGTACGCGACGATCATCGTCGTGGCGATGCTGACCTCGAAGGGCGCCTCGGGCGTCACGGGCGCCGGCTTCATCACGCTCGCCGCGACGCTCGCCGCCATCCCGAACAATCCGGTTCCGGTGGCCGCGATGACCCTGGTGCTCGGCATCGACAAGTTCATGTCCGAGTGCCGCGCGCTCACCAACCTCGTCGGCAACGGCGTGGCCTGCGTGGTGGTCAGCCGCTGGGAGGGCGAGCTCGACATGAACAAGCTCAACGAGGTGATGTCGCACCCGGTCGCGATCGGCACGCACATCTCCGACGAGAGCCCGCAGCCGATGGCGACCGATACCCCCCCCTCGTCCACGAAGGTCGCCGCCGCCGAGTGAGCGCGCTGCGTCTCGGCATCGATCTCGGCGGCACGAAGATCGCCGGGATCGTCCTCGACACCGACGGCACGGTCCGGGCCGAGGCGCGCGTGGCGACGCCGCGTGGCGACTATGCCGGGACGCTACGGGCCATCGCGGCCTTGGTGGCGCGCCTGGAGGACGAGGCCGGCGGGCCGTGCAGCGTCGGCGTCGGCATGCCGGGCGCGATCTCGTCGCAGACCGGCCTCGTCAAGAACGCGAATTCGACCTGGCTCAACGGCCAGCCCTTCCTCAGCGATCTCGAGGCGGTGCTCGACCGGCCGGTGCGCGCCGAGAACGACGCCAACTGCCTCGCCATCTCCGAGGCGGTCGACGGGGCCGGGGCGGGGGCCGGGATCGTCTGGGCGATCATCCTCGGCACGGGCGTCGGCTCCGGCATCGCGCTGCGCGGGCGGGCCCTCTCGGGGCGCGACCGCATCGCCGGGGAATGGGGTCACAACCCGCTGCCGCGCCCGACCGATGCCGAGCGCCCCGGACCGCCCTGCTATTGCGGCCGCTCCGGCTGCATCGAGACCTGGGTGTCGGGCCCCGGCCTCGCCGCGGACCATCTCCGCCGCACCGGCGCCATTGCGGGCGGTGAGGCGATCGTCGCGGCGATGCGCGCGGGCGACCGGGACGCGCAGGCGACCTTCGCCGCCTATCTCGACCGGCTCGGGCGCAGCGTCGCTCACGTGGTCAACATCCTCGACCCGGACGTGATCGTCGTCGGCGGCGGCCTCTCGCGCTTGCCCGAACTGATCGACGGCCTGCCCGCGGCGACCGCGCCGCACGTCTTCTCCGACGCCTTCGACACGCGGATCTGCGCGAGCCTCCACGGCGACGCCTCGGGCGTGCGCGGCGCGGCGTGGCTGTGGAACGAGACGGCCTGAGGCTCGCCGGTCGTAGAGCCTGGGAGCCCCCTCTCGGGAACGGGTTCTTGGTCTCTCACATCGCCCCTGCACGTGCGGCAGGTCGCCGGCGCGCCCCTCTCCCGTTCGGGAGAGGGCTGGGGTGAGGGTCGAGAACCCTACGGGGAGATCACGGCGGTCCGCGCTGGGCCTCTCCTCTCCCTTGCGGGGAGGAGCCGGAGATGGGGGAGGGGTCAAGGACGCCTCAGACGGCTGGTCCGATCAATCTGAAATCGTATGAGGCCGCGACGCTGCGGCGGCTCCGTCTCCACTCCATCCGGACAGTTCTCATCCTTCACCCTGTCCCTCTCCCGAACGGGAGAGGGGACCCGCGCCTCGTTCGGGAGGCGTTGTTTAGGCAAGTCTCGGCTGTAAGCCGGGCTTCCCTTCAACCCATGGCGCGCTTCACGAATCGGTCCTCGAAGGTCTTCGACAGGTCGATCTGCGCGCCCTGAAGCTCCGGATCGAGGGTGCGCACCAGTTCGAGCACGCTCGCCATGCCCTCCTGGGTCGGCACGCCGGTGCGGGAATAGCTCTCCAGGGAGTTCCTCACGGCCTGCGTGTAGAGCGTCTTGTCGCCGAAATGGTAGGTCGGCGGCACCAGGGCGGCGACGTCCTCCGGCTTGGCAGTGGCCAGCCATTTCAGCGACTTGGCGAAGGCATTGACCACCTTCTGCATCGCCGCGCCGTGATGCTCGATCCAGTCCTGCTTGGTGTAGACCACGGCCGCGGGGTTCGGGCCGCCGAAGAGCGCGCGGGTGCCGGCCTCGGTGCGGGTGTCCACGAGGACCTGGATGTCGCCATCCGCCTCCAGCTTGGCGATGACCGGGTCGAGATGGGAGACCGCGTCGATCTCGCCCTTCTTCATCGCGGCGATGGCGCCGGCGCCGCCGCCGATGCCGATGAGAGGCGCGTCGGTGGCCTTCAGGCCGGCCTTGATCATCGCGTACTGGAAGGCCAGCGCGGTGGAGGAGCCGGGCGCGGTCACGCCGATCTTGCGGCCCTTGAGGTCGGCCACCGACTTCACCGTGTCGGCGAGGTCCTTGCGCACGCCGATGACGATGGCGGGCAGCCGGCCGAGCTCGCACACGGCGCGCACGTCCTGCCCCTTGGCCTGCATGCGCAGCGTGTGTTCGTAGGCCCCCGTCACCACGTCGACGGAGCCGCCGATCAGGGCCTGGAGCGAGCGGGCGCCGCCGCCGAAATCGTTGATCTCGGCCTCGATGCCCTCCTCCTTGAAGTAGCCCTTCTGCTCGGCCACCGTCAGCGGCAGGTAGTAGAGCAGCGGCTTGCCGCCGACGCCGATGCGGACCTTCACGATGTCGGCTCTGGCGGCCGAGCCGACGGCCAGAGCCGCGGCGGCGCCGGCGAGGAAGCTGCGGCGTTCCATGGTCGTCCCTCTCCCAAGTTCTTTGTTTGCGGGCATGACGTGTAGGCATGCCGCATTTTGTATTCAACGGCGACGCCCGGGCGGGGTCAACCGTGTCCGCCCGCCTGCGGGCGCCAGACCAGGAGCCGGTTCTCGATCAGGGTGACGACCGCGTCGATCACGATGACGAAGACCGTGAGGATCAGCATGCCGGCGAAGACCCCGGTCACGTCGAACACGCTCTCGGCCTCGTGGATCTTGTAGCCGAGGCCCGCGGAGGACCCGAGATATTCGCCGACCACGGCGCCGACGAGGGCGAAGCCCACCGCCGTGTGCAGCGAGGAGAACATCCAGGTGAGCGCCGAGGGCCAGTAGACGTGGCGCAGCAGGCCGCGTTCGCTGAGGCCCAGCATGCGGGCGTTGTTGAGCACCACCGGGCTCACCTCGCGCACGCCCTGGTAGACGTTGAAGAACACGATGAAGAAGACCAGCGTGAAGCCGAGCGCCACCTTCGACCAGATGCCGAGCCCGAACCACAGGGCGAAGATCGGGGCGAGCACCACGCGGGGCAGGGCGTTGGCCGCCTTGATGTAGGGGTCGAACACGGCGGCCAGCAGCGCGTTGCGGGCGAACAGGAAGCCGAAGGCGATGCCGCCGGCCGCGCCGAACAGGAAGGCCAGCACCGTCTCCTGCAGGGTGATCCAGAGATGGCCCCAGATGTCGGGCGTCGTCATCTCCGCCCAGGTCCGGGCGAGGACGGCGCCCGGCGTCGAGAAGAAGAACTGGATCTGCTTCGGGCTGCCGAGCACCGGATAGACGGTCAGCACGTGCCAGATCGCCAGGCCGACGAGCCCGACGAGGATCTGCAGGGCGAGGAGGGTGAGGCGGTTCATGCGCGGGTCCCCTCAGGCCGGTCCGGCGGCGTAGGCGCGGGAGACCTCGACCCGCAGGCAGGACCAGATCTCCTTGTAGAGGTCGTGGAAGAGCGGCTCCAGGCGGATCTCGCTGATGTCGCGGGGCCGCGCCAGGGGGACTGGGAAGGTGCCGACGATCCCGGCCGCGGGGCCGGCGGAGAGCACGATCACCCGGTCCGCCAGCGCGATCGCCTCTTCGAGGTCGTGGGTCACGAAGATCACCGCCTTGCGGTTGGAAGCCCAGAGGTCGAGGAGCAGATTGCCCATGATCTGGCGGGTCTGCGCGTCGAGGGGACCGAAGGGCTCGTCCATCAGCAGGATCTCGGGATCGCGGATCAGCATCTGCGCCAGCGCCACGCGCTTGCGCTGGCCGCCCGAGAGCATGTGCGGGTAGCGGTCCACAAAGTCGGCGAGGCCGACACGGCCGAGCCAGGCGCGTGCCCTGTCCCGCGCCTCGCTCCGGGCGATGCCCTTGGGCTCGAGCGCGACGGCCACGTTGTCGAGGGCGGTCTTCCAGGGCATCAGCGCGTCGGCTTGGAAGAGGTAGCCCGCGCGGGCGTTCAGGCCCGGCAGCGGGTCGCCGAAGATGGTGACGCGGCCGGAGGCGGGCTTCAGCAGGCCCGCGGCGGCGTTGAGGATGGTGGATTTGCCCGAGCCCGTGGGTCCGACCACGGCCACGAACTCGCCGGGCCGCACCGCGAGGTCGATGTGCTCCACCGCGACGTAGCGCTTGCCCCCCTTCAGGACGAAGGCGATGGCGACGTCCTCCAGCCGCACGGCGTCCGTGCCGGGCCGGTCGCCCCCATCCTGCCGGCCGATCTCGCCCATGCGCCATCTCCCGTCGCCGGCTGCGCGGCGTTGCCGGCGACTTTTTCCGGAGTGGGGGCCGAGATCAACCGAACGTGAGCGCGCAGGCGCGACAGAGCGCCTGCATCCAAGGGAATGTTTCGGCCGCGGCGCGGGATCAGCGCAGCCGCTCGGCTCCGGAGGCGAGCGTGCGGGTCAGTTCCGCCGCCGTGCAGGGCCGGGCGAGCGCGGCGGCCTGGCCGGACCAGAGCGGGGTGAAGGCGCCGGACCCTTGCGCCTCGGCCGCGGCCCGCAGGGGCTGCAACGCTGCCGCGGCGCGGGGGAAGGCGGGCGCGTCCGGGCTGATCGGCCCGAGTTCGCGCATCGCCCGGTTGAGGATGCCGCGCGCGGGCCGCCCGGTGAACACCGTGGTGAGGGCCGTGTCGGAATCGCCCGATTCCGCGAGCGCCGCCCGGTGCGCGGCCGAGAGCCCGGCCTCCTCGCAGAGCAGGTAGGCGGTGCCGACCTGGACCGCGGCCGCCCCCAGCGCGAAGGCGGCCGCCGCGCCCCGCGCATCGGCGATGCCGCCCGCCGCGATGACCGGCAGGTCGACCGCGTCCACCACCTGCGGCACCAGCGCCATCGTGCCGACCTGCCGGCC
Organism: Methylobacterium dankookense; assembly: GCF_902141855.1. Taxonomy (GTDB): domain Bacteria; phylum Pseudomonadota; class Alphaproteobacteria; order Rhizobiales; family Beijerinckiaceae; genus Methylobacterium; species Methylobacterium dankookense. The sequence goes on along the minus strand of NZ_CABFVH010000025.1, from coordinate 14,228 downwards.
GATATCGTCCGACAGGAACAGGCCGCGATGGCCGCCGGCCTCGACCCCCTGCGCGATGACGGCATCGACGCCGCGCTCGGCGAGCCAGCGCGCCTCGGCCACCGTCGTGGCGCAGCCGAGGATGCGGCAGCCCGCTTCGCGCACCCGGGCGAGCAGGCCCTCCTCGGGCAGGCCGAAATGGAAGCTCACCACCGGCGGGCGCAGGGCCGTCACCAGCTCCGCCATGGCCGCGTCGAAGGGCGCGCGCTCCGGCCCCGGCGCCACCGAATCCGGGTCGAGCCCGAACTCGGCGTAGTAGGCGGCGAGCCGGCGCTTCCAGCCCGCCTCGCGCTCCGGATCGGGCGCGGCGCGGGCATGGGCGAAGAAGTTGAGGGCATAGGGCCGGTCGGTCAGCGCGCGCAGCCGCTCGACCTCGGCGCGCACCCCGTCCGGCGTCAGCGCCGCGCAGGCGATGGAGCCGAGCCCGCCCGCCGCGCTCACCGCCGGGGCGAGGGCGGGCTTCGGCCCGATCATCGGGGCCTGGATCACCGGCAGGTCCAGGCCGAAGCGCTCGCAGAACGCCGCGCGCGGGTTGCTCATGCGTCCATCCCTCCGTCGCCCATAAGATGCATATTCAATGTACCTTATAGCCTGTCCCGGCAAGGATGCCCCGGCCCCGCCGCTGACGATACGGCCTCCGCGTCAATTCCGGGGGAGATCAGAACGGCAGCAGCACGTCGATGACCTGCTGGCCGTAGCGGGGCTGCTGCACGTCCGTGATCTGGCCGCGGCCGCCATAGGCGATGCGGGCCTGGGCGATCTTGGCCGAATCGATGGTGTTGTCGGATTCGATGTCCTCCGGCCGGACCACGCCCGCGACGATCAGCTCGCGCACCTCGAAATTGACGCGGATCTCCTGCTTGCCCTCGACCACGAGGTTGCCGTTCGGCAGCACCTGCGTGACGACCGCCGCGATGTTCGTCGTCACCGTCTCGGCGCGCTGCACCGAGCCGGCGCCGTCGCTGGAGGCGTTCGAACTCAGCGTCAGCAGCTTGTCGGGGGCGATGCCGGCGGCGGCGACCACGGCGCTCTTCTCCAGGCCGAAGGCGTTCGGCAGGCCGACGCCCTCGCTGTTCGCGCGCGAGCGCTTGGTCTCGTTGTTGAGGTTCGCCTTGTCGGTGACGTTGACCTTCACGGTGACGAGGTCGCCGATCCGGGCGGCGCGCTGATCCTTGAAGAAGGCGCGCGAGCCGGTGCGCCACAGGGAGTTCGGCGCGTAGGAGACCGGCTGTACGTCCGGCATCGGCATCCGCACCGGCTTGTAGCCGGGCTGCGAGGTCGGATCCTCGATCGCGGAGAGCGCCGGCTGCGCGCCGATCTGCGACAGGCGGTCGATGGAGTTGCAGGCGCCGAGGCTGCCGCAGGCGAGGGCGAGCAGGGCGAGGGAGGGCAGGCGCAGGGACATCGAACGACCTGTTCTCAGCGGATCATCGGGTTGGCGGCGGCGCTGGCCTGCCGCTGCGGCGCGGCGGGGCCCACCGCGACGCGGGCCGGCCCGACGACCGTGCCCTGGACCACCTTCTTCGAGGTGGCGTTGAGGACGCTCACGGTGGCCCCGAGCCGGCCGGCATCGTTGCTGATGCCGCGTATCGACAGGCTGATGCCGGGCGCGTCGTAGACGAGGGTCACCATCTCGCCGCGGGCGACGAGTTCCGGCGGGGCGGTGTCGCCCGCGCGCAGCACGGTGCCGGCGGAGAGCGAGCGCTGCGCCACCTCGCCGGGGCTCGGCACGGTGAGGGCGTCGGGCGGCGTGCCCTCGCGCGGGCGGCGCTCCAGGGCAAGGTCGGCCTCGGTGACGCGGTCGCCGCGCGCCAGCGCCCGGTTGAGCACCACCACCTCGCGCAGCTCCACCGCGACGCCGGAGACGCGCAGGCTCGCCTGCCGCTCGCCGAGGCTGATCAGGGCCGCGACCCGGCGGGTGCGGGGGTCGTAGCTCAGGTCGAGGGCCGCGGCCTGGCCGTCGAGGTCGAGGGGCGCGAGCAGGACCGGGGCCTCGCCGTCGAGGCGGATCGCGAGCAGCTTCGCGTCGATGGCGAAGGTCGTCTCCAGAGACCGCTTCAGCGCGGCCTCGATCTCCGGCGCCGCGACCCGGCGCGCGGCCCGCAGCACGCTGATCTGGGCGCGCCCGCCGGTCTCCACCGGGCCGAGCCCGGCGGCGGCCACGGCCTCGACGATGCGCCGGGCCTGGATGGTGCCGGTGGCGCCGAGGGCGGGCGCGCGGAACATCGGGCGCTGCAGCGCGGCCTCGGGGGCGTTCTCCACGAGGTCGCCGAGGGTGAGCACGTCGCCCCGGGCGGTCACGTCGCCGCGCAGCCGCATCGGCGCCTCGGCGCGGGCGGGGATCGCGAAGACGCCGATCGCGCCGAGCGCCAGCACGGCGAAGATCGCGCGCAGGACGATGGACAGGCGCATCGGCATGGCGCGGGCGGGGGCGCGGCGGACGATCGGCTTCAGGTCGGACAGGTCCGGCGACGGGTCGAGGTCGTCGAAGGGGGCGGTCATGGCCGACCTCAGCTCCGGAACATCTGCGAGGTGGTGGAGAGCATCTGGTCGGCGGCGGTGACGACCTTCGAGTTCATCTCGTAGGCGCGCTGCGCGGCGATCAGCGACGAGATCTCGGTGACGGCGTTCACGTTCGCCTCCTCGAGATAGGATTGCTGCAGGTTGCCGAAGCCCTCGGCGCCGGGCAGGCCGTTGATGGCCGGGCCGGAGGCCGCGGTCTCGATGAACAGGTTGTCGCCGATCGATTCGAGGCCGACCTTGTTGACGAAGCGGGCGAGCTGGAACTGGCCGAGCTGCTGCGGCGCGGTCTGCCCCGGCAGGGTCGCCTGCACGGCGCCGGAGGCGCTGATCGTCACCGAGGTCGCGGTGTTCGGCACCGTGATGCCGGGATCGACGAGATAGCCGTCGCGGGTGACGAGCTGCCCCTGCGCGGAGAGGTCGAACGAGCCGTCGCGGGTATAGGCGGTGCGCCCGTCCGGCATCGTCACCCGGAACAAGCCCTCGCCGCGGATCGCGACGTCGTAATCCTTCTCGGTCGAGGTCAGCGTGCCCTGCGACATCACCCGGGCGGTCGAGGTGGTCTTCACGCCCGAGCCGATGGCGAGGCCGGCCGGGAGCTGCGTGTTCTGCTCCGAGGTCGAGGAGCCGGCCCGGCGCAGGTTCTGGTAGAGCAGATCCTGGAAATGCGGCTGCTGGCGCTTGTAGCCGGTGGTGCGCAGGTTCGCGATGTTGTTCGAGATGACCTGGACGTTCAGTTCCTGGGCCGCCATGCCGGTGGCGGCAGCGTAGAGGGCGCGCATCGGGAGCGATCCTTGCCTTAGGCGACGTCGGCGAGGCGCCGGATCGCGGTGCCGCGCATGTCGTCGAGGCGCGAGATCACGCTGGAGATCATCGCGTAGCTGCGGTTCACGTCCATCAGCCGGGTCATCTCGATGACCGGCCGCACGTTGGAGCGCTCCAGCGCCCCGGATTCGAGGCGGCCCTGGAGGCCGGCGGGCTGGGCGGGATCGGGCGAGGCGTAGAGGTTGCCGCCCTCGCTGGTCAGCCGCTGCGGGTTGGCGAAGGTGACGAGCTTGAGCTTGCCGCGCACGCCGAAATTCGTGGAGACGGTGCCGTCGGTGCCGATGGTGAGCCCGGTCTCCTGGGCGTTGATCTGGATCGGGCCGCCATCGCCCTGGACCGCGTGGCCGTCGCTCGTCACGAGCGTGCCCTGCGCGTTCACCTCCAGCGCGCCGTTGCGGGTGTAGCGCTCGCCCTGCGCGGTCTGGACCGCCATGAAGGCGGGGCCGCGCAGCGCCACGTGGAGCGGATTGCCGGTCTGCTCCACCGGCCCCTGCGAGAGATCGAGCACGGTGCCCTGGTCAATCACGTAGGAGACCCGGCGGTCCGAGCGCTGGAACGAATCCGCGCTCGCCACCGGCATCAGGTATTCCTGGAAGCGGATGCCGCGGCCCTTGAAGCCGTTGGTGGCGACGTTGGCCATGTTGTTGGCGATGACGTCGAGCTCGCGCTGGAGCGCGACCTGGCTCGACACACCGACGAAGAGGGCGTTCTGCATCGCTTGAGGTCCGGCACGTGCGGCAGGCACGTTCGGGATCCCCTGCGCATCCCGCGTGCCAACCGGATCGGGCGCCGAACGGCGTTTGTTGTCAGTGCCTTAGGGTTAATGCTGGTCTGTCCCCCTGGCATGCCGTCCGCGCCCGGCGGCAAAGGCGACCCGGCAAGATTTGCCCCCTTAACGGCGCGTTAACCGCGTTTCGCGATACCGGATCTCAGATTTGTCGCCAGCGCATTGGCGCTTCCTTATCAACGCCGGACGCGACGCTCATGGCCAAGAAGCCGAAGAAGCCGCCCGCCGAGGGCGAGGCCGCCGAGGCGGACGCCCCGAAGAGCAAGAAGAAGCTCATCGTCATCGGCGCCGTCGCCCTGCTGGCGCTCGGCGGCGGGGGCGCCTTCGTGATGAAGAAGCGCGCCGCCGCCCATGCCGAGGGCGAGCACGCGGCCCAGGTCGAGGAGAAGAAGCCCGTCGTCTTTCTCGACGTGCGCGAGATGATCCTCAACCTCACGCCGGAATCGAACCAGGACAAGGCGAAGTTCGCCAAGATCCGGATCGCGCTGGAGCTGAAGGACGCCAAGGTCGAGAGCGAGGTGAAGCCGCTGATGCCGCGCGTGGAGGACACGCTGCAGGTCTACATGCGGGAACTGCGCGCGAGCGACCTCTCGGGCTCGGCCGGCCTCTACCGCCTGCGCGAGGAGCTACTCCGGCGCGTCAACGTCGCGACCTATCCCGCCAAGGTCGAGGCGGTGCTCTTCAAGGATGTGATCCTCCAGTAGCCCTTCGAGGGGCCGCCGCTCTTCCCACGAAGGGCGCGGACCCGTGTGTGTGAACCCTGCCTTAGGCCGCGCGGATGGAACCGGACGACCCGAACGCCGAGGACGATTGGGCCGCAGCCCTGCTGGAGCAGGGGGCTGAGGGCGGCGACGCCTCGCTCGCCGAGGAATGGGGTGCGGCGCTCGCCGAGCAGGGCACCACGCGCGCCGCCAGCGACGTCGCCGCCGAATGGGCGACGATGATCGAGGACGGGGAGAGCGACAACCTCCCCGAGCTCGCCGGCAACGACCGCATCCTCACCCAGGACGAGATCGACGGCGTCCTGGGCTTCTCCATGCGCGAGCTCTCGGCCTCCGGGGCCGGGGGCGTGCGCGCCATCGTCGATTCGGGCGTCGTCCAGTACGAACGCCTGCCGATGCTCGAGATCGTCTTCGACCGGATGATCCGGTTGCTGTCGACGAGCTTGCGCAACTTCTTCCAGGACAACGTCGAGGTCACCCTCGACAACATCACCTCGGTCCGCTTCGGCGACTACGTCAACGCCATCCCGCTCCCGACCCTGCTCGGCGTGTTCCGGGCCGATGCCTGGGAGAATTCGGGCCTCGTCACGGTCGAGTCGAACCTCGCCTACTCGACCCTCGACCTGCTGCTCGGCGGCAAGCGCGGCGGCTCGTCCTCGCGGCTCGACGGGCGCCCCTTCACGGCCATCGAGATGCAGCTCGTGCGCCGCCTCGTGGAGATCATCCTCGGCGACCTCGAACTCTCCTTCCAGCCGCTCTCGCCGGTGCGCTTCGCCATCGACCGGATCGAGACCAACCCGCGCTTCGCCACCATCACCCGGCCGGGCAACGCCGCGATCCTGATCGGCCTGCGCCTCGACATGGACGGGCGCGGCGGCCTGCTGCAGATCCTCTTCCCCTACGCGACCATCGAGCCGATCCGTGAACTGCTCATGCAGAGCTTCATGGGTGAGAAGCTCGGCCGCGACCACATCTGGGAAGGCCACCTCGCCACCGAGATCTGGCAGGCGGACCTGACCATGGAGGCGGTGCTCCACGAGATGATGCTGCCCCTGAAGCGCGTGATGGCGCTGAAGATCGGTGACACGCTCATGTTCGACGCCAAGCCCTCCGACCTCATCACGGTCCGCTGCGGCGACTGGCCCCTGACGCAGGGGCGGATCGGCCGGATCGACGACAACATCGCCGTGCAGGTGACGCGGCCGCTCAGGCGCTCGCGCACCACGCTCCAGGCCTACGAGGCCTCCATGAACAACCGCAAGGACGGGTAGGGCACGGATGAGCTTCCTGGTCACCCTGCTCGCCGACATCCTCGTCGCCGTCCTGCTCGTCGCGACGATCGCGACCTCGGTCCGGCTGTCGCGGCGCATCGCCCAGCTCAAGGGCGACGAGGCGGCGCTCCGCCAGACCATCGGCGACCTGATGATCGCGACCAGTTCCGCCGAGCGGGCGATCGGCTCTCTGCGGGCGGCGGTGGACGAATCCGACCGGATGCTGGCCGAGCGGCTGGAGACGGCCGCGGCCTGCGCCGCCGGCATCGCCGCCCAGGTCGGGGCCGGCGAAACCGTGCTCGCGCGCATCGGCGCCATCGTCGGCGAGGCCCGCAGCGCCGCCCGCCCGGCCGCCGCGCCGCCTCCCGCGCCCGCCGCCGTGCAGGGCGTGCATAGCGAGCGGCTCGGTGCCGCCGCCGCGGCGAGCCTCGCCATGACCGAGCGCGCCCTGCAGCGCGTCCGGAACCGGGCCGCATGAGCGGACCGCCCGCCAAGGCCCCGCCGGGCAAGCCGGCGCCCGCCAAGTCGGCTTCCGCCAAGCCGGACCTCGCCAAGCCGGACCTCGCGAAGCCGGCCCTCACCCGGCGCGCGCGCGACGCGGCCTCGGCGCTGCGCCGCTCGCGCCTCAAGCCGGCGCGGCCCTTCCGCCTGCGCCTGATCGATGCGGTGACGCTCGCTGCGAGCGGCCTGCTGATCCTGAAGCTCGGCTCCCTGACCCTGGCGAGTCCGCCGCCGGGCACGGAACTGCCGGAATTCGCCCGCGTCCTCGCCGAGGCGCGCAGCGGCTATGTCCCGATCGACCCGGCCACGACCGGCTCGGTGACCCCGAAGGAGCCCGAGAAGCCGAAGGAGCCGGAGCCGCCGCCGCGCGCGCAGCCGCCCATGCCGGACCCGATCTCGCCGACCGAGCGGGCGCTGCTGGAGAAGCTCTCCGCGCGGCGCGACGCCCTCAGGCAGAAGAGCGATGAGTTGGAGCTGCGCGAGCGCGTGCTCGGCGAGGCCGAGCGCAAGCTCGAATCCGGCGTGGGGGACCTGCGGAAGGCCGAGGAGAAGGTCGAGGGCACGCCCCAGAAGGAGGATGCGGCCAAGCAGGGCCTGAAGAACATCGTCACCATGTACGAGACGATGAAGCCGAAGGACGCGGCCCGCGTCTTCGACCGGCTGGGCCACGAGGTGCTGGTCCCGATCGTGCTCGCCATGAACCCGCGCAAGATGGCCGAGGTCCTGGCGGTGATGCAGCCGGAGGCGGCCGAGCGCCTGACGATTGCCCTCGCCAACCGGGCCCGCGGGGTTCAGCCCCAGCAGGCCCAGGCCGCCGCCGGCCTGCCACCGAACGAGCTTCCGGCGATCGATGGGCCCGGGCGCTGACCAAGCCGCTTCCTGCCGGAGAGGCCTCGGATCCGTGACTTGACATTCGCCTGCAATCTTTGGATGCCGCGGGTCCATCGGTATGTGCGGTGCAGCGCACGGATAGTCTGTCTTTCCGGACAGGGCGCGGCGCGCGGTGCTTCTGAGGAGCGGATCTCATGGACGTGGTCGACACCGAGATCCCGGCGGTCAAGCTGATCCGCCCGAAGCGCCACGGCGATGCGCGCGGCTGGTTCAGCGAGACCTACCGGGCCGACGCGCTGGCGCGGGCGGGCCTCGAGATCGTGTTCGTGCAGGACAACCAGTCGTTCTCGGCGCCCAAGGGCACAATCCGCGGGCTGCATTTCCAGCTCGCGCCGGCGGCGCAGACCAAACTGGTGCGCGTGCTCTCCGGCGCCATCCTCGATGTGGCGGTGGACCTGCGCGCCGGCTCGCCGAGCTACGGGCGGCACGTCGCCGTGACGCTCGATGCCGAGGGCGGCGACCAGCTCCTGATCCCGCACGGCTTCGCCCACGGCTTCTGCACGCTCACCCCCGACACCATGGTCGCCTACAAGGTGGACGCCTATTACAGCCCGGCCCACGACCGCGCGCTGGCCTGGAACGACCCGGATGTCGGCATCGACTGGCCGCTCGCCGAGGCCGAGGCGATCCTGTCCGACAAGGACCGGCGGGCCCCCCGCCTTGCCGAGATCGGGCCGCAATTCTAGGGCAGGGGCTGTGCAAGTCCTCGATCCTGCGCAGGTCGCGGCGGATCAAGGGCGTGATTGATACGGCCTGGGGCTCGCGGCGCAAGCCGCGCCTCTTCGGAAAGGCATGACGATGCGAATATTGGTGACCGGCGGCTGCGGCTTCATCGGCTCGGCGCTCGTGCTGCACCTCGTGCACGACCTCGGGCACGAGGTCGCCACCGTCGATGCGCTGACCTACGCCGCCAACCCGGTCTCGCTCGCCAGCCTCGAGGGCGACCCGCGCCACCGCCTGATCGAGGCCGACATCTGCGACCGGCCGGCCATCCTCGAAGCCTTCCGCAGCTTCCGCCCCGAGGCGGTGATGCACCTGGCCGCCGAAAGCCATGTCGACCGCTCGATCACCGATCCGGGCGCCTTCGTGCGCACCAACGTGATCGGCACGCAGGTGATGCTCGACGCGGCGCGCGGCCATTACGAGACTCTGTCCGAAGCAGAGAAGCAGACGTTCCGATTTCTGCATGTCTCGACTGACGAGGTCTACGGCTCGCTGCCGCCGGGCGGGTTCTTCACGGAGACGAGCCGTTACGACCCGCGCTCGCCCTATTCCGCCTCGAAGGCGGCCTCGGACCATCTCGCGCGCGCCTGGCACGAGACCTACGGCCTGCCGGTGCTGGTGACGAACTGCTCGAACAATTACGGGCCGCGCCACTTCCCCGAGAAGCTGATCCCGCTGATGATCCTCAACGCGCTGGAGGGCCGCCCGCTGCCGGTCTACGGCGACGGCCAGAACGAGCGCGACTGGATCCATGTCGAGGACCATGCCCGCGGCCTCGTGGCGGTGCTCGAGCGCGGCCGGCTCGGCGAGACCTACCTGCTCGGCGGCCGGGCGGTGCGCAACAACCTCGCGGTGGTGAAGGCCCTGTGCGCAGCCTTCGACCGGCTGCGGCCGGAAGGCGGCCCGCACGAGCGCCTGATCACCTTCGTGGCCGACCGTCCGGGCCACGACCGGCGCTACGCGATCGACCCGTCGAAGGCGGAGGCCGAACTCGGCTGGGCGCCGACCAAGAGCTTCGAGGAGGCGCTGGAGGCGACCATCCGCTGGTACCTCGACAACGAGGCGTGGTGGCGCCCGATCCGCGAGGGCCGCTACAAGGGCGAGCGCCTCGGCCTCGGCACGGCGGGCTGAGGCGATGGACGTCCTCATCCTGGGCGGGGCGGGCCAGGTCGGCACCGAGCTTCGGGCGCTCGCCTGGCCGGCGGGCACCGGCGTGCACGCGCCGAGCCGCAGCGAGCTCGACATCACCGATGCGGGCGCGGTCGCCGGCGCCCTCGACGCGCGCGCCTACGGCGCGGTGATCAACACCGCCGCCTACACGGCGGTCGACAAGGCCGAATCCGAGATCGCCGAGGCCTGGCGCCTCAACGCGCTGGCGCCGGCCATCCTGGCGGCCGAGTCGGCGCGGCGGTCGATCCCGCTGGTCCAAGTCTCCACCGATTACGTCTTCGCCGGCACGAAGGCCGGCCCGTACCGGACCGACGACCCGATCGCGCCGCGCAGCGTCTACGGCGCCAGCAAGGCGGGCGGCGAGCTTGCCGTGCGCACGGGCAATCCGCGCCACGCCATCGTGCGCACCGCCTGGGTGGTGAGCCCGCACCGCGGCAACTTCGTCAAGACGATGCTCCGGCTCGCGGGCGAGCGCGACAAGCTCACTGTGGTGGACGACCAGCACGGCTGCCCGACCAGCGCGGGCGACCTCGCCGCGGCGCTGATGACCATCGCCCTGCGGCTCGCGGCCGACGAGGCGGCGCCGACCGGCACCTTCCACTGCGTGAATAGCGGCGCCACCACGTGGTGCGGCTTCGCCCGTGCCATCGTCGCGGGCTCCGCCCGCCGCGGCGGCCGCACGATCCCGGTCGAGGGCATCCCGACCGCCTCCTATCCGACCCCGGCGCAGCGCCCGGCCAACTCGGTCCTCGCGACCGACGGCCTGACGGCCGCCTTCGGCATCGCCCCGCGGCCGTGGGAAGCGGCGCTCGACGACATCCTCGACCGGCTGGTGGGCCCGGTCTCAGCGGAGACCTCACGATGAAGGGCATCGTCCTGGCCGGCGGCTCCGGCACCCGGCTGCACCCGGCCACGCTGTCGATCAACAAGCAGCTGCTGCCTGTCTACGACAAGCCGATGATCTACTATCCGGTCTCGGTGCTGATGCTGGCCGGCATCCGCGAGATCCTGATCATCTCCTCGCCCGAGCATCTCGGGAACTACCAGCGCCTGTTCGGCACGGGCGAGCAGTTCGGCCTGTCCTTCAGCTACGCGGTGCAGCCGCGGCCCGATGGCCTGGCCCAGGCCTTCGTCATCGGCCGCGACTTCGTCGGCGACGACGACGTGGCGCTGATCCTCGGCGACAACCTGTTCTTCGGCGCCGGCATCGGCGAGCTGCTCGCCCGCGCGGCCGGCCGCAAGCAGGGCGCGACGGTGTTCGCCTACCATGTCGACAACCCGCAGGCCTACGGCGTGGTGACGCTCGACGCCGCGGGCCGACCGACGCGGCTGGTGGAGAAGCCGAAGGAGCCGGAATCGACCTGGGCGGTCACCGGCCTGTACTTCTACGACAATCAGGTCCTCGACATCGCGGCGGCGGTGAAGCCCTCGCCGCGGGGCGAGCTCGAGATCACCAGCGTGAACGAGGCCTATCTGGAGCGGGGTCAGCTCCATGTGGAGCGGATGAGCCGCGGCTATGCCTGGCTCGACACCGGCACGCATGACAGCCTGCTGGAAGCCTCGGAATTCGTGCGCACGATCCAGCACCGGCAGGGCCTTCAGGTGGCGTGCCTGGAGGAGATCGCCTTCCTGCAGGGCTTCATCGACAAGGCGCAGCTCATTGCCCGCGGCGAGATGTTCGCCAAGACCGGCTACGGCCAGAACCTGCTCCGGCTCGCCCGCGAGCACCACGCCGCGCCGCCGGTCTGAGACCGCGTCCGGTCGATCAGACCGGACGCGGTATCAGGAAGCCCGCTCACGACCGAAGCGACCAACCGGATTTGGCATCAACCCGGATGCGGCCCCATCCGGCGGCGGTCGTGCTCCATGGCGAAGACGTGCGAGTAGAGGTTGGCGACCCAGCGCCGTCCGTCCACGGTGAGATCGAGGGCGCGGATGCCGTCGCCGATCACCGGCTCGACCTTCGACCAGAAGAAGGCCGGGTAGCATTCGGCCACGTCCGCGGGGTTGCTGTAGCCGAGCTGCGCGTTCAGCCCGACCTCGGCGAATTCCTGGTAGAGGGCGTTGAGCTTGCGCGGGTAGAGCGGATCGCCGAGCTGGCCGATCAGGTCGGCCGCGCGCATCAGGCCGGCCTCGGTCGCCGTCTCGGCATGGTCCGCGTCGAGCGGCACGGGGAAGCGTGTCAGCTCGATGGCGCGGGCCACCCGCTCGGGATCGACGAGGTCGTGGTTGCGGAAGCGCTCGCGCACCGCGATCTTCGAGCGCTCCACATGGTAGGGGCCGAGGGCGGCGTCCGAGGCGCCGCGGGGCAGCTCCACCGTATGGCCCTCGGCATCGATGATGAAATGGCCGTCCCGGTCGCCCGAGCAGACGCCCCGCACGAAACCGATATCGTGGTAGAGCGCCGCGACGATCGCGTGCAGCCAATCCTCCGGTGAGATCCCCTGGCTGAGGAAGCGGCCGCGCAGGATGTCCTGCGCCACCATCGTCACGAGGGAGGTGTGGTAGGCGTCGTGGTAGAGCGCGTCGCTGCCGACGATGCGCTCGACGGTGAGCCGTGCCGATTCCTCGATCACCTCCGCGTAGCGTGGCTCGCGCCGGCCGAAGGTGCGCAGATAGGTCTGCGCGAGGTGGCCGCCGAGGGCGTCGGCGAGGATCTTCGTGGCATCGAACATCACCCAGTTCCCCACGCGCGGTGCCGGGCGCGTCCGGTCCTTGCAGAGGTAAGGCGCGCCGCGTCGCGGAGGAGTGCCGAGGGCACTCGACCAGCGTGGCGCGATGGCGGAACATCCCGTTCGGCTTCCCGTTCGCATGAACGAGAAACGGCAACGATCAGGAGGTCCTCATGAGGCAGGCCATCGCCCTCGCGCTTCTCGCCGGAACGCTGGTGGCCGGCAGTTCCGGAGCCGCGCTCGCCTGGGGCAACAGCGATTCCGGAAGCGGCTTGTCCCCCTATTCGGCGCTCAACGGCAACGACCGTTCGGCCGGGGTGAACAACGGCAATTACCGCAATCCCCGGACGGACCCCTACCTCCGGACCTACGGCTATCAGAACGGCTACGACGACGAGGCGCCGCGCTATCGCCGCGTGCCGCCGCGCCGGCACTATTACGGTTATCCCTACTGAGGGCCTGTTTGAGCGGGAATGACCGATCTCGGCTCGGAGATTTACGCTCCTCCCACCCCCTCACCTCATCCTGAGGTCGAGAAGGGGATCAGGGGGATAACACCCGCTCGATTTGCTCAAACAGGCTCTGAGGGCCTGCGAGACGGACATCATCATCGGTCTTTTCCCGATCCCCGACCTCGCCCTGAGCCGTCACGGCCACGTCAGGATGAAGGGACAGGATGAGATCAGAGATGCCTTCCGACCGCATCCGATGGGACACAGGTCATGACGGAGAGGGCCGGCCGACGAGCCGGCCCTCTCCCGTTCCGGGCTGCGCGATGGCCTCGGCGGCACGAGCCCGGCGGCGGAGCGCGAGCGCCGCGCCGGCGAGGGCTGCGCCGGCCAGGATGTCCGGCAGGTAGTGGCCGCCGGACGCGATCGCCGCCACCGCGATCGCCGCATTGAGCAAGGCGGCGAGGGGGCCGACCACCCGGACCGGCGCCAGCGCCCAGGCGGTGAGGATGGCGAGGCAGACGTGGAAGGACGGGAAGGTCGCGAGCCCGCGGATCTCGCCGATGTTCAGCACCGTGACGCCGCCGCCGCGCAGCCGCTCCAGGGCGTCGAGATGCCAGAGGGCGCCGATCGTCTCGATCGCGTCGCTCGGCATCGTATGCGGCGCATAATGCGCGTAGGCGCCCGCCGCCGGCAACAGGGCGGAGATCGCCACCACGGCGAGGAGCGTCGCGCAGAACAGCCGCACATAGGCCCAGAGCCGCCCGAGCCGGCGCGTCGCGGCGAGCACGATCACCACCAGCGCCACTTGCGGCCCGCTCGAATGATAGGCGAGCGAGAGCCACCAGTTCAGCGCAGGGTGGGTTTCGAGGAAGGCGAGCCAGGCGGGCCAGTCGAAGCCGATCGCGGCCTCGGCCCGGGCGAGGTCGGCATCGACCAGGGGCAGGGCGAGGGTCGCCGCGAGGTAGTGCAGGACCGCGACCGGCACGGTGAAGGCGACGAGGGCCGCGCTCGCGAGCGCCATCCCGCGCAGGCTCGGCTCGGATTTGAGTCCGCCGAGGCCGGCGGCGGCCACGAGCAGCACCGCGACAAGGGCCGCGACGGCCAGCGGCGCCTCCGGATCGAGGGCGATGCCCGAGGCTGCGAGCCAGACCGCGTCGACACCGCAGATCAGGGCGGCGGCGAGCCAGAGCAGGGGATGGGGCGCCGCCACCCCTGCGGAGAGTCTTCGGATCGTGTGGAGGAGGTTCGGTTGCGGGGGCCTGCCGGCGTCCTGCCGCGCGAGCCCTGCTCGCCGGCTCTGCCCTGCCTCGACCGAACGCATCCGTCCTCCGTTCCCCAAGCCCCGGTCGTGACGTGCGTGAATCGCACGGCCCGGGGGATACGCGCGGGGCGCCCCTTGGTTCTGCGGGTCGGGGAATCGTGGTGATACGCGCGAGGCTGCGACTTCATCCCCGTAGGCCGGGGAATGGGCGTTGGCTAAGCTGAGGCGTGCAGAGCAGGACGGACGGGATGGAGCGAGAGCAGGCGTTCGAGACGGAGGCGAGACAGGCGGCGCTGGTCGTGTCCCTTGGCGTGGTGTAGCTCGTTGAGAGCCATCGCGATCACCGGCTTGGGCCGGGAGGATCAGGCTGCCAGGGTGGGCAGGCTGACGAGGG